>NZ_JAEHNZ010000002.1:0-428031 GCF_016623605.1 Kingella bonacorsii | reverse complement strand
CCGAACAAAAAAACCATTATTGCGCAATCATTTGACCGTTTTACAGAAACATTTTCTGTTGTGGGGATTGACAATATTGGTTTGTGTGCGTATAGTTCGCATCTTTCGCTGCTACGGCAGCCGCCTCACAAAGAGGTCTAATTTTTTTTGTTCTTTAAAAAGCAGATTACCGATAAGTGTGAGTGCCTGATGGTCTCACACTGCGACAAAAACAGACAAGAAGGATTGATGATGATTTAGGCTTTTAGTTTGAATTATTATTGATTGCCTTGTCAGTTTCTTTGAAGCAGACCAGAATAAAGTAAGTTAGAGATTAAACATAAGAGTTTGATCCTGGCTCAGATTGAACGCTGGCGGCATGCTTTACACATGCAAGTCGAACGGCAGCACGAAAGAGCTTGCTCTTTTGGTGGCGAGTGGCGAACGGGTGAGTAATGCATCGGAACGTACCGAGTAATGGGGGATAACTATCCGAAAGGATAGCTAATACCGCATACGCTTTGAGAAGGAAAGTGGGGGCTCTTCGGACCTCACGTTATTCGAGCGGCCGATGTCTGATTAGCTAGTTGGTGGGGTAAAGGCCTACCAAGGCGACGATCAGTAGCGGGTCTGAGAGGATGATCCGCCACACTGGGACTGAGACACGGCCCAGACTCCTACGGGAGGCAGCAGTGGGGAATTTTGGACAATGGGCGCAAGCCTGATCCAGCCATGCCGCGTGTCTGAAGAAGGCCTTCGGGTTGTAAAGGACTTTTGTTAGGGAAGAAAAGGATAGTGTTAATACCATTATCTGCTGACGGTACCTAAAGAATAAGCACCGGCTAACTACGTGCCAGCAGCCGCGGTAATACGTAGGGTGCGAGCGTTAATCGGAATTACTGGGCGTAAAGCGAGCGCAGACGGTTTATTAAGCAAGATGTGAAATCCCCGAGCTTAACTTGGGAACTGCGTTTTGAACTGGTAAGCTAGAGTATGTCAGAGGGGGGTAGAATTCCACGTGTAGCAGTGAAATGCGTAGAGATGTGGAGGAATACCGATGGCGAAGGCAGCCCCCTGGGATAATACTGACGTTCATGCTCGAAAGCGTGGGTAGCAAACAGGATTAGATACCCTGGTAGTCCACGCCCTAAACGATGTCAATTAGCTGTTGGGGCACTTGATGCCTTAGTAGCGAAGCTAACGCGTGAAATTGACCGCCTGGGGAGTACGGTCGCAAGATTAAAACTCAAAGGAATTGACGGGGACCCGCACAAGCGGTGGATGATGTGGATTAATTCGATGCAACGCGAAGAACCTTACCTGGTCTTGACATGTACGGAATCTTCCAGAGACGGAAGAGTGCCTTCGGGAGCCGTAACACAGGTGCTGCATGGCTGTCGTCAGCTCGTGTCGTGAGATGTTGGGTTAAGTCCCGCAACGAGCGCAACCCTTGTCATTAGTTGCCACCATTCAGTTGGGCACTCTAATGAGACTGCCGGTGACAAACCGGAGGAAGGTGGGGATGACGTCAAGTCCTCATGGCCCTTATGACCAGGGCTTCACACGTCATACAATGGTCGGTACAGAGGGTAGCCAAGCCGCGAGGTGGAGCCAATCTCAGAAAACCGATCGTAGTCCGGATTGCACTCTGCAACTCGAGTGCATGAAGTCGGAATCGCTAGTAATCGCAGGTCAGCATACTGCGGTGAATACGTTCCCGGGTCTTGTACACACCGCCCGTCACACCATGGGAGTGGGGGATACCAGAAGTAGGTAGGCTAACCGCAAGGAGGCCGCTTACCACGGTATGTTTCATGACTGGGGTGAAGTCGTAACAAGGTAGCCGTAGGGGAACCTGCGGCTGGATCACCTCCTTTCTAGAGAAAAAGAGACGATTAGGCACTCACACTTATCGGTAAACTGTACATAAAGATGCGACACATAGGGTTTGTAGCTCAGGTGGTTAGAGCACACGCTTGATAAGCGTGGGGTCGTAGGTTCAAGTCCTACCAGACCCACCAAGAGAAGCAAGCCGCAAGTAAAAAACCTCATGAGAGGAAAAGAGAATACTGGGGGCATAGCTCAGTTGGTAGAGCACCTGCTTTGCAAGCAGGGGGTCATCGGTTCGATCCCGTTTGCCTCCACCAAGATTTCCCAAATCAAAGCAGCCTGAAAGCATGTTAGGCTATTTTAATTTGCGAAAACAACGCATCGATCTTTAACAAATTGGAAAGCCGAAATCAACAAACAAAGACAAAAGTTTGGATTGGTTTGAAATGCTGGTGCAACAGCATTTCAGGCAGCCTGAAATGCCATTTAACGCAAGTTAAAAAGCAAACAGGCAAAAAAGAAACAAACAAAAGAATTTGGGTGATGATTGTATCGACTTAATCCTGAAACACAAAAGGCAGGATTAAGACACAACAAAGCAGTAAGCTTTATCAAAGTAGGGAATCTAAGTTATAGCGGTAGTCAACGCTGGTTATAACGAAGTCAAAAGGTTCTTCAAATGATAGAGTCAAGTGAATAAGTGCATCAGGTGGATGCCTTGGCGATGATAGGCGACGAAGGACGTGTAAGCCTGCGAAAAGCATCGGAGAGCTGGCAATAAAGCAATGACCCGGTGATGTCCGAATGGGGAAACCCACTTAGTTTACTAAGTATCCTTGTCTGAATACATAGGACAAGAGAAGCGAACCCGGAGAACTGAACCATCTAAGTACCCGGAGGAAAAGAAATCAACCGAGATTCCGCAAGTAGTGGCGAGCGAACGCGGAGGAGCCTGTATAAGATAGCCAAACTGTTAGAAGAAGGAATTGGAAACTTCTGCCATAGTGGGTGATAGCCCCGTATTCGAAAACAGATTGGTGGTACTAGGTATACGACAAGTAGGGCGGGACACGAGAAATCCTGTCTGAAGATGGGGGGACCATCCTCCAAGGCTAAATACTCATCATCGACCGATAGTGAACCAGTACCGTGAGGGAAAGGCGAAAAGAACCCCGGGAGGGGAGTGAAATAGAACCTGAAACCTGATGCATACATACAGTGGGAGCGGAATAATTCCGTGACTGCGTACCTTTTGTATAATGGGTCAACGACTTACATTCAGTAGCGAGCTTAACCGGATAGGGGAGGCGTAGGGAAACCGAGTCTTAATAGGGCGACATAGTTGCTGGGTGTAGACCCGAAACCGAGTGATCTATCCATGGCCAGGATGAAGGTGCCGTAACAGGTACTGGAGGTCCGAACCCACGCATGTTGCAAAATGCGGGGATGAGCTGTGGATAGGGGTGAAAGGCTAAACAAACTCGGAGATAGCTGGTTCTCCCCGAAAACTATTTAGGTAGTGCCTCGAGTATGAGACTGATGGGGGTAAAGCACTGTTATGGCTAGGGGGTTATTGCAACTTACCAACCCATGGCAAACTAAGAATACCATCAAGTTGCTCCTCGGGAGACAGACATCGGGTGCTAACGTCCGGTGTCAAGAGGGAAACAACCCAGACCGCCAGCTAAGGTCCCAAATGACAGATTAAGTGGTAAACGAAGTGGGAAGGCACAGACAGCCAGGATGTTGGCTTAGAAGCAGCCATCATTTAAAGAAAGCGTAATAGCTCACTGGTCGAGTCTTCCTGCGCGGAAGATGTAACGGGGCTCAAATCTGTAACCGAAGCTGCGGATGCACTTTTAGTGCATGGTAGGGGAGCGTTCTGTAGGCCTGAGAAGGTGTATCGTAAGGTATGCTGGAGGTATCAGAAGTGCGAATGTTGACATGAGTAGCGATAAAGCGGGTGAAAAGCCCGCTCGCCGAAAGCCCAAGGTTTCCTACGCAACGTTCATCGGCGTAGGGTGAGTCGGCCCCTAAGGCGAGGCAGAGATGCGTAGTCGATGGGAAACGGGTTAATATTCCCGTACTTGATTCAAATGCGATGTGGGGACGGAGAAGGTTATGCTGGCAATCTGTTGGAATAGATTGTTTAAGCCGGTAGGTAGAAGGAGTAGGCAAATCCGCTTCTTTAATACCGAGACGTGATGACGAGTGTCTACGGACATGAAGCAGCAAATACCACGCTTCCAGGAAAAGCCACTAAGCTTCAGTTTGAATTAAACCGTACCGCAAACCGACACAGGTGGGCAGGATGAGAATTCTAAGGCGCTTGAGAGAACTCGGGAGAAGGAACTCGGCAAATTGATACCGTAACTTCGGGAGAAGGTATGCCCTCTAATGTAAAGGACTTGCTCCGGAAGCATCTGAGGGTCGCAGAGAATCGGTGGCTGCGACTGTTTATTAAAAACACAGCACTCTGCTAACACGAAAGTGGACGTATAGAGTGTGACGCCTGCCCGGTGCTGGAAGGTTAATTGAAGATGTGAGAGCATCAGATCGAAGCCCCAGTAAACGGCGGCCGTAACTATAACGGTCCTAAGGTAGCGAAATTCCTTGTCGGGTAAGTTCCGACCCGCACGAATGGCGTAACGATGGCCACACTGTCTCCTCCCGAGACTCAGCGAAGTTGAAATGGTTGTGAAGATGCAATCTCCCCGCTGCTAGACGGAAAGACCCCGTGAACCTTTACTGTAGCTTTGCATTGGACTTTGAAGTCACTTGTGTAGGATAGGTGGGAGGCTTAGAAGCAGAAACGCCAGTTTCTGTGGAGCCGTCCTTGAAATACCACCCTGGTGGCTTTGAGGTTCTAACCCAGACCCGTAATCCGGGTCGGGGACCGTGCATGGTAGGCAGTTTGACTGGGGCGGTCTCCTCCCAAAGAGTAACGGAGGAGTTCGAAGGTTACCTAGGTCCGGTCGGAAATCGGACTGATAGTGCAATGGCAAAAGGTAGCTTAACTGCGAGACCGACAAGTCGAGCAGGTGCGAAAGCAGGACATAGTGATCCGGTGGTTCTGAATGGAAGGGCCATCGCTCAACGGATAAAAGGTACTCCGGGGATAACAGGCTGATTCCGCCCAAGAGTCCATATCGACGGCGGAGTTTGGCACCTCGATGTCGGCTCATCACATCCTGGGGCTGTAGTCGGTCCCAAGGGTATGGCTGTTCGCCATTTAAAGTGGTACGTGAGCTGGGTTTAAAACGTCGTGAGACAGTTTGGTCCCTATCTGCAGTGGGCGTTGGAAGTTTGACGGGGGCTGCTCCTAGTACGAGAGGACCGGAGTGGACGAACCTCTGGTGTACCGGTTGTGACGCCAGTCGCATCGCCGGGTAGCTAAGTTCGGAAGAGATAAGCGCTGAAAGCATCTAAGCGCGAAACTCGCCTGAAGATGAGACTTCCCTGAGGATTTAATCCTCCTAAAGAGTCGTTCGAGACCAGGACGTTGATAGGCAGGGTGTGGAAGCACGGTAACGTGTGAAGCTAACCTGTACTAATTGCTCGTGAGGCTTGACTCTATCATTTGAAGAACTTTGCAATAAAACAAAGTGAAGCAAAGATAAAGCTTACTGATGAATACATTCATCACCGAAATAAGACAAAATAAAGTAATAAATAAAAAGTTGATAAACGGCTTGCCAATTTGACAGTTTATGTTTGGCGACCATAGCGGTTTGGTCCCACTCCTTCCCATCCCGAACAGGACAGTGAAACGAACCAGCGCCGATGATAGTATGGATTCCCATGCGAAAGTAGGTCATCGCCAAACTCCTTATGCAAAACCCCTTTGGTTGCCATCACAGCCAAAGGGGTTTAGTCTTGGGCTTTATATGGTTTAAAGCTATAATTTACGTTTTATTTTTGGTGATTATTTGATGAATGATTGGCTTGCATAATGCATACTTTGAAAATAGAATGCGGCTTTTGTTTTAAATCACTTTATGGAGATTTTATCATGTTGAAAAAATTATTCTTGGCTGTGCTGGCTTCGTTGAGCTTTTCTTTTGCGCTGGCTGCGGTTGATTTGAACACGGCAACGGTGGAGCAACTGAGTACGCTGAAAGGCATTAAGGCGAAAAAAGCTACGGCAATTGTGGAATACCGTCAAAAAAATGGTGCGTTCAAATCAGTGGACGATTTGAAAAATGTGCCCGGTATCGGGCAAAAAACAGTGGATAAGTTGAGAAGCGAATTGACGGTGGGCGCTGCTGCGCCTGCCGCCCAACCCAAAGCGGCGCCCAAACCTGCTGCGTCTAAGGCTGATAAGGCCAATAAGGCTGATGCCGCTAAGTAATCTGGAATAACGATAAAAACCGCCATGACTTAATGTCGCGGCGGTTTTGTTACTGGAAATGAAAAAATATAACTGTTATAATCCAAAAGCTTTCACTTTGGAAGCGTTTTTATTTTTCAACGCTCGCATCGCACAAAAAAGGGTGCTTGTTTTCAGGTTCTAGTGTGTGATGTTTGCTTTAACCCTTTAAAGGAATATTATGTCTCAAGTTACTATGCGCCAGATGATTGAAGCTGGCGTTCACTTTGGCCACCAAACCCGTTATTGGAATCCCAAAATGGCGCAGTACATTTTTGGTGCGCGCAATAAGATTCACATCATCAATTTGGAAAAAACGGTTCCGTTGTTCCAAGAAGCGCAAGAAGTTGTGCGCCGTTTGGTTGCGAACAAAGGTACGGTTTTGTTTGTGGGTACGAAACGCCAAGCCCGTGAAATCATTAAAGAAGAAGCGCAGCGCGCAGGCATGCCTTATGTGGACTATCGTTGGTTGGGCGGTATGCTGACTAACTATAAAACAGTAAAACAATCTATCAAACGTTTGGAAGAAAAAACAGCAATTTTGGCTAATGCTGAGAGCAGCGGCTACAACAAAAAAGAATTGCTGGATATGACACGCGAAGTAGAAAAACTGGAACGTTCTTTGGGCGGCATTAAAGAGATGAAAGGTTTGCCTGACGCGATTTTTGTGATTGATACGGGCTACCAACATGGTACTTTGGTTGAGGCAGCTAAATTGGGCATTCCCGTAATTGCGGTTGTGGATAGCAATAACAGCCCTGATTTGGTGCAATATGTTATCCCTGGTAACGATGACTCTGCAAAAGCGATTCGCTTGTATTGCCGTGGTATCGCCGATGCGGTATTGGAAGGCAAAAACCAAGCCGTTGCGGAAACGGTTGCTGCGGCTCAAGCTGCTGCGGCTGCTTAATTATTGATTGTTGATTTCAGGCTGCCTGAATATTTAGGCAGCCTGAAAATTAGTTATAGAGATTGGAGAAACTCATGGCAGAAATTACTGCAAAAATGGTTGCGGATTTGCGCGCGGCTACCGGCTTGGGCATGATGGAATGCAAAAAAGCCTTGGTTGAAGCGGAAGGCAACATGGAAAAAGCGGAAGAAATCTTGCGTATTAAATCGGGTGCGAAAGCGGGTAAATTGGCCGGCCGCACTGCAGCGGAAGGCGTGTTGGCCTTTGCGATTGAAGGCAACGTGGGCGCTTTGGTTGAAGTGAACTGCGAAACAGACTTTGTTGCCAAAGACGCGGGTTTTGTGGCGTTTGCTAACTTTGTAGCCAAAATGGCTGCCGAGAAAAAACCGGCTACGGTTGAAGAGTTGAGCGCGTTGGTTGAAGAAGAGCGCAAAGCGGTGATTGCCAAGCTGGGCGAAAATATGTCGGTTCGCCGCTTCCAAGTGATTGAAACGGCTAATAATCTGGTGGCTTACATTCACGGCGCTTTGGCAACCGAAGGCGTTTTGGTTGAATACAAAGGCGTGGAAGACGTGGCGCGCAAAGTGGGCATGCACATCGTGGCGGCAAAACCGCAATGCGTGAGCGAAGACCAAGTGGATGCGGCTTTGGTGGAAAAAGAACGCCATATTTACACCGAGCAAGCGATTGCTTCCGGCAAACCTGCTGAAATCGCGGCGAAAATGGTTGAAGGGCGCATCAAAAAATACTTGGCCGAGGTTACTTTGAACGGACAGGCGTTTGTGATGAATCCTGACCAAACCGTGGCGCAATTCTTGAAAGAGAATGGTTCGGAAGTGGTTTCTTTCGTTCGCTATAAAGTGGGCGACGGTATTGAGAAAAAAGAAGTGGATTACGCGGCGGAAGTGGCTGCGGCTGCAAAAGTGTAAGTTTGCTTCTGATGTGAAAAGCACTCATCTCGCGATGGGTGCTTTTTGTTTTTGGTTTCGCAGCCTTGCTTCGCTACACAGGTTGAAACCTTTGCAAAAACCCTGAGGCAGCCTGAAATCTAAAATGGAGCGGCGACAGCTTGTCGCCAAAAGATTTCAGGCTGCCTGATGTGGATAATCATTTGATGCGCTGGTAACGCCCGCCTGTCATGCTGGCTACGATGCCGTCTAGTTCCCATTCGGTGAGCTGGGCGTAGATGTCGGCGGCGGGTTGTCCTGTTTGTTCGGCTAGGGTGTCGGGGTGGATGGGGTCGTAGCCCATTTTGGTAAGCAAAGGGTGTTCATTGGTGGATTCGGGTTCGGGCGAGGGTGTCGTTGTGGGTAACTCTGTGGATAAGGGCTGGGATAAGGTGGGCTTGGGTTTAGCGGCGTGGGTTTTGGGTTTCAGGCTGCTGGAGGCGATGCGGGCGGGGTAGGAGAGTTCGTCCACAATGTCCATAAGGTTTTCAACGAGTTTTGCGCCTTCTTTGATGAGCTTGTGGCAGCCTTTGGCGTGCGGGTTGTCGATTGAGCCCGGTATCGCCATCACGTCGCGCCCCATTTCGCCGGCGAGTCGGGCGGTGATGAGCGAGCCGCTTTCTAGCGCGGCTTCCACTACCAGCACGGCTTGGCTTTGCGCGGCGATGATGCGGTTGCGGCGGGGGAAGTTGCCTGCCAGCGGGCGGGTGTCCAGCGGAAATTCGGAGATGATTAGCCCGCGTTCGGCGATTTGGTGGGCGAGGGTGCGGTTGCTGGCGGGATAGATGCGGTCAATGCCTGTGCCCCACACGGCGATGGTGCTGGCTTTGCCTTTGAGCGCGCCTTGGTGGGCGGCGGTGTCAATGCCTGCTGCCATGCCTGATATAACGGTGATGCCGTATTCGCTGAGGGCTTGCCCGAAATCGTGGGCGATGCGCATGGCTTGCGGGGTGGCGTGGCGGCTGCCAACAATGGCGATGCTGGGTTGATGCAGCCATTCGGTGTTGCCGCGCAAAAACAGCACGGGCGGGGCGGTGATGCCTTCGGCGAGCATGGCGGGGTAATCGCTGTCGCACGCGAGCATCAGGCGGCAGCCGGGTTGTTGCTCCCATTGCAGCGCGGCTTCGGCGGCGGCGCGGGCGAGGCTTGTGTTGTGCCATTCGCGGGCGGCGTGTTTGGCGTGTTTGCCCAGTTGCGCGATGACTTCGGCGGGCGCTTGCAAGGCGGCGCTGGCGGTGCCATACATTTGCAACAAAACGGCGAAACTTTCCGCGCCGATGTGGGGCGTGAAAGCCAGTTGCAGCCATGCTTGGCGTTCGGTTTCGGTCATGGGGTGTCCTTTTGTGGAAAGCGGGCGGGCAGGTTTCATATTCAGGGCAGCCTGAAATTTGGGCTAATCTGGTTGGCAAGGCTGGCTATTTTACAGGCAGATTTCGGGTAGAATGCCGGTTTTTTCAGGCTGCCTGAAAATCACAGCCAGCCTCGTCAATCTCTCCAATCAGGAAAACGCATGCAGATTACCCGCCTGAAACCCGCCAACATTGAAGCCATTATTGAACACCTGATTTTCCGCATCCGTGCCAGCAATCGTGCGCACAACGCCGCCTGCTCCTTCGGCTGGCTGTTTGTGCACGGCTTTGAAGAAGGCGCGTCGTTTGAATTTGGTGCAGGCGCAGCGGTAAGCGACCCGCAGTTGCTGCTGGAATATGAAATAGGCGGCGAAATTTGGGACTATGCCGACGCTTATGAAAACGAGGATGACGATGAAGTCCCCGGCGAGCGCGAGCTGGAAGGCGTGTACGAATGGAGCGAAGCCGACTGGCGGCTGGCAGCGGGCGAAGAAAGCGGTCAAATTGCCCTGCAATTTGGCGATTGGCAGATTGTTTCCGGTGGCAAAGAGTGGCAAACCATCGGCTTCACGGCGGAAAACGAAGAGGACAACGTGTTCAGCCAACACGTTTACCGCTACATCCTCGCCGAAGCCGCCCATCGCTATCCAAGCGAAATCCAAGGTTTTGTGCTGGAAATGCACGACAGCGCGCTGCCCAGAGAATGGGTGGATGCGCAGACGCAGGCAGCCTGAAAACCGCAGAGACTGGCTGAAAATCTAACCGCCGCCCTGCCCGCGCAGGCGGAGATTTTGCAACCGCTTCAATCCGCATTCTTTTTGTTTGCCACGGAGAGTCGCCATGAACACCCTGTCCGATTTCTGCCAAGACTATCTCAACCGCACTTTGCAGCCTGCCGCGTTGTTCACTCGGGATTGCAGCTAAACGCAGCACGCCCCATCAAGGCAGCCTGAAACCCTCATTTCAGGCTGCCTCAACCATATCTGCTATAATTTATAGTGAATTCAATTTGAATGAGTACAAGGCGGCGAGCCGCAGATAGCACAAGTGGTACAGCAAGGCGAGCCAACGCAGTAATCATTCAAATTCAATTCACTATACACTTTCCAAACAAAGGACAACCCCATGAAAACCACCCCCCTTATCCTCGCCCTCATCGCAACCGCCGCCCTATCCGCCTGCACATGGGAAACCTATGCGGGCGACGACGGCAGAACCCACGTTCGCCAAAAATACCCCACCGGCACAGGCGTTTACTACACCAACGGCGCGGCATCGCAAAACACCCTGTACCACAGCGCGCGCCCCGAACCGCACGCCATCTTGCCCAATACAGGCGAATAGTTGTTTACAGGCAAATCATCATTTTCAGGCTGCCTCAGCAAGATAAGGCAGCCTGAAACCATATTGCTTATAGTAAAACCCCACCCCAAAGGAAACCCCATGACCCTAAACATCATCATCCTCGCCGCAGGCAAAGGCACGCGCATGTATTCCCGCCAGCCCAAAGTGTTGCACCCCATCGGCGGCAAACCCATGCTCGCGCACGTTATCCAAACCGCGCAAACGCTCGCCCCGCAAGCCATCCATGTGGTGATTGGGCATGGCAAAGAGCAGGTGAAACAACAGCTTGCCGATGCCCAAGTGGGCTGGGTGGAACAAACCGAGCAGCTGGGCACGGGACACGCCGTCAAAACCGCGCTGCCGCATCTGCCGCAAGACGGGCGCACGCTGGTGCTGTATGGCGATGTGCCGCTGATTAACCGCGACAATCTGCAAGCCTTGCTCGCCACAGCAGGCGACGGCGTGGGTATCCTGACCGACATCATGGACAACCCCACGGGCTACGGGCGCATCATCCGCAATGCGGATAACCAAGTGGTGCAGATTGTGGAAGAGAAGGACGCCGATGCCGCGCAAAAAGCCATCCGCGAAGTGAACACCGGCATTTTCGTGTTGCCCAACCAATATTTGGGCGGCTGGCTGAACACGCTGCAAAGCAACAACGCACAGGGCGAATATTATCTGACCGATGTCGTTGCACTTGCCGTGCGCGACGGCGTTGCCGTAACACCGCATCCCGTATCTGACCACCATCTTGCCGCAGGCGTGAACAACAAAATGCAACTGGCGGAATTGGAGCGCATTTTCCAGCAAACCCAAGCGCGGCAACTGCTGCAAAACGGCGTAACCCTGTTAGACCCCAGCCGCTTTGACCTGCGCGGCAGCCTGAAACACGGGCAAGACGTGCAAATCGACGTGAACTGCGTGTTCACAGGCGATTGCGAGCTGGGCGATAACGTAACCATCGGCGCAAACTGCGTGATTCACAACGCCAAAATCGCCGCAGGCACGCGCATCGCGCCGTTTAGCCATTTGGAAGACTGCACCGTCGGCGAAAACGCGCAAATCGGCCCGTTCGCCCGCCTGCGCCCCCAAGCCGTGCTGGCGGACGAAGTGCACATCGGCAATTTTGTGGAAGTGAAAAACAGCCAAATCGGGCGCGGCAGCAAAGCCAACCATTTGAGCTACATCGGCGATGCCACTATCGGCGAAAAAAGCAACATCGGCGCGGGCACGATTACCGCGAACTACGACGGCGTAAACAAACATAAAACCACCATTGGCAACGAAGTACGCATCGGCTCCAACAGCGTGCTGGTTGCGCCTGTAAGCGTGGGCGACAAGGCAACCACAGGCGCGGGCAGCGTGATTACCAAAAACTGCGCCGCAGGCAAGCTGGTGATTGCCCGCGCACGACAGCAAACGGTTGAAGGCTGGGTGCGCCCCGAAAAGCCAGCCAAATCCTAAACCAAAGGCAGCCTGAAAACGGGTTTTAAACGTTTTCAGGCTGCCTTTATCCACTCAAACCACGAAAGCCCCACTATGCCCGCCATCCAAAGCCGCATCCTCCCCAGCCCGCTGGGCAAAATCATCGCCTGTGCCACCGAGCAAGGTCTATGCCTGCTAGAATTTGTTGGCAGCAAAAGCGTGGAGCGCGAGCAACAAGACCTACAACGCCTGCTGCAACGCCCGCTGGTTATCGGCGACAACGAACACCTGCAACAAACCGAAGCCGAGCTAGGCGAATACTTTTCAGGCTGCCGCCAGCAATTTAGCGTCGCCCTGCACACCCCATCCACCCCGTTTCAGGCTGCCGTGTGGCAAGCCCTGCAAACCATCCCCTACGGCAAAACCGTCAGCTACCAAGAGCAAGCCAACCGCATCGGCAAGCCCACCGCCGTGCGCGCAGTAGCCAACGCCAACGGCGCAAACCGCGTCTCCATCATCATCCCCTGCCACCGCGTCATCGGCTCGGACGGCAGCCTAACGGGCTACGCAGGCGGCTTGCAGCGCAAACAATGGCTGCTGGCGCATGAGCGCGGCGAGCAGCCCAGCGATAAGGATTTGTTTAACCAGAGCTTGTTTTAGGTGTAGGCAGCCTGAAACCGCTATGCCCATTCAAACAAGCCCATTTGCCCCATTTTTGCTTGCGCCGATTAAGACGACTGTTGCGGATGGCAGAAGGGCGGATTGAAAAAAACCCTTCGCCAGCGCAGTTCCAACCATTCAATCCAAAGGAAAAATTATGCTAGGTGTTGTCGTTTTGTTTTTCGCCTTGTGGTTCATTATTGTTTGTCTTGCCCCCTTCTTGCCGTTCAAACTGATTAAAAACAAGCTGGTTGCGTGCATCGTTGCTTTTATGCTCACATTTGGTTGTTGGTGGTTATATCTGACTATTGACGGTTATCGTGCTTATTTAGCAGGTGCGGAAGCCTGCAAGCAAGCCAACTTAACCATTTATGTACAACCCGAAAAATGGCGCGAAATGGTGGGCGGGCATGAGGCTTGGTTAAAACTTGCCGACTACGAAGAGAAATCAAAACGTGAACTTTCCGAAGAGGAAAAGCGAAAGTATCCCCAGACTTTAAACTTTGAAGGCGTTGAATATCATTTTGATTATCTAACTCATAAGCGTGTTTTGGTTTATGATTCAGGCTATTACGCATTTAACAGTTATGCATATTTGGAGAGTCGTCTTTACTATGATTGGGAAACTAAAACTGTACTATATAAGTATACTTGGTTTCTTGGAAACTATAGCTTAGGGTTTACCGCCCCTAATCTGCTTGGTATCCGACATGGGTATAAGATGTGTGAACCAGGTAATATAAGCAAAACATATGAAAAATTTTTTTATCTTAATTAACCTATAACTAGTAGACGAACAATAAGCAAACATACCACCCAACAAATTGCCGCTTACACCGCTTAGGCAAAAACCAGCCTGCCCATTTTCCCCGCAACGCAACGGATGGAACAATCGGCGCAAAATGCAGCAAAAAACGCCGCACCCTGATGTTTTAACACAATGATTGCTTCCTAAGCCCCAATAGATTTTCAGGCTGCCTAATAACCCATTAGGCAGCCTGAAACGGTATTTGATTGCGGAATAAATCTTGTAGGGCGTGTGGCTTTGCCACGCACCATGAAACATTGGCTAAACGGTGCATGGCGAAGCCGCACACCCTGCTCGTATCGTTTTCAGGCTGCCTAATCTCATCAATCCCGTTTCGCCCGAAAGTGAAACAAATGCTGCGTAACCGCCAGCCATGCGCCCATAATGCCGAGCAAACACACCACCAGCAGCACCACCGTCATCTCCGATGGCGTAAACGTGCGCCATTGCAAATTGATGCCGTAGGGCTGAAAAATTTGATTAACCAACGGCTGCGTGGCTTGCATCACCAGCGTGCACAGCCCCAAGCTCATGCCCGATGCCAGCAGGCTTTCCCATGCCGCTTGATACAAAAACGGACGGCGCACAAACGACGAGGGCGCGCCCAGCAGCTTGGTGATTTCAATTTCTTCCTTGTGCGTCAAAATTTGCAGTCGAATGGTGTTGTTCGCCACCAGCACAAACGCCAGCCCCAGCGTAACCGCCAAAAACCAAAACACTTTGTTTACCAACTGGTTGAATTGATACAAGGTTTGCATCCATTCCTTGTCCATTTGCGCTGATTCCACCATCGGATAATGCGACAAATCTTCTTGCAATGCCGCAATCGCTTGTGGGTTGTTTTCTTTTGGCGTAACGATAAACGCATCGGGCAGCGGGTTTTCATCCAGCATCGCGCCAATGTCTTGCCCGCCCATTGCTTGTTGCATTTCCGCCAAGCCTTGCTCCTTGCCCACAAATTTCACGGCTTGCACGCGCTTGTCTTCGGCGAGCAGTTTTTGCACGGTTTCATTGTTAACGGGGCTGGCGGCCGCATCCATATACAGCGTGATGTTGGGTACATCGTTGAGCTTGTCTAACACGTCTTTGCTGCTTTGCACACCTAAATACAGCGTGAGCGGCAGCGTCATGGCGATAGACAGCATCGCCAAAATCAGCAGCGAGGTAATCGGTTGTTTGAAAAAATAGCCCGCTGCACGTTTCGCGCTTTCGGCGTGTAATGAAAAATAATTGCTGCTCATCCTGCAAACCTCCCGCCTTGTAAACGCAAAATGCGATGCCCGTAATCCTGCATCAGGGTTTCGTCGTGCGCCGACACGATTACGGTGGTGCCCACTTGGTGAAACGATTTAAACAATTCCATGATGTCCAGCGCATAGGCGCGGTCTAGGTTGGCGGAGGGCTCGTCGGCAATCAGCAGGCTGGGCTGGTGCACCACGGCGCGGGCGATGCACAGGCGTTGCTGCTCGCCGCCCGATAGGCCGTTGGGGTCGGACAGCTCGCGCCCTGCCAAGCCCACTTTTTCAATCGCCACACGCGCGCGCTTTTCGGCGGATTCGTTGTCGTAGCCGATGATGCGCAAGGGCAGCATCACGTTTTGCAACACATTGCGGTCAAACAGGATTTTGTGGTCTTGGAACACGATGCCGATGTGCTGGCGCATATAGCACAGCTGGTTGTCGCTTAGCTCGCCCAAATCGTGTTTGTTCACCAGCACTTTGCCGGTGGTGGGCTTGGTGATGCCCGCAATCAAACGCAACACGGTGGATTTGCCCGCGCCCGAATGCCCTGCAATAAAAATCATCTCGCCTTTGGCGATGGTGAAGCTCACATTCTTTAAGGCTTGGTAGCCGCCGGGATAGGTTTTGGAAACGGATTCAAAACGGATCATTGCGTGTTTTTACTCTTTTTAAATAACTGTGTGATTATACGCGAACAAAGGCAGCCTGAAAAACGTGTGGATAAGTGTGTGGACAGGGCGTGATTATACTGTGCATGGATGGTGGATTTTCAGGCTGCATCAGGCTTTGCACGGGGGTGAGCGAGGTGTGGATAAAGATGTGGGCAACTGCGCTGCGCGTGTTGGCGGGGCGGGGCTATGTTAAAATGCGCGCCTTTGCATTTATCGCGTTTCAGGCTGCCTATTGTGGCACGGCAGTGCAATAGGGTAGGGCAGCCTGAAAACGAGTTTCAGCGTAGCCAAAACGCGAAACCGTTTATCAGACAACGCATTATCAGAGGCAGCCTGAAAACCATTGCGCCCCGTTTTCAGGCTGCCCATCATCAAGGAATAACCATGCTAGACAACCTAACCAACCGATTCTCCAAAGTATTCAAAAATATACGCGGCAAAGCCACGCTCACCGAAGACAACATCAAAGAAGCCTTGCGCGAAGTGCGCCTTGCGCTGTTGGAAGCCGATGTGGCGCTGCCGATTGTGAAAGACTTTGTGAACCAAGTGAAAGAGCGCGCTTTGGGGCACGAATTTGCCAAAGATTTAACGCCCGACCAAGCCTTCTTTGGCATGGTGAACGAAGCCTTAACCGAGCTGATGGGCAAGGAAAACAGCGCGCTAAACCTAGCCGCCACGCCGCCTGCCACCGTGTTGATGGCGGGCTTGCAAGGCGCGGGCAAAACCACCACCGTGGGCAAATTGTCGCGCTTGCTCAAAGAGCAGGATAAGAAAAAGAAAATTTTGCTGGTGTCGGCAGACGTGTATCGCCCCGCTGCGATTGAGCAGTTGAAGCTGTTGGCAGAGCAAGTGGGCGTGGATTTTTTCCCATCCGATGTGTCGCAAAAGCCTGTGGATATCGCCCTTGCCGCGCAGGATTACGCCAAAAAGCATTTTTATGATGTGCTGATGGTGGATACCGCAGGGCGTTTGGCGATTGATGAAGAAATGATGAACGAAATCAAGGCGATTCATGCGGCAGTGAACCCTGTGGAAACGCTGTTTGTGGTGGACGCGATGCTGGGGCAAGATGCGGTGAACACCGCGCAGGCGTTTAACGAAGCCTTGCCGCTCACAGGCGTGATTTTGACCAAAATGGATGGCGATTCGCGCGGCGGTGCGGCGTTATCCGTGCGCCAAGTAACAGGCAAGCCGATTAAGTTTTTGGGGATTGGCGAAAAAATCAACGGGTTAGAGCCGTTTTACCCCGACCGCGTGGCAGGGCGCATTTTGGGCATGGGCGACGTGGTTACGCTGATTGAAGATGTGCAAAAAGGCATTGACGAAGAAGTTGCCGCCGAAATGGCGAAAAAACTGCATCGCGGCAAGGGCTTTGATTTAAACGACTTCAAAGCGCAAATCCAGCAAATGCGTAATATGGGCGGCTTGGAGAGCCTGTTGTCTAAAATGCCAGGCGAATTGGGGCAAGCTGCCAAGCAAATCCCCGAGGGTACGGCAGAAAAAGCGATGGGACACGTGGAAGCCATCATCAATTCCATGACCCCGAAAGAACGCGCCAACCCCGCCATCATCAAAGCCAGCCGCAAAAAACGCATTGCCGCAGGGGCAGGCACCACGGTGCAAGAAGTGAACAAGATGTTGAAGCAGTTTGAGCAATCGCAGCAGATGATGAAGATGTTTAGCGGTAAGGGCTTGGGCAAATTGATGAAGCTGGCGGGCGGGATGAAGGGGATGTTTCCCAAGATGTAAGCAAGGCATTGAGGCAGCCTGAAAACGGATGGATTCTGTTTTTAGCTTCGCAACTCCGCTTCGCTACGCAGGCTGCCTATTGATTGAATTGGAATGCAGGTTGCTCGCCCTTTCCCGTTAGGCAGCCTGAAAACACCCAAAGGAAACCCCATGAGCGAAAGCAGCAGAAAAAAAGGCATCATCGCCACCATCGGCGGGCTATGCACCGCCATTGCCGGCACCACCGTTTACCAAGTGGCCGTGGACCAGCTGGTGATACGCCCCGGGCAGCAGGTGCTGACCAAATTTCTGGCGGGGCAATATGAGCACAGCCTGCAAAACGGCATGAGCATGGTGGGCAGCATGATTCAAAACAACCCCGACAGCATTGCCGCCGCCGCCAACGATTTGGCGCAAGCCAATCTGCCGCCCGCCAGCAATATTCAATTGCAATGTCGCCCGCTGGAAGGCGAAGAGGCTTGTTTGCAACGCAACACGGCAGAATTAAAAGCCCAGCTAGGCTGGGAAAAACAGCAAGCGCGTTTAACCGCTCTGGATAACGCCTATTCCGCCTGCCGCGACCAAACCGCGCAAAACCCGAACATCGATTTGGCGGCCCGCGAATTGGTGTATGAAGCCAATATCCGCTGCTTGGTTGCCGATGGCTACGGCAAAGAGCTTAACGCGCTCGCCCAAAACGATGCCAACCTTGCCCAAATCATCGCGCAAACCCAAGACGATTTAACCAACCCACCCGCCCAAAATAAGGAATAAGCATGAAAAACATTTTATTGATGGCAACCGGCAGCCTGCTGCTTGCCGCCTGCGCCGGCACAGCCGACATCAGCGCCAGCCCTGCCTACCGCGCGCGGCTGGAAAAAATCCGCCAAGATTGCGTCCGTTATTATTCAGGGCAAGACATGGCAACCGAAGGCAAAATCGCCAACTGCATCAACGCCCGCAAAGCCAGTATTCAGTTGTGATGCTGTTAGCCAATAAACCAAAGGCAGCCTGAAAACCGTTTACCCAGTTTCAGGCTGCCTTAATCCCATCAATCAATCATCCATCCCGCGCCCCGCCCGAAACGGCTTCGTGGTTTTCACATCGCGCTCTTTCTTTTCCCCCACCGCATACCAATCCACATGGCGCGTGCAATACATCACCGCAAACAGCGTGGCAAACAGCAGGCAAGAGCCCACCAGCAAGTTATATTCCTGCATCCGCAGCAGCACAAACATCGTGCCATACGCCAAACACAGCAAACCCACCATCAAATTAACCCCCTGCCAATTCGCCAGCACAAACTGCAAATACCACCACAGCAAGCCGATGCACGCCGCCGCGCCCAACACATAAGCCGCCACAAAGCCGATATGCTCCGCAAACGACAACAGCAGCAAATAAAACATCGACAACGCCGAGCCCACTAGCAAATACTGCATCGGATGAATGCGCCAATCCTGCAACACCTCGCTCAAAAAGAACGCGCTAAACACCATAATCACCAACACCATCCCATATTTCATGCTGCGGATAATCATCTGATAATCCAGCGAACCCAGCAGCGCGCTCGAATGATAATAATCCCGCTGCACCGCCAAGCTGTGAATAAACATCAGCACAATAGAAAACACCACGCACAAGCCCAAAATGCTCCATAGCTTATTTGCCATCATCAAACTCCGATACCGCAGCCCGTAATCGTCATTTCAGGCTGCCTTAATTGAACACCCGGCCATTATGCAAAACCAACATCAAAATCTTGTGAACAAGTTATCAAGAATTTATGAAGATTGCGTTGTGAGATAAAATTCCCGCGTTGCACGCATCATAATAGGCAGCCTGAAAACCATTGCAAAGCCAAATCCGCAACCAATGCAGCGTCGGCGGCTTGCCGACATCTTGGCAACCAATAAAGTTTGATTAAATCCGCCATTTAACGACAAGCCCTCACCCCGCCATTCTAGATTTCAGGCTGCCTCAGAAACCCCGCAAAGGTTTTAGCCTGAATCCCCCCGTTCCACTCCATCCCCCAACCGCCATGCCCCACATCCTTATCCTAGAAGACGAAGCCGAAATCGCCGAAATCATCGCCATCGCCCTCAAGCGCGACTGCCACACCAGCCAAATCGCCCCCACCGCCCAAGCCGCCGGCCAGCATCTCGCCCGCGAAGCCTACGACCTACTGCTGCTAGACGTAGGCTTGCCCGACATCAACGGCTTTGACTACCTCAAAACCCTGCGCCACCAACATCCCAGCCTGCCCGTTATCATGCTCACCGCCCAAGACGAAGAAACCGACCGCATCCTCGGGCTGGAACTCGGCGCAGACGACTACATCGGCAAACCGTTCAGCCCGCGCGAACTCAACGCCCGCATCAAAGCCCTGCTGCGCCGCACCCAAAGGCAGCCTGAAAACGAGTGGAACGAGTTTCGGCGAAGCCAAAACGAACCCGCCCAATCCATCCCGCAATGGCAAGACGACACCCAAGCCCACTGCATCCGCCACCAAGGGCAAGCCCTCCCCCTCACCCTCGGCGAATACCGCCTACTGCGCACCCTCATCGCCCACCCTCAGCGCGTGTACAGCCGCGAAGAACTGCTCACCGCCATGTTTGGCAGCAACCACCCCTCCGACCCCCACACCATCAACACCCACATCCGCGCCCTGCGCCAAAAACTGCGCAACGCCCAAATAGACCCCGCCTGCATACACACCCACCACGGCATCGGATACAGCTTCCAATGAGCAAATATTTCAAAAACATCAGCCTGCGCCTATTTTTCATCCTGCTGGGTATCAGCACCCTGCTCACCGCCCACGCATGGCTCAACCAAAGCCCCCATATCCAAGCCCACATCGCCGCCACCCTCGTTCTGCTGGTCAGCCTTGCCTACTGGCTCGCCCGCAGCATCAACCGCATCCGCCGCTACGCCGAAGCCATGGCAGCCAACCGCACCGCCATCCAGCCCCAATTCGGCGACAGCTATCTCTACCGCCTAGTCCACGCCATCGCCCACCTGCGCCGCGAACTCAACCATCGCCAGCACATAGAAAACTACATCCTCGGGCTCACCCACGAACTCAAAACCCCGCTCACCGCCCAAGCCGCCGCGCTGGAACTGCTGCAAGACAGCCCGCTTACCCTCGAGCAACACCAACTGGTTGCCCGCATCATCCGCAACACCCAAAACCAGCAACAGCTCATCGCCAAGTTATTAGAACTCGCTCGACTGGAAAACAGCGACCAGCTTGCCGCCATCCAACCCGTGCCGCTCGCCTCTCTGTGCCAACAAGCCATCCAAGAGCACCAGCCCGCCGCCCAAGCCAAACACCTCGCGCTACAATTCAACGCCATCGCCCAACCCATTCTGCAAGGCGACCCCATCCTCCTGCGCCAAGCCATCCACAACCTGCTCGCCAACGCCCTAGACTTCGCCGCCCCGCACACCACCATCCGCATCAGCCTTACCGCCACCGCACTGCACATCGACAACCAAGGCGACCCCATCCCCGACTACGCCCTCGCCAAAATCCCGCAACGCTTCTACTCGCTCCCCCGCGCCAACGGCAGGCGCAGCAGCGGTTTGGGGCTGAGCTTCGTTGCCGAAATCATGCGTCTGCACGGCGGCAGGCTGGCGTTGCAAAACCAAAGCCACGGCGTGCGCGCCAGCCTTATCTTTGCCCACGAATGCCCCTAAGCCCATACAACAAAAGGCAGCCTGAAAACGGAGAAACTCCTTTTTCAGGCTGCCTATTTCCATCCATCCCCATGCCCGCCCACATTCAGGCAGCCTGAAAACCCCTTTCGCCCGTACACGGCTTGCAAGCAAGCCGTAGCCAGCGCGAGCAACCGTTTTCAGGCTGCCCAACCTTATACGCCCGCGCCGCGATAAGGCGCAAAGGTAAACGCATCACGAAGGTTTATCGAAGCACAGCGCCAACGTATTTTTAGCTGCATTAAACTGTGTTTCAGGCTGCCGCAACCCAACCATAGCAGCCTGAAACCACACCCACGCGCCACGCCCAAAAACCAAAAAGGCAGCCTGAAAACGAGAAACCCCGTTTTCAGGCTGCCTATCTATGGTCTATCGGCGCAATGTTAATGCACGTCTTTCCAATATTCTTTCTTCAAGAAATACGACAACGGCAACAGCACCGCCAGCAAGAACATCAGCACGATATAGCCGATTTGTTTGCGCTGCACTTGGGCAGGCTCCGCCATATACGCCATAAAGTTGGTCAAATCGCGGGCATAGTTGTTGTAGTCGGTTTCAATAAACTTACCGTCTTTGCTGAACCGCGTGAGCTTGCCTGCGCTTTCCCACTGCAAATCGGGCACCAGCTTGCCGTGCGCGTCTTTTTTCATCACCGGCTGCCCCTTGGCATCCAATTTCACCGCTTGGATGCCTTGCTCGGCAGCCAAAACGTGCGGCATCGCGGCGTTGGGCAACACTGTGTTGTTCCAGCCCGTTGGGCGCGTCGGGTCTTTATAGAAGCCGCGCAGATAGGCGTAGATGTAGTCGTTGCCGCGCGAGCGCGCAATCAGCGTCAAATCGGGCGGCACGGTGCCAAACCATTTTTTCGCGTCCGCAGGATTCATGTGCGCCTGCATCACATCGCCCACCTTATCGGTGGTGAACATCAAATTGTTTTTGATTTGGTCTTCCGTTAAGCCGATGTCTTTCAAGCGGTTGAAACGCATGGCGGCGGCAGAGTGGCAAGAGAGGCAGTTGTTCACAAAAATTTGTGCGCCGCGCTGCAAGCTCACTTGGTCGCGAGGGTCAAGCTCAACGTGGGGATAATGCCCGCCGCCCGATGCGCCGGCCATGATGGGGGCTGCCAGCAGAAGGGCAGCCAAAGTTTTTTTGAATGTAGATTTCATTTTCTCTGCCCTTTAAACGTTAGTTGCAAACAGATACGCGCACACCAATGTGATGCCGACGTAAACGAAGAACATGATTTTTTGCTTCGTCGTGCTCATGGTTACACGCTCCGGAACAGGTTTGTTTTTGTCCAGCTTGGTGTAGAACGGCATGCCCAAGAAGAATGCGAAGTAAACGATAGAGAAAATGCGGGCGAGCAGGGTGCGCGTGTCGGTTGCCACTTGCGCCCCCAAAATGCCCAAGCCGATAAAGGCGATGATAAACAACACCAGTGCGGTTTTGAAAATCGGACCGCGATAGCGAACGGATTTCACTTCGCCACGGTCAAGCCAAGGCAGCAGCGCAATCAAAATCACCGCGCCACCCATGCCGATTACGCCCCAAACTTGCGTGCCGGCAAACGAAGGAATGGCGCGCAAAATGGCGTAGAACGGCGTGAAATACCACACGGGCGCGATGTGCGCGGGCGTTACCATGGGGTTGGCCGGGTCAAAGTTGGGCGCTTCTAAGAAGTAGCCGCCGCCTTCGGGCGCAAAGAACAACACGGAGCAGAACACGATAAGGAACACGGCAACGCCCAAGATGTCTTTCACGGTGTAGTAAGGATGGAACGGGATGCCGTCGAGCGGGATGCCGTTTTCATCTTTCAGTTTTTTGATTTCCACACCATCGGGGTTGTTGGAACCCACTTCGTGCAGGGCGATTAAGTGCGCCACCACCAAGCCGAGCAACACCAAGGGCACGGCGATGACGTGCAGCGCAAAGAAGCGGTTGAGCGTGGCATCGGATACGTTGAAGTCGCCGCGAATCCAGGTGGACAAATCCGGACCAATCACGGGAATCGCGCTGAACAAGTTAATAATCACTTGCGCGCCCCAGAACGACATTTGCCCCCAAGGCAGCAAGTAGCCCATAAAGGCTTCCGCCATCAAGGCAAGGAAAATGAGCGAGCCGAATATCCACACCAATTCGCGCGGTTTTTTGTATGAGCCGTAAATCAGCCCGCGGAACATATGCAGATACACCACGATAAAGAAGAACGATGCGCCGGTG
The DNA here is from genome assembly GCF_016623605.1 of Kingella bonacorsii. Taxonomy (NCBI): domain Bacteria; kingdom Pseudomonadati; phylum Pseudomonadota; class Betaproteobacteria; order Neisseriales; family Neisseriaceae; genus Kingella; species Kingella bonacorsii. The sequence continues at coordinate 404,827 of NZ_JAEHNZ010000002.1, read as the reverse complement.
GAGTGCATATAACGGATAATCCAGCCGCCCGATACGTCGCGCATAATGTATTCAACGGCGGTGAACGCTACGGGGAGATTGTAGGCGTTGGTGGTGCCGTCCGGTTTGAAGTTCATGGTCAGGAAAATGCCGCTGACGATTTGAATCACCAAAACGAGCAGGGCGAGCGAACCGAAGTAATACCAGAAGTTGAAGTTTTTGGGTGCGTAGTATTGCCCAACGTGGTCGTTCCAAAGTTTAGTCAATGGAAAACGCGCGTCCACCCAGTTTAATAAGGCTTTGGTTTTGCTTGTTTGTTGGTTTGACATGATGTACCCCTATTAACTTTCGCCAATCAAAACGACGTTGTCGTTGATGTATTTATATGGCGGGATAACCAAATTGGTGGGCGCGGGAACGCCTGCATACACGCGTCCTGCGAGGTCAAATTTGGAGCCGTGGCAAGGGCAGAAAAAGCCGCCTTTCCAGCTTCCTCCGCCCAAGTCTGCCGCGCCCACATCGGGGCGGAATGTGGGCGAGCAGCCTAAATGCGTGCAAATGCCCACGGCCACCCAAAGGTTGGGTTTGAGCGAGCGCGTGGCGTTTTTGCAGTTTTCAGGCTGCTGGTCGGCATTGGATTTGGGGTCGGCTAATTGACCATCCAACGAGGGCAAGTCTTTAACCTGCTGCTCGGTGCGGTTTAACACGAAAATCGGTTTGCCGCGCCATTCGGCGGTAATCATTTGCCCGGATTCGATTTTGCTGATGTCCACTTCAACAGCAGCACCTGCGGCTTTTGCCTTTTCAGACGGAAACCAGCTTGCCACAAGTGGTGTTGCCACCCCTGCGGCGGCAACTGCGCCTGCCCCGGCGGTGGCAAGCGATAGAAAGCGGCGGCGTCCTTGATTTATTTCTTTATTATCCATTTTTTTTATTCCAAGATTTCGGCGCGGTGGGCAACGTGTAATGCAATGTTGCTTTTCGCGCTTGGAGTGTTAAAAAAGTGCTTTTAAACGTGGGGATTTTAACCGATTTTATGGGGGAGATTGAAGCTGTTTTTTAAGATAGGTTAAGATTGTTTAAGCATGCGGGTTTCAGGCTGCCTTGGGTTTGGGGCGGCGTAGCAAATTGTGCGGCAGGCACGGCTTTTTTTGAGTTGTTGCAAAATGGTTTTGCGGCTGCATCCGTGTTGTGCTGCCGGGTTTGTTTGCCTAGGGTATAAGAAGCCTGCCAAAGTGTTTTGGGATGGAGCCGTTTCCCACCGTTGGAGTTTGGTTACATTAACAAATCAGCCCCACCACGCGGGGATATAAGCAACCACCCATTCACAAACTTCAAATCAACCACAATCTCAAACTGCGTTTCAGGCTGCCCAAACCGGCTGGAAACAGAACAAGCAGCCTGAAAATGAACATTCTCATTTTCAGGCTGCCTTTTATTTGGTATTTGGGCAAAAATCCCGCTTCGTGCGCTACGGCATGGCTTACTGCGCCATCTCTGATGCCGCGCGTGCTTTGTCGCGCATGGTTTTTTCAAGCGAGGCGGGCAGCTTGCCGGCTTCTTTGGTCAGCGTAATCACCAGCTGCCCGCCATCCGCTTTGGCTTGCACGGCGTCTTTGAATTCGCTGTTGTTGAGTTCCAGTATGCCTTTTTCAAAACCCTGCACGACTTGTTCAAGTTGGGCATCGTCCACAGGCGTGCCGCTGATGTTCATAAAGGCTTTGTAGCCTTCGCGGATGAATTTTTTGTCAATGCGCACTTCGCCTTGGGCTTTGGTCTGTTTCAACAGCTCTTGGGCTTGCTCGTCCGTCATTTTTTCGTTGACAACATTGGCGGGGAAGCTGCTTTCCCATTGCATGGTGGCTTTGCTGCCGTTGAGCACGATTTGGTTGTCTTTGGATTCAAACGCGCCTCCCGATTGCAACAGCGCTTTGAGAAACTCTTGGAAGGCTTTTTCACTCTCGGCAGCGGGCACGCAGCGTTGGCTTTGCGCTTTAAACAAGTCAGCCAGAATTTCAAAGGCTTTGGCATCCAGGTCTTTCATGCTCAGGTTGTAGCGGATTTGTTCCAGCTTAACGTGTTGCTGCGGATTGCCTTGCAGGCTGAAATCGCCCAATTTGCTGCTGCTGGTGTACACCAGTTTGCCGTTGTGGATTGCCACATCGGCGCTGCTTTCCAAATTGTTCAGGCTCATTTCAAAGGGGTTGCTGCCTGCCATGGAAAAGGTAACGGATTCCACTTTGCCGCCGGCTTTGCCTGATGCGAGCATGGCGAAGGTGAGCTGGTCGGCTTGGTAGCTGGCGTTTTTGATGGCGCCGTTAAATTTCGGGTCTTTGAGCGTGATGCCGGGGATGTTGATTTTCAGGTTGTGCACTTCCCTGCCGTCTTTGCCGTTTTTGAGCGTGAACGCGGCGGTGATGGGCTCCCATGCAAGCGTGCCGCTGTTTTCGGTGAACGAGTTGGCGGGGATGGTGATTTCGCTGTCGATATTGCCGCTCCATGTGGTTTGGCTGCGGATGTCAAACAGATGGGTTTCTTTTGGGCTGTCGGGGTTTTGGGCGTAGATTTTGGAAACGACGGTGTAGCCCGTTAAGCCGCGGGTGATGGTGTCTTCGCTACGGAAAACGGGGCGGTATTCGGGGTGGCACAAATCGGCGGTGATTTCGCCCGTCCATTTTGCGCTGCCCGATAGCATGCCCATGTTGAATTCGGACACGTTCACTTTAAAGCGTTTGTCTTGCACGTTAAAGCTGTTGTGATACGCGCTTTCCAGTTTTTTGCCGGCGACGATGTTGCCGCCGACTGCGCCAACGAGCGCGATGCCTACTGCGCTGGCGATTAAGGTTTTTTTGTTCATTTGCGGTTTCCTTGTGGTGGGTTAAATGGTTTGGCGGGTGATTAGGCAGCCTGAAAGTCGGGTAAACAGCGTTTTCAGCCTTGCGCTGCGGCAAACCCCTTTAAAGATTTGGACAAAGGGGCAAGCCTGCCTAATCGTCTTCTAAAATCTGCCGCGATTCGCGCTCCAAAAGGGTGATGATGTTGTCAAAATATTGCCGCGGAATGTCTTTGCCAATGCGTTCAAATTCATCCAGCGCATCCAGCAACACATCAACAGGCTCGGCTTCCCAGCCAAACAAATTGCGGTCTAGCTCTGCGCCAATCAGCAAGCCATCGCCCGCCAACAGCAAACACCAGTTTTCCAAAAATTCCGCCAAGCCAAACGTGGCGACTTCGTATTCTGCTCATTCCTCGCGGCAGCAATCGCGGGCGCGGGCGGCGGATGACCAAAAACACACCACGCCAACGGGTTCGCCATCCTCGTATTCTTCGTGGGCGGAGGGCAGGAAGGCGTATTGGTCTTGCTGCGGCAATTTGAGCGCGAAAACCTGCTCGTTTTGGCAAATGGTTTGGATGAATTGCTGATAGCGTTTTTCCAGAGTGGCGGTGTTTTGCAGCACGGGGTTTCCTTGTGATGGTTGGCAGCCTGAAAACGGCTGAAACGGTCGGAATATACTGGATTGCATCAGGTGGGTAAAGAGAGGTGCGCGCAAAATATCAGGCAGCCTAAAAACCCGTTTTCCCGCCCGCGGCGCAAGCGGCCAATTTGCACAAATCAACCGCTGGGCAGCCTGAAATCGGGTACAATCGCCCCCCATTTACCAACCCGAACGAGACACTTCCATGCTAGGCTTTTTTAACAAACTGTTTAAATCAAAAACCCCGGCACCCGAAACCCAAACGCAGCCTGAAAACGAACAAAACAACACACCGACGGCTGCGGAAAATGTGCCCGCCGACCGCGCCGCTGCCTCAGCCACGGCAGCCGAGCCCAACACAAGCGACACGCAGCCTGAAAACACAGCGGCCGAAACCGCAGAACAGACCGCAGAACCTGCAGCCGAGCAGGCAACAGAACACAGTGCGCAACCCGAAGCCTCGGCAAATGAAAGTGCAAACGAAAGCGCAAGCGTTGAAACGGCAGAACCAGAACCCGCAGCGCAAGCGCAGCCTGAAAACGCAGAGCCGTCGCCCGCCGCCCCCGAAAATGAAACCGACGGCACAACCGCAAGCGCAGCCGCTGAAACGGTGGCACAAGGGCAGCCTGAAAACCCTGTCACGCAGCCTGAAACCGAAGCCAACCACCCAACCGAGCCAACCCAATCCCCAACGCAGCCCGAATCCAAACCCGACGCGTTGCAACCCAACCCAAACGAACCGCCCGTTCGCAACTGGACGATGGCCGCCGTTGCCGACAAGCCCAACAGCTGGGCAGGCGCGGCCGAGCCAACGCAGCCCGAAACCGCATCAGCACCAAGCGAAACGCAGCCTGAAACCACTGCAAGCGAATCAGCCGCCGCCGAAACCGCACCCGTTCGGCAGCCTGAAACACACGAAACCGAACCCGAAACCAAACTCGGCTGGGCAGGCCGTTTGAAGCAAGGCCTGACCAAATCGCGCAACCACATGGCCAAATCGCTGGCAGGCGTGTTCGGCGGCGGGCAGATAGACGAAGACTTATACGAAGAGCTGGAAACCGTGCTGCTCACCAGCGACATGGGCATTGAAGCCACCGAAGAGCTGATGCGCGAAGTGCGCGACCGCGTGTCGCTCAAAGGGCTCAAAGACGGCAACGAATTGCGCCAAGCCCTGAAAGACGCGGTGTACGACCTGCTCAAACCGCTGGAACAACCGCTCGCCATCCCCGAAAACGGCGCGCCGTTTGTGATTATGCTGGCGGGCATCAACGGCGCGGGCAAAACCACCTCCATCGGCAAGCTCGCCAAATATTTCCAAGCGCAGGGCAAATCGGTGATTTTGGCGGCGGGCGACACTTTCCGCGCCGCTGCCCGCGAGCAGCTGCAAGAATGGGGCGAGCGCAACGGTGTTACCGTGATTTCGCAAGCCAAGGGCGACAGCGCGGCGGTGTGTTTTGATGCGGTGGAAGCCGCCAAAGCGCGCCAAATTGACATCGTGTTGGCGGACACCGCTGGGCGCTTGCCCACGCAGTTGCACCTGATGGAAGAAATCAAAAAAGTGAAGCGCGTGCTGCAAAAATCCATGCCCAATGCGCCGCACGAAATCATCGTGGTGCTGGATGCTAACATCGGGCAAAACGCGATTAACCAAGTGATTGCGTTTGATGATGCGCTCGGTGTAACGGGCTTAATCGTTACCAAGCTGGATGGCAGCGCCAAAGGCGGCGTGTTGGCGGCGCTGGCAAGCAATCGCGCCATCCCCGTGCGCTATATCGGCGTGGGCGAGAGCATTGACGATTTGCGCCCGTTTAACGCCAAAGATTTTGTGGACGCGCTGTTGGATTAAACCGCCCGCACGCCAAAAGGCAGCCTGAAAACGGATTATTCGTTTTCAGGCTGCTTTTTTGTTGGTGTGTGGAATGGATGTTGTGTGTTGAGATTGCGGCAGCCTGAAAACCGTATTTTGGGTTTCAGGCTGCCTTGTTGTTTAAGTTTGCAGGTCGGATATTGATGCCCGACCTGTCGTTGTTCACCCCTTCGCCGGCGGATAAAAGCCCATCCCCTGCCGCGTGCCGGCGAGCATCGCGGGCGTGTAGCGGTAACGGTCGGTTTGCTGCCAGTCAAAATGCGTGTGAATCTCGGCTTCGCGGCCGTTTGCTATCAGCTCGATCAAATCGGGGTTGAGCATCACGGTTTTGCCCAGCGCGATGAATTCCGCCCAGCCCGTTTCCCAGGCTTGGGCGATGTCGTCGGCGGTGTAGAGTTTGCCCACGCCGATAAAGGGTAAACGCCCGTTAATCCGCTGGTGGATGAGTTTCATACGGTATTCGTCGTTGCCGTCGCGGCGCGCTTTTTTGTAGAAATCCCACAGCGAAACGTGCAGGTATTGCAGCGGTTTGGCAGCGAGCGCGTCCACCAGCGCGAGCGTGTCCGCCATCGTTAAGCCGTCTTCGCCGGGTTCTTCAGGCGAGAAGCGGTAGCCGATGATGAAGTCGGGGCGGTTTTTGCGGCGGCGCATTTCGTCAATCGCGTCGATGACGGCGAGTGGGAAACGGAAGCGGTTTTCGCGGCTGCCGCCCCATTGGTCTTGGCGCAGATTGGTGGCGGCGGAGACGAATTGCTGAATCAGCCAGCCGTTTGCGCCGTGGATTTCCACGCCGTCCAAGCCTGCGTCGAGTGCGAGTTCGGCAGCGCGGGCGAAGTGCTGCACCATTTGCGCCACTTCGGCGCCGCTCATTTCGCGCACGCGCCCGTAGCCGCTGGGGGCGACGGCGCCGAGTCCGCGCGTCATTAGCGGATTGGCGCGGCCGCCTGCGTGGGCGATTTGGGCGACGATTTTCGCGCCTTGTTCGTGCGAAATGGCTGCGTATTCGCGCAGGGTGGGCAGGTGGCTTGCGTCAAAAGCGTTGGGCGACGGAAAACCGATGCCGGTCGGATGCACATTGGTAAACGGCATCACAAACAGCCCGAAGCCGCGAAAAAGGTCGCGCCAGAAATTACGGGCGGCGTCGGTCAGCCCGCCGTTGGCATCAGATTCGTAAATCGTCAGCGGCGCGACGACAAAGCGGTTTTTGATTGTCACGCCGTTTTACGAATTTTTCTTTATATTCCCCAATAGTAATCTGCGCCCTTCAAATTCCTTGCCGGCAATTTCCAAAGCGAAGCGTTCTTTGTCGGCGTCGCGTACTTTGTCGTGTATGGCACGTAATTCCTGCACGCTAGCACCCAATGCCTTGACGATTTCATCGCCCATTTTCATGGAAGAATAGAAGGTTTCGCGCACTACGAAATCCGCTTCCGCTTTCACTAGGGCCAGCGCATTGCGTCTGTCCCAGGCGCGCACGAACACCTTGGCGTTCGGGTTGATATGATGAATATTTTCCACAATTCTGACCGCACTTTCTCCGTCGTCCACGCATACCGCTACGATGTCGGTGTGTTCTACGCCGCAGGCATGCAGCACGTCGGCGCGGGTGGCTTCGCCGTAATAGACTTTGAAACCGTATTCGCGTGCGACGTTGATGGTGTCGGGATCGTTGTCCAGAATGGAAATGGTGGCACCGTAGGCTAGCGGCATTTGGCTGACCACCTGCCCCATGCGCCCGAATCCGATAATCAGCACGTTGCCGTTGAGTTCGCCCGCATGTTCTTCCACATCATCCACTGCCACAGCTGCGCGGGGTTCTTTGAAATAGCGGTCGAACAGCATAACGCTGAAGGGTGTCATAATCATGGAGAGCACCACGATTGCCGTCATATTCGCTAGCACTTCCGCATTAATCGCCCGTTGTACGGCAGCGGAGGCGAGTAATACGAAGGCGAATTCACCGCCCTGCGACATCAGTACGGCGCGGTGTATCGCGGTGCGATGGCTTGCTTTGGCAAAACGCGCCACTCCATAAATGGCAAGGCATTTCAAGATAATCATCAGTACAGTGGCGGAAAGAATTACCTTCCAGTTATTGAGCACCGTTGCCACATCCAGCGACATCCCGACAGCTAAGAAAAACAGCCCGAGCAAAAGGCCTCGGAACGGTTCGATATCCGCTTCAAGCTGATGACGGAAGTCGGATTCCGACAGCAGCACTCCCGCCAGAAACGCACCCATCGCCATAGACAGACCGCCCAGCTCCATTAAATAAGCCGCACCGAGTACCACCAGCAGCGCGGCGGCAGTCATCACCTCGCGTGCTTTGGATTTTGCCAGAATTTTAAACAGCGGATTGAGCAGCCAAATACCTGTCGCAATCAACGCTGCCAAAGAAAGCGCGGCAACACCGATTTTCTGCCATAGCGGTACGGCATCGGCAACGGCATTGGGATTATCGGGTGCTAGAAATGCTACAATCGCCAGCATGGGCACAATCAGCAAATCTTCAAACAGCAAAATGGAGACAATGCGCTGACCTTGCGGTGTGCTGATTTCATGACGTTCGTCCATAATCTGCATGACCATTGCGGTGGAGGTGAGTGTAAAACCTACCGCCGAAATAAACGACATCACTAAAGAAAAACCGTAAGCCAGCCCGATTTGGGTAAGGAACAGACTGGAAAACGTCACCTGCAGGGTACCCAAGCCGAAAATCTGATTACGCAATTTCCATAAATGCGACGGCTTCATTTCCAGCCCGATCAAAAACAGAAACATCACCACGCCGAATTCCGCAATATGCAAAATAGCGTGGGAATCGGTAACGAGCTTTAATCCGAAGGGTCCGATAACCAGCCCCGCAGCCAAATAACCCAGAATTGAGCCTAGACCTAAACGTTTAAATAACGGCACGGCAACTACCGCCGCCCCCAATAACACCACCACGTGCAATAAATCGCCGTCAGTCGCTTCTACTGCCATAATTCCTGCCTTTGTTAATTCATAAAAATTTTTCGTATTATAAAGAAAAATCGCCGTAACACAAAAAAGCCGTCTGAAAAATGGATTCAGACGGCGTTTAGCATTTCAGGCAGCCTGAAAGCCTCAAAGTTTACACCGCAAAATGCGGCATCACGTTTTCGGTGAAATCCTGAATGGTTTCCAGCGCGCCGCGCCGTGTGGGTTTCAGGTTGACGGTGATGTGCGCCACGCCGTCGGCTTGCTGTTTTTGCCAGAATTCGACGATGCCTTTGGCGCCGCCGCGCAGGTAGATGTTATTGTAGAACTCGGCGGGCGCGTTCGGGTCTTCCAAGAGTTCGACGAAATTCGCCACGCCAAAGGGTTTCCAGGTTTCGCCGTCGCCCAATTCTTTGAGCGTGTTGACGATGTCGCCCAGTTTTTCGGGGGCGATGCCGTACCAAATCCATGCGTCGCTTTCGCGGGCAATCCATTCCAGCTCTTGGCGGGCGCGGCCAATGGCGAGCATCGGCAAACCGTGTGCGGGTTTGGGCACCAAGTCCAAATTGCCGCTGAATCTGCCGTAGTGTTCGCTATTGAATGCGGGGAATTTTTCCTGCGTCAGGCGGCGGATGATTTGCCACGCTTCGCGGTAGCGTTCGGCGCGGTTGTTGAAATCGGAGGCAAAGGCGGGGTATTCGGTGGGACGGTCGCCGCTGGCCAAGCCGAGCAGGAAGCGGCCGCCGCTGATTTGTTCCACCGACGCGGCTTCTTTGGCGGTGAGCACCGGTTCGCGCAGCGGCGACACATAGCCCGCCGAGCCGAGCGCAACGTTTTGGGTGAGCGCGGCGAGATAACCCAGCGTTACCGACGGGTCGTAAATCTGCGCGACATCGCCAAAACTCGGGTCGTAAAACGGCACATCGCGCACCCACAGCGTGGCAATGCCGCTTTGGTCGGCGGCTTTTATCACGGTGGCGAAGTCGTCCATTTCGGGCACGGGGCTGTCGGGATAGCCTTTGAAGGGCGCAATCAGGCCCAATGTGAGTTTGCCCGGTTGGAAAGTGCGGGCGAAACCGCGATGGTTTTGCAGGCGTTCGGGTAATTTCAGCGCAGTCATTTTTTTGCTCCTTGTGATGTGTTTTTGCACGGGATGAAGTATATTTGTTTTATTCGGGAATGTGCTTCCCTAATCTCGGGCAAGAAAATACCAAATGTAGGTCGGGCATTGATGCCCGACGTTTTTAAATTTACCTGTATTTGTCGGGCATTGATGCCCGACGTTTTTAAATTTACCTGTATTTGTCGGGCATAAATGCCCGATCTGCGCAAGAAAAATTTATGGAACTCAACAATCTCAACGATATGACCGCCTTTGTCGCCAGCGTAAAAAGCGGCTCGTTTACCGCCGCCGCCAAACAGCTCGGGCTGACCCGCTCCACCATCGGCAAACGCATCGCCCGCCTTGAAGCGCGGTTGAACGTGCGCCTTTTGCAGCGCAATACGCGCAACCTTGCACCTACCGACGAAGGGCGGCTGTTTTACGAACGCTGCACCGCCGTGCTGGAAGAATTGGACAACGCCGAGCAATGCCTCGCCCAACGCAGCATCAAGCCGCAAGGCCGTCTGAAAATCAGCGCGCCGCTGGTGTTGGGCAAAACCATCTTGCCGCCGCTGTTGGCGGATTTTCTCCACCGCTATCCGCAAACCAGCGTCGAACTCTCACTCACCGACGACTACGCCGACCTGATTTCAGACGGCTACGATCTCGCTCTGCGCAACGGCAACCCGCCCCAATTCGACAGCCTGATCGCCCGCACCGTCGGCAGCCAGCAAATGCTCACCTGCGCCGCCCCAGGCTATCTCGTTCAACACGGCACGCCGCAAAGCCCCGACGATTTGGCACACCACCAATGCCTGCATTTCCTACACGGCGGCCGCGTCAGCCGCTGGCGTTTCCAGCAAAAAGGCAAAGAAACCACCTTCCAAGGCAGCGGACGCTTCAGCGCCGACAACGGCGAAGCCCTGCTGGAACTCGCGCTGTCCGCATTCGGCATCGTGCAGCTGCCGCATTATCTGGTGCAAACCGCCCTCGATTCAGGCAGCCTGAAAAGCGTTTTATCCGATTTCCAACCCAAACCCGTGCCCGTGATGGCGGTGTACCCCAGCCGCAAACAGCTCTCGCCCAAAGTGCGGGCGTTGGTGGATATGATGGGGGAAGCGTGGGGGAAGGCCGTCTGAAAACGGAAAAAGCAGCCTGAAAACCCGTTTCAGGCTGCCGCAAACATTTGAACGCAGCAGTTTGCCCAACCGTCAGCCAAAGCCAGCAAAGGTAGCCTGAAAAACGGGGAATTCAAACATACGCCGTCTGAAAATCTGCTTTGGGATTTTCAGACGGCGTTTTTGATTTTCAGGCTGCCTTTTGCGCATCCGCCATGCTATACTCGCTTGCACCAATACCAACAATCGCAACCACCGCGCATCATCATCTCACCCCAAACCACCCACCCAATCCGACCCCAACGCAAAAAACTTCCCCATCGCCCCGCCACCCTTTAAACTCCCCCCATCCATCACCTCCATCAGGAGCCACCCATGAGCGCAGCACATCATCACAACGACCACAGCCATGTTCACACTTCCAACAAAAAAGTGCTGGCGGTATCTTTTGTCATCATCGCAGGCTATATGCTGGTGGAAATCATCGGCGGGCTGCTAACAGGTTCGCTTGCCCTGCTGTCGGACGCAGGGCATATGTTTTCCGATGCGCTGGCGTTGGGTTTGGCGCTGGCAGCGTTTAAATTTGGTGAAAAAGCCGTGAACGCCCGCCAAACCTTTGGCTACAAGCGGGCGGAGATTTTGTTTGCGCTGTTCAACGGGTTCACGCTGATTGCCATCGCCGTGTTCATTATTATTGAAGCGGTGGAGCGCTTTAAGCAGCCGCCCGAAATCGCAGGCGCAGGGATGCTGGCGGTGAGCGTGCTGGGGCTGCTGGTGAACATGGTGGTGGCGTGGTATATGCTGCGCCACAGCGACACCGAAGGCAATCTCAACATGAAAAGCGCGTATTTACACGTTCTCGGCGATTTGCTCGGCTCGCTGGGCGCGATTGTGGCAGCGTTGCTGCTGATGGCGTTTGGCTGGAAACTGGCGGATCCGATTGTGAGCCTGCTGGTGTCGCTGCTGATTGCACACAGCGGGCTGGGCGTGCTGAAAAACACCCTGCATATTTTGATGCAAGGCGCGCCCCAACATATAGACCAAGCCGCGCTAGCGGACGAAATCCGCGCCGTGCCACAGGTGTTGGGCGTGCACGATTTGCATGTGTGGACGCTCACCAGCGATCGCCATCTGTTTTCCGCCCATCTGGTTTTGGATGGCACGATGACAGTTGGCGAAGCGCAAAGCGTGCGTCAAGCGGTGGAGCGCTTAATCCAAGCCAAAGGCATCGCGCACGTTACCTTGCAGCTGGACGCGCAAAACCATCAGCACGGCGAGGATTTGTATTGCAGCGATGCGGCAAGCAAAAACCACGCGCACGAACACGCGCATCATCACGAACATGAACACGAGCATTAACGCGCAAACCCTGTTTTCAGGCTGCCTAATCCCAAGCCAAAAGGCAGCCTGAAAACGAGTAAACAACAAAAAAACGACTGGATGCATATTTCCCAGTCGTTTTTAATTTTGGCGACAGCGTTGTGTGAACATTATCGCCGCGCGGTGTGCAGAGTATTTTCAGGCTGCCCCGCCCACATACGGATTAAACTGCTTCTCATGCCCAATCGTGGTGGTGCGGGCGTGGCCAGGGATAACCAGCGTGTCATCAGGCAGCCTGAAAAGTTTGTTGCGGATGTTGTCCAGCAAATCCTGATGATTGCCGCGCGGAAAATCGGTGCGCCCGATGCTCTCGTAAAACAACACATCGCCCGCCAGCAGCAGCTTGGCGGCGGCGCAGTAAAACACCACTTGCCCCGGAGTATGCCCAGGAATGTGCAACACTTGAAACGTGAATTGCCCAACGCTCAGCGTATCGCCATCGTGCAGCCAGCGCGTGGGCGCAAACACAGGGCAAACGGGAAAGCCGTAAGACGCGGTGGTTTCAGGCAGCGCATCCAGCAAAAATTGGTCATCAGGATGCGGCCCGATAACGGGCACATTTTGCCGTTCCAACAGCATGGGCACGCCGCCTGCGTGGTCAAGATGCCCGTGCGTGAGCCAGATGGCGTTCAGTTTCAGGCTGCGTTTGTTCACTTCGGCGAGCAGATGTTCGGCATCGCCGCCCACGTCTATCAACACGGCATCGCGCGTTTCATCGTCCCACAGCAGCGAGCAGTTTTGGCGAAACGCGGTTACGGGCATGATTTGAATTTGCAATGCCATCAGAGTGCTCCTTAGGCAAGGGGATTTTTGCGCGGGCGGCCGCGGCGACGGGGCAGGTTGGTGGTTTCGCTGGTGTTTTGTTGCGTGGCGGTGGGCGCAGCAGTTTTCAGGCTGCCTTGGGCGGCGTTGCCCGTATTGCCGCTGTTGCCATTGTTTGCATGATTGGCGACATGGCTTTTGCCTGCGTTATTGCTGCCGCGCATCAGGTCAAAAAAGTCGGCGTTGTTTTTGGTTTGCTTGATTTTGTCTAGCAGGAACTCGGCGGCTTCCACGTCGTCCATCGGGTGAATCACGCGGCGCAGCATCCACATCCGTTGCAATTGGTCGGCAGGCACGATAAGTTCTTCGCGGCGCGTGCCTGATTTGTTGATGTTGATGGCGGGGAACACGCGCTTTTCCGCCAAGCGGCGGTCTAGGCTCAATTCCATGTTGCCCGTGCCTTTAAATTCTTCAAAAATCACATCGTCCATGCGACTGCCTGTTTCCACCAGCGCGGTGGCGATGATGGTGAGCGAGCCACCTTCTTCTACATTGCGCGCCGCGCCGAAAAAGCGTTTGGGGCGATGCAGCGCGTGTGCATCCACGCCGCCTGTGAGCACTTTGCCCGACATCGGCACCACGGTGTTATACGCGCGGGCAAGGCGGGTGATGCTATCCAGCAGGATAATCACGTCTTTTTTGTGTTCCACCATGCGCTTGGCTTTTTCAATCACCATTTCGGCTACTTGCACATGGCGTTGCGCGGGCTCGTCGAAGGTGGAGGCGACTACTTCGCCGCGCACGGAACGCAGCATTTCGGTTACTTCTTCGGGGCGTTCGTCAATCAGCAGCACAATCAGCTCGGCATCGGGATAATTGGCAGTGATGGCGTGGGCGATATTTTGCAGCATCACAGTTTTGCCTGTTTTGGGCGGCGCAACCAGCAAGGCGCGTTGCCCGAAACCGATGGGAGAAATCAGGTCGATAATCCGCCCCGTGATGTTTTCGGTGGATTGGTTGTCGCGCTCCAATTTGAGCTGGCGGTTGGGGAACAGCGGGGTGAGGTTTTCAAACAAAATTTTATGGCGACTGCTTTCAGGGTGGTCGCCGTTTACGCTGTCTAGCCGCACCAGCGCGAAATATTTTTCGTCGTTTTTGGGCACGCGCACCGTGCCTTCGATGGTGTCGCCCGTGTGCAGGTTGAAGCGGCGGATTTGCTGCGGCGAAACGTAAATATCATCGGGGTTCGCCAGATAGGAGGTTGCCGCGCTGCGCAAAAAGCCGTAGCCATCGGGCAGCACTTCCAGCGTGCCCGAGCAGATGAATTCTTGCCCGTTTTGAATCAGCTCGCGCACGATTTGGAAAACAAGGTCTTGTTTTCGCAAGCGGTTTGCGCCGTCAATGCCCATTCTTTCGGCTTGTTCTAGGAGTTCCGTTATGTGTTTGGTTTGGAGTTCGGTAACGTGCATGGTGTTGGGATTGTTTGTGAATAAAGGATGGGCAGCCTGAAAAACGAGGTTGCGCTGCCGCGTGGTTGAAAATATTGGGTAATGGGAAAAGTGCCTGAGACGGCGTAGAACTTTGAAACGCGCGGATTTTAGGGGCTGGGCGGGGGTGTTGTCAAATTGGGCGAATGTAAAAAATCGGGCTGGGGCAGCCTGAAAATTTGTTGGGCAGGATGGGGCAAACTGGTTATGTAAACAAATGTGAAGTGTAGTAGAATGTAGTTGAAACAAACTTTCAGGCTGCTTGATGTGTGTCATGTTGTAAATTACAAGGCAGCCTGAAAATATTAGGGAGCGGGTTATGTGGAAATTTTTGTGGCTTGTGCTGGTTATCGCGGCGTGGCTGGCTTGGCTGCGCAATAACAGTATGTCGTCGGCGCGGTTTTTGTATGAAAGCGTGAAAAGCAATCCGAAAACGCACGAATGGCTGCGGCAGAATGTGTCGGGCAATCGCATCAATGATTTGGTGGCGATACGGCAGCGGTTTGGTTTGTCGTTGCGCTATGCGAAAGAATTGCTGGATGAGTTTCAGGCGCGGCGGTAGCGCGCCAAACACAGCAGGCAGCCTGAAATCGGATAACAAAGGGAAAATAAAATGAGCTTTTTAGAGCATTTTTTGGATAGGGAGCAGCAAAAGCCCGAGGTGCTGGCGGTGCGACAGGCGGCGAAAACGCGCATTTTTGAAGTGCAGGAAGTGGATTTGCGCTTTGCCAACGGGGCGGAGCGCACGTATGAGCGTTTAACGCCGTCGCGCAAGCCGGCGGTGATGGTGCTGCCGGTTGAAAACGGCGAGTTGATTATGGTGCGCGAGTATGCGGTCGGTCCCGAGCGGTATGAATTAACTTGCGTGAAGGGTTTGATTGACGCGGGCGAAACGCCCGAGCAGGCGGCGCGGCGCGAGTTGCAGGAGGAAATCGGGCTGGCGGCGGCAACACTTACCCCGCTGCGCGCGCTGTATTCGTCGCCCAGCCATATGTTCGGGCTGATGCACGTTTTTATCGCGGAGGATTTGCGCGCGTCCAAATTGGAAGGCGACGAGCCTGAGCCGCTGGTGCCCGTGCGCGTGCCGTTGGCGCAATTGGACGCGCTGGTTGGCGATGAGGCACTGGGCAATTCGCAAACCTTGGCGGCATTGATGTTGTTGCAGCGCAAGCGCCCTGAGCTTTTTCAGGCTGCCTGACAGATTGTAATCAAATGGAAGAGGTCATCATGTTAAGCAAGATTAGTGAGAGTTTGGATTCGTTGTCGAACGCGGAGCGCAAGGTGGCGGAATGCGCGCTGTCGGAGCCCAAATGGTTTGTGCACGCGGCGGTGGCGGAAATCGCGGAGCAGGCGCAGGTGTCGCAGCCCACGGTGATTCGTTTTTGCCGTAGCTTGGGCTACAAGGGGCTGCCTGAATTCAAACTCGCGCTCTCTGCCAGCATCAGCCAAAACGGTTTGCCGTTTGTGCACGCCGAATTGAACACCGACGACAACATGGGCGACGTGATGGAAAAAGTGTTGGGCAACACCGCCGCCGCGTTGCTCGGCGCCCGCCGCAGTTTGGACGAAAACGAGCTGGAAAACGCGATTGCGATGCTGTCGCACGCGCGGCGCATTGAGTTTTACGGCGTGGGCAATTCGGGCATTGTGGCGCAGGATGCGCAACATAAGTTTTTCCGCTTCGGCGTGTCCACCGTGGCGTATTCGGACACGCATATCCAGCTGATGGCGGCGGCGGTGCTCACGGCGCAAGACGTGCTGGTGGTGATTTCCAATTCGGGCTCGTCGATTGAGCTTTTGGATGCGGTGAGCATTGCCAAGGAAAACGGCGCGAAAGTGATTGTGATTACCCGCGCGGGCAGCCCGCTGGCGCAGTTTGCCGATTGCGAATTGGCGCTGGCGGCGCAGGAAGACGCGCACCGTTATTCGCCGATGGTGTCGCGCTCGTTGCAGCTGGCGGTGATAGACATCTTGGCGATTGGCTTGGCGTTGCGCTTGGGCGAAACCGCTTCGTTGCAGTTGGAAAAAGGCAAGCGCAGCATTTTGAGCCACCGCGTGCACGACTGATGCGCGGCATGGTTTCAGGCTGCCGACTGATGAAACAGAGCAGGCAGCCTGAAAACCAAACAGGGCGCATCGCCCGCGCGCCATAAGGCAGCCTGAAACGGGACTTTCCGCTTTCAGGCTGCCGTTTCATTTCATCCAAAGGCAGCCTGAAAATCACTATAATCCAACTTCTTAATCTCACCACGCAAAGGAAAGCAAATGACCACGCCCACCAACCTCCCCGCATGGCAAGCCCTGCAACAAGACTACGAACAAACCCAATCCGTCCAAATGCGCGACCAATTCGCCCAAGACCCCGAGCGCGCCAACCGCTATTGGCTGGAAGTGGGCGGCCTGGCGGTGGATTTTTCCAAAAACCGCATCAACGACCAAATCATCGCCGACCTCGTTGCCCTAGCCGAGCAGGCGGGGCTGCCCGAGCGCATTGAGCAAATGTATCGCGGCGAAAAAATCAACGAAACCGAAAACCGCGCCGTGCTGCACGTTGCCCTGCGCAACCGCAGCAACACGCCGATTAAGGTGGACGGCAAAGACGTGATGCCCGAAGTGAACCACGTTTTGCGCAAAATGGGCGACTTCACCCGCGCCGTGCGCAGCGGCGAATGGCTGGGCTACACCAACCAAGTCATCACCGATGTGGTCAATATCGGCATCGGCGGCTCCGATTTGGGGCCTTTGATGATGTGCACCGCGCTGAAAAACTTCGGGCATCCGCGCCTGAATATGCACTTCGTTTCCAATGTGGACGGCACGCAAATGCGCGACGTGCTGGAAAAAGTCCACCCCGAAACCACGCTGTTCATCATCGCATCCAAAACGTTCACCACCCAAGAAACGCTCACCAACGCCCACACCGCGCGCGACTGGTTCTTGCAGGCAGGCAGCGAAAAAGACATCGCCAAGCACTTTGTCGCCATTTCCACCAACCAAAAAGCCGTTGCCGAATTCGGCATCGACACCGAGCATATGTTTGAATTTTGGGACTGGGTGGGCGGACGATACAGCCTGTGGTCGGCCATCGGCTTGCCCATCATGCTGTATTTGGGCGAAGAAAATTTTATTGAGCTGCTGGAAGGCGCGCACCTGATGGATCAACACTTCCGCAACGCGCCGCTGTCGCGCAACCTGCCCGCGCTGATGGGCTTAATCGGCATTTGGTACATCAATTTCTACGGCGGCGGCAGCCATGTTATCGCGCCCTACGACCAACACCTGCACCGCCTGCCCAAATACATCCAACAGCTAGATATGGAATCCAACGGCAAACAAGTGCAAATGGACGGCACGCCCGTTGCCACCGAAACAGGTCCAATCATCTGGGGCGAAACGGGCATCAACGGGCAGCATGCCTTTTTCCAACTGCTGCACCAGGGCACGCACATCACGCCCATAGACCTCATCGCCAGCTTGGAAAAACGCAGCAATCTGCCCGGGCATCATGAAATTTTGTTGAGCAACGTTTTTGCCCAAGCCGAAGCCTTTATGCGCGGCAAAACGCCCGCCGAAGCCCGCGCCGAACTGCAAGCGCAAGGCGTGCCCGCCGAGCATATCGAAGCGCTTGTGCCGCACAAAACATTCAGCGGCAACCGTCCTACCAACGTTATCCTGCTGGATAAAATCACCCCGCGCAACATGGGCAGCCTGATTGCCATGTATGAACACAAAGTCTTCACCCAAGGTGTGATTTGGGGCATCAACAGCTTTGACCAATGGGGCGTGGAACTGGGCAAACAGCTTGCCAAAACCATTCTCGCTGAGCTAACAGGCGCGATAGATCCGCAGCCGCACGACGCATCCACCAGCAAACTGGTGCGCTTGTATCGCAAAGCCAACTGCGAAGCGGACGGCACTTGCGCGCTGTTCCAATAGCTTGCCCTTGCATGCTTGCGGATAAAAAGGCAGCCTGAAACGGGAAATACCGTTTCAGGCTGCCTTTGTGTGATGGTCGGGCGGATTGGGCGTTCGGCATCGTTTTCAGGCTGCCGTTGCACCACCTGCAACCAATGGAGCGTTGGCGGCTTGCTGATGTCGCCAACCGGTAAAGCCTCGTTGCATACATCATTTGGCAACGAGCCACCGCTCCATTTTAAGATTTCAGGCTGCCGTTGCATCGTTAGGCAGCCTGAAAATGAAATACCCTCGTTTTCAGGCTGCCCCAACCATCATATAAGGCAGCCTGAAAATCTATTAGCCCGTAAGCTGTTTGCTAATCAGCTTTTTCAACGGCGGCAAATTATTGCTCACGCGCAACACCGCCCCGCGCAGCAATTTCGCAGGCGCGCTGTCGTTGGTAAAGAACGACACCATCGCGTTCGTGCCGTGATACAGCGGACGCGTGTGCAATTGATGCTTCACGTTATACATCTCCAACACGTCTTTAGACGCAATATCCTTGCCCTTCGCATCCGCCTGCAACACTTGTTTTGCCAGAATCTCCGTGCTTTCCAAGCCCAAATTCCAGCCATGCGCCGTAACAGGGTGCATCCCCACCGCCGCATCGCCCACCAAAGCGCAGCGCGTGCCGATAAACGTGCTCGCGTGCGCCCCCACCAGCGGATAATGATGCACCGTGCCCGCAATTTCCATCTCGCCCAAGCGACCGTTCAGCATTTTTTGCGCCTCCGCCGTCAAAGCATCGGGCGACAAATCCAGCAATTCATGCGCTTTGGTGTTCGTAATCGTGATGACGCAGTTGGTCAAATGCTCTTCCAGCGGCAGCAACGCCAGCGTGCGCCCGTAAAAGAAACACTCGCTCGCCGTGTGCTGGTTGGAAATCGTGTGTTTCGTGCGGAACACAATCACCGTGCGCCCAAAATCGTGCATATCCGCCGCAATGCCCAGCTGCCGCCGCGTTTGCGAAAAGCGACTGTCCGCCGCAATCAACAGCCGCGCCGTAATCGTATCGCCATTTTCCAGCTCAACCAGCGCACGGTTCTCGTTCGTCTCCACGCTTTTCACGCCCACGCCGCAACGCAGTTCCACATTCTCGCACTCCGCCACTTCCTCATACGCCGCGCGACGAATATGGTGATTAGAAATCAAATTGCCCAAGCGGTCAGTCGCCCCGCCACGCGCCTTGCTCGGCTGCGGAAAATGTAGCGTGTAATCGCTCGTGCCGTTAAACACCTTCGCATCGCGCAAACGGTAAATCTCGTTTTCAGGAATGCGCTGCCACATGCCCAAACGCTGCATAATCTCGCGCGACAAATGTGTCAGCGCAATCTCGCGCCCGTCATACGGCGGATTTTGCAACGTCTCCAACGGAGCTTTCTCAATAATCGTTACCCGCAAACGGCTGTCTTTCAACTGCCGCGCAAAAGCCAACCCAGCAGGGCCACCGCCCACAATCAAAATATCAGTATCCATGATGTTTCCTTAAATATCAAAGAATAGGGAATAAAACAGAACAAGCAGCCCGCCCATCAAAGGCAGCCTGAAAACCATGTTACCCACCTTTTCAGGCTGCCCTACGCTGCCAACAGCCCAGAAAAAACCTATTGTACTATTTAAAATAAACAATCGCTAACGCAACCTAAAAAATTTTTGCCCAATTCAAAACCACCCCACCACACGGCAATATTGTAACCAAAAAGCCAGCCATTCCGTTAAGGCAGCCTGAAAACAAAATTTACGCTTGAAAAATATAAACTTCTGTTGGAAAGCGCGAATAAATATGATATAGTGCGCGACTTGGCATTCGTGCCAAGTAAATTTTTGTCCATTTAAGATTGCTCAATCGCAAGCAATCCCTTTGTTAAACAAGGAAATAATCATGGCTTTAGGTCTGGTTGGACGCAAAGTAGGCATGACTCGCGTGTTTACAGAACAAGGTGCATCTGTTCCTGTAACCGTGTTGGAAATGACTGCTAACCGCGTTACCCAAGTAAAATCCAAAGAAACGGATGGCTATGCGGCCGTTCAAGTTACCTTTGGTGAGAAAAAAGCAAACCATGTAAACAAAGCAGAAGCTGGACACTTTGCAAAAGCAGGTGTTGAGGCGGGTCGCGGTTTGCACGAGTTTGTTGTTTCTGAAGAAAAAGCAGCTGAATTGAAAGCTGGCGATGTAATCACTGTATCTCTGTTTGAAGTAGGTCAATTGGTTGATGTAACAGGCACATCCAAAGGTAAAGGCTTCTCAGGTACGATTAAACGCCACAATTTCGGTGCGCAACGCACTTCGCACGGTAACTCACGTTCGCACCGTGTTCCGGGTTCTATCGGTATGGCACAAGACCCTGGTCGCGTGTTCCCTGGTAAACGCATGGCTGGTCAGTATGGCAACACCAAATCAACTGTTCAGCATTTGGAAATTGTACGCGTTGATGAAGAACGCAATCTGCTGTTGGTTAAAGGTGCCGTTCCTGGCGCGGTAAACAGCAATGTTGTGGTTCGCCATAGCGTTAAGAAAGCAGGTGCGTAATGGAATTAAAATTGATTGATGCAAAGGGTCAAGTTTCAGGCAGCGTTGCTGCGTCTGATGCTTTGTTTGCCCGTGAATACAATGAAGCATTGGTTCACCAGTTGGTAGTTGCATTCTTGGCGAATGCCCGCTCTGGTAACCGCGCTCAAAAAACACGCGCAGAAGTTAATCACTCTACCAAAAAACCATGGCGTCAAAAAGGTACAGGTCGTGCCCGTTCCGGTATGACTTCATCTCCATTGTGGCGCAAAGGTGGTCGTGCATTCCCTAACAAACCCGATGAAAACTTCACTCAAAAAGTAAACCGCAAAATGTATCGCGCTGGTATGGCGACTATTTTGTCGCAACTGGTTCGCGATGAGCGTTTATTTGTAATTGAGAGTTTGTCTGCTGCAACACCTAAAACCAAAGAATTTGCTGAACAAGTGAAAAATTTGGGTATGGAGCAAGTGTTGTTTGTTACTAAACAGCTAGATGAGAACGTATATTTGTCTTCACGCAATTTGCCTAATGTATTGGTGTTAGAGGCAACACAAATTGACCCATACAGCTTGTTGCGCTACAAAAAAGTAGTGATAACAAAAGAAGCAGTTGCACAGTTAGAGGAGCAATGGGTATGAATCAACAACGTTTGATGAAAGTGATTTTGGCTCCTGTTGTAACTGAAAAAAGCAACTTGGTTGCCGAAAAACGCAACCAAATGGTGTTCAAAGTGTTGAAAGATGCAACTAAAACTGAAATTAAAGCGGCAGTTGAATTGCTGTTTAACGTAAAAGTTGCCTCTGTAACGACCACTACCACAAAAGGCAAAGTGAAACGCTTTGGTCGTACATTGGGTCGTCGCAGCGATGTGAAAAAAGCCTATATCAGCTTGGTGGCTGGTCAAGAGCTGGACTTAGAAGCCGCAGCCGCTGCTGCAGATAAGGAATAAGCATGGCTATCATAAAAATGAAACCAACTTCTGCTGGCCGTCGCGGCATGGTTCGCGTGGTAACAGAAGGTTTATACAAAGGTGCAGCTTATGCTCCTTTGCTGGAAAAGCAAAGCTCTACCGCGGGTCGTAATAACAATGGTCACATTACTACGCGCCATAAAGGCGGTGGTCATAAACACCATTACCGCGTTATTGATTTTAAACGAAATAAAGACGGTATTTCTGCAAAAGTAGAGCGTATTGAGTATGATCCTAACCGCACTGCACATATTGCATTGTTGTGTTATGCCGATGGCGAGCGTCGTTACATTATCGCTCCGCGCGGTGTTCAAGCTGGCGCTACATTGGTATCAGGTTCAGAAGCTGCAATCAAAGTAGGCAATGCTTTGCCTATCCGTAATATTCCTGTAGGTACAACAATTCACTGTATTGAAATGAAGCCAGGTAAAGGCGCACAAATTGCCCGTTCTGCTGGTGCTTCTGCGGTATTGTTGGCAAAAGAAGGTATTTACGCTCAAGTTCGCTTGCGTTCTGGCGAAGTTCGTCGTATTCATGTTGATTGCCGTGCTACTATCGGTGAAGTAGGTAACGAAGAGCAAAGTCTGAAAAAAATCGGTAAGGCTGGTGCGAACCGCTGGCGTGGTATACGGCCAACCGTACGCGGTGTGGTAATGAACCCAGTAGATCACCCGCATGGTGGCGGTGAGGGTCGCACGGGTGAGGCTCGTGAACCTGTTAGTCCATGGGGTACACCTGCTAAAGGTTATCGTACTCGTAACAACAAACGCACAGACAACATGATTGTTCGTCGTCGTTATTCAAATAAAGGCTAATTGACATGGCTCGTTCATTGAAAAAAGGTCCATACGTTGACCTGCACTTATTGAAAAAAGTGGATACGGCTCGTGCCACTAACGACAAACGACCAATCAAAACATGGTCACGTCGTTCAACTATTCTGCCTGATTTTATTGGTTTGACTATTGCTGTTCATAACGGTCGCACTCATGTGCCCGTATTTATCAGCGATAATATGGTTGGTCATAAATTGGGTGAATTCTCATTGACTCGTACCTTTAAAGGTCATTTGGCTGATAAAAAAGCTAAGAAATAATAAGGTGAAATATGAGAGTATCTGCACAACACAATAATGCCCGCATTTCTGCTCAAAAAGCCCGCTTGGTGGCAGACATGATTCGTGGTAAAGACGTTGCCCAAGCTCTAAATATCTTGGCATTCAGCCCTAAAAAAGGTGCTGAATTGATTAAGAAAGTTTTGGAGTCGGCTATTGCCAATGCTGAGCATAATAATGATGCTGACATTGATGAATTGAAAGTGGTTACAATTTTTGTAGACAAAGGTCCCAGCCTGAAACGCTTTCAAGCTCGTGCAAAAGGTCGTGGCAACCGCATTGAAAAACAAACTTGTCATATTCATGTGACAGTAGGCAATTAAGGAACAACAATGGGACAAAAGATTCATCCAGTTGGCTTCCGTTTAGCCGTAAACAAAGACTGGTCTTCAAAATGGTTTGCTAAAAGCACTGATTTTGCAACTGTTCTCAAACAAGATATTGATGTACGCGAATATTTAAGCAAACGCTTGGCTAACGCATCGGTCGGTCGTATTGTAATTGAACGCCCTGCTAAATCTGCTCGTATTACTATTCATTCGGCTCGTCCAGGTGTAGTAATTGGTCAAAAAGGCGCAGATATTGAGATCTTGAAGCAAGATTTGGAAAAATTATTGGGTGTTGCTGTTCACGTTAATATTGAAGAAATTCGCAGACCAGAATTGGATGCTCAAATTATTGCCGATGGAATTGCGCAGCAGTTAGAAAAACGTGTTCAATTCCGTCGTGCAATGAAGCGGGCAATGCAAAATGCAATGCGTGCTGGTGCAAAAGGCATCAAGATTATGACTTCTGGTCGTTTGAATGGTGCAGACATTGCGCGTAGTGAGTGGTATCGCGAAGGTCGCGTACCCTTGCATACATTGCGTGCCGATGTGGACTATGCGACCAGCGAAGCTCTGACAACTTATGGCATTATCGGTTTAAAAGTATGGGTTTACAAAGGCGAAATGGGTCAAGTTCAAGCTCAGCCTGAACGTGAAAATCGCCGTAGTAACAGAAAGGGTGGTAGAAATGCTACAGCCAACTAGACTAAAATATCGCAAACAGCACAAAGGTCGCAATACAGGTATTGCTACTCGTGGTAACACAGTAAGTTTCGGTGATTTTGGCTTAAAGGCGGTTGGACGTGGTCGTTTAACTGCTCGTCAAATAGAAGCTGCACGTCGTGCTATGACTCGCCATATTAAACGTGGTGGTCGTATTTGGATTCGCGTGTTTCCTGATAAGCCAATTACTGAAAAACCAATTCAAGTTCGTATGGGTGGTGGTAAAGGCAATGTAGAGTATTATATTGCTGAAATTCAGCCTGGTAAGGTGTTGTATGAAATGGATGGTGTAAATGAAGCTTTGGCTCGTGAAGCATTTGCTTTGGCTGCAGCTAAACTGCCAATTCCAACCACATTTGTAACAAGACAGGTGGGTAAGTAATAATGAAAACCAATGAGTTGAAAGAGAAATCAGTAGAGCAACTAAAAGAAATTTTAGTCGATTTACTGAAGCAGCAATTCAGTTTGCGCATGCAGCATGCTACTGGTCAATTGGGGCAAACTAGCGAAATAAAACGAGTGCGCCATGCTATTGCTCGTGTAAAAACTATTATCTCTGAAAAAGGTGTCCAATAATGAGTACTGAAAAAACTGTTCGTACTTTGCAGGGCAAAGTAGTAAGCGATAAGATGGATAAAACTGTAACAGTGTTAATTGAACGAAAAGTAAAGCATCCGTTATATGGCAAAATTATCCGTCGTTCTACTAAAATTCATGCTCACGATGAGCAAAACCAATATGGAATTGGTGATGTTGTAGTGATTCAGGAATCGCATCCTTTGTCTAAAACTAAATCTTGGGTAGTTAAGGAATTAGTAGAAAAAGCACGTACTGTCTAATGGGAGTTGAAAGGATTTAATGAGTGAAATTTACTAGGTGATAGCAAAAGTAAATTTCACTTTCTTTCTTACCTGCATTAAGCTGTAAAAGCAAAGAATATTGGAATATTTTTGCTATTTTGTGGCAGTGCTTGCAAACATAAAAAAACATGGTATAATACCCAACTTCTTTTGACCCTTTCGGGGTGCTCCTCTTTGAGGGCCAAAACTGGTTTATTCTTTTAGATCTTGGTGATTATTCTGGATCGTTTTGCGGGATGTTGCAATAAACTAAGTTGGATTTTTAAAGGTTATTTAAACATGATTCAAATGCAAACTATTTTGGATGTTGCTGATAATTCTGGTGCGCGTCGAGTAATGTGCATCAAGGTGATTGGTGGGTCCAAGCGTCGCTATGCAAATGTTGGTGATGTTGTTAAGGTGGCGGTGAGAGACGCTAGCCCACGGGGGCGTGTGAAAAAAGGTGATGTTTATAATGCTGTTGTGGTTCGTACTGCAAAAGGCATTCGTCGTCCTGATGGCGCACTAATTAAGTTTGATAATAATGCGGCGGTGTTGTTGAATAATAAACTTGAGCCTATGGGCACTCGGATATTTGGACCGGTAACACGTGAGTTGCGCACGGAGCGTTTTATGAAGATTGTTTCATTGGCTCCCGAGGTGTTGTGAGCTTTAGGAGTTTGTAATGAATAAGATTATTAAAGGCGATCAGGTTGTTGTTGTTGCTGGTAAAGATAGTGGCAAGCAAGGTAGGGTGATTCGCGTATTGGGCAATAAAGTTGTTGTGGAAAATATTAATATTGTTAAGCGGCATCAAAAGCCTAATTCTATGCGCAATATTGAGGGCGGCATTATTATTAAAGAGATGCCAATTGCGATTTCAAATGTCGCCATTTTAAATCCTAATACAAAAAAAGCTGATCGTGTTGGGATTAAAATGGTTTTTGTTGATAGTAAAGTGAAGCGCGTTCGCGTATTTAAGTCAGATGGCATGGAAATTCCTGCTGTTAATCGTGGAGCATAATCAAAATGGCACGTTTACAAGACTTTTATAAAAATATGGTTGTACCAGAATTGGTGAAACAGTTTGGTTATAAAACAATCATGGAAGTTCCACGTATTGAGAAAATCACTTTGAATATGGGGGTTGGTGAAGCAGTTGCTGATAAGAAAATTATGGAGTATGCAGTTGGTGATTTGCAAAAAATATCAGGTCAGAAGCCAGTAGTAACTGTTGCACGTAAATCTATTGCGGGCTTTAAGATTCGAGATAATTATCCAATAGGTTGCAAAGTTACTTTACGCCGAGAGAGAATGTTTGAATTCTTGGATCGTCTGGTAACTATTGCTTTGCCTCGCGTACGTGATTTTCGTGGTGTGAGTAGTAAGTCGTTCGATGGAAGTGGTAACTATAATATGGGTGTTCGTGAGCAAATTATTTTTCCAGAAATCGAATATGATAAAATTGACACGTTGCGTGGGTTGAATATAACTATTACAACCACAGCAAAAACTGATGAAGAGGCCAAGGCCTTGCTGTCATTGTTTAAATTTCCATTTAAAGGTTAATTATGGCTAAGAAAGCACTTATTAATCGTGAAGTGAAGCGCATTGCACTTTCTAAAAAATATGCTGCAAAGCGCGCAGCTATTTTTGCAATTATTAATAATGCAAGTGCAACAGAGGAAGAGCGTTTTGGAGCTCGTCTGCAACTTCAATCAATTCCTCGTAATGCTGCTCCAGTTCGGCAGCGGCGGCGCTGTGCTATCACTGGGCGTCCACGTGGCGTGTTTAGAAAATTTGGTTTGGGGCGCATTAAGATTCGTGAGATTGCTATGCGTGGTGCAATTCCTGGTGTTATTAAAGCCTCTTGGTAATAGGAGTATAAAAAATGAGTATGCATGATCCTATTTCCGATATGTTAACCCGTATTCGTAACGCTCAGCGTTCAGGTAAGGTTTTTGTAATTATGCCTTCTTCAAAATTAAAATGTGCTATTGCAAATGTATTGAAGGCTGAGGGTTATATTGAGGATTTCTCCGTATCTGATGGTAATAAGCCTGAATTATCTATTATCTTAAAATATTATTTGGGTAGTCCTGTTATTGAACAAATTAAGCGCATTTCGCGTCCAGGGCTTCGTATTTATAAAGGAGTAAATGATATTCCTTTGGTGATGAATGGATTGGGAATAGCTATTGTTAGCACTTCGCAAGGTATCATGACAGATCGCAAGGCACGCAGTTTGGGTGTTGGTGGCGAATTGTTATGTGTTGTTGCTTGAGGTTGGAGGAGATTGTTGAAATGTCTCGTGTAGCAAAGAATCCAGTAGTAATTCCTGCTGGAGTTGAAGTAAATTTTGAAGTAAATGCATTAGTTGTTAAAGGTAAAAATGGAACTTTATCTCTCAACTTAACTGGCGACGTAAAAGTTGAGTTGAGGGATGGGCAGTTAATTTTTTTACCTAGTAATGATAGTAAACAAGCAAATGCGATGTCTGGTACCATACGTGCATTAGTTGCTAATAGTGTAAAAGGGGTATCGGAGGGTTTTGAGAAAAAATTGCAATTGGTTGGTGTGGGTTACCGTGCTCAGGCCCAAGGCAGAGTTTTAAACCTGTCATTAGGGTTTTCTCATCCTGTTGTACATGAAATGCCAGAAGGTGTTACAGTATCAACTCCTTCTCAAACTGAAATTGTGTTAACTGGTGCAGATAAGCAAGTTATAGGACAAGTTGCAGCTGAGATACGCGCCTATCGTCCTCCTGAACCTTATAAGGGCAAAGGTGTGCGTTATGCTGGTGAGACTGTAGTTATGAAAGAAGCTAAGAAGAAATAATAATTTGAGGTTACTGTTATGAATAAGAAAGCTGCAAGGCTGCGTCGTTCACGCAAGACACGCGCAAAAATTTCAGATTTAAAAATGATACGGCTATGTGTATTTCGCACTAATAATCATATTTATGCTCAAATCATTGATTCGAATGGAGCTAATGTGTTGGCATCAGCGTCTACTGTGGATAAAGAGATCCGGAATCATATAAAATCTGGAAGCAATGTGGAATCAGCCTCAATTGTAGGTAAGTATATTGCAGAAAGAGCTAAATCGGCAGGTATTGAGCAAGTTGCTTTTGATCGTTCGGGTTTTCAATATCATGGACGAATAAAAGCATTAGCAGAATCCGCTCGTGATAATGGATTGAGATTTTAAAGATTCTAGGGGCTAAAATATAATGGCAAAACATGAAATTGAAGAGCGTAATGACGGTCTGATTGAGAAAATGGTTGCTGTAAATCGCGTGACAAAGGTCGTTAAAGGTGGTCGTATCATGGCGTTTTCTGCATTGACTGTAGTTGGCAATGGGGATGGGCAGATTGGTATGGGAAAAGGTAAATCTCGTGAAGTACCAGTTGCTGTTCAAAAGGCAATGGATCAAGCGCGGCGCAGCATGGTTAAAATTCCATTAAAAAATGGAACTATATATCATGAAGTGCTTGGTAAGCATGGAGCAACGAAAGTTTTTATTCAGCCTGCGAAAGAAGGTAGTGGAATTAAGGCAGGTGGTCCAATGCGATTAGTGTTTGAGGTCATGGGGGTCCACAATATTTCTGCCAAAGTGCATGGGTCAACAAATCCGTATAATATTGTTCGTGCTACTTTAAACGGATTGGCGCAGTTGTACACTCCATCTGAGATTGCTGCAAAACGTGGTTTAACAGTAGAAGAAATTTTGGGAATTGAATAATGGCAGAGCAAAAAACTATTAGAGTTACATTGGTGAAAAGTTTAATTGGAACTATTGATACTCATAAAGCATGTGCACGTGGTTTAGGTTTGCGCCGTCTGCAGCATACAGTAACTGTTTTAGATACTCCTGAAAATAGGGGCATGATTAATAAAATTAGCTATTTATTAGATGTGGAGTTGTAATATGTTTTTAAATACAATTCAAAATTCTTTAGGTACTTGTATTGCACGGCGAGTAGGCCGTGGTATTGGTAGTGGTTTGGGTAAAACTTGTGGTCGAGGGCATAAAGGACAAAAAAGTCGTGCAGGTGGGTATCATAAGGTTGGTTTTGAGGGAGGGCAAATGCCATTGCAACGTCGCTTGCCTAAAAGGGGTTTTAATTCACTATCTGCTAAATCTAATGCGCAAATTACATTAAAAGATTTAGATTCTTTATGTGTTGACAGTATTGATTTAATTATTTTAAAACAAGCCGGTTTGATTCCAGAGGGCATTAAATCAGTTAAAGTAATCTCTTCTGGAAATATAAAAAGATCGGTTTTGTTAAGAGGTATCCAAGTAACAAAAGGGGCAAAAAGAGAAATTGAAGCGGCTGGCGGGAAGATTGAATAGGATCTTATAAAGTGGCGGCAAAACTATTTCTTTCAAAGCAATCGAAATTGTGGTCCAATCGGGAATTTAGAAGTAGAGTAATATTCTTACTGGGATCGTTGATTGTGTTTCGTATTGGTTCACATATTCCCGTACCTGGTGTTGATGCTAATGCTTTAGCGCAAGTGTATCAACAAGGAGCAAATGGAAGTATATTAAGTATGTTTAATATATTTTCTGGGGGAGCGTTGGAGCGATTTAGTATTTTTGCAATCGGTATTATGCCTTATATATCTTCATCAATTATTATGCAGTTGGCAAGTGAAATACTTCCTACTCTTAAGAATATGAAGAAAGAGGGAAATGTAGGGCGTAAACTTATTACTAAATATACGCGCTTAGGTACAGTTCTTTTGGCAGCAATACAGAGTATTGGTGTTGCTACGTTTGTATTGAGTCAAAAAATAGTTGTAATAAGTCCTTTTGAGTTTTATATTTCTACGGTAACTTGTTTAGTTGGTGGGACGATGTTTTTAATGTGGTTGGGTGAGCAAATCACAGAAAGAGGCATTGGGAATGGTATTTCATTACTTATAACGGCAGGAATTATTTCTGGGATACCTTCTGCGATAACTTTACTGAATAATTTAGCTCAAGAGCGCCCATTATTGGCTGTATCGCTTTTGTTTGTGGTTTTGTTGTTAGTTCTAGGTATTGTTTTTATTGAGAGTGCACTTAGAAAAGTTCCGATTCAATATGCTAAGCAACAAAATGCAAATGGGCATTCTCTCAATAATAGCGTTGCTCATATTCCGTTTAAATTAAATATGGCTGGGGTCATACCGCCTATTTTTGCATCTAGTATCATTATGCTCCCTTCCATGTTGTTAAATTGGTTGAATCCTGGAAGTTCTGCCGTTGGTAAGGTCTTGTCTATATTACGACATGGGCAAATAGCATATATGATAGTATTTGCTGCTACTATTATATTTTTTTGTTATTTTTACACGGCACTTGCGTTTAGTCCTCGGGAGATAGCAGAAAATTTGAAAAAAGGTGGGGCTTTTGTGCCAGGTGTTAGACCAGGAGATAAAACAGCACAGTATTTAGAGAATGTTGTTTTAAGATTAACGTTATTTGGGGCGTTATATATTGCTTTTGTTTGCCTTTTGCCTGAGGTTTTAACATCTTTTGTTGGGGTGCCATTTTATTTGGGGGGTACTTCACTATTGATATTGATAGTTGTTGTAATGGATTTTAATACTCAGATAATGTCATATCGTGTTACTCAGCGATATGAGGGTCTAGTTTCGAGTAGAAGTGGATTAAAATGACATGGCAAAAGAAGATGTAATACAGATGCAGGGTGAGGTTATTGAAACTTTGCCTAATGCAACTTTTAGAGTGAAGCTAGAAAGTGGTCATGAAGTAATTGGTCATATATCTGGGAAGATGAGAATGCACTATATTCGAATATTGCCGGGTGATAAAGTGACTGTTGAAATGACTCCATATGATTTGACACGAGCTAGGATTGTTTTTAGGGCTCGGTAGATATTTTATTAAGGATAAGTTATGCGTGTGCAACCATCTGTAAAACCAATTTGTCGAAATTGTAAGGTAATACGGCGTAATCGAGTGGTTCGTGTAATTTGCACTGATCCGCGGCATAAGCAACGTCAAGGTTAATCTTACAACTATACTAATTTTCTTAATGAGTAAGGAATAAATTATGGCTCGTATAGCAGGGGTTAATATCCCGAATAATGCTCATATCGTAATTGGTCTTCAGGCTATTTATGGTATTGGGTCGACCCGTGCCAAGATGATATGTGAAGCTGCTGGAATTTTAGGTAGTCACAAAGTCAAAGATTTGGACGAAAAACAATTAGAAACTCTTCGTGAAGAGGTTGCTAAGTATGAAGTTGAAGGTGACTTGCGTCGTGCAGTGACAATGAATATTAAACGGCTTATTGATATGGGCTGTTATCGAGGTTTCCGTCATCGTCGTGGACTTCCTTGCCGTGGCCAGCGCACACGTACCAATGCTCGTACACGTAAAGGACCTCGTAAAGCAATTGCAGGTAAAAAATAAGGAAAGTAAATAATGGCTAAAGCAAACACAGCTTCACGTGTACGAAAAAAAGTGCGTAAAACCGTGAGTGAAGGTATTGTGCATGTTCATGCATCATTTAACAATACAATTATCACAATTACAGATCGTCAAGGAAATGCGTTATCTTGGGCTACTTCTGGCGGTGCGGGTTTTAAGGGCTCACGTAAAAGTACACCATTTGCTGCTCAGGTAGCGGCAGAATCTGCTGGTAAAGTTGCCCAAGAGTATGGTGTTAAAAATTTGGAAGTTCGTATAAAGGGACCAGGTCCTGGTCGGGAATCTTCTGTGCGTGCACTCAATGCTCTTGGTTTCAAGATTACCAGTATCACAGATGTTACTCCGTTACCTCATAACGGATGCCGTCCATCAAAAAAACGTCGTATTTAATGGAGTAATTTAAGCATGGCACGTTATATTGGTCCCAAATGTAAACTGTCGCGTCGCGAAGGTACTGATCTATATTTAAAAAGCGCACGTCGCTCTTTAGATTCTAAATGCAAAATGGAAGCCGCACCAGGTCAACATGGTGCAAAAAAACCCCGTCTTTCTGGCTATGGTCTTCAGTTACGCGAAAAACAAAAAATTCGTCGCATCTATGGTGTATTGGAGCGTCAATTTCGTCGTTATTTTGCAGAAGCAGACAGAAGAAAAGGTTCAACTGGTGAGTTGTTACTGCAACTGCTAGAGTCTCGATTAGATAATGTTATTTATCGCATGGGGTTTGCTTCGACGCGTGCGGAGGCCCGTCAACTTGTTTCTCATAAAGCAATAATGGTAAATGGGCAGGTTGTCAATATTCCATCTTTCCAAGTAAAAGCTGGTGATGTTGTTGCTATTCGAGAAAAAGCAAAAAAACAAGTTCGTATTCAGGAAGCAATGGGTTTAGCCACTCAAATCGGTTTGCCAAGTTGGGTTTCTGTTGATGCGACAAAACTAGAAGGTACTTTTAAAAATGTACCTGATCGTGCTGAGTTGTACAGTGATATTAATGAACAGCTGGTGGTAGAGTTCTACTCTAAATAAAACTGGCGCAGTAAGGGGTAGTTAAATGCAAAATAGCACTTCCGAATTTTTGAGACCTCGCCAAATTGATGTTGATGCATTATCACCAACACATGCAAAAGTTTCTATGCAACCATTTGAGCGCGGTTTTGGACATACTTTGGGTAATGCTTTGCGCCGTATC
This sequence comes from Kingella bonacorsii, assembly GCF_016623605.1. Classification (NCBI taxonomy): domain Bacteria; kingdom Pseudomonadati; phylum Pseudomonadota; class Betaproteobacteria; order Neisseriales; family Neisseriaceae; genus Kingella; species Kingella bonacorsii. The sequence continues at coordinate 372,613 of NZ_JAEHNZ010000002.1, read as the reverse complement.
TTACTGTCATCAATGAATGGTTTTGCACCAACTGAAGTAACAATTGCAGGTGTTTTGCATGAATATTCCACCTTAGATGGTGTTCAAGAAGATATTGTCGATATTTTATTGAATATTAAGGGTGTTGTATTTAAGCTTCATGGCGGTAGTACAGAGGCTGTTATTACATTAAAAAAAGAAGGTTCAGGTGTAGTAACAGCTGCTGATTTTGAGTTGCCTCACGATGTTGAAATTATCAATCCAGAACAAGTTATTTGTCATTTGGCAGCAAATGGCGATATTGATATGGAGGTTAAGGTAGAACAAGGTCGTGGATATCAGTCGGTTGCTGGTAGAAGAGCTGCAAAAGAGCAAACTAAAATTGGCTCTATTCAATTGGACTCAAGTTTTTCACCTATTAGCCGCGTTAGCTTTGAAGTTGAAGCAGCTCGCGTTGAACAAAGAACAGATTTAGATAGTTTAGTCTTAGATATTGAAACAAATGGCTCAATTGAACCAGAGGAAGCAGTTCGAGCTGCTGCCCGAATTTTGATTGACCAAATGTCAATATTTGCTGACTTGGAAGGTACGCCAATTGAAGTTGAAGAAGAAAAAGCGCCTCCAATTGATCCTGTTCTGTTGCGCCCTGTAGATGATTTGGAATTAACCGTTCGTTCAGCAAACTGTTTGAAGGCAGAAGATATTTATTACATCGGTGATTTGATTCAACGTACTGAAACTGAGTTGTTAAAAACACCTAATTTGGGTCGTAAATCCTTAAATGAGATTAAGGAAGTTTTGGCATCTAAAGGTCTGACTTTAGGTTCTAAACTGGAGTCTTGGCCTCCTGCCGGATTGGAAAAACCCTAGGCTTTAAAGTTTAAAGGATAATTGATATGCGCCATCGTCATGGTAATCGCAAATTAAATCGTACTAGTAGCCACCGTGCAGCTATGCTGCGTAATATGGCAAACTCTCTATTAACGCATGAAACGATTGTAACTACTTTGCCCAAAGCGAAAGAGTTGCGCCGAGTGGTTGAGCCTTTGATTACTCTGGGTAAAAAACCATCATTAGCCAACCGTCGTTTGGCATTTGATCGCACGCGCGACCGTGATGTTGTGGTTAAGCTATTTGGCGACCTGGGTACACGTTTTGCTTCTCGCAATGGTGGTTATATTCGCATTCTGAAATATGGCTTCCGCAATGGCGACAATGCGCCTTTGGCATTGGTTGAGCTGGTGGATAAAGCTGCTGAGTAAGATAGAAGTAAGTTAGATTAAAGCCGAGCTGGTTCCAGTTCGGCTTTTTCTCAAACCGAAATAATTTCTGTTGGGGTGAATATGGTTAATTTATATCAGGTATTGGGTTTGTCCTATTCGGCAACAAGCGATGAAATTCAGGCTGCCCTGGAACGCAAGCAATCTACTCTTGATGCTAAAACAGTGAAAGCGGTTACTGAATGGCTGTTAGTGGATAATGTGCGTACGCGTTATGACGCAAAATTGCGCCAAGAGCAGCCTGAATTCTTTCAGGCTGCAACGGTTGCAAGAGAAACGTCTTCAACCGCAAGCTTGCAAAAAAATGAAACGCAAGAAGTGCCACAAACTCTTCAATCAGAAGAAGAGTATTACGTCCCTAATCTGTGGAATCCTACCGCGGCGGCAATTTGGGCGTTCTTCTTATCACCCATGCTAGGAGCTTGGCTGCATGCCATTAACTGGCGAGAATTGGGTGAAGAAAAACTAGCCGAGCAGAATATGTATTTTGTTTGGGGAACAGCCGCATCGGGTTTTTTGGTTATTTTAATAGAAGCCGTTGCCAATATTGAATTTCCTCCTGCTGTGAGTGGCATTGCCATCTGGGCAGCATGGTTTGTTACTGTTGGCAAAAAGCAAATTGAGTTTGTTCACAACGAAGTGAACGATGATTATGATAAAAAAGGCTGGGGCAAACCAATCGGGCTAACCCTGTTGGGTTTGCTTGCCTATGTGGCGGCGCTTATCGCGTTTTCTTTTTTGCTGATTATTGCGGGCGTGATGCAACTGCCTGCCTAACAAAAAACGGTGTGATGATTCACACCGTTTTGCGTTTTCAGGCTGCCTCAAATCAATCATGCACGCGCAGCAGTTCCACTTCAAAAACCAGTGTCGCGTGTGGCGGAATCACACTGCCCGCGCCGTGTGCGCCATAACCCATTTCAGGCGGAATGGTCAGCTTGCGTTTGCCGCCTTCTTTCATGCCGTCAAAGCCTTCATCCCAGCCCTTAATCACCTGCCCCACGCCCAGCGTAATAGTTAAAGGTTGGTGGCGGTCTAAGCTGGAATCAAATTTCGTGCCATCGGCGAGCCAGCCGGTGTAATGCACGGTAATCTTCTTGCCCTTCTGCGCCAATTGGCCCTCGCCCGCTTGCAGGTCTTCAATAATCAAACTCATGTTTCGCCTTTCTGATTGCGTTGAAAAGCCGCAAGCGTATCACAAAACCGCTTTTCAGGCTGCCTGCATTTGTTTACAATCAAAAAACGATTATTTCACAACAAGATAACGTTTTCAGGCTGCCCAATCCGTCCCGCAAAGGCAGCCTGAAACCCGAAAGGAAAGCATTATGATGAACTGGCAGCAACTCATGTCGCCCACCCGTTTTCAAATCGACGAACACGGCACCATCTCCGCCGTGCCGCCCAAAGCGCACACGCCCTACCGCACCCCTTTTCACACCGACTACGACCGCGTGGTCTTTTCCAACGCCTTTCGCCGGTTGGGGCGCAAAACCCAAGTGCATCCGCTCGCCAAAAACGACCACACTCACAACCGCCTCACCCACAGCGTAGAAGTCGCCAGCGTGGGGCGCAGTTTGGGCAATCTGGTGGGCGAACTGTTGCGCGCCGAACAGCAACTGCCGCCCAATCTTTCGCCCAACGACCTCGCCACCACCGTGCAAACCGCCTGCCTTGCCCACGACATCGGCAACCCTCCATTCGGGCACACTGGCGAAGACGCTTTGCGCGATTGGTTTAGGCAGCCTGAAAACGCCCTGTACACCGCCACGCTCACCCCCGCGCAACGCAGCGACATTCAGACCTACGAAGGCAACGCCCACAGCCTGCGCCAAACCGCCAGCATTGAAATGTATCGCAATCGCGGCGGCATGCGCCTCACCGCCGCCGGCTACGGTGCGCTGCTCAAATACCCGTGGACAAGCAGCAGCCCGCAAGGGCAACGCAAATTCAATATCTACCAAACCGAGTTGCCGCTGATGACCCGCATCGCCGCCGAGCTGGGGCTGCCTGAAATCGCCGCCAACCATTGGGCGCGCCATCCCTTGTCTTACCTGATGGAAGCCGCCGACGACATCTGCTACGCGCTGATGGATTTGGAAGACGCCGTCAGCCTAGACCTGCTGAACCATCACGAAATTGCCGACATCCTCGCCCCGCTCGTTGCCCCCGAAGCCACCCAACACGCCGCCAGCCCGCGCGAACGCACCGCCATGATGCGCGGCATCGGCATTGGCGCGGCGATTGACGGCATCGCGCAAACCTTCATCAGCCACCACGCTGCCCTGCTCCACGGCGATTTCCAAGGCAAAGACCTGATTGAACAAAGCCCCGCTGCCGTGCACGAAGCGTTGCAAAACGCCAAAACGCTCGCCCGAGAGCGCATTTTCCGCCACCGCGTGAAAGTGGAACTGGCGGCGTTTTCCTGCATCGCCTCCATGCTGGATTTGCTTGTTCCCGCCGCCCATGCGCTGATTGTTTCGGGCAGCTGCAAAAAGCAGCACAAACTCGCACTCAGCCTGCTGGAAAACGACCCGATTACCGAACGCGACAGCTTGTATCTGGCGTATATGAAAATTTTGGATTTTATCGGCGGCATGACCGACAACTACGCCGCCCGCATCGCGCAAGAAATATCAGGCATCAGCATGGTGTAATAATATCTGCAATGAAAACATAATATTGTCGAATGGGTGCGAAATTGTGCTTTACAAGGCAGGGATTGCTCTGTATTATTCGCGCTTTCTTGACTTGCATTGAGATTAAATTGGATATGCAAATACGCACCCGTAGCTCAGTTGGATAGAGTATCTGGCTACGAACCAGAGGGTCGGGCGTTCGAATCGCTCCGGGTGCGCCAAGAAATCTATTTTTAGACGCGCCCATCGTCTAGCGGTTAGGACATCGCCCTTTCACGGCGGTAACGGGGGTTCGATTCCCCCTGGGCGTGCCAAGTTTTCAAAACCTGCTTCAAACCTGTTTAGGTTGAAGCAGGTTTTGTTTTGCGCGCTCTGCGCTGTATGGGTTTGGGTTTAACGGTTGCCGCGGCGTTAGATAAATGCCGCCGTAAACCTTAATACTGTTTTCTGTTTTCAGGCTGCCGATTGCATCCGCATGGGTAGCCTGAAATTCAAAGATTCAAAAGAATGCCTATTTATTTAAGCCGCCTGCCCGCCGAAGTACAAATATTCGTGTAGAAAGCGGAAAGCCGTGCGCTCAGGGCATGACGGCAAACCCAAGCGATAACGGCAGCCGCAGCAGCAAGGGCGGCAATGATGATGCCGGCAACGTGCTGTTTGGTTGGGCGCTCGATGCTCTGATTGTATTTGAATCAAACCTCTGCAAACCACGTGTAATCGGTTTGGCAGGGGTTTTGTTATGCGGGGGTGGTTTTCAGGCTGCTCTTTGGTTTGGGCTTTGAGGCAGCCTGAAAATGGGGATAAGGCTTTTCAGGCTGCCTAATCTATCCAATTCAACACGGTGCGCCCCGCGTGCAGCAGGCGGTAGATAAACAGCGAGTAGCTTTCTTCAATGAAAAATTTCCAGCGGGCCTGCTCGGATGCTTCGGTGTAGCGGCTGGTGGGCGTGGGCGACGGGGTGGCGGGGATGCCGAGATCGCGGGCAATGGCGACGGCGCGCGCCATGTGGTAGGGGTCGCTGACGATGATGACGCTGTGGATTTTGTGTTTTTGGATGAGCAGTCGGGTGTTGACGAGGTTTTGGTAGGTGTCTTTGGAGCGGGTTTCGTAGAGGATGTCGTGGCTGGGAATGCCTTGTTTGATGGCGAATTTTCGGGCGACTTCGCCTTCACTGGGGTAGCCTTCTTTGCGCGTGCCGCCGGTGAAGATGAGTTTTTCCACTCGTTCGGATTGATACAGGGCGATGGCGTGGTTGATGCGCTCGCGGAACACGGGCGAGGGCTTGTCGCCCCATGCGGCTGCGCCTAAAACGACGGCGGCATCGGCGTGTTTGGGCAGCGCGGCGGGGGCGTGGGCGTATTGGTAGACTTGCCATGCGCACCATGCTTGCAGGGCGAAAATGCTGAGGATGCTGAGCAGGAAGCCGTAGCGCAGATAGCGCAGGGTGGATTTTTGCGGCATGGCGGGTTAAACGGGCCGGGTGGGTTTTCAGGCTGCGCTAGTTGGCATCGGCAGCCTGAAAATCGGGGTTGGGCGGGCTGGCGGATGATGGCGGATGCGGCGCTGGCCGGGTTTGGCAACTGAGGTTCCAGATGGAGGGCGTGCATTGCAGATGCCCGATGTATTGCAGCTTGGCAACGGGGGCGATGGTGACGATGTCGTCTTCGCGCATGTGCAGGATGTCGGATGGGTCCACCCATTGCGGTTGGACGGTGGTGAGCGGTTTGCCTGCGCGGTTGAAGGCTTCGATGACTAATTGCGAACAAAACAGCCGCTTGCTGCCGAGCGAGGGGACGGTGATGGTGGCGAGCGCGTTGAGACACAAATGGCGCATGGCGCGGGGGATAACGGGCAGTTCGCAGGCGTTTCGCGCGATGGAAAACGGGGCTTGCAGCGCGATGCCGAGGTGGTTGTAGCCGCTGCCGTTTTTTTCTTCGGCAAAGGCGATGATGGCTTGGATGTTTTCGGCGGTTAAATCGGGGCGGCGAAAGGCAACGGTGAGATTGGTTTCTTGCAAGGCTTCGTCTAGCGCACGGATGCGCGTGCCGCTGCCCACGGCTTCGGCGATTTTGCCGTCGCCCAAATAGATGAAGGAATGGCTGACGGCGGCGTTGCTGAACACGCGGATGCCCAGCGAGCGGATGCTGCCCTCGGAAGAAAACAAAATATCGCCTGCGCGCAAATCGCTCGGCCGGATAAAGGTTAAGCCGTTTTCAGGCAGCGTGCTGTTGCGCACGCTTTGCAGACGCAGCGCGGTTTTGCCGTTGTCGCTGCGGCGAATGTGCCATTCGGTGGCGCAGGCGCAAAGCAGGAGTGCCGTAATCAACAGGAGAGCGCGATACATTTTCAGGCTGCCTTAATTAACAAAGTGGCTTAAACAAGATGGCTTATTGTGGCAAAACAAGGGGCGCAGCGCAATGGCTGGCGGTGGCAAAAGGCAGCCTGAAAACGGCTTGTGCTACAATCGTGGCTTTTCCACACTATGAACAAGGATGATTGCCATGAAAAAATGGTTTTGGATTGTGCTGGCGGGCTTGGCGTTGGCAGGTTGCGCTTCATCGGGCGACAGCGACGATTTGGGGATTGACCCCAACACAGGCGTGAGCGCAGAGCATTTGACCGAATTTGTGTAACGCGAAATGATTTCAGGCTGCCTTTGTGGTGAATAATAGGCAGCCTGAAAACCGATAACAGCAAGGAATACCATGATTGTTTCCCTAGACATTGATGCGCAAAAAACCTTTACCCCGCTTTGCCCTGCCGAATTGCCCGTGCACGAAGGGCATCGGATTGCGGCGGAACTCAACGCCCAAGCGCGGCTTGCCCAGCTGCGCGTGATGAGCAAAGACGCGCACAGCCCCGCCGCCCGCTGGATTTGCGCCAGCCATGCCGAGCAACTGCGCCCCACAGGCTTGCCCAACGCGCGCGAGGCTTGGGTGGCGCACGCCATTGTTGGCACGCAAGGCTTTGAATTGCTGGACGAATTGCCACCCGTTGCCGCCTACGATTTTTGCGTGTGGAAAGGCGTTGAGCCCGATATGCACCCCTACGGCGCGTGTTATCACGATTTGGCGGAAAAATTGAGCACGGGGCTGATTGAATGGCTGCGCGACAAGGGCGCGACGGTGTTGCTGGTGGGCGGCTTGGCAACGGATTATTGCGTGAAAACCACGGTGTTGCAGCTTTTGCGCGGCGGCGATTGGCAAGTGTTGGTGAACAGGGCGGCGTGCCGTGGCATCGCGGCAGACACGGTGGCAGCAGCGTGGCATGAAATGCAGGCGGCAGGCGCGGTGGTGTTGGATGATGCGGCGGCGATGGCGGCGTATTTGTGGGAGCGGGGCGAGATAAGGTAAAGGCAGGCGGCTGAGGCAGCCTGAAAACGGCAACGGCACATCGCGCCGCCGCGCCATTTTGGATTTCAGGCTGCCTTTGCGCGCCCTAAAAACAGTTCAGGCTGCCTATCGTTCACCGATTAGGCAGCCTGAAACGCATCAGCGGTTATTTTTTCTTTTTGTTTTTGGTCGGCTCTTTGTCCAACACTTCCACTTTGGGCGCGCCGTTGGCGGGCGCAGCGGCGGCGGTTTGGCGGTTAATCAGCCATTGCTGGGCAATCGTCAGCAGGTTGTTCACCACGTAATACAGCACCAGCGCGGCGGGGAAGAAGAAGAACATCACCGAGAACATCAGCGGCATGATTTTCATCATTTGCGCTTGGGTGGGGTCGCTGGGCGGCGGGCTCATTTTGGTTTGCAGATACATGGTTACCGCCATCAGAATCGGCAGGATGTAGAACGGGTCGGGGCGCGATAGGTCGTGAATCCAGCCCAGCCACGGCGCTTGGCGCAATTCCACCGATAGGAAAATCATCCAATACAGCCCGATGAAAATCGGCATTTGAATCAGCATCGGCAGGCAACCGCCCAGCGGGTTGATTTTCTCGTCGCGGTAGAGCTTCATCAGCTCTTGCTGCATCGCCATGCGGTCTTCGGGGTTGGGGTATTTTTTCTTCAACGCGTCCATTTTGGGCTGCACCGCGCGCATTTTCGCCATGGATTTGTAGGCTTTTTGGTTGAGCGGGAACAGGATGGCTTTCACAATCAAGGTGAGCACGATAATTGCCCAGCCCCAGTTGCCGATGATGCCGTGCAGCCAGTTGAGCAGGGCAAACAGCGGCGAGGCGAAAATATGCACGCGCCCGTAGTCTTTGGTGAGTTCAAATTTGGGGGCGATGGTTTTCAGGATGCTGGTTACTTGCGGGCCGGCGTATAAATTAGCGGCGAAGGTTTTGCTGCCGCCTGCGGGGATGTCCACCGCGGCGGTGTTCACGCCTGCGCTGTATAGGTTGCTGGGCAGGCGTTTGATGCCGATGGTGCATGAGCCGCCTGTGCACAGGTTTTCGCCGTTTTCAGGCTGCATAATCCATGCCGAGGCAAAGTAGTGTTGAATCATGCCCACATAGCCGCCCGAGGCTTTGCGTTGGTATTCGGCGGTGTCTTTGCCTGCTTCAAAGTCTTTATCTAGCGTGGCAAATTGCACTTTTTGGAATGCGTCGGCATCGGGCGTGTAAACAATCGGACCCACATAGCTGCTGGTGAACCAGCCTTCGCCTGCGGGCTTGCTGTTGTCGCGCACGATTTGGTACGACGTGCCGAGCTTCACGGCTTGGCTGCTGGTGTTTTTCACCTCAAAGCGCACATTTACCAAATAGCTGCCTTTGGTAAACGTGTAAATTTTGTCCACTTGCACGCCGTTTTGCGCGGGAGCGGATAGGCGCACTTCCAGTTTGTCGCCGTTGAGCGTTTGCGATTTGGTGGCAGCCTGAAAATTGGCGTTCGCCAAAATATTGTTGCCGTTGGCATCCACCAAATTGGATTGGGCAACATAAGTGAGCGGCTTGCCGTCGGCGAACAGGGTGAAACTTTGCGCGGTGTCGTGGGTGGCATCGTAGTGTTGCAGGGTTAAGCCGCGCAAATCGCCTGATTTTTCGTCTATCGTAGCTTTAACGGTGTCAGTTTCCACGCTCACGGGCACGGTTGCGCCCAATGGGGCGGCTTGCGGCTGCGCGGCGGTTTGCTGCTGTTGCGCGGCTTGCTGTTGCGGCTGGGCGGCGGGGAAGAAGTGTTGCCAAGCCATCATAAAGACAATCGCCACAGCGGCGGTGGTCAGCATTCGTTTGAAATCGGATGGGTTTTGCTGTTGCATGAGAGTGTTTCCTAAAACTAGGGGACGGGGTCGTAACCGCAGCCGCCCCAAGGGTGGCAACGGGCAAGCCGTTTGAGGGCGAGCCAGCCGCCTTTGAGCGCGCCGTATTTGCGCACGGCTTCAATCGCGTATTGCGAACAAGTGGGCGTGTAGCGGCAGCGCGGCGGGATAAGCGGGCTGATGCAGAGTTGATAAAAGCGGATAAGCGCGAGAAAGAGTTTACGGAGCATGGGACGTTTCAGGCTGCCTATGGGGATGAGTGGGGCAACATGGCGGCGGGTTGGGAAAATCCAAGCGATGAAGCGGAATGTTTACAAATGCGCACCTGCTTAACGCGCGATTAGGCAGCCTGAAAGCGAGTTTACGAGCTTCTGCGAAGCTAAAATCAACTTTCAGGCTGCCTGAAACTTATTTGCATGGGCGGGGCAACATCAATTCTGCTAGCTGTTGGCAAACTTCGTGATACTGCTCGCGCTCAAACAGCACGCGCACGCGCACCACAAAATCTTTGGCGGGCAATTCGTGTTGATGCAGCCTGAACCATTCGCGGATGACGCGCTTCATGTAATTGCGCTTGTTTGCCCGTTTGGCGGCTTTTTTGCCCACCACCAAGCCCAATCGCGCGTGCCCCAGCGCATTGTGTTCCGATTGCAGCACGGCAAGAAAGGAGCGCGAACGCTGTTTTCTTAATGCAAAAACGGAAGAAAACTCTTCCGTTGTGAGCAGCCGATAGGCTTTGCCAAAGCGATAAGCCAATTACACAGCCAAACGTTTGCGACCTTTGGCACGGCGGGCAGCCAAAACGGCGCGGCCTCCGCGTGTTTTTGAGCGAACCAAGAAGCCGTGGGTGCGTTTGCGTTTGGTAACAGAGGGTTGATAAGTGCGTTTCATGTTGGTTTCCTAATCAAATATTGGGGGAAAAATAAACGGCGCATTAAACCTGTTTTGATGCGATTTGTCAAACAAAATAAGCGGATTGCGGGGTTTCAGGCTGCCTTTATGGCGGGGGTAAGGCAGCCTGAAAACGTTATGGGCTTATTGGCTGTTTAGGCGTTGGATAATTATTTGGCTGAGGCGGTGTACTTCGTTTTGCTCGGCTTGGGGCAATACGGTTTGCCAGTCGTGTGGGGTGAGTTTGGAGTAATTGAGGCGAACGGTTATGCTACGGTGAACGGATAAACCTTTGGGGACATTACGGATTTCTTTGAAGCGCAGATAATAGGTTGCGGGCTGGGATACGCCTGTGGGCAAATCTAAAAAGCGGTTGTAGCGTTTCATCAGCCATAGTGTTGAGAGGGGCGTGATGATGTTGTATAGCGCGAAAACGATGATGGTGGGCAAGAATAATTTACCCCCGTCAAAGAAAAGATGCGGGACGAGATAACAAACCACAGCCGTGAGCAGCACGGGCACGGGCAGGGTGTAGCCAAACGTTCTTTTCAACTGACGGGCAGCGTTGCGTTCGCTTTCGGTAACGGGCGCGGTTTTTTGCCATGAGATTTCCATTTCGCCTGCTTGCGCGGCGTGCAGCACTTCGGCGAATGGGGTGTCGGGGGTTGAATGGTTTTGCATAATTGTTTCCTTGGTTGGATGATAAAAACGGTTTCAGGCTGCCTGAACATCACTATTCGTCTTCGGCGAGCCGTTTTTGGATGGCGCGGATGAGTTGTTGCAATGCTTCGGGATTGGGCGCGTCGGGGAGCAGGGCTTGCCAGTCTGCCTGCGTGAAGCTGTCCCAATCGGGCAGGTATTTGTCGCAACGGGTTTGTAGCGTGTTTTTGGGGTAATAGCTGTGCTTGTGTCTGCGGGTTTCGATGAAATAGAGCGTAAAGTTTTCAGGCTGCATTGTGCCGATTGGGGTGCGCAAAATGCGGATGGCATCGGGCAGTTCTGTTTTCAGTATTGCTATTGCAAGGAAAAACGCTGTCGCGCCCAATAGTATTCCAACGATGTCCAATAGCATTCCAACGGTTTGCTGTTCGTCAAAACTCAAAAGTAATGCCAGTGCTGCCGTTACCATAAGCAGCAAGCCTAGCAAAATCAGACGGTGCAAGTGCTGCCGTGTTAGCAGGTGGTCTTGTTTGCTGATGGGCGTGATTTTCTGCCACGAGATTTCAAGCTCGCCCGATTGCAATTCGCTCAATAATCGCGCGTAGGTGAGTAGGGCATCATAATTGTTTGCTTTCATCGGTTTTCCTTATTTTTCAGGCTGCCTAAACATTGCTAGGCAGCCTGAAACCAATCAATCTCCGCTCACATTCAACACAGGCGCGGCGTTTTCTTCGGACAGCAGCACGGTCATCATATTGGTAACCAGCTTGGCTTTTTCAGGCTCGCTCATCGCTACAATACCGCGTTTTTCCAATTCCACCACCGTGCCCGCCACCATACCAATCGCGCCGCGCACCAGCGTTTGCCGCGCCAAAATCACCGCTTCGGCTTGCTGGCGGCGCAGCATGGCTTGGGCAATTTCTGGCGCGTAAGCCAGATGCGTGAAGCGCGTTTCGTCAATGCTGATGCCCGCGATTTCCACGCGCTCTTGCACCATGCGGCGAAATTGCTCCAAGATTTTGTCCGAATGCCCCGTTAGGCTGTCTGCCGTGCCATCGTTGGTGTAGGGATGGTGGGTTGCCAATACGCGCAGCGCGCCCTCGCTTTGCACTTGCAGGAAATCGTGCGTGTTTTCCACATCCAGCACCGCGGCGGCGGGGTTGTCAATGTGGTACACAATCGCGGCGGCGATTTCAATCGGCGTGCCCGAGGCATCGTTTACTTTCAGCGTGGCGGTAACGTAGTTACTGGTTTTGAGCGACACGCTCACCGTGCTGTAAAACGGAAACAGCCAAAAAAAGCCCGATTTGGGCAACACGCCTGCGTATTTGCCAAACAGCGTGCCCACTAAAGCGGTGTTAGGCTGCACCACGCGAAAGCGCGTAAAGCCATATCCCAGCGGCAGCAGCAGGAAACCCAAGCCGCCCGCTCCGTTTTCCAATGCGCTAAACATTCGCCACACCACAAATAGCGTGATTGCTACCAACACGGCGGCTGCGGCAAAGCCGTTAAGATGCGGCATGGTGTATTTTTTGCTGTATGACTGGCTCATGGGAACTCCTTATTGGTTGAGGATTGGGAATGGGTTGGATTATAGTGTAAAAACGATTGATTTTTCGTGATTTTTTATGATTTGTTGGCTGCTGACAACAGTCCCATCATGCCCCAAAAAAACTGTGGATAATGTTATCCACAACGGCGCGGGCTTAACAAAAATTTGCGGTATAATAACAAATATATCCACAACGTAATAAAGTAGTCCCATGCGTCTTTCTGAATTTTGGTCTCAATGTCTGGCTCTGTTGCAATCCGAGCTTTCCGAACAGCAATTTTCCCGCGACATCGCGCCGATTACGGTGGGCGAACAAGATGGCGCGTGGGTGTTGTTTGCCAAAAACCAATTTGCGGCAAACCTGTTGCGCACCCAATACGCCCGCAAAATCCACGAAGCCGCCGCGCTGATTGCGCCCGATGCGCCCGAATTGCTGTTTCAAGCAGGCGTGGGCGAGCGCGTGGCAATGGCGCAAGTGCCTGCGGATGTGGTTAGCCCTGTAAACAACGATAGAGGCAGCCTGAAAACCGCAAACGGCAGCCAAGTGCAAACTAAAACTGAAACCGCGCCCGCATCCGAACCAACGCCAAGCCCCGCGCGCAACAAAAGCGCGCAAGACATCTTAGCCGAGCGCATGAGCAACCTGCGTCCCAGCAAAAAAACAGACGAAACGCAGCCTGAAAACGCCGCCGCCAAGCTCTCCGCCATCGCCGCCGAGCAAGCACGCGAAGCCGCTGAACAACGCCTAAACCAAACCAATCTTTCCCCCGATTACACCTTTGACACGCTGGTGGAAGGCAAGGGCAACCAACTGGCGGCAAACGTTGCCAAAAGCATCGCCGAAAAACCGGGCGACAGCATGTATAACCCGTTTTTCGTGTACGGCAGCACAGGCTTGGGCAAAACCCACTTGGTGCAAGCCATCGGCAACGAATTGCTGCGGCTCAATTCCAAAGCCAAAGTGCGCTATATGCACTCCGATGAATACTTAAAAACCTTTATGGCAACGGTGCGCAACAAAACATGGGACACCTTCAAGCAACAATATTTGCATTACAACCTGCTGATTATCGACGATATTCAATTTATTTCAGGCAAAGACCGCACCATGGAAGAGTTTTTCTTCCTGTTTGAGCATTTTCACTCGCGCGACCAGCAAATTATCCTCACCTGCGACCAGCTGCCCAGCAGCTTGGAAGACATGGACAAACGCCTTGTGTCGCGCTTTTCATGGGGCATGACCATCCGCCTAGAACCGCCCGAATTGGAAATGCGCGTGGACATTTTGGAGCGCAAAGCCCAAGCCGCGGGCATTATGCTGGAAGAAGATGCCGCCACCTTTATCGCGCAAAACGTAAAACAAAATGTGCGCGAGCTGGAAGGCGCGTTAAACCGCGTGATTGCGCGCTGCCGATTTAGCAAAGCCAGCACCATAGACATAGACCTCGCCACCGACGCGCTGCAAGATATCGTTGCCAGCAACTACAAGCCGATTACCGTTGAGCTGATTATGAAAGCCGTTGCCGACCATTACCACATCAGCATCCGCGATATTTTGGGCAAAAAACGCAGCCGCAACCTTGCCCGCCCGCGCCAAATCGCCATGGCGATTACCAAAGAACTCACCAACCTAAGCCTGCCTGCCATTGGCGACGCATTTGGCGGGCGCGACCACACCACCGTGATGCACGCGGTGAAAACCATCGCCAAGCTGCGGCAAGACGAGCCTGAATTGAAGCAGGATTATGAGAAGTTGTTGATTGTGATACAGCATTAGTGAGCAGTGTTTTCAGGCTGCCTATATGGTTCAGCAAAGGCAGCCTGAAAACGCCATCCAGCAAAAGGAAGCAATATGAACAAACTCTGGAATAGCATCAAATGGCTGGCAGGCACGCTGGCGCTGTTTGGCGCGTTTATGTTGGGCGATATGCTGCGCGGCGATCCGATTACCCTGCGCCACTATATTGCCGCTGCTGGGATGGCTGGCTTTTTCGGCATCAACAGCTTGCCGTTGAAATGGTCTGCGCGCCAACGCTTTGCTTTTAACTTTGGCTATGTGTCGCTTTCCATGCTTGCCATATCGTTTTATTTCGGCGAACCGTTTGCATGGATAGGCTATGTTTTCGTGCCGTGCGCCATCGCATTGAGCATGGCGGCGATTTTCAATGCTAATCATTTGATGCGCGCAGCAGCCGAACAAGAGTAAGTGAAACAAGCCAGCAACAACCAAAAGGCAGCCTGAAACGAACAAAGCAAATTTCAGCCAAGCCAACGCGAATTACCCCCATGCAAAACTATCGCCAAAAATTCAAACCGCTCATCCTTATCGCCATCATCATGCTGATTTTCTCCGCGCTAGACGGCAAAATCACCCGCGAAGAATGGTACAGCTTCGGCGTGATTTGCCTGCTGGTGATCCCCTTTTGGACCATGTGGGACATCAACACCCGCAACGCAGGCAAATTCAGGCTGCCGCTTTATGCGCTGGGCACATTCATCGGCATCTTCGGCGCAAACTATATGCTGCGCGAACACAATATAGACAGCTTATTGATTAGTCCGCTGCTGTATAGCGCCGTGTTCACATGGCTGCAAAGCCTAGCCGATAAGCATCAGCCGCCCGAATAGGCAGCCTGAAAACCGCATCCCCAATCTCTCTAAACACCACCAACACAAAGGAAACCCCACCATGTTAATCCTACAAACCGAGCGCGACGCGCTGCTCAAACCCCTGCAAACCGCCACCGGCATCGTGGAGCGCAAGCACACCCTGCCCATTTTGGCGAACGTGCTGCTGGAAAGCAAAGGCGGCAAAGTGCACATCCTCGCCACCGACTTGGAAATCCAAATCCACACCCAAGGCGCAGACAGCGAACAAGGCGATTTCCAGCTCACCACCAACGCCAAAAAACTGCAAGACATCCTGCGCGCCTTGCCCGAAAACGCCACCGTGCAACTGGATTTGGACGAACACAAGCTCACGCTTAAAGCCGGCAAATCGCGCTTCAACCTGCAAACCCTGCCGCCCGCCGATTTCCCCACCATGAACATCGGCGAAACCACCCACACCCAATTTTCCCTGCCGCAAGAAACGCTGAAACACATGATTAGCCAAGTGCAATACAGCATGGCGGTGCAAGATATTCGCTATTATCTCAACGGCTTGCTGCTGCAAGTGGAAGGCAACCAACTGCGCCTGGTCGCCACCGACGGACACCGCCTTGCCTACGCCAGCACCACCATCGAAGCCGAGCTGGCCAAGCAAGACATCATCCTGCCGCGCAAAACCGTGTTGGAACTGGTGAAGCTGCTCAACCAGCCCAAAGAAGCCATCCACATTGAGCTGCTGGACAACCAAGTGCGCTTCCAATGCGGCGACACCACCATCGTGAGCAAAGTCATCGACGGCAAATTCCCCGACTACAACCGCGTCATCCCGCTGGACAACGACAAAATCTTCGTCATCAACCGCGCCACGCTGCTGGGCGCGCTGGAACGCTCCGCCATTCTCGCCAACGAAAAATTCCGCGGCGTGCGCCTGCAACTGGCCCCGGGCAGCCTGAAAATCACATGCAGCAACAGCGAGCAGGAAGAAGCCAGCGAAGAGCTGGAAATCGCCTACGCGGGCGAAAGCCTGGAAGTCGGCTTCAACATCCAATTCCTGATGGATGTGCTGCGCAGCGCAAACAGCGACGACATCCAAATCGCATTTGGCGATGCCAACCGCTCCACGCTGATTACGCTGCCCAACAACGCCGAGTTCAAATACATCGTGATGCCGATGCGGATTTAATTACGTTAACCCGTTTTCAGGCTGCCTTTATCGTGCACAGATAAGGCAGCCTGAAAATATTGCACCGCCTGCCAACCCCTTCCCGAAAGATTCCCATGATTACCCATCTAACCGGCAAACTCGCCGAAAAACACCCGCCGCAAATCACCATCGACGTAAACGGCATCGGCTACGAGCTGGAAGTCTCCATGCAAACCTTTTACCAACTGCCCAACATCGGCGACAGCATCCACATCCACACCCAGCTCATCGTGCGCGAAGATGCCCATTTGCTGTTCGGCTTCGCCGGCAAAGCCGAGCGCGCCACCTTCCGCCAGCTGGTGAAAGTGAGCGGCATTGGCGCGAAAACCGCGCTGGGCATACTCTCCGCGCTTAGTGCCGATGAACTGGCCGCCGCCATCGCGCAAGAAGACATCAAACGCCTGTCTGCCGCCCCCGGCATCGGCAAGAAAACCGCCGAGCGCATGATTTTGGAACTGCGCGGCAAACTCGCCCCCACCAGCGGCGAGGCAACAGGCTTATTCGCCCCCGCCGCCACGCCCGATGCCAGCGAAGACATCATCAGCACGCTGCTGGCGCTGGGCTACAACGAACGCGAAGCCCGCGCCGCCACCAAAGGCATCCCCGCCGATACGGATGTGGGCGAAGGCGTGCGATTGGCGTTGAAAAACCTGATGAAATGATGTTAGGCTTCCAACTCAGGCTGGCTGGCGGGCAAACCCATAGGCAGCCTGAAAACCAAGCGGCCAATTAATTTCAGGCTGCCCTTTAACGCATAATCCCACACCCTATCACTTCAAAGGAATCAAAATGAGCCAAACCCCTGCTATTCTCCAATCCCTTCCCATCGGGCAAAAAATCGGCATCGCCTTTTCGGGCGGGCTGGACACCTCCGCCGCGCTGTTGTGGATAAAACTGAAAGGCGGCAACCCCTATGCCTACACCGCCAACCTCGGGCAACCCGACGAAGACGACTATTCCGCCATCCCGCAAAAAGCCATGGAATACGGCGCGGAAAACGCCCGCCTGATTGACTGCCGCAGACAGCTTGCCTGCGAGGGCATCGCTGCCATCCAATGCGGCGCGTTCCATGTTTCCACCGGCGGCATGCCTTATTTCAACACCACCCCGCTCGGGCGCGCCGTAACGGGCACCGCGCTGGTCGCCGCCATGAAACAAGACGACGTAAACATCTGGGGCGATGGCAGCACCTACAAAGGCAACGACATCGAACGCTTCTACCGCTATGGCTTGTTGACCAACCCCGCGCTCAAAATCTACAAACCGTGGCTGGACCAACAGTTCATCAACGAATTGGGCGGGCGCGAAGAAATGTCCAAATACCTGATTGCCAACGGGTTTGACTACAAAATGTCGGTGGAAAAAGCTTATTCCACCGATTCCAATATGCTCGGCGCCACGCACGAAGCCAAAGATTTGGAATTTTTAAATTGCGGCATCAACATCGTGCAACCGATTATGGGCGTGGCGTTTTGGGACGAAAACGTTGAAATCCAAGCCGAAACCGTGTCCGTGCGCTTTGAAGAGGGCGTGCCCGTTGCGCTGAACGGCAAAACCTTTGACAACCCCGTAGAGCTTATTTTGGAAGCCAACCGCATCGGCGGGCGGCACGGCTTGGGCATGAGCGACCAAATTGAAAACCGCATCATCGAAGCCAAATCGCGCGGCATCTACGAAGCCCCCGCCATGGCGTTGCTCCACATCGCCTACGAGCGCTTGGTAACCGGCATCCACAACGAAGACACCATCGAGCAATACCGCATCAACGGCTTGCGCTTGGGCAGATTGCTGTATCAAGGGCGCTGGTTTGACAGCCAAGCCCTGATGCTGCGCGAAGCCGCCCAACACTGGGTGGCCAAAGCCGTTACCGGCGAAGTAACGCTGCAACTGCGCCGCGGCAACGACTATTCCATTTTGAACACCGAAAGCCCGAACCTGACCTACCACCCCGAGCGGCTGAGCATGGAAAAAGTGGAAAACGCCGCCTTCACCCCCGCCGACCGCATCGGGCAGCTGACCATGCGCAATCTGGATATTTCCGACACCCGCGCCAAACTGCGGGTTTACGCGCAAACAGGCTTGGTGCAGCTGGGCGACGGGACAAACGTGCCCAAGCTGGACAGCAAATAAAGCGGTTCGGCTTCCGGTTTCAGGCTGCCTTTCCCCCATCGTTGTGGCAGCCTGAAAAACATCCGCAGCCGCCCCAAGGCAGCCTGAAACCTGTGTAGAACCCGCATCCGATGGGGCGTCGGCGGCTCGCCGACATTTTCCAACCAATCCAGCCGTGTTAAACACACCATTGGGCAACGAGCCGTTGCCGCGCCATTTCGGCACGGATACCGTTTACGCCTCCATCCCCCACCGCGATGCCATGCTGGTGTTTCCCCAATGCGCGGGCGGCAAGCTGCAAGCCTACCGCGACATGGTTGCGGAACACGAAAGCGACGGCGAAAAACCGCTCACGTTTACCCTGTTTGAAGTCAGCCCCAACGGCGTGCGCGCGATGGCGTAGATTGCCGTTAACGGAATGCTGATACCGAGGCAGCCTGAAAATGGGAAAACCTTTATTTTCAGGCTGCCTCACCACAATAAGGCAGCCTGAAAACCCATTTCAGCGTAAAATCCGCCCTTTCCTTTTTCAGGCAGCCTGAAAAACACACCTCAACCAAACCACACAAACAAAGGAACACAACCATGCCCGACTACCGCTCCAAAACCTCCACCCACGGACGCAACATGGCAGGCGCGCGCGCCCTTTGGCGCGCCACAGGCGTTGCCGACAGCGACTTTGGCAAGCCCATCATCGCCATCGCCAACTCGTTCACCCAATTTGTGCCCGGCCATGTGCACTTGCACAACATGGGGCAGCTCGTTGCCCGCGAAATTGAAAAAGCAGGCGCGATTGCCAAAGAGTTCAACACCATCGCCGTGGACGACGGCATCGCCATGGGGCACAGCGGGATGCTGTATTCGCTGCCCAGCCGCGATTTAATCGCCGATAGCGTGGAATACATGGTGAACGCCCATTGCGCTGATGCCCTCGTGTGCATTTCCAACTGCGACAAAATCACCCCAGGGATGCTGATGGCGGCGATGCGCCTGAACATCCCCACCATCTTTGTATCGGGCGGGCCGATGGAAGCGGGCAAAGTGGTCGGCGCGATTAACATTGCCGACAGCCGCCGCCTAGACTTGGTGGACGCGATGATTGACGCGGCGGACGACAACGTTTCCGATGCCGCCATCGCCGAAATTGAACAAAACGCCTGCCCCACTTGCGGCTCGTGTTCGGGGATGTTCACCGCCAACTCCATGAACTGCTTAACCGAAGCCCTCGGCTTGTCGCTACCGGGTAACGGCTCGCTGGTCGCCACCCACGCGGGGCGCAAGGAGCTGTTCCTAGAAGCGGGGCGGCTCATCGTAGAAATCACCAAACGCCATTACGAGCAAAACGACTATTCCGTGCTGCCACGCAGCATCGCCACCAAAGCCGCGTTTGAAAACGCCATGACCATGGACATCGCCATGGGCGGCAGCACCAACACCATTTTGCACCTGCTCGCCGTTGCCCAAGAAGCAGGCGTAGATTTCAAAATGGCGGATATTGACCGCCTGAGCCGCATCGTGCCCTGCCTGTGCAAAACCGCGCCCAACAACCACGATTACTACATGGAAGATGTGCACCGCGCAGGCGGCATCATCGGCATCCTGAAAGAGCTAGACAAAGCAGGCAAATTGCACACCAACGCGCTCACCATCCATTCAGGCAGCCTGAAAGAAGCCATCGCCAAATGGGACATCGCCAACTCCGCCAACACCGAAGCGATTGAACGCTTCAAAGCCGCGCCGGGCGGCGTGCGCAGCACCCAAGCTTTCTCGCAAAACCGCCAATGGAAAACGCTGGATTTAGACCGCGCAAACGGCTGCATCCGCGATGTTGCGCACGCCTATTCGCAAGACGGCGGCTTGGCGGTATTGTTTGGCAACATCGCCGAGCGCGGCTGCGTGGTGAAAACCGCCGGCGTGGACGAAAGCATCTGGCAGTTCACTGGGCGTGCCCGCGTGTTTGAAAGCCAAGAAGATGCCGTGGCAGGCATTTTGGGCAACCAAATCGTGGCAGGCGACATCGTTATCATCCGCTACGAAGGCCCCAAAGGCGGGCCGGGGATGCAAGAAATGCTGTACCCCACCAGCTACCTCAAATCCAAAGGCTTGGGCAAAGCCTGCGCCTTGCTCACCGACGGGCGTTTCTCGGGCGGCACATCGGGTTTGAGTATCGGGCACGCCTCGCCCGAAGCCGCCGAGGGCGGAGCCATCGGCTTGGTGCACGAGGGCGACACCATTGAAATCGACATCCCCAACCGCCGCATCCACCTTGCCGTGTCAGACGAGGAACTCGCCCGCCGCCGCGCCGAAATGGAAGCACGCGGCAGCCGCGCATGGAAGCCCGAAAGCCGCGAGCGGTATGTGTCCGCCGCGCTGCGCGCCTATGCCGCAATGGCGACCTCTGCCGATAAAGGCGCGGTGCGCGATGTGAGCCAAGTGGAACGCTGATTGGCGTGAACAAAAAGGCAGCCTGAAAACAAGCGAAGCGAGTTTTCAGGCTGCCTATTGCAATGGAGAACCCATGGCCATTCACCGCTACCGCTTCCCGCCCGTCAACGTTGCCTTTGTTTGCTTTGCCTGCCGTGTCAAAACCACGCGCAGCAAATACGGCGGCATCAACCAACCCGCCGTGCTCTGCCCGCAATGCCGCCGCCCCTGCGACAACATCGGCGACCGCCGTCCCGCGCCACCGCGCAACCGCGAGTCGGCATGGCAGCAAATGGAGCGCGATTATCGCAGTTTGCAGCAGCGCATTTTGGCGGCGTATCAGCAATGGCGGCATGAAGCACGCAGCGCAACGCTGGCGCATTTGCAATGGGCGCAGAAGCTGAATCTGCCCGACATCATCGCGCGTGATGAATTTTGGCTGGAAAAACTGGACGCGCTGCCCGATGTGCCGCGTGCGGTCAATGTGCCGTATCAACGCGATTGGCTGGGCATGGTGCAGGGCGCGGTGTGGCACAGCGGCTTGGGCAAGCCGTATCCTGCCGAGCTGCAAGCATTGATGGGCAAGCCGTTTAACAAAGAGCGGCAGGCGCAGATTGATACACGCGTTGCCAAACATCAGCGCCTGCATCTGCACGATTTCTTCGGTGAATTGCACACCGCTTGCACCACGTTTCGCGACAACGGGCAATATTGGCACCAGCGCGATGTGCATGAATGGGCTGAGGATTTGTGTTGGCAGTAGATTGAGTGCGATGAAAAAAGGCAGCCTGAAAACGGATTTTTCCATTTTCAGGCTGCCTTTATATGCAAACAAAGCGGGTGATGGGAATCGAACCCACGTCAGTAGCTTGGGAAGCTAATGTCTTACCATTAGACGACACCCGCGAAAGCTGCGCATTATACGGTGTTTTAGGCAGCCTGAAAATGGGAATTAGGCTACAATTCGTCATTTCTTTTTCCGCCCGCCCCATCATGCGCCGCTTTGCCTTCTCTTTTTTGCTTGCCCTGCCCATTCTTGCCTTTCTCGGCGTGCTGGTGGTTGCGCCGTTGGCGGCGATGTTGGGCTATCAAGACGCTGCACCGTTGTGGGGCGAGATGCTGGGCGATGCGTACTACCAACGGCGCATTGTTTGGACGGTGTTTCAGGCTGCCGCAACGGTGGTGCTGACGACCGTGCTGGGTGTGCCGATTGCGTGGGCGTTGGCGCGCTTGCAGTTTGCGGGGCGCGCGTTGGTGTTGCGGCTGCTGATGCTGCCGTTTATTTTGCCCACGCTGGTGGCGGGCATGGGCGTGTTGGCGTTGTTTGGAGAGCATGGCGCGTTGTGGCGCGGCTGGGCGGGCACGGCGGCGTTGCTGTTGTATGGCAACGTATTTTTCAATTTGCCTGTGATGATTCGCGCGGCGTATCAAGGCTTGGCGACTGTGCCTGCTAACCGTTTGGCGGCGGCGCAAACGCTGGGCGCGAACGCTTGGCAACGCTTTTGGCGCGTGGAATTGCCTGTGCTTAAAGCATGGCTGGCGGGCGGCGCGTGTTTGGTGTTTTTGTATTGCTTTTCGGGATTTGGCTTGGCGTTGCTGCTGGGCGGGCAGCGGTTTGCCACGGTGGAAGTGGAAGTGTATCAACTGATTGCGTATGAATTGGACATGGCGCACGCGGCGGTGCTGGTGTGGTTGGTGTTGGGCGTAACCGCGCTGGCGGGGCTGTTGTATGCATGGATAAGCCGCCGCGCCGATGCCGCCGAGGTGCGCGCCCGGCAGCCTGAAAAACCGAAAACGCGGGCGGAGCGCGCCCTGCTGGCGCTTGCCTTGTTTACGCTGGCCGCGTGCTGCGCGCTGCCCCTGCTGGCGATTGCGTTTCAGGCTGCCCAAGCGGGCGCGGCGTGGCGCGTGTTGTGGGATGGCGACACGCTGGCGGCGTTGTGGAACACGGCGCGGTTTTCAGGCGGCGCGGTGTTGGGCGCGGCGGTGTTGGGCGCGTTGCACGCGGCGGCGGCGCGGCAATGGGCGGCGATTCGTGCGCTGACATTTTTGCCGTTTATGGTGTCGCCCGTGTGCTTGTCGTTTGGCGTGTTGCTGCTGTATCCCGCTTGGTCGGCGAGCTTGCCGATGCTGATTGCGCTGTATGCCTTGCTGGCTTATCCCTTTGTTACCAAAGATATTTTATCCGCTTGGGACGCGCTGCCCGCCAACTACATCGCTGCCGCGCGGGTATCTGGCGCAAGCCGTTTTCAGGCTGCCTATGCGGTTACGCTGCCGCTGCTGCTGCCCGCGCTGCGCCGTGGGCTCACGCTTGCCGCCGCTACTTGCATCGGCGAATTTGCCGCTACGCTGTTCCTGTCGCGCCCCGAGTGGACCACGCTCACCACGCTGATTTATCGCTATTTAAGCAAAGTGGGTGCAGCAAACCACGATAAAGCGTTGGTGCTGACGGCGGTGCTGCTGGGGTTGAGCTTGCTGGTATTTATGCTGCTGGACGCGAGCGATAGGCAGCCTGAAAAATCATAGCGGCGGTTTTGCCGCCATCTTATCAACCCACAACGGCTGAATGTTTATAACGGCAGCTTGAAAATCATTTTATAAGGAAAGCCCTCCCATGACCGCTCCCATGTACACCCTGCTGCTGCTCACTCTTATCATCGCCAATTTTCCCTTTCTCACCCAACGCGGCTTGGGCATTATCCCGCTTAAACGCAAAACCATTCTGCATCACCTCGCCGAGCTTGCGCTGGGGTTTATCATCATCGCCGCTATTTCGTATGTGCTGGAGAGCCGCTCGGGCAGCGTGCATCGCCAAGATTGGGAGTTTTACGCCACCGTGGTGTGTTTGTATTTGGTGGCGGCGTTTCCTGCGTTTGTGTGGCGGTATTTTTGGCAGGGGCGCAATCGGGAATAGGGCGGTTTTACGCAAAGGCAGCCTGAAAACGAGCGAAGCGAGTTTCAGCGGAGCTAAAACAGCATCTAAAAATGTTTTCAGGCTGCCTTAGTGCTGTTTACAAGGTAATCTCTTCCAAATCGGCAAACTCGGGATGCCGCGCCAAATAGTGAATGGTAAACGAGCATTCGGTGCGCACTTTCACGCCTTGCCGTTGCGCTTCGCTTAAAGCGGCATGTACCAAATCGGCAGCAATGGCGCGACCGTGCGGCGTGGGCTGGGCTTCGGTGTGTTCCAACAGCCAAACGCCGTTATCCAGCGGGCGATAGGCAACGTAAGATGTTTCGCCGTTTTCGTTGTATTCAAAACGGTGGGTGGTGGGGTTGTGGATAATGGTGCGGGACATGGTTCTGTTCTCCAAAACGCGCTGCGTTCGTTTTCAGGCTGCCTTATGTGGATGATGGCAATAAAAAAATCTCTACAACCGATATTGTAGAGATTTTGCGAAACCCTTATTTCAATTTGGTTTCTTTGTAGATAACGTGTTTGCGGGCAACGGGGTCAAATTTTTTGATTTCCAATTTGCCAGGCATGGTACGTTTGTTTTTGGTAGTGGTGTAGAAATGACCTGTACCAGCAGAAGATTCTAGTTTGATTTTATCGCGCATGATTCATTCCTTTTTTAGATGGCTTCGCCGCGTGCGCGCAAATCAGCCAAAACAGCGTCGATGCCGTTTTTGTCGATGGTGCGCAATGCTGCGTTGGTTACTCGGATGCGAATCCAACGGTTTTCGCTCTCTACCCAAAAACGACGTGATTGCAAGTTAGGCAAAAAACGACGTTTGGTTTTGTTGTTGGCGTGTGATACGTTGTTGCCAGACATTGGACGTTTGCCCGTTACTTTGCAAACTTTTGCCATGATGGGTCTCCAAACTGTGATTTTAAAAATGGTGAAATTGGTTTATGGGGTAAACCGCTAATTTGGGCAATCTTTACAGTGGGTTATCTACATTTTGTGTGTGGATTGCCCGTTTAATTATTGCGCGTAGCAAATAAGATTTGCCTGAAAAACGGGCGATTATACTGGGTTTGTTGTTGTATTGCAAAGGATTTATAGTCGTCCCACACAGCCTTATACCGCGTTGGCTCGCCTTGCTGTACTACTTGTACTATCTGCGGCTCGCCGCCTTGTCTAAGGCTGTGTGGAACAACTATATGGCGTGTTTTGCCATGTGGGATAGGGGTGGGTGCTGAGGTAGGCATTGGTGTAGCGCCCATCGCTGGTGATTTCTTTGCCGAGCCAATCGGGGCGGGGGTAGGCGGCGGTTTCGTTGGGAAGTTCCAGTTCGGCGAGGATGAGTGGGGCGTTGTCGCCAAGAAATTCGTCTATTTCAAAGCGATGTCCTTGGTGTTCAATGATGTAGCGGTTTTTTTCTACTTTGAAGGGGCAGAGGGTGGCGAACATTTGTTGGGCTTCGGCAAGGGGAATGGGGTATTCGTATTCGCTGCGGGTGGTGTCGCTGATGTAGCCTTTGATGGTGAGCCATGCGTTATCGCCGATGATGCGCACGCGGATGCTGCATTCTTTGGCAACGGTGAGATAGCCTTGGTGGAGGCGTTGGGGGGCGGAGGCGTGTTGTCGCCATGTGTTGTTGGCGAGCAGGAAGCGGCGTTCGATTTCTAGGTTGGGGGTGGTCATTTGGGTTTGCCTTGGAATAGGGTTCGGCAGCCTGAAAACGGGTTTCAGGCTGCCTTTGGGGTCAGAAGGGTTTGAACAGGACGAGGTAGAGCGCGGCGAGCAGGGCGAACACGGGGATTTCGTTGAAGACGCGGTACCATTTGTGGCTGTGGCGGTTGCGCTGCTGTTCAAAGGCGATAAGCAGTTGGCGGCAGGCGATGTGGTAGGCGGCGAGTAGGATGCCGATGGTGAGCTTGCCGTGCGTCCAGCCTGCGGCGGAGAGTTGGGCGAGCATGAGCGTGCCGAAGATGAGTGCGCCGATGCCCCACGGGGTCATGAATTTATACAGTTTTTGCGCCATAATCAGCAGGCGGCTGTATTCTTCGGGGGTTTGGGCGAGGGCGAGATTGACGTAGATGCGGGGCAGGTAAAACAGCCCTGCGAACCATGCGATGATGAAGAAGATGTGGAAGAATTTGAGCCAAAGATACATTTTCAGGCTGCCTTGGATTGGAAAAACGGCTGAGTATAGCAGATTGGGCGGGGGCGAATATCGGCTTTGCGGGGCAATACAATCAGGCAGCCTGAAACCGGGTAATGCGCGTTTCAGACTGCCTTTGGTGTGGCTAAACGGGGCTTATTTGGTGGGCTTGCGATAAATCCATTCTTTGCTCCACAACGCGATGCCCACCAGCAGGGCGGGGATGGTAAGCACGGTGGCGACGGTTTTGAAATCCCAGCCCCAGTTTAAAAACCATGCGCCCGCAAAGGCGGAGGCAAACGCGCCGATGCGTCCGATGCCGTGCATCCAGCCGTTGCCCGTGGCGCGGGCTTTGAGCGGGAAGAACATGCTGGACAGCGCGTTCATGCCGGTGCCGCCGCCGTTGAGCGACACGCCCAGCAGGAAGGCGAGCAGGCACATCAGCGCGTAGCTGCCCAGCACGCCGCTCAACCCCACCAGCACCAGCGCGCCCGATGCATACCACAGCGCCACGGTTTTGCCCGCGTTGAACCGGTCCATCAGCCAGCCCACGGCAACCGAGCCGAGCGGCCCGCCCAGCTGGAACATGGCGGAAACGATGCTGGCCTGTTCGGCGCTCATGCCGCTTTCTTTAATCATGGTGGGCATCCAGCTGCCGAGCAGGTACACCAAAAACAGGTGCGAAAAATAGGCGAGCCACAGCAAAAGGCTGCCGGCGCGGTAGTGCGCATTGAGCACGGTTTGCACGGGCGATTCGTTGCTCGCGGCGGCTTCGGCTTCGCTGGGGAGAGTGTGGTGGGGCAGCACAAACACGCTGTGTTCGGTGGTGCTGTGGGGCACGCAACGTTCCACCAAGGCGCGGATTTGCGCTTGGTCGCCGCGCTTGTGAATCAGAAAGCCGATGCTTTCAGGCAGCCTGAAAAACATAATCACGCTTAAAACCAACGGGGTGATGCCGCCTACATAAAACACGCTGTGCCAGCCGTAATGCGGGATGAGCCATGCCGCTAAAAAGCCGCCGCCTGCCGCGCCCACGGTGAACCCTGCGAACACGATGGTAATCAAAAACGCGCGTTTGCGGGCGGGGGAAAACTCGGTTACCAGCGTGGCGGCGTTGGGCATGATGCCGCCCATGGCGCAGCCTGCGATAAAGCGGAACACCACCAGTTGCCAGATGTCGCCGGCGTGGGCGACCAGCAGCGTGGCGCAGCCGAAGCACAACACGTTGCCCAGCAACACTTTGCGCCGCCCGAATTTGTCGGCGAGCGGGCCGGTAATCATCGCGCCCACCGCCAAGCCTGCCAACGCTGCGCTGAGCACGGGGGCGAGAGCGTTGTTGGAAAGCTGCCAATCGGCTTTGATATAAGGGGCGACAAAGCCCATGATGGCAACGTCAAAGCCATCGGCCACCACGATAAAAAAGCAGAGGGCGATGATGAGTTTTTGGTAGAAGCTGATGGGGCTGCGGTCTAGCAGCTGGCGGATGTTGATTTCTTGCGGTTGGGGCATGGGAAACCTGTTTTTGTTAGTGTTTGTAAAGTGTGGAAATGTATCAAATTTTGGCAAGCAGGTAAGACTGTTTTGGTCTATGCGATAGGATTTGAGGTTATTTGGCAGCCTGAAATTTAAAATGGAGCGGCGACGGCTCGTCGCCAAATGGATATTCAACACGGTTTTGTTGGTTGGAAAGATGTCGGGCGAGCCGCTGATGCTCCATCGGTTGTAGATTTTGCAGAGGTCTTTGCTTGGAAAAGGCAAAAAACGAGCGAAGCGAAAACAACCGCTTGCTCTTGTTTTCGCTTCGTGGATGTTTGTAAACCCGTTTTCAGGCTGCCTCTGTGGCAACGATAAAGGCAGCCTGAAAACAATCACCGCAATAACTACCGCCTGCGCTTATCTTTAATATGCGCCACGCGCAAATATTCTGCATCCATTGCCCGCAGCGAACGCCCCAGCAAACCAATCGGCACATGATTGTCATCATCGCCCTCGTCAGCAAACACAAAATTCAAAATATCGGGATGATGCCCCGTAACCACCCAGCCCGAGCCGTCCGACAGCGTAATCCACATTAAAATCTGCCGATGGTGTGCCCACTTGCACCGCGCCAAATTCGCGCAGCAACGCCACCGCTTGCGCTGCCAAATCGGTTTCAGGCTGCATCAGTATCACGCAAGTGCCCTGTTCAAACAGCACCCACGATTTATTCTCGCCCTGAATGCAACTGCGCCATGCGGCGATGTAGTCTGGCGTGGAATGTTCCATTGTCTGCGTTCCTTATGTGGTATGAGTATATTTGGTATAATAAATAAAATGGAATTTTATAGGGAGGCTACTAGTATGGCAATTGCTAATATAAAGGTTACTCTTTTGTGCCCAATAGAAAAAGTGTGGAATAAGGTAACTAATTTAAATGATTTTGTTTGGAGAAGTGACTTAGCAAATATAAGAATTATAAATGATAATACGTTTGTAGAAGTTTCTAAATATGGAATTGAAACTTATTTTAAGGTTACAGAATGTATTAAATATCAAAGCTGGGCATTCGAAATAGAAAATGAAAACATCAAAGGAACTTGGATAGGAAAATTTTATCCGCATGGAGATAAAACAACTTTAGATTTTACCGAAAATATTGTATCTAAAAAATTCATATTTAACCTTTTTGTAGGGTTATATTTGAGGAAGCAACAGAGATTGTATCTTAAAGATTTAAAGAAAGCATTAAATTGTAAAGAAGCAAGATAACTGTGTGGCTTACAACTGCGCCACTTGCCGCAATACGTCGGGCGTGGTCGTCTCCAAGCCGAAATATTCCAAATAGGCGGGAATTTGCTCAAACAGCATATCGGTTGCCACTTGAATGGTGCAGCCGCGCGCCTGCGCCGCCGCCAAAAACGGCGTAATCGGGCGGCTCAACACCACCTCGCCCACAAACGCATCGGGGGCAATCCGCGCCACATCCAACGGCAGCGCATCGCCGTCATACATCCCCAACGGCGAGGCATTCGCCACCAAATCAAAGCCTTGCGGGTCGTTGCTGCCTGTTTCCACCGCCAAATCGGGGTAATGATGGCGCAACCGCGCTGCCAACGCTTCCGCCTGCGCGGTGTTCGGGTCAAACAATGCCAACCGCGCCACGCCCGCCGCTGCCAAGCTCGCGGCTATCGCGCTGCCCACGCCGCCCGCGCCTGCCAGCAAAGCCGATTTGCCCTGCGGCGCAAAGCCTTTGCGCACCATGCCGCGCACAAAGCCCTCGCCGTCAAACATATCGCCTTGCAGCCTGCCATCGGCGCTGCGGCGCACGGCATTGCATGCGCCCGCAATCTGCGCGGTGGGCGAGATTTCGTCTAGCAAGGCGATGGTGGTTACTTTATGCGGCATGGTAATCAATGCGCCCAGCGTGTTTTCGTTACGGAACACGGCGCGCAGAAAATCGGGGTAGTTATCCGCTTGGCAAGCAAACGGCACCACCACGGCGTTGATGCTGCGCGATTGGAAATAGGGGTTGTAAATCATCGGCGATTTGAAGGTGTGCGTGGGGTAGCCGATGTGGGCGATGATTTGGGTTAAGCCGTTTATCATGGGAAGTCCTTTTGAGATGAGAGATTTATCAGAGGCAGCCTGAAAATCGTTTTCAGGCTGCCTTCCCCTTGCGCACCACAAACTGCAACGCCGCCTGATAGCCAAACGTGCCCAGCCCCACAATCACGCCCACCGCCTTGTCCGACAAATACGAATGATGGCGGAACGCCTCGCGTGCGTGCACATTGGAAATATGCACTTCCACAAACGGAATGCCCACGCCTGCGAGCGCATCGCGAATCGCCACGCTGGTGTGGGTAAACGCGCCCGCGTTGATGATAATCCAGTCGGTGTTGCCGCGCGCCGCTTGGATGGCATCCACAATCGCGCCCTCGTGGTTGCTTTGAAAATGGCGCACGCTCACGCCCAGCTCGGCAGCGGTTTTGTCCAAATCAGCCGATACATCCGCCAGCGTTTCCGCGCCGTAAATATCCGGCTCGCGCGTGCCCAGCAGGTTTAGGTTCACGCCGTTGATTACCAAAACATTCATGCTTTTTCCTTTCGTTCAAATGGTTGTGGATTATAGCCGTTTGCACGCCCGCTTTCCCACAAGGCAGCCTGAAAACGCGCAAGCAAAACGATAACGCTAACGATGTCGGCAAAATTGGCAGAATAAAACGGTTTGTAGGGGAAATGCGCGATTTTATAGGGCGCAATACGGCAAACAAAACAGCGCAAGCAATAAAAAACCATCAGGCAGCCTGAAACGCACCAAACCCGCTTTCAGGCTGCCTATGCCAAATTTAACCCGCCGCCCACCCAACTTAACACCGCAGCCGCGTATCATCCGCCGCTCGCAGTTGCCGTGTCCGTTCAAACATTGATTACAAGGAAAAATCATGAAACGCTCCACACTACTTGCCTCCACCGCCGCCTTGTTGTTAAGCGCAGGCGTAGCCGTTGCCGCAGACGAAGCCGCCAAACAACAGCCCGCCAACGATATGCCGCCGCCTCCGCATGGCGACCGCCAAAAACCCCACCATTCAGACAAAATGCGCAACAAATTCAAACGAGACGGCTTGCCGCGCGGCTTTGACGAGCTGGGTTTGAGCGAAGCGCAAAAAAACAAAATCCGCGACATCATGGCGCAGCACCGCCCGCGGCAGCCTGAAAACACCCCCGCACGCCACGCCGAGTTCCAACAAAAAATGGCGCAACGCCAAAGCCAAGAGCAGCAACTGCTGAACAGCAAAAATTTTGACGAACAAGCCGCGCGCAAGCTCATCGCCGAGCGCCAGCAAGAACGCGCCGAGCTGGAACGCCAGCACGCCGAACGCGAATTGCAAATGCTCCAAGCCCGCCACGCCGCCTTCCAAGTGCTTACCCCCGCGCAACGGCAAAAATACACGGAGCTGCAAAAACAGCAACACCAACGCTTCGCCGAGCGCATGGCGCGCCGCCAGCCGCCAGAAGCCCCAACCGCTAACAAGTAAACCATATATAGGCAGCCTGAAAACGCATCCAACCGCGTTTCAGGCTGCATTTATATAGCCCCCCGCCCACAAATCCTTCACACAATCTTCATACAATCTTAACAACCATCCCCTATAATCTCCCCCATTCCCATCCCACCCACAAGGCAGCCCCATGAGCCACATCAGCATGAGCCACATTAGCAGCACCCAAACCATCCCCGAGCACAGCCAAACCCCCCGCCACATCGCCATCATCATGGACGGCAACGGGCGCTGGGCAAAAAAACGCTTCCTGCCCCGCGCCATGGGGCATAAAAAAGGGCTAGACGTGCTGGAAAACATCTGCCACATCTGCAACGACGCAGGCGTGCGCTATCTCACTGTCTTCGCCTTTTCCACCGAAAACTGGCGGCGGCCCGCCGACGAAGTCTCGTTTCTGATGGGGCTGTTTCTCGTTGCCCTGCAAAAGAAAGTCATCCAAATGAACGAAAAAGGCGTGCGGCTCAAAGTCATCGGCGACCGCAGCCGCTTCTCCACCGAAATCCAACAAAGCATCATCGCCGCCGAAGCCCTAACCGCCCACAACACAGGCTTAACGCTCACCATCGCCGCCGACTACGGCGGACGCTGGGACATCCTACAAGCCGCCAACACCCTGATTGCCGAAGGCAAAACCCACATCAGTGAAGCCGATTTAGCCAGCCGCCTGATGCTCGCCGAAGCCCCCGAGCCCGACCTCTTTATCCGCACAGGCGGCGAAACCCGCATCAGCAACTTTATGCTCTGGCAAATGGCATACGCCGAATTTTATTTCACACCCGTACTGTGGCCCGACTTCAACCAAGCCGAAATGCAAAAAGCCTTCGCCTCGTTCACCCAACGCGAACGCCGCTTCGGGCGTACCTCCGAGCAGCTGCCCAGCGAGCAGCAACGCCCCGAATAGCGCGGCAAAGGCAGCCTGAAAAGCCAAAACACGGTTTTCAGGCTGCCTTTGTGTTGATTGCGTTGCCTTGGGTATTCGTCTGCCAAAAACGTTCATCAAGTTTGTAGATTGGAATCTTTATGCCCACCAAATCCTATTCGCAAAGTTTGGGCGCAAATGTCCGATTTACCGCTCGCCATTGTTGCGCTCGCGTTTTAAAGTTGAAAACCGCATCATTAGGCAGCCTGAAAAGCATTTAGTCCGTTTCAGGCTGCCTTTGCTTGCTGCGATGCTAACCCGAAACAGGTAAAATAATCGCCACCTTATCCCAGCCGTTTTAGCTTCGCAGAAACTCGCTTCGCTCGTTTTCAGGCTGCCGCAAACCACTCACCAACAAGAAAGAACATTATGCTCAAACAACGCATTCTCACCGCTCTTGTCCTGCTTCCGCTGATGCTCGCCATGCTGTTTTTCGCCGGCAACACCCTTTGGGCGGCGTTTGCCGCGCTGATTGCGCTGCTCGCGCTGTGGGAATACAGCCGAATGGCGGGGTTCGGCCCCGCGCAGCAAACGCCTTATTTGGCGGGCACGGCGTTTTTCATGCTCACCGCGCACGCAGGCGGCTGGCAGCTGCCGCCGTTTGTGTGGGCGATTGTGTTCGCCTTTTGGCTGCTGGCGATGCCCGCGTGGCTCAACCGCAAATGGAAAATCCAAGCCGATGCGCGCGGCATGGCAATCGGTTGGCTGCTGATGCTGCCTTTTTGGTTTGCCCTGCTGCAATTGCGCCCCAGCCCGCAAAGCGCAGGGCAATTGCTGGCGATTATGGTGCTGGTGTGGCTGGCGGATTCGGCGGCTTATTTTGTTGGGCGCGCCTTTGGCAAACACAAACTCGCCCCCGTGTTAAGCCCGAAAAAAAGCTGGGAAGGCGCGGCAGGCGGCGTGATTGCCGTGTGCATTTATATGACGTTTGCTCGCAGCGCAGGCTGGCTGGGCTTTGAAGCGTCTTGGTTTGCCACCATGCTGGTTGCCGTTATCCTCACCTTGGTAAGCATCGGCGGCGATTTGCTGGAAAGCTGGCTCAAACGCGCGGCGGGTATCAAAGACAGTAGCAATTTATTGCCTGGGCATGGCGGCGTGTTTGACCGCGTGGACAGCATGATTGCCGTGTTAAGTGTGTATGCAGCGGTGCAAGCGATGCTGTAAAACCTATTTTCAGGCTGCCTTGTTATCCCCCAAAGGCAGCCTGAAAACGAAGCAACAGACGTTTCAGGCTGCCTAATCGTTACCATCCCAAGGCAGCCTGAAACCCTATTTCCCCCACAAGAAAGGACACTCCCATGCAACACAACACATTAGGCGCAAGTGGCATCCAAGTAAGCAAAATCTGCCTTGGCACGATGACTTGGGGCGAGCAAAACACCGCCGATGAAGCCCACGCCCAGCTAGATTACGCCCTTGCCCACGACGTGAACTTTATTGACACTGCCGAAATGTATCCCGTGCCGCCGTGCAAAGAAACCTACACCCGCACCGAGCAAATCATCGGCGCGTGGATAGCGGCGCGGGGCAAGCGCGATGATTTTGTGCTCGCCAGCAAAATCGCCGGCCCAACGGGCAACAACGCCAACGGGCTGGAACCCTATATCCGCAACGGCAACGATTTTTCGCGCGCGCAAATTTTTGAAGCCTGCGAAGCGAGCTTAAAGCGGCTCAACACCGACTATTTGGATTTGTACCAACTGCATTGGCCCGAACGCCAAGCCAATTATTTTGGCAAACTCGGCATAGACAAATTGCCCGAAAACGAATCGTTCACGCCGTTTGAAGAAATCATTGATGCGCTCAGCGAGCTGGTGAAACAAGGCAAAATCCGCGCTTATGGTTTATCCAACGAAACGCCGTGGGGCGCGATGCGCTATCTTGCCGAACACGAAAGGCAGCCTGAAAACGCCCGCGCCGCCACCATCCAAAACCCATACAGCCTGCTCAACCGCAGCTACGAAGTCGGGTTAAGCGAAGTCTCGTTGCGCGAAAACCTGCCGCTGTTGGCGTATTCGCCGCTGGCGTTTGGCGTGCTATCGGGCAAATATCGTCACGGCGCGATGCCCGCAGGCAGCCGCTTGGCGTTGTTTGAACGCTTTAAGCGGTACAGCAAACCGCAAGGCTTCGCGGCGGTGGAACGCTACGCGCAAATCGCCGATGAAGCAGGGCTAAGCCTGACCGCGCTGTCGCTAGCGTTTGTGAACGACCGTCCATTCGTTGCCAGCAACATCATCGGCGCCACCACGCTGGAACAGCTTGCCGAAAACATCGCCAGCGCAGCCGTAACCCTGTCGCCCGACGTGTTGGACGCGATTGACGCGGTGCACGCTGAAATCAGCAATCCTTGCCCGTAAACCGTTTTCAGGCTGCCTATTGCGCTACAAGGCAGCCTGAAAACAAATAAACGAACCCCATTTCTGCAAAAAGGGATGAATATGACCCCAAAACTGTTTGTACTCGCCGCGCTGCTCGCCTTGCCCACCTTCGCATCGGCAGGCAAAAGCCTGTATTTCACCAGCCCTAGCGGCAATATTTTTTGCCTAGGCGATTCGCGCCTTGAATTCGGCAACAGCGGCGAATGGGGCGTTACCTGCGAGCTAAGCGGGCACCGCAGCAACATCCAGCCGCCGCAAAAACGCCCGAGCGATGATGAATGCCCGCTGGATTGGGGCGACAGTTTTTCGCTAGGGCAAACGGGGCGTGCCATCATTGATTGCCGCGGCGACACCAACCGCATCGGCAATCCGCCTGTGTTGGCGTATGGCAAAACCATTCGCGGCAAGGGCTGGCAATGCACCAGCCAAACCGACGGCATGCGCTGCCAAAACCGCAGCAAGCACGGCTTCTGGCTCAACCGATCGCGCCAAACCTTGTTTTAAGCATTAACGTGTCAACCGATTTTCAGGCTGCCCCAACCCAACGCCAAAGCGCAAAGGCAGCCTGAAAACAATATTTGCCCACATCACTCAAAGCAGCCTGAATATGCTCACCCTCAGCCAAATCCACAAATCCTTCCAGCAAAAAACCACCGCCCGCAACATCAGTTTCAGCGTCGGCGCGGGCAGCATCACCGCCATCCTCGGCGCAAGCGGCAGCGGCAAATCCACGCTGCTCAACATCATCGCGGGGCTGGTGCAGCCCGACAGCGGCGAAGTGTATATCAACGGCGAAGCGCAAAACGCCATCGCGCCCGAACGCCGCCACGTCGCCATGATGTTCCAAGATTTCGCCCTGCTGCCGCATCTCAACGTGTGGCAAAACGCTGCGTTTGGGCTGCGGATGCGCGGCGTGGGCAAAGCCGATGCCCGCGAGCAAGCGCAAGCGCTGCTGGGCGAAGTGGGCATGGGCAACATGGCGGAGCGCCACATCAGCGCGCTGTCGGGCGGCGAAAAACAGCGCGTTGCCCTCGCCCGCGCCTTGGCAGGCACGCCCAAAGTGCTGCTGCTGGATGAACCCTTTTCCAGCCTAGACACCACGCTGCGCAGCCAGTTGCAAAGCCAAACGCGCGAGCTGGTGCGCCGCCGCCAAATCCCCGCCGTGCTGGTAACGCACGACCCTGCCGAAGCCTGCTTTATGGCAGACAACATCGCCCTGCTGGCGGGCGGCGAACTGCTGCAACACGACACGCCCGAAGCCGTTTTACGCTGCCCCGCCAACGCCCAAGCCGCGCGGCTGCTCGGCTGCCTCAACGTATCCGATGCCCATTACATCCCGCCCGAAGCCATCCACCTATCGCCCCACAGCGGCACACCATGCACGCTGCAACACAGTTTCAGGCTGCCTATTGGCTACCGCATAGAAGCCACGCATCCGCAATTTGGCGCGATTACCTTTTTTCACGACCAAGCTGTTCACACCGATGATTGCCGCGTCGCCGTGGATGCCAGCCGCGTGGTGGCGTTTGATTGAAGCGGTTTACAGGGCTACGCGCGTTTTCAGGCTGCCTGATGCGGCATGGTTGAGGCAGCCTGAAACACAACAATTGCCCAATCAATCGGCGTGTAGGGTGTGTGCCGCAGGCACGCACGCGGGCTCAGAAAATTTTGCAAAATCCAAACCGTTTGGTGTTGCGCCAAACGATTTTTATTGAATAGACAGATTTCAGGCTGCCCCACCCATTTAGGTAGCCCGAAGCTCCTTACAAGCAACAAAATGCCAAAAATAACAAAATAACGCAAATTTAACTAACGTAATCCACAAAAAACCAAAAAGAATAAAATTAAGTTCTAATTGTTCTATACCATTTGGTTGTCAAAAAATGTAAACAAAGCTATGCTACACGCTTTACAAATTCCAACCCAAGAAGAACATCATGCCACTGCATCCCACCGACGACTTGCGCGTCAAACAAATCGACGAGCTTTTGCCCCCCATCGCCCATTTATACGAACTGCCCATCAGCGAACAAGCCTCCGAGCTGGTTGCCCAAACGCGCCAGCAAATCGCTGACATCCTGCACGGCAAAGACAACCGCCTGCTGGTTATCATCGGGCCTTGCTCCATTCACGACCCCAAAGCCGCGCTGGAATACGCGCAACGCCTGCTGCCGCTGCGGCAAAAATACGAAAAAGAATTGCTGATTGTGATGCGCACCTATTTTGAAAAACCGCGCACCACCGTAGGCTGGAAAGGGCTGATTAACGACCCGCACCTCAACGGCACGCACGACATCAACTTCGGCTTGCGCCAAGCGCGCCGCCTGCTGTTGGAACTGGGCAACATGGGCATCCCCGCCTCCACCGAGTTCCTAGACATAATTACCCCGCAATACTACGCCGACCTCATCGCATGGGGCGCAATCGGCGCGCGCACCACCGAAAGCCAAGTGCACCGCGAGCTTGCCAGCGGCTTGTCCTGCCCCGTCGGCTTTAAAAACGGCACCGACGGCAACCTGAAAATCGCCATCGACGCGCTCGGCGCGGCATCGCATCCGCACCATTTCCTATCGGTAACCAAAGCGGGACATTCCGCCATCGTGCACACCGCGGGCAACCGCGATTGCCATGTGATTTTGCGCGGGGGCAACGGCGCGCCCAATTACAGCAGCGAACACGTTAAAGCTGCCGCCGAGCAGCTTACCCAAGCGGGCTTGCCCGCCAAGCTGATGGTGGATTGCAGCCATGCCAACAGCCGCAAAGACTTCAAACGCCAAATGGAAGTCGCCCAAGACATCGCCACGCAAATCCAAAACGGCGAGCCAAACATCATGGGCGTGATGGTGGAAAGCCACTTGGTGGAAGGGCGGCAAAACGAACCCGTGGTGTACGGGCAAAGCATCACCGATGCCTGCATCGGCTGGGAAGATACCGAAAAACTGTTGGCACTGCTGGCAGAAGCCAACCGCGTGCGCGTATAGTGCTTGCATAGCTGGGGCAGCCTGAAAAACATTGTGGGTATGGCGAAACAGTCGCGCCACACAGGCAAACTCAGCACATGGCGATAATCGCGTAAAATAAGGATTTTGCATTTTCAGGCTGCCTGAACGTGCAAAATCCTTTTTGTTTGCGAGACCATTATGCTTTGCCCCTGCCAATCATCCCAACCCTATGCCAACTGCTGCCAACCCTTTCACACAGGGCAAAGGCAGCCTGAAAACGCCGAACAGCTGATGCGTTCGCGTTACGCCGCCTATGCGCTGCAACAGATTGATTACATCGTCCGCACCACCGTGCCCGCGCAACAGCCGCTGTTAGACGTAAACAGCATCGCCCGATGGTCGCGCGAAGCACAATGGCTCGGCTTGACCGTGCACCAACACATCCCGCGCATCGGCAAACACCACGCCCAAGTCGCCTTCACCGCACGCTTCGCCGAACACGGCAGCGCGCACGAGCATCACGAGCTATCCACCTTCGTGCAGATAAACGGCGTATGGTATTTCATCGACCCGACCGTGTCGCTACCCAGCATGAAATCGCCGTGCATTTGCGGCAGCGGGGCGAAGTTTAAGGCGTGTTGCGGGAAGTGGTTAGCATAAAATCCAACAGTTATCTTGCATGATGTATAAAAATCTCGCAGAATTGCAGTATTCATCATTTTTTACATACATCCTTATTATGTTAAGTGTAAACAAGTATAATCAGCCAGCCAGCCAGCCAGCCAGCCAGCCAGCCAGCCAGCCTAGGCTAAATTCCGTCCGCACTTTTCGCGCATTCTTGCTTTTTTCCGCATCTTTTCTTTCCCGCGCTTTACCGTCCTGCCGCATGGAGGTTTTCCATGTCGGATAAACAGGTTAAATCCAAAGCGCGCGTCGCCAAACACGGCGAAGTCTTTACCAATCCCCGCGAAGTCAACGCCATGCTTGATTTGGTGCAAGACCAGATCACGCGCATGGATGCCACGTTTCTCGAACCCGCATGCGGCTCGGGCAATTTCCTTGTGGAAATCCTGCGCCGCCGCATGGCGCATCTCAACCAAAAATACAAAAGCAGCCTGCTCCAATACCAGCCCGCCACGGTGCAAGCCGTGTGCGGGCTGTACGGCATCGAGCTTTTGGCAGACAACGCCGCCGAGTGCCGCGAGCGGCTGTCGGCAACCTTCTCGCAAAACTATCTCCCCCCGTTTCAGGCTGCCGAAGATTATCCGCGCGTGCTCGATACCGTGCGCCGTGTTTTGGAAAAAAACATCGTTTGCGCCAATGCGCTGGATTACCGCACTTCAGACGGCCTGCCCATCATGATGACCCAATGGCAGTTTATCGACCGCCAGCGCGTCAAAGCCAAATGGTTTGAGCTGCAAACCACCGTAGAAACCACCGGCGGGCAACTCGGCTCGCAGCACGACCTGTTTGGCGACAACGGCGAACCCGCCCGCATCGTCAACCACAACAAAGAATTTCCCCCAATACATTACTTGGACATCGGCCATGAAAACGCATAACCCCGACATCCTTTCCTGCCTTGCCAACCTGAGCAACGACGAAGTATTCACCCCGCCGCAAATCGCCCGCCAGATGCTTGATTTGTTGCCCGCAAGCCTGTGGCGCAACCCCGAAGCCAGATTTTTAGACCCGTGCAGCAAATCCGGCATATTCCTGCGCGAAATCGCCACCCGCCTGATAGACGGCTTGGCCGACTGGCAGCCCGATTTGCAAAAGCGCATCGACCATATCTTAGGCAAGCAGCTTTACGGCATCGCCATCACCGAGCTGACCGCCCTGATTTCCCGCCGCACGCTCTACTGCTGCAAAACCGCCGACAGCGAACTTTCCATCGCCACCGTGTTTGACGATTCAGACGGCCATATCCGCTTCAACCGCGAAGCGCAGCACGAATGGACAAAAGATCATAAGTGCAAATATTGCGGCGCAAACAAAGAAAAATACGACCGAGGCGGCGAAGCGGAAAACCACGCCTACGAATTTATCCACACCGAACACCCCGAAAAGATTTGGAACAATATGAAATTTGACGTGATTATCGGCAACCCGCCGTATCAGATGGAAGATGGCGGCGCACAAGCCAGCGCGCGCCCAATTTACCACGAATTTATCCGCCAAGCCAAGAAATTGCAGCCGCATTATCTGGTGATGATTACCCCCAGCCGCTGGTTTGCCGGCGGTAAAGGCTTGGATGATTTTCGGGATGAGATGCTGGGCGACAAAAAAATCAGAAATATCGTTGATTACATTGATTCAAATGACTGTTTCCCCGGCGTCGATATTTCGGGTGGTATATCCTATTTTTTGTGGGACAAGGATTATTCTGGGAATTGTCTTATTCAGACTGTTGAAGGTGGTGAGATGGTTTCGGAGATGTCGCGCCCTTTGAGAGAAAACGGTATAGATACGCTGGTTCGTTTCAATCCTGCCATTTCTATACTAAGGAAAGTAAGAATAAATCAAGAAAAATCATTTCAAGAGTTAGTTAGCTCAAGAAAGCCTTTTGGATTAGCTACTAATTTTAAAGGACATAAAATTCAAAATGATAAATATTCAATAGAACTGCATACTAGCAATGGGATTGCGTTTGTTAGCAAAGAGGAAATACAAAGAAATATCCGATGGATAAAAGAATATAAAGTTTATATTTCAATGGCATATGGAGAGAGAATTTCTTCTGATTTCTGGGTATTGGGAAAACCTTTTTTAGGAATGCCAAATTCCGTATGCGTAGAAACTTATTTACTTATTGGACCATTTGCAGATAAAGAAATATGCCTAAACGTCATTTCTTATATTAAAACCCGCTTTTTTAGATTTTTAGTAATGTTAAAAAAGAATACACAACACGCTACGCAAAAAGTTTACCAATTCGTCCCCATCCAGGACTTCACCCAATCCTGGACAGACGAAAAACTTTACGCCAAATACGGCCTAACCGAAGCCGAAATTGCCTTTATTGAAAAAATGGTGCGCCCGATGGATTAAGCCATTCAGACGGCCTTTTAGGCTGCCTGAAAGGCCGTCTGAAACCGCGCCTGCCGTAGGTCGGGCATTTATGCCCGACGTTTTCAAATTTGCAGCATGTGGCACATAAGGAAAATATGTCCGTGTTTGTCGGGCATAAATGCCCGACCTACTGCCGTTTGCCCCGATATCACATGACGGAGAAAACCAATGTCCGACTTCACCATCGTCCCGAAAAACATCCCCACCGTTTACGCCTATGCCGACACGCGCTTTGCAGGCTGCCTGAAAATCGGTTACACCGAGCGCGATGCGGCGCAGCGGGTGGCGGAGCAGTATCCGGTGAAGCTGCCGCAGCAGTCTTACGAGATTGTGTTCAACGAAACGGCATTGCGCGAAAACGGCACGTTTTTTGACGACCGCGCCATTCACAAACGGCTTTCGGCACAGGGTTTTCAACGGGAAAACGGCGAATGGTTCCGATGCAGCCTGAAAGATGTGCAGGCGGCTTTCATCGCGGAAAGGCAGAGCAAACCGCTTTCAGACGGCCTTTCGCGTACGCACGATTTCCCGATGCGTCCCGAACAGCAGGCGGCGGTGGAGAAAACGGCGGCGTATTTCCGCGAGTTTCAGCGCGAAGAGGGCATCACGCCGCATTTTTTATGGAACGCGAAAATGCGCTTCGGCAAGACCTTTGCCGCGTATCAGTTGGCAAAAGAGATGGGTTGGAAGCGGGTGCTGGTGCTGACCTTCAAGCCCGCCGTGTTGTCGGCCTGGCGCGAGGATTTGCTGTCGCATACGGATTTTGCGGGTTGGCAGTTTGTATCGAATTACGAAGAGGATTTGTCGTTTGATGCGGCGGACAAAACCCGCCCGCTGGTGTTTTTCGGCTCGTTTCAGGATTTGCTCGGCAAGGACAAAAGCGGCGGCATCAAGGCGAAAAACGAGCAGGTGCATACGGTTAATTGGGATTGCGTGATTTTCGACGAATACCACTACGGCGCGTGGCGCGAAAAGTCCAAAGATTTGTTCGACAAGGAAGAGCAGGCGGCGATTAAAACCATCGAAGCCGAGCTGGCGGATATGGAGGCAGACAATCCCGATTATTTCGACGAAAAGCTGCTGCCGATTACCACGTCGCACTATCTCTATCTTTCCGGCACGCCGTTTCGCGCGATTTCGTCGGGCGAGTTTATCGAAGAGCAGATTTTCAACTGGACCTACCCCGACGAGCAAAAAGCGAAAAAGGCATGGCAGCCTGAAAACGGCGCCAACCCCTATGCCGCACTGCCGGGCATGAAGATGTTTACCTACACGCTGCCCGAAAGCATCCGCCACGTTGCCGAACAGGGCGAATTTGACGAATTTGATTTGAACGCCTTTTTCGCCGCCGAGGGCAGTGGCAAAGACGCGCGGTTTAAAAACGAAGAATATGTGCAGAAATGGCTGGATTTGATACGCGGCAGCTACCGCGACACCATTGTTGAGGATTTGAAGCTGGGCAAGGAAAAGCCGCCGATGCCGTTTTCGGATGTGCGCCTGTTGGGCGTGTTGCAGCATACGTTTTGGTTTCTGCCCAACGTCGCCGCCTGCTTTGCGATGCGGAATTTAATCGCGCAAAAGCAAAACCGCTTCTACCACGATTACGAAATCATCGTTTGCGCGGGCAGCGGCGCGGGCATCGGCGCGGAAGCCTTAAAGCCCGTTCAGGCTGCCATGAAAGGCGCTCTGGATACCAAAACCATCACGCTATCGTGCGGCAAGCTGACCACGGGCGTGTCGGTTGCGCCGTGGTCTAGCGTATTGATGCTGCGTAATCTTTCCAGCCCCGAAACTTATTTTCAGACGGCCTTCCGCGTGCAAACGCCGTGGGTGTTGAAAAACCCCGCCGCCGATGCCGCGCGGCGCGAAGAAATCGTCAAACACGAATGCTACATTTTCGATTTCGCCCCCAACCGCGCCTTGAAGCAGGTGCAGGAATACGCCTGCAAACTGGATAACGACCCGAACACCAGCCCCGAGCAGAAAGTGAAAGACTTCATCAGCGTGCTGCCGATTTTTTCTTACGACGGCAGCGCGATGCGCGAAATCGATGCCGAAGGCGTGTTGGACTATGCCCTCAGCGGCACAACGGCAACGCTGCTGGCTAAACGCTGGGAAAGCGCGCTGCTCGTCAATGTGGATAACGTTACCCTGCAACGGCTGCTTAACAGCGAAGAGGCGATGAAAGCCTTAAGCCGCATCGAAAAATTCCGCACGCTCAATCAGGATTTGGAAACCATCATCAACAAATCCGAAGCGGTGAAAAACGCGAAAAAACAGGCGGCGGAAGAAGGGCGCGATTTGACGGCGAAAGAGAAAAAAGCATTGAGCGACGCGGAAAAAGAATACAAAAGCAAGCGCAAGGAAATTCAGGAAAAACTGATTGCTTTTGCCACGCGCGTACCTGTGTTTATGTATCTGAGCGACAAGCGCGAACATACCTTGCAGGATGTAATCACCCAGCTTGAACCCGAACTGTTCCGCAGGGTAACAGGGCTGTATGTACGGGATTTTCATTTGCTGGAGCGGCTTAATGTGTTTAACGGCGCGTTGATGAATGATGCGGTGTTTAAGTTTAAGCGTTATGAAGACAGCAGCTTTGACTATGCTGGAGAAGCATTGAACCGCTATCAGAAAGACCGAATCGGCGGGTTTAATACCAGCCTGACGGTAGCGGAGCACCAAAATTTATATGGCAAATAAATTTGAATTGTTTTAGCTCCCTAAAACAGCGCTAAACTTTACCATGATAGATTGTTATTAAGACAAAAATCGGATTTCCCACGCAGGAGAAATCCGATTTTCTATTTTCAGGCTGCCTTAAACAGCCCAAGTTGATTAACCCTTACGAGCAGCGGTTACTTCGGCAGCTACGTTAGCAGGTGCTTCGGCGTATTTCGCAAACTCCATAGAGTAGGTAGCACGACCTTGGGTAGCCGAACGCAGATCAGTTGAGTAACCAAACATTTCAGCCAAAGGCACTTCGGCGCGCACTTTTTTGCCGCCGATGCCGTCGTCGTCCATGCCCAACACGATGCCGCGGCGGCGGTTCAAGTCGCCCATCACGTCGCCCATGTAGTCTTCGGGTGTTTCCACCTCAACCGCCATAATGGGTTCAAGCAACACAGGCGATGCTTTACGCATACCTTCTTTAAACGCTTGCGAAGCGGCCAATTCAAACGCCAGTTGCGAAGAGTCCACATCGTGGTAAGAACCGAATACCAAGCGGATACGCACGTCCACCACAGGGAAGCCTGCCACCACGCCGTTTGGCAGGGTGTCGCGGATACCTTTATCCACAGAGGGGATGAATTCGCGCGGAATCACACCGCCTTTAATCTCGTCGATAAATTCGTAGCCTGCGCCGCCCGGTTCCATCGGTTCCATTTTGATGACAACGTGGCCGTATTGACCTTTACCGCCTGATTGTTTCGCGTGTTTGTATTCCGCTTCCACTTCTTTGCGGATGGTCTCACGGTAAGCCACTTGGGGCGCACCGATATTGGCTTCCACCGCAAATTCGCGTTTCATACGGTCCACAATAATCTCCAAGTGCAATTCGCCCATACCAGAGATAATGGTTTGACCTGATTCTTCATCAGTACGCACGCGGAAAGAAGGGTCTTCTTTTGCCAAACGGTTCAAAGCGATACCCATTTTTTCTTGGTCGGCTTTGGTTTTTGGCTCAACGGCAACGTGAATCACAGGCTCAGGGAATTCCATGCGTTCCAAGATAATGGGCGCATCTTCGGCGCACAAAGTTTCGCCTGTGGTAACGTCTTTCAAGCCGATAGCCGCAGCGATGTCGCCTGCGCGCACTTCTTCAATCTCATCGCGGTCGTTTGCCGTCATTTGCACCAAGCGACCAATACGTTCGCGTGTGCCTTTTACTGAGTTGACAACCGTATCGCCAGATTTCAAAACGCCTGAATACACGCGGATAAAGGTTAAGTTACCCACATATTTGTCATTCATCATTTTGAATGCCAATGCGGAGAATTTTTCTTCATCGCTGGCTTGGCGCGTGGCTTTGTCGCCGTTAGGCAATTCGCCTGCCACAGGAGGAATGTCGGTAGGTGCAGGTAGCAGTTCTACCACCGCGTCCAACATACGTTGCACACCTTTGTTTTTGAACGCAGAACCGCACAGCATAGGTTGAATTTCGCCGTTCAAAGTGCGGGTACGCAATGCGCCAA
The DNA here is from genome assembly GCF_016623605.1 of Kingella bonacorsii. Taxonomy (NCBI): domain Bacteria; kingdom Pseudomonadati; phylum Pseudomonadota; class Betaproteobacteria; order Neisseriales; family Neisseriaceae; genus Kingella; species Kingella bonacorsii. The sequence continues at coordinate 328,465 of NZ_JAEHNZ010000002.1, read as the reverse complement.
TAATTTCAGCTTCGGTCAGCTCTTCGCCGCCCAAATATTTATCCATCAGCTCTTCGTTGGCTTCGGCGGCGGCTTCAATCATGTTTTGACGCCATTCTTCGGCGGTTTCCACCAAATCAGCAGGGATGTCGCCGTAAGTAAAGGTTACGCCTTTGTCTTCTTCGTTCCAAATGATGGCTTTCATTTTCAACAAATCCACCACGCCTTCAAACGCGTCTTCTGCGCCCACGGGAATCACGATAGGCACAGGGTTAGCGCGCAGACGGGTTTTCATTTGTTCTACCACGCGGAAGAAGTTGGCACCTTGGCGGTCCATTTTGTTTACAAATGCCAAGCGGGGCACTTTGTATTTGTTGGCTTGGCGCCATACGGTTTCAGACTGGGGTTGTACGCCGCCCACCGCGCAGTAAACCATTACCGCACCGTCCAATACACGCATAGAACGTTCTACCTCAACGGTGAAGTCCACGTGTCCCGGGGTGTCGATGATGTTGAAGCGGTGTTCCGGGAACTGTTTCGCCATACCTTTCCAGTATGAGGTTACTGCCGCAGAAGTAATGGTGATACCGCGTTCTTGTTCTTGTTCCATCCAGTCGGTGGTTGCCGCGCCGTCATGCACTTCGCCCAGTTTGTGGGTCAGGCCGGTGTAGAACAAAATACGTTCGGTAGTGGTGGTTTTGCCCGCGTCGATGTGGGCGGAAATACCGATGTTGCGGTACAGGTTAATAGGGGTTTTACGAGCCATTTTTTTATCCTCTCGATATTAGAAACGGAAGTGAGAGAACGCTTTGTTGGCTTCTGCCATGCGATGTACTTCTTCGCGTTTTTTCATTGCGCCGCCACGACCTTCGGCTGCGTCAATCAATTCGCCAGCAAGGCGCAAATCCATAGATTTTTCGCCACGTTTGCGGGCAGCATCGCGTACCCAACGCATTGCCAATGCCAAACGGCGTGCAGGGCGCACTTCAACAGGAACTTGGTAGTTTGCACCACCTACGCGGCGGCTTTTCACTTCTACAAGCGGTTTGGCATTGTTGATGGCTTCGTTGAACACTTCAATTGCTTCTTTGCCTTGTACTTTTTTGGCAATTTGTTCCAATGCGCCGTATACGATGCGTTCTGCAACGGCTTTTTTGCCGTCAATCATCAATACGTTCATGAATTTTGACAATTCTACGCTGCCGAATTTTGGATCAGGCAGAATCTCGCGCTTGGGGACTTCTCTACGTCTTGGCATTTTAATTCCTTAATGTCTATTCAGTTGGGGCATTCCCATGAATGCTCATACGGGGCATTCACTTACTCGGCGGCTTTTTTCAGGCTGCCGATGTGCCAGTTGGTTTAACAAATTATTTAGGGCGTTTTGCACCGTATTTAGAACGAGCTTGTTTACGGTCTTTTACGCCTGCGGTATCCAAAGAGCCGCGAACGGTGTGGTAACGCACACCTGGCAAGTCTTTTACACGACCGCCGCGAATCAGCACTACGCTGTGTTCTTGCAAGTTATGGCCTTCACCGCCGATGTATGAAATCACTTCAAAACCGTTGGTCAAACGCACTTTGCAGACTTTACGCAAGGCTGAGTTTGGTTTTTTAGGGGTTGTGGTGTAAACACGGGTGCACACGCCACGTTTTTGTGGGCAGGCTTCCAGTGCAGGTACTTTGTTCACATAAACAGGTTTTTGACGACCTTTGCGAACTAATTGGTTGATAGTTGGCATATTTTTCTTTTCCTGTTGAATAAAAAATACTTGCTAGCACCATGCCAGCAAGCCGCGCATTATAGTATTTTTGCAAGATATTGGTCAATAAGGGATTTTGAGGCAGCCTGAAAATGAGATGGAGGAACTGGGCGGGAATGATTTTTCAGGCTGCCTTATGGGGCGGATGTGGCGGTTTGCTTTAAATGCTGTTCAATCACATCGGCGATGCGTTGGCTTGCGCCGCGATGTTGCGCCAAATAGACGGCGGCTTTGGCGGCTTGTTGGGTGTGGATTTCAGGCTGCATGAGCTGCTGGGTTACGGTTTGCACAAGCTCGGCTGCGCTGTGGATTTGTTGGGCAACGCCTGCGGCAAGGGCTTCTTGGCAGGCAGCCTGAAAATTATAGATGGATGGCCCAAACAGCACGGGTTTGCCGCATTGCAGTGGTTCAATGATGTTTTGGCAGCCCGTGTTTACAAGGCTGCCGCCGATGAAGACGATGTCGGCAGCCTGAAAATAGGCATACATTTCGCCCATGCTGTCGCCTATCCACACTTGGGTGTCGAGGCGGACGGGGGTGTTGTCGCTGCGTTTTTGGGTGTTGAAACCGCGTTGCCGGGCGAGCTCGTAGGCAGCCTGAAAACGCTCGGGGTGGCGCGGGATGAGCACGAGCAGGGTGTCGGTGTGCGGTTGCCATGCGTTCAGGATGAGTTCGGCTTCGTCTTGCCCGTCTTTTTCGCGCAGGCTGGCGGCGAGGAACACGCGGCGGTTGCCAATTTTTTGGCGAAATTGGGCGGCAAGTTCGCTGGATAGCGGCGGGATGGGGATGTCGTATTTGGTGTTGCCGCAGACGATGGGGGCGGGCGCGCCAAGCTGTTGCAGGCGTTCGGCATCGGCGGGGGTTTGGGCGCAGATGGCGGTAAGTTGGCGCAGGGCGGGGCGGATGAGGCTGGGGATTTTTTGGTAGCTGCGCTGGGATTTTTCGGATAAACGGGCGTTGGCGAGAAAGAGCGGGATGCGCTGGTTACGGCAGCCTGAAATCAGGTTTGCCCAGATTTCGGTTTCCATCAGCACGCCAAATTGGGGGCGGTGTTCACGCAAAAACTGTACTACCCAATCGCGGCGGTCGTAGGGCAGATAGCGACATTGCGCTTGCGGATAGAGTTGGGCGGCAGTGGCGCGTCCTGTGGGGGTCATTTGGGTGAGCAGCAGCGGGGCGTTAGGGAAGCGGCGGTGCAGTTCGGCGATAAGCGGCTGTGCGGCGCGGGTTTCGCCCACGGAAACGGCGTGTATCCAGATGGGCTGTTGCACGGGGTTGGGATGGGGCGCGCCGAAGCGTTCGCCCCAGTGTTCCAGATAAGCGGGGTTTTTGCGGGCGCGTTTGCGCAGATAACGGCGGATGAGCGGGGGGGCGATGCGCCACAGGGCGTTGTAGAGAGTGGGGAGCAGCATTTTGAAACGGTAAGAAAAAAATTCAGGCTGCCTATTTTATGTTAGGCAGCCTGAAAATACGATGAACGATTAGTCAACCAAAGTGAGTTTGCCGTTCATAGTAGCGTAGTGGCCAGGGAATGAGCAGTAGTATTCGTATGCTTCGCCTTTTGCCAATTTGGATACGTCAAACGTTACGCTGTCTTGCTCGCCGCCGTTCAACAGTTTGGTGTGGGCAATCACGCGCTCGTCGCCAGCTTTAACGTAGTTATTTGCTTCGCCAGCAGTTTGACCATCAGCCAATACGCCGTCTTTGTCGGCAGCTTTGGACAATACGACGTTATGGCCCATGGCTGATTTAGGCATTTTGCCTTCGTGTTTCAGGGTGATTTTGTATTGTTTGCAGCTTGATTTAACTTGGATTTCTTTGGGGTCGAATTTCATTGCGTCGTCGCTTACAATCACGGCTTCGCATTCGCCGCCGGCGGCTGCGGGCGCGGCAGCGGCGGTTGAAGCAGCGGCAGGCGCAGCTCCTGATGCGGCAGTAGGGGCAGAAGCAGCAGGTGCAGAAGCAGCTTCAGATGCGGCAGCCATAGAAGCGGCTGCGGTTTCAGATGCGGCAGCAGTGGCAGCAGGAGAGGCTGATTCGGCAGGTTGCGCAGGTTTGTTATCGCCACAAGCGGTAAGCGTTAATGCTGCGGCTGCGATGAGACCTAGATAGATTTTCATAATGAGTCTTCCCTTAAAGTTTGATGATATTTAAGTTTGTTTTTGATTTAGAACAAACTTGCGTTTAACAAGGGGGCGATTATGCCCCCAGTTAAGGGGATTTTGTTTGATTTAAGTCAAGTTTTTCGTTAATTATTGTTAGTATTGCGGTTGTTTTTGACCAAATTTTGCAGCGCGGCAGCCAGTTTGGGGTGGTGGGCAACTTTTTCGGCGGTTTGTTCGAAGCTGTTTAGGGCGCGCTCGCTCAGGTGGAAATTTTTGCTTTTGGCGGTGGCGGGGTTGTGCGGGCGCGTTTTGATTTGGATGCGGGCGATATTGGGGTCAAGCTCTTGCAACTGCGGCAACAGGCTGGGCAGCAGCATTTTGAGACGGGTCGCCGCCATGGGCGCGCTCACGTGGATAATCAACGCGCCCTCTTCAATGCACGCCACGCGAAAATGCGGATGCAGGTTGGCGGGCAGCAGGCGTTTGGCGGCGTCGTCCAGCTGTTGCCAGTAGCGCGAGCGTTGCAGGAGGTTGGCAAGGGGGGAGTTGGCGGGGATAAGGGGGGCAAATTGCATGGTTTGGGTCGGGATTGCGCCGAACGGGTTTTCAGGCTGCCTATTCGCTTAGCGCGGGTTGGCTTTTGCGCAGTTCTTCCAATTCGTCCAGCAGGCGCATGATGAGCGCGGTAGCGGGGATGCTGGCTTCAAAGTCGCGGCCGATGCGTGCGGCGCGGCGGATGCGGGCCAATTGGAAACCGCTGTATTCCGAATGTTCAGGCTGCCCTTGCACCACAATTACTTCTTCTTCTATCAGCCCGAGCAACCATTCGCGTTGGCAGCCGCCTGCGGCCAGGGTTTGTTCAAAATTTAAAAAAATGTCGGTTTCGTGTTGCATGGCGGTTGTCCTTTAATGTGCGGATTGGGCATAGTGGTCGGCGAGTTGCTGCCACAGGGCGCGGTCGGCTTCGCTGTTGGCTTCGGGCACGGCGATGTGGATGACGAGATACAAGTCGCCCGCTTCTTTGGCGGGGATGCCTTGCCCTTTCAGGTGGATGGTTTTGCCGTTGTGGCTGTTGGCAGGCAGGGTAACTTGCAGGCGTCCTGATGCGGTGGCGACGGTGATTTTGCCGCCCAACACGGCTTGCCACGGCATCACGCTGATGGTTTGGTACACGTCTTTGCGGTTTTTGACGTATAAGTCGGGGCGGGCGTGGAAGCGGATTTTTAAGTATAAATCGCCGTTCGCGCCGCCGTTGTAGCCCGCCAAGCCTTGCCCGGCAAGGCGGATTTGCTGCCCTTCGGCGATGCCTTTGGGGATTTTGACGTTGAGGGTTTTTTGCTGCACGGTGGGGTGGCCTGCGGCATCCAGCGCGGGGACGTTCAGCGTGAGCGTGCGTTCTGCGCCTGCGTAGGAGGCGTAAATGTCAATCGCCAACTCGGCGTGTTGGTCTTCGCCGCGTTGCCGCTCTCGCGGGCGGCGGGCGTGCGCTTGCTGCCGGGCAAAGGCGGAAAACAGGTCTTCAAACTGGAAATCGTCTGCGCCAAACGGTGCGCCGCCTGTGTATTCGTAGCGGAAGCCCTGCTCGCCAAAATGATTTTCGCCAAATGGATTGCCGCCGCCCGCTGCGCCTTGGAATGGGTTGCCGCGTGGTTGGGCAAGCTCGGCATCGTATTGGGCGCGTTTTTCGGGGTTGGACAGGGTTTCGTAGGCAAGGTTGATTTCGGTGGTGCGCTCCGCCGCGTCGGGCTCTTTGCTCACATCGGGGTGGTATTTGCGCACCAGCTTGCGGTAGGCTTTTTTGATGGTTTCATCGTCGGCGGTTTTTTCTACGCCTAAAATTTCATAATAGTTTTTTGCCATGATAGTCTCGGGGATGGGTTTTCAGGCTGCCCATTGGTGTTGCGACAGCATTGAGACAGCCTGAAACGAAGTTCAGCGGAGCTAAAACGGGGTTGCGCGGTTGGATGGCTTGCGTGTTACTCGGGGCGCATCTGCGGGAACAGAATCACGTCGCGGATGGTTTGCGCGTTGGTGAGCAGCATCACCAAGCGGTCGATGCCGATGCCGCAGCCGCCTGTGGGGGGCAAGCCGTATTCCATGGCGCGGATGTAGTCGGCGTCGTAGTGCATGGCTTCGTCGTCGCCCGCGTCTTTTTGCGCCACTTGCGCTTTGAAGCGGGCGGCTTGGTCTTCGGGGTCGTTCAATTCCGAATAGCCGTTTGCCAGCTCGCGCCCGACGACGAACAATTCAAAGCGCTCGGTTAAGCCTGGTTTGCTGTCGGACGCGCGCGCCAGCGGCGACACTTCCACGGGGTAATCCACAATAAACGTAGGATTCCACAGCTTGCTCTCGGCGCAGCCTTCAAACAGCGCCAGTTGCAGGCTGCCCAGCCCCGCTGCGTGCGGCAGGCTTTCGCCGTGTTTGACGATTTCTTTTTTCAGCCATTCGGCGTCGTTCAGCTGCTCGTCGGTGTAGTGCGGATTGTATTTTTTGATGGCTTGCAGGATGGTCAGGCGCTCGAACGGGCTTTCCAAATCCACTTCTTTGCCGTTGTATTCGATTTTCAGGCTGCCTGAAACGCTGCGGCAGGCGGCGTGGATGGTGTCTTCCGCCATTTGCATCATGCGGTTGTAGTCGCAAAAGGCTTCGTAGAACTCAATCATGGTGAATTCGGGGTTGTGGCGCACCGACATGCCTTCGTTGCGGAAGCTGCGGTTGATTTCAAACACGCGCTCCAAGCCGCCGACCACCAGCCGTTTCAAATACAATTCGGGCGCAATGCGCAGGTAGAGCGGGATATCCAGCGCATTGTGGTGGGTAACGAAGGGCTTGGCCGTTGCACCGCCGGGGATGGGGTGCATCATCGGCGTTTCCACTTCAAGATATTGTTCGGAAACCATAAAATTACGCACGGCTTGGATGATTTTGCTGCGCTTGATAAACACTTCGCGACTGTCGGCGTTGGCGATTAAGTCCACATAACGCTGACGGTATTTAGTTTCTTGGTCGCTCAAACCTTTGTGTTTGTCGGGCAGCGGGCGCAGCGATTTGCTCAGCAGGCGGATTTGCGACACGCGCACGGTGAGCTCGCCGTGGTTGGTTTTGAACAGCGTGCCTTCCGCGCCGATGATGTCGCCCATGTCCCAATGGTTGAACGCATCCAGCACCTCTTGGCTCACGCCTTTGTTGTTCAGATAAAGCTGGATTTGCCCCGTTGCGTCTTGGATGGTGGCGAAGCTGGCTTTGCCCATTTGGCGTTTGAGCATCATGCGCCCCGCGATTTTCACGGGCACGGCTTGCGGGTCCAGCTCTTCTTTGCTCATTTCGCCGTATTGTGCGTGCAAATCGGCGGCGAATGCGTCGCGGCGGAAATCGTTGGGGAAGGCGATGCCTTGTTGGCGGATTTCGTTCAGTTTTTCGCGGCGCAGAGCGATGATTTGGTTTTCGTCTAATTGCGGGATTTCGGGAGTTTGGGTTTGGTCGGTCATAATGGCTTCCGGTAAAAAGGGTTTGGCCGCATAGGCAGCCTGAAAATATCCATAAATAGCAAGCCGCGCATTTTACGCGGATTTACGTTTGCCCTGAATAACCGCGCGCGAAATTTTTGCAATCGGGCGTTTTTTTGCTTGTTTGCCGGATGGATACGCCGCCATTTGCCGTCGTGGGCAGCGCCGCCGTGTGTTAAAATTGCGTTGGAAAATAAAGATGCTGCGGTCGTGAAACGATACGCGCCGATGCAGGAATGGATTTTAAGGAAACACCGCTGAGCATAACCAAAAAGAGGATTGCTTTCCCATGCTGAACCTATTGATTACCCCCGATTTTCCCCCCGAATTTTTTGCCAACTGGCATATGTTTAACACGCAGTTGCAACGCGCGTTGGACACCACCATCCATCTGCAAACGCCAGCGGGCTACCGCGAGCAGCAAGAATTGCTAGACAGCGAAACGGTTGCGCTGGTGTATGCCAACCCGTTTGACGCGGGCAGCTTGATGCGCGACAAGGGCTACATCCCGCTTGCCAAGCCCGATTTACCGAGCGACCAAGTGCTGGTGGTGGTAAAAGCCGATAGCGAAATCGCCGCGTTAAGCGATTTGCCTGCCGATAGCCGCGTGTTGATTACCGCCAACCGCGATATGGAAAGCATTGGCTTGGGCGTGTTACAAGGCACGGCGATTACGGCGGATACGGTGCAATGGCTGCCCACGCGCACGTTCCCCGAGCTGGCGCGGCGGCTGATGGCAAACGAAGCCGAAATCGGCTTGTTCCTTGCCAGCTCGTTTCGCAGCTTGAACGCGGGCACGCAGGGCAGCCTGAAAATCCTGTTTGAAACGGAATTTGAAGATTTCGGGCACGTTATGCTGCTGCATCCCGATTTTGCCGACCAAGCCGACAAGCTGCGCGCGGCATTGCTGAACATGGCGCAATCGCCCGTAAGCCAAATGACGCTGGCGGATTTGGGCATGCCAAAAGGGTTTGTGGCGGCGGGCGGCGCAGGCGACGGCGGGCAGGATGGCGGCGAGGCGCAGGACGGGCAAGCCGAAGCGGAAACCGTCGTCGAGCATCAAACGGCGGACACGGCGCAAGCTGCATCAACAGCCGAAGCTGAGCAAACAACGGCAGCCGAAGGGCAGCCTGAAAACGGTTAAATGAAACCATGCGCGAGCATGGGCATCGCCCGCCCTGTTTTCAGGCTGCCGCTGCCGCGCCAACCCGCCTCGTCCCCAAGGCAGCCTGAAACTCGTTTTGCCAATGGCGCGAATTTTCGCTAAACTCGCCCCGTTTTTATTTTTGCAACCACACAATGAACGAACCCGAGCAGAGATGCGGCAATCCTTGCCGCCACTGCACAACATAGCCCACAAGGCAGCCTAAAAACGTATTGGAAACGCCGCTTAGCTTTGCTCAAACGCGCTTCATCCGTTTTCAGGCTGCCTTTTGCGGTTTATCGCTTGGGCGGGCGGCGCGCGCCTTATCGCAGGCAGCCTGAAACCGCTATCAACCCCATTCGTTCCCACCCAAAGGATTCACGCCACAATGGACATCAGTTGGCTCGCCGAGCCGCAAACATGGATAGGTTTCGCCACGCTGCTTATATTGGAAGTGGTGCTCGGCATTGATAACTTGGTTTTCGTCGCCATTCTTGCCAGCAAAGTCAAACCCGCCCTGCGCGACAAAGCCCGCATCGTTGGGCTTGCGCTCGCCGTGCTCATCCGCATCATCATGCTGGGCTTTATGGCGCACATCATCACGCTCACCCAGCCCCTGTTTCACATGGGCGCGCACAGCGTGTCGGGCAAAGATTTAATCATGCTCGGCGGCGGCATCTTTTTGCTGTACAAAGCCACCACCGAGCTACACGAGCGGCTAGAAGGCGAAAACCATTTTCAAGTTGCCGACACGCACAAAAAACATGCCGCCTTTTGGAGCGTGGTGGCGCAGATTGTGGTACTGGATGCCGTGTTTTCCATAGACAGCGTGATTACCGCCGTGGCAATGGTGGAGCATATTGTAGTGGCGATGGCGGCGGTTGCCGTTGCCATGACCGTGATGATTACCGCCAGCAAAGTGCTCACCAATTTTGTGGACAAGCATCCCACCGTGGTGATGCTGTGCCTAGGCTTTTTGCTGATGATAGGGTTTAGCCTGATTGCCGAAGCCTTCCATTTTCACATCCCCAAAGGCTATCTCTACGCCGCCATTGGCTTCTCCATCCTAATTGAAGTGTTCAACCAAGTTTCGCAAAAAAACACCAAGAAAAACGACTACGCAGGCAGCTCATGGCGACAACGCACCGCCGAAAACGTGCTGGGCATGATGGGCATCCGCGAAACGCTGTTAAACAAAAACGGGCGCGACAACGGCGAGGGCGAGCATTTTGAAGACAACGAAAAATCTATGATACGCAGCGTTTTAACCCTAGCCGAACGCCCCATTTTCGGCGTGATGATACCGCGCAGCGACATCGAGCGGCTGGACATCTCGCAAAGCAAAGACGAGCAAAAAGCCAAGCTGATTGAATGCCCCTATTCGCGGCTGTTGGTAGTAGGCAAAGCGGGCGTGGACGAACCCTTGGGCTACATCAACAAAAAAGACCTGCTCGCGCAAATCTTGGAAACAGGCGAAACCCACATTCATGCTGCCTTAAAGCAACCGCTGATGCTGCCTGAAAGCGCGACCGCGCTGCAAGCCATTGAGCTGTTTCGCAAACACAGCGCCGATTACGCGCTGGTGGTGGACGAATTTGGTGCGGTGCTGGGCATGGTTACCATGAAAGACTTGCTGGAAACCATCGCAGGCGAGTTCCCCGAAGAATTTGAGCGCGAAGAAGAACCCAGCGTGCAAGAAAACACCGACGACAGCTTAACCGTGGACGGCGCGCTGGAATACGTAGAACTCGCCCCGCAGCTTAATCTGCCGCCGCCCGCCGAAGATGCCGATTTCCACACCGTGGCGGGGCTGATTATGGAGCAGATGCAAGACCTGCCCGAAGTGGGCGACAGCATCCGCTTTCACGGCTGGCAGTTTGAAGTCTTGGAAAAAGACGGGCACCGCGTGGAGCGGGTGAAAATCAGCCGCATCCCTGATGAAGAATAGGCAGCCTGAAAATAAGAAAACCGTTTGGTGTTGCGCCAAACGGTTTTTTGCCGGATGGATTGGCTTTCAGGCTGCCGAATATCCAGCCCGATAAGGCAGCCTGAAAACGAGCGCAGCGCAACCAACGCTTCCGATACGTTTTCAGGCTGCCTTTACCCACCCCCAAGGCAGCCTGAAAACCATTGCTCAACCCCAACCCGCTTCAAAACACCCATTCCCATACAACACAAACGCAAGAACACGGCTTGCCGGCAAGCCGTAGCCGCGCGGGAGCCGTTTCAGGCTGTCCCTGTCCCGCCAGCGTTGAGGCAGCCTAAAAAAACATAAACGCCATCACGCCCGTCCGCCAACAAACCCAAAGGCAGCCTGAAAACCGGTTTCCCCGTTTTCAGGCTGCCTTATAGCTGCGCCAAGCGTCAAATCACATCTTGTTTCACTTGCGCGCTGTCCGCTTCCGCATGGTTCAGCAACGCGCTCAGGTTGCGCCAATAATCGTTGTCCAAGCCCAGCACCATCACGCCCTGTTCCTTGGCAAAGGGCGAGGCATCATGCCAAGCCACTTGGCGGAACAGCGATTCCGCCGTCATCGCCTCTTGCAGCGATTTCAGGCTCACATAAACATGGCTGGCATTGCTAACCAGCGCAGGCTCAGGCAGTGTCAATTCGTTCTGCGCCAAATTGATGGCGGGTTGAACGGCTTGCGGCGCGGGTTCGTCGTTGGCGGCCACATTTATTTTGTCGCCCGCCGTTAACGCTTCAATGCGCACGTTGGTTGAACCTTGCTGGATAAAGCCCAGCGCCTTTGCCGCGCCTTTGGATAAATCCAACACGCGCTTGCCGTGGAAAGGCCCGCGGTCGTTGATGCGCACCACAATGGTTTTGCCATTGGCAAGATTGGTTACACGCGCATAGCTGGGAATCGGCAAAGTGCGGTGGGCGGCGGTAAGCGCATTCATGTCAAACCGCTCGCCGCTGGAAGTTTTTTTGTCGTGAAAGCCTGGGCCATACCATGAAGCACGCCCTGTTTGGCTAAAATTTTTCTCTACGCTTTTTCTTGGGTAGTAGCGTTTGCCCGCCACCTTGTAGCTTAAATTGGCGGTGGAATGCAAAGCCTCCGCTTTAACCGTTTGAGCCGGCTCGCGCCCCGCGTGGGCGGATTGCTCCGTGCGCGTGGTGGAGCAGCCTGCCGCCAGTAATACAAAAACGCCCGTTAAAAGAGTATGTTGAATTTTAGTCAAAATGTGTTCCAGTTCTTGAGTTGAAGATATTTGCAAGCCTAAACAAGATGCCGCTTTCGCATGGCGATGGGCGCGCATCCGTTTTCAAATTTTATGAGCCGCCTGCGTAGCCCAGTTGCCGCCATGCTTCAAACACCGTAATCGCCACGGTATTGGATAAATTCATGCTGCGATTATGGGGCATCATGGGGAAACGAATTTTCTGATTTTCAGGCAGCGCATCCAAAACCGCAGCGGGTAAGCCGCGTGTTTCAGGGCCAAACATAAACACATCGCCAGCCTGAAAAGCCACTTTATCGGGGCGGGTTTTGCCTTTGGTGGTGAGCGCGAAAATGCGTTTGCCTTGGAGTGCGTCCAAACATTCGGCAAGGTTTTCGTGCACAATCAGCGTGGAAAATTCGTGGTAATCCAAACCTGCGCGCTTCATTTTCGCGCTGTCCAGCGGAAACCCCAGCGGCTTGATTAACCGCAATTCGCAGCCGGTGTTGGCGCAAAGGCGGATAATGTTGCCCGTGTTGGGCGGGATTTCGGGTTCAAACAATACAACGGTAAACATCGTTTAGCCCTAATTTGTTGATTATAAACAATCTTTACAAAGCTTGCGCCGTTGCAAGCCGTGCAATATGCGCCTTTTTGCAACAGTAAGTCAAATCTTTTTTCACTTGTTACACGCGACTACACAGGCGAAAACTTCGGTAGCCCCCGCTAAAAGCAGGGCGCGGGATAATTCGGCGATGCTGGAATGCGTGGTGCTAACATCATCAATTATCACAACTTTACAGTTCTTAACGTTCTCGCGCACGCGAAAGGCATCGCGTATGTTGCGGGCGCGCTCTGCGGCGGAAAGGGTGGATTGCGGCGGCTTGGGCGCGCGGTGCACGGAATCGGGCGGCAAAAGGGGGATTTTGTAGCGTTGTGTAACGGCTCGGGCGAGGCTGTCGCATTGGTTGAAGCCGCGTTGTAGGCGGCGTTCGCGGCTGATGGGCATGGCGAGCACGGCATCAAAGGTTTGGTTGGCGAGCCACGGCGGGGAATTTTCTTGGAGCAGCCATGCGAACACGGGGGTGAGGTGGCGGCTGCCGTGGTGTTTCCATGCGTGCAGCAGAGCGGGGATGGGGGCGGCGTATTCGGCGCACGCCCAAAAGGCGGAATAAGGCGGCGGATGGCGTTGGCAGCTGCCGCATAGGGCTTGGTGTAGGCTGACTTCGCCGCAGCGCGGGCAAAGGTGGCGCGTATCGGGAAAGAGACGTCGCAGTTCGCTTTGGCAGGCGGGGCAGAGCGTGTTGTCTTGGATGTCGTGGCAGATGAGGCAGCTTTGGGCTTGGGGGAACATGGGGGTGCTTGGCGAGGGGCGTTGTAGACAGCCTAAAAAGGGCAAAGGGTTGGATTGGGTTGCATCGGGCGGCAATGGCTAACTGGTTTTAGCTCCGCAACTCCGCTTCGCTACGCAGGCCGCCGCAGCGCGGATGGTTTCTTAATGGTTAAAACTACGTTCGCCAAACCGCGCTATTTTAAACGGGTAGTTATCCCTATAATGCGCCGTTTCAACATTCACACAGGAAGAAAGCTATGTTTACTCGTTTACAAAATTGGCAAGATGCGGCGTTGTGCTTGGTGCGCGCGGTTACGGGCTATATGTTTTTGCAACACGGTTTGGCGAAATTTTTCGAATTTCCCGTTTCCATGACGGATGGACACGGCGCGGTGCCGCTGTTTTCGCTGTTTGGCGCGGGCGGCATGTTGGAGCTGGCGGGCGGCGCGTTGCTGATTTTGGGCTTGTTTACCCGCCCCGTGGCGTTTTTGCTGTCGGGTCAAATGGCGGTGGCGTATTTCTTTATCCACGGCGGCAATGTGCTGCTGCCGATGACCAACGGCGGCGAATTGGCGGCGTTGTATTCGCTGATGTTCTTGCTGCTGGTGTTTACGGGCGGCGGTAAGTATGCGCTGGATAGCGTGCTGCGCAAGAGCTAAGATTGTTTTGCCTTTTCAGGCTGCCTGCAAGCAAGCCGGATAAGCGTTAAGCGACACGTTTTGCCGATGCGGTGGCAACACGTGTTTTTGTTTTGGCACAAGCTCGCAAACCTGTTCTCAGGCAAAGATTTTTGCAAACCATGAGGCAGCCTGAAACCTTTGTAAAACCGACAACCGATGGCGCATCGGCGGCTCGTTGCCATGTCGGCAAACCAATTTGTAAGCCATCTGGCAGCGAGACGCCGCCGTTCCATTTTGGTTTTCAGGCTGCCTCAATGGCAATCAATCCCTATATTCGTCAGGCGCTGCGCCAAAGCGGTTGTCGCCCGCCGTGCCTTTGAAGCAGAGCAGGGCAAACAGCGCCGCTTCGCCAATATAAGGAATAAAGCCAAGCAGCAGCCACCAGCCCGAGTAATCGCAATCGTGCAGGCGGCGCACGGTAACGGCGCAAGTGGGGACAATAGTCGGCAGCGCGTCGTAGAGCATCATCACATAAAACGGCAGCCCCGCCGCGCCCAAATCGCGCCAGCGGAAGTTGTCGCCCGGTTCGTTGGGCAACGCCGCCACCAGCCACATCGCCAGCGCAAAGGCAATGCCTATTTGCATCGGCGAAAACCGCCAGTACTCCTTGCGCCCTGCGCGCCCGATGAACACGGCGTATTGTTTTAACACGGCAAAATATTCGTCCATTTATCCCTCCTTGTGTTTCAGACTGCCTTATTAGTATGAGGCAGCCTGAAAACGTTTTAACCGATAATCTTGTGCGCTATCAGCTCTTTTTTCAGATAAGCGTAGCACACGGGCGCAAGCACAATCCCGCCGATGCCAAACAAATGCTCAAAAATAATCATCACCAGCAGCAGTTCAAACGCTTTGGCGTTCACTTGCTCGCCGATGATTTTCGCGTTCAAAAAATACTCGGCTTTGTGAATCACCACCAAAAATATCAGCGACACAATCCCCGCCGTCAGCGAATTGCCCAAGCTGATAATCACCACCGCCGTGTTGGAAATCAGATTGCCAATCACAGGGATTAAGCCCGCAAAAAACACCAGGCAGGTGAGCGTGGTTTTGAACGGCAGCGAAATGCCCGCCGCAGGCAGCGCCACAAACAAATACAGCACGGTGAGTAAAGTGTTTACGGTGGAAATTTTCACCTGCGCCACAAACACATCTTTAAACGAGGTTTTAAAACCTACCAGCCGCTCCACCAGCGATGCCGACAAAAAGCCCGTGTATTGCGCCTGTTTGCTGTGCACCACATGGGTTTTAAGCATAATGCCCACAATGATGCCGATGATAATGTACACAAACGAGGTAACGCCTTTTTTGCCAGCCTGCATAATGTTTGCGCTATGGGCGGCGAAAAACGCGGAAATCTCCTCGCCGATATTGATGCCTTCGGGAAGGTATTTGTCGGCGCCGTAGGAGGCGAGAATCTGCGGCAGGCGGTGATACATGGCTTCAAACTCGTCGATGTTGATTTTGGTGTAGCCCGCATACACCGCAATGCCCAGCATGGCGCACACCGCCAACGCAACCGACAGCACCGAAATCAGATGCACATGCTGGTGTTGCAGCCGCCCGCCCAATGCCTTGCCCAGCATCGCATTCGCGCCTTCAATCAGGCAATACGTCATCAAAATGCTCACAAACAGCACCACAAAATGAAAATGCAGCACGCCAAACAACACCAACACGGCAATCGCCAGCGAAATCAAAAAAGGCTTGCCTGTGTCGTTGCCTGCGGGGGGCAGGGCTTGGGGGGATAGGTGGATTGGCGGGGTGGGGCGCGGCGGCATTGGGGGGATTGTGGCTCATCTTGTTGCTCCGAAAAGAAAGGCACAATCTTAACAGAAAGGGATGGGGCGGGGCATCAACAGCAAAGGCAGCCTGAAAACGCTATTTCACGTTTTTAGGCTGCCTTAAATCTATTTTCAGGCTGCCTCAACTCTTGCAATACCCCCAATTCGCCCCATTTGATAAAACCTATTCTCAACCACATCACGAAAGCCCATTATGCAAAACAACATCTTGCTCAATCTGCAACACGAACCTGACTTCGCCGCCATCCGCGTGGAAGACATCAAGCCCGCCATGCAAACCGCGATGGCAGAAGCCCGCGCCCAAATTGCCACGATTAAACAGCAGCCTGAAAACGCTGCCAATTGGCTCAACACCGTAGAACCGCTCACCGATTTAACCGAGCGCGTGGGGCGCATTTGGGGCGTGGTGGCGCATCTCAATTCGGTAGTGGACACGCCCGAGTTGCGCGCCGTGTATAACGAATTGATGCCCGAAGTAACCGTGTTCTTCACCGAAATTGGGCAAGACATTGAACTCTACGCCCGCTTCAAAGCGATAAAACAATCGCCCGAATTTGCCCAATTAAGCCCCGCGCAGCAAACCAAATTGGCGCACGATTTGCGCGGCTTCGTATTAAGCGGCGCGGAATTGCCGCCCGAGCAGCAGGCAGAATTAGCCGCCTTGCAAACCGAAGCCGCCCAGCTTTCCGCCCAATTTTCGCAAAACGTGTTGGACGCCACCGATGCGTTCGCGCTTTATTTTGAAGACGACAGCAGCCTGAAAGGCTTGCCCGAAGATGCGCTGGCGATGTTTCAGGCTGCCGCAGCCGCCGAGCAAAAAGCAGGCTACAAAATCGGCTTGCAAATGCCGCACTACATCGCCGTAATGCAATACGCCGACAACCGCGATTTGCGCGAACAGGTGTACCGCGCCTACGCCACCCGCGCCAGCGAATTCGGCAAGCCCGAATGGGACAACACCGAAAACATCAACCGCTGCCTAGCAATCGCCCTGCAAGAAGCGCGTTTGCTGGGCTATCAAAATTATGCCGAGCTATCACTGGTAACCAAAATGGCGGAAACGCCCGCGCAAGTGCTTGCCTTCCTGCGCGATTTGGCCCGGCGCGCCAAACCCTTTGCCGAGCGCGATTTAGCCGAAGTGCGCCAATATGCCGCCGAGCATTTAGGGCTGCCCGAAATCCAATCATGGGATTTGGCGTATGTCAGCGAAAAACTGCGCGAAGCCAAATACGCATTTAGCGAAACCGAAGTGAAAAAATACTTCCCCGCCAGCAAAGTGTTGGCAGGCTTGTTTGCCCAAATTGAAGCCTTGTATGACGTGAAGCTGCGCGAAAAAACCGTGCCCGTGTGGCATGAAGACGTGCGCTATTTTGAGCTGGAAAAAGACGGCGCGATTATCGGCGCGGTGTATATGGATTTGTATGCCCGCGAAGGCAAGCGCGGCGGTGCATGGATGAACGATTATCGCGGCCGCCGCCGCTATCTTTCAGGCAGCCTGAAAGGGCAAATCCAAACGCCCACCGCTTATTTGGTGTGCAACTTCACCCCGCCTGTCGCCGGCAAAGAAGCGCGGTTGAGCCACGACGAAATCATCACCCTGTTCCACGAAATGGGACACGGCTTGCACCATCTGCTCACCCAAATCGACGAACTGGGCGTGAGCGGCATCAACGGCGTGGAATGGGACGCGGTGGAACTGCCCAGCCAGTTTATGGAAAACTTTGTGTGGGAATACGCCGTGTTGCGCGAAATGTCATCGCACGAAGATACGGGCGACGCGCTGCCCGAAAGCCTGTTTGCCAAAATGCTGGCGGCAAAAAACTTCCAGCGCGGGATGTTCCTAGTGCGCCAAATGGAGTTCGCGCTGTTTGACATGCTGATTTACAGCCAAAGCGACGCAGGCAGCCTGAAAAACTGGGCTCAGGTGCTGGCGGATGTGCGCCGCGAAGTCGCCGTGGTGCAGCCGCCCGAATACAACCGCTTTGCCAACAGCTTCAGCCACATTTTCGCCGGTGGCTATTCCGCAGGCTATTACAGCTACGCATGGGCGGAAGTGTTGAGCGCCGATGCCTACGCTGCCTTTGAAGAAAGCGGCGACGTGCGCGCGATGGGCGCGAAGTTCTGGAACGAAATCATCAGCATGGGCGGCAGCCGCAGCGCGATGGAAAACTTCAAAGCCTTCCGCGGGCGCGAGCCGAGCATTGATGCCTTGCTGCGGCATAGTGGGTTTGTGGCGTAATTACGGATAAAAGGCAGCCTGAAAACGATATTTCCCGTTTCAGGCTGCCTATCGCCTACGCGCATAAACAATATTCCATTTAAATTAAATAAGATAGTATCCATACACGCCACGCCCTCTTGCCAACGCTTGACGGGATAACGCTGCCTCCCTATAATGCGCGTTTCTCGGGTCGTTAGCTCAGTCGGTAGAGCAGCGGACTTTTAATCCGTTGGTCGAGCGTTCGAATCGCTCACGACCCATAAGCCAAGTTTTCAGGACTTGGCTTTTTCTTTGCCTGCTGCATCAGGCAGCCTGAAAATAATCTGCTTGATTTTTTTATCAAAAACCGCGATAATCGCACGTTTTAATTTTCACGGAATGGCGCAACCGCGCTGTTTCATTTTTGTGTAAGATAAACTCTTACTCGTTCTTTATATAAGGATTTTAGCTCATGGCTAAGGAAAAATTTGAACGTAGCAAACCGCACGTAAACGTTGGCACCATTGGTCACGTTGACCATGGTAAAACCACTCTGACTGCTGCCCTGACCACCATCTTGGCAGAAAAATTCGGCGGTACAGCCAAAGCGTACGACCAAATTGACGCAGCACCCGAAGAAAAAGCACGCGGTATTACCATTAACACCGCACACGTTGAATACGAAACCGAAACTCGCCACTACGCACACGTTGACTGCCCAGGGCACGCCGACTATGTGAAAAACATGATTACAGGCGCAGCGCAAATGGACGGCGCCATCTTGGTGGTATCTGCTGCTGACGGTCCTATGCCCCAAACGCGTGAACACATCTTGTTGGCCCGCCAAGTAGGCGTACCTTACATCATCGTGTTTATGAACAAATGTGACATGGTGGACGATGCTGAGTTGTTGGAATTAGTAGAAATGGAAATCCGCGACTTGTTGTCTAGCTACGATTTCCCAGGTGATGACTGCCCAATCGTACAAGGTTCAGCTTTGAAAGCCCTAGAAGGCGATGCTGCCTACAAAGAAAAAATCTTTGAATTGGCTGCCGCATTGGATAGCTACATCCCCACCCCAGAACGCGCCATTGACAAACCTTTCTTGTTGCCAATTGAAGACGTATTCTCCATCTCTGGTCGCGGTACCGTAGTAACAGGTCGTGTAGAACGCGGCGTTATCCACGTAGGCGACGAGATTGAAATCGTAGGCTTGAAAGACACTCAAAAAACCACTTGCACCGGTGTGGAAATGTTCCGCAAATTGCTGGACGAAGGTCAAGCAGGCGACAACGTAGGCGTATTGTTGCGCGGTACCAAACGCGAAGAAGTAGAACGCGGTCAAGTATTGGCAAAACCCGGCACCATTACCCCTCACACCAAATTTAAAGCCGAAGTGTATGTATTGAGCAAAGAAGAAGGTGGTCGTCATACCCCATTCTTCGCCAACTACCGTCCACAATTCTACTTCCGTACTACTGACGTAACGGGTGCGGTTACCTTGTCTGAAGGCGTAGAAATGGTGATGCCGGGTGAAAACGTAACCATCACCGTTGAATTGATTGCGCCGATTGCGATGGAAGAAGGCTTGCGCTTTGCGATTCGCGAAGGTGGTCGCACAGTAGGTGCGGGCGTTGTGGCTAGCGTGATTGCTTAATACAAGGATACAGACTGATGGCTAACCAAAAAATCCGTATCCGCTTGAAAGCGTATGATTACAGCTTGATTGACCGTTCGGCACAAGAAATCGTTGAAACCGCCAAACGCACGGGCGCAGTGGTAAAAGGTCCGATTCCTTTGCCTACTAAAATTGAGCGTTTCAACATTTTGCGTTCTCCCCACGTGAACAAAACTTCGCGTGAGCAATTGGAAATCCGCACGCACTTGCGCTTGATGGACATCGTGGATTGGACCGACAAAACAACTGACGCGCTGATGAAGCTGGACTTGCCGGCAGGCGTGGATGTTGAAATTAAAGTTCAATAATCGCTGAATCAAAAGGCAGCCTGAAAACGGTTTAATGTTTTCAGGCTGCCTTTTTATGCAAACGAAACGCGGTTAGAATTTCAGGCTGCCGATATTTAATTGATTGAACGGGGTAAACATGGATTTTGATATTTCTTGGGCGCAGGTCTTTCTTTGGCTGCACGTTTTGGCGGTAGTCGCCTGCGTGGTTCGCGTGCTGTATAAGCAGCGCAACACGGGCACGGCGTTTGCGTGGCTCATCATTTTGTTTGTGTTTCCCGTGTTTGGCGTGATTGCGTATTTTGTGATTGGCGAGCCACGGCTGGGCACGGCGCGCGCCAAGCGCAGCGAGCAGATGAATGCGTTTTACCGCGCGTTTGCCGAGCAGCATTTGGGCGATGACAATGCCGAGCTGAACCGCCAAATGCAGCAGCGTTATCAAGGCATCAGCCATGTTGCCACCAGCGTTACGGGGCTGGCGCCGAGCGAAAACAACGCCATGCGCTTGCTCACGCAAACGGATGAAATTATTGATGCCATGCTGGCGGACATTCAGGCTGCCCAGCAAACGTGCGCGCTGGCGTTTTATATTATTGAGCCGCAAGGGAAAATTCAAATGCTGCTGGGAGCGGTGCGGGATGCGGCGAAGCGCGGCGTGGAATGCACGATTTTGGCGGATGCGGTGGGCAGCGGCGCATTTTTGGGCAGCGAATGGGAGGCGCAGTTGCGCGAGGCGGGCGTGCGGATTGTGCCTGCGCTGCCTGTGGGCGTGTTCAAAACGTTTTTCGCGCGCAGCGATTTGCGCAACCACCGCAAAATTTTGATTGTGGATAATCTGATTGCCTACACGGGCAGCTTCAATTTGGTGGACCCGCGGTTTTTCAAGCAAGGCGCGGGCGTGGGCGAATGGGTGGACGTGATGATGCGTTGCCGCGGCGAAATGGTGCTGGAACTGGCGGCGGTGTTTTATGCAGATGTGGCGGTGGAAACCGATGAAAACTTAACCGAAGTGCAGCAGCAAATTGAGCAAATCAGCGACAAAATCCCCGAGTTGCTCACGATCAAACGCCAATCGGGCGATGCGATTGCCCAAGTGATACCGTCTGCGCCCAACCAATCCGACCCTGTGATTTACGAAACCATCGTATGCGCCATCCATGCGGCGAAATCGCGCGTGATGATTACCACGCCGTATTTTGTGCCCGATGAATTGCTGCTTACCGCGCTTACCACCGCTGCCAAGCGCGGCGTGGACGTTACCTTGATTTTGCCCGCCAAGGTGGATTCGCTGCTCGTGCGTTGGGCTTCGCGGGCGTATTACCCCAAACTGTTGAATGCAGGCGTAAAAATTGCACTGTTTGACGGCGGCTTGCTGCACGCGAAAACGCTGACGGTGGACAATGATTACGCGCTGTTTGGCACGGTGAACATGGATATGCGCAGCTTTTTCTTGAACTTGGAAATCAGCCTGGCGATTTACGATGCGCCCGCCACGCAAGCCATCGCGCAGTTGCAGCAGCAATATTTGCACAGCAGCCATTTGATTTCGCCTACGCATTGGCAGCAGCGCGATAAGGTTTGGGGGCTGGTGGAAAACGTGGTGCGGCTGTTTAGCCCGCTGCTGTAGTTTTAACGCCGTTGCCGCCTTCGGTTTTCAGGCTGCATTGATGCGCAATCGGCAGCCTGAAAACCGTCTTGTCCCCAATTGCTAAACCAAATTAACTAACGTAAAATATCGCCGTTTTTCTGTAAACAAATCTTAACCCCTTTTGATAGGAGCCAACCATGTCAATCATGAAAAAAACCGTGTTCGCCGCCCTGATGCTGGCTGCCATCCCCGCTTTGGCCAAAGGCCCCAAAGTGCCTTACGACCACAAAGGCGTAACCGCTGCCGACATCGTGAAAAGCCCCGATGTGCGCTGGGTAACTGTGGACGAAATCCGCGAAAGCATCAAAGATATGCCCCCGATGACCGTGAGCTTTGACATCGACGATACCGTGCTGGTGTCTTCGCAATGCTTTTACTACGGCCGCAACAAATGGTCGCCCAACGGCTATGAATACCTGCACAACCAAAAATTCTGGGACTACGTTGCCGACGGCTGCGATTTGAGCTCCATCCCCAAAGAATCGGCGAAAAAAATCATTGAAATGCACCAAGCGCGCGGCGACCAAGTGGTGTTCATCACCGGGCGCACCCCCGCCAAAAAATACAAAGACGGCACCATGGACCAGCTCGCCAAAATCTTGGAACGCACCTTTGGTGTGAAAAACATGAAGCCCATCAGTTACACCCGCGACACGCCCGTTGCGCCATACAAATACGACAAAACGGCGTACATCGTTAAAGCCCAATCCAAAATCCACTACGGCGACAGCAACGATGACGTATTGGCCGCGCGCGAAGCCGGCATCCGCGGCATCCGCGTGATTCGCTCGGCCGTGAGCACCAACCGCCCGCTGCCCGTGAACGGCGGTTACGGCGAAGAAGTTGTGGTTGATTCGTCTTACTGATGCGTTAAGCGTTTTCAGGCTGCCTGTTGCGATTGAGGCAGCCTGAAATTTTTTGTGCGGCAGCCTGAAAGCGGTAAACAAGCAATATCAACGCCTTGCACGCAAAAATATCTCACATCGCGCTGAAAATTATGGCATAATCCGCGCTTCGTTTCGTTGGCACGAAACGAATTCGGAGTTTGCAAACGGGTGGCTTGCGCTACTCGGCAAACTTGTCCGCCGCAAGGCATTATTTTTTAGGAAAAACAACTATGCTAACCGTAGAACAAAAAGCCCAAATCGTTAAAGATTTCCAACGCAAAGAGGGCGACACCGGCTCGTCAGAAGTGCAAATCGCATTGCTCACATTCCGCATCAACGATTTGACCCCCCACTTCAAAGCCAACCCCAAAGACAAACACAGCCGTCGCGGCTTGTTGAAAATGGTCAGCGCACGCCGCCGCTTGTTGGCTTACTTGCGCCGCACCGATGCGGATACCTACCGCAACGTTATCACCCGCTTGGGCTTGCGTAAATAATAGGGAATACGTTTTCAGGCTGCCTTGTGAACCATAAGGCAGCCTGAAAAGCATTTAAAGCGTACGAAATAAATTTGCTTTGTGGAACAAGGTAGCCTAAGGTAGCCTAAGGTAGCCTAAGGTAGCCTAAGGTAGCCTAAGGTAGCCTAAGGTAGCCTAAGGTTGCCTGAAAGTGAGCTTTCGTTTCAGGCCGCCTCTTGTTGCCAAGGCAACCACATCAGTAAATTACGGCATAAAAGGAGCATTTTTATATTTTGTGTCTAGTAATAAACAGGTGGAATAAATGAAACAATTTTTTTCATTACTTATACATCTAAATTAGATGTTAATGTTGTTGCTGAAATAATAGAAAAAGAATTTAACATCGTTTTTAATAAGAGGGAAAGTTATTTTTTACATGATTATTTAAAATATTTCGGTGGAGTTTTTGATAGGTTAGTAATAAAAAAATAATATTTATAGTGATGGGTGCTATATTGATAATACTGAAATTTGTTCAATAATTGAATTTTCTTTTCTCTAGGGAAGAAATAAAGATAAAAATAATAATTTTTTAAACGTAAAAGAAAAGCTCGCAGATTATAGTGAAGTGTTGGCGTTTTGTAGTGAGAATATTTTAATTGAATAAAAGCAAGCGTAGCTTAGATTACCAATCCCAACACAGGGCAGCCTGAAAGTGCTTTTTCAGGCTGCCGTTTCTTTCGCGCCATACTCGCACAAATCGTTGATGATGCAGCTTGGGCATTGCGGCTTAATCGCCTTGCAGGTGTAGCGCCCGTGCAAAATCAGCCAGTGATGCGCGTCCAGCAAAAATTCTTTGGGTACATATTTCATCAGCTTGTCTTCCACTTCGCGCACGGTTTTGCCACGCGCCAAACCTGTGCGGTTGGCAACGCGGAAAATGTGCGTGTCCACCGCCATCACGGGCTGCCCAAAAGCGGTGTTGAGCACCACGTTCGCCGTTTTGCGCCCCACGCCCGCCAAGGCTTCCAGTTCCTCACGCGTTTGCGGCACTTCGCCGCCGTGCTTTTCCAGCAGAGCACGGCAGGTTTGCATAATGTGTTTGGACTTGGTTTGATACAGCCCAATCGTTTTCACATACTCGCGCACGCCATCCAGCCCCAAATCCAGCATCGCTTGCGGCGTGTTGGCAACGGCAAACAGTTTTTCGGTGGCTTTGTTCACGCCCTTATCGGTGGCTTGCGCCGACAGTAACACGGCAATCAGCAGTTCAAACGGGCTGCTGAAATGGAGTTCGGTGGTGGGATGGGGATTGGCGGCGCGTAGGCGTTCAAAGATTTCTTGGCGGGTGTGTTTGTTCATGGTGGGGCGGGGGGATGGTTTTCAGGCTGCCTTTGAGGGGTAGACAGCCTGAAAAGGGGTTGTGGGGTTATTTTTTAACGACCCATTTGCCTTTGCGTTTGGTAATACGAACATCGGGGTATTCTGTTGTTTTAGAGGGCATGCGAATATAGACTTCAAAATTGCAGGAATATACACCGTCTGTTATACCACCTTGTACCTTTTGACAGGGCTTGGTAATAGTTAAAACGACATTTTGAGCATTGGCGAAAGTAGCGGGGTCAGTTTTACGAAACGCCTCTTTCACATCAGAATCAGTCGGCGGAATAATAGTAAAGTCATGAGTTTTATACACATGATACGCCCCATACAAAATCGCCATAGTAATCAAAGTTTTCACAATTTTCATTATTTCTCTCTCTTACAAGTTAGTTAATCAATCTTCCGCCTGAAACACATCACGATTAGTTTCAGGCAAATCCATTTCAGGCTGCTGTTGGGCTTGGGCAGCGGCTGCTTCTGCCATCAGGCGTTTTTTCTCGCTGATATATTGGTTAATCTGCTGCACCAATTCCTGCGTGCCCTCGTGGGTTAAGGCACTAATTTTAAACAATCTGGGCGTGGTCATGTCAAATTCAAAGCGGTCATCGGGGGCGGGGTAGTCCCAGCCGATGGCGGCAAGCAAGTCGGCAATGCGTTGCTGCGCGGTCTCTTCGTCTAACATATCCAGCTTGTTGAGCACCAGCCAGCGCGGTTTGTCGTACAACTCTTCGTCGTATTTTCGCAACTCGTTCACAATCGCCAAGGCTTCGGCGGCGATGTCGGTGGTTTCGTCAAACGGAGCCAAATCCACAACGTGCAGCAGCAAGCCTGTGCGCGAAAGATGCTTCAAAAAACGATGCCCCAAGCCCGCGCCCTCTGCCGCGCCTTCAATCAGCCCCGGAATATCCGCCATCACAAAGCTGTTGTTTTCATCGATGCGCACCACGCCCAGATTGGGATGCAGCGTGGTAAACGGGTAATCGGCAACTTTCGGGCGGGCGGCAGACACGGCGCGAATCAGCGTGGATTTGCCCGCGTTGGGCATGCCCAGCAGCCCCACATCTGCCAACACTTTCAGCTCTAATTGCAAGGTGCGCGCTTCGCCTTCTTCGCCCGTGGTGAATTGTTTGGGCGCGCGGTTTACTGATGATTTGAAATGGATGTTGCCCAAGCCGCCTTTGCCGCCTTTTGCCACGCACACGCGCTGCCCGTGGTGGGTTAAATCGGCCACGATTTCATCGGTGTCCACATCGCGAATCAGCGTGCCCACGGGCATATGCAGTTCAATGTCGTCCGCGCCTGCGCCGTAGCGGTCGGAGCCGTGTCCTTTTTCGCCGTTTTTGGCTTGGTAGCGTTTCACAAAGCGGTATTCTACCAACGTGTTCACGTTTTCATCGGCAACGGCAAACACGCTGCCGCCGCGCCCGCCATCGCCGCCATCAGGTCCGCCGCGTGGCACAAATTTTTCACGGCGAAAACTGGCTGCGCCGTTGCCCCCGCGTCCACCAAAAACTTCTATTTTGGCTTCGTCTATAAATTTCATGGATTGGATTCTCGTGTTGGATTCAGGATAGTTTAGGCAGCCTGAAAAGGGGTTTCAGGCTGCCTGAAAGGGTTGGAAAATGGGGCGTATTATAAAGGACTTGCTGCGGCTTTGCCCGAATATTTGCTACAATGCCGCGCTCGGTTTTCAGGCTGCCTTAACCCATTGGGCAGCCTGAAAACGCATTTTGTGAAAGGAATCCCATGTCTCGCTCATCCCAAGAGCTTGGCGGCATCACGCTGCTGGGCGGTCAGAAAACCGAGTACCGCGCCGATTACGCGCCCGAAGTGCTCGAAGCCTTCGACAACAAGCATCCCGATAACGATTATTTCGTCAAATTCGTCTGCCCCGAATTCACCAGCCTGTGTCCGATTACCGGCCAGCCCGATTTCGCCACTATCGTTATCCGCTACATCCCCGATGTGAAAATGGTGGAAAGCAAATCGCTCAAACTCTATCTGTTCAGCTTCCGTAACCACGGCGATTTTCACGAAGACTGCGTGAACGTGATTATGAAAGACTTAATCGCGCTGATGAATCCCAAATACATCGAAGTGCATGGTATCTTCACCCCGCGCGGCGGCATCGCCATCCATCCCTTTGCCAACTACGGGCGGCTGGGCACAGCGTTTGAGCAGATAGCGCGCGAGCGGCTGTTCGGGCACGACAGGCAGTAAGACTGAGGCAGCCTGAAAATGAAAAACCGCCTGTTTTTACTCGCAGGACTGGCAGCCTGCCACGCCGCTGCCCAATCCATGCCAATATGACCACCCTCGCCATCACCCGCAGCACCACCGCGCTCGCCGCGCTTTATTCCGTGCAAATCAACAACAATTTGGTTGCGCTGTATGAAACTGCCGAGCCGTTAGCCCGTCAGCAAGGTGTTCGGGTAACTGCCGCGCCCAGTTCAACTTTATCGGTCGTCTTCAACGGCACGGCAGAATTGGATTGCCGTTGGCAAGATTGATTTTCAGGCTGCCTCAGGCGCGCGGATAATCCACACGGCGGGGCAAAATTTCCTTATAATCCGCCCCTTTCGCAGGCAGCCGCAGGGTAAAACTAAAACGGCTGCCCTTTTCAACCCCGCGCGGTTCGTAACCCTCCCGCGTTGAAAGGGTCGTGCAGATGGGCTTTTAATACAAGGCGGCGAGCCACAGCCGGTACAAGCAGTACAGCAAGGTGCGCCAGCACCGTAGTAAAAGCCAAGATGTGCGACCAATCAAAACCAAAACTAGGAAACCCTATGCAAAACTATCTTTTTTCCGACAAGCAAAAATCGCAAGCGCTCTTTTGGCTGGCGTTGTTCCACATCGCCGTCATCGCATCCAGCAACTATCTGGTGCAATTCCCCTTCACCATCACGCTGCCCAACGGCTTTGAAGTCCATTCCACATGGGGCGCGCTCACCTTCCCCTTCATCTTTCTCGCCACCGATTTGACCGTGCGCATCTTCGGGCAATCGCTCGCCCGACGCATCATCTTTTTCGTGATGCTGCCCGCGCTGCTGCTCTCCTACGCGCTGTCTGTCGTATTCAGCGAAGGGCATTGGGTGGGCTGGGGTGCGCTGGCGCACTTCAATCTTTTCGTGTTACGCATCGCGCTGGCCAGCTTCGCCGCCTATGCCTTCGGGCAGATGATGGACATTTTCGTGTTCAACAAACTGCGCCGCCTCAAAGCGTGGTGGATTGCGCCCACCGCGTCCACGTTTGTGGGCAACGCGCTGGACACGCTGTTGTTTTTCGCCATCGCGTTCGCAGGCAGCGACGATGCCTTTATGGCGGCAAACTGGCAGCACATCGCCTTTGTGGATTATCTGTTTAAGCTCACCATTTGCACGCTGCTGTTTGTGCCCGCTTACGGCGTGGCGTTGAATTATGTGCTGAAAAAATTGGCAGCGAGCGGGCAGCAGTTTCAGGCTGCCTAATCGGCAAAAACATCAGTCGGGTGTATTCGCCCGACTTTTTGTTTGCCTGTTGAACGCGCAATATAGGCAGCCTGAAAACATGCAATTCCGTTTTCAGGCTGCCTTAATGGTTTGCCCAATGAAAAACCGCTTGCGCAAAACACAAGCGGTTGGCTATTGCCGTTTAATCAAATTTCTCTTTCAAACGCTCCCAAAAACTTTTCTGCCGCGGCGTTTGGCTGCGGTCTAAGCCTGTGGAAATGGTTTCAAATTCTGCCAGCAATTCTTTTTGGCGGTCGGTCAAGTTAATCGGCGTTTCCACGACCACATGGCAATACAAATCGCCCACCAAGTTGCTGCGCACAGATTTGATGCCTTTGCCTTTTACGCGCATTTTTTTGCCGTTTTGCGTGCCTGCGGGGATGTTGAGTTTCACTTTGCCGCCGAGTGTGGGCACTTCCACTTCGCCGCCCAGCGCGGCGGTGGCGAAGCTGATGGGCAGCTCGCAATGCAAATCGGTGGGGATTTCGGGGTCGCGCTGGAAGATTTTGTGCGGGGCAACGGAAACGTGGATATATAAATCGCCGTTGGGTGCGCCGTGCGTGCCTGGTTCACCCTCGCCTGTGAGGCGGATGCGTTGCCCGTCGTCAATGCCTGCGGGGATATTGACTTCTACGGTTTTGCTGGCTTTCACACGCCCTGCGCCGTGGCATTTAAGGCAGGGTTCTTTGATTTCTTTGCCTGTGCCGCCGCAGGTGGGGCAGGTTTGTTGGATTTGAAAGATGGCTTGGCGCACGTGTACCGTGCCTGAGCCGTGGCAAGTGGAGCAGGTGGTGGCTTTGGTGCCTGCTTTTGCGCCTGAGCCGTGGCAAACGTCGCATTCTTCGTAGGTGGGGACGGTGATTTGGCGTTTTACGCCTGCGGCGGCTTCTTCTAGCGTGATTTCTACGCGATAGCTGATGTCGTCGCCTTGATAATTGGGCTGGCGCGCGCCGCCTGCGCCGCCAAACATTTGGCTGAATATGTCGCCAAAATCAAAACCTTGTGCGCCGCCAAACCCGCCGAAGCCACCAAATCCGCCTGCGCCTGCACCGCCAAAACCGCCTTGTTCAAAGGCGGCGTGTCCGTATTGGTCGTAGGCGGCTTTTTTTTGCGGGTCGGATAGGGTGTCGTAGGCTTTTTGGATTTCTTTGAATTTTTCTTCGGCTTCTTTGTTGTTCGGATTGCGGTCCGGGTGGTATTTCATTGCCAGTTTGCGGTAGGCTTTTTTGATTTCGTCTTCGCTTGCGCTGCGGGCTATGCCTAGGGTTTCGTAAAAATCTTTGCTCATGGTTGTGTGTCTTTGGGTTGGTTAAATCGGATGCGGGGCTATATGGGGGGCGTGGGGCGAAAATCAAGGTTGGCGGCGGGGTTTGTTTGTCGGAGGCAGCCTGAAAGCGGGGGTATTTGTTTTTGCTTCGGACGCTGTTTCAGGCTGCCTTTGCGTGTGCCGCTTTATGGGCTGCAGCGGGATGTGGGCGTAGCGGGGGTTGTTGTGGCAAACAAGCGGAGTCAGGCAGCCTGAAAACTATTGCGCGGCAAGCAACACGATGGCTTGCGCTTCAATGGCTTCTTCGCGCCCAAGGTAGCCGAGCTTTTCGTTGGTTTTGCCTTTGATGTTGACGCAGTTTTCAGGCAGCCTTAAATCGGCGGCGATGTTGGCGCGCATGGCGGCGATGTGGGGGCGCAGCTTGGGCTGCTGGGCAATCAGCGTGCTGTCCACATTCACCACACGCCAGCCTGCTTGCTGCACGAGGGCGTAGGCTTGGCGCAGCAGGTGGCGGCTGTCGGCGTTTTTGTGTTCGGCGGCGGTGTCGGGGAAGTGCGCGCCGATGTCGTTGAGCGCGGCTGCGCCCAACAGGGCATCGGTGATGGCGTGCAGCAGGACATCGGCATCGGAGTGTCCTTGCAGGCCTTTGGGGTGGGGGATGTGTACGCCGCCGAGAATCAGCGGGCGGTTGGGCACGAGGGCATGAACGTCGTAGCCTTGTCCGATGCGTAGGGTCATGGGGATTCCTTTGTGGTGGGGGTTAGAGGCAGCCTGAAAACGGGTGTTCAAGGCTGTTTGGGCTTCGTTTGTTGTAGCTTCGCCAAACGCTGTTTCAGGCTGCCTATCGGGTGATAAATAAACTTTCTATGCGGGCATCGCGGCGAAACTTTTTGCTGTGTAGAGGCAGCCTGAAATGGGCAGAGGGCATGTTGCCAAAATCGCCACCGCGCACGCGAATATTGAGCCATTTGGGCTGTTGGGTGAAGCGGGCAAATTGACGCATTTCCACCGCGCTCAATTCAATATCGCGCACTTTGCCCAGCGTTTTTTCGGCATCGCGCAATGCCATGCGGGGGCGGATGCCGTGGGCGGTGCGGCAGGCGGGCGACGGGGTTTCCAGCCATGTGATTTGCTGCGTGCTGTCGTTGAGCAGGGCGAACACTTCAATTTCTTGCGGCAGGGTAATCAGGGTGATTTCGCCCGTTTCGGCATCGGCTTCGCTGCGGATTTGAGCTTGCGGCAGGGCGCGTTGCACTTGCGCCGGCGTTTGCCCAAGTTGGATGTCTGCGATGCTGTTGGGCGTGATGGTGCAGGCGGAGGCGATGGAGGCGGCGATTAGGGCGAAAGGGAGCAAGATTTTTGGGAACATGGTTTGACCTGTGAACAAGAGACAGCCTGAAAGCGGGATTGCAGGATGGGGCATGATGAGCCATATTTTGCGGGAGACGTAGCATACGTTTTCAGGCTGCCTATTGCCATGAGGCAGCCTGAAAACGCTTTTTATGCGCCAATGGCAACGCTGGGCAAACCAATCGCTATTTTCAGGCTGCCTACGGCTGCTCCGTTGCCAACCGCCCCGCCCAAATCCTATCCGCCGCGCCAATTGCCTCCGCATCGCGCAACACGCCGTTGCCAAACCAAACCAACGCGGGCGCGTGGTGATTGTCGTGCCGCTTGCAGATGCGCTGCTCCGCGCCGTTTTCCAGCCATTGCGCGCACCAATGCGTGCTGCCCGAAACGAGGGTGTTGCCGTTTTGCCATTGGTTGCGATGGCTTGCCAGCCAGTTGCGCCAAGCCGTTTGGCGTTTTTCGCCTGCGCGGCGGGCAATCGGCAGCGTGCGGTTGCCGAGGCTGTCGTGGTAGATGACGAGTTGCAGGTTTTGCGCGGTGAAGGTTTCGGGCAAAGTGGCTTGACAAGCGGTGAGCAACAATAAGGCAAATAGGGCAGGGCGGTTCATGGCGTTTTCGGCGGTAAAAAATGAACGGAATATAGCACATCGCCCCAAGCGGCAGCCTGAAAAAAAGCAACAGAAAACGTTTGATTTGGGGTGGAGTAATGTTTCAAATAAGATTGACGTGGCACAAGCAAATGACCAAAAATGCGCTTGAAACAGCGAGATAAGCGTATCATAATTATGTAATAAATTTTTTCAACAACCAAAGGAAGTAGCAAAATGGCAAACAAAGTGAGCAATAAAGTGGTGGTGATTGGCACAGGCGCGGTGGGCGTGAGCTATGCCTATGCCGCGCTCAACCAAGGCACTGTGGACGAATTGGTGTTGATTGACATCAACCAAAAACGCGTAGAGGCCGAAGCCTACGATTTGAGCCACGGCGTGTTTAACGGACCGACTTCAACCGTGGTCAAAGCAGGCACTTATGCCGATTGCGCCGATGCCGACATCGTTACCATTTGCGCAGGCGTGCCACAAAAACCAGGCGAAACCCGCTTGCAACTGATTGATAACAACCTTAACGTGTTCAACAAAATTGTGGGCGAAGTGGTGAAATCAGGCTTTAAAGGCGTGTTCCTGCTTGCCGCCAACCCTGTGGATGTGTTGTCCTACGCGACTTACAAATTCTCAGGTTTCCCCAAAGAGCGCGTAATCGGCTCGGGCACGGTGTTGGATACCGCTCGCTTGTGCGACGAATTGTCCAAAGAATTTAACGTTGCGCCGCAAAGCATCAATGCTTTTATGGTGGGCGAACACGGCGACAGCATCTTGGCGGCTTGGAGTTCGGCAACCGTTGCGGGGCAATCGGTAAAAGCTTATTTTGATGCCCAACCCAACGGCAAAGAACGCATGGAGCAAATCCGTTACGACGTGATGCGCGCCGCCTACAAAATCATTGAAGGCAAAGGCGCAACGTATTATGGCATCGGCATGGGCTTGGCCCGCATTACCCGCGCCATTTTGCGCAATGAACGCGCGATTTTGCCCGTTTCCGCGCTGGTAGAAGGCGAATACGGCGAGCATGATGTGTTTATCGGCACGCCTGCGGTTATCGGCAGCAGTGGCATTGTGCGCATTATTGAGCAACCTTTGGATGCCGAAGAAAAACAAAAATTTGCCGATTCCGCCAACATCTTGCGCGGCTATCAAGAGAAAGTGCACGAATATTTGAAATAATCAAAACGCAAAAAGCCGCTTGGGTTCAAATGCTCAAGCGGTTTTTGTTTTCAGGCTGCCTTATTGCGCACCAAACGTGTTGCATTGGTTAATATCGCCCGTTTGCAAACCACGCTGCAACCATTTTTTGCGTTCGGCAGATGTGCCGTGCGTATAAGTGTGCGGCACGGTGTAGCCTTGCGCGCGTTGCTGCAAGGTGTCATCCCCCACCGCTTCCGCCGCCACATAGGCTTCTTCAATGTCGCCGTCTTCAAACAGCCCGTCTTTTTGCGCGTAATAGCCCCACACACCCGCGTAGCAATCCGCCTGCAATTCCAGTTTTACCGATAACGCATTGGATTCTGTTTTGCCCACTTGCTGCTGTAAATTGTGCACCTTGCCAAGCGTGCCCAGCATGGTTTGCACATGATGCCCCACTTCGTGAGCAATCACATAAGCAAACGCGGCATCGCCTTCTGCGCCAAGCTGGTTTTTCATGGTATTGTAAAACGACAAATCAATGTATAGCTTATTATCCGCAGGGCAATAAAACGGGCCTGCGCTGGCTTGCCCTGTGCCACATCCCGTTCGAGTTGCGCCCGAATAAATTTGTAACACAGGCTCTTGATACGTTTTGCCCATTTTTTGAAAATACGCGCCCCATACTTTTTCCGTTTCACGCAATACAACCGAGCTGAGTTTATATAACTGCTGCTCTTGTTGAGAATATTGCGGTTGCTGGCGTGTTTGCTGCTGAGCATTGCTAAGCTGGTTCGCCCCGCCCACCAAACCGCTTAAATCCACGCCGTTGTAAGCACCAATTAACAAAATAATCAAACCAATGATGCCAATTGGTTTGCCGCCACCCATGCCGCCTCCGCCCGAGCTGCCACGCGCATCTTCAATATTGTTACTGCCTTCCCGGTCTTGCCAACGCATAAAAACTCCATTCAAAAATAAACGAAAAGCCCAAACAAACGTTTGGGCTTGAATATTTGGTGGCCAGAGGCAGGATCGAACTGCCGACACACGGATTTTCAATCCGTTGCTCTACCGACTGAGCTATCTGGCCAAATAAGCTGCGTATTACAACACAATAAAACTAGGATGTCAAACGAATAATGGAAAAGCCAAACCTAAATTATTTTGTAATATCCACAATCGCACGGGCTGCACGGCGAGCATCCAACAGAATCAAACCCAGTTTTGCACTTTCTTTGGCAGTTAAGCACAATACATTGGTGCCACCCGCTTGAATCAGCAATGTGTAGCCCAGTTTGCCCTTAACAATCACTTGCTCCAATTCACCGCAAGCCAATTCTTGCGTGGTGCGATTGCCCAAAGCCAACAATGCGGCAGACATTGCACCTACGCGATCAGGGTCAATGTTCGCGGGCAATAGATGCGCGATAGGTAAACCATCGGTAGAAATAACGGCAGATGCAGTAATATCAACGGAAGAGCTGTTTAAGTCGCTCAATACGGAAGTTAAAAGTTGTTCATGCATTTTATATTAGTCCAATCCAAATTTTTAAAAATCAGCGCCCAAATTGTTAGCCGCTTCAACCGTTTTATAAAGTGCGCGCACCAGAGTTACAAAAGCTTCTTTGTGTAATTGTGGTGTGCCACCTGTTACCAAAATGTATTTTGTATCGTTGATGTAGATGGGGAAGAATGTTAATTCGCTTTGCCCTGTTGGGTCGCATAAACCCCATGCATTTTGATAAATGTTTAGGTTGTTTTTAATCAAAAGAGCGTGGCGCTCAGATAATCGAATGGCTTCGCTCGCCAAAATAGCCACTTCTTCTGCTGCCTCATGGTTAAAACCAGAGTTTGCAAAATAGAAACCGTCATGATCAATCAACAATGCTTTTTGGCTGTCTGACAAATGGGGCAATAAATTTGCCAAAGTATCGTCTTGAAGCTCAAAATTTTCTTCTGGGGTGTCGCCGCCATATAAAAATTCAAGGCGTTGCAAACGATAGAGTAAATTCAATGCCGATTCTATATCACTGGTTTCAGACCATTCTAATAATTTTTCTTGAGTGATAGGTTGTTGGCTATCTGCTTTTAAAATATTAGACAGCAATGTGCGGCTGGCACTCACACTTTTGTTGGCAATTGCATAGAATGCGCCAGCGGGCGTGATGTGTGGGTATAAATTTGTTTGTAATGAAAGAGTAGATTCCATGTTACACCTCTAAACCTGGGTCAATTTGAAAGAGCATTGCAGTAACGAGTTGTTTCACATCTTCTTCGTTACGTGCATCAACTTCAAATACAGGCACATTGAAACCATTTTGTGCTAAATATTTTTGGTAAACATCAATACCTGGCACGGCGCGAATATCCATTTTGGTTACACCAACCACCAAGGGGGCGGTTTTCAGCAAATCTGCAAAAGAATCCAAAAAGAATTTCAAATCTTTTAATGGGTTACCACGAGTATTATCCAACAACAAAATCAAGCCCATACTACCTTGGCTTAGGATGTCCCACATAAAGTCAAATCGTTCTTGCCCTGGCGTGCCGTATAAATGGATTTTGGTGTTTTCATCTAATTGAATCAAACCATAGTCCATAGCAACGGTTGTGTAGCCTTTGCGTACGGCTGTCATATCTGATGCGCTGGCATCTGTTTGGATAGGTGGTTCATCAGACAAGGCCGCGATGGCGGTTGTTTTGCCAACGCCTACTGGTCCCGTAAAAATGATTTTATTTTCTATCAACATAGTAATCCCTCATTCATTATTTATTCAGCAATTTTTTCATAAAACGGCTCAATAGACCGCCTGTTTTTTGCTGTGTATGTGCTTCGTTTGCGCGCGCAGCACGTACCTGTTCTGGGCGTGGTGTTGCAGATGTGTTCACTGTTGCGCGAGTAGCTGATTGTGCGCTTGGTGCTTCGTGAACTTGTTGCGTAACTTCCAAGTAATCTGTCAGATACGTCGCTGCAATATAGTTCAAAATATCAGCCATATCTAAAGGCATCAGTTTATACAGCATATTCAAACTAACAGATGTTTTAGTTAGGAATGCTGACAAACGCATGGCTTCGGGCAAGGGTGTTAAACGCGTCAGATTGGGCCAGCTTTTTAATTTGAAAACAGTATTGGGATTGATTGGATGAACCAAGCGACCATTCGCGGTCCACAATGCTACTTGCCACATGGTAGATGTAACGGTTGCATTGGCGCGATCTTGGATGTTGTTTTCATCTGGAATATTTTTGAGCTTGATATTAGGGTGCTCTTGACGACACAGTTCCCGCAGTTGCTCAGGAGGCACAGCAATCCAAACACGTTGCGTAGAAGGGAATATGGCTAACACAGGCTTTTCATCAACCAAAAGGGCTGTGTTGCGCTGATGTGCCAAGATTTCTCGGAATGAACCCAAGATGCCAACACGAGGGTCAAAGCGTGGAATGGTTACCTCGCTGGAACGATTGGCGTGTGTTGAGCGTACGGGTTGGGCTTGTGCAGGAGCACTGGGTGAAGGTGCTGCTGAACTTGCGTTTGCCATGTTTGAACGAACCACCCAGATGCCATTGCCTTGCAACAAATTGCGGAGATTCAGAAACAGAGAATCAAATTTAATGGGCTTGGCAAGATAGGGAGCGGTTACAGCAGGCGGTGATTTTGAGAAAAACACCACAACGCTGCCTGAAAAGTCATGTTTTGCTTTTTGCCATGTCGCCAAACCATTTGTACCGTCACCATCTACGATAACCAGCTCGGGTTTTTCGCCGGAGCCAGCGTTGATGACTTGGTAATTGGTCGTGTTGTGCATCTTAAATGCCATTTTGAACATGGCTTGTTGCTGGTCGTCCATGGCTACAAACAACAACTTCACCGTTTTGACGTGGGGTAAGTCATGATTCATTTTATTTAATGTCCGAATGAGCCGTTACTAAATCGTTGTAGCAGTTGGCTCATTGCCAACACTACTTCCTCAGGTAATGTTTGAACTTTTGGACGCAACTCTTGCAGCAGATTTTCCAAGCGAGTCCATTCTTCTGCACGTTCATACAAGTCAAACAAGGTGATATAAAGCTGAGATTCTTGCGGATACTCTGCAATGGCGTTTTCCAACAGTTCCATCGAGTTGTCTAATTGACCGTACATCAGCAAGGATTCTGCTTCTTTTAAAATGCGCTCAGTAGCGGTTCTTGGTTCAGCATTGACATCTGCTTTTTCGGTTACGAGCGCTTGGTAACGCGCTTTTTTCAGGCTGCCTCCGTCAATCCATCCTTGCTGGATGCCCAAATCGCGTAACGCTGCTTCATTGGGCGCGGCTTCTAAGCGGTCAAACACGGGGTGCTGTCCCATGGTGTAGCCCCAGCCAAGCATGCGCTCTTTCACTTGGCGGCCATATTGCCCCAAGCTGTAATACAGATTCCACAAGTGCCCCGCAAAACCGTTGATGTTTTTAGCGCGATAATCCAGCGATAAAGCATCAATCAACAAGGAAGCCGGTTTGTCTGATTTGCGAATGGCTTTATTCATGTATTTAATCGCAGCATCGTAGCTTAAAACATTTTTCAATAGTTTCACGCTTTGCTCGGGTTCCATAAATGCCAAGACCGCCCCTTTTTCGTCGGTGCTCACGCCTGAAATCACGCCACGCCCTGCAACCAAAGGTTTGTGCGGTTGTTTTCTTTCGGTTTCCGTTTCTTTTCTTTTGCCGCGCATGGTGGGCTGAACAGGTTTGGCTTCTTCATGACCCAAGCCTGTTTTTTCGCCGATTTCTTCGGCGGTTTTCTTCACGCTCCAACCCAGTTTGTTTTCGGCCAATACACGCAAACCCAAGTGGTTTTCGTCAATCGCCAAACCTTCTTTAACAAATTGAGTAATTTGTTCTTCAGAAAGCGTGTCTTGGTATTGGGTTAGGGCTTCGGTAGCCGCATCAACATTTTTGGCTTGCAACCATAGTTCAACCAGCTCGCCGGCAAGTTGAGGGTCTTTTTTAGGCGTTTTAGCAAGATAAGCCGAAAGCGATTCGGCGGCTTTGTCAAAGTAGCCGAATTGTTTGTATACGTTGAATTCGGTGAGCGTGTCCACGTCTTGAACGGAAACTTTGGTGTCGTCTACCACATTGGTAGTGGCGACTGCGTCCCAATTTTCGTGTTCTTCGGATTCGGTCGAATAGTCGTCTTCATCATCCGCGTGTGCATTGCGGCTGCTGCGTGCGCTGCTCGATTTTTTGCCTTTCTTGCCTGCTGATGCTTTTTGCTTGTTTTTCAAGAAAATTGCACCGAGCACCGCCAATACTGCCACGGCAATAATACCGAGCATTATTGGATCATCCATAGCGACTCCTTGCTTCGTTAAACTAAAAAATTTACCCTGGCTAATGCGGGTAAGCTGACACACTTTAACAGATAACGCCTTGCTGCTGCAATATTTTCACGTTTGCTCTGCTCAGATGTTGTAATTTTATCATGATTTTATGTATTCTTACGTTTTCGCGCTTTATAGGAAAGAGTGTAACCATGATGCTAAAACGATTGCGCAGTTGGCAGCCTGAAGCTAGCGAAGAGCAGTTATCTGCGTTTATTCAAGAGCATGGGATGCTGTTGGAGCTGCTGGACGAGAGTTGGCAAAAATTCGTCAAGCAGCGTGCCGAGCTTTTTCAGGCTGCCTCGCCTGTTTACGAAAGCCATTATGCCGAGGGCTTTTCGGTGGATGATTTGCGCCACGAGCCGGTTACCAATGCGGAACTGATGGCGTTTTTGAGCGCATTTGACCGCGAGCGCACGCATAACGACCGCCCTTTCGGCGACCATGTTGAATACGCAGAACAAGATTGGGAGATTGAGGAATAGCGTTTCAGGCTGCCTCAGCAAATTCAAGTTTATCGCTACGCTTATTTGGCGTAGTATTGCAACCGTTTTCAGGCTGCCCTGGCTCTGTTAGGCAGCCTGAAAATAATTATCCACATCATATTGGGAGATAAACCATGACAACATTTAGTAAACTAACGCTTGCCGGTGCCATCGCTTTTGCTTTGGCGGCTTGCGGGCAAGGCGGCAATTCTGCGCCTGCTGCGTCCTCTGCATCGGGTTCAAATGCGCCCGTTGTAGAAAAAACCGAAATCAAATTCGGCACAACCCCGGGCGATTTCGGCACGATGGTTACCGATAAAATCAAGCCCATGTTGGAAAAACAAGGCTACAAAGTGACGCTAACAGAGTTCCCCGACTACGTTACACCCAATAAAGCCCTCGCCGAAGGCGCGATTGACATCAACGTTTTCCAACATAAGCCCTATTTGGATGGCTTCAAAGCCGAGCACAAATTGGATTTGACCGAAGTGTTCCAAGTGCCCACCGCGCCGCTTGGCTTGTATCCGGGCAAATTGGCCGCGCTTGACCAAGTGAAAAACGGCAGCACCGTTGCCGTGCCCGACGACCCGTCTAACTTCGCCCGCGCTTTGGTGATGCTGAACGAGCTGGGCTGGTTGAAATTGAAAGACAACATCGACCCGCTCAAAGCATCCAAAGCCGATATTGCGGAAAACACCAAAGACATCAAGCTGGTAGAAATGGAAGCCGCGAACTTGCCACGCAGCCGTCAAGATGTTGATTTTGCGGTGGTAAACGGCAACTATGCGATGTCCAGCGGCATGAAGCTGACCGAAGCGCTGTTCCAAGAGCCTAGCTTTGCCTATGTGAACTGGGCGGCCGTTCGCACCGCCGATAAAGACAGCAAATGGGTGAAAGACGTAGCCGCCGCGTACAATTCAGACGAATTCAAACAATACGCGTTGCAACGCTTCGCGGGCTACAAATACCCGGCCGCTTGGGGCGAAAACGCCGCGCAAAACGCGGTAAAAGAAGCTTCTGCCGCTTCTGCTGCGTCTGCCGCCAAATAATCCGCTCCATCCGTTTTCAGGCTGCCTCTGTGTCATTGCGCAGAGGCAGCCTGAAAACGCAAAAATACTTACGCTGCCGCATCAGGCAGTTTGTTAATTC
The DNA here is from genome assembly GCF_016623605.1 of Kingella bonacorsii. Taxonomy (NCBI): domain Bacteria; kingdom Pseudomonadati; phylum Pseudomonadota; class Betaproteobacteria; order Neisseriales; family Neisseriaceae; genus Kingella; species Kingella bonacorsii. Next base: position 289,606 of record NZ_JAEHNZ010000002.1, on the reverse strand, counting down.
AGCTTGACACTTCTTCGCAATTTGATTAAATTGCACTACTCTGTAACGCAGCGAATAATAAGCAAAGTATGTTCAAAATAGTTGGCATCCAATTGGTTGTAACCGCTGCATGCAGCTTGATTGCGTATGCCGTTGGCGGTTTTCAGGCTGCCTTATCCTTGTGTTTGGGCGGTTTTTCTTATTTGCTGCCTACGTTTTTTTCGGTGTTAATTTTAAATTTTTCACGCTCGCCGGAGTGGGCTGGTTTGGGGTTTATCCTGTCGGAAAGTTTAAAAATAATACTGGCGTTGGCTCTAATGTTGGCATCATTCGCGTTCTATCGCGAAATACGGTTTTTGCCCTACTTTATCGGCTTGTTAAGCGTTAGTCATTTGGTTTTATTATTATTTTTGAAAGTTCATCGTTATGGCAAGTGAATCTATGACCGCTGCCGATTACATCAAGCACCACTTACAAAACTTAACAAGTTTGTCTGATGTAACCGAAGGGCAAGGGCTAAAAAATATCGCCGACTTCTCGTTTATCAATATTGATTCGCTGTTTTTCTCTATTCTTTTGGGTGTGGTGGGTAGTTATCTGCTTTATCGCGCTGCGCAACGTGCCACATCAGGTGTGCCAGGACGTTTTCAGGCTGCCGTAGAAATTCTGTTTGAATTTGTGGATGATATGTGCAAAAGCATCATCCCTAATGAAAAATCGCGCAAAGCTGTTGCCCCTGTTGGCTTAACATTATTTGTGTGGATTTTTCTGATGAATGCCATGGATATGCTGCCCGTGGACTTATTGCCGCACGTATTCCAAGGCATGACAGGCGAGTCTCATGCATTATTGCGCGTTGTGCCCACCGCAGATTTAAATGTTACGCTCGCCATCGCCATCGGCGTTTTGCTGATGTGTATTTATTACAGCATCAAAATCAAAACATTGCGTGGCTGGGGGCATGAATTGGTTTCTGCACCATTTGGTGCGAAACTTGCGCCCGCCAATTTGCTGTTAAATATCATGGAATTTTTGTCTAAAACTGTTTCGCATGGCATGCGGTTGTTTGGCAATATGTATGCAGGCGAATTGGTGTTCTTGCTGATTGCGTTGCTGGGCGGCGCTTGGGCATCAACGGGCAGCGTGAGTCTGATTGACCCTGTGTTGTTCGTGTTCCATATTATTGCGGGCTTGGCATGGGCAATCTTCCATATTCTTGTGATTACCTTGCAGGCATTTATTTTTATGGCGTTGGCTTTTGTCTATATCGGACAGGCGCACGACCATCATTAACCTTTTCTTTTCGTTGTTTTTATCAATAGGAGTAGTAACTATGGGCTTAATTGCTATCGCATGTGGTTTAATCGTTGCCTTGGGTGCCTTGGGTGCATCAATTGGTATCGCTATGGTTGGTTCTAAATATTTGGAATCTTCTGCGCGCCAGCCTGAATTGATTGGTCCATTGCAAACCAAATTGTTCTTGATTGCGGGTTTGATTGATGCTGCATTCTTGATTGGTGTTGCGATTGCCTTGTTGTTTGCCTTTGTTAATCCTTTCGGTGCTGCATAATAAAAGCAGCGTCCGATTTGTTTGATTAACCCTTACAAGAGGGCAGGTAAAGTGAATTTAAATGCAACCTTAATTGCGGAAGTCATTGTCTTTTTGCTTTTGTGTCTGTTTACCGTCAAATTTGTATGGCCACCTATCGCAAAAGCATTGGATGAACGCGCTGATAAAATCGCAGAAGGCTTGGCTGCTGCCGAGCGCGGAAAAAGCGATTTTGAGCAGGCTGAAAAGAAAGTTGCAGAGCTCTTAACCGAAGGTCGCAATCAAGTTTCTGAAATCGTAGCCAACGCTGAAAAACGTGCTGCGCAAATTGTGGAAGATGCCAAAGCGCAAGCCATAACCGAAGCAGCCAGTATCACCGAGCAAGCAAAAACAAACGCCGAGCAAGAAATTAACCGTGCGCGCGAAGCATTGCGTGAGCAGGTGGCGGCTTTGGCTGTAAAAGGTGCTGAGTCTATTTTGCGTCGCGAAGTGGATGAAAAACAGCATGCTCAAATGTTGGGTGCCTTAAAACAGGAGCTGTAACCTTATGATAGAGTATGCAACTGTTGCTCGTCCTTATGCAAAAGCTGTGTTTGAATTGGCTCAAGAAAAAGAGCAATTTGATCTATGGCTTGGCGGGTTGGAACAACTGGCTTGGCTGGTGCAGCAGCCCAAAGTAGCTAGCTTAATTGGTTCAGTTGGTTTAAACGATTCGGAAAAAGCATTGCAACTGGTTAAATTGTTAGACGGTTGCGAAGCGGTGAGAAGTGCCGAGTTTAAAAATTTCATTAATGTGGTCGCGGCTGAGAAGCGCTTGGCTGTGCTACCTGAAATTTTTGAACAATACAAAACGCTTGTTTTGGCAAGAAACAATACCAAGCAAGCGATTGTTTACACTGCTTATGATGTTAAGAGCGAAGGTCAGCGTGCCAAAATCATTAGTGATTTGGAGCAGCATTTTCATGTTGGTTTGCAAGCCACATTTGTTACCGAACCAGAATTAATTGGTGGGGTGAAAGTGGTTGTGGGCGACAAAATATTAGATTTGTCTATACAGGGTAAATTGCAAAATCTGTATACGACTCTGACAAATTAGGAGGATTTCATGCAGATTAATCCTGCTGAAATCAGCGATTTGCTGAAGGCTAAAATTGAAAAATTGAACACGCGTGCCGAAGAAAAAACGCGTGGTACAGTTATTTCGGTTACTGACGGTATCGTGCGTGTTTATGGCTTGTCTGATGTGATGCAAGGGGAAATGTTGGAGTTCCCCAGTAATACATTTGGTTTGGCGATGAACTTGGAGCGCGATTCGGTTGGTGCTGTGGTGCTGGGCGAATATGAGCATATCAAAGAAGGCGACGAAGTCAAATGCACCGGTCGTATCTTGGAAGTGCCAATTGGTCGCGAGTTGGTTGGTCGCGTTGTGAACGCATTGGGTCAGCCAATTGATGGTAAAGGTCCAATCAATGCAACATTAACTGCGCCGATTGAGAAAATTGCACCGGGCGTGATTGCGCGCAAATCTGTTGATCAACCTATGCAAACAGGTTTGAAAGCAATTGACTCCATGGTGCCGATTGGTCGCGGTCAGCGTGAATTGATTATTGGCGACCGTCAAACAGGTAAGACAGCCGTTGCGCTAGACGCGATTGTGAACCAAAAAGATACGGGTGTGATTTGTATTTATGTGGCAGTGGGGCAAAAAGCATCTTCTGTTGCTAACGTTGTGCGTCAGTTAGAACAACATGGCGCAATGGAACACACCATTGTTGTGGCAGCTACGGCATCAGAAGCTGCAGCATTGCAATACATTGCGCCTTATTCAGGCTGCACCATGGGTGAATACTTCCGCGACCGCGGTGAGGATGCCTTGATTGTTTATGATGATTTGTCTAAACAAGCGGTTGCTTATCGTCAAATCTCCCTGTTGTTGCGTCGTCCGCCTGGTCGCGAAGCATATCCCGGCGATGTATTCTATTTGCACTCTCGCCTGCTAGAACGTGCTGCGCGTATCAATGCAGATGAGGTTGAAAAGCTAACCAATGGCGAAGTAAAAGGTAAAACAGGTTCTTTGACTGCCTTGCCTATTATTGAAACACAAGCGGGCGACGTGTCTGCATTTGTGCCGACTAACGTTATCTCCATTACCGATGGCCAGATTTTCTTGGAAACTGACTTGTTTAACTCAGGTATCCGTCCTGCTATCAACGCCGGTATTTCGGTATCCCGTGTGGGTGGTGCAGCACAAACCAAAGTTATCAAAAAACTGGGTGGTGGTATTCGTTTGGCATTGGCTCAATATCGTGAGCTGGCAGCGTTTGCTCAATTTGCCTCTGACTTGGATGAGGCTACACGCAAACAATTGCAACACGGTGAAGTGGTTACTGAATTGATGAAACAAAAACAATTCAACACTTTGAGCACGGCGGAAATGGCTTTGACTTTATGGGCAATCAACAACGGCTCGTATTCAGACGTTCCTGTTAACAAAGCATTGGCTTTTGAGGCTGAGTTTTTGAATTATGTTCGCACGCAACATCCTGATACATTGAATACAATCAATGAATCAGGCGCATTGTCCAATGAAAGCGAACAAGTTTTGGAAGGGGCAATGAAAACTTTCAAAACATCATATAGCTATGCAGCCTGAAAATAGGTGAAGAGGGAGTCTTAAAATGGCAGTTGGAAAAGAGATTCTTACCAAAATTCGCAGTGTGCAGAATACGCAAAAAATCACACGCGCGATGCAAATGGTATCGACCTCTAAAATGCGGAAGACTCAAGAACGTATGCGCCTTGCGCGTCCCTATGCGGATACCGTCCGCTTGGTGATGAATCGCTTGGCGCAAACGCAAGCGGATCACGGCATCAAGCTGTTGGAAGAACATAAAACTAAACAACGTGTTGGTTTTATTCTGATTACAACAGACAAAGGTTTGTGCGGTGGCTTAAATGCAAATGTTCTGAAAAAATTCTTTGCACAGGTTCAGGAATATCAAGACCAAGGCATTGATGTTGAAATTGTATGCCTAGGCAGCAAAGGCTTGTTGGCTTGCCAACGTATCGGCTTGAATGTGATTGCGAGTGTAACCAATTTGGGCGATACGCCTAAAATGGAAACTATGCTGGGTGCGCTAACGGAGATTTTCCGCCGTTATGAACAGCACGAATTGGATGTTATCCATTTGGTGAGTTCTTATTTTGTGAACACCATGAAGCAAGAGCCGCATTCAGAGATTTTGTTGCCAATTGGTGAAGCTGTGTTTAATGAAGATGATAACCAGCAACGAAACTGGGATTATCACTATGAGCCAAGCCCAGTTGCTGTGTTGGAATATTTGGTTAGACGCTATTTAGAGTCTGTGGTTTATGAGGCATTGAGCGAGAATATGGCGGCAGAACAGGCTGCGCGGATGGTGGCCATGAAAGCTGCTACCGATAATGCAGCCAATGCCATTAAAGAGCTTCGCTTGGTGTACAACAAATCGCGCCAAGCAGCGATTACTACAGAATTGTCAGAAATTGTGGCAGGTGCAGCAGCCGTATAAGGCAGCCTGAAAATGCCCGAACAAAGTTAGGATACGATAATGAGCCAAGGCAAAATCGTACAAATTATTGGTGCTGTGGTAGACGTGGAGTTTCCACGCGATGCCATCCCCCATATTTATGATGCGTTGAAACTAGTTGACGTTGATTTGACACTTGAAGTGCAACAGCAACTGGGCGACGGCATCGTGCGGACCATTGCAATGGGCGCAACAGATGGTTTGAAACGTGGGTATGCGGTAGAAAATACGGGCGCACCGATTACCGTGCCTGTGGGTACTGCCACGCTGGGACGCATTGTGGATGTATTGGGCAAACCGGTGGATGAGGCGGGTGCCATTGATGCGAGCCACACGCGCGCCATTCACCAAATCGCCCCTAAATTTGATGAGTTATCCAGCGCAACAGAATTGTTGGAAACAGGCATCAAAGTGATTGACTTGCTTTGCCCGTTTGCCAAAGGCGGTAAAGTGGGCTTGTTTGGCGGTGCGGGCGTAGGCAAAACCGTCAACATGATGGAATTGATTAACAACATCGCCAAAGCGCATAGTGGTTTGTCTGTATTTGCCGGCGTAGGTGAGCGCACTCGCGAGGGCAATGACTTCTACCACGAGATGAAAGAGTCTAACGTGTTAGACAAAGTGGCGATGGTGTACGGTCAGATGAATGAGCCGCCTGGCAACCGTTTGCGCGTTGCTTTGACTGGTTTGACTATGGCGGAATACTTCCGCGATGAAAAAGACGAAACAGGCAAAGGCCGCGATGTGCTGTTCTTTGTGGACAATATTTATCGCTACACGTTGGCGGGCACCGAAGTATCTGCGCTGCTGGGTCGTATGCCTTCTGCGGTGGGTTATCAGCCTACATTGGCGGAAGAAATGGGTCGTTTGCAAGAACGTATTACCTCCACGCAGACAGGTTCGATTACTTCTATCCAAGCCGTGTATGTTCCCGCCGATGACTTAACCGACCCGTCTCCTGCGACAACTTTCGCCCACTTGGATGCAACGGTTGTGTTGAGCCGTGATATTGCATCTTTGGGTATTTATCCTGCGGTTGACCCCTTGGATTCCACTTCGCGCCAGCTTGACCCCATGGTATTGGGTCAAGAGCATTACGATGTGGCGCGCGGCGTGCAGGCAACGCTGCAAAAATACAAAGAATTGCGCGATATTATCGCCATTTTGGGTATGGATGAGCTGTCTGACGAAGACAAATTGACTGTGGCGCGTGCGCGTAAAATCCAACGCTTCTTGTCTCAACCATTCCATGTTGCCGAAGTGTTTACCGGTTCGCCTGGCAAATATGTTTCTTTGCGCGACACGATTGCCGGCTTTAAGGCCATTCTGAACGGCGAATACGACCACTTGCCTGAACAAGCGTTCTACATGGTGGGCGGTATTGAAGAAGCTGTTGAGAAAGCAAAAACCTTAAATTAAGGAGATGGGCATGAGTGTCATGCGCGTAGAAGTAGTTAGTAACGAAGAGCACATCTACTCCGGCGAAGCCAGCTTTGTGGTTGTGCCGACCGTGAATGGCGAGCTTGGCATTTATCCGCGACACGAGCCAATCATGAGCTTGGTTCGCCCAGGTGCTTTGCGTTTAACCGTGCCTGATTCTAATGAAGAAGTGTTGGTTGCCGTGTCGGGCGGAATCTTGGAAGTGCAGCCCGATAAAGTGATGGTGCTGGCGGATATTGCTGTGCGCAGTACCGAGCTGGATACGGCTCGTGCCGAAGAGGCGAAACGTGCGGCGCAAGAGCGATTGGCGCATGCGAAACAGTCTAATGATGATTATGCGCAAGATAAGGCGCATGTGGCGTTAGCGGCTGCGATTGCAGAATTGAAAACATTGGATTATTTGCGTGTGCATAAAGAGTGATTCAAAAATAGAAAGCTGCCCTTTTGGGGCGGCTTTTTTGTTTGGGTACTTTGAGGAGCCTGAAAACAGGGTTGGGCTGAAATGGGGGATGCGCAACGCGCGATGATGGGTTTTCGGATTTTTCACGCTGATTACCAACCCACAAAACAAAACCCCCAAAGCCAAAACTTTGGGGGGGTAATGCATTTTCAGGCTGTCTTATGTTGCAACAGCATAGGCAGCCTGAAAACCGTTACACCAACCGCCCGTGGCATTGCTTGTATTTCAAGCCGCTGCCGCAAGGGCAAGGGTCGTTGCGGTGGACGGCGATGCCACGCGCTTCAAGCGCATCGGGGAAGAATTGCTTGTCTTCTTCGGTGGGGTTGGCGGGGTCAAATGCGCCGTTTTCCACGTTGGACCATGCGCGTGATACGGCATTTTCAGGCTGCCCTGCGGTATCGGGTTCGGGTTGGTGCGGTTGAATTTGCGCGCTCACCAAAATGGATGTGGTGTTGTATTGAATGTTGTGCCACAGGCTTTCAAACATGGCGAAGGCTTCGCGTTTGTATTCCTGTTTCGGGTCTTTTTGCGCGTAGCCGCGCAAGCCGATGCCTTGGCGTAAGTAATCCATGGCGGCAAGGTGCTCGCGCCATTGCGTATCCACCACTTGCAACACAACGCTGCGCTCGAAGTTGCTAAACACTTCATCGCCCACCAAATCTTTTTTGGCTTGGTATTCAGCGTCCACTTGCGCCAACACGCGCTCTTTCACCTCTTCGTTTTCCAGCGTGTTATCCGCTTTGAGCCAGCCTGAAACGTCCACATGAACGTTAAACTCGCCTGCCAATTTCGCCATCATGGCGGGGATGTCCCATTGCTCTTCCATGCTGTCGGCGGGCATGTACATATCCACGATGCCGCCAATCACGGTGGCGCGCCATTCTTGCAGCATTTCGCTGATGTCTTTGTTGCCCAGAATCTCGTTGCGTTGATGGTACAGCACGCGGCGTTGGTCGTTGGCTACGTCGTCGTATTCCAACACTTGTTTGCGCATATCAAAGTTGCGCCCTTCCACTTTGCGTTGGGCGTTTTCAATTTGGCGCGTCAAAATGTTGGCTTCAATCGCCACGCCCGGTTCGGGCGCAAGGCGATTGAGGATGGCGGCGGCGCGGTCAAGCGCAAACAGGCGCAATAGCGGGTCTTCAAACGACAGGTAGAAGCGGCTTGAACCCGGGTCGCCTTGCCGCCCGGCGCGTCCGCGCAACTGGTTGTCGATACGGCGGCTTTCGTGGCGTTCCGTGCCGATGATGTGCAAGCCGCCTGCGTCCACCACGGCTTGGTGTTCGGCTTCCCACGAGTCTTCCAACGCTTTGATTTGCGCTTGTTTTTGCTCGTCTGTAAGCGATTCGTCGGCGCGGATGGCATCGGCTTGGTGCTGCACGTTGCCGCCCAACACGATGTCTGTACCGCGACCTGCCATGTTGGTGGCGACGGTAATCATTTTGGGTTTGCCTGCTTGGGCGACAATCAGGGCTTCGCGCTCGTGTTCTTTGGCGTTCAATACGTTGTGCGGCAAGCCTTCGCGTTTGAGCAAATGCGACACGAGTTCGGAGTTTTCAATTGTGGTCGTGCCCACCAACACGGGCTGTCCGCGCTCGTAGCAGTCTTTGATGTCTTTGACAACGGCTTCGTATTTTTCTTCGGCGGTGCGGAAGATTTGGTCGTTGAAGTCTTTGCGCTGGATGGGCTTGTTGGTGGGGATGATGACAGTTTCCAAGCCGTAGATGGATTGGAATTCGTAGGCTTCGGTGTCTGCCGTGCCCGTCATGCCCGATAGCTTGGTGTAGAGGCGGAAGTAGTTTTGGAAGGTGATGCTGGCAAGGGTTTGGTTTTCTCTTTGCACTTCCACGCCTTCTTTTGCTTCTACCGCTTGGTGCAAGCCGTCAGACCAGCGTCGTCCGTCCATCAGGCGGCCAGTGTGTTCATCCACAATCACGATTTCAGGCTGCCCTTCTTCGTTGGGTTTCACCACATAATGTTGGTCAAGATGGAATAGGGTGTGGGCGCGCAATGCCGCCATCAGATGATGCATCAGCATGATATTGTTTGAGGCGTAAAGCGATTCGTTTTCTTGCAGCAAGCCCAGTTGCGTCAAAATTTGTTCGGCGTGTTCGTGCCCTTGCTCGGATAGCACGACTTGCATATTTTTCTCGTCCACCCAATAGTCGCCTTCGGGGCTGTCTTCTTTTTCTTGCGGCGTGAGATGAGCGGGCACTTGGTTCATGATTTGGTACAGCTCAACGTTGTCATTGGCCTGCCCCGAAATAATCAGCGGCGTGCGCGCTTCGTCAATCAGGATGCTGTCCACTTCGTCCACCACGGCGAAGTTGAGCTCGCGTTGGACTTTGTTGTAGATGTCGTCCACCATGTTGTCGCGCAGGTAGTCAAAGCCGAATTCATTGTTCGTGCCGTAGGTGATGTCGCTGCCGTAGGCTTGTTGGCGGTGGAATGAATCCATATTGCTCAGAATAACGCCCACGCTCAATCCGAGGAAGTTGTAAAGCGGACGCATGATGCCTGCGTCGCGCTCGGCAAGGTAGTCGTTCACGGTTACCACGTGCGCGCCTTTGCCCGACAGGGCGTTGAGATAAACGGGGAGCGTGCCGACGAGGGTTTTGCCTTCGCCTGTGCGCATTTCGGCGATTTTGCCGTCGTGCAGCACCATGCCGCCGATGAGCTGAACGTCAAAATGGCGCATGCCCAGCACGCGCACTGAGGCTTCGCGGCACACGGCGAATGCTTCGGGCAGGATGTCGTCAAGCGTTTCACCATTGGCAAGGCGGTGTTTGAATTCTGCGGTTTTGGCTTGCAGTTGCTCGTCGCTTAGCGCTTTGGTTTCTGCTTCCAAGCTGTTAATTTTGGCGACGATTTTTCGGTAGTGTTTGAGCAATCGGTCGTTGCGGCTGCCGAAGATTTTTTTGGCGATTTTGGTTAGCATTGATGGGTTTCCTTTGTGCGTTTGGGTACGCTAGATTTGCGGCAAATGGGGCGGATTCTATCACATTTAGGCTGCCCATTTGGGGATGGGTAAGATGGGTTTAAAGCAAGCGGAGTGCAGAAATGCTGGGTTTAACGTTTCTTTACTCTTTAAGGCAACCTGAAAATGGTGCGCGAATGGGTTGATTGGATGGCTGGCATTGTTGGGCTGGCTGTGCGCTGGCTTGCGTTTATGCTTATTATATTTATGCGCAACAGGCAGCCTAAAAATGGATAACGTGGCAACAATATGCCAAAGTGGATTTTCAGGCTGCCTATTGGCGTGTCTTGCAAAGCGCATGGGGTTGTGTGGCGTGGTGCGCGGCGCAACGCGCGAGAATGGCAAAAAGCGGTTTGGCAATTTTGCTGCGCGATACGGATTATTGCTGGCGTTTGGCAAGGTTTTCAGGCTGCCTTTGGGGCGTTATGTTGCGTTATTGGTTGTTTGGATGATTTTTTGCGGCATTTTTGCGCTGGCGCAAATTTTTTTGGGCTTGGGGGTAACTTGTTCTGTTAGTTTTCGTTAAAATGGGTTTGTAGTGAGTTGTAGTTTCTTTTTTTAACCATTTTTGTAAGGAGTTTCGTTATGCCTGCTAGTCATCAATTGCAGCCGTTTGAGCAAGTGGATTTGGGGGATAAGAAAGATAGTTTGAAAGTGTTTGAAGAGGCAGTAATGAAATATCGCGGGGCGGTGTCGCAAGAGGATAGCGACCGCGCGCCTTTGCCTGCGGATTATCCTTATGATGAGCGGATGAGCCGTCGGGTGTATGAAGCGGAAAAGGAGAAATTGCAGATTGAGCTGCTGAAAGTGCAAAGCTGGGTGAAAGACAGCGGGCAGCGGGTTGTGAGCTTGTTTGAAGGACGCGATGCGGCGGGCAAAGGCGGGACGATTAAGCGTTTTATGGAGCATTTGAACCCGCGTGGCGCGCGCATTGTGGCGTTGGAAAAACCTACGGAAGTGGAACGCGGACAATGGTATTTTCAGCGTTATATTCAAAATTTGCCCACGGCGGGCGAGATGGTGTTTTTTGACCGCTCTTGGTACAACCGCGCAGGGGTGGAGCGTGTGATGGGGTTTTGCACGCCGCAGGAATATTTGTTGTTTATGCGCCAAACGCCTGAATTGGAGCGGATGCTGATTGATAGCGGCGTGCATCTGTTTAAATTTTGGTTTTCGGTGTCGCGGGAGGAGCAACTGCGGCGGTTTGTGTCGCGCTATTCCGACCCGTTGAAGCATTGGAAACTGTCGCCTGTGGACGTGCAATCGCTTGACCGCTGGGATGCGTACACCGAGGCGAAAAACGCGATGTTTTTCCACACGCACAACAAAAATTCGCCGTGGGTGATTATTAAATCGGACGACAAAAAACGGGCGCGGCTTAATTGCATTCGCTACTTCTTATATGCGTTGGATTATCCAAACAAGGATTGGGACGCGATTGGCGAGCTGGACGAACTTTTGGTGATGCAGCCCGATATGAACGCGGTGGCGCAAGAGCGCGGCTAGCGGGATAAGATGAGGCAGCCTGAAAGTTAGTTTTCAGGCTGCCTTTGTGTTTTCAGGCTGCCTTTATTGGTTGAGGCAGCCTGAAAATAGGTTTTCTGATTTAATCCTATTTATTAAGGCATAGCGGGCGAAATTTCCCAACTGCTTAACCATGGCTTAACACGCAACGCTTAAATGGAATTACGCCAATCACTTTCGCCATCCTGCTTTCGGTGTTTTTGCTTTACAAACCACGCTGAAAAATTAACACATCTCCCCATTTATTGCAGGCTTCTTTACCCCTGAAACACACGATTCAGGGCATTTTTTCGCCTTTTCAGGCTGCCTTTGAGGTGAGCATATTCATTCTCTCCGTTATGGGAAAGAGATACCCAAGTAGTGTGGCAAAAATGTTGTAAACAAATCGTAAATTTAGGATGAGATATGCCAAGCAACTAGTAGCGTTTGTTAATTTCTTGTATGATGCGCGAATTCTGTTATCCGTGTTTTAGAGTTTATAAACTACTGATATACATTAAAATTTGTTTGTTAATACTCATTATCGTGTGCAAAACAAGGTGGCGCAAAGGGTTAATAAACCAATCATTGATGTAAATCAAAATACGATAATCGTTGATTTTTGTTTTTTTAACGTAGTAGGAAGTGTAATTATGAATACAGCATATCGCGTTGTTTGGAATGAAAGCACCAACACTTGGGTGGCTGTGGCAGAGATTGCTACCGCACGAGGAAAATCAGGCAAAGCCAAAGTGGTTGCCGCAAGCGTTGCCGTAGTGGGCGCATTGGCTTCGCCAGCACATGCAGATTTAATTTGGGGCTCTGGGGCAAAAGCGCCGGGAGAAGGGTCTATGGCAATGGGCATCAATAGTGATGCCAAAACCAAATACACCATTGCTGTGGGGCAAGATGCTGTTAATAAATCAAACGGCGACTCCGCTGTTCTGATTGGGCACGATGCTCAAGCATCATCAGATGCCAATCCTAATACAGGCACAAACACAATGGGTCAGCAGGTTGTGATTGGTGAATCCAGCCGTGCAAATAGCCAATCTGTTGCTGTTGGTGCTCAGGTATACGCCACAGGGCAAGCCTCTATCGCTATTGGTGGCGATGACTTAGGCAATAATGACAGTAAAACATCCGCAGGGAAATATACTGGTGCTAATGCATGGCGCAATTACGCAGGTCAACCCATTACCGTAGAAGGTGTTAGCACCAAAGATGCTTCCAACCCCGCAATTGGTTTTACCAGCACCACAGCAAGTGGGCGCGGTTCTATTGCGATTGGACATATGAGCCAATCAACAGGTAAAGCATCTTTGGCATTTGGTGCAGATTCTCATGCAGAGGCAGACGGTGCGATTGCTGCTGGCATGGCGTCGCAAGCGAAGGGTTCTGCTGCGGTTGCCATCGGGGTAGGCGCAGAGGCTCCAGAAGCTCATGCAACCGCAATCGGCTTAAAAGCTAAAGCTAATGGCGGCAACGCTTTTGCCGCAGGCAGTAATGCTAAGGCTGACGGGAAAAATTCAATTTCGTTGGGGAGTGAGGCATCAACGGAAACCAACTCTGCAACTTACTACCGGATAAAAAATGTTCCCGATAAGACAGAGAATAATATCGCGATCGGTACTAAAGCAAGATCAGGTGGTTTGCAGACGATTGCGTTTGGTGCTGAGTCTGTAGCTTCTAAATCACAGTCTGTTGCTTTTGGCTTTGATGCTCAGGCAACAGGTGACCAGTCTGTGGCACTTGGTGCGAATACCCGTTCAATGGGAGATTCTTCGGTTGCAATTGGTGGCGATGATTTGGACTCTGTCGCTTCCACGGTATATCGCACAACTTCTGCATCTGCGGATAATGATGCGTATAACGATACGCCACTGGCACAGCAATATCGAGCCTTAACAGGTCAAAATTTGGTTAATTTTACGCCTGGTAATCGTTATATCGGCACATCTACCGGCCAGGCTGGCGTTGCGGTGGGTGTTTCTGCCAAGGCGGCAGATTTGGCAACAGCGATAGGTACCAAATCCCATGCCACGGGTGATTATTCGGTTGCATTCGGGGTAGGGGCAAATGCCACTTTGGCAAATGCTGTTGCCTTGGGTGCGGGTAGTACAACTGCAGCAAACGCTACTGATGTGCCGTCTGCTACAATTGGTTCAATTACCTATGGCAGCGCGACCAGCCCGTTTGCCGGTAGCGGCAAAGTGGTTCCCGGTGACCAAGTTTCGGTTGGTTCGGCTGGTTTCGAGCGCCAAATCAAACACGTTGCGCCAGGCGCTATTACTGCGGCTAGTACGGATGCCATTAACGGTAGCCAGTTGTTCTATGTGGCTAAGGGATTGCAAGATCAGATTTCAAATAATTCTGCTACGCGCTCCTTTGGTGTGAATGCCGATAATAACAGCCTCAAAACCCATCAATTGGGTAAAGAGCTGGCAATTGTTGCCGGCAATACTACAGAAGCTACTTCTACTAGCAATCTGAAAACTAATGTTACTCAGGATGCAGCTACAGGTAAAACTACGGTGACCGTCAGCATGAAAGACGCACCTACCTTTGCTAGTGTAACGACCCAAGACGCAGCAGGTAATAAAACAGTAACTAATGCTGGTGGTGTCACTATTACTCCAGTTTCAGGTAACCCGGTTAGCCTAACTAAGGATGGTTTGAATAATGGCGGCAACAAAATTACTGGTGTAGCGGATGGCAACATTGCTGCAGGCAGCAAAGAAGCCATCAACGGCGGCCAACTGCACGATCTGAAAGAAAACGGCTTCAAGATTGCAGCCGACAACGGCACAGCCGACACCGTTAAGCTGACCGAAACCGTTAAATACGCGGGCGATAGCAACATCATCACCACCGTTAAAGACAACGAAATCGGCTTCAAACTGGCCGATAGCATCACCGTAGGTCCGGCCACCGGTGGCAATCCGGTTAAGATTGACGGCAATGCCGGCACTGTAACCGGACTGACCAACAAAACTTGGGATCCGAACAACATTACCAGCGGACGCGGTGCAACTGAAGATCAGTTGAAAGCAGCCGTAGCGACCACTCCGTTGACCGTAGCTAACGACGGCAAAGTTACTCCGCCGGCCGCAGCCGACGCAGGCAAACTGGCCACAGCAGGCGACATTGCCAATGCCATCAACAACAGCGGCTTCCAAGCCACTGCCGGTGGCAGACTGGCCAGCGGTACTACGGCCACCGCCACTACCGTTAAACCCGGCCAAAAGGTTACCTTTGCTGCCGGTAATGGTTTGACTGTAAAACAGGATGTGGACGCTACCAACGGTGACCAGACCTACACTTATGCATTGGATGCTCAAACTGTAGTGCAGAATGCCCAAACCCCGGTGGTGTACACCGATGCCAGCGGCAACAAAGTGTACAAACACACTGACGGCAACTTCTACACCCAGCCTAACGGCGGCGGTACCCAAGTAGCCGCCGGCAACGTGATTGCCAGCATGCAGAATGCAGCCGGCAATACCACTGCACCGACCACACTGGCTAACGTGAAGGGCAACCTTGCCGATACGAGCAATGCCACCGGCAATCCGAACGGTAACGATCGTGCTACCTTGGCAACAGGTAACAAAGGCAACAACGCCGCCACCGTTAACGACGTATTGAACGCAGGCTTTACCGTACAAGGTAACGGCGCAGACAAAGACTTCGTCACTCACGGCGACACCATCAACTTCGCCAACGGCCAAGGCACTGTAGCCAACGTCAGCACCGCAGGCGGAGTGACTACCGTGAAGTTCGATACCCCGATGACCTATGCCGATGCATCAGGTAACCCGACTGCTACACCGAGCAACAAAGTGAACCTGGTAGGCGGCACTGCAGGCAGCCCGGTGACTTTGGGTAACATAGCGGACGGCAACATTGCTGCAGGCAGCAAAGAAGCCATTAACGGCGGCCAACTGCACGATCTGAAAGAAAACGGCTTCAAGATTGCAGCCGACAACGGCACAGCCGACACCGTTAAGCTGACTGAAACCGTTAAATACACAGGTGACAGCAACATCGTCACCACCGTTAAAGACAACGAAATCGGCTTCAAACTGGCCGATAGCATCACCGTAGGTCCGGCCACCGGTGGCAATCCGGTTAAGATTGACGGCAATGCCGGCACTGTAACCGGACTGACCAACAAAACTTGGGATCCGAACAACATTACCAGCGGACGCGGTGCGACTGAAGATCAGCTGAAAGCAGCGCAGGCTGCTGCTACCAGCAAGGTAGCCGCCGGCAACGGTATTAGCGTTACCCCGAACGTGGATGCAACTACCGGCAGCACGACTTACACGGTAGCAGCTGATACCACTACGCTGAACGTAGGCGATGGTACTGGCGGCAATCCCGCTGGCAAGGTGATTACGCCAACCGGTGCTGATGCCAACAAACTGGCCACAGCAGGCGACATTGCCAATGCCATCAACAACAGCGGTTTCAACATCAACGCTGGTGGCAATGTAGTAGGTACTTCTACTGCCACCACTGCCAAACCCGGCAGCACCCTGACACTGAAAGCTGGTGACGGTTTGACTGTGAAACAAGAGTTGGACGGCAATGGCAACCAAAGCTACACTTACGCATTGGATGCTCAAACTGTAGTGCAGAATGCCCAAACCCCGGTGGTGTACACCGATGCCAGCGGCAACAAAGTGTACAAACACACTGACGGCAACTTCTACACCCAGCCTAACGGCGGCGGTACCCAAGTGGCTGCCGGCAACGTGATTGCCAGCATGCAGAATGCAGCCGGTGACACCACTAAACCGACCACATTGGCCAACGTGAAGGGCAACCTTGCCGATACGAGCAATGCCACCGGCAATCCGAGCGGTAACGATCGTGCTACCTTGGCAGCAGGTAAAAAAGGCAACAACGCCGCCACCGTTAACGACGTATTGAACGCAGGCTTTACCGTACAAGGCAATGGTACAGACAAAGACTTTGTTACCCATGGCGATACCATCAACTTTGTAAATGGTCAAGGCACGGTAGCTAAGGTAACCAGCACCAACGGCAAAACCGATGTGACATTTGATACGCCATTGAGCTATGCTGATGCCGCAGGCAACAACACCACAACGCCAAGCAATGCCGTAAATCTGGTGGGTAGCGATCCAAGCAAACCCGTTACCTTGGGCAATGTTGCCGAAGGGGTGAAAGACACCGATGCCGTTAACGTGGCACAGCTGAATGCTGCCAAAACCAAAGTTCAGGCTGCCGATAACAGCCCTGTAACCGTAACGGGCACAGGTTCAAGCACCGACCCATATAAAGTAGGTGTGAATACCGTTACCCTGACCGCACCTGCCACCGGCACCGATGCGGGCAAAGTAACTGTTCCTACTGGCGCAGATGCAGGCAAACTGGTAACCGCAGGCGATATTGCCAACGCCATTAACAGCAGCGGCTTTAAAGCTACTGCGGGTGGTAACACCACAGGCGCAGCACCAACGCAAGAGCTGATTAAAGCAGGCGACACCCTGACCTTGAAAGCAGGCAGCGGACTGACCGTAGAACAAACAGGCAGCAGCTTTACCTATGCGCTTAATGCACAACAAGTGGTACAAGATGCACAAACCCCTGTGGTGTACACCAAAGCTGATGGCAGCAAAGTGTACAAACACACAGACGGCAACTTCTACGACCAACCTAATGGCGCAGGCACACAAGTGGCTGCTGGCGATGTGATTGCCTCTATGCAAGGCGCAGACGGCGTAACAACCGCCACTCCTGCTACCAAAGATGCTGACGGCATCATGACCATGGCAGGCGGCACAACGCTGAACAACGTGGCCAGCGCAGGCGACATCACCAACCCAGCCAATGCTTATCGTGCAGTCAATGCAGGCGATTTGAACAACAGCGTGCAAAAACTGGTGAACAACGGCTTCAAGATTGATGCTGATAACGGCACAGCGGACACCGTGAAACTGGGTGAAACCGTTAAATACGCGGGCGATGGCAACATCACTACCACCGTAAGCAACAATCAAATCGGCTTCAAACTGGCCAACACCGTTACCATTGGCGATGCTGCAACAGGTGGTAAACCCGTGAAAATTGACGGTACAGCAGGCACCGTAACAGGCTTGACCAACATCACTTGGGATCCTGCCACTACGCCGATTACCAGCGGTCGTGCCGCCACTGAAGACCAGTTGTTAGCCGTAGCCAATGCCGCTAATTCTGCTGGCGCAGGCTTCACCATTGCAGGCAACAGCAAAGCGGCGGGTGTAACCACAGCGGACGAAACCATTAAAGCAGGCGAAACGCTGAGCATTAAAGGCACAGGCACAGGCGCGTTTACCGATTACGACAGCAGCAACATTCAAACCCAAGTGGGCGCGAATGGCGAAGTAACCGTGGGTCTGAAAAAAGACTTGAATGTGAACAGCGTTACCGCGGGCAACACCAAAGTGGATAACGGCGGTATCACCATCACTAACCCAACCGACCCAAGCAAAAATGTGAGCCTAACAGGCAACGGCTTGAACAACGGTGGTAACACCATTACCAACGTGGGCGATGGCGTGAACGATACCGATGCCGTGAACGTGCGTCAGTTGAAAGCCGCGCAAACCAATGTGAACAATCTCACCAACAACGTGATTGGTACGGACAAACCAAACATCACCACATACGATGTACACGGTAACGTTGCCGACAACCAAAACACCGTGGTTGAAGCGATTAACAACATGAACACTGGCGGTATCAAGTTCTTCCACGTGAACGATGGTACAGGCACGCAAAACACCGCAGGTACATTGAGCCACCCAGAAGATTCGTCTGCCAAAGGCAACTACGGCGCGGCTGTGGGCTATCAAGCGAAAGCGGATGGCGAAAGCAGCGTGGCATTTGGTAAAGGCGCGCAAGCTACGGGCAAAAATACCATTGCGATTGGTACGGGCAACGTGGTTACCGGCGAAGGCTCTGGTGCGATTGGCGACCCAACCACCATCACAGGCCGCGGTACATACAGCGTAGGTAACAACAACGGCACCATTAGCGCGAACGAAGCAGGCGTGTTTGGTAACAACAACACGCTGACCGGCGACAGCAGCCGCATTATTGGTAACAGCAGCACCATTACCACCACCGATACGTTTGTGATGGGTAACAACTCCACCAGCAACGTAGCGAACTCTGTGGTATTGGGCAGCAATGCCGCCGCCACTTCTGCAGCTACTGCATCTAGCGCAGGCACGACCACTTACGCTTCCAGCGTGATTAACGGCACGATCTACAACTACGCGGGCGCAACGCCAACAGGCGTAGTGAGCGTGGGCAATGTGGGCGCGGAACGCCGCGTGCAAAATGTTGCTGCTGGTTTGATTAGCGCAGACAGCACCGATGCGATTAACGGTAGCCAACTGTATGCCACCAACAGCGCCATCAATGCGTTGCAAACAGGCGCGGCGGGTATTGTTCAATACTCTAACGGCAATGCGCAACCCAACGGCGGCACGCCTACCAACCACGTTACTATGGTGGGCGCAGACCAAAATGCGCCGGTAACCATCCACAATGTTGCCGCAGGTGTTGCGCCGACCGATGCAGTGAACGTATCGCAACTGCAAGGCGTGGCAGGGCAAATTGGCAAAGTGGCGGATGAAGCCGATGCGGGCACAGCCGCAGCGATGGCCGCCGCAGGCTTGCCACAGGCCTACTTGCCAGGTAAGAGCATGGTTGCCGTTTCAGGTAGCACTTATCGCGGTAAACAAGGTTACGCGGTGGGCTTCTCTGCCATCAACGATGGCGGCAACTGGATTGTTAAAGGCATTGCCACAGGCAACAGCAAAGGCAAATTCGGTGCGACCATCGGCGCGGGTTATCAGTGGTAATTTGATGTAGTTGAGCTTTCAGGCTGCCTTTGGGCAGCCTGAATTATTTGGAGCGAAGGCAGCCTGAAAACGGAATTTTCTGTTTCAGGCTGCCTTTTGTTGTTGAATGCGCGGTTGCTGCGCCATGGAGTTGGTGTAGCGTAAGCTGAGCGCGCCGATAATGGGTCGCTGTTGCCGCGCTTTATTTCGGGCAGGTGGGAACGGCAATTGCTGCTGGCCAGGCAGGGTTTGCCTTGATGGCAAGCGGCGGCAGCCCGAAACCTTTGCGAAACCCCAAAGGCAGCCTGAAACCTAAAATGGAGCGGCGACGGCTTGTTGCCCAATGGTATATTCAATAGGGCTTTACGGGTTGGCGTGGCGACATCGGCGAGCCTTGGATGCGCCATCGGTTGCGGGTTGCGCACAGGCAGCCTGAAAACAAGGAAAGCGAATAGGGCAGGCGCAATGTGTCTGCAAGATGCGCCCGATGTGGCTGTTTTTTGTATCGGGCGGTTGAAATCTTTTCAGGCTGCCTTTTGCAAAGTGGGGCGGGGTTTTACAATATCGGGCATTCGGAATTTTCGCAAACAGCGTTTTCAGGCTGCCTTGCCGCGGCTGGTTTTTGTGCATTGGGGCAGCCTGAAAATCATTTCAAACCATCCATTCCAATCATCACACGGGGTCATCATGTCTTGGATAAATTTTGTGCGGCGTTGCCGTTTTTGGGCGCGTAGAAAATGGCGGCAGATGCGGCGCTTGTCGCGAAAATCAGTGCCGCTGCTTTATTTGCTGATTGGCTCGCTGCTGGTGGCGGGGGTGTCGATGGTTTTTGCGCAGATGGCGGAATTTGCCTTGGAGCAAAATCGGCATTGGGTGAAAACTTATCCGTGGTTTGCTTGGGTGGCATTGCCGCTTGGGCTGATGCTGATTGCCTGGCTGATGCGGCGGTTCGCGCCTTACACGGCGGGCAGCGGCATTCCGCAGGTGATTGCGTCGATTGCGCTGCCTTATGGGCGGGCGAAAAAGCGGGCGGTGGGCTTTCGGGAAACGCTGTTGAAAGTGCCGCTGACGTTTTTTGGCATGCTGTGCGGCGCGTCGATTGGGCGGGAAGGGCCTTCGGTGCAGGTGGGCGCGGCGGTGATGGCAAGCTGGGGGCGGTGGTGCAAAAAGCGCAATCTGGCGTTTACGGGCTTGCAGGATAACGATTTGCTGGCGGCGGGCGCGGCGGGGGGCTTGGCGGCGGCGTTTAACGCGCCTTTGGCGGGGGTGATTTTTGCGATTGAGGAGCTGGGGCGCGATGTGATGTTGCGCTGGGAGCGGCAGATTTTTATCGGGATTTTGGCGGCGGGCTTCGCGCAGGTGGCGATTATGGGCAACCACCCGTATTTCAGCAATTTTTATGCTTATGGCACGGGGGTGAAGCATTTGTGGCTGTGGGTGCTGGCGGTGGCGTTGGTGTGCGGGGTGATGGGGGGCTTGTTTAGCCGTTTGCTGTTTAAGGGCGTGGGCTGGGTGATTCCGTCGGCGGGCTGGAAGGCTTGGGTGCAGCGCCGCCCGATTTTGCTGGCGGGGCTGATGGGGCTGCTGCTGGCGGCGGTGGGCACGGTGAGCGGCGGGGATGCTTATGGCACGGGCGCGGCGCAGGTGTTGGAGGCGTTGCACAACCAATATCACGCACCGTTTGGCATGTCGCTGTGGAAATGGCTGGCGACGATTTTTTCTTACTGGGCGGGCATCCCCGGCGGGATTTTTACGCCGTGTTTAACCATCGGTGCGATGATTGGGCATGATTTGGCGCAGCTCGCGGGCTTGGGGCTGGGCGGGAATGTGTTGGTGTTGCTGGGGATGGTGGCGTTTTTGTCGGGGGCAACGCAATCGCCGCTGACGGCAAGCGTGGTGGTGATGGAGATGACGGGCAGCCAGCAGCTTTTGGTGTGGATGCTGATGGGGGGCTTGGTGGCGACGGCGGTGTCGCGGCAGTTTTCGCCCAAGCCGTTTTACCATGCGGCGGCGGCGCGGTTTCGCCAGCGCGTGGCGGAGGAGTGTAAGGCGGGGAGGTAGCGGGGTGAGGCAGCCGGAAAATGGGGGTTGGATTTCAGGCTGCCTATTTCGCTTTACCATCATGCCCTTATCACCCACAAAGGAAACCATCATGTATTTCATCAACGCCAACCATAACATCCGCGATGCCAGTCTCAACATCGCCCTAGAAACCTATCTGGTAGAAAACCGCCTAGTGGACGAACCCATCCTGCTGTTTTACATCAACTCCCCATCCATCATCATCGGGCGGCATCAAAACACCATCGCCGAAGTCAACCAGCCCTATCTGGACGAACACGGCATCCAAGTCGTGCGCCGAATGTCGGGCGGCGGCGCGGTGTATCACGATTTAAGAAACCTAAATTACTGCTTTATCAAAGACGACGACGGCTCAATCGGCGATTTTGACCGCTTCACCCGCCCCGTTATAGCCGCGCTGCACGACTTAGGCGCAACAGGCGCCGCCTTGCAAGGGCGCAACGACTTGCTAATAGACGGCAAAAAATTCTCAGGCAACGCCATGTATGTGCGCGGCGGACGCATGACCGCACACGGCACCATCCTGTTTGACTCCAACCTAGACGAAGTAACCCACGCGCTCAAACCGCGCAAAGAAAAAATAGAATCGCACGGCATCCAATCCATCCGCAAACGCGTAACCAACATCAAATCCTATCTGTCCGCGCCATACCAAAATCTCACCACGCCCGAATTTCGCGATATTTTGCTGCTGCGCATCTTTGGCGCAGCGCAACGCAGCGACATCAAAGAATACCTGTTAAGCGAACACGATTGGCAAAAAGTGCACGCCCTGCGCGCCGAACGCTTTGCCAACTGGGATTGGAACTACGGCAAATCGCCCGAGTTCACGCTGGAATACTGCCAAAAATTCCCCGCAGGCTTGGTGGAATACAAATTAGACGTGGAACACGGGCGCATCAAAGCCATCCGCATTTTTGGCGATTTCTTTGGCACAGGCGACATCAGCGACCTAGAACGCGCCCTTATCGGCACGCTGTACGAAAAACACGCCGTGCTAAACGTGTTCCAACGCATGAACGCACAGCAATATTTTGGCAATATTGAAGCTGATGCGTTGGCAGCGTTGCTGGTGGATGGGGTCTATGATGAGTAGGGTAGCCTGAAAAATAAGTCTATGCGTTGTTGGCATGAACAGTATTTTGTTTAGTTAAATGAGTGAATTATGAGTAAGCAACTGGAAACTAATCGGGTAAAAAAATTACGGGATGGTATGCAAGAGAAATGGCGGCAGCTATGCGATTGGTTTGAAAAAGAATCAAGGGCGCGACTAATTTTCTTGATTGCCGCATTGGAAATTGAAATTCTAATATTTATTTATATTCGTCAATCAGTTATGGATATAAGTAATTGTTCAGAGTTTTGCCAAAGCTTTTTTAAGAGTCCAGGGATTTGGACATTTATGACTTTGCTTATTTCTTCACCCATTGCTTTTGCAATTTGGCATTTTCGCGATGCCAATACCCAGCAACAAATTGCGAATCAGCGCAAAGATGTGAACCTGAAAGAGTTTCAGAAAATTGCCGAATGGGTAAGTGGAGCGCATTTGGTGGAGGAGGAGCTTACCGAAAAAACAAAAACTATCTCAAAGAGAACAGAACAAGAGAGTTCAACAGAACAAGAAACTACCCGTGAATACAGCAGGCAGCCTGAAAAGCAAAATATCACCACATTCAGTAAACAAGACGGTGCGGTTGGTTTGCAGATTGCCGCCGTTTATATGCTGCTGCCGTTTTATCGCGGCGACCACGGTGAAGACTTTCGCCGCCCCGCGTTTAATCTGCTTACTGCGGCTTGGTTGTCTTTGTTTAGCAAAGTGGATGATATAGAAACAGGGCAGGAATTAGCGAAGCAACCGTTAGCGGTGGCGATTACGGAAGTGTTATTTGCGGAGGGTGGACTGGTTTATTCCACAGAAGCGAAATACGAACACCTACTTGTTAATCTTTATTTGCCTTTTGTGAATTTGAATATGTCGGGGTTGAGTGAAAAAGCATCAAAGGTTTTTGTTGGCAAGAACTGCCTAGGAATTGATTTGCACGGTGCATTATTACGAGAAGCTCATTTTGAAGGGGCGAATTTAGAGGGTGCTCATTTTGAAGAAGCTAATTTGATGTTAGCTCATTTTGAAAAGTCTGGTTTGGAGGTAACTAATTTAAGGAACGCTCATTTTGAAGGAGCTAATTTGCGGAAAGCCCATTTTGAAGGAGCTAATTTAGTGTTAGCTCATTTTGAAAAGTCTAATTTGAAAGTAACTGATTTGAGAAATACTTATTTTGAAGGGGCTATTTTGGCAGATGCTCATTTTAAAGAAGCTAATTTGAATGGTGCTAATTTGAATAGGGTTAATTTTTTGAAATGGGCTCATTTTGAAGGAGCTGATTTATTCGGGGCGCAATTGACAGAAAGTGATTGTAAGCAACTTCCCAGTAGCATTAGTCAAACTCAAAGATATGATTTAATTGTTTTGTCGCTGGTTGAATCACCCTCTGTACAGGTTTACCAGTTAACTGCAACTAAGAAAATAAGGAATAGAAGAGGGGATGGAATTGAACACAAAATTTTTGGTTGTCAGCTCAACGAACAAAAAACCAAAGAACTCAACCAAGCCAACTGGGACATAAAAATCAAAGAACTACCACCCACCAGCCAACAACCATAACAAAAGCAGCCTGAAAACGCATTTTCCCGTTTTCAGGCTACCTTTATTAGCGGTTCAACCCGCCCCAATCACCCCTGCTCTTCCACCCACAAATTCCCATCCCGCGCCAGCAGTTCCCGCGCCGCCTCGGGCCCCCAGCTATCCGCAGGATAACCATGTGGCGCAATCGGCGAAGTCGCCCAGTTATCCAAAATCGGCATCACCCATTCCCAAGCTTTTTCCAATTCATCGCGGCGGTTAAACAGAGCCAATCGCCCGTCAATCACTTCGCGCAGCAGCAGTTCATACGCTTCGGCGCGGCGACCTGCCACCGCCTTGCCCATATCCAGCACCATTTCGGCGGGGGCAACATCCAAGCCGCTGCCCACTTGCTTCACCCACCATTTGAGCGACACGGTTTCATCGGGCTGCAAGCTGATGATTAGGCGGTTGACGTGGTTGCCAAACAAGCTGCCTGCATCGGGCTTAAAGTTCAGCACAATTTGCGCGCTGCGTGCTGCCATACGCTTGCCCGTGCGCAGGTAAAACGGCACGCCCTGCCAGCGCGGCGTGTCCACTTCGGCGCGGATGGCAACATAGGTTTCGGTGCGGCTGTCGGCGGGCACGTTGTGCTCTTGCAAATAGCCTTTCAGGCTGCCTGAGGCGGTGTATTGCCCGCGCACCACGTTTTTATCCACATCGGCAGAAGTCATCGGTTTGAGCGCGGCGACCACTTTCAATTTTTCATCGCGCACATCATCCGCACCCAGCGATTGGGGGCGTTCCATCGCCACAAAACACAGCATCTGCATCAAATGGTTTTGCACCATATCGCGCAACGCGCCGGTGATGTCGTAGAACTCGCCGCGCTCTTCCACGCCCAGCTGCTCGGCGATGGTGATTTGCACGGACTGCACGAAATCCTTATTCCAAACCGGTTCAAGGAACACATTGCCAAAGCGCAGCGGCAACACGTTTTGCAGGCTTTCTTTGCCGAGGTAGTGGTCAATGCGGTAAATCTGCTCTTCTTTGAAAAACCGCGCCACATCGGCGTTGATGGCTTGCGACGAGGCTAAATCCGTGCCCAATGGTTTTTCCAACACAATGCGCACGTTATCCGCGTTCAAGCCCACGGCGGCGAGGTTTTCACAGGCGGGGGCGAAGAATTTGGGCGCGGTGGAAAGATAGATAATCACGTTATCCGTTTCTTTGCGCGCTTTGACCGCTTCGCCCAGCTTGGCAAAATGTTCGGGCTCGCTCACGTTTAAAGACAAATATTGAATGCGCTTGATAAACGAAGCCCAAAGCGCGTCGCTGAAATGGTGTTTGATGTGGATTTTGCTGTCGGTTTCCACTTTTGCCAAAAATTGCGCGGTGTCAAACTGGCTGCGCGACACGCCCAAAATGCGCGCATCGGGATGCAGCAAGCCTGCGGCGTGCGCCTGATACAAGCTGGGCAACAGCTTGCGCATAGATAAATCGCCTGTTGCACCGAAGATAACCATATCAAAATTGGTTTGAGACATAGCGGATTCCTTGTTCTATGGGGGCATGATTGCGCCATTATAAAAGATTTGCGGCTTTTCAGGCTGCCTGAAAGGGGGTTTACGCCGCGATAGGCAGCCTGAAAATTGTTTAACACCGACAACCGATGGCGCATCAAAAACCCGCTGACAGGGTTCCGCCCCGTAAAACCTGATTGAACACGCCGTTTGGCGATGAGCCGTCGCTGCTTCATGTTGGTTTTCAGGCTGCCTCAACGGGCGGTTCCCATACAATAGGCAGCCTGAAATGGGTAAATATGATTTTCAGGTTGCCTCAGCGCCCGCTTAAAACAGCAGCGTCATCTTATGCCATTCTGCGCCGCCGTGTTCCGAATCCGCCACGCCGCCATGCCGCGCCGCTGATAATCGGGATGCACCGCCAAGCCAAACACAAACGCATACGCGCCGTTGGGCTGATGATGGCGGGCATCGGCGTAAAACTCATCGGGCAAATGCGGAGTGTCTGCCGAACAGCCGTTGATAAAGCCCACCACGCGGTTATCTTGCTCCGCCACAAAAAATTGCTCGGGAAACACCGCCAATCGCGCGGTAATCTGCGCGAGGCTCGCCGCTTCGGCGGGGGCAAAGCCGAGGGCTTCAATTTCTGCCATAGCGGCGGCTTCATCGGGACGTGGGGTTCGGATGATGAAATCAGTCATGCGGATTCCTTTTTCAGGCTGCCTTAAACCGTAGTAATCCTACACATCGGCACGGGTTTTGTCTATTCGGCAGCGTGCGCGAAAATTGATTTAAAACAGTCGTATTAGCAATTTTTCGGTATAATTCCGCCCCGTGCGATAAGATTGAAATCCGCAGCAAAATATTATTTTTGTAGTTAAGCTACAAAACAAAATGAAAGACGCAAACCATGACCCCTCTCCACCCCAAACTCGCCGAAATCACCCGCCGCATCATCGAGCGCAGCCGCCCCACGCGCGAAGCGTATTTGGCGCGCATCCGGCAATACATCAAACAAGGCAAAGTGCAGCGCGACCGGCTCGGCTGCTCCAACTTGGCGCACGGTTATGCCGCCATGCCCAAAACCATCCAAATCCAAATGCAACAGCCCAATGTGCCCAATATCGGCATGATTAGCGCGTATAACGACATGGTGTCGGCGCACCAGCCGTTTAAAGATTTCCCCGATTGGATTAAAGACGAGGTGCAAAAATACGGCGCAACCGCGCAAGTGGCCGGCGGAACGCCCGCGATGTGCGATGGCATCACGCAGGGCTATGAGGGCATGGAATTGTCGCTGTTTTCGCGCGATGTGATTGCGATGAGCACGGCAGTGGGTTTGTCGCATCAGATGTTTGACGGCGCGTTGCTGTTTGGCGTGTGCGATAAAATCGTCCCTGGGTTGATGATAGGCGCGTTGTCATGCGGACATTTGCCCGCCATTTTTGTGCCAGCAGGCCCAATGGAAAGCGGCATCAGCAATAAAGAAAAAGCCCGCACGCGCCAGCTTTTTGCCGAGGGCAAAGTGGGGCGCGATGCTTTGTTGGCAAGCGAGCTGGGCTCGTATCACAGCGCGGGCACCTGCACGTTTTACGGCACGGCAAATTCCAACCAAATGATGATGGAATTGATGGGCGTGCATCTGCCCGCCGCCGCGTTTTTCAACCCCTACACGCCGATGCGCGAAGCCCTAACGCGCTATGCGGGCGCGCACATGGTGCAGGGCATCCAATCAGGCAGCCTGAAACCGCTGGGCGAAATGTTGAGCGAAAAATCGTTTATCAACGCCATGATAGGCTTGATGGCAACGGGCGGTTCAACCAACCACACCATGCACCTTGTGGCGATGGCGCGTGCGGCAGGCGTGATTTTGAATTGGGATGATTTTGACGAGATTTCGTCCATTATTCCGCTGCTGATTCGCGTGTATCCCAACGGGCAGGCGGATGTGAACCATTTTGCGGCGGCAGGCGGCTTGCCGTTTGTGATCCGCGAACTGCGCGACGCGGGCTTGCTGCATGACGATGTGGACACCGTGGTTGGGCATGGCATGGCGGCTTATACGCAAGAACCGTTTTTGATTGACGGCAAGTTGCAATGGCGCGACGCGGTTGCCGAAAGCCGCGACACCGCGATTTTGCGCACCGTTGCGGCGCCGTTTTCGCCCGACGGTGGCTTGCGCCTGATGCGCGGCAACATCGGGCGCAGCGTGATTAAAGTGTCTGCCATGAAACCCGAACATTTTGAAATGGAAGCCCCTGCCATCGTGTTCAACGACCAGCGCGAAGTGTTAGCGGCGTTTGAGCGCGGCGAGTTGGAGCGCGATTTTGTGTGCGTGGTGCGCTTTCAGGGCGCACGCGCGATGGGGATGCCCGAGCTGCACAAATTAACCCCGCCGCTGGCGATTTTGCTAGACCGTGGCTTTAAAGTGGCGTTGGTTACCGATGGACGGATGTCGGGCGCATCGGGCAAAGTGCCTGCCGCGATTCATATGTCGCCCGAAGCCTTGATGGGCGGCAACATCGGCAAAATCCGCACAGGCGATATGATTCGCTTCAACGCCAAAACGGGTGAATTGAATGTGTTGGTGGACGAAGCCGAATGGAACGCGCGCGACATCCCCACGCCCGATTTAAGCAAAAACACGCACGGCATCGGGCGCGAATTGTTTGCAGGCTTTCGCGCACAAACCAGCAGCGCGGAAACAGGAGCGATGAGCTTTGGCGGGGATTTTGCGTGATGGGGTAAACGCGCGGTAATGGCGTAAACAATGAGGCAGCCTGAAAACGGTATTTTACGTTTTCAGGCTGCCTTTACGTTGGGGTAGGCTTGGGCAATTTGCTGTTTTTGGGTTTGTAGGGCTTGGGGGCTGCGGGCAAACTGCGTGTGTAGTGAAGCGGCACGCTCTACGGCTAATGGGAAGCAAGGCAGCCTGAAAACGGTTTTTTATGCTGTTTTAGCTTCGCAGAAACTCGCTGCGCTCGTTTTCAGGCTGCCTTTAGTGTGCGTGTTTCAATCAACCCGCCCCATCTCACACAAACCCCATCACCCCTTTGCCGCCTTCTTTCAGGCTGCATTCTAGTTGCAAGCTGGCGAGCAGGGCTTGGGCATCGGCAAACGGGGTGATGCGCGCTTGTTTGGCGGCGACGGCAAAATCACCTGCCACCAGCTGCCTGATGCGGGCGACTTCGCTGCGCAGTTCGTCGGGGCAGGGCAGGCCCAGCTGGGCGCAGTGGGCTTGAAACAGCTTCCATGCTTGCTCGGGGTGCAGCGGTGAAAATTCCAGCTTGAAGTCAAAGCGGCGCAGGGCGGCTTGGTCTAGGTTGCGCATCAGGTTGGTGGTGGCGATAAAGATGCCTTGGTAGGCTTCCATTTGGGTGAGCATTTCGTTCACTTGGGTGATTTCCCAGCTTTGGTTGGCGCCGCGGCGGTCTTGCAAGAAGCTGTCCACTTCGTCAAACACGAGGATGGCTTGGTTTTCTTCGGCTTCGGCGAAGGCTTGGGCGATGAGTTGCTCGGTTTCGCCGACGTATTTGGAGAGTAAATCGGAGCTGCGTTTGTAGATAAGCTGTTTGCCTGCTTGCTCGGCGAGCCATGCGGCATACGCGCTTTTGCCTGTGCCTGCTGCGCCGTATAGGCACAGCGTACCGCGCCCTGCGGCGATGATGCCTTGGGCGAGTTGGCGGAGGTCGCGCGGGGTGTTGAGGTAGTCTAGGCTGTACACGTCGGGCAGCTTGGCGGTTTTGTTGAGGGCGTGGTAGTTGCCTTGGGCTTTGAGGGTGTTGTGCAGCAGCTTTTGGAACAGCTCGCTGCGTTTTTCAGGCTGCCAGTCTTGGCCGGCGGCTTGGGTTACTTTGTGGGCTTGTTTGAGCAGGGCGGGCACGAGGGCTTCGTGTTCGGCGAGGCTGCGGATTTGGGATTTGTCCATAAAATCGCGGGTGTAGCCGGCGATGAGTTCGGCGCGGCGGGCAACGGGCGGGGCTTTCATTTCGATGACGATGTCAAAGCGGCGCACGGCGGAGGGGTCGATGAGTTCTACGTTGTTGCCTATCCAGATAGTGGGCACGCGGTTGTTTTCCAAAAAGCGGTTGAGCCATGCTTTGTTGAGGCTGAAATCGTGTTGCCCGCGGTCAAACAAGTCTTCCACTTCGTCAAACATCAGCATGCTGTTTTGCCCGGCGAGGATGTTTTGCGCCATGCGCAGGGCGTTCATGCGGTCGTCGCGGTCGGCGGGGCTGTCGTCTTCGTTGGTCCACGAGATTTCGTAGAGTTCTACGCCCAGCGCACTGGCGAGCACGCGGCTGAATTCGGTTTTGCCGGTGCCGGCCACGCCGTGGATGAGGATGTTGCAGCCTGAAAGTTTTTGCGCGAACACTTGGCGCAGATAGGCTTCGGCGGCGGTGGCGAGCACGCCCAAATGGGCGAAGTCGCCAAGCGTGAGCTGGGTTTGCGGCGCGGGGAGAATGTGGCGTTTGAGGATTTCGGTGGGGGTGGTGGGGGCGTTGAGCATCAGGTCGGCAAATCGGCGCGAGAGCAGGTCGATTTTGCTTTTCATGTAGTACTCGTCGTTGCGGTCAAGGCGCATCAGCCCGATGTTGGCGAGCGGGGCTTTGGGCGACAGGGCGGCGGTGATTTGGTTTTCAGGCTGCCGTAAGAGTTGGGCGAGGGCTTCGCAGCAGGCGTTGTCGTCTAAATCGCCCAGCAGGTTGCACAGGCGCGACAGGGTGGATTGGCTGTGCAGCAGGATGCCGAAGGTGAGCAGGCGGGTTTCGGTTTCGTTGAAGTGGCTCATGGCTTGCCATTGGGCAAGGTTGTGGCGCAGGGTGTCGGGCAGGCTGGTTTGCCAGATGTGTTCGAAGTCGTGTTGCTGCTGCCATGCTTCGTAGGCGGCTTTGAGCCGGCGGCGGGCGGCGGCGGGGTCGTAGGGGTTTTCTTCGTTGAACCAGCTATCCGCGCCGATGAGGCGGGCGATTTCGCTGCGCTCGAAGCCGTCGCTGCCGATGAATTGGTTTTGCCCGTCGAGCGGGTAGAGGATGTCCCATGCCCATTGTTGGAACAGGGTGTTGAGTGTGTTTTGCATATTGGGATGACGGATTGGGGGTTGATGGGGAAAGGGGCGGATTATAGCGAGTTTGGGGCTTTCAGGCTGCCTTTGCGGTGCTTAAAGGCAGCCTGAAACGCTTGGGCTGCGGCAGGGGAGAGCGGGCATGGCGGCGCTGTCGTGTTCTGTTTCAGGCTGCCTGATGCCGCATGATGTCGTCCAGATTGTCCTGCAACCAGTTCACCAGCGCGTCCACTTTCTCCGCCGCCGCCTCGCCCAACGCCGTGAGCGTGTATTCAACGTGCGGCGGCACGGTTTGGAACGACTGGCGCACCAGCATGCCGTCTTGTTCCAGCTGCTGCAAAGTTTGCGTGAGCATGCGCTCGCTCACGCCGTCAATCGCGCGGCGCAGCTCGCTGAACCGATGCGTGCCGCCGCGCAACACGATGAGCACCAGCAAGCCCCAGCGGCTGGTCAAACGGCGCAAAATCTCGCGCGAGGGGCAGGCGCTGGCCAAAACATTGCCTTTTTCCATAAAAATCCTTGCGAAACAATCTGTTTTCAAAAAAATCCATGCTTACAAAAGTGTAAGTACTTACTAAAAATAAGTGCTGCCATTATATTGCGCGGCATGGTTTGAAAGCAAACCGCAGTTTGTTTACACCATTTCATTTAACCTTTTTTCAGGCTGCCTCGGGATGGCGGACAACATTGCATTTACATATAAAGGCAGCCTGAACACCGCATCAGGAGTTCTCATGAAACACACTTTATTCGCCGCCGCATTGCGCTTGGCTTTAACCGCTTGCTCGCCCGTTTCACCCCGCGCGCCGCAAACCGCATCCGCGCAGACGCAAACCCAATCCGCCGCAGAGCGCAACAAAGCCAACGCGCTGGCGTTTTATGAATTGGCGTTTAACCAACACGATTTGAATCGCGCCGTGCGCCAATATGTGGGCAAGGAATATTTGCAGCACAACCCGATGGTGGCAGACGGCGGGCAGGCGTTTATCGATACGTTTGCGCCGTTTTTAAAACAAAACCCGCAGTCGCGCGCCAGCGTGAAACGGGTGATTGCCGAGGGCGATTTGGTGGCGTTGCACGTGCACAGCCAGCTCTCGCCCGAAGACAAAGGCGAGGTGGTGGTGGATATTTTCCGCTTTGATAAGGATGGGAAAATTGTGGAGCATTGGGACGTGATTCAAGCCGTGCCCAAAGAGAAAACCGCCAGCGGCAGAAGTATGTTTTGATAATTTGAGGCGCATAAAGGCAGCCTGAAAACGATTTTTAACCGTAACACAAGGAGTTTAATGATGAAAATTGCAGTAATTGGTGCAACAGGTTTGGTGGGCAATGCCACCGTGTTGGAACTCGCCGCGCGTGGGCATCAAGTAACCGCGTTCGCCCGCAATGTCGCCAAAGTGGCGCAGCATCCCAATGTAACCGCCGTTGCCGCCGATGTGAACGTGCCCGATTTTGCCAGCAAACTGGCGGGCTTGGATGCCGTGGTGAGTGCGTTTAACGCGAGCTGGGGCAACCCCAATTTGGCGCAAGACGTGAAAACGGGCTACGACAACTTGCTTGCCGCGTTCAAAGCCGCGCAGTTGCCGTATTACCTGATTATCGGCGGCGCAGGCAGCCTGAATGTTGCCCCTAATCTGCAATTGGTGGACACGCCCGATTTTCCTGCCGATGTTTACCCCACTGCCGATGCCCTGCGCGTGCTGCTGGATGATTTGCGCCCGCGCCGCGATATTAACTGGGCGTTCCTATCGCCCGCCGCCATGTTTGGCGGCAAGGTGAGCTTTGAGAAACAAGGCGCGTACCGCATCGGGAAAGACGATGTATTGCTGAACGCTGATGGCTCGCCCGCCGACATCACCCTGCCCGATTTGGCGGCGGCGATTGCGGATGATGTGGAGCAAAAAGCGCATCTGTTCCAACGCTTTACTGTGGCGAACTGATTTGAGGCAGCCTGAAAACGCATCCAGCCGTTTCAGGCTGCTTTTAAAATCTTTAATTTCTGTATTGACAGAAATTTAAAAAATATTTAACCTGTGCGAAATTTTTCCAACCCGTGCAAGCGAAAGCCAAACATGAAACTCAATCCCGTAACCGAAAGATTTATTTTGCACTGGGGCGAAATGGGCACCAAATGGGGCGTGAACCGCACCGTCGCGCAGATTCACGCGCTGCTTTACATTTTGGGCAAGCCGATGAACGCCGACGAAATTTGCGAAACGCTGAACGTGGCGCGTTCCAATGTTTCCAACAGCATCAAAGAGTTGCAGTCGTTGCAGCTGGTGCACGTTACCCATATTTTGGGCGACCGGCGCGATTATTTCGCCACGTCCGACGATGTGTGGACGCTGTTCCGTACCATTGTGGAGCAACGCCAACGCCGCGAAATCGAGCCGACTTTGGCGTTTTTGAACGAGCTGGCAAACAGCCCCGAATTTGCGCAGGAAAACGAAGCGGTGCGCCAAAAAATCACCGACACGCGTGATTTTATCGGCACGCTCACCAGTTGGACCAACGAGATGCTGCGCCTGTCCACCGCCACGCTGGCGCGGGTGTTGAAGCTGGGCGCGAGCATTCAGAAATTTTTGCGCTAGGAGCGGGGCATGAATGAATGGAGCATTATGCTGCCGCTGTTGGCGATTGCGCTGGCGATTATTGGGTATCGCCATTTGGCGAAAAGGCAGCCTGAATATCCGAATGGGCAGGTGATTGGTGCGTTTACGCTGTTAGGCGGTGGGCTGGGCGGGCTGCTGATTATTGTGTTCGCTATGGTTGTGGATGCGTTGCGAGGGCATTTTGATATGCCGCTATTTATAATGATTGCCTTTATAGTTGGTGGCTCTGCAATCGGCTGCTTGCCTGCCACGCTGTGCGGCTTAATCTTGGCATGGCGGCGTTGCACGCGCTCGTGGAAAAGCGCGGGTTTGGCGGCGCTGGTGGGCGGCGTGGCAAGCGTGCTGTTTACGTTGCTGTGGACATCTGATGGCATGGTGATTTTATGTGGTTTTGTGGGTGCGTTGGCAGCGGCGATTTTGGCAGCGCTGGTGTTGCCCAAGGCAGAATAATGCCGTTTCAGGCTGCCTTCAAAAGCAGGATAAGGCAGCCTGAAATCCAATTTCTCAAAAATTTTTCCCCATGTATTTCACTTTTAACAGAAATTTAGGAACAAAACAAATGAACGCCCCCTATCCCGCCGCCCGCGTTATCGCGCTGTACACCTTACTTGCCCCCGTTCTATTCGGCTTCGGCGTGGGGCTGCCGCTGGGCGTGTTGATGCTGCCTGTGGTGTTGGCGAGCCTGCTGTATGGTTGGTTGCCTGCGCTGGCGTGTGGCATTTGGCTGGCGGTATGGCGCACGCGCGGCACGCGCTGGGGGCGGTTGCACGCGGTGGGTTTGTGTACAGCGGTGGCGGTGGGGGCGACGCTGTGGCTGGATAAATCGGTGGCGCAATCGGATTGGCTGGTTTGGGTAGCGTTGTCGGGCGGGGTGGCGGCGATGATTTCGGCGTGGTGTTTTTTGCCTGCGCCGCTGGTTGCGCCCGCTGCGGAGGAGGGGCGCGATGAAACGGCTTGATTGCTTGGTGTACAGCATGGCGTTTTTGTGGCTGTGGAGCGGGATTCAGCCTGCGTTGTTTGCGCTGCCACAGTCGTTGGATTTGCTGGCGCGGGTTGGTTTTCAGGCTGCCTATTGTTTGCCCATGTTCGCGCTATCTTGCGCGTTGGACGTGTTTTTTGGACTGGGCTGTTGCACGCGTTTGCGTGATTGCGCGTGGTTTTGGGTGGCGCAGGCGGCGGTGGTGCTGGGGTATAGCGTGATTATTGCTTTCAGGCTGCCTGAAATGTGGGCGCACCCGTTTGCGCCGTTGGTGAAAAATGTGCCGATTTTGGCAGTATTGATTTATTTGTGTGATGCAAACAGGAGGGCGCAGCCATGAATGCGTATTTAATTGTAAAAACTTTGCATATTTTGTCGGCAACGCTGATGGTGGGCACGGGCTTTGGCACGGCGTTTTATTTGTTTTGGGCAAACCGCTCGGGCTCGGTGGCGGCGCAAGCGGTGGTGGGGCGGTGGGTGATGAAGGCGGATTGGTGGTTTACCACGCCTGCGGTGATTTTTCAGCCGCTGTCGGGCTTGTGGCTGCTGCATCAAATGGGCATGCCGCTGTCGTGGAGCGGGGCTTGGCTGTGGGTGAAATGGACGCTGGCGTTGTACGCGCTGGCGGGCGCGTGCTGGCTGCCTGTGGTGTGGCTGCAAATTCAAATGGCGCGGCTGTCGGCAGCGGCTTGGGCGGCGGGGGAAACACGCCTGCCCGCGCGTTATCGGCGTTGCCAGCTTTGCTGGGAGCTGCTCGGCTACCCCGCGTTTTGCGCCACTGTGGTGATTTATTTTTTAATGGTAATGAAACCGATTTAACAAGGCTAATTGCGGTTGGATTACAATTTTGGCAGCCTGAAAAAGCAGTTTGGCGAAGCGCAAGGTTTGGTTTTGCCAGCGCACGGCTTGCAAGCAAGCCAAAGGGCGTGTCGGCAATCAACATTTTGGCGGCTTTTGCGCCATAAGACGGCATCTGCCGCGTTAAAAACACTCGCCTATGAATGGCATAGGCTCGTATTTTTGCCTTGCATCTACCGCCTTCTGACGCAAAATCCGCAGCAAAAGTTGAATGCCAACACACCCGAGGCGCGGGGAACGTATCCCGTAGCCCAAGCTGCCGTGCCCGCGTTTCAAGCTGCCTTATCAACCAATCCCACAAGGAGACCTAACATGAAAAAATCCATCCTACTCACCGCGCTAGCCCTAGCCAGCACCGCCGCGCTCGCCTGCCATCAGCCACCCAAACGCTTCTATCCGCAGCCCGAGCAATCATCAACCGCCGCCCCCGCCGCGCAACAATGGACGCACCCCAGCAAAGCCACCCCCGCGCCAGAAGCCAGCGCACCCGCTAGCAAATAGCGCGTAATCGTGTGGCGCAGCAATCGCCTTGCGCCACACGCCCCATTCCGCCCATTTTCCGAGAACCCCCATGAAACCCCTAGCCCTAATCGCCACGCTTGCCCTCATCGCCAGCCCCGCGCTTGCCGAGCCGCGCCCCATATCCTGCGTGGACACCAGCATAGACAACCCACCCATAGACAAAGCCTCCTCCGCCCAATGCAGCCCCCGCCCCGACGGCGGGCAAACCTGCCGTCGCTATTGGCTCAATTCAGGCAATCTCGCCAGCGAAAGCCAACACGATGCCCAAGGGCGCGAACAAGGCATCAGCAAAACCTATTATTCCAACGGCAGCCTGAAAACCAGCACCGCCTACCAAAACGGTGAAAAACACGGCGCAGCCCAAAGCTACGCCGCAGACGGCACGCTGCAAACCACCACGCACTATTGCCACGATGCCGAATGCCCGAGTGCGCAGAAATAAACGTTTTCAGGCTGCCCTAAATCAATCAAAGGCAGCCTGAAATCTATAGTCGTTCCAATTAAGTCTTATACAAGGCGGCGAGTCGCAGATAGTACAAGTAGTACAGCAAGACGAGCCAACGCTGTATAAGGCTTAATTGGAGCGACTATAAAATGGAACGGCGGCGGATTACCGCCAAATGGCTGATTAAACAGAGTATGACTGCTTTGCCAAGATGTCGGCGAGCCGACAATGCTCCATCGGTTGTCGGTTTTGCAAAAGGTTTTCAGGCTGCCTTCAATCAACCCAAAGGCAGCCTGAAACCCACAAAATCCCCACCCCAAAGGCACAACAATGAAACCCACCGCACCCCTCGCCGCAATTCTACTCAGCATCACACTCGCCCCCGCGCACGCCCTCGTTATCCACCCCGACATCTGGTTCAGCAGCGACAACGGCAATATCCAATGCGGCGGCTATTCGCAATACGGTAGCGGCGTGGTCTGCGAAATCTACCAACGCACCGACAACATTCAGCCGCGCATCGCCCGCCCCGAAGCCTGCCAAAAACGCGATTGGGGCTACCGCTTCGCATTAGACGACTATGGCGAAGCCCGCGCCTTTTGCGTGGACGACACGCTCCACTCCCTCGGCACAACCCCGCTGGCAAACGGCGCAACCCAGCGTAGAAAAAACT
The DNA here is from genome assembly GCF_016623605.1 of Kingella bonacorsii. Lineage (NCBI taxonomy): Bacteria > Pseudomonadati > Pseudomonadota > Betaproteobacteria > Neisseriales > Neisseriaceae > Kingella > Kingella bonacorsii. Next base: position 252,888 of record NZ_JAEHNZ010000002.1, on the reverse strand, counting down.
GGCAATGCACCAGCCAGCCGCACGGCATCACCTGCCAAAACGCCGACAAACACGGCTTCACGCTCACTCGTCATCAAATATCTGCTCTGCGGTGGCGCAGTCGGTGGCTTGATTATGGGCGCGTTTGCGTTGCCAAGGCAGCCTGAAAAGGGTGAGTTGAAGTAGGGGAGTGGCTTCGCCGAATGAGGTTTCAGGCTGCCTTTGGGGTTGAGCAACGCCGTAGTCTGAAATCTTTGTCAAATGCCCAACCCCAAAGCAACGTCATTCCCGCGCAGGCGGGAATCTTGGCTAAATTTTCATAATAAATTGTTTTTAAAATTTTTTCTAAACGTAAAACAAGATTCCCGCCTACGCGGGAATGACGGCAGTTGTTGTGTTTCAGGCTGCCTTGGGGCTTGTGCAAAGGTTTTCAGGCTGCCTTTGCTGTTCGCAAAAACCGTCTCAACTCAACAATCCAATCAGCAACAATAAGGAATAATACAAAATGAACATTCTTATCCTCGGCGGCAGCGGCTTTATCGGCAGCCGCGTAGCCAAAATCCTGCGTGAACGGCAGCACAACGTAACCACGCCATCGCACGCCGAGCTGGACTTGATGCGGCTGGATTTGGACGCGGCGCAACGCTTGTTGCACGGGCAAGATTGCGTGGTGAACTGCGTTGGCGTGATGAGCCGCCATGCCGATGTGTTGGAGCAGGTGCATCATCACGCGCCGCAACAGTTGGCGCATTTGGCGCGGGCGGCGGGCGTGCAAACGTGGGTGCAGTTGTCGGCATTGGGCGCGGACGCGGCGCATGAGGTGGCGTTTGTGGGCAGCAAGGGGCGTGGCGATGCGGCGGTGTGTGCCAGTGGTTTGCGGGTGAACATTGCCCGCCCGAGTGTGGTGTTTGGGCGCGGCGGGGCGAGCTGCGAGCTGTTTATTAAGCTGGCGCGATTGCCGGTGCTAGTGTTGCCTGCGGGCGGGCGGTTTGATTTGCAGCCTGTGCACGCGGATGATGTGGCGGAGGCGTTGGCGAATATGGTGGAGCAGCCGTTGCCGCATGGCGCGGTGGTGAACATGGCAGGCAGCCTGAAAACCACGTTGGCGGGTTATTTGGCGATTTTGCGGCAAACGCTGCATCATCGTGCTGCGCCTGCGGTGTGGGCGTTGCCGATGGGGTTGCTGCGCCCTGTGTTGCCGTTGACGAATGTGTTGAGCAATGGCTTTTTGTCGTCAGGCAGCCTGAAATTGCTGGCGCAAGGCTCGGTGGCGGATACGGGGGATTTTGCGCGAGTGTTGGGGCGCGAGCCGTTGGGGGCGGAGGGGTTTTATCGGTATCCGTAAAAGGCAGCCTGAAACGGGCTACGGCATATATCGCGCGGCAAACAACGCCACCACATCGCCCACATAAACGCTGTTTTGCTGCAAGCCTAAGGCGTTGAGTTGGAAATAGATAGCGCGAATTTCGTCCGCTGTGAGCGGGGCCGCGTGGGCGTGTTTTTGGGTGAGGGCGGCGAGATAGGGTTCGCCATTAGCTTGTCGCATGGTGGGGCTTTCTGCATCGCAAAGGCAGCCTGAAAACAGAATTTCCCCGTTTTAGGCTGCCTCTTGTAACCCCGTTATCAAACAAACGCCTAACCCGTTCGCCCAAGCATTTTCAGGCTGCCTCATCATCCCCGATAAGGCAGCCTGAAAACCATTAACGCATTGATAAACAACAAAAATCGTTAATCAATCCTCACAACCGAAACCCCGCGTCAAACCCCAGCTCGCGTTTCGCCTTCTCGCTGGACAGCCGTGCATCATCGTCTGCCGCGTTGTAAATGCCCGATTGCTCGCATTGCAACGCCAACACCGCCGCGTGCGCCGCCGCTTCCGCGTGCACGGGCGGGGCAAAATCCACAGGCGTATCAAAGCCCGTGCCCGCGCCATACAGCCAGCCATAGCACAGCACAATGCCGATAAACGCAGGGTCGGCGGTGATTTGCTGCTCCAAGCTGTGCACCGCGCGGGCGGTTTCGCCGTAAGCAGGCTCGGCAAAATCCAGCAGCGGCGCATCGGGCGCATACACAAACGCAATGCTTTGCGCGATGATTTTTTTCACGCCCGCCGCTTTTGCCGCGCGCACCAAATTGCGCGTGCCCTCGTCGCGGATGCGCGCATTGCGCACCAGCGCCGCTTCCATTTAGTCGGCAGCCAAGCCGTCGGGCGGGGCGGTCAGCTCGTGGAAAACCACATCGGGGCGGATTTCGCCCACAGTTTTCAGCAAGCCCTCCGCATCAAACGCATCCGCCACCACGGGCTTGATGCCTTGCGCCGCCAGCATTTCGGCTTTGGCTGCACTGCGCGTGGTGCCATACACTTCATACCCCGCCACCAGCAGCATTTTGCACAACGGCAAGCCAATCACGCCGCTTGCGCCCGCTACGAACATTTTTGTTTCTGCGCCATTTTCGTTTCCTCGGATAAGGGTTAAAAGAGCGCGGATTATATGCGATGTGCCGCGCCAAGCGGTTAAACCATCAAAGGCAGCCTGAAAAACCTAGCCACGGCTTTTCAGGCTGCCTTACAATCCCGCCGTTCCCATTATTCTTGTTCACCAAAAACCATGTCCCACTACGCCATTGGCGACCTACAAGGCTGCTACGCCGAGTTCACCGCCCTGCTCAACCAAATCCAGTTCAACCCCAGCCGCGACACCTTATGGCTGGTGGGTGACATCGTCAATCGCGGGCCGCAATCGCTTGAATGCCTGCAATACTGCATGCGGCACGAAAGCAGCGTGCAAATCGTGCTCGGCAACCACGACCTACACCTGCTCGCCCTGATGCACGGCTACGGCAAGCTCAAACACCGCGACACCCTCGCCCCCATCCTTAACCACCCGCAAATGCCGCAAATGCGCGACTGGCTGCGCCAACAGCCGCTGATGCACCACACCGCCAGCCACGCCCTTGTGCACGCAGGCATCCATCCCGAGTGGACAATTTCCCAAGCGCAAGCGCTTGCCAACGAAGTTGCCGCGCAGATTGCAGGCAGCCAAGCCCGCGCCTTTTTCGCGCAAATGTATGGCAACCACCCCAGCCAATGGCAGCCTGAAAGCCAAGGCATAGACCGTCTGCGCTTCATCACCAACGTGTTCACCCGAATGCGCGTGCTCAACCCCGACAACAGCCTAGACTACGACTACAAAGAAACCTACGACCACATCCCCGCGCCCAAACGCGCATGGTTTGACGCGCCCCACCGCCAGCACACCAGCCACGAAATCATCTTCGGGCATTGGTCGGCGCTAGGTTACCGCCGCGAAAAACACATCTGGGCGCTGGACACAGGCGCGCTGTGGGGCGAAGAACTTACCGCCGTTAATATCCACACAGGCGAACGCTTTACCCAGCCCAGCTTTCAGCGTAAACAATTTTGACTAACCCATTTTCAGGCTGCCTCAAATGAACGCCATCGAGGCAGCCTGAAATGTTTGTACGACCCACAACCAGATGGAGTGTCGGCAGCTCGCCGACATCACGCCAACCCGTAAAGCTCCGCTTGAACACAGGTTCTTATTGAGCGATGCGCCGTTGCCATTCCATTTTGGCTTTCAGGCTGCCTTAATCCCGCATCCCAACAATAGGCAGCCTGAAAACCCATTCACACGCCATTCCCCCGCCCAACCCCCATTTCAGGCTACCTCACCCCCGCCCAACATGTAAAGCAAACGCAAACCCATTTGACAACCCCACCCAAAAGCAGTCTAATCGCGCCCAGTCGTGGCAACCGCCACCCCAACGAAACGGAGACAACATGAAACTCATCCCCATGCTAACCACTGCCATCCTCGCAACCACCATCCTCACCGCCCAAGCCGCCCCCAAAGGCGAGCAAGAGTTCACCCCCACCACCAACAGCCAAACCTCAACCCAAAGCGAAATTGACAGCAAAAAAGAAGTCGCCTACACCTGCCAAATCCTGCAAGACAACAAACTGCAAAACATCAAACTCACCGCCATGTATGGCATCAAAAACAACCAACCCATCGTCGCCCAAGTGCGCATCAACGGCGTAATCACCCCCGGCATGTGGCGCGACACCAGCTTCAATCTACTCAACCGCTTTATCAGCAACGACCCCGCCGAGCGCACCACCGTGTGGACCACCATGCCCGCCGATGCCAGCAAACTCACCCAAGTGGATGGCGGCAAACTCTCCGTAGCCGAAAAAGCAGGCGCACAACAAAGCGTCATTGCCGACAACTGCCGCTTAGACAAAGCCGCCACCGCCAAACTCAACAAATAATCCCAAGGCAGCCTGAAAACTTTCAGATGCGCGTTTTAGCTTCGCTGAAACCCGCTTCGCCCGTTTTCAGGCTGCCCCGTTTCCCCGCATCCCAAGGCAGCCTGAAAACCCGTTCCCTTTCAGGCTGCCTCAATCACACCCGCCATGCTCACCCGCTATCTCACCCTTGTCAGCGTATTCGTCCTCATCGTCGTCATCATCCGCAACCTGCTCACCCGACGGCAACAACGCGCCATCGATGCCACCGCCAAACAAATCGCCGCCATCCTCCTGATGGGCAGCCTGATTGCCGCCGCCTACACCCTGCTCAAAGACTGAACGCCATGAACACCCCCATCACCGTAACCATGCTCGTCAAAAACGCCGAACGCTGCCTAGCCGAAGCCCTCAACGCCCTCGCCAGCTTCAACGAAGTGCTCTTGCTAGACAACGACTCCACCGACAACACCCTCACCATCGCCGCCCAATACCCCAACGTAACCCTCCACCACCACCCATTCGACGGCTTTGGCAACATGAAAAACCGCGCCGCCGCCCTCGCCAAAAACGACTGGATACTCAACATAGACAGCGACGAAATCATCACCCCCGAGCTGCTTGCCAGCATCCAACAAGCCGACCTAACGCAGCCTGAAAACATCTACGCCCTTAACCGCATCAACCACTACCAACGCCGCCCCATCACAGGCTGCGGCTGGTCGCCCGACATCATCCCCCGCCTCTACAACCGCACCCACACTCAATACAACCAACGCGCCGTCCACGAAGCCCTTATCATCCCCCAAGGCATCCGCCCCCAACTGCTGCAAGGTAATCTCAACCACTACACCTACGACAGCATCGAAGCCCTGATTAGCAAAATGCAACAATACAGCAGCCTATATGCCGAGCAAAACGCAGGGCAAAAAACCAGCAGCCCCCTTGCTGCCTTAATGCACGGCGCGTGGAGTTTCATCCGCAGCTACCTTCTCAAAAGCGGCTGGAAACACGGCGCAGACGGGCTCACCATCTGCCTCACCCAAGCCGCAGGCTCATACTACAAATACGCCAAACTCAACGAACGAAACCGCGCAATAAAAAGCCAACAACACATTGACACCCCCCCCGAAACCCACTAAAATCCGCCGTTTCTTTTATCTAATATTTATTGGAAACCATTTTATGAAAACCTTTTCAGCGAAACCGCATGAAGTGCAACGCGAATGGTTTGTGATTGATGCCACAGACAAAGTGCTTGGGCGCGTAGCAGCCGAAGTCGCCAGCCGTTTGCGTGGCAAACACAAACCAGAATACACCCCGCACGTTGATACAGGCGACTACATCATCGTCATCAACGCCGACAAACTGCGCGTAACAGGCAACAAATTTGAAGGCAAAAAATACTACCGCCACTCAGGCTTCCCCGGCGGCTTGTATGAGCGCACCTTCCGCCAAATGCAAGAAAAACAACCCGGTCGCGCATTAGAAGTAGCCGTAAAAGGCATGTTGCCCAAAGGGCCTTTGGGTTACGCCATGATTCGCAAACTCAAAGTTTATGCAGGCGCAGAACACCAACATGCCGCGCAACAACCCAAAGTACTTGAAATCAAATAAGGACACGACAAATGAACGGTAAATATTACTACGGCACAGGTCGCCGCAAAAGCTCAGTAGCCCGCGTGTTCTTGCAAAAAGGCAAAGGTGAAATCATCGTAAACGGTCGTCCCATTGATGAATTCTTTTCACGCGAAACCAGCCGCATGGTGGTGCGCCAACCTTTGGTTTTGACTGAAAACGTTGAAGCATTTGACATCAAAGTAAACGTAGTGGGCGGCGGCGAAACAGGACAGTCAGGCGCGATTCGCCACGGCATTACCCGTGCTTTGATTGACTATGACGCAGCATTGAAACCCGCCCTTTCGCAAGCAGGCTTCGTTACCCGCGATGCCCGCGAAGTGGAACGTAAAAAAGCAGGTTTGCGCAAAGCACGTCGCGCAAAACAATTCTCAAAACGTTAATCTGCGTTTATCCAAAAAACACTCTTCGGGGTGTTTTTTGTTTTTCGGATTATCTCGCGTGGAAATGCCGAATAAAAAAGCAGCCTGAAAACCATTTTGCGTTTTCAGGCTGCTTTATTGTTTACGCCTTAATTCTCAGGGCGGCATTCTTTATACAAAATTCTGTTGTTCGGCGCGGTTACCGTGCCGATGGTTACTTGGTTGTATGTGGTTGTGTCTACATACGCCGTGTCAATCATGTAGCCGCCCACTTTGCCGAATTTGGTGCCGGCAATGTCGGAATGGGCTAGATTGATGGGCAGGGTGCGGCGTTTGCCGTTGATTTTGGCAACGACTTTGGTAGGCAGATTTTGTTTGTTGAATGAATAGGTTACATCCAATGTTTTGTCGCCTTGGCAGTTGTAGTGCACGGTTTTGGGGGTCATGGCAAATGCCGTGCCGGAAGCGATTAAGGTTGCAGCAGCGATAAGCGTTGCAGCGAGTTTGTTCATGGTAAATCTCCTGTGTTTGTTTGCATCCCGACTGGGAAGGCGTGCATCTTACGCGGGGGGGTGTTAGTTTGGGTTTTGGGGGTGTAATCCTGTGTAATAAACAAATTTGAACCGTTCTGGTCATAATTCGCGCAAGAACGCTTGAATAAACGCAATCTTTTCGTGCTCGCTCATGGCGTTAAACGTGGCTTGGTGTTCGCGGATGTGGTCGATTAGGGGGTAGTATTCTTCGTCCACGTGGCGTTTGTCCAGTTTGCGCCCGAGGTTGCCCTCGTTGCTGCGCCCGAGAAATTTGGAAATCAGGTAATACGGCGATTTGAGCTTGAACAGCATTTCGCCCGTGTCGGCGTCAAACACCATAAAGCCTTCGTGTTCCACGGTTTTGAGCAAGGCTTTGAGTTCGCCAAAGGTGATGTTGCTGAGGGTTTGCGGGCGGGCGATGCCATGCTGTTGGGCGATTTGGTCTAGTTCATCTTCGGTAAACTGCTCGCCTGTGGCAACGTTGCGGATGCCGATTAGGGTTTTGCCAAAGGTTTCTCGGATGATGTGCACATCGCTGGGGTCAGTGATTTCAAACATAAAGGTGTGGTTGGGGTAGGCTTGGAACAGGGCTTGATATTGGGCGCAATGGCGTTGCACGAGTTTGGCGAAGTCGCTATCCAGCGAGCCTGTGGTGGAATAGAGGATTTGGTTATCAAAATCTGCGCCGTGGCTGGGGTGGTTTTCAGGCAGCCTCACATAGGTGCAGCAGCCGAGAAAGCCGTTTACTTTGACTACGGCGGTTAAGCGGTGGTCGTCGGCGATGTGGATGGGGTAGCGGCTGTTGGCGGCGATGCGTTCGGAGTAGTTAAACACTTTGTTAAAGGGGCGGATGATGATTTGATTGTGCGGGTCTAGCACGATACCGCGCATTTCCAGCAGGGCGTTGTCAAAGCGGTTTTCGTAGAACACGCTGCGGGCGTATTTGAGCACGGAGAGCTGGGGATATTTTTTGCTGGGTTTGATGCTGAAATCGCGTTGCCCCAGGCGCAGGTAGTCTTCGGTGATGTGGGTATGGCGGGCGGGGTCGTATTGCGGGGCGCGGTTTTTGAATTGGGTCATTTCTTGGATTTGGGCGTGTTGTTCGGGCGACATGGCTTGCACGGCGGGGACGTGGATTTCATCACGCAGGGGGTTTTGGTTGAGCTTGATGTAGGCGGCTAATACACCGTCTTGGGCGACGTTGTGGTGGTTGGGATAGAAGTTGTGCAGGCGATAGACTTCCGTTTGGAAGCCGTGGTTGCGGGCGGATTGCAGCATTTGGATGCAGTTGGTGGCTTTTTGGTTGGTGTTGGAATTGATGATGAGCAGGGCTTGCTGCGGTGATTGTTGCCCGCGTTTGAGCGCGTTTCTCATCATGGCGCGTCCTTTTTCTTGCGCGGCGGCAAGGGCTTCGCTGCTCCATTGGTATTCGCCGTTGGCGTTGGTGAGCTCTTTGTCGTTTTCTATGTGTACGATTTGGGCGTTGGGGTGTTCGTTTTTGAATTGGACGATTAGTTCGGCGGCGTAGGTGGATTTGCCTGAGCCTTGGTGTCCGCGCAAGAGTATGAATTTTTGCATGATGGTGTTCCCTTTGTGGTTTGGGTGTTGCGGCAGCCTGAAAACGGTTTTTCAGGCTGCTTGGGTTTATATAAATGGTGCATTTGTTGAATAGAACTGTTTAATAATGTCATCTATTTGCATAGGTAGACAGTCTAAATATTGGTGTTGTAAACGAACAATATAAAGAGTTAACCAACCTTCACTATCACAAAGCAAGCCTTGTAACATGGCGTTTAATGCTTCTAAACCATTTGAATTTTGAACAATCTGAATAAGCATGGGTTCTATATAGCCATCTCGCTGGCGATTGAATGCATGCATTCCGCTATGAATAAATGAGTTAGTTGGGCGAACATGAGTTTCTTTAAATTCTTGAAGTAGAATTGCTAATTTATCATCTATTATTCCTGCCTCAACAGATTTGCCTAAGTCGGTAATCATTTCACTAATATTGGGCATTCTATTTTCTATGGTACGAATATTTTTTTCATCAAGCGGTTGATGTAGGTCTTTAATCTGTTCATCTTTGGCACAGTAATACAGCCAGTGAGCGCGCAAAAGAGCTTCATATTGCAATCGCAGTAAGCTAACGGCAGAAATAAAATTTTCCGCATAAGCAAGTGTATGGATGGCTAACCAGTGCTCTGATGAGATATCTGCCATAGTTAAAGTAGCCAATACACGATATTCGGTTTCTTTCGTAAATGGAATTGTTTTGATTTCTCGATACATTGCACCGCGAAAATCAGCAGATTTGGCAAGAAATTGTTGCATTATGGGGGTCATAATGTTCCTTATGTGGATGGTGTTGGTTGTGCCGTTTCAGGCAGCCTGAAAAATGAATTTGCAATGAATTTGGTGGACGCGACGGGATTCGAACCCGCATCAATAGGGCAACTTAGGCATTACCCCAAGCCAAGCCTGCCGTTGGAAACGCGCGCCAGTTGCAACCCGTCATCGGAGCTGCGAACCTGCATCCTCAACCGTGCCGACAGACCTACTTCAAACCAAGCGGTTCTATCTGCCCTACCTGCTGTTACACAGACTGCCTAGCTGTACTTAAAACATTTTTGGCAGCGGCGCTCCCTTCGGTGCCAGCGCGCCCGTGTGTTGTTTATTGCAAGCGATGTGCCAAGCAGTTTGGATATGGACTAATGGATTGAAATAGCTTGGAAAATAGTTTTCAGACTGCCTTTGGGTGGTTTTTGCAATCGGATAAATCTAGCTTTATGGCTAGTCAAACTAGCATTTAGGCAGCCTGAAAACGGGCATGGAGCAGTATTTTGGTTTTCAGGCTGCCGCTGTTTCCAAAATATAGCGCACGCTGCTTTGCCGCACGAATGCGCGGCGGTTGTCGGGCAGGCGCAGCACGAACAAGCCGTCCCAGCCGCCGAACGGGTTATTCTCGCCGCGGATTTGTCCGATGATGGCGACGTTGTCAAACATTTGCCCGTCGGACATTTTGATTTGGTAGCGCATATCGGGGCGGATTTTAACGGCATCTTGCGCGGCGGGGAGCGATTGGGCGCGGAGCTGTTCCACGCGGCGGTTTTCGCGTCGGATGGCGATGATGATGTAAACGGCAAGCAGCAGAAACGCGCTTGCAATGGGTTGCCATAGGGTCATGGGGGATTTCCTTTGGATAGGCAGCCTGAAAACGGGTGGTGCGTGCCATTTGGTTTTCAGGCTGCCTTTGTTGCGCTTAAGCTGCCCAGCGCGGCGGGTTGAAGAAAAAACGTTCTGCCAAAATGGCTTTTCAGGCTGCCTGAAACCATCGGGCAAGCCGTTTTGCGACGATTGCGCGTGTTTACATGGCTTCGGGCAGCGCGATGCGTTCAATCTCGTCCACCCAAAAATCCGCGCTCATGCCGTGTTCGGCAAACGTGCCGATGAGGCTGAACACGCTGTCGCTGAAACCGCCGATATTCAAAATATCGCTGCGGTTTTGCGCCTGCGCGGTGGTGTAGGGCTGGATGTCGAGGCAGACCAGTTTGGCGCGCGGGCAGCGGCGTTTGAGCGCGTCCCATTCCTGCATCAGGCTGGTTTTGCTGTTCCAATGCTGCTCGCGGTCGGCCCAGCTTTCGTTGTCCGACACCATAATCAGCAAGTCCACCTCTGCTTTTTTGCGGTTCAGCTCCGCCAAGGGCGCGCTGCACATTGTGCCGCCACCGCAAATGCGGGCGAGTTTTTCCGCATTGGTCATGATGCTGTCGCGCGGATTGAGGCGCACATCCACCACGCGGGTTTCAAACGGCAGCACCTGCGCGTGTGGATTGGTGCGCAACATGGCGGCGGACAGCAACGCCGCCACGTCCACGCACGTTGTCGCGCTGGTCGCCGAGCCGCGATAGCCGGTAACGGGGCTGCTCATCGAGCCTGAAACATCGGGGCACACCACCACATTGCCTTGAATTCTCGGCACGTTTTTCACCGCCAACTCCATCGCGTCTTGCAGCGCGTCGCGGATGGCGTGCGGCATATCGTATGATGCAGCCTGAAACGCGGTCAGCAGCTGATAGGGCAACACCCGCGCCCGCGCAATCGCCTCGGCATCGCGCAGTTTGTCGGCAACAAGGCGCACGTTGGCTTGGTCGGCAAACACGCCGTGTCGTTGAAACGTATTCAGATTTTGGCGCACCTGCTGCCAAGAGCCGTTTGCCGCAATCTGCGCCCAAGCAGCCGCGTCCAAATCCAGCGCGGTCAGCATTTGAAACGGCACATCGGGCAGGCAGCCTGAACGGGTTTTTTTATACTGTTCAAACGCCTGCGTAAGCGTCGGCAGCGCGTCGGCATCGTAAGGCTTGCCGATGAGCCATGCGAACCACGCGGCACGCCACGCTTCGCGCGGTTTCGGATGCACCATTTTCACGATGTCGGCAAGCGAAGGATTGTTGCCCACCGCCGCGTTCAAAAGCTGGCGTTCGCTTGCCGACAACAGCCATTGCTGCACCAGTTTTTTCGGACGCGAGCCAAACGATTTGCGACCCGCCGCGCCGCTGCGCACAATCTGTGCGAAGTTGCGCAGCATTTTGCCGTTGTCCGCCACGCGGTCAAACACCCGCGCCAGCATGGCAATGTCTTTCTGCGCCAGCACCGCCAACAGTAGCGCGGGCATATCTTTCATGTGTCCGTGTTCACGCGCGTATATCGCGGTTTTGGCGATAAATTCCGCATCCAAACCGTTTGCCAGCGCAAGCACTTGTTCAAGCTGGTTTTCCGCGCTCGCATAAAAGGTGCTGTTCAGGCAGCCTGTTGCCGCCAGCTGTGCGAGCTGCTGTTTGGGGGAAAGGGTGTACGCCAAGCCGCCCGCTTCGTTGCGCGTGTCGGCGTGGAAGAGTTTTTGTTTGAATGATTGGAACAAGTTGGTATTTGCCATTTTCATTTCCTTTTTAATCAGTAATATTCATTAGGCAGCCTGAAAACTATTTGCCTATCAGTTTTTGCCAAAAGCCTTGTTTGGCTGGGGTTTGAGGCGCGGGCGCATCAGCAAGCCGCCCCGTTAGCCAATATTCGCCCTGTATCACATTGCCGATTTGCGGCGTATCGGCAAAGGCTTCGGTAGGGTAAACCGCCGACCACACGCCTCCGTAGGTTGCGATTTCGCAGTAATAAAATGAGCTGTGGGTAACGGCGTTGCGCCGTTTTTCTGCCTTGCGCACGATGCCTGTAAACAAGGCGCGGGCTGCGGGGCGTGCGCCCTCGGGCGCGTTTTCGCTTAGAAACATCCCGCTGGGGATAAATCATTGCGCTGCCCATTTCATTTCCTGCGCTTCTTGGCTGGCGGCAAACGCGGCTTCGCTGGCAAATGATTCTGCCGATTCGGCAAAGGCGCACACCGCGATTTTTTGCGCTGTGCCAACGGTGGTTTGCGGAAACGATGCGATGTCGGGAATATCCACAATAAAGGGATAGTCGCCATCTACGCATTCGCCGTTTTCCGATGCGCTGCCGTTTTGCCACACATGGGCAAAGCCTGTGCCATCGTCAAAACCGTCATCATATTGATTGGCAGCAACATGGCTTACCCACACCGATTGGAGGCAGCCTGAAAAATACGGCTCAGCCGAGAAAAATTTGTTGTCTTGATTGATGCCTATCCACAGCGCCGCGCCGCTGGCATCGCGGTAAACCGCATAATCGCCAATCATTTGCGCGTGTGGCGAAACTTGGTTGATTAGGGCAGATAGTGTTTCTTTGCTGGTGATGCCTGTAAATCCAATGGTGTCGTAATGGCTCATGGTTTTTCCTTGGGTATCGTGTTTGAGGCAGCCTGAAAACCGTTGAGGCAGCCTGAAATAAGGCGGCAGCGCAGCAGCAAGAGGGTGTAGAAATCAACATACTGTATTTTCAAAATTAAACTACGCTACGTTTTGGCAGCAGCGGCGGGGGTTGCACCCGCATCACAGTCTTGGGAAATGTAATTCCTACGGCATCTGCTGCGATGCCGAAAAGGTGGGCGACCAGAACAACAAGATGTCTCGCGTTTGGCAACGCGGCGGGGATTCGAACCCCGAGAACCGATGTAATCTTGTTCGCATTCGCCCGAAAAGGGCGGCGCATTAGGCAACAAGGTTTTGAAGAAATCTATTCATTGCTCTAACCAGCTGAGCTACTCTGCCATTGATGCGGCAGAGACGGGACTTGAACCCGCGACCCATGAGTTATTCACTGTAATTCCTTCGGCATTTGCCTGTTGCGCCATAAGCCGTAAAAGGTGGGCGACTAAATCGGCTGGTTGTTTTTCCTGAGCTATAACGTTTGCACGCCATCGGGATTTGAACCCGAGACCTACGGTTTCAGCCGTTGCTCTACCTGTAAACCAGCCAGCATTCACCCGAAAGGGGCGCACGTTGCAACAAAAGATGAAGAAATAATCGTGCTCTACCTAACTGAGCTACTCTGCCATTGATGCGGCAGAGACGGGACTCGAACCCGCGACCACGAGCGTGATAGGCTGTAATTCCTTCGGCATTTGCATCGTGCTTGCGGGGTATATTGCAAACAACGTTCCAGCGATGCTAAAACAGCGCAAAATAATTTGTAATAACATGAAAACAAAGAGAATATATTTTTGAAACCCGTTTTCAGGCTGCCTGAATAATCCATAAAAACTATCCAACAAGCTAGCTAAATAGCTTATAATCTTGCGCGTAAATTCCTGCACATCCATTTTCAGGCTGCCTATTGCGCAAGAATGAAATAGCGCAATGCCATGCCCACAAAGGCAGCCTGAAAACCCCAAAAAGGACAACCATCATGCCCAAAACCCAAGTTGCCATTTCCTTTCTCGGCACGGTACTAGACAACGGCTTCGGGTCAGCGCGTTGGCAAAAATGGCGACCCAACATCGCTCTGCACCAACACGCTGACATCGGCTTCAACCGCATTGAGCTGTTTTACAACGAAAAATACCGCCCGCTTGCCAAGCGCGTGTGCGACGATATTGGCGCGCTGCGCCCCAACACCCAAGTGAATCTGGTGAACATGGAGCTGGCAAACCCTTGGGATTTCAGCGAAGTCTATACCAAGCTGCACGACTGGGCGGCGTCCTATCCCTTTGATACCGAAGCCGAAAATTATTACACCCACATCACCACGGGCACGCACGTTGCCCAAATTTGCCTGTTTTTGCTGGTGGAAAGCCGCCAAATTCCCAGCGTGCTGCTGCAAACCGCGCCGCCGAAAAACCAAAAACGCAGCATGGAACAAGGCGATGTGGGCGGCTTGGATGTGATAGACCTAGATTTGGCGCGGTATGACGTGTTGGCGGAGCGGCTCGCCGCCGTGCGCGATGATGCGGTGCGCTATTTGAAAAGCGGCATCGCCACGAAAAACCAATCGTTTAACAACATGATTGCCGAGATAGAGCAAGTGGCACTCAATTCGCCGTCGCCCATTTTGTTAAGCGGGGCAACGGGCGCAGGCAAATCCATGCTGGCGCGGCGGATTTACGAGCTGAAAAAAGCCAGACACTTGATTACAGGGCATTTTGTGGATGTGAACTGCGCCACCTTGCGCGGCGATGGCGCGGCATCGGCGTTGTTTGGACACAAAAAAGGCGCGTTTACAGGCGCGGCAGACAAGCGCGATGGTTGGCTGAAAACCGCCGATAAAGGCGTGTTGTTTTTAGACGAAATTGGCGAATTGGGCTTGGATGAGCAAGCTATGTTGCTCAAAGCCATTGAAGAGAAACAGTTTTACCCCGTGGGCAGCGACAGCGAAGTGAAAAGCAATTTTCAGCTCATTGCTGGCACCAACCGCGATTTGCGCCGCGAAGTGCAAGCGGGGCGGTTTCGTGAAGATTTGTTCGCCCGCATCAATATTTGGCATTACACGCTGCCTGCGCTCGCCGATCGCCGCGAAGACATCGCGCCCAATATTGAACACCAGCTTGCCCTTGCCGCGCAGGAGCTTGGTCGCGCCACGCGGTTCAACAAGGAAGCCTACGCGCTGTATTTGGACTTTGCCCTGTCGCGTCAATCGCTGTGGCGCGGCAATTTCCGCGATTTAGCCGCCAGCATCATGCGCTTGGCAACGCTGGCGCCGCAGGGCAGAATTTCCACTGATTTGGTTCGCGCCGAAATCGCCCGTTTGCAGTATTTATGGGTGGAAGACGACGATAACCATACCGCAAAACCCGTTTTCAGGCTGCCTGAAAGCATCCGCCGCGAAGAATGGGATTTGTTTGATTTGCAGCAGCTGGAAAACGTGCTGGCGGTTTGCCACCAAAGCAAAAACATGGCAGAAGCAGGGCGCGCGCTGTTCAACGTATCGCGCAACAGCCGCAGCACGCCCAACGACAGCGACAGGCTGCGGAAATATTTGGCGCGATTTGGTTTAACATGGGCGGATGCGGTGGCGTAAAGCAGAGGCAGCCTGAAACCTTTGCAAAACCCCAGAGGCAGCCTGCGTAGCGAAGCGGAGTTGCGAAGCTAAAAATAAGAAATGCCGTCATTCCCGCGCAGGCGGGAATCTTGGTTGGACTTAAACAACAGATTGTTTTTACAATCATTTATGAATATCAAGCAAGATTCCCGCCTGCGCGGGAATGACGGATGTGATTATTTCTTGTTTTATTTTAGGTTTTGCAAAGGGTTCAGCCTGAAAATCCAAATGCCCATATTGCGACCCAAATTTTACCCTAAAAACACAGCAGCCCATTTTGTTTTGGTAACCCACTTCGTTTGTTTCAGGCTGCCTCGACCATCACGAAAGCCCCACCATGCCACAAATCTATTTCACCTCCGACCTGCATTTCTCGCATAAAAACATCGCCAAATTCTGCCCGCAATTTCGTCCCGCCGCGCCATCGCTGGAAGAGTTAGACGAATACATGATTGCTCGTTGGAACGAAACCGTGCAGCCCGAAGACACCGTGTACAACCTCGGCGACGTATCCTTTGCCCACGACCTGAAAAAAATAGAAGCCATTTTGCGCCGCCTCAACGGGCAGCACCACCTAATCCTCGGCAACCACGACGACCTCATCAGCCGCAACAAAAAACGCTTTTTGAACACGCCCAAAGCCGACGGCCATCCCATGCTGTCCACCATCCGCAGCTACCAAAAAATCAAACTGCCCGAAATCAACAACTCCTTGATTTTGTTTCACTATCCCATTAACGAATGGGACGGCTGCCACAAAGGCTGGTATCACCTATACGGGCATTTGCACGACCGCGTTGCCCAAATGCCGGGGCGCGCGCTCAATGTGGGCTGGGATTTGCACGGGCGCTTCCTCACTGCGCAAGACATCGACGGCTATCTGCGCGCGCTGCCCGCCATCCAACGCTTTGACGACCGCGCCAACACCATCGCAGGCAGCGATGTAAACGATGCCGCCGCGCAAATCCGCGCCAAACTGGCGGAGTTCAACGCATAAGGCAGCCTGAAAACGCTGTTAATCCCGCAACCAATGGTGCGTTGGTGGCTCGCCGACATCCTGTTCACAAGCGCACGCCTGTTTAGTTTCAACACGCCATTGGGCAATCATCTCTCGCTGTTTCATTTTCAGGCTGCCCTTGCGAAATACAAACGGCAGCCTGAAACTCAAAATGGAGCGGCGGCGGCTTGCCGCCAAATGGCTACAAACAGAGCATGACTGGTTTGCCAAAATGTCGGCGAGCCGCCGATGCTCCATCGGTTGCAGGTTTTGCAAAGGTTTCAGCCTGAAAATAACGCCGTCATTCCCGCATAAAAATGGCATTTCTTGATGAATGGCGCATTCAGCAAACCCCCGCCTTAAAAACCAAATAACACCCCCATCGCCCACAAAAAAGGCAGCCTGAAAACGGTATAAACCCATTTTCAGGCTGCCTCAATCATATTCAAACTATCGCGGAGGCCCCGCCATCTCTCTTTCAACCGCCTCTGCTTTTTCCGCCGCCCCCATTTCCGACATCACCACCTTTTCGCCCTCGTTCAAGCCCGATTTCACTTCCGTGTTCATGCTGTCTTTCAAGCCCGTTTGGATTTCCCGGTCCGATGCCTGATTGTTCGCCCCCAGCACCCGCACAAATTTCTTGCCATCCTTGGTTTTAATCGCCACAGTCGGCACCATCAAAACATTATCCGCCGAAGCAATTTCCACCGTGTTTTGCGTGGTCATCCCAATCGCCAGCTTGCCCTCAGGATTAGGCACCGTCGCCCGCGCATAGTAATAAATCGCGTTGGAAGTGGTGTCGGTTGAGCGGCTGTATGAACCTTGCGACATCGTGGTTAAACCGGGGTCAATGCTGTCCAACTTCGCGCTAATCGGCGTATCAGGCTCAGACAAAATCGTAAAATTCACCGTTTGCCCCGCCTTTACCTTGGTTGCATCGCCCTCCGCAATTTGCATTTTGTTGGTCATGCTCGTCAAATCCGCAATCTGCACCACAGTAGGCGAAGTTTGGCTGGCATTGATGGTTTGCCCTTGCTCTACCACCAACGAAACCACCGTGCCCGCAGAAGGCGCAGTAATGCGCGTGTAGCCTAAATCTTTTTCCGCCGTGTTAATCGCAATTTGCGTTTGGCGAATGGATGATTGCAACTCTTTGATTTTTGCGCGATTAGTTGCCAAACTGTCTTCCGTCGCTTCAAATTCTTCTTTGGAAACCGCATCCGCGCTGGCTAGCGATTTATAACGGCTGTATTTGCGCTGCGCAATTTTCAACGCCACCTGCGCCGATTCCAACTGCGCCTGATAAGTTTGCAACTGCGCCTTGCGCGTGTTGACTTCGTTCACTTGGGTAACATCGTCAATTTCCGCAATCAAATCGCCTTCTTTCACCACATCGCCGATTTTAACGTGCATCTTTTTGATTTGCCCCGACACCTGCGCGCCCACGTCCACCAAATTTGTCGCCGCAATCTCGCCCGTAGCTGACACCGTTTGCGCGATTTTGCCGCGTTTCACCTCTTCCGTAATAAAAGTTGCCTCATTTTTGGGCTGCATTTTTTGATAACCATACCAACCCAATCCAGCCAAAATCACCAATGCGGCAACCCATTTAAACACTTTTTTCATCATTTTTTGCGTGTAATGTTAAAGACAGCGCATCATAAAGGATAAACCGCCCAAATCCAAGCAGCCGCGCCCTTGCAGCAACGGCAAACAATTGAAAACAAGGCAAAATCGCTGCACACGTTTACACAAATTTTCAGGCAGCCTGAAAACGCTTTGTAACAAAATTACCAATATAAACAAACAAATATTAACGAGTGTAAAACTTTTGCAAACAAAGCCCTTGCGATAGTTAAGAAAAGCTGGTTTAATTCACGCTTTCGCAACGCAGCGATGCGGGTGATTAGCTCAGTTGGTAGAGCGTCTGCCTTACAAGCAGAATGTCGGCGGTTCGACTCCGTCATCACCCACCAGTTTTTGGCAGGTGCTTTAACGGCAGTTGTCATGCGCGGTGGTAGCTCAGTTGGTTAGAGTACCGGCCTGTCACGCCGGTGGTCGCGGGTTCGAGCCCCGTCCACCGCGCCAAAAATTTCATAAAAAGTTTCATCATGTATCCTTTCGTAAATCCTTTGGTTTGATTTAAACCTGTATAACTCTTTGGTCTCCTTTCCCAAAGAGTTATTTTTTTGCCTATCAGGCAGCCTGAAAACATAATCATCTGTTTTGCAACGAATAAATGGCGATACAACACGCAGCCCAAGGCAGCCTGAAAGCCAAAATCTGCTTTTCCCCGTCTTTCAAAGCACATACAATCCTTTTCTTTTCCATTCTTTGTTTATTTCCATCTCATGACAAACGTCCCTTTTATTGAATTTCAAAACGTTGCCTTTGCCTATGGCGCGCGTCCGATTTTGCAAAACGTGAGTTTTGCGGTGGCGCAAGGGCGGTTTGCCGCGATTATGGGCGGCTCGGGCAGCGGCAAAACCACGCTGATGCGCTTGATTACGGGGCAGCTTCGCCCCAGCACGGGCAAGGTTTTGCTCAACGGGCGCGATTTGGGCGCGTTTTCGGCGCACGAATTAAACGAACACCGCCGCCGCATGGGCGTGTTGTTTCAGCAGGGCGCGTTGTTTACTGATTTGAATGTGTTTGATAATTTGGCGTTTCCGATGCGCGAATTAACAGAGCTGCCTGAAAGCGTGATCCGCGATTTGGTGCTGTTGAAGCTCAATGCAGTGGGCTTGCGCGGCGTGGAAAGTTTGATGCCCGCGGAATTATCGGGCGGCATGGCGCGCCGCGTGGCTTTGGCGCGTACGATTGCGCTAGACCCCGAGCTGATGCTGTTTGACGAGCCGTTCACAGGGCTAGACCCGATTTCGCTGGGCGTGATTGCGCATTTGATTCATCGCGTAACCAAGGCGCTGCGCTCCACCAGCATTATGGTTACGCACGATGTGGGGCATTCGCTGAATTTGGTGGATCAGATTATTTTCTTGGCGCACGGCGAGATTGTGTTTTCAGGCAGCCCTGCCGAGATGGAAAACAGCGATTCGGCTTGGGTGCGGCAGTTTGTGCGCGGCGAGCCGAATGGACCAGTGGCGTTTCGTTATCCCGCGAAAACGAGTTTGCAGCAGGATTTGTGGGCGGCAAAATCGTGAAAAGCACCAACGCATTTTCAGGCTGCCTCAAATGATAAGGCAGCCTGAAAATGGATTTTTGTATTGCATGGAGTTGCATGATGAGCCAATTAAGCAAACTGGCACGGTTTAAAGCATCGGATATAAGCAAAACCCTGCGCCCGATAATTAAAATAGCCTGCATGGCGCATTTTTTGCTGTGTGCGATGGGCTTTATTTTGTTGCAAAAGAATATGTATGGTGCGCTTGCGGCGGTGTTTTTGTTTACGCCTTTGGTTATCGCTATGGGGGCGGTCGCAATGGTGTTAATGAAGTTAGACCACGAAGAGAAAAAGGAATTTTTTGGCTATTTGTTTCCGATTGAAATACCGCGTATGGATTCGGGCAAGCCTTTTGGCGTGAGCGCGATTTATTTGTGGTTTATATTGTGGAACTTGGCGTGTGTGGGCGTGTATTTTGAATTTTTGCCGCTCGCCAGCGCAACGATTGTGGATTATTTGGCAGTGTTTGTTGTATCTTTTTTGCAGCTTTGGGGCGCGGCGGTGGTGTGTTTTCATTTGGTGTATGTGTTTTTTTATCAATCCGATATGTAGCCAGCACGCCAACGCATTTTCAGGCTGCCTCAAATGATAAGGCAGCCTAAAAATGGATTTTAAGAAAGGCAAACCATGCCGATTGCGCTGTATCACGAATGGCAAAGCTATCCCACAATTCTCCATTTCGCCGACCAGTGCGCGTTGATGCGGTGGTTGTGGCAAATTCCGCTTGCCGAAATCCAGCAGCAGCCGGCGCTGTTGCAGCACATCCAAATCTCGCATCAGCATAATGGAGTGTTTGAGCTGGGCGAGGCGGACGCGCCGATGTTTGCCGAATTTGTGGCGTGGGTAAAAGGTCTATTGGTGTATAATCTTGATTTTTCACAATATACTGACAGTTTGGGTGTGCGTTTTGCCATCGCGGGCTGATTAAGCCGTTTCAGGCTGCCTTATATTGAAAGGAGTACCACCATGAACGTATTGAAACACCACATCCAAAACGAAGACCGCGAGCTGGAATGGGCGCTGAACTACAACGCGCCCAATGCGGGCACGCCGGCGTGGTTTTTGTATCCCATTACGCTGTTTAAAACCGCAGTGCGCCTGCCCAATGCGGCGTTTGCGCTGGCGGTTGTGTTGAGCTTGTCGCTGTTTACCTGGCAGCCGTGGATAAGCCTGATTTTAACCGCCGCGTTCGGCGGCTTGTGGTATGTGTCGTATCAAGACGAGATGGGCACCAGCGTGTCGTTGGATTTGTATGACAACGAGTGCTACATTGAAAACGGGCGCGACGCGGAAACGATTGCGCTCAAAGGCTGCAAATTTGTCGTGCACAGCGCGGGTAAGGGCGCGGAACTGGTGATAAAAAACCGCGAGGGCGAGCGCGCCGTTTTGCGCCTGCACAGCGCCGACGAGGGCGAAATCAACATCATGAAACGCTTGGCAAAATACATTGAGCACTGTATCGCCACGCCCGCCGAGTATCCCGTCGATTCGGGCAACACCATCATCTTGAACGAGCCTTCCTTCCAGCCCAATGGGCAGCCTGAAAACGCCGCCGCCGACCCGTTTAACGAGCCTGTGTTTGGTAATGCCGAAGGCAACGAAAATCACGAAAACGCCCCAGCCGCCAACCCCTTTGCCTACGGGCGGCAACCCGCCGAGCAAGACGACGAACCGTTGGAATTTAAATAAGGCAGCCTGAAAATGCCGTTTTGACGGAGCCCGAGCCGATGCCCCCAAGAGTAATTTTCCTGCAAGCGTGCAACGAAGTTGCCGCGCAATTAGATGGCTTTCGCGTGTTGCAAAAAGGGCAAACGCTGAAAAAGCATTCGCCCGATAAAAGCATAGAATGCCAAATCCACTTCCAAGCCAATCGGCGCAATTTTGCCTGCGACATCACCACCCAAGTGCATTTCAGCCTTCATTCCAAAGCGTTGCAAAAATGGCAAGCCGCGCACGGCAGCCCGCACGTTTCAGGCTGCCTCTTGCAGGGCGAATTGAGCGCGTTTACCCCGCGCCAAGCCCATCGCGATTTCGGCTGGCAACTGGCAGGCGCGAGCTTGCCGCACAGCGTGCGTCAAATCGTGAGCGAATTGCAGCAATACGCGCTGCCGATTTTTGAATTGTTTTGCCAACCCGATGCGGCGTTAAACTTCTTGCAGCAACACGGCACGCGCTTTAACGGCAGCCTGAAAAACGATAATCTGCGCCTGTCGGACTACATTTTATGCTTTGGCACGCCCGCGCAAGCCGCCCGCTTTTGGCAGCAATATGCCGCCGATAATCCCAAATCCGCCAAACGCCTTATCGCGCTCTACCAGACTTTAGAAAACCAAATCCCTCCCAATCCGCAAGACGACTCGTTTGCCGGTGCAGACGAATTAAAATTCGCCTTTGCGCAAGGCGTGCGCATCCCCGCATGGTCTGCCCCAAAGGCAGCCTGAAACCGTTGTTTCAACACAATCCGAACCCGCTATGAACATCATCCAATCCACAGGCGCAAAAACCCTAGCCTTTATTCAAGCACTGGGCGCAAACGCCTTATTCCTGCTCCAAATCCTGCTGCTGTTGCCACAAACCCTGCTGCGCGCGCGGCTCACCATCCGCCAAATGTATTTTTCGGGCGTGTTATCCGTGTTGATTATTGCCGTGTCGGGGCTGTTTGTGGGCATGGTGATTGGCTTGCAGGGCTACACGCAGCTGGCAAAATTCAAATCGGCGGATGTGCTGGGCTTTATGGTGGCGGCTTCGTTGCTGCGCGAGCTTGGGCCTGTGCTGGCGGCGATTTTGTTTGCCAGCAGCGCAGGCGGCGCAATGACCAGCGAAATCGGTTTAATGAAAACCACCGAGCAGCTTGAAGCGATGGATGTGATGGCGGTAAACCCCGTTGCCCGCGTGGTTGCGCCGCGCTTTTGGGCAGGCGTGGTTTCCATGCCGCTGCTGGCGTGTATTTTCAACGTGGCGGGGATTTACGGCGGCTATTTGGTGGGCGTGCAATGGCTGGGGCTGGACACGGGCGTGTTTTGGTCCAATATGCAAAACAATATCGACTGGTCGTATGACGTGTTTAACGGCTTAACCAAATCGCTGATTTTCGGCTCGGCGGTGGCGCTGATTGCCGTGTATCAAGGCTTTCATTGCACGCCCACAGCGGAAGGCATTCTGCGCGCCAGCACGCGCACGGTGGTGTCGTCTGCGCTGACTGTGTTGGCGTTAGATTTTATTTTGACCGCGTTTATGTTTACCTAAGGCAGCCTGAAAATGAACAATATCCCCCTACGGCGCGGTGCTGGCGATTTGGATTTGGTGCGCGGTTTGCAGCCAGCCCATGTTCGGTTTTATGATGTTTTTCCCTGCTGCGATGGCGCTGCTTTGGTGGGCTATCAAGGCGATATGGGCGATTAGGCAGCCTGAAAACTGGCGGCGGCATAAAATCATCGGCGCAGCGTGGCTGATTGGGCTGGCGGCGTGTTTTGCCATCAACGCTTATTATGTTTACGCCGCCGAACAAGATATGCGCCAAGTCGTCGCCGATATAGAACGCTACCGCGCGCAACATGGCAAATACCCCGACCAGCTCGCCGATACGGGCACGCAAGTCAAACAAGATATGCAACACGCGCGCTATGGCAAAATTAAAGACACCAACCAAGTTTATTTGGTTTACAAAGTGCCTTACATCATATTTGATTACTACCGCTATGATTTCCAAACCAAACAATGGGAACAAACAGACTAATTAAGGCAGCCTGAAAACGCCTTTCCCGCCTCGCCCCATCCAATCAAACACAACCGCAGCCTAATTTTCAGGCTGCCTTAGCAAAGGACACATCATGAAAAAAGCCATCCTAGAATTTTGGGTCGGACTGTTCGTCCTGCTCGGTTTCGCCGCGCTGGGCATCCTCGCCTTTCGCGTTGCCAACGGCGGCGACAGCTTCGGCGCGCCATCCGCCACCTACACCGTGTACGCCCAGTTTGACGACATCGGCAGCCTGAAAGTGCAAGCACCGATAAAATCCGCCGGCGTGCTGGTGGGGCGCGTGAGCGACATCCAGCTAGACCCGCAAACTTTCCAAGCCAAAGTGAGCATGCAAATTGAGCAAAAATACGCATACAGCGTGGATGCCAACGCCGCTATTTTGACTTCGGGCTTGCTCGGCGAGCAATACATCGGCTTAACCCAAGGCGGCGAAGAAGAAAAACTGAAAAACGGCGACACCCTTTCTTTAACCACCTCCGCGCTGGTGTTGGAAAACCTGATTGGCAAATTCGTCAGCAATTTTATGAACAAAGACAGCCAAAGCACGCCCGCCGAGCCCAATACAAAATAAAGCGCAAAAGGGCAGCCTGAAAACGCACGGGCGCATCCTGTTTTACAATCCCACACGTTGCCACGCCGCCTCACAATCCGCTAAACTGCCAGCCCCCGATAAACGGGCAAACCAAAATACAGAGAGAACACAACATGAAAAAACCGTCCATCCTCGCCGCCCTTGCCATCAGCGCGTTAAGCATCAACCTTGCCTTCGCCGCGCCGCAAGACGCGTCCAATCAAATCAAAGAAAACTCCGTGCAAATGCTCAAAATTTTGCAGCAGGCCAACGGCAAAAACGACGTTGCCGTGCGCAAACAAGCCGAAAACTACGCCCTGCCTTATTTTGACTTCGCGCTGATGACCCGCCTGTCCGTGGGCGCGCCGTGGAACAAAGCCACTGCCGCGCAAAAACAAACGCTGGTCAACGAGTTCCGCACCATGCTGATTCGCACCTACTCGCGTCAAATGCTGAACTACAAAAACGCGCAGGTAACCGTGAAAAACGCCGTTGCCAAGCCCAGCAGCCTGTTGCCCAGCAAAGAGCAAATTGACGTACGCGCCACCATCACCAACCCCGGGCAGCAGCCGGTGGAAGCCGTGTTCAGCACCTATCAAGACGGCAACAAATACAAAGTGTTCAACGTGGTGTTTGAAGGCGCGTTTGCCCTTGTGCAAAGCCAAAAACAGCAATTCAAACCCATTTTAGACAGCAAAGGCATAGACGGCTTAATCGCCGATTTAAAAGCCAAAAACGGCAGCAAATAATGCAAAGCGAAATCCGCGACAATATCGTGTATGTGGCAGGCGAAGTGAGCGTGCAAACGGTAAACCAAGCCGCGCTTGCCCAGTTTACGCAGCAATGTAGGCAGCCTGAAATCCACGCCGTCGATTTAAGCCAAATCACCCGCGCCGATTCCGCTTGCTTATCGCTGCTGCTCACCGCCTTACGCCAACGCGAACAAGGCAGCCTGAAAATACACAATCTGCCCCCCAGCGTGCGCGATTTGGCGCAACTTTACGAGATAGAAGAATGGATAACCGCCTGAAAATGGGGCTTACTTGCCTGCTGCTCGCCATCAGTTTCCACAGCCACGCAGAAGGCACGCCCGACCCCTACGAACGCTACAACCGCGCGATGTTTAAATTTAACGACAAAGCCGACCAATATGTGTTCACGCCCGTGGCACGCGGCTATCGCAAAGTAACACCCAAGCCCGTGCGCACCGCCGTGGGCAATTTTTTCAACAATCTGCGCGATGTAAAAAGCATGGGCAACAACATCTTGCGCGGACACATCGGCAAAGCAGGCGGCGATTTTATGCGCGTGGCGGTTAACACCACCTTTGGCATCGGCGGCTTAATTGACATCGCCAGCGCAGCCAATATGCCCAACCACAAAACCACGTTTGGCGACACGCTGGCTTCTTGGGGCTGGAAAAACAGCAATTATTTTGTGATGCCGCTGTTTGGGTCGAGCACCGTGCGCGACACCGTGGGCGAGGGTGTGAGCATGGCTTATTCGCCGCAGGGCGCAATCATCCATGACCGTACTGCCAATTATTCGCTCACAGGGTTAAACGCGGGAGATGGGCGCGAAAAATTGCTGGACACTACCGACACGCTCAACGAAATGGCGTTGGACAAATACGTTGCCACCCGCGATGCCTACATGGCGTTGCGTAACAAACAGCTGGGCAGCGCCGCCATCCAACCCGAAGACGGCTTAACCGACCCCGAAGCCGCTTCCGCGCCCGCAAGCGGCGAGCCGAAAATCGCCCTGCCCGCAGCCCAAAGGCAGCCTGAAAATCCAACCACCCCCGCGCAGGAGTAAGCATTATGTATGAAGTGAACCGCAGCGTATTCATCGTTATCCCCAACGAACCTTTTTGGTATTGGCTCAACAGCCTGCCCGACAGCGATTTGTCCGGCATCACGCTCGAAGACTTGCAAGACGATGCCAATTCCTATCTGGTGGATGCCTGCGAAAACGCCGACGCGCTGTGGGAGGAAATCGAAAACCGCGTGGAAGAAATTTTTGCCGCCGAGCTGTGCGATTGGTGCGAAGACGAAAGTCTGTGGCCCGATTTGCACCCCGACATCTTCCGCGAATGGTTTGACATCGAGCTATCCAGCATCGTAACCGATTTGAGCAGCGAGCCTTTGCAACGCGAAACGTTCGGCGCGATTGAGTTTGATTGACGGGCGAGATGGCAGAGGCAGCCTGCGTAGCGAAGCGGAGTTGCGAAGCTAAAACGAGCGAAGCTAAATAGTTTTCAGGCTGCCTCAATGATGTAAGCCAAGATACGGCGGATAGTTTATCCGCCTGTTTCATGCGTCGCGCGCAAGGCGGGATTGAAGCCGTGTTACGTTATTCAAGGCAGCCTGAAACCTTTGGCAAACCCACAACCGATGGAGCGTCGGCGGCTCACCGACATTTTGCCAACCAGTAAAGTTCTGTTGAACACGCTATTTGGCGACGAGCCTTCGCCGCTCCATTCTTAGATTTCAGGCTGCCTATCTGCCCCTCCACTCCCAAAACCCAAAATGCCCTACACCCAAGAAATCCTGAACTACCACCTAGACGGCTACGCCCATGTCAACAACGCCCGCTATCTTGAATTTTTAGAAGCCGCGCGTTGGCATTATTTCAAGCAACGGATGCCGTTGGGCAGCCTGCAACAAGCCCAGCTGGTTGTCGCCCGCATGGACATCCGCTATCGCCGCGCCGCCAAACTCGGCGACATTCTGCACATCCACAGCCAGCTTACCCAAGCCCAATCGCGCCAATTTGTCGTTGAACAGCGCATCCTGTTTGCCGACAGCGAGCAGCTTTGCGTGCAGGCCGAAGTAACGCTGATGCCCACCGACAGCCAAGGGCGCGTTTTCAGGCTGCCTGAACCGCTGCTCGCCGCCTTTCAACAACTCACCTCGTTATCATGAAAAAAACCCTCGCCGCGCTTGCCGCCATCGCCATCATTGCCCTTGCCGCGTTCACATTATTGAGCGCGCCCGCCAACCCCGCGCCCGACTTCCGGCTTGCCAATCTGCACAACCAAGCCGTGAGCAACCAAAACCTGCAAGGCAAAGTAACCCTGATTAACTTTTGGTTTCCCACCTGCCCCGGCTGCGTGAGCGAAATGCCCAAGCTCATCCGCATGGCGCGCGACTATCAGGGCAAAGAGTTCCAAATTCTCGGCATCGCCGAGCCCACGTCCAACCCCGCCGACAGCTTGGACGGGGTGAAAAACTATGTTGCCAAACAAGGCATTCCGTTTGAAGTGATGTTTGATGGCGACAAAGCCGTTGCCAAAAAATTCCTGAAAACCGAGCTTTACCCCACCAGCGTGTTGCTTAACAAAAAGGGCGAAGTGCTGAAAACCTTTGTGGGCGAGCCTGATTTTGCCGCGCTGTATCGCGTGGTGGATGACGAAATGGCGAAATAGGGCAGGGCATACGTTTTCAGGCTGCCTATTGTCTTGCGGGCGCAGTATAGGCAGCCTGAAAACCAAAATGGAACGGTGACGGCTCGTTGCCAAGCGGCAGGCTTTGCGGGCGGGCAAGATGATGTCGGCGGGTCGCCGACGCTCCATCGGTTGTAGGCTTGGCAAAGGTTTCAGCCTGAAAATCCAGCCAACCGCAAGGGCGCATCACGCGCCCTTTTTTCATGCCCGCTTTGCCTTTTGCTTTGAACTTTCCTAAAATATGCAACTTTTAGCGGCAGCCTGAAACCAGTTCAGCGCAGCCAACATAACAAAATCACATTAAAGGACCCCACCATGACCGACCTCTCCCTCTGGCAAACCGCTAGCCTGCCCAACACCGTGGACCACGTGCTTGAACGCTACCACGCCACGCACCGCCGCCAGCTTGCCGATGCCGCGCAGCTTGCCGCCAAAGTCGCCGCCCGCCACGAAACCTTCCCCAGCGGCTTGGTGGATTTAATCCAAGCCATTGAAGCGGAACTAAGCAGCCACATGATGAAAGAAGAGCGCATGCTGTTCCCGATGATAAAAAACGGCATGGGGCGCAACGCGGGCATGCCCATCCGCGTGATGATGATGGAACACGAAGAACACGAAGCCGCGCTGGCACAGTTGCTGGCGACCACGGATAACTTTACCGCGCCCGCCGATGCGTGCAGCAGTTGGCAACAGCTTTACGCCGATTTGAAAACCTTTGCCGACGATTTGAACGACCATATTGAGCTGGAAAACACCATTTTGTTCCCCCGCGCATTGAATGAGTAAACCGCGATAGAAAGGCAGCCTGAAAACAGTAGTTGGTGTTTTCAGGCTGCCTTTTGTTTATTAGTAGGTCGGGCATTTATGCCCAACAAACAATGATTTATTTATCTTAAAATACGCCACAACTAAAACGTCGGGCATAAATGCCCGACCTACTTAGGTTTTGCAAAGGTTTCAGTCTAATGCCCATGCTTCTCCGCCTGCCCCTGCCCCTGCTCATTCGCATCGGCAGGCAAATCTTTCGGGTAAAACAAATTCATCGGCTGCGCGCGAATCTGCTGCCATGCGCATTGGAAAATACCCAGCCAGCTATCAATCTTGGCTTCGCGCGAGCGCAGCGCTACCCATAGGGTGAGCATAAAGCTCACAATCAAATTCACCACGCCAATCAGCAGCACAAAAACCACGCTTTGAATAAACACCCACAGCCCCTCATGCCCCGCCACCGCCGCATAGCCGATGTTGGCAGACGAAAAGGCAACGTGGCGAATATCCAGCGGCAGCCCCAGCGCGTGCCCCACAAAGCCCGTCATGCCCAGCAGCATCCCGAAACACACGTTCCCCATCAGGCTGCCGTAGTTGGCGTGGAGATAATCGGCGACTTTGCCGCGCAGCTTTTCGGGCAGCAAACGTTTGAGCACGGGGTGTTGGCGCAGGCGCATCCGCAGGTTGAGGTAATCGCAGCGGTTGTCCAAAAAGCCCGAAATAATGCCCGAGCAAAACAGCCACAAGCCTGCAATGGCGGCGTACCAAAGCGTTGCGCCCCAAGGGTTTACTGAATGGATTTGGTAGGCGACTTCGGCTTCGGTGAGTATCGGCACGCCTTGTGTGAAGCGGTAAACCAGCGCAATCAGCATGGCAAGCGTGAGGGCAACGACCACATTGCCCGCCACAGCGGCGACTTGCGAGCGCACCACGTCAATCAGCAGCTGCGCGAGTTTTTGATTGACCGCGTGCCCTGATTCGCTGCGTTCCACGGCGGCGGCAAAGCGCGAGGCGGTCATGGCGGGCTGTTTGGTGGCAACGGTGAAGTGCAAGATAAATATCAGCGCGAAGCCCAAGCCGTAGTTCAGCCCTGCGGCAACGCCGTAGGCAAACGGGTTGGTGATGTGCCGCCCCACATACACAATTTTGAACAACGCCATCAGCGCAATCAACACGCCACCGCCCGCTGCGGAGCGCACCATGCCCATGTATTCTTTTTTGCTGCGCGTGATGTAGTGTTCGCCGTGGTCGCTGGTGTTTTGTGTGATGCTGCGGGCGAGCATGCCCACGCTGCGTTTCCACAGGCGCGACACGCTTTGCTGCTCGGCGGTGGCGCAGGCGAGGATGCCTGTTAAATGCAATAGGTTGGCGAGCTTGGGTTTTTCGTCTGCAAACGTGGTCAGCAGCAGTACGATGCGGTTAAATGTTTGGTCTAGCCGTTCCAGCAGATGCGCCACGTCCATAGACGCGCCCGCGCCCGCGCCCGAGCCGGTGCCGAGTTTGCGCAGTTTTTCTACTTTGTCGCGGCATTGTTGCAGCATCACTTGCAAATGGCTGTCGTCAAAGGCTTGGTGTTGAACGTGCGCCGCTAGCCAAGCGTGGGTTTCGCGCTTGAAGGCGACAAATGCCGAATCGCGGTCTAACAGCTTGGGGTCTAGCCGCACCAAATCGGGTTCCAGCGCTTCGGCGGCAATCCAAATCGACAGCATTTCAATGGCGTGAAAGCCCTCCCAGCGCACATAGCGGCGCAGCGTGTCTAGCTGGTGGGCGGGCGTTTTTTGCCAAATCAGGTGGAATAATTGCAGCCATGTTTGCTCGGGCACTTCGCGCAGCCAGCGGGCATCGCGCTCGTTTACCAGCAGCAGGGCGAACACATCGCGCAAGTCGTTGGGGTCTTTGTAGGCAGGGTTGAAATGTTCATACAGCCGCGCGATGAGTTCGTCGCGAAAGCCTTTGCGCGAGAAAATCCCCGCGCTAATCAGCAGGGGATAAAGCCGCAAGCTGCCCAGCCATTTTGCCAGCAGCTCGGCGGTTTTGGCGCACAGCTCGGGGTCTTGCTGCAAGGTGGTGATAAGCAGATGGATGCGCTCTTGGGCGCGCTTGCCTTTGCGCTGGCGCAGCCAAATCGCCAAGCCTTGCAGCAGGTTGAACGCATTGTGTCGGGCGACCTGCTCGGCGAGAAATTCGGATAGGGTGTGGTCTTTGGGGGCAATCATAAGTATTCCGTGCGGCAGCCTGAAAACGGGACGGTAGGTTTTCAGGCTGCCGTTAATGTGTGTTTTTGTAAAGATGCGGATTATAGCACTTGGGCATTTTCAGGCTGCCTTAGCTTATGTTTGCAACGCAACACACTCGGTGCAGCCCGCGTAAATCATTAACAAAGCTTTACTGTCTACGTTTATAATAACCGTTTAATTCACACAGCCACACACCAAACAAAAAGGATAAGGAAAACCGCACATGACAATCGTAGAATGGACCCCCGATTTAAACACAGGCATCCCCGATATTGATGAGCAGCATAAACAAATGCTGCATCATATCAACGACTTCTATGAAGCGGCGAACGCCAAAGACAAAGACCGCATGTCAATCGTATTGTTTGACCTGATTAACAGCACCCTTGCGCACTTCCAATACGAAGAAGCGCTGATGGAACAAGCCAAATACCCCCTGCTGGAACCCCATCGCCGCGTGCACAAAAACTTCATTGACAAACTGATGAATTTGCATGAAAAACTGCAAACCATGGAAACCACCGACGACATCGCCGTGCTGCTGATTGACAGCCTAGATGGCTGGCTGTTCCGCCACATCCGCATCAACGACAAAGGCTACACCAACAGCGTAAACGAATCAGGCGTGTACCAAGCCATGCACGAAAACCTTGTCGCCGCCCGCGCCGCGCAAATGCAAGAGTATGGCGAAGTCGCCGAACCAGAACCTCAACCCAAACCTGCGCCACAGCCCGTGCAGCCCAAGCCCGCCCCGCGCCCCGCGCCACAAGCGCAAGCCGCCCCCACGCAGCCCAAAGCAGAACCCAAACCCGCGCCCGCGCCGCAAAACAACCCCACCCCCCAGCCCGCCACCCAACCACAAAACAAAGAACCCGAAGACGACGAACCAAGAGGCTGGGCAAGCGGCAACTGGAAATTCTAAAAATTCTAACCCCCGCTAACAAAAAAAGGACACAACCATGGCATACGTTTACTGGACGCACGACCTTGAAACAGGCTTCCCCGACATCGACGAACAACACCGCCATCTCGTCGAATGCCTAGACCAACTGTATGCCGACCAAGAAAAGGGCGACCGCGAAGAAGTGGGCAAAGTGCTGGAAGAGCTGATTTTCTACACCGCCGACCACTTCGCCTACGAAGAGCGCATGCTGGAAGAAGCGCACTACCGCTTGGTTGAGCAACACAAAAAAGTGCATCTAAATTTTGTAAACAAAGTGTTGGAATTTCAAAAACGCTTTGACGCAGGCGAAGACGTTGCCCAAGATATGTTGCAACTATTGGAAGGCTGGCTGTTCCGCCATATTCGCATCAACGATATGGGCTTTGTGGAAGACGTGAAAAAAGCCCAAGCCAACGCCGCCCATAAGGCAGCCTGAAAACGCCGTTTCAGCAAAATTAAAACGATTTACGCATCACCAAGAAAGAAGCAAACCATGCAAGCACAATGCCAATGCGGCTGCGTAACCCTTGAAGTCAGCCACAACCACCAAGTCCACGCCTGCCATTGCGGCAAATGCCGCCAACGCGCGGGCGGCGCATCGTTTGTATTAACCGCCGAGGGCAAACCGCATATCAGCGGCAGCGAACACATTGGCAGCTATCGCTCATCCGACTGGGCGGAGCGCACCTTTTGCAAACAATGTGGCACGCAGCTTTATTTCCACCTGTTGCCCGAAAGCGGCATGGACGAAGCATGGTATGTGAACGCAGGCTTGTTCGCCGACAACGCCGATTTCGCCCTGACACTGCAAATGTTTACCGATTGCCAAGCGCCGTATTACCACTTGGCAGACGACACCGTTAAGCTCACGGAGCAGCAGTTTTTAGAAATGGTGGGCGCAGCCGCATAAGGCAGCCTGAAAACGCAAACCCCAAGGAACGTTACCCAACGTTCCTTTTTTATTGCATCGCATCGGACAAACAATAAGGCAGCCTGAAAACACGGTTTACCCATTTTCAGGCTGCCTCAGCACCAATCATCCATCCCCCAAATACACCATCAGCTTCCCGCTTTAAATAACTTTACAAAAAACCATCGCAAACAAGAATGACTATCAAAAACATATTGAAAATATGGAACTTTTACAAACATTCTCCTCGTTTACAACTTCTAAACAACATCAAAATTCGTTAAAATGCCCGCCTATTTTAAATTGCGGAATATTAAGGTCTCGCTATGTTAGCCAACTATTTCCCCATACTCATTTTCGCCATCATCGGCATCGTGGCAGGCATCGTATTTATCGGGCTGGGCACGCTGCTCGGGCCCAAACGCCACTATGCCGAAAAAGACGCGCCCTTTGAATGCGGTTTTGAAGCCTTTGAAAACGCGCGTATGAAGTTTGACGTGCGCTATTACCTTGTCGCCATTTTGTTTATTTTGTTTGATTTGGAAGTCGCCTTTATGGTGCCGTGGGCAGTGGTTTATAAAGACCTGATGCACAGCACGGGCGCATACGCATTTTGGTCGATGCTGGTGTTCATCGTGGTGCTCACGGTGGGCTTTGTTTACGAATGGAAAAAAGGTGCGCTGGAATGGGAATAGAAGGTGTTTTGAATAAAGGCTTTGTAACCGCCAGCGCGGATACGGTGTTGAACTATGTACGCACAGGCTCGCTGTGGCCGGTAACCTTCGGGCTGGCGTGCTGCGCCGTGGAAATGATGCACGCCGGTATGGCGCGCTACGACCTTGACCGTTTCGGCATTATCTTCCGCCCGTCGCCCCGTCAGGCCGATTTGATGATTGTGGCCGGCACGCTTACCAACAAAATGGCGCCCGCCCTGCGCCGCGTGTACGACCAAATGGCCGAGCCGCGCTGGGTGCTGTCGATGGGTTCGTGCGCCAACGGCGGTGGCTACTACCACTATTCCTATTCCGTGGTGCGCGGCGCAGACCGCGTTGTGCCCGTTGATGTTTATGTGCCTGGTTGCCCGCCAACAGCAGAAGCCTTGTTATACGGCTTAATCCAGCTGCAAGGCAAAATCAAACGCACCTACACCATCGCCCGCGCATAAGGAGCGAAAATGCACGTTACCGATTTACAGGCTGCCTGCGCGACCCTGTTGGGCGACAAAGCCAGCAACATCATCTTGGCATACGGCGAAATAACCCTTGAATGCCAGCCTGAAAACTATCTTTCCCTGATGCAAACCCTGCGCGACCACGACGACTTGCACTTTGAGCAATTGGTGGATTTGTGCGGCGTGGATTACAGCACCTATAAAAACGAAACCTGGCAAGGCAAACGCTTTGCCGCCGTGAGCCAACTGCTTTCCATTAAAAACAATCAACGCATCCGCGTGCGCGTGTGGGCGGATGATGACGATATGCCCATCGTGCCCTCTGTGGTATCGCTGTATAACAGCGCCGATTGGTATGAGCGCGAAGCGTTTGATATGTATGGCATTATTTTTAACGAGCACCCCGATTTGCGCCGTATTTTGACCGACTATGGCTTTGTGGGGCATCCCTTCCGCAAAGATTTCCCTGTGTCGGGCTATGTGGAAATGCGCTACGACGAAGCTGAAAAACGCGTTATTTACCAGCCTGTAACCATAGAGCCGCGTGAAATTACCCCGCGCGTTGTTCGTGAGGAGACCTACGGTGGCTAAATTAAGAAACTACACCATCAACTTCGGGCCGCAACACCCCGCCGCCCACGGCGTACTCCGCATGATTTTGGAGTTGGAGGGCGAAACCATCGTCCGCGCCGACCCCCACATCGGCTTGCTGCACCGCGGCACGGAAAAGCTCGCTGAAAGCAAAACCTATCTGCAAGCCCTGCCGTATATGGACAGGCTGGACTACGTTTCCATGATGTGCAATGAGCAAGCCTATTGCTTGGCGATTGAAAAACTGCTGGGCTTGGAAGTGCCGATTCGCGCCAAATACATCCGCACCATGTTTGCCGAAGTAACGCGTATTTTGAACCACTTGATGGGCGTGGGTTCGCACGCGCTGGATATTGGCGCGATGACGGCGATTTTGTATGCGTTCCGCGACCGCGAAGAATTGATGGATTTATACGAAGCCGTATCAGGCGCGCGCATGCATGCCGCGTATTTCCGCGTGGGCGGCGTGTACCGCGATTTGCCCGACTTTATGCCCAAGTACGAAGCCAGCAAATACCGCAGCGCAAAAGTGTTGAAGGAACTCAATGCTTCGCGCGAAGGCAGTATGCTGGATTTTATTGATGCATTTTGCGAACGTTTCCCCAAAAACATAGACACGCTGGAAACGCTGCTTACCGACAACCGCATTTGGAAACAGCGCACCGTGGGCATTGGCGTGGTGTCGCCTGAACGCGCCTTGCAAAAAGGCTTTACCGGCGTGATGCTGCGCGGCTCGGGTGTGGAATGGGATGTGCGCAAAAAACAACCCTATGAAATGTATCACGAAATGGATTTTGATATTCCCGTGGGCGTGAACGGCGATTGCTACGATCGTTATCTCTGCCGCATGGCGGAAATGCGCCAATCGGTTCGCATCATCAAGCAATGCGCCGACTGGTTGCGCGCCAATCCTAATCTGCCCGTGATTACCGATAACCACAAAGTCGCGCCGCCCAAGCGAACTGAAATGAAAATGGGCATGGAAGACTTAATCCACC
Source organism: Kingella bonacorsii (assembly GCF_016623605.1). Lineage (NCBI taxonomy): Bacteria > Pseudomonadati > Pseudomonadota > Betaproteobacteria > Neisseriales > Neisseriaceae > Kingella > Kingella bonacorsii. Next base: position 218,092 of record NZ_JAEHNZ010000002.1, on the reverse strand, counting down.
ATTTCAAATTGTTCACCGAGGGCATGCACGTTCCCGAGGGCGAAACCTACACCGCGATTGAACACCCCAAAGGCGAATTTGGCGTGTACATCATTTCAGATGGCGCAAACAAGCCCTACCGCCTGAAAATCCGCGCCCCCGGTTTTGCCCACTTGCAAGGCATGGACGAAATGGCGCGCGGGCATATGCTTGCCGACGTGGTCGCCATTATCGGCACGCAAGACATCGTATTCGGAGAGGTAGATAGATAATGCTGTCCGCACAATCGCTAAAAGAAATTGACATTGAACTGGCAAAATACCCTGCCGACCAGCGCCGCAGCGCGATTATGAGCGCGTTGCGCATCGCCCAAGTGGAAAAAGGCTATCTTGCGCCCGAAACCATTGAATTTGTGGCGAAATACATCGGCATCGCGCCCGTTGCCGCCTACGAAGTCGCCACGTTTTACAATATGTATGACTTGCAGCCTGTGGGCAAATATAAGCTCACCGTGTGCACCAATTTGCCCTGCGCCTTGCGCGGCGGCGTGGACGCGGGCGAGTATTTGAAAGAGAAGCTGGGCATTGACTACGGCGAAACCACGGCAGATGGCAAATTTACGCTGGTGGAGGGCGAGTGCATGGGCGCGTGCGGCGATGCGCCTGTGATGCTGGTGAACAATCACAGCATGTGCAGCTTTATGGATGCGGATGCGATTGAAAAGAAATTGGCGGAGCTGGAATAAGCGGTTTCAGGCTGCCTAAAACAAACAAAACCCAGTTAGGTAAAACACATGGCAATCTACCAATCAGGTGTTATTTTTAAAGATGTCAACACCCAAGACCCCAGCTGCTGGACGCTAGACGAATACATCAAACGCGGCGGCTACCAAGCCCTGCGCAAAATTATCAGCGAAAAAACGCCACAAGACGACATCATCAACGAACTCAAAACATCCAACCTGCGCGGGCGCGGCGGCGCGGGCTTCCCCACAGGCTTGAAATGGAGCTTTATGCCACGCGCGTTTGACGGACAAAAATACGTTGTCTGCAACACCGACGAGGGCGAACCGGGCACATTCAAAGACCGCGACATCATTATGTTTAACCCACACGCGCTGATTGAAGGCATGATCATCGGTGGCTACGCCATGGGTGCGTCTGCGGGCTATAACTACATTCACGGCGAAATTTTTGAAGGCTATCAACGCTTTGAAGCGGCATTGGCGCAAGCGCGCGAAGCCAATTTGCTGGGGCAAAATATTTTGGGCAGCGATTTTTCGTTTGAATTGTTTGCTCATCACGGCTACGGCGCGTATGTGTGCGGCGAAGAAACCGCGCTGCTGGAAAGCCTAGAAGGCAAAAAAGGGCAGCCGCGCTTCAAGCCGCCGTTCCCTGCTTCATTTGGCTTATATGGCAAGCCCACCACCATCAACAACACCGAAACCTTCTCATCCGTGCCGTTTATCGTGCGCGATGGCGGGCAAACCTTTGCCGACATCGGCATAGAAAAAGCAGGCGGCACCAAATTGTTTTCCATTTCAGGACACGTTGAACGCCCAGGGAACTACGAAATCCCACTTGGCACGCCGTTTGCCACATTGTTGGAAATGGCAGGCGGCGTGCGCGGCGGCAAAAAATTGAAAGCCGTGATACCAGGTGGTTCGTCCGCACCCGTGTTGCCCGCCGAAATTATGATGGGGCTGAACATGGACTACGACAGCATCGCCAAAGCAGGTTCCATGCTCGGCTCGGGCGCGGTGATTGTGATGGACGAAGACGTGTGCATGGTCAAAGCCTTGGAGCGGTTGAGCTATTTCTATCAAGAGGAATCGTGCGGACAATGCACGCCTTGCCGCGAGGGCACGGGCTGGCTGTATCGCATTGTACACCGCATCGCCAACGGCAAAGGGCGTATGGAAGATTTGGATTTGCTGGACAGCGTGGGCAACAACATGGCGGGGCGCACCATTTGCGCGTTAGCCGATGCAGCGGTGTTCCCCGTGCGTGGCTTTACCAAACATTTCCGTGAAGAGTTTGTCCATTACATTGAACACGGCGTGCCGATGAAGGCGCATAAGTGGAGCTGATTTGAGGCAGCCTGAAAACGAGAAAACCAAAATGGTTTTCAGGCTGCCTTAAAATGATGAGAGAACAAAACGAAAGGAGCGTCCCATGCTGACTGCCAATATTATTAAGCATAATCAAGAGCAAGCCATACAGTTACCACACGATGTGGCGTTTCCTGAATACATTAAGCAAGCAAGTGGAAGTGATTGTGGTGGGCAATACACGCATCTTAACGCCCGTGGGCGAACGTTGGCGCGTGTGGGCGCAGCAGCCATCGCGGCTAACAGATGATTTTTTGAATGAGCGTGGGCAGCCTGAAACCCAAGAGCGCGAGAGCTTTGACCAATGAAATATCTGTTGGATACCAATACCTGCATTTATGCCATGAAGCGCAAGTCCATAGAAAACAATATAAAAGAATTTGAACGAGTAAGCGGATTGCGCCTAGAAAATTGGTGGCGCGAATAATCCATAGCACAAAATTTTAAATACCAAACGTAACGGAACAAACCCATGTTACAAGTAGAAATCGACGGCAAAAAAATCGCCGTACCCCAAGGCGCAACCGTTATGGAAGCCGCGCACGAATTGGGCACATACATTCCCCATTTTTGCTACCACAAAAAACTATCCATCGCTGCCAACTGCCGCATGTGCTTGGTGGAAGTGGAAAAAGCCCCCAAACCGCTGCCCGCCTGCGCCACGCCTGTAACCGACGGCATGGTGGTGCACACGCATTCCAACATGGCAAAACAAGCCCAAGCGGGTGTGATGGAGTTTCTGCTCATCAACCACCCTTTGGATTGCCCTGTGTGCGACAAGGGCGGCGAATGCCAGTTGCAAGACTTGGCGGTGGGCTACGGCAAAACCACCAGCCGTTACATTGAAGAAAAACGCGCGGTGAAGCCCAAAGACATGGGCGCGTTGATTTCCACGCAGGAAATGTCGCGCTGCATCCATTGCACGCGCTGCGTGCGTTTCACCGAAGAAATCGCGGGCGAGCAAGAAATCGGCATCGCCAACCGCGGCGAATGGTCGGAAATTCTGCCGTTTATCGGGCGTGCGGTGGAAACCGAGCTATCAGGCAATGTGATTGACCTTTGCCCCGTGGGCGCGCTCACCAGCAAGCCATTCCGCTTTAACGCGCGCACTTGGGAGCTGAGCCGCCGCAAATCCATTTCTGCGCACGATGCTTTGGGCACTAATTTAGAAGTGCAAACCAAAGAACACACCGTGCGCCGCGTGCTGCCCTTGGAAAACGAGGCGATTAACGAATGCTGGCTGTCCGACAAAGACCGCTTTGCCTACGAAGGCTTAAACCACGAAAGCCGCCTTGTTGCGCCCAAAATCAAACATGGCGGCGAATGGAAAACCGTAGATTGGCAAACCGCGCTGGAATATGTGCGCCACACCTTGTCTTGCGTTGCCAAAGAATATGGCGCGGACAAAATCGCGCTGTGGGCAAACCCCATGAACACGGTGGAAGAGCTGTATCTGGCAAACAAGCTGGCACAAGGCTTAAACATCGCCCACACCACCGCGCAGCTTCGCGCAGCGGATAACAGCGTTTCAGGCAGCCTGAAAGGCGCGGCATGGCTGGGGCAGAGCATTGAACAGCTTGTCGGATGCGATGCGGTGTTGGTGGTGGGCGCGCGCTTGCGCCAAGAGCAGCCGCTTTTAACCGCCCGTTTGCGCCGCGCTGCCAAAGCGGGCATGGCGGTGGACATCCTCGCCGGCAGCCGCGAAACGCTGCACATGCCGCTGCGCGCGCAAAACGTGCTGCACCCCAGCGAATGGGCGAATTACCTGAACACCGCCGCCCAAGACATGGCGCACGACGTTTCAGGCAGCCTGAAAAACGCCGAACGCGCTGCCATCTTGCTGGGCGCAGAAGCGCAAAACCATCCCGATTTTGGCAACATCTACCTTGCCGCGCAAAAGCTGGCACGCGAAACAGGTGCAATTTTGGGCATCTTGCCGCAAGCCGCCAACAGCGTGGGCGCAGACATCATCGGCATCAACCGCGCCGCGATTGGCGACATGATTGCCGCGCCGAAAAAAGCCGTTATCCTGCTCAATATCGACCCCGAGCACGACATCGCAGGCGGCGCAGCAGCCGTATCCGCGCTGAAACAAGCGGGCAGCGTGCTGGCGTTTAGCGCGTATGAAAGCGAAACGCTGCTGGACGTGGCAGACGTGTTGCTGCCGATTGCGCCGTTCACCGAAACCTCGGGCAGCTTTATCAGCATGGAAGGGCGTTTGCAGTCGTTCCACGGCGTGGTCAAAGGCTTGGGCGACAGCCGCCCCTTGTGGAAAGTGTTGCGCGTGCTGGGCAATGTGTTTGAACTGAACGGCTTTGACTTTGAAACCAGCGCCGACGTGTTGGCGGAAGCCTTGGGCGACCCCGCCGCGCTACCCGGAAAACTGAACAACGACAGCGATTTGTCTGCCAAAGCCAGCCGCCTGCAATCGGGCAAAAACGAACTGGTGCGCGTGGGCGGCACCGGCATTTACTACACCGACCCCATCGTGCGCCGCGCCGCATCGCTGCAACAAACCAGCCACGCCGCCGAACCGCGCGCGGGCGTGCATCCGAAAACGCTGGCAAATCTAGGCTTGGCAGACGGCGAAATCGCCATCGCCACGCGCGGCAATCACCACAGCGAAGTATTTGTAACCGTTTGCGCCGATGAAACGCTGCCTGAAAACGTGGTTTTCCTGCCCGAACACCCGATAAACGCTCCGCTTGGCGGCATGATGAACGTGATTGAATTAAGAAAGGCAGCCTGAAAATGCAAGAGTGGTTTCAATCTCTATTTGCCCAAACGCTCGGCATGGGCGCGCTCGGCAGCGACATCGGCTTGGTGGTGGCGATTGTTGTCAAAATCGTCATCATCTTGATTCCGCTGATTTTAACGGTGGCGTATCTGACTTACTTTGAACGTAAAGTCATCGGCTTTATGCAGCTGCGCGTGGGCCCCAACGTAACCGGGCCTTGGGGTTTGATTCAGCCGTTTGCCGACGTGCTCAAACTGCTGTTTAAAGAAGTAACCCGCCCCAGTGCATCCAACCGCTATCTGTTTTATATCGGACCGATGCTCTCGCTCGCGCCTTCGTTTGCCGCATGGGCGGTGATTCCGTTTAACGACACATGGGTGCTGACCAATATTGACGCGGGCCTGCTGTATATTTTGATGATTACCTCGCTCTCGGTGTACGGCGTGATTATTGCGGGCTGGGCATCCAACTCCAAATACGCCATGCTCGGCGCAATGCGAGCTTCCGCGCAAACCATTTCCTACGAAATCGCCATGTCTGCCGCGCTGGTGTGCGTGATGATGGTTTCAGGCAGCCTGAATTTTAAAGAAATCGTTGCCGCGCAAGCCACGGGCATTGCGGGCGGCTCAATTTTCTCGTGGAACTGGTTTACGCTGTTTCCGGTGTTTTTGGTGTATCTCATCTCTGCCGTTGCTGAAACCAACCGCGCCCCGTTTGATGTGGCCGAAGGCGAAAGCGAAATTGTGGCGGGGCATCATGTGGAATATTCGGGCTTTGCCTTTGCGCTGTTTTTCCTTGCCGAATACATTTTTATGATTTTGGTGGGCGCGCTCACCGCGCTGCTGTTCTTGGGCGGCTGGCTCTCGCCGTTTCCACAAAGCTGGGGCATCATCGGCACGCCAAGCGCAATTTGGATGTTTGGCAAAATGGCGTTTGTGCTGTATGGCTATTTGTGGATACGCGCCACCTTCCCGCGCTACCGCTACGACCAAATCATGCGCTTGGGCTGGAAAGTGCTGATTCCCGTGGGCTTTGCCGCGATTGTGTTTTACGGCGCGTGGATGGCTTCGCCGTTGAGTTTGTGGAAGTGATTGAGGCAGCCTGAAAATGCAAATTTAGGCTTGTTCCATCATCGGCAAGATTAAAGTACAGGCGCAATAGGCAGCCTGAAACCCAACAACAAACAAGAGAATACAACCCAAAATGGCAAACCTAGTCAAAACCTTCCTGCTCGGCGAACTCGTCAAAGGCATGGGCGTAACGCTCAAAAACTTCTTCGCCCGCAAAGACACCATCTACTTCCCCGAAGAGAAAACCCCGCAGTCGGTACGCTTCCGCGGCCTGCACGCCCAGCGCCGCTATCCCAACGGCGAAGAACGCTGCATTGCCTGCAAACTGTGCGAGGCCGTTTGCCCTGCGATGGCGATTAACATCGACAGTGAAGAGCGCGAAGACGGCACCCGCCGCACCACGCGCTACGATATTGATTTGACCAAGTGCATCTTCTGCGGTTTCTGCGAAGAAGCCTGCCCCACTGATGCGATTGTGGAAACGCATATTTTTGAATACCACGGCGAGAAAAAAGGCGATTTGCACATGACCAAGCCGATTTTGCTGGCGATTGGCGATAAATACGAAGCCGAAATTGCTAAACGCAAAGCGGCTGATGCGCCATATCGGTAGGCAGCCTGAAAACACGGAACGGAAAATAAAATGTTTAAAATCATTATGCTGGTGAAAAAGAAACCCGAACTCAGCACCGAAGCCTTTATCGCCCGTTGGCAGCAACACTCCGAAAAAGTGCTGGGCTTTAAAGACGTGTTGAATATCCGCCATTACACCAAAACGCTGCCTCTCCAAGCCAGCGGGCAGCCCGCCACCCAGCGCGACACGCTGCCGTTTGAATTTGATGCGATGGGCGAGCTGTGGTACGACAGCCGCGCAGATTTTCAACGCGCCCGCGAAACCGAAGCAGGGCAGGCGGCATTGGCTGCGCTGCGGGAAGACGAAGCCGCGTTCGTGGATTTGCAGCATTCTGTGATGTGGTTTGGCGAAGAAGAGCGGGTGCTTTGATGCCCTAAGGTAGCCTGCGTAGCGTAGCGGAGTTGCGAAGCTAAAACCCAAAGGAGCACCCATGTTTATCGTTTCGCTGGAATACATCCGCCCACTTGCCGAGATTGAAGCCGCGCTGCCCGAACACATCGCCTATTTGGAACGGCATTACCGCGCGGGCACGTTTCTGCTGTCGGGGCGCAAAGAACCGCGCACGGGTGGCGTGATTGTGATGCAGGCAGACAGCCGCGAGCAAGTGGCGCAGATTATCGCCGAAGACCCGTTTCATCAGGCGGGGTTGGCGCAATACAGCATCACCGAATTTCTGCCCACCAAAACGGCGGAGGGCTTGGCGCAATACCGCGTGGCATTGTAAGGCAGCCTGAAAACTACCCCGCGCCAACACAAGGATTAGGCTATGTTTCCAAAAATCGCAGGGCTGGGCATCGGCGTGTTTGTGCTGGCGTTGTTTGGCTTGCGGGCGTATCGCGTGATTGATAACACCGAAACTGTGTTGCTGACTACTGTGTTTTTGATGCTGCTGCTATTTTTGCGGCATCTGTTTCAATAAGCATAGGCAGCCTGAAAACTGCAAAAAATTTGCCATTCATCGCATAGATGAGAATGGCGAGATTAGTTAATAACAATAATTGGATAAGAAATGTTTAAATCAATTTTTTTTGTTGTTGCAGCATTTGGTTTATCGGCTTGCACTTCAATCAAAGTTAGCCCTGTTGGGCAAGCTGAGCGACAAAAAATACAAGAAGTGTGCATAGTGAATAACCCCGCCGTTACTATTGGTGAGTTTGTACCTGTTTTAGAAAGGCGATTTGCTTTTCATAGCATTAGAACGAGAAGGGTTGCAGAAAACAATATCAGCAATTGTTCTTACTTTTTGCGCTACTCTGCTAGGCGTAGTTGGGATATAACTACTTATCTGTCATGGGCGGAGCTAAATCTCTTTAATCACAACCGATTGGTGGCTAATGCGGAATATTCTTTAATTGGTAAAGGTGGGCTTTCGTTAATGAAATGGCAGTCTGTTGAAACCAAAATGAATCCAGTAGTTGATAAATTATTGGGTATATCTGTTTCTAATACAGGGCAGCCACAGATTTCATCTCAACAACCCCAAATTAGCTATTCTCAATCGGTGGATAGTGGCGAAGAGCATGAATTAAAACCGAACGAATCAAATTAACAAATCAGGGCTCAGGCAGCCTGAAAACCCTAACCCCCAACTGGAAAACCCCATTATGAGCTTCCAACTAATCCTGTTCTACACTCTGGCCGCCATCATCCTGTTTGGCGCACTGAAAACCGTAACCGCCAAAAACCCCGTGCACGCCGCGCTGTGGCTGGTGCTCACGTTTTGCATGAGCGCGATAACATGGCTGCTGATGCAAGCCGAATTTCTCGGCATCACGCTGGTGGTGGTGTATGTCGGCGCGGTGATGGTGATGTTCCTGTTTGTGGTGATGATGCTCAACATTGACATAGAAGCCATGCGCCAAGGCTTTTGGCGACACGCGCCCGCCGCGCTCACCGTGGGCGTGTTGATGGCGGCGTTGCTGATTATGATTTTTGTCGCGCCCGACACCAACCTTGCCGCCTTTGGCGCGATGAAAGACATTCCCGCCGATTACAGCAACGTGCGCGATTTGGGCACACAAATTTATACCACTTACCTGCTGCCGTTTGAACTCGCGTCCGTGTTACTCGTGCTCGGCATGGTGGCGGCGATTGCGCTGGTGCATCGCAAATCCACCCGCACCAAATACATGGACCCCGCCTTGCAAGTACGGGTAAACCCCAATGAAGGGCGTATGCGTCTCGTTTCCATGCCCGCCGAAGTGCAAACCCCGCGCACGCAGCCTGAAACCGAAACCACCGAGGAGACCCAAGCATGATTACGCTCACGCATTATCTGGTACTCGCCGCCTTGCTGTTTGGCATCAGCGCCATGGGCATTTTTATGAACCGCAAAAACGTGCTGGTGCTGCTGATGTCTATTGAATTGATGCTGCTGGCGGTGAATTTTAACTTTATCGCCTTCTCGCAATATCTCGGCGACACCGCAGGGCAAGTGTTCGTGTTTTTCGTGCTCACCGTAGCCGCCGCCGAAAGCGCGATTGGCTTAGCGATTATGGTGCTGGTATTCCGCAACCGCAACAGCATCAATATTAGCGATTTGGATAGTTTGAAAGGGTAGTTTTCAGGCTGCCTAAACAGCATAAAGGCAGCCTGCGTAGCGAAGCGGAGTTGCGAAGCTAAAACCCCCAACACCATTGATTAACAAGGACAACCCCATGAAAAAACTACTCACCGCCGCCGCACTCACCCTAAGCTTAGCCGCCTACGCCCAAGCCGACACCCCTATGGTAGGCAACGACACCGATGCTTACGGCTGCAAACCGTCCACAGGCGCAAGCTACTCTTTCCTGCTGAAAAAATGCGTGCAAGTGTTTGATGTCGCCCAAATCAAACTCACCGACCCCAACAACGACACGCTCGCCATTTACGGCATTCAATCCGCCAACAAAGCGCGAGTAGAACTGTTTGGCGCAGATATCGCCGAAAACACCATTTTGCGTAAAACCCAACACGGCTACGCCAGCGCAGACGGCAAAATCCGCCTGCAAAAAAGCAAACGCGGCTGGAAACTGCATCAGGCGAAATAAAGGGTTGCGCCAAGCCAAAGGCAGCCTGAAAAAGCATGATAGCGAATAGATTGATTGTTTCAGGCAGCCTGAAAACGTAATCTCACCCTGAAAGCTCCATTATGGAACAGCTATGGAACAGCACATCAATTACATCACACTTGGCGTATCCGATTTACCCGCATCGCGGCGGTTTTATCGCGAAGTGTTTGGCTGGCAAGAAAACGAAAACAGCAACGAACATATCGCCTTTTTTCAAACAGGCGGTGCATTAGTTTTTGCGCTGTTTGCACGCGATAGCTTGGCGGCAGATGCACATCTTTCCGCCGCATCGCCCAGCGGATTTCCCCGTTTCACATTGGCGCACAATGTGAGCAGCGAAGCCGAAGTCAATGCGCTGTTTGCCGATTTTGCCGCACGCGGCGTGAACATTATAAAAGCTCCGCAAAAAGTGTTTTGGGGCGGATACAGCGGCTATATCGCCGACCCAGACGGCTTTTTATGGGAAATTGCTTACAACCCCTTTTTACAAAAATTGCGCTAAGGCAGCCTGAAAACGAATTAATCAGCCTTATGCCAAACCCAAAGCCGCCTGTGTAGCGAAGCGGCGTTGCAAAGCTAAAACACCCAACCCATTTGAAACAAAAAGGTTCACCATGAACGACATGACTTTATACCTCATCATCGCCCTAGCCCCCCTAGCAGGCTGCTTGCTGGCAGGATTGTTCGGCAACCGCATCGGGCGCGCAGGCGCGCATAGCGCCACCATTTTGGGCGTTGCCGTTTCCGCCGTGCTGTCGCTCTATGTGATCTACGGCTTTGCCACGGGCACGCGCGCCAAGTTCGATGAAAACGTGTACACATGGCTCATCATGGGCGGCGTAGATTTTTCCGTGGGCTTCTTGGTGGACAGCCTCACCGCCATGATGATGGTAGTCGTAACCGTGGTGTCGCTGATGGTGCACATCTACACCATCGGCTATATGCACGACGAAGCAGTCGGCTACCAACGCTTTTTCAGCTATATCTCCTTGTTTACATTCAGCATGCTCATGCTGATTATGTCCAACAACTTTATCCAACTCTTTTTCGGCTGGGAAGCCGTGGGCTTGGTGTCGTATCTGCTGATTGGGTTTTATTTCAAAAAACCGTCTGCCATTTTTGCCAATTTGAAAGCGTTTTTGTTGAACCGCGTGGGCGATTTCGGTTTCTTGCTCGGCATCGGGTTGGTGCTGGCGTATTTTGGCGGCAGCCTGCGCTATCAAGATGTGTTCGCCTATTTGCCCAATGTGGCGGGCATGCAGTTTCTGGGCACGGATTTGATTACCGTAACCTGCCTGCTGCTGTTTGTCGGCGCGATGGGTAAATCCGCGCAGTTCCCGCTGCACGTTTGGCTGCCCGATTCTATGGAAGGCCCAACGCCCATTTCCGCGCTGATTCACGCCGCAACAATGGTAACGGCGGGTTTGTTTATGGTGTCGCGTATGTCGCCGATGTATGAAATGAGCACCACCGCGCTGTCGGTGATTATGATTATTGGCGCAATCACCGCGCTGTTTATGGGCTTGCTCGGCACCATCCAAAACGATATTAAACGCGTGATTGCCTATTCCACCTTGTCGCAGCTGGGCTATATGACCGTTGCGCTAGGCGTGTCGGCGTATTCGGTTGCCATGTTCCATGTGATGACGCACGCCTTTTTCAAAGCCCTGCTGTTCTTGGCGGCGGGCAGCGTCATCATCGGCATGCACCACGACCAAGATATGCGCAACATGGGCGGCTTGCGCAAATATATGCCGATTACTTGGCTCACCATGCTGCTGGGCAATCTCTCGCTGATTGGCACACCGTTGTTCTCGGGCTTTTATTCCAAAGACAGCATTATTGAAGCCGTGAAAATGAGCCATTTGGCGGGCAGCGGTTTTGCCTATTTCGCCGTGTTGGCGAGCGTGTTTGTTACCGCGTTTTATGCGTTCCGCCAATACTTTATCGTGTTCCATGGCAAAGAACGGTGGCGCGAAGCCAAGCACGATGCGCATCATGGCGACGAACATCATCACGGCTTGTCGCCCAACGATAATCCGCACGAAAGCCCTTGGGTGGTAACGTTTCCGCTGGTGTTTTTGGCGATTCCGTCTGTCATCATCGGCGCATTGACGATTGAGCCGCTGCTGTATGGCGATTTCTTTAAAGGCGTGATTTTTGTGAACCACGAAGCGCACCCCGTGATGCACCACATGAAAGAGGAATTTCACGGCGCGATGGCGATGGTGTCGCACAGCCTTGCTTCGCCCGTGTTGTATCTGGCGATTGCGGGCGTGGCGGCGGCGTGGCTGTTGTATGTTGCCAAGCCCAATCTGCCTGCCAAGTTTCAGGCTGCCTTTAAACCCGTTTATACGCTGCTGGATAATAAATATTATTTGGATACGATTTATTTCAATGTGTTTGCTCGCGGTGCGCGCGTGTTGGGCAATTTGTTCTGGAAAGTGGGCGACACGCTGATTATTGACAACGGCATCGTAAACGGCTCGGCAAAACTGGTTGGTGCGGTGGCGGCGCAAGTGCGCAAAGCGCAAACAGGCTTTATTTACACCTACGCGGCGGTGATGGTGTTCGGGCTGCTGGTGATGGTTGCCGCGTTCTTTTGGGGGCTGTGGTTCAAGTGATTTTCAGGCTGCCTTCCTAACACAAACCCCTTTCAACCTTTCAAATTCAATAAGAGAAAACAGGCGATACTATGTTTTTCAACAACTTACTCAGCTTAGCCATTTGGCTGCCGATATTGGCGGGCGTGCTGGTGCTGGCAACGGGTTCAGACGAAAAAGCCCCGTTGGCGCGCATACTCGCGCTGGTGGGCGCAGCCGCGAGCTTTGTCATCACCTTGCCACTGTTTACCCAGTTTGACCGCGCCAGCGGCGGCTATCAGTTTACCGAGCTGCATGCGTGGATACCTGCGCTTAATTTGAACTACGCGCTGGGCGTGGACGGCATTTCCGTGCTGTTTATTATTTTGAATGCGTTTATCACGCTGATGGTGGTACTGGCAGGCTGGGAAGTGATACAAAAACGCCCCGCGCAGTATATGGCGGCGTTTCTCATCATGAGCGGGCTGATTAACGGCGCGTTTGCCGCGCAAGATGCCATTTTGTTTTACACCTTCTTTGAAGGCATGCTGATTCCGCTGTATCTGATTATTGGTATGTGGGGCGGGCAGCGCAGAATGTATGCGGCGATGAAGCTGTTTCTTTACACACTGCTCGGTTCGCTGCTGATGCTGGTGGCGTTGATTTATCTGTCGTATCAAGCGGGTGGCAGCTTTGCGATTGCCGATTTGCAGGCGATTAAGCATATCCCGGTGGGCGTGCAACAGCTTTTGTTTATTGCGTTTTTCTTGTCGTTTGCGGTGAAAGTGCCGATGTTCCCCGTGCACACATGGCTGCCCGATGCCCACGTTGAAGCGCCCACCGGCGGCTCTATGGTGCTGGCGGCGATTACGCTGAAAGTGGGCGCGTATGGCTTTTTGCGCTTTATTTTGCCGATTTTGCCCGATGCTTCGCGCTATTTTGCGCCCGTGGTGATTGTGTTGAGCCTGATTGCGGTGGTGTACATTGGCTTGGTTGCGCTGGTGCAAACCGATATGAAAAAGCTGGTGGCGTATTCGTCAATTAGCCACATGGGTTTTGTTACGCTCGGCTTTTTCCTGTTTATGCACAATGGGCAGCCTGAAAGCTGGGCGTTCAAGGGCGCGATTATGCAGATGATTTCGCACGGCTTTGTTTCCGCCGCGATGTTTATGTGCATCGGCGTGATGTACGACCGCCTGCACACGCGAAACATCGCCGATTACGGCGGTGTGGTAAACGTGATGCCGAAGTTTGCCGCGTTTATGATGCTGTTTGGCATGGCAAACGCAGGCTTGCCCGCCACCTCGGGTTTTGTGGGCGAATTTATGGTAATTATGGGCGCAACGCATTACAGCCTGTGGATAGGCGCGATTGCGGCGACCACGCTGATTTGGGGCGCGAGCTACACGCTGTGGATGTATAAGCGCGTGATTTTCGGCGACATCCGCCATCCTGCCGTTAAAGAAATGAAAGACATCAACGCGCGTGAATTTGCGATTTTGGCGATTTTGGCGGTTGCCGTGCTGGGCATGGGCTTGCTGCCCGAGCCGTTTATCGCGGTCATCCACCAAGCGGCAGACAACCTAATGGCGCAAATCGCGCACAGCAAGATTTGAGGTGAAACATGGATTGGACAAGTTTGAATTTGAGTGCAGCCACACCTGAAATCGTGCTGCTGATTGGGCTGTTTGGCGTGCTGCTGCTGGATTTGTGGATAAGCGATAGCAACCGCTTTATCACGCACGGGCTGAGCATTGTCGCCATGCTGGCGGCGGCGGGCGCGCAATTGGCGGTGTGGACAAGCGGACCTGTTACCGCGTTCAACGGTTTTTATATTGCCGACGGCATCGCGCAAGCCGCCAAGCTGGCGGTGTATCTGGCGACGGCGGCGTTGTTTGTCTACGCCAAGCCGTATAACCAGCTGCGCGGTATTTTCAAAGGCGAGTATTACACGCTGGCGATGTTTGCCTGCGTGGGCATGAGCGTGATGATGAGTGCGGGGCATTTTTTGACGGCGTATATCGGCTTGGAGCTGCTGTCGCTGTCGCTGTATGCCATGATTGCGCTGCAACGCGATTCCGCCCGTGCTGCCGAAGCCGCGCTGAAATATTTTGTACTCGGCGCGCTGGCTTCGGGCATCTTGTTATACGGTACGTCTATGGTTTACGGCGCAACAGGCAGCCTGAATTTCGCCGAGATTTTTCAGGCTGCCCAAAGCGGCGACGTGAACGGCTGGCTATTGAAGCTGGGCGTGTTGTTTATCGTGGCGGCGGTGGCGTTTAAGTTTGGCGCGGTGCCGTTTCACATGTGGGTGCCCGATGTGTATCAGGGTGCGCCGACTTCGGTGGCCGCGTTTATCGGCTCGGTGCCCAAAATCGCCGCCACCCTTTTTGCCTTCCGCATTCTGGTGAGCGGCTTGGTGTTGAACAAGGGCGATTGGCAGTTGCTGTTTGCCGCGCTGGCGGTGCTGTCGCTGCTGGTGGGCAATTTGGCGGCGATTATGCAGACCAATGTGAAGCGGATGTTCGGTTTTTCTACGGTGTCGCACATGGGCTTTGTGTTGCTCGGCTTTGTGGGCGGGCAGATTGGTTTTCAGGCTGCCGTGTTCTACGCGATTATTTACACGCTGATGAGCCTAACGGGCTTCGGCGTGCTGATGGCGGTGAGCAACGAGCACCACGAATGCAACCAAATCAGCGATTTGGCGGGCTTGAACCAACGCCATGCGTGGTATGCGTTTTTGATGCTGTTGGCGCTGTTTAGCATGGCGGGCATTCCGCCGCTGGCGGGCTTTTACGCCAAATTTGCCGTGCTCAAAGCCTTGGTTGCCGCGCCTTATCCGTGGGCAACGCTGCTAGCGGTGTTTGCGGTGGTGATGAGTTTGATTGGCGCGTTCTATTATTTGCGCGTGGTGCGCGTGATGTATTTTGAAGACGCTACGCAACACGAGCCGATGAGCGGCACGCTGGCGGCGAAGTGGGTGCTGTCTGTTAATGCGCTGCTGTTGCTGGTGTGGGGCGTAATGCCCGCGCATTTGACGGAATGGATTAAAACGGCGGTGGAACGCGCGTTTTGATTGAAGAGTGGATTTCAGGCTGCCTTTTGTGATGAGGCAGCCTGAAAGTTTATTTGGGGCAGGCGACAGGGTAGAGTGGGGCAGTTGAAAACTTAATCTGAATGGCGATCATGGTTTTGACGATGGTTTGTTGTCCGTAAGGGTAGTAAGCAAGATGTTGGCGAGCCACTGATTTCCCATTTAGTTTTGTTGAATTTCGTTTCAGGCTGCCTTTGGTGCATTAACCTATTTTTTGCATAGAGATAAACCATGAATCAGGCTAATGATGAGAAAGTTAATTTGCTTTTAAAAGATTGCGACAAATTTGGCGCAGTAGATGAGCAAACCATCAAGATGGCAGAGCAAGAGCTGGAAGTTATTTTTCCTTATCAATACAGAGAATTTTTAGCGAACTTTGGCGCGGTTGTTGGTTATGGATTTGAAATTTATGGATTACCACATCAGGAAGCATCTCAATGCCCATATTGGCAAAACGTTGTTACCATCGCAAAGAAATTAAGAAAAAATAACCAAATAGGTGCTGAGAATAAGATGTTTATTCCCATATCGCATGATGGAATGGATACTTATTATTTTATCAATACTGAATGTTTTAATAAGACGGAAATATGGTCAATAGATTATTTGCGTGAATATATTGTGTCATTTGATTTGTATGATTTTATTGAGATGCTTACTTGTAAAGGCTAGTGAATAAATAAATTTAAATTTAATTTTGCAAACAAGGTTTTACCATGAAGCCATCTTTCCAAATCCCTGCTTTTTCTTGGCTGGCATTAAATTTCTTGGGCTATTACTGCGCGTTTGGCGTGATACAGCCGTTTTTTCCGCTGTGGTTGCAGAGTCATCATTATTCGGAATTTTTTATTGCGTTTGTGATGTCGTCGGCTTATTTGTTTCGGTTTTTGGGGGGCTTGTGGCTGTCCAAACGGGTGCGGCGGCTGGATTTGTTGTTGCCAACAATTCGGCTGGCAACGTGGGGTGGTGTGTTGGCGTTGTTGGTGGCTGCGGCGAGCGCGGGGGCGGCGTGGTTGTTGGTGGCGTTGATTTGGTTGTTTTTTGCGTTGAATGGCGGTGAGATGCCGTTGAATGAGACGGCGGCGAGTGCGTGGCAAAAGCAGATTGGCTTGGATTATGGACGAGTGCGTTTGTTTGGCTCGGGGGCGTATATTTTGGGGACGTTGCTGGCGGGCTGGGTGGTGGCGCAGTTGGGCGCGGTGTGGTTGGTGTATTTGATGGCGGCGTTGTTGCTGTTGCATGGTCTGATGCAGCTGCCGCGGGCGGTGCCTGCGTTGCATAATCGGGCATCGGCGGCGCAGGGGGAATCGTTGGGGTTTGCGGCGTTGTTGCGGCAGCCTGAAACGCGGGGGATGCTGCTGGCGGTGTCGCTGATTCAGGGCAGCCATGCGGCGTATTACACTTACGGCGTGATTTATTGGCAGGCGGCGGGGATTGCGCCGCAGCAGATTAGCGGGCTGTGGAGCGTGGCGGTGGCGGCGGAGATTGTGTTGTTTTTCTTTTCGCGGTGGTGGCTGGGTGGCGCGGAGATTGCGCGTCTGATGCGGATTTCGGCGGTGCTGACGCTGGCGCGCTGGCTGCTGATGGCTTCAACGCTGAATTTTGCGGGCTTGCTGGTGGTGCAGCTGTTGCACGCGGCGGGGTTTAGCTTGTCGCATTTTGCGATGGTGCGGTTTATTGTGCGGCAGCCTGAAAAGGATATGGCGAAGTTGCAGGCGTTGTATATCGGGCTGGCGAGTTGCGCGGCGGTGGCGGTTTTGACTTTGCTGGCGGGATGGGTGTATCGGGTGCAGCCCGCTTGGGCGTTTGGGGTGATGGGCGCTTTTGCGCTGGCGGCGTTGTGGGTGTTGCCGAAAAGGGCGGGGGAAGAGGCAGCCTGAAAATGGTTTGTGCTTTGTGGTTGGCTTTGGGTGTCGCTTTAACCATGCGCTTCGTGCCAGCGGGGCACTTCCTTTACTTCGCCAAACGGAGCTTGCGAAGCTAAAACCAAGTTATCCGACAAAAAACCGCGTGGCAGCACACCAAGCGGTTTTGTTTTTCAGGCTGCCTTTGGGCTTTCGGCGATAAGGCAACGGGCAACGCTACGCCTTATCGCGTTCCGCCAAATATTCCTGCAAGCCGCGTTCGCGCAAGATGCAGGCGGGGCATTGGTGGCAGCCGCCTGCCACGCCCATATAGCAGGTGTGGGTGTGCTCGCGGATGTAGTCAAACGCGCCCAGTTGGTCGGCGAGTGCCCATGTTTGTTTTTTGGTGAGCCACATCAGCGGGGTGCGGATGTCAAACGGGTAGTCCATGGCGAGGTTGAGCGTTACGTTCATGGATTTGATGAACACGTCGCGGCAGTCGGGATAGCCTGAAAAATCGGTTTCGCATACGCCTGTGTAGATGCGGTGGATGCCTTGCGCTTTGGCGTGGATGGCGGCGTAGAGCAAAAATAGGGCGTTGCGCCCGTCCACAAAAGTGTTGGGCGTGTTGCCCGCTTGCTGGATGGGCGCGCTGCTGTCCATCAAAGCGTTGTGGGTGATGTTGCCAATGGCGGATAAATCCAACACGGTGTGCGGCACGCCTAAATCTTGGGCAATCCACGCGGCGCGTTGCAGCTCGACGGCGTGGCGTTGCCCGTATTGGAAGCTGATGGTTTGCACGTTGCCCGCGCCGCAGTCGGCGATGGCTTGGAACAGGCAGGTGGTGGAATCTTGCCCGCCCGAGAAGATAACGAGTGCTGTGTTGGGAGACATTTCAGGCTGCCTTGTGGGAAAATTGGTATTATACTTCGCCGTTTTATGGATTTTGGAACGACAACATGAGTTTGGTAAACAAATTGCGGGCGATGCCGTGCTATCGTTTAACGGTGTTGGCGGTGTTTTTGGTGGCGGCGGGCGGTGTGTGCGGCTCGTTTTTTGGGCAATATGTGCTGAAAATGAATCCGTGTGTGATGTGCATCCAGCAGCGTTTGGCGTTGGTGGCAACGATGTTGCTGGCGTTGGTTTGCATCGCGCTGCCGCATCGCAAGCTGATTGGGCGCACGCTGGCGGCGGTGTTGATTTCCGCGCCTGCGGCGTTTGGCGCTTGGGTGGCGGCAAAGCAGATTCATTTGCAGTCGCTGCCGCCTGCCGAGCAGCCCGATTGCGGTGCGCCGCTGTCGTTCGTTTTGAAAAACAAGCCGTTGTTTAAATTGTATGAGCCGCTGTTGCGCGGGGATTCGGGCTTTTGCGGCGAGGTGTATAAGGTGTTGGGCGTGCCGCTGCCGGTGTGGAGCGTGATGTTTTTTGCGGCGGTGTTGCTGATTGTGTGGGCGATGTGGCTGCGGACGCGTAAACAATGATTGTGAGGCAGCCTGAAAGTGGGTTTACTGCGTTTCAGGCTGCCTCAACCTAAACAAGGAAACCAAAATGACCAACGAAACCATCAACGTTGACCCCAACGAAATCGCCAAGTTCAGCCAAATCGCCGATAAATGGTGGGACAAAACGGGCGAGTTCAAACCGCTGCACGACATCAACCCCCTGCGCTTGGACTATATTGACCAACACGCCCACTTGGCGGGCAAGACGGTGCTGGATGTGGGCTGCGGCGGCGGCATATTGTCGGAAAGCATGGCGCGGCGCGGCGCGGCAAGCGTGTTGGGCGTGGACATGGCGGAGCAGTCGCTAAACACCGCGCAGGCGCACGCCGATGCCGAGCGCGTGGACAACATCGCCTATCGCTGCGTGAGCGTGGAAGATTTGGCGGCGGAGATACCGCATTCGTTTGATGTGGTAACGTGCATGGAGATGTTGGAACACGTTCCCGACCCTACATCCATCATCCGCGCCTGCGCCAAGCTGGCAAAGCCTGATGGCTGGGTGTTTTTTTCCACGATTAACCGCAATCCCAAATCGTATCTGCACGCCGTGTTGGGCGCGGAATATGTGCTCAACCTTGTGCCCAAAGGCACGCACGATTGGCAAAAATTCATCACGCCATCCGAATTGGCACGCATGGCGCGGCTGGCTGGGCTGGACGTGGTGGACACGCGCGGAATGTCGTTTAACTTGCTCACGCGGCAGTATTTTTTGCAGGATGATGTGAGCGTGAATTATATGGTGGCGTGTAAGGTGGCAGCCTGAAAAATGGATGGGCGATAAAGAACCGTGTTTCTGATAAGGGGAAACACGGTTTTGCTTTGGGCTGGGTTTTAGGCAGCCTGAAAACGGTTGGGCATTCAAATATCGTATGGCACAGATTTCAACGCAATCGGTTCAGGATTTTGCGCTACCCAGCGGATAGCCAGTTCGCACAAGCGGTTGGCAAGCGTGTCGTCAGTTTCGCTGATTGTGCGGCAAATATTTTCGGCTTCCGCCAGTTCGCTATCGGGCAGCGGGTTGCCTTGGCGCAAGTAGTTTGGCAGAGCGGCGAGCATGGCGGAGTAGCCGTGATGCCAATTCATTTTACCGTTGCGGTAGAGTTCGCTGCGAATGCGGTCGGCAACGCGAATGGCTTCGCCTTGCACGGTGGCGGCATGACCGGAAGCAGGAACGAGCAACTGCCAAGCATAATCATAGCGTGCTTCCCAATCGTCGCCTTGCAGCACAATGGGCGAACAGCCGTTATGCAGGATACGGGCTGGCGCGGATTGAACACCGAATAATTCGCATAGCCGCAATACGGCGGTTTCGTTGCGTGCGATATGGGGCGCAGCGGCGGGGGCAGCGCGGCGAAATTCAAAATCTGCGCTGATGCGGCGCACTAATTCCCGACTTTTGTCATTGGGCACGATGCCCGCGGCAAGCAAAATTTCGGCACTCGGCACGATATACGCAGCGTTGGTATAACCCGTTTCGCGTAGCGCGGCTTCCAGCGGGGTGTCGCCCATTTGGTTTGGCAGCGTGGGGTCAGCGCCGTGTTCCAGTAAAACGCGCAGAGCTTCGGGGTAGAAGCAGGCTTGATGCAATGGCGTGTTGCCTTGCCTATTGCGGGTGTGAATGTCCGCACCGTGCGCGAGTAATAATTGGATAGCTTGGGGGTGAATGGCGGCGGTGTGTAGCGCAGTATCGCCTGCATGATTTTGCGCGTGGATATGGGCATGGCTGGCTAAAAGCAAGGCGATTTTTTCCAGCGACTGCTGCGGGGTGTTGTCAAAACGCAACCCTTCTTCATAAAATAGTTTTTGATGGGATTGTTCACTTGCTGCGTAATTTGCATGAGCAATCAGCGGCGTTTCGCCGAAACGGGCGCATTGTTCAGTATCTGCGCCGTGTTACAGTAGCCAACGCATTTGTTCGGGCGTTAGCTCAGCAAACGAGAGGGCGGGCTTTTTCAGGCTGCCGCGTTCGGTAGCGTTGGTGTCGGTGGTGGCGAATAGTGCGGCAAATTCGGTTAGGTTGCTGCGGTGGCACAGTTCGGCGAAGTCTTTGGGTAGGGTTTTCTTTTTGGGCATGGTAGTCTCATGTTGATAATTAGGCAGCCTGAAAACCCACTTTCAGGCTGCCTTTGTTGTTCAGAAAGCGCGTGCATCGCTTGGGCGATGATCCACGCTACGCTTGCTGCATTTTTTCAGGTAGCCCGAAGGGGACGCTCACCCCGCGTCGGGACTGAGTTCGTTTGAACAGAAACCGCGTGCGTGCGTTCCGCACACACCCTACGTCGGGATTGGAGGTTTTGTGCGGGCTACGGCTTGCTATCTTGCGGTTGGCATACTGGCGGGAATGGGGCGGCAGGAGAAGTAGACGGGATGAGTAGAAGAAATTAATAATGGTAAAGATTATGTATAAATCAAATTTTTCAGGATATTTTATTGCTATATTTTTACTCAAACATATCTAAAACTTCGTTCAATAATTCAGTTCTCCATTTCTCATTTTGATGATTTGTAGAAAAGGTTTTTATGGTTTCATATGCATTATCAACTTGATCACCTGATAGTTTTGATATTTTGTTAATGATGTTAAATGCTCCATGAGCAACTTCAAATCCTCCATGTATTAACCAATCAATCGCTTTTTCAAACAGAGGTTCTGGAGGATAATTTTCTAGCGCATAAATTAATGTGCCCTTACACCTTTCAAACTCTGGTTGTTCCATAAAATTTAAGATAATAGGATAAATTTCATTATTCTTTTTTTCTGCTAAATCTAAGATGATGTGAAGTTTATCCCAAACTGGTAAGTTGTGCTCTTGCAGAGCTTGAATTAATAATTTATTTGACATTTGGCTTTCCTAATTCTTCCCATATCTCAAAGAGCAAACGTAGCCTGCATGGGTAGGGTGTGCGGCTCTGCCACGCACGCGCTCTTTGACATTTGGGAGATTGCTTGCAAAATTCTCATGCTGCGTCCAGACGGCTTTGGGTTTTTTCAGGCTGCCTTTGGGGTTCGGAAATCACGTGTGTCGCGGTTGAATTTCATGTATCGCTCCGTTGATTAAAGCAGCCTGAAAACGGTTTTCAGGCTGCCTGTGCTTGCTATTTCACAATCTGATTTAACTCGCCTTTGGCATATTTGCTCGCCATTTTTTCCAGCGAAACGGGCTTGATTTTATCCGCCATGCCCTCGCAGCCAAACGCCAGATAACGCGCCAAACAAATCTGCTTCATCGCTTCCACCGTTTTGCTCAAATATTTGCGCGGGTCAAACTCGCTGGGGTTTTGCGCCATAAAGCGGCGGATTGCGCCCGTGCTGGCAAGGCGCAAATCGGTGTCAATGTTCACCTTGCGCACGCCGTGTTTGATGCCTTCCACAATTTCTTCCACGGGCACGCCGTAGGTTTCGCCAATGTCGCCGCCAAATTCGTTGATGATTTTCAGCCATTCTTGCGGCACGGAGCTAGAACCGTGCATCACGATATGCGTGTTGGGCAGCGCGGCGTGGATTTCTTTGATGCGGTCAATCCGCAGCACTTCGCCTGTGGGCGGGCGGGTGAATTTATATGCGCCGTGGCTGGTGCCCACCGCAATCGCCAGCGCGTCCACATTGGTGTCGCGCACAAAGCGCACGGCATCGGCAACGCTGGTGAGCATTTGGTCGTGGCTCAATTTACCTTCCGCGCCCACGCCGTCTTCCTCGCCCGCTTCACCCGTTTCCAAATTGCCCAACACGCCAATTTCACCTTCCACCGACACGCCGCAAGCGTGGGAAAACTGCACCACGCGGCGGGTTACTTCGGCGTTGTATTCGTAGCTAGATGGCGTTTTGCCGTCTTCTTGCAGCGAGCCGTCCATCATCACCGAGCTGAAGCCGAGCTGAATGGAGCGTTGGCACACATCGGGCGATGCGCCGTGGTCTTGGTGCATCACCACGGGGATATGCGGAAATTCTTCCACGGCGGCTAAAATCAGATGGCGCAAAAACGGCGCGCCTGCATATTTGCGCGCGCCTGCGGATGCTTGCACGATAACGGGGGCATTTACTTGGTTGGCGGCTTCCATAATGGCGCGCATTTGCTCCAAGTTGTTGACGTTGAATGCGGGTAAGCCGTAGCTGTGTTCGGCGGCGTGGTCCAATAATTGGCGCATGGATACGAGTGCCATGGGTTTTGCTCCTTCAAAATGTAGTTGGATGTAGGAAAATGCGGGCGCAATTATAAGTGCTTGAAAGCAGGAAAACAATGGCAGGCGGGCATTTGCCCGTGCGAAAGGCAGCCTGAAACGCCGTTTTGCGGTTTTCAGGCTGCCTTTTGCGCTACATGATGCTACGTTTGTTTTAGCCGGTATCGGCAACCGATTGGTGTTGCCGTGTCCGCCCGACATCGTTTCAGGCGCAGGGTGCGATGATTGAGGCAGCCTGAAAACGGGATAATCCATTTTCAGGCTGCCTGTGTTTGTGTGCAGCGCAGGCGTGTCGCCCCAAGCATTTCAGGCTGCCGAAGCATCCCATCCAAGGCAGCCTAAAAACGCTACGCCGCATCGGCGCGGGTGGTAATCACTTTGTCAATCAAGCCGTAATCCGCCGCTTCTTGGGCAGACATAAAATTGTCGCGGTCGGTGTCGCGCTCGATTTGTTCCAGCGATTTGCCCGTGTGTTCCGCCAGCATTTGGTTCAATTTTTCTTTCAGCTTCAACAGCTCGCGCGCGTGAATCTCGATATCCGAAGCCTGCCCGCCCAAGCCGCCGCTAATCAAAGGCTGGTGAATCATCACGCGGCTGTTGGGCAGGGCAAAGCGTTTGCCTTTTGTGCCCGCCGACAGCAAAAACGCGCCCATGCTCGCCGCCTGCCCCAAGCACAGCGTTTGCACATCGGGCTTGATGAACTTCATCGTGTCGTAAATGCTCATGCCTGCGGTAACGCTTCCGCCGGGGCTGTTGATGTAGAAATAAATGTCTTTGTCGGGGTTTTCGCTTTCCAAAAACAAAAGCTGTGCCACCACCAAGTTGGCGGTGTGGTCATTCACGGGGCCCACCAAAAAGATAATCCGCTCTTTGAGCAGGCGCGAATAAATGTCAAACGCGCGTTCGCCGCGCCCGCTTTGCTCAATCACGGTGGGGATTAAGGTGTTGTTTTGAATATCGGCTAACATGGTTTTTCCTCAGGTTTGAATGGTTAAAACGAATCGGCAGCCTGAAAACAGGCGTATCGCGAAACGATGGATTTTTGGATAAGGCGCTCGGCTGCGTTTTCAGGCTGCCTTTGCGGCAAGCTACATTAGAATAGGCAGCCTGAAAACGGGTAAAACGGGTTCAGCCAAGCCAAAACCCCTGCCCAAGCGGCTAACAAAAAAGCACCAAGCAATCAATCGCCTTGGTGCTTTTTGATGATGCGGTTAAGCGTTTGCGCCCATCACCTCTTCAAAGCTCAATGCTTTTTCGGTAACGTTGGCTTTGCCCAGTACATAATCCACCACATTGGCTTCCACCGCCAAATTGGTCGGGCCTGCCAGGCGGCTGCGGTCGGCAAAATACCAATCCATCACTTCTTGCGGGTCTTCGTAGCTGTCGGCAACATCGGCGATAATCGCTTTCACTTGCTCGTCGGTGGCTTGCAGTTTGAATTCTTCCACCAAAGCGGGCAGCAGCAGGCCCAATGCCACGCGCTGCTCGGCGCGTTCGGTAAACATATCGGCAGGCAAATCAAAGTTGGCGGCATCCAAGCCTTGTTGCGCGAAGTTTTGTTTCATTTCATCTGCCAAGCGTTGCGCTTCGTCTTTCACAAAAGCCTGTGGCAAATCAAACGAATGCGCGCCGCGCAAGGCATTCATCACCGCATCGGTATTGCGCGCATCTACGCGGCGTTTCACTTCGCGCGCCACGTTTTTCTTGATTTCCTCGCGCATTTTGGCAACATCGCCATCGGCAATGCCCAAGGCTTTGGCAAAATCGGCATCCACTTCGGGCAACATAGGCTCGGCAACATTGTGCACGGTGATGGTGAACACGGCGGTTTTGCCTGCTACTTCTTTGCCGTGGTAATCCTCGGGGAAGTTCACTTCCACGTCTTTGCTTTCGCCTTCTTTCAAGCCCAGCACGCCCGCTTCAAATTCAGGCAGCATTTCGCCGTTGCCCAGCAGGAAAGGATAGTTTTTAGACGAACCGCCGGCAAAAGGCTCGCCGTCGATTTTGCCTTCAAAGTCGATAATCACGCGGTCGCCGTTTTGCGCGGCGCGCTCCACGCGGTTATAGCGGGTGCGTTGTTTGCGCAAGATTTCAACGGTGTCGTCCACTTCTTTGTCGCCCACTTCGGCGCTCACTTTTTCAATGTTTAAGGCAGACAAATCGCCGATTTTGATTTCGGGGAAGGTTTCGTAGGTGAACGCCACTTTCAAAGCGTCGGCGCTTTCTTCGCCTTCAACGGGCTCAATTTTGGTGACGGCGGCGATGCGCAGGTTTTGCTCTTGCGCCACTTTGTTGAACGCTTGTTGCGCCAAATCGTTCAACACGTCGTTTTGAATGCCCGCGCCATACATTTGGGCAACCATTTTCAAAGGGGCTTTGCCGGGGCGGAAGCCGTCGATTTTCACGCGGCGTTGCGCTTTTTTCAGCTCTTTGTCGGTGGCTTCGTTGATGTCTAACCAAGACAAAGATACGATGACTTTACGTTCCAATTTTTCTAATGTTTCAACTGCTGCGCTCATGGCTGGTCTTTCTTTCGTTGATTTTTGACGGGATAAATAAAACGCGCGAGTGTAGCACAAGGTTGGGCTTTTCGCATCTGTTTTGCGCCGTTTGCAGATATACCGCTTGACGCATTGCCGGTTGCACCGCTATAATGCGCGCTTCTTTGCCCAGATGGCGGAATTGGTAGACGCGCTAGTTTCAGGTACTAGTGTCCGTAAGGACGTGGAAGTTCGAGTCTTCTTCTGGGCACCAAATTTTGAAGGACTGCTTTTGCGAGCAGTCCTTTTTGTTTGTCTGAAACCTGATTTTCAGGCTGCCCCAGCCTTTGCCGCCATGAACCGAACCTCTGCTTATGCGCTTATCCTGCTGTTTACCCTGCTGTTCATATTGTTGTTTGGCGGCAGCAGCTGCCTTGCCGCTTATCGCAACCCCGCGCCCGCGCTGGTGTTAAACAGCACCGTGCCGCTTATTCCCGCCACCGCATGGCTTTATTTGAGCCTGCCACTGTTTTTGGTTTGCGCCGCCCGTCGGCTCAACATCGCCGCGCAATGGCGTTTCTTTTTGCTGCTCACCGGCGAGCTGGTGGTTGCCAGTATCGCATTTCAGCTTTATCCCGTTCACGTTCATTTTATGCAGCCTGAAAACCCGCAAGGCGCAGGGCAAACGCTGCTGCGCCTTGCGCACACCATCGGCATGAGCCACAACTATCTGCCCTCGCTGCATTGCGCGTTTGCCACCACGGCCGCCGCGCTGTTGCACCGACATGTTTCGCGCCCCGCGCGCGCTGTCATTTGGCTGTATGCTGCCGCCATCAACATCAGCACGCTCACCATCCACGCCCATCACTGGCTGGATTTGGTGGCGGGCAATCTGTTGGTGCTGCTGCTTTGGCAACCCATCCGCCGCCTTGCCCGCGCCACTTTGCCCGGCTACCAAACGCATCTGCTTTGGCTGCACAACCAAGCTCGGTTCGCCCGCCGCCATCCGCGCTATGCGCTCGTCAGCCTGATTTTGTACAGCCAATATCCGTTCCATCCCAAGCGCAGCAAACTGATGATTGCGGGCTACTGCTTTTTGCAGGCCTACGACGACATTATGGACGGCGACCGCCCGCTCAACGGCAGCCTGAAAACGAGTGCAACCAAAACGAATGCTGCCGATTGCCGCACAGCCTCACACGCGCTCACGCCGCCGCAACACGCCGCGCAAATCATCCGACAATGGCAAAGCTATGCTCAACCCGCGCAAAGGCAGCCTGAAAACCGACATGGCGCGTTTCAGGCTGCCGCAAACAGCGCGGCGGATATGAGGCAGCCTGAAATTCCATCCAAGCCGTTATCCGATCTGCCGCAACTTGCCTGCCTGTTCAACCGCCAGCTCGCCCGACTGCCCGCTTACGTCGAAGCCCACGCGGAAGTGGCCCGCCTGCTGCGGCTGATGCAGGCCGATGCCGTCCGTGCCCCCGCC
The DNA here is from genome assembly GCF_016623605.1 of Kingella bonacorsii. NCBI lineage: Bacteria > Pseudomonadati > Pseudomonadota > Betaproteobacteria > Neisseriales > Neisseriaceae > Kingella > Kingella bonacorsii. Next base: position 191,342 of record NZ_JAEHNZ010000002.1, on the reverse strand, counting down.
CGCCTGCTTTACCCGCAAGCGCAGTTGCAGCAGCATATGCGCCAAACCTTTGCCTCGTCGCTCAATCTGCTGTTTTGCGCCCAGCAATGCGCCACCCGCGCCGAACACCTTCCCGAGCTGGTGCGCGCGCTGGCATGGTGTTCCGCTATGCGCGATTGGGATGCCGACCTCGCTTGCGGCATCATCAACATCCCCGCCGAAGTGTGGCACGCCGCCCGACTTGTGCCCGATGAACGCAACGGGCGCGTGGCCAGCCAAAACCCCGCCGTTGCCGCGTGGCTCGCACGGCAAAAGCAACACGCCGAACAAGACCTGCGCGACCTGTTTTTCAGGCTGCCGCAAATCAAGCGGCAAGACCCCGCTGCGGCGAAAATCATTCGGCTGTTTGCGCGCTCGGTGTGGCGGTTTGCCGAAAAACGCTATCCCAAGCGGTTCGGCGGGGGATAAGGCAGCCTGAAAGCCAAATGGCGCGGCGGCGGTTTGCCGTCAAACAGTTTGTTTAATCAGGCGTTGGCGGGATGTCGGCGCGCCTGTTCTATGGGTGGCAAGTTCGTAAAGGTTTCAACTTGAAACGCGGCTCAATGGAACGAAGACAGCCAAGCCGTTTCCCTTTTCAAAATGTGTAAACCGCGTGCAAACAAAGGCAGCCTGAAACCCATGATGGGATTTTCAGGCTGCCTTTGATGCGTTGGGGCAGGCCATCGGATGCGCCGTTGTGGCGGCGGGTTTGGCTGCGCTGAAACCCATTTCATTTGTTTTGGCTGCGCTCGTTTTCAGGCTGCCGATGCTTATTGCCACACGGCGAGCTTGGGCATCGGCTCAACTTGGTAGCCGTTGTGGCGCAGCAGCATAATCAGGCCTTGGTTGCCCACCAGATGCGCGGTGCCAACGGCAAACAGGGTGGGCTGTTTGGCGGCTTCGGCTTGGATTTTGGGTAGCCAGTTGCGGTTGCGGGCAACAATCATCTGTTGCACGAACCAGTCGGCAAATTGTTGCTGCTGCGCGGGGGAAAGGCTGCTTTCGGGGTTGAATTCGGTGTCTTTTTGCAGCAGGGCGGGGATGCGGGCGAAATCGCCGTGGGCATAGGCTTCGAAGATGATTTTGTCGTTGTCTTTTTTGGGGCGTTGCGCCCAGTCGTTCAGCCCGGCGATGATGAGCTCTTCGGGCAGGATGTGAAAGTAGGCGAGCGCTTCAATGTGGCTTTCCAAGCTGCCGAGCGGTTTGTGCTGCTGAGTGGCTTGGGCGGTGATGAGCTTGTCTGCGCCTGTTTCGTTGCTTTCGTCGGTTTCGCGCAGGCTCAGGGTGTTGAGCAGGACCGCCCACGGGTGGAGTTGGTCCAGACTTTGCAGGAGCGGTTCGGCGTTGGGGTAGCTGCGGATGTGTTGTTTGAGGGCGTTAAACGCGCGGCTGCCCATTTTCTGCGAGAGCGGGGTGTCGCTGAGCATGGCTTGGACGAGGCTTTGGCGCGTGCTTTCGGGGATGTCGTCGGCGACTTCGGTGATGATTTTTTGATTTTGGGTAATCAGCTGGGCGAGGGCGGGGCTGATGCGGGCACTGGCTTTGCCGATGTGGATGGTGCCGAGCAGGTAGGAATCGGGTTGCCCTGCTTTGCTGATTTTCCAGAGGTTGCTTTCCAGCTTGACGCTGTGCCAGTCAAACGGGGTTTGGGCGTATTGTTTGGGTGCGGGGAGGGTGGTTTGACGCGGGATTTTTGGCGGTTGGGGGGCGGTGGCGGGATGGGGTTGCCAGAATTGGATGCCGATGTTGGCGAGAACCAGCAGGGCGATGAGGGCGATAAGCAGTTTGAGGTGTTTGCTGTTCATGGGTGTGGTTTTGGGGGATGGGCAAACCTGTTTTCAGGCTGCCTTTGGGGTTTACTCGCGGTGGTAGGGGTGGTTGTTGAGGATGGAGACGGCGCGGTAGAGCTGTTCGGTGAGCAGCACGCGCACCATGCCGTGCGGCAGGGTGAGGCTGGACAGGCGCAGCATCAGGTGGGCGCGTTGTTTGAGGCTGTCGGTCATGCCGTCTGCGCCGCCGATGATGAAGCAGGGGTGGGCGCCGTTTTGCTGCCAGCCGCGCAGGTGTTCGGCAAGTTCCACGGAGGTGGGGGCTTTGCCGCGCTCGTCTAGGGCGATGATGTGGGCGTTGGGCGGCAGGGCTTCGAGGATGCGTTTTTCTTCGGCGGCCATGCCTTGCGCGCTGCTGGTGCCTGCGCCGCGTTTTTCGGGTTTGATTTCTTTTAGGGTGTAGTGGATGTCGCGCCCGAAGCGTTTGCTGTATTCGTTGACGGCTTCGGTTACCCAACGGGGCATTTTGGTGCCGACGGCTAGGATGGTGATGTTCATGTTTGGGTGTCGGGGTGGGAATGAGGCAGCCTGAAAACGGGGTTGGCTTACTGTGGTTGCGGTAAACATTTATGTATATGTATGGCGACGAGCCGTCGCCATGCCATTTTGTGTTGTGTTTTCAACCTTGCGCGTTGCGCTGCGGTATACCCCTTTAATACCCAAATCAAAGATTTGGACAAAGGGGCAAGGCTGCCTTTGGGTTAATCCGGGTGGTCGTTGCCGGTCATCATCATGAGCAAGACGATGTTTTGGATGGTGTTGTGGATGATGGGGTGGTCGTCTTCGTAGGTGTTCATGAAGATGAGCAGGGCTTGGTGGAGCTGGGTGAGGGCTTGCTCGGGCCGGTGGGTTTGCAGGTGGTGGTAGGCGTGGCGGCAGAGGTATTTGGCGTAGAGCGGGTGGTCGGTGCCGACGCTGCGGGCGAGGTGTTGCGCGGCTTGGCGGTAGTGTTCGGCGGCTTGGAGGTAGTGTTTGAGCGCGTCGTGGGCGGCGGCGAGTTCGCAGTGGGCGAGGGCGATGCTCGGGTGGTGGGCGGGGGCGGTGGTTTCTAGGATTTGGGCGGTGTGTTGCAGGATGGACAGGGCTTCTTGGGCGTGCTCTTGCTGGCGGTAGACGGCGGCGGCGTGGGTGTAGGCTTGGGCGGTTTTGGGGTGGTGCATGCCGTGTAGCTGTTCAAATCGGGCGGCGGCTTGTTCGTAGTGGTGCAGGGCTTGGGCAAGGTTTTCTTGGGTGTAGAGGGCATTGCCGAGGTCGTCGTGGATTTGGGCGGTTAAGTCGGCTTCGGTGGCGAGGGTTAGGGCTTCTTCGAGGTTGCGTTGGGCTTTGCCGGCTTGGGCGGTGTGCAGTTGGTTGATGGCAAGCTGGTTGAGGGCTTGGGCGAGGGCGTTGGGGTGGTTGTGTTGGCGTTGGATGTGCACGGCTTGTTTGAGCAGCGGTTCGGCGGCGGCGTAATCGCCGTTGGCGGTGTGCCATGCGCCGAGGTTGAGCAGGCTTTGGGCGTGTTGGGGGCTGGTTTCGCCGTGGGTGTGTTGGGTGTAGTCGTGGGTGTCTTGCAGCTCTTGGGCGAGCTGTTGGTGTTGGTAGTTTTGGATTTGCTGCCGATGGCGTTGTTGTTGGGTTTTGAGTTGGTGTGGGGTCATGGCGGGCATCGCTTGTGCGAGCGAGTGGTTAAGAGTGTTTTCAGGCTGCCTATGTGTGTTTAGGCAGCCTGAAAATAGTGAATATAGGTTATTAGTTATCGGCGGCGTGCCATGGTTTGCTTGCGCCTGTGTGGAATTGGGGTTTTTCGCCGCCCCAGAGCGCTTCGATGTCGTAGTAATCGCGCACGGCGGGGAGCATCACGTGGACGATTAAATCGTCGGCATCCACCAGCGCCCATTCGCCGCTGTCTTGCCCTTCGCTGCTGAGGATGGTGTAGCCTGCTTCTTTCAAATCGACGGCGACGTTGTTGGCAAGGGCTTTGACTTGGCGGGTGGAATCGCCGCTGGCGATGATCATGCGGGCGAAAAGGGAGGTTTTGTCGCTGGTGTTGAGCACGATGATGTCTTTGGCTTTGATGTCTTCTAGGGCATTGACGGCGATGGCGGTCATTTGTTCTAGGTTTTGCTGTTCTTGTTCGGTCATGTTGTGTCTTTATGGGGTTGGAAAAATGGGGGAATTATACTGAATTTGGGGGGATTAAGGCAGCCTGAAACCCATTTTCAGGCTGCCTATTGTATGCCTATCGCCGCTCTTGTTTGCGAATCAGATACATTGCCCAGCAGCCAAAGGCAGCGGTGGGTAGGATGGCGGAAAACATGGCGGGCACGCCGTAAAGCTGGGTGGTGAAGCCAAATAGCCGCCCTGTGAAGAAGAACAGCAGCCCGAGGCAGATGCCGCCGAAGAGTTTTAAGCCCATATTGCTGTGCCGCCCTGAATTGGGGGTGAAGGCGAGGGCAACGAGTGCCATCACCATCGTGGCGACGGGATAGATGAGTTTGTTCCACCATGCGACATCGTAGGCTTGGGTTTGCTGGTGGTTTTCTTTGAGATAACGGATGTATTGCGTGAGTGCGGTGAAGCTCATTTGCTCGGGTTTAACTAATAACACGTTGAGCAGGGGCTTGCCGATGTCGGTTTGCCATTCGCGCTCGGCTTGCTGTTGGGGCTGGGCGCGGTTGTTGGCAAGGGTGGTGCTGTGGGCGTTGTGCAGTTGCCATTTGTCGCTGGCAACGGTGGCTTTTTCGGCGCTGATGGCTTCGGTGAGCTGGAATTGGTCGTTGTAGTGCCAGATTTTGATGCCGACTAGGGTGTTGTCGGGCAGCATGGAGGCAACGTTTATCATGCTGCCCGGTTGTTTAATCCAGATGCCGTTGTGGGCGGCGGCAATGTGCCCCGCGCGGGCGTTGGCTTTCATTTCGTCGCCGCGGCGGCTAAGCTCGGGTGCGAGCCATTCGCCCAGCAACACGGTGGCGATGGCGAAAATGGCGCTGAATTTGATGATGATGCCGATGATGTTTCCGGTGGATAGACCGCTGGTTTTGATGACGGCAAGCTCGCTGTTGTTGGCAAGCTGGTTGAGCGCAACCAGCCCGCCAATGAGCGTGGCAAGCGGCATCAGCTGATAGGCGCGGGCGGGCATTTGCATCAGGATGTATTGGGTTGCCACCCAAAGCGTGTATTGGTTTTGCCCCACCACGCTGGTTTCGCTGATGAGGTCAATAAAGCTGTATAGCGCGAGGATGGCGAACAGGGCGTAGCACGAGGCGATGGCGAGGCGTTTGATGAGATAGCGGGTGATGAGGTTCATGGTGGTTTGGATTTTCAGGCTGCGTTTTAAGCGTAGGCAGCCTGAAAATGGGGTTGAGTGGATGGGTTAAAGGGTTTTCAACCTTGCGCGTTGCGCTGCGGTATACCTCTTTGGCTTTGCATAAGTTCGCATGGCTAAATCAAAGATTTAGATGCTCACTGATACCCAAATCAAAGATTTGGACAAAGGGGCAAGGCTGCTTCTGGGGGCTGTTTCATGGCATAGAGTAAGGCAGCCTGAAAAAGGGATGGAGGGAATAGCGCAGCCTAAAAACGAGTTTAGCAGTCGTTTCAGGCTGCCTTTGGGCAGATTAGGGCAGCTACCGCCCCAACACCGCCGCTTTCAGCCCCTGCCAAAACGGCTTCGCGGGCATGGAGCGCATACGCAGCAGCACCCAAATGCAGGCAATCATCAGCAAGTGCATCGGCAGCAAGCCGAGCCAAAAGTTAATTTTGCCGTCTTCCACCGCGTCGCGCAGCAGGGTTAAGCCGTTTTGGTACACCAAAAAGAAGCCCACAGCGAGCAACACATGATACGAATTGCCCGAGCGCGTGTTGAAATACGACAGCGGAACCGCCAGCAGGCTGAGCAGCAACACGGTTATCGGCAGCGACACGCGCCACATCAACTCGGCTTGGTATTGCGGATTGCTGCTGCCGATGAGCTGCGCGGTGGGAATGGTGCGGCGGTGGTCAATCGGATCCACTACTTTGGGCGTGGTGTTGATGATAAGGTTGAGCTCTTGAAACGACACTTGGTCAAAATCGCCGCGCCCTGCGATGCCGCTGTAACGATAGCCGTTGTTCAGCACCAGCGTGCGCTTGTTGCCCGACAAATCAAAACGCCCTTCCTTGGCAAACACCACGCTGTCGCGTCCCGTTTCGTCTATATCGCGGATAAACAGGTTTTTCATGATGCCGCCATCGGTGTCAAACGTTTCCACAAAATACACGCGCCCGTCTTTTTTGCCCAATTCGCTAAACGTGCCCGCTTGCACCAGCGATAAATTTTGCTTTTGCTTCAAGATTTCGGCGTATTCGCGGCTGCGGTATTCCGCCCACGGCAACACGGCAACTTGCATCGCCGCCACCAGCAACGCCAGCGGCAGGGCAAAAGTAAGCACGGGGCGTATCCATTTTCTTAACCCCAAGCCGCTGGATAACCAAATCGCCATTTCGCTGTCACGCCAATAGCGCGTGAGCACGGTGAGCGTGCTGATGTAGGCGGTTAAAACGAGCAGCAACGGGGTCATGCCCAGCGTCCAAAAGCCAATCAGCGTGGCAACGGCATCCACGGCAACGCGCCCGTCGGCGGCGCGCCCGAGCATATTGATGCCTTGGGTAAACACCAGTATCGCCAGTACTACAAAAAAGATGGCGATGGCGGTGAACGTGGTTTCTTTGATGAATTGACGGTGATAAATCATGGGATGTGTAAGCTGTTTTGCATGGGGGCAATTGTACGGGAATTTGGCTTTTCAGGCTGCCTTTGTTTACAGGATTGCTGGCATGATGGCGCGGGTGGCAGATTAAGGTAGCCTGAAAACGGCAACGGCTTGGCATTTTGTTTACACGTTTTCAGGCTGCCCCAGCACCACAAGGCAGTCTGAAAATCCAGTTTGTCTCGCCCAATCACAGTAAAAAAAGGTTCTATGATAAAATCACGCGTTTTGAAGCAATTATCTCTCGGAGACCAACATGGCTGGACACAGCAAATGGGCGAATATCCAACACAAAAAAGCCCGCGTCGATGCCCAACGCGGCAAAATTTTTACCAAACTGATTAAAGAAATCACCGTAGCCGCCAAGCAAGGCGGTGGCGACCCCGCATCCAACCCCCGCCTGCGCCTTGCTATGGACAAAGCATGGGATGCCAATATGCCCAAAGACAACGTGCAACGCGCGATAGATAAAGGCACAGGCAACCTAGAAGGCGTGGATTATGTAGAACTGCGCTACGAAGGCTACGGCATCGGCGGCGCAGCCCTGATGGTGGACTGCATGACCGACAACAAAACCCGCACCGTTGCCGATGTGCGCCACGCGTTCACCAAAAACGGCGGCAATCTGGGCACAGACGGCTGCGTGGCGTTTAATTTCGTGCACCAAGGCTATTTGGTGTTTGCCAATGTGGATGAAGACGCGCTGATGGAAGCCGCGCTGGAAGCGGGCGCGGAAGATGTGATTGTGGACGACGAAGGCATTATTGAGGTCATCACCGCGCCCAACGATTGGGCTACCATCAAAGCCGCGCTGGAACAAGCAGGCTTCAAATCCGAAGACGGCGACGTAACCATGCGCGCGCAAAACACCACCGAATTGAGCGGCGCCGATGCCGAAAAAATGCAAAAACTCATCGACGCGCTGGAAAGCCTGGACGACGTGCAAAACGTGTACACCTCCGCCGTGTTGGATTTAGGTTAAGCCCCAAGGCAGCCTGAAAACAAACAGCGCAAACCGCGTTTTCCGTTTTCAGGCTGCCCATCCCTTTTATAACAACCCCAAGGACAACATCCATGTCATCCAAAATTATTTCATTGAAAAAGCAAGCCCTGCTTATCGCCGCCGCTATCGGTTTGGCGGCGTGCGGCGACCAACAACCTGCAAACCCTGCCGCATCCACGCCCGCCGCCGTTAGCACGCCCGCCGCGCCCGCATCCGCTTCCGAAGCATCCGCCGCATCCGCCGCCGGCGCATCCGAAGCCGCCGGCACCACGCTATCGAGCAAAGACAACAAAGTGCAATTCGTTATCCCGCAAAACATCAGCGGCGCGTTCGAAGACAAGCTCGCCGATGGCAACCTGCTGCCCGAAGGCGTGCCCGCCGAGCAAGTAACCCTGTTGCAGCACAACGACGATGCCGATTTAACCCTATCCGTGGTGCAAACGGGCAAAACTGACAAAGCCGCCGACAAACTGTTTGCCGATTTGAAAAAAGAAATTGAAAGCGACCAAAGCGTGAAAGACGCGCAAGTGGATGCCGCCACCGCCGACAGCGTGGCATACCGCTACACCCAAGCCAACGAAAACACCACCACCCGCGAAAGCTGCATCGCCCATTTGTCTGCCGATAAAGAACTCGCCGTGGTGTGCGCCACCAGCGGGCAAATGTCTGCCAACGAGTTGAAAGACTTGTTGGCAAGCAGCGTGAAGTTTAACTAAGCGCACACCTATATAATAAAGGCAGCCTGAAAACGGGGTTTGGCTTTATGCGAAGCCGTAAACACGTTTTCAGGCTGCCTCAATGTTATTCAATAGAGCAGGGCGCATATTTTTGTTTACACACGTCAAATGGTTTTTCTTGTTTGCATCAGGCAGCCTGAAAACGAGCGAAGCGAAAACCGTATCCAAAAAATGTTTTCAGGCTGCCTACCCGCCCTCTATTTCCATCCACTCATCCAATCCAACCATGCCCTTCACCCCCCAAGACACCCAACACATGCAACTCGCCCTCGCCCTCGCATGGCAAGGACGCTTTTCCACCAGCCCTAACCCGCGCGTCGGCTGCGTCATCGTGCACGGCAGCCAAATCGTTGGGCAAGGCTACCATGTGCAGGCAGGTGCGCCGCACGCCGAAGTCCACGCCCTTGCCCAAGCAGGCGCGCTGGCACGCGGCGCAACGGCTTACGTTACCCTAGAACCCTGTGCTCACCACGGGCGCACGCCCCCTTGCGCCGAAGCCCTTGTTCGCGCAGGCGTATCGCGCGTTATCGCCGCCATGCAAGACCCCAACCCCCTCGTGGCAGGCAAAGGGCTCGCCATCCTGCGCCAAGCAGGCATCCAAGTTGCCAGCGGATTGTGCGAAGCCGAAGCGCGTGCGCTCAATCGCGGCTTTTTATCGCGCATTGAACGCCAGCGCCCGTTTGTCAAACTCAAAATCGCCGCCAGCCTAGACGGCAAAACCGCCCTTGCCAACGGCGCAAGCCAATGGATAACAGGCGAAGCCGCCCGCGCCGACGTGCAAATCCAACGCGCCGAAAGCTGCGCCGTGCTCACAGGCATTGGCACAATCCTTGCCGACAACCCCCAGCTCAACGTTCGCATCCCCACCATCCGCCAGCCCCTGCGCATCGTGCTAGACCGCCAATTGCGCACCCCCGCCTGCAGCCACATCATCCAAGACGGCGGCAATACCCTAATTTGCACGCAAAACACAACAGCCGCTAACCCCTTTGCCGATTGTCCCAACGTGCAAATAGATAGGCAGCCTGAAAACGACCTCGCCCGCCTGCTCGCCCACCTCGCCCAGCAGCACCAAATCGGCGAACTGATGATAGAAGCAGGCAGCACCCTTGCCACCGCCTTTATCCAAGCCGATTTAGTGGACGAAATCGTGTACTACCAAGCCCCAAAAATCCTCGGCGACAGCGCACGCGGTATTTTCAGGCTGCCTGAAAACGAAGCCACGCTCACCCAGCCGCCGCAATGGCAAACCACCAGCGTAGAAACGTTGGGCGACGACATCAAATGGGTGTTGCAGCGCAAGCGGTAAACATTTTCAGGCTGCCTCACCCTGTTTACAGCATAAGGCAGCCTGAAAACGCAGAGTGGGCAACTCGCTTGCCCACCGTGGACAACATTTAATCAGCAATAGCATTCATCACGCCATTTAACATTTTCAGGCTGCCTTAATATGCAATCAAGGCAGCCTGAAAACGCTTAAATAATTTCAACTTAACAATGTTGCCGCAATAAAAGCAACAAATCGTAGGGTGTGCAGCTTCGCTGCGCACGCAGCTAACAAAGCAGCCTGAAACGCCAATAAAACAACAGCCCATCCCCAAGAAACCACCCATTCGCTCATTATTATTACCCCCCATTCCGCCGCATAACCCACCATCATTCAACATCGCCCGTGCAGGCGTTTCGCCGCCTACCACGAGCAGGGGCAAGCCCCTGCTCCCCACGCAGCATCAACCCTTCCTTGCATGATTTTCAGGCTGCCTATAAACAACACAACTGCCCCAACACACACCAAAGGCAGCCTGAAAACACCATTTCCTCATTTCAGGCTGCCTCAACCCATCCATCTCCCCCCTCAAACCACCTCCACCCCAAACGCCCCCAGCGCCCCCACCAACCAAAAAATCGGCAGCCCAATCAACGCATTCGGGTCAGAACACACCACCCGCTCCAACAACGCCGCCCCCAAGCCCTCGCTTTTTGCCGCCCCCGCGCAAAAAATCGCATCAGGCTCGCGCGCCAAATAACGCGCAATCTGCCCCGCCGACAACATCCGCATCCGCACCACCGTTTCATCAACGTGCGATTTAAGGCAGCCTGAAACCGAATCCAACACGCAAACCGCGCTGTAAAACACAATCTCCCGCCCCGATAGCTCCGCCAGCATCGCCGCCGCCTTTTCAACCGACATCGGCTTGCCCAGTTGCCGCCCATCGCACCACGCCACCTGATCCGCCCCAATAATCAAATGCGCAGGAAACTGCCCCGCCAACGATTTTGCCTTGCCCATCGCCAAACGCAGCGCCGTTTCCCGCGCCGACTCCCCTGCCAAAGGCGCTTCATCAAACACAGGCTTGCCCACCGCAAAATCCAATCCCAAAGCCGCCAACTGCTGCTGCCGAAACACCGAAGAAGACCCCAAAACAACAGGCAACGCCATCGCGCCCCTCCCTTAAAAATATTGACGAAACAAATACAAAATTATATCATGCGCCGTTTATGTTAAACCGAATACTGATTGATTCCCAAGCGTTCACCGCCAAGCAAGAAACCCTGCAAGGCAACGTCTTACTCAACCAACTAGACGAACGCGTTTGGACGCGCGATTTCACCGATTTGTCATCATCCATCGCCTACACCCTAACAGGCGGCATAGATAAATGGCAACGCCCCTATTTAACGCTCACCCTTTCAGGCTGCCTACCTCTCCAATGCCAACGCTGTATGCAACCCACAGGATTTGCGTTAAACGAAAACGTGCGAATTGTTCTGTTTGAAAACGAAGAAACGCTAGATGAAGCCATGCTCGCCGACGAAGATCTCGAAGGTATGTTGCAAGAACCCGAAATAGACGTTTTCTCGCTCATCGAAGACCAAATCCTCATGGCTTTGCCGTTTTCTCCCAAGCACGAACAATGCGGCAACGCCCAGCTAGAAGCGAATAATCAAAGCAAACCCAATCCTTTTGCCGCATTGGCAGGGTTGAAAAAATCGGGCTAACTTTTTATCTTTTATATTAAATTAACAGGAGTTCAAAATGGCCGTTCAACAGAATAAAAAATCACCTTCACGCCGTGGCATGCACCGTTCACACGATGCGTTGACTGCCCCAGCATTGTCAGTAGATAGCGCAACAGGTGAAGTACACCGCCCACACCACATTTCGCCAAACGGCATGTATCGTGGTCGCAAAGTAGCCAAAGCCAAAGGCGAATAAGCACAGCGGCGCAAAAAGCCAGCGATTGAGCAACAGCAATATCGGCTGGCTTTTTCGTACCAACCATTTTCAGGCTGCCCACTCTCACGCCAACGCAGCCTGAAACATCCCATCCCATCACAGAAAAGCGAGCATTCCCATGGCACAAAAAATTTGGTACACCTACGACGACATCCATCGCACCGTGAAACACATCGCCCAAAAAATCAACGAAGCAGGCATCAAATACGATGCCATGATAGCCATTGGCGGCGGTGGCTTTATCCCCGCCCGAATGCTGCGCACTTTTCTTGACATCCCCATCTACGCCGTAACCACCGCCTATTATCTGAACGAAACCGACAGCCAAACCACCGATGCGGTGCAGAAAATCCAATGGCTGGACCCGATTCCGGCCGAATTGCAAGGCAAAAACGTTTTGGTGGTGGACGAAGTGGACGACAGCCGCACCACCATGCGTTTTGTGCTGGATGAGCTGGAACGCGACGGCTTCAAAAAAATCGGCGTCGCCGTAATTCACAACAAGCTCAAACCCAAAACCGCCGAGCTGCCCGATGATGTTGCCTATTTTAGCGGCGTAGAAATTGAAGATTGGTGGATAAACTACCCGTGGGATGCCACCGACATCGAAGCGCACAACTGCCGCGCCGCCGCAGGCGTTCATTCAGACGAAGAATAAAGCGGCAAACCATTTTGGCTTCGCAACTCCGCTACGCTCCGCAGGCTGCCTGAAACCCCCAAAAAGCGTTTCAGGCAGCCTGAAACCGTTTTACAATACCTGCTTTGAATACTGGGTAACCCGCAAACACCAAGGGCTAACGCCAAAGGCAGCCTGAAAACGAGTGCGCCAGCCTCGCACCAAGCCCAACCCTCACCAAGGAAACCTTCAACATGATAACCCTGTCCGTAGATGCCATGGGCGGCGACATTGGTCTCGCCGTAACCGCCCCCGCCGCCGCCAACTTCCTGCAACGCCGCCCCGATGCCAAACTCATCATGGTAGGCGACCAAGCCCAAATTCAAACCGCCTTGCAACAAGCCAACGCCCCAATGGCGCGCATCAGCATCATTCACGCAAGCGAAGTCGTCGGCATGGACGAAGCTCCGCAGTACGCCCTAAAAAACAAAAAACACTCATCCATGCGCGTTGCCATCCAACAAGTGAAAGACGGCAACGCCCAAGCCGCCGTTTCCGCAGGCAACACAGGCGCGCTTATGGCAACCGCCCGCTTCGTACTCAAAACCCTGCCCCATATAGACCGCCCCGCCATCGCCAAATTTCTCCCCGCCGAAAACGACCATCTCACCCTAATGCTAGACCTAGGCGCCAACGTGGACAGTACGCCCGAGCAACTCCATCAATTTGCCATTATGGGAAACGAACTCTATCGCGCCCTCTATCCCAACCACAACACCCCCAAAATCGGCTTGCTCAACATCGGCACAGAAGACATCAAAGGCACAGAAACCGTCAAACAAGCCTTTCAGCTTCTTCAACAAAGCCCCATCAATTTCATCGGTAACATAGAAGCCAACCAAATATACAGCAACCAAATTGATGTTGTGATAGCCGACGGCTTCGTGGGCAACATCGTACTCAAAACCATAGAAGGCACAGCAGGCTTTATGGGCGGCATCATCAAACAAGAATTTCAACGCAACCTCTACACCAAATTCAGCGCACTCACCGCCCTGCCCGTGCTCAACAGCTTCAAGCGCCGCCTAGACCCACGCCGCTACAACGGCGCAATCTTTCTCGGCTTGCGTGGCATCGTAGTGAAAAGCCATGGCGGCACCGATGCCACAGGTTTTGCCTTTGCGCTAGAAGAAGCCTACCAAGAAGCCCAAGCCGACAGTCTGGCCAAAATTGAGCAAGGCATCAGCGAAAAACTAGCCGCAGCCTAATTGGAAGGCAATGGCTTGCTACCAAAGGCAGCCTGAAAACACCAAGCTGCCGCCCATTCATTCCACAAAAAAGCAACACTGCAAAAATAAATTTGCAAAAAAACAACACTATTTTATTCTTATAAATTGCTTTATTAAACAACAAAATAAGACAAAATAGTCAAAATAAAACCAAAAATCCCAAAGTACGCTCAGCATAAAAACAAAAAATAAGTTTGTTTTTTTTTCGCAAAATAGCTATATTAACGACTGCGAACTGCAAGGCTCAATAAGATTTTGGGCTTAACAGGGGTTAAAAGTGTTTTATTGTGAGCACATTTAATTCTTTTCAAAACTTGTTTAAGTAAACATAAGGAATACAGAAATGAAAAAAACTCTGATTGCTTTGGCTTTGGCTTCATTGTCAACTGCTTCTATGGCCGATGTGATTTTGTACGGTCAAATCAAAGGTGGTGTTGAAACTACTTTTGGTAACAAATTAGGTCAAGACAAAAACAAAGGTACAACTACCCAAATCGTTGATTACGGTTCACGTATCGGTTTCAAAGGTCATGAACACCTGACTGACAACTTGGATGCTATTTGGCAAGTTGAATCTAAAGTAGACATCGGTGGTGGTAGCGGTCGTACATTCGGTACTCGCGATTCTTTCATTGGTTTGAAAGGTGGCTTCGGTACTGTTAAAGTAGGTTACCAACAAACTCCAATCAAAGAGTTGAATGGCAAACTGGACCAATGGGAATATGATTCTTCTGTTGCTGGTTTGGGAACATTTACTCGTGGTACTGACGCTAGCCGTCGTGCGACTGCAGTTAGCTACGAAACTCCTGATTTATCTGGTTTCACTGCAAAAGCTTACTACTCACCTAGCGAGCAAGAAAACGGCGAAAGCACTGACGCATTGGGTGCGCACAAAAATAAAGCCAAAGGCATTTATGGTTTGAGCGCAAGCTACAAAAACTCTGGTTTCTTTGCTGATGTTGCTGGTGTATATGCACGCGGTACTACTGCTGCTGTTGCTGCTGGTAAAAAAGACGGTTACCAAGCATTGGTACAAGCAGGTTACGAGAGCGACAAATGGTTGGCTGGTTTGGCTTACCAACGCTCACAACGTGTAGAACGTGCTAATTCTACTTTGAATGCTGATGCTGATAAAGTAAACGAGTTGGCGTTGTCTGGTGCTTACACTCTTAATGATGCTTTGACTCTGAAAGGTACTTTTGCTTACGGTTTCGGTATCAAAGACATTAATGGTGACAAAATTGCTGGTAATGGCAAATACTACCAAGGTTTGGTAGGTGCTGACTACGCATTGTCTAAACGCACTATCGTTAATGGTCAATACGGCTACCTGCAATCTGGTAAAGGCGATGACAAACTGAAAGCTAACGTAGTTAGCATTGGTATGAAACACAAATTCTAATCTGATATTGCCTCGGATTTAGAATGCTAAAACTCCCTACGAAGGTGGGGAGTTTTTTACTTGGTAAGTAAAACCTTCTTATAAAAAAGCAGCCTGAAAACTTCATTTATCAGTTTTCAGGCTGCTTTTTGTTCATTTTGTTATGCTGGATTATGCTCATCAAAGAACTGCACTTTCACATCAAACTGTTGTGCGAGTGCCTTACCTAATGCTTGGATGCCGTAGCGTTCGGTGGCATGGTGCCCTGCGGCGATGAATGCTGTGTCTGTTTCGTTGGCAAGATGATATTGCGCTTCGGAGATTTCGCCTGTGAGATACACGTCTGCGTTTGCATCTATGGCAGCCTGAAAATACCATTGCGCGCCGCCTGTGCACCATGCGATGCGGGTAAGCGGCTGTTTGGGGTTGCCTATAATGGTGGGTGTTCTGCCCAGCGTTTGTTCAATAGCTTGGGCAAGCTGGGCGAGCGTGCGTTGGTTTTCGGGCAATGTGCCGATGTTGAGCAGATTTTGTTCGCCGAATGTGTTTTCAGGCTGCCAGTTGAGTTTGGCGGCGAGTTGGGCGTTGTTGCCAAGCGTGGGATGGGCATCGAGCGGCAGGTGGTAGCCAATCAGGTTGATATTATGGGCGAGTAGGGCGGCGATGCGTTGTTTTTTCCAGCCGATGATGGCGGTGGGTTCGCTGCGCCAAAATAAGCCGTGGTGCACGAGTAAGGTGTCTGCGCCTTGGGTAATGGTGTGGTTGATGGCGGCTTGGCTGGCGGTTACGGCGGTGATGATGTGGCGGATTTGGTCGTTGCCTTCAATTTGCAAGCCGTTGGGTGCGCCGTCTTTGAATAGCTGGGGTTGCAGGGTTTGGTCGCACCAGTTGAGCAGGGTTTGGCGTGGGGGCATGGTTTGTTCCTTGTGTGAGTGGAGGTGTTGAGGCAGCCTGCGTAGCGAAGCGGAGTTGCGAAGCTAAGCCCACGCGGTTACTCAATCTGAGCGCGTGGGCTGAAACCTATGCGACAAGTTCAGGCAGCCTGAAAAAGTGTTTCAGGCAGCCTGAAAACTATTTGGCGCAGCGAAACCCCATATTGTGCAAGACAAAATTGGGTTGTAAGCTGGTGCGGATGCCATAACGCAGGAAGGCGGCGTAGTTGCTGGGATCGCTGCTGTTTACTGCGCCTGAACCGCAAAAATCAGCGGCTTTAAGCGTGCCTGATGTGATTTGGCTGCTGTTGAAATCGGATGTCCATTCCCAAATCAAGCCGTGCATATCGTACACGCCGTAGAAATTGGGTTTGTTTTGTCGGATGTTTTTTAGCCCTTTGCTGCCGTTTTCATACCAGCTCAAAATGGTGCGGTTGTAGCTCGGTTCGTTGCTGCCGTTGGCTTGCAGCTCGGATGCGAGCCCCACAAATTCCCATTCGTCGTTGGTGGGCAAGCGTTTGCCTTGCGCGGCGCAGTAGGCATGGGCGGCAAACCATGAAACGTTGGTTACGGGTTTGTTGGCATCGGCGGCTTTGGGGCCGTTTTTGTCCCATTGTTTCAGGTAGTTTGACTCGGCTTGTTTCACGCTCACGTTGCCGCGCTGCCATTTGGGATTGGCTTTCACAAACTGGGCAAATTCGGCATTGGTTACGGGCGTTTTGTCAATTTGAAACGGCTTCACGCTAATCATGGGCGTGTCTTTTTTGAGGTACAGCGGGCGATAAGAGCCGCCGGGGATGTTTGCCATTTCCACGGCGTGCGCGCTGAGGCAGCCTGAAAATAGGATAGCGAGAATGATGTGTTGGGTTCGCATAATGATGTTCCTTGTGATAAGGCATCCTGAAAGTGGATTTTACGCAATTTTCAGGCTGCCTCAAACGTCCTTCGTTAAAAAAGCTGCCTGAATCGTGATACACACATCAGGCAGCCAATCTCTCACAAAACTACGCTTTATTTACGCGCGGCGGCAACGTCTTCGGGTTTTACTTCGCCGCCTTTGTTGCCGAAGCTGTTCAACACATAAGTCAGCACGTTGGCGATTTTCTCGTCATCCAAGGCTTGCGCGGGCATCACGCTGTTGAATTTTTTGCCGTTTACCGTGATTTCGCCGCTCAAACCTTTCACAACGGCGTGGATGCCGCGTTTGGGGTCGGCATTCAGGTAATCAGAGCCTGCCAACGGAGGGAACGCGCCTTCAACGCCTTTGCCTTCTGCGCCGTGGCAAGCCGAGCAGGTGGATTGATACACGCTTTCGCCTGCTTTAATGCGCTCTTCTTTGGATGCGGCTTTGGGTGCGCCTGCGGCAACTTGTGAGGCTTCGCTGGCGGTGAGCGGCGCGGTTTGGATGGTGCCGCCCTCGCCTTGGTACACTAAGTCTTGCGTTTTGCCTGAGAAGATGTCTTTGTTTTCCGCCCCTTCGGCAACCAATTGACCCAACGCGCCTTTGTTGAACGCGCGGAAGAGGGAGTGGTCAACCACAGTGTAGCTGCCGGGTACATCCAGTTTCATTTCCACAATCGCCGCGCCGCCTGCGGGAACAAGCGTGGTTTGAACGTTGTGGTTTTCTACCGTGCCAGCTTCCACCACCACGCGGTCAAAAATTTCGCCAATCACGTGGAAAGAAGAAACGAGGTTGGGCCCGCCATTGCCCACAAACAAGCGCACTTTTTCGCCCACTTTGGCTTTGAGCGCGTTATCGCCTGCAATCGCGCCAACGTGTCCGTTGAATACAACGTAATCCGCGTCTTCATCAATCGCTTTTTTCATGTCAAACGGTTGCAAGCCTTGTGCGCCGTATTCGCCTTTGGTGTAGAAATCGCCTTGCATCACATAGAACTCTTTGTCCACTTTGGGCAAGCCTTCTTTGGGTTCAACCAAAATCAAGCCATACATACCGTTGGCGATGTGCATGCCCACAGGCGCAGTCGCGCAGTGGTAAACATACAAACCAGGTTGCAATGCTTTAAAGCTGAATACGCTGGTATGACCAGGGGCAGTGAACGAAGCCGCCGCGCCGCCGCCCGGGCCGGTTGCAGCGTGGAAGTCAATATTGTGCGGCACAGTGGAATCAGAGCGGTTGGAGAAATGCACTTCCACTTGGTCACCTTCGCGCACGCGGATAAACGAACCGGGCACATCGCCGTTGAACGTCCAATATTTGTAGTCCACGCCGTCTGCCATTTTCATTACTTTTTCTTGCACTTCGATGTTCACTTTCACGCGAGCCGCGTGGTCGCGGTCGATAGCAGGGGGAACTTCGGGTGCTTTGGTTAAAACAGCGTCGATAACAGGCAATTCGCTGGCAGGCACTTCGGCTTCGGCACCGGCAGACGCAGCGGGCGCAGAAGCGGCGGCGGGAGCAGAAGTTGCTGCAACAGGCGCGCTGCCGGCAGCGGGTTTGTCCTCAGGCGCAGGCTGTGGCGCGCAAGCGGAAAGAGCGAAAGCAGAAGCGATGAGCATCGCAAGAGTTTGACGTTTCATGGTGTTGTGTCCTTAACACGGGTTTAAAATTATTTCCAGGCTGCCTACTTATTTTGGCGGTGCCTTGTTGTTAGAAAGCATTATTAGTTAAGGCGGATTAACGCATCTTGACATAAATCAACAAAAATAAAAAAGTTCATATTTGCTGAATTTTCTATTAAAAATATTTGCGGTAAATCAAAAAAAGCGAACGGTTTGAGAATGGCGCGTTGTTTAAAGTAAACACTTTGAAAGATAAGAAACTATCTCAATTTGGCGCGATAAGGGCAGCCTGAAAAAATCGCTACTTATTTTGGCGCTATTCGTGTTACAATTTTTAACATTCAATAATAATGAATTTTTAACCACGTCCAATTTAACTTTTTTAAGGAGCACAAAATGGGACAATATAAAAAGTTATGGTACATGCTCATTGGCGTGTTAGCCGTAACGTTCACTCTGCTGGGGTATCTTGGCGTTGAAGTTTATCGCCAGTCGCCTCCGTTTCCTGAAAAATTCGTTTCGGCGGATGGCAAAGTTTTGCTTACCAAAGACGATATTTTCAAAGGTCAATCCGCATGGCAAAGCACAGGCGGCATGGAGCTGGGTTCGGTGTTGGGGCACGGTGCATACCAAGCCCCCGACTGGACGGCCGATTGGTTACACCGCGAATTGGAAGCATGGTTGGATTTAACCGCGCAGGCTGATTTCGGCAAAAAATACGCCGAGCTGGATAAAGTGCAACAAGAAACCGTGCGCGCCAAAATGATTCAAGAATACCGCTTTAACAGCGGCGTGCAGGAAGACGGCAGCGTGAAGCTGTCGGATACGCGCATCAAAGCGATTGAAAGCGTTGCGCCTTACTACATCGGTTTGTATGGCGATGAGCCATCGTTGAACAAGTCGCGCGAACACTTTGCGATGCGCACCAACACCCTGCCCGATGCCGAAGCGCGTCAAAAACTGACTAACTTCTTCTTTTGGACGGCGTGGACCGCTTCCACCAACCGCCCGAACACCGAAGCGACTTACACCAACAACTGGCCGCACGAGCCTTTAATCAACAACGTGCCGACCACCGAAAACTATATGTGGTCGTTTGCCTCGTTTGTGTTCTTGTTGGCGGGTATTGGCTTTTTGGTGTGGGGCTATCATTTCTTGCGTTCGCACGACGATACGCCCAAAGCCCCCGCTTCCGATCCATTAGCCAAAATTACTTTGACTCCATCGCAAAAAGCGTTGTGGAAATATGCTGCGCTTACGGTGATTTTGTTCATCGTGCAAATTTTGCTCGGCGGCTTGGTGGCGCACTACACCGTGGAAGGTCAAACATTCTACGGCATTGAAATGTCTAAAATTTTGCCTTACTCGCTAGCGCGTACTTGGCACTTGCAATCTGCGCTGTTCTGGATTGCAACGGGCTTCTTGACTGCGGGTTTGTTTGTTGCGCCGATTATCAACGGCGGCAAAGACCCTAAATTCCAAGCCTTGGGCGTGAACTTGTTATACGTTGCCTTGTTTATCGTGGTGGCGGGTTCTTATGCCGGCAATTTTGTTTCGCTCGTATTGAACAAAATGTCTGGCTCAACCAATTTCTGGTTTGGCCACCAAGGCTATGAATACTTGGATTTGGGCCGCTTCTGGCAAGTGTTGCTCACAGTGGGCTTCCTGTTGTGGCTGTTCTTGATGCTGCGCTGCACCGTGTCTGCGTTCAAACAAGGCGGCGACAAAAACCTGCTGGCGATTTTCGTGGCTTCGATTGTGGGCGTGGGTGCGTTCTATGCGCCCGGCTTGTTCTACGGCGAGCACAGCCCTGTGCCTGTTATGGAATACTGGCGTTGGTGGGTGGTGCATTTGTGGGTGGAAGGCTTCTTTGAAGTGTTCGCCACAGCCGCTTTGGCGTTTGTGTTCTACAACTTGGGCTTGGTGAGCTACAAATCGGCAACCGCCGCTTCTTTGGTGGCCGGCAGCTTGTTCTTGGTCGGCGGCGTGCCCGGTACGTTCCACCACTTGTATTTCACGGGGACTACCACGCCTGTTATGGCAACGGGTGCTTCGTTCTCTGCTTTGGAAGTGGTGCCTTTGGTGCTGCTCGGCCATGAGGCGTATGAGCATTGGTCTCACCAACACGCTGCGCCTTGGATGCAACGTTTGCGCTGGCCTTTGATGTGCTTCACCGCCGTTGCGTTCTGGAATATGCTGGGCGCGGGCGTGTTCGGCTTCTTGATTAACCCGCCGATTACCTTGTTCTTCTTGCAAGGCTTGAATACCACTGCGGTGCACGCGCACGGCGCATTGTTCGGCGTGTATGGCTTCTTGGCTCTAGGCTTTGTGTTGCTGGTGGGCTGTTACATCAAGCCAAACTACACCTACAACGCCAAATACATGACCATCGGCTTCTGGCTGCTTAACGGCGGCTTGGCGTTGATGATTGTGTCTAGCTTGTTGCCGATTGGCATTATTCAAGGCTATGCGTCGATTAGCCAAGGTTTGTGGTATGCGCGCAGCGAAGCGTTCATGCAGCAGGATTACTTGGTGCTGTTCCGCTGGATTCGCACGATTGCGGATTTCACCTTCATCGGCGGCGCGTGCTTGTTTGCATGGCAAGTGATTAAAATGTCGATTAGTCGTGATAAAGCGGCGTAAATAGCTTGAATGAGGCAGCCTGAAAACGTAGTTGAATGCGTTTTCAGGCTGCCTTTTTTGTGTGGATTGAATGCGCGGGTGTGGTGGTGCGATGCAGAGGCAGCCTGAAAACGGGTAAAGGGGTTTTCAGGCTGCCTTTGGGGTAAAGATTTCAGTGATGGCGCGGCTGTGGCTTGCCGCTAAGCGGGGTGTTGTGCGGATTGTTACCGCGATGTCGGCGAGTCGCCGCGCTATTAGGTTGCCGACTGGATTGCAGTGTGTTGCTACCATGCAGAGGCAGCCTGAAACGGGCTGGGCAAATCGGTTTTCAGGCTGCCTCAACCCGCCCGAGCGTTACGCGGTCTAGCCCCGCCCAATCCTGCTGCGTTTCAATTTGGCAGAAACCAAATCGCGCCAAAATATCGCGCGCGGCTTGCCCTTGGTTGTAGCCGTGTTCCAGCAGCAGCCAGCCGTGGCGGCGCAGATAGGCGGGCGCGTGTTGGGCGATGTGGCGGATGTGCGCCAAGCCGTCGGCAAAGTCGGTGAGCGCGGCGGGCGGCTCGTAGCGCAAATCGCCTTGTTGCAGGTGCGGGTCGTCGGCTTCGATGTAGGGCGGGTTGGAGGCGATAACGTGCACGCTGTGTTGCGGCAGCCTGAAAACTTGGTTGGCGGCAAACCAGGCGCCTTGTGCGAATGAAACGGGGGCGCACCACGCGGCGGCGTTTTGTTGCGCGACGGCCAGGGCTTCGGCGCTGATGTCGCTGGCAAACACGCGGGCATCGGGGCGTTCGCATTTTGCGCTGACGGCGATGATGCCGCTGCCGGTGCCCAAATCCCACAACACGCCGTTTTCAGGCAGCCGTTGCAGCGCGGCTTCTAGCAGGTGTTCGGTTTCGGGGCGCGGGATGAGCACGGCGGGGGAAACGGCGAAGGCGCGCCCGTAAAATTCGCGCGTGCCGATGAGGTAGGCAATCGGTTCGCCCGCGCTGCGCCGTGCGATAAGGCGGTGCAATTGGTCGGCTTGGGCTTCGGGCAGCGGCTCGCGGTCGCGCGTGATGAGCTGGCTGGCGGTGTAGCCTGTGATGTGTTGCAGCAGCAGGCGGGTTTCGTTGCGCGGGATGGGAGCGGTTTGCAGGATTTGGGCGATGGTGGGCATGGCGGGGTTGGGCAGCCTGAAAAAAGGGCTGCGGGGGTGGATGGTTTTTAACGTGGCAACAGCCTGCGGATACGTTTTCAGGCTGCCTTTAACAAGGGTATGGGAGAGGGCGGTTCGCGCATAAGTTGAAACGGAATGAACTCAGGCAGCCTGAAAACCGGTTTTCCCGTTTCAGGCTGCCTGTGTGTTTCAATCAATATTTCACGCCTTTGTGCAGCGCCACAATCCCCGCGCTCAAATTGTGGTAGTCCACGCGGTCAAAGCCTGCGTCCATCATCATCTGTTTCAGCGTTTCTTGGTCGGGGTGCATACGGATGCTTTCGGCAAGGTATTGATAACTATCAGCATCTTTGGCGATGTATTTGCCCATCAGCGGCAAAAATTTGAACGAATAAAAATCGTAAGCAGGTTTCAGCGGCTCATACACTTTGGAAAATTCCAGCACCAACAGCGTGCCGCCGGGCTTTAACACGCGATACATTTCGGCAAGGGCAATGTCTTTGTGCGTCATATTGCGCAAGCCAAACGACACGGAAACAAGGTCAAAATAATTATCGGGGAAGGGCAGTTTTTCGGCATCGCACACGGCAACGGGCAAAATCGTGCCTTCGTTGAGCAGGCGGTCGCGCCCCACGGTGAGCATGGAAGAATTGATGTCGGTGAGCCACACTTCGCCATCTTTGCCCACGCGTTTTGCCCAGCCGCGCGACAAATCGCCCGTTCCGCCTGCGATGTCCAACACTTTGCCGCTTTTGGGCACGCGCGCGGTGTTGATGGTGAAATGTTTCCACACGCGGTGCAAACCGCCCGACATCACATCGTTCATGATGTCGTAGTTTTGGGCAACAGAATGGAACACTTGGGCAACTTTGCCCGCTTTTTCGCTTTCGTTTACGGTTTGATAGCCGAAATGGGTTTTTTGGTCGGTCATGATGGGGCTTTCTGGGGATAAGGGTAACGCGGTATAAAAGGCAGCCTGAAAACGGTCTACCGCAGCAAAAACGATTTCAGGCTGCCTCAATCAATCAGCGGCGACGGCGATGATGCCCGCGGCGTTTGCCGCCGCCCGAATGTTTGCCTGTTGCGGCGGCAGGCGCGCTGGCATCGGATGCGGCAACGGCGGATGCGCCGGCGGCATGGGCGGGCGTGCTGGCGGCGGCAGGTTGCGATGCCGCGGCGGGCGATGCCGCTTTGGCGGGCGAGGATGCAATGGCGGCGGAAGCTGCCGAAGCCGCGCTCACGCCAAAGAATTTTTGTGAACAGCTATCCGATACGCTGGCAACGGTTTTTTGCAGTTTTTCGGGCATATTTTCGGGTTTATCAATGGCGAGCGCGCTGTCCCATTGGGCTTTGTCACCATAGGCTTTCGCGCCCTCGTCGTACACGCAGCCGCAGTATTGCATGGTGGCATCGTCGGCGGGGGCTTGCTGCGATGCAGTGCTCAAACACGCGCTGATAAAGGCCTCGCGCACGTTCACGGCTTTGGGCGCAGAAGCGGCGGGTGCGGATGCTTGGCTGGCGGCAGGCTCGGAGGCGGGGTGGAGTTTTTCGGCGATTTTGTCGCAGGCGCAAAGCGCGGCGCTGCAAGCGATTAGGGTGGCAAGGCGGGTAGGGTTCATTATTAGCGGGCTTTCTTGTTAATCAGTAATTCGTATGCCAAATAGAGCAGCGGCAGGCTCATGATGGCGATGTAAACAATGTTGTGCATAAAAATGGGCAGCGAGAGCGTGGCAACCAACACCATGCCCAATGCTGCGCCGCCCAGATGCGCGGCGTGCCCGATGTTGTCCCACGGGCGGGGTTTGAGCAGCATGGCAACGGAGTAGGCGAAGTATAAAGTGGCGAAAATCCAAGCAGTTACGGGGATGAAATACACGCCGATGGTTTGCGTGGGCGCCAGCGCGATGGCGGCAAACAACACGCCCGACACGCCGCCCGATGCGCCAATGGCGGTATAGCTAGGGCGGTTTTTATACAGCCACAGCGAAAAGGCGTTGCCGGCAACGATTGAGCCGACGTATAGCCACACAAATACAAACACGCCATAGTAAAACATGATGGGGCGGGCGAAAAAATACAGCGTGAACATATTAAAAAACAAATGCCCCCAATCGGCATGCAAAAAGCCCGATGTAATCAGGCGGTAGTATTGCTTGTTGTAGCGCACTTGCCCCACTTGGAATTGATAGCGGTCAAAAATCACGCGGTTGGTGAAGCCGAGGTAGCTGAACAGGCAAGTGCCGATAATGAGCAGGGCGGGGATAAGGGTGTATAGGTTTGTCATGTGTGTGGGGCGGTGGCAAAGGGCAGCCTGAAACAGGGCAATGGCGTTTCAGGCTGCCATAAATATATTCAAAGCGGAGGCGCGCAAAGGCAGCCTGAAATGGGGTTAATGATGCGAACAGCCGCCGCAGCTATGGGCTTTGGTCGGCGCGGGCGCGGTTAAATCGGGGTCGCGCGATGCGCCTTCCATGGCGAGCAGGGCAAGATATTGCTGCCATAATTCTGCTTGCTGGCTGCCGAGGTTGTGCAAATATGCCCAGTCGTATAAGCCGCTGTCGTGTCCGTCGGAAAAGGTGATTTTGAGCGCGTAGTTGCCCACGGCTTCCAAATCGGTAATCAACACGCCGCGTTTGCCCGTTTGCAGCGTTTCCTGCCCAACGCCGTGCCCGCGCACTTCCGCGCTGGGGGAATACACGCGCAAAAATTCGGCAGGCAGGACGTGTGCGTGGTTGGGGTAAACAAGGGTGAGCGTGTCGCGTGTTTTGTTGATGCGGATTTCTTGTGGCACTTGCATGGCGCGTTCCGTTTTGATGTGGTGTTAAGGAAGCGAATTTTAACAGAAAGTTTTTCAGGCTGCTTAATCGCTAGGGTACGATGCAGCCTGAAAACGTGTAGCCAAGCTACGAGTGCAACCAGTTACACTATAACATATATATCCATTTGATTACAAAGGATTTTTTACATTACAAATCTTGACATTTCTTAAAACAAAAGCGCATACTGATGCCGCAGTTCACGTTGGCGCGCGGTTTGCGCCATTTTCAAAAACCCATTGTTAAACCATTTCCAAATACGGAGAAAAATCATGGCTAAAATGAAAGCAGCAGTAGTGAACCCCAATGCAAAACACGGCGTGGAAGTAACAGAAAAAGAAATCCGCCCTTTGCGTTACAACGAAGCATTGGTTGAAGTGGAATATTGTGGCGTGTGCCACACCGATTTGCACGTTGCCGCAGGCGATTATGGCGATAAAACGGGCGTGGTGTTGGGACACGAAGGCATCGGCATTGTGAAAGAAGTTGCCGATGGCGTGAAAGCGTTGAAAGTGGGCGACCGCGTGAGCATTGCGTGGTTGTTCCAAAGCTGCGGCTCGTGCGAATACTGCAACACAGGGCGCGAAACTTTGTGCCGCAGCGTGTTGAACGCAGGCTACACTGCCGACGGCGGCATGGCGACGCATTGCATTGTGGATGCCGATTACGCCGTGAAAGTACCCGAGGGCTTAGACCCTGCCCAAGCATCCAGCATCACTTGCGCGGGCGTTACCACATACAAAGGCATTAAAGTGGCCGGCGTCCGCCCCGGTCAATGGATTGCGGTTTACGGCGCAGGTGGCTTGGGCAACTTGGGCGTGCAATATGCGAAGAAAGTATTCGGCGCGCACGTGATTGCGGTGGATGTGAACGATGAAAAATTGGCGTTTGCCAAAGAAAGCGGCGCGGATTTGGTGGTGAACCCCAACAAAGAAGACGCGGCCGAATTCATCAAAAAACACACCAATGGCGGCGCACACGCGGCGGTGGTAACCGCTGTATCCAAAGCGGCGTTTAACTCGGCTGTGGACTGCGTTCGCGCGGGCGGCCGCGTGGTGGCGATTGGCTTGCCGCCTGAAAGCATGGATTTGTCTATCCCGCGCGTGGTGTTGGACGGCATTGAAGTGGTCGGTTCGCTGGTGGGCACGCGCAAAGACTTGGAAGAAGCGTTCCAATTCGGCGCGGAAGGCTTGGTTGTGCCCAAAGTGCAACTGCGCACGCTGGATGAAGCGCCTGCCATCTTTGACGAAATGCACCACGGCAAGATTACAGGCCGTATGGTGATTGACATGAAACAAGGCGGTTCCGGCTGCTGCGGTGCTTGCGGCGGCGGTGGGCACTAATTTGCTCGCCTTGTAAACATAGATAGGCAGCCTGAAAAAGAGAGGCAGCCTGAAAATGGTATTTACCGTTTTTCAGGCTGCCTTTATTATGCGCGGCTCGTTCCACAAGGAAACCACCATGCCTCAACTCCATCTTTTTTATCTCGGCGGCAGCGCAGGGCAATCCAACATCGAAGTCCACGATGTGCAGTTTGCCGTTTGCGACACATGGCAAGAAGCCATCCCCGCGCTCAAAGCCGCGTGGTTTGGCGATGCCGACAAAATCCACATCGACGGCTGGCAAGTCATTAACTGGGCAGACGGCTACGATATCCAAGTCGCCCCCAAAGCCGCCACCTCCGTTTCAGGCAGCCTGAAACTCTATTTTGTGAACGTGGGCGGTTATTGCCCCGAAGCCTTGCCCGAAGCGCACGAGTTCGGCTTGTTTGTTGCCGAAACCGCTGCCGAAGCCAAACAAAAAGCCCTTGCCGCCCTGCTTCCCCATCACCACGCGCAGCATAAAGACAACCTGAAAGACGTGGACAACGTGTTGCTGCTCAACGAACGCTTGCCCGATTGGCACATCACGCTCACGCCCAACCCGCAAGGCAAACCCGCCCCCATCGGCTTTCAAGGCTACCAACCCATTTGATATGAATACCCAATCCACCCTTCGCCGCGCCGTGTACGCAGGCAGTTTCGACCCGCCCACCAACGGGCACCTATGGATGATAGCCGAAGCCCAACAGCTTTTTGACGAGCTGATTGTTGCCATCGGCATCAACCCTGATAAAAAAAGCAGCTACACCGTTGCCGAGCGCATCGCCTTTTTGCAAGACATGGCAAAGCCCTATCCTAACGTGCGCGTGGCATCGTATGAATATCAATTTTTGGTGAACTACGCCCACGACGTCGGCGCGGCGTTTATCGTGCGCGGCATCCGCTCCGCTGGCGATTATGAATACGAGCGCGCCATGCGCCACATCAACGCTGATTTGCAGCCAGCCATCAAAACCGTGTTTCTGATGCCGCCGCGCGAAATTGCCGAGATTTCGTCCACTATGGTTAAAGGGTTAGTCGGGCCAAAAGGCTGGCGCGAGATTGTAAAACGCTACGTTCCGCCCAGCGTGTACCACAAAATCCTTGCCGACAACGCCGATAAATGATTTTCAGGCTGCCTTATGTAAACAGTGTAAGGCAGCCTGAAAATGTATCCCGCAAGGCTATGGTATAATCGCGCGTTTACGCCAACGCGCCCCGCCCCTTTCAGGCAGCCTGAAAGGGCAAACAAGGAAATCCCATGACGTTCGCCTATTTCAGCATTCTGCTTTTCGCCTTGTTCAATCTATTCTGCGCCGCCGCTGCCAAAAAAGCCGCCAATATGCACGCCGCCGAAAACCACAACCCGCGCGAAATCCTCGCCCGCGCCACAGGCAAAGCCGCACGACTCAACGCCGCGCAACAAAACGGCTACGAAATGCTGCCGCTTTACGCCGCCGCCATCATCATCGCCCACGCCACAGGCGAAGCCGCGCAAGGCACAATCAACTTTTGGGCAACCCTGTTTCTGCTCTCCCGCGTTGCCTATATTTGGGCATACGCGCAAGACAAAGCCACCGCGCGTTCCGCCATTTGGGGCGTGGGCATGATTTGCGTGATTGCGCTGTTTATCGCCGCCTTTTGATTAGGCAGCCTGAAACCCCATTCTATCCATTTTAAAAAGACCAAAACCATGACCCAACCAACCAATCAAGAATACGGCGCAGCCAGTATCCAAGTCCTAGAAGGCTTAGAAGCCGTCCGCAAACGCCCAGGTATGTACATCGGCGACACCCAAGACGGCTCAGGCTTGCACCACATGGTGTTTGAAGTGCTGGATAACGCCATCGACGAAGCCCTTGCTGGCTATTGCGACCGCATCACCGTTGCCATCAATGCCGACGAATCCATCACCATCGAAGACAACGGGCGTGGCATTCCCACCGGCATACACCCCAAAGAAGGTCGTTCCGCCGCCGAAGTCATCATGACCATCCTTCACGCAGGCGGAAAATTTGATAACAACAGCTACAAAGTCTCAGGCGGCCTGCACGGTGTGGGCGTGAGCGTAGTCAACGCGCTGTCTGATTGGCTCAAACTCACTATTTGGCGCGAAGGCAAAGAGCATTTTGTCGAATTCAAGCGCGGCGAAACCGTAGAACCGCTCAAAGTCATCGGCGCAGCGCAGCCTGAAAATCGCCACGGCACGCGCGTGCAATTTCTCGCCAGCGAAGACACCTTTGGCACGGTGGAATACAAATTTGAAACGCTCGCCAAGCGTATCCGCGAACTCTCGTTTTTGAACAACGGCGTGCGCATCGAGCTGTTTGACAAACGAGACGGCAAACACGAAGACTTCGCCGAATCAGGCGGCGTGCAAGGCTTTGTGCAATACATCACCGGCAGCAAAAAACCCTTGCACAGCAAGATTTTCTACGCGCTGGGCGAAAAAGACGGCATGACGGTGGAATGCGCGATGCAATGGAACGAAAGCTACCAAGAATCCGTGCAATGCTTCACCAACAACATCCCGCAACGCGACGGCGGCACGCACCTGACCGCGCTGCGCCAAGCCATGACGCGCACCATCAACCAATACATCGCCGATAACGACATCGCCAAAAAAGCCAAAGTGGATACCTCGGGCGACGATATGCGCGAAGGTTTGACCTGCGTGTTATCCGTGAAACTGCCCGACCCCAAATTCTCATCGCAAACCAAAGACAAACTGGTTTCCAGTGAAATTTCGCCCGTGGTAAACGAAGTGTTGGGCGAAGCGTTGAAAAACTTCTTAGAAGAAAACCCGAACGATGCCAAAATCATCTGCGGCAAGATTGTGGAAGCCGCCCGCGCCCGCGAAGCCGCTCGCAAAGCCCGCGAACTCACGCGCCGCAAAGGCGTGATGGACGGCTTGGGCTTACCGGGTAAACTCGCCGATTGCCAAGAAAAAGATCCCGCGCTGTCCGAGCTTTATTTGGTGGAGGGCGATTCGGCAGGCGGTTCAGCCAAGCAAGGACGCGACCGCAAATTCCAAGCCATTTTGCCGCTCAAAGGCAAGATTTTGAACGTGGAACGCGCCCGCTTTGAGCGTATGCTCGCCAGCCAAGAAGTCGCCACGCTGATTACTGCGCTGGGCACCAGCATCGGCAAAGAAGAATTTAACCTAGAAAAATTGCGCTACCACCGCATCATCATCATGACCGATGCCGACGTGGACGGCGCACACATTCGCACGTTGCTGCTCACTTTCTTCTATCGCCAAATGCCCGAATTGATTGAGCGCGGCTATGTGTATATCGCCCAGCCGCCGCTGTATAAAGCCAAACACGGTAAGCAAGAGCGTTATCTGAAAGACGAAATGGAAAAAGACGAATTTTTGCTTGGGTTGGCGGTGGACAACGCCAAAATCGTGGCAGGCAGCCGCACGCTGGAAGGCGCGGAATTAACCAAACTCGCCAAGCAATTCTTGCGCGCGCGCAACACCATTGCCGAAGAAAGCCGCGTGATTGATGCCGCTGTGCTGCGCGCACTGATAGACATTGAACCGATTGATTTATCCAGCGAACCAGCCGCGCAACACGCCATTGCCGCCCTTTTAGGCAGCCTGAAAAACCCAGAAATCGCGTTGGAACACATCGCAGGGCAAGACGGCGGGCATTTCATCAAAATCACGCGCCAGCTGCATGGCAATGTGATGGTGTCGTATTTAGACCAGAAATTTGTGGACAGCAAAGCCTATCAAGTGCTGCTGAAAACCGCTGAACAGCAACGCGGCTTAATCGGCAGTGAAGGCGCAGCCTTGCACAAAGGCGATGCCGAAGCGCAACACGTTGCCAGCTTTGAAGCCGCGCTAGACAGTCTGCTTGCCACCGCGCAAAAAGGCTTAACCATGCAACGCTACAAAGGCTTGGGCGAGATGAACCCCGAGCAGCTTTGGGAAACCACCATGAACCCCGAAGTGCGCCGCTTGCTGAAAGTGCGCATTGAAGACGCGATTGCCGCCGATGAAACGTTTGTTACACTGATGGGCGACGAGGTTGAGCCGCGCAGAGCATTTATTGAAGCGAATGCGCTGGTGGCGCAGAATATTGATGCGTAGGCGGTTTTTGTAGTAATAGGCAGCCTGAAAATGGTTTTTTTGGTTTAGCTTCGCTGAAACTCGCTTTACTCGTTTTCAGGCTGCCTTAAACAACCCAAAAAAGGAATGAATATGACAGACGAGCCAGATAAAACAACCGCCGAAGCCGATGAAACCACCACCGAGCCAGAATATCAGCCTTTGCCATCGCTGATTAAATGGGGCATCCCCGCTGGCATTTGGTGGTTTCTCGTGGCTATTGTGCCGCCCGTTATGCTTAATGGAACGCTGTTTGGGACGGGGAACCAACTGTTTATGTTTACGGGCGCGATGATTTTATGGCACATCATCGCGGTGCTGATGATGCTGGTACATAAAACAAAAGTAGCCACCAAGGTTTGGCTATTTATATTGGCAGTGGTGCTGGATTTGGCTTGGGCGGTGGTGGTGATGTGGATGATATTGTATATGTTTTACATGATTTAAAATTAAGGCAGCCTGAAAACGTATTTTTCGTTTTCAGGCTGCCTTTGCGTTTGCAATCATTTGTAACTGTGTGTAATCAAAATCACCATTATCACCACCCAATCCAAAATTTCTTGCCCGCAAAAACAAAATCCACTTTGTTTGATTTACCTCAATTCGCGCAACTTTATCCCATAAAATATCAAAAATAGGCAGCCTGAAAACCAGAATTAGAAAAAATTGCCCAATAAAAGCAATTTTCAGGCTGCCTTATCTGTTAAACAAAAACAATCTGCGTTAATTACAAGCGATTACAAAAATTTCCACCAAAATCACCGCCGCGCCACAAAATTCAAATTGATGTGTGCTATTATGTTTACGCGAATTAACGTTCGCTTCAATTTTTTCCACTAACCCAGTCTCGGAAAGGACTCTGAAAAATGGCTGAAAACTACGTTATCTGGCTTGAAAACCTACGCATGACCGATGTGGAACGCGTGGGCGGCAAAAACGCATCATTGGGCGAAATGATTTCGCAACTTGCCGAAAAAGGCGTGCGTGTGCCGGGCGGCTTTGCTACCACCGCCGAAGCCTACCGCGCCTTTTTAGCACACGATGGGCTGCACGAACGCATTTCCGCCGCACTTGCCGCGTTGAACGTGGATGATGTAACCGAGTTGGCACGCGTGGGCGCGCAAATTCGGCAGTGGATTTTGGACACGCCTTTCCCTGAGCAATTGAATGCCGAAGTGGAAGCGGCGTGGGCAAAAATGGTTGCCGATGCGGGCAGCGACCAAATTTCCGTTGCCGTGCGCTCATCGGCCACCGCCGAAGATTTGCCCGATGCGTCGTTTGCGGGGCAACAAGAAACTTTCCTAAACATCAATGGTTTGGATAATGTAAAAGAAGCGATGCACCATGTGTTTGCATCGCTTTACAACGACCGCGCCATCTCTTATCGCGTGCACAAAGGCTTTGACCACGATGCCGTTGCGCTTTCGGCTGGCGTGCAACGCATGGTACGCTCCGACACAGGCGCATCAGGCGTGATGTTCTCCATTGACACCGAAAGCGGCTTTGAAGATGTGGTGTTCATCACTTCATCTTACGGCTTGGGCGAAACCGTGGTGCAAGGCGCGGTGAACCCCGATGAATTTTATGTGCACAAACCCACGCTCAAAAAAGGCAAACCCGCCATTTTGCGCAAAACCTTGGGTTCAAAACTCATCAAAATGGTGTTTACCGACAGCGTGCAGGCGGGCAAGTCGGTGCAAACGGTAGATGTGCCCGAAGCCGACCGCAAACGCTTCTCGCTCAGCCCTGAAGAAATCGCCGAACTCGCCCAATACGCGCTCACCATTGAAGAACACTACGGCAGAGCGATGGATATTGAATGGGGTCGCGATGGCGTGGATGGCAAGCTCTATATCTTGCAAGCTCGCCCCGAAACCGTGAAATCGCAAGAAAAAGCCGCTGGCAATGTGTTGCGCCGTTACTCCATCAAAGGCGAGCGCAATGTGTTGGTGGAAGGTCGCGCGATTGGGCAAAAAGTGGGCAAAGGCGTGGTGCGCGTGGTGAAAAGCGTGAGCGAGATGGACAAAGTGCAAGCAGGCGATATTTTGGTTACCGACATGACCGACCCCGATTGGGAACCTGTGATGAAACGCGCCGCTGCTATTGTTACCAACCGCGGCGGGCGCACTTGTCACGCGGCGATTATTGCGCGTGAACTGGGCATTCCTGCGGTGGTGGGTTGCGGCGATGCCACCAGCCGTTTAACCGATGGCGCGGAAGTAACCGTGTCTTGCGCCGAAGGCGACACAGGCTATATTTACGCGGGCTTACTGGAAGTGGAAGTGGATGAAGTTTCGCTGGACCAAATGCCCAAATCGCCCGCCAAAATTATGATGAACGTGGGCAACCCCGAAATGGCATTCTCGTTTGCCAACTTGCCTAGCGAGGGCATTGGTTTGGCGCGGATGGAGTTTGTGATTAACCGCCAAATCGGCATCCACCCACACGCGCTGTTGCAATTTGATAAACAAACGCCTGAATTGCAAGCTGAAATCACCGACCGCATTGCAGGCTACGCATCGCCCGTTGATTTTTATGTGGACAAACTCGCCGAAGGCATCGCCACGCTGGCGGCATCGGCTTATCCGAAAAAAGTCATCGTGCGGATGTCTGATTTCAAATCCAACGAATACGCAGGCTTGCTCGGCGGCGCGCAATATGAGCCACACGAAGAAAACCCCATGCTGGGCTTCCGTGGTGCGGCGCGTTATGTGTCGGACGACTTCAAACCTTGCTTTGCGCTGGAATGCCGCGCGGTGAAATATGTGCGCGATGTGATGGGGCTGACCAATGTGGAAGTGATGATTCCCTTTGTGCGCACGCTTGCCGAAGCGGAAGCGGTGTTGGAAGTGCTCAAAGAAAACGGCTTGGAACGCGGCAAAAACGGCTTGCGCTTGATTATGATGTGCGAAGTGCCCAGCAACGCGCTGCTTGCCGAGCAATTCCTTGAATACTTTGACGGCTTCTCCATCGGCTCAAACGACATGACCCAGCTCACCTTGGGTGTGGACCGCGACAGCGGTGGGCCGATTGCCAGCACGTTTGACGAGCGCAACGCCGCGGTAAAAGTGATGCTGCACCTTGCTATTTCCACTTGCTTGCGCTTGAACAAATACATCGGCATCTGCGGGCAAGGCCCATCCGACCATCCCGACTTTGCTAAGTGGCTGGTGGACGAGGGCATTGAAACCTTGTCGCTGAACCCTGATACCGTGGTGGAAACATGGTTGTATTTGGCGCGGGAATGCCAGCCGAAGAAATAATGGGCTGAAATGGTAAACAGCCGTAAGCAAGGGCAGATTGTGTATCTGCCCTTTTTTGGTTTTTTTCAGGCTGCCTTGATGCGGATAAGCAGAGGCAGCCTGAAAACTATGTTTGTTATAGAGTGTTGATGGCTCGCCGATATTTCGCCAGCCTGTAAAGCCTTATTGAACAAGCGGCTTGGCGACAAACCGTTGTTGTTTCATTTTGGTTTTCAGACTGTCTCAATCGTGTTAAGCCTGAGGCAGCCTGAAAACGCTTTATGCTACAAAGGGCAGCCTGAAAACCAGTTCTCACAAAGCACAATGCTTAAACCCATTTTGGCTTCGCAACTCCGCTGCGCTACGCAGGCTGCCTCAGCCCATGCTCAATCCTTCGTTTGGCTTTCCGCCTTTTGCCGTTCCGCCAGCCGTCGCTGCTGTTCCCGCTGCCTAATCTTCCGAATCAGCCACAATTTCGTCCGAATCTTCACATCATAGCCCACCGACCCCGCGCCCAGCAGAAACAGCAGCAGCGCCACAGGCAAAGTAAAATAATAGCCCACCTTGCGATAGCCGTAAGCGCCAACCACGCCGCCTATGATAAAGCAGCTAATCATCCCCATCAGCAGATACATCTTGGGGCGGTTCACCTTCACATCGGGCAGCTTCGGGTGGCTTTTTTTGCTGTAATACAACGCCTTGGCAATTTCAATGCCCAAATCTGTGGTTGAACCCGTCATGTGCGTCGCTCGAATCAGACTGCCCGACAACACGCTCATCACCGAATTATGAATCCCCATAATGTAGCAAAGCAGCAAAAACGTGGGCGGCAACATCACCGCGCCCACGCTGGATAGCGCAAAGCCAAACACCGCAAACAGCAGCAGCAAAATCGCCTCAATCCACAACGGCAAGCCATAGCAGCTGCGAAAGCGATGGCGTTTGCCCCAAAGAATGGTCAGATTTGCCGTGATGCTGCCGCACAAAAAACACACCGCGCCCATCAGCGCCGCCAACGCCGTATGCCATTCAAACAACACCATGCTGTCTGCCACGCGCGAAAGCAAGCCCGAAACGTGCGAAGTGTAGCTTGCCACCGCAAAAAAGCCGCCCGCGTTAATCGCGCCCGCCGAAAACGCCATCATGTAGCCCAAACGGCGAAAACGCGCGTCGGTGATGGTGTGGTCGTGCAGATAAGGCTTATCGGCTTGCCAAAAGGGATGGTGATTGATGATGCGCCGTTGGGCGCGTTTGGAGTGCGGCATGGTGGAATAGGGGGCGTTAAAAAGCGTGCAAGTATAACAAGTTTATGCGCTTTTTCTAGGGCGCGTTGATTGCTTGCGCACCGTAAGGCAGCCTGAAAATGGCGCGCGCTTATGGCAAGCATGGCACGGCTCAATCCGTTTTCAGGCTGCCTTTAAACCCGTAAACAAAAAGAACTAAACAAGTTTAACCGTTTTACCTATTCTTAACATAACCACACAAATTCATAACGTTTATAAAGATTTGTTCACTTGATTTATGTCAAACGAAAAGGCAGTAAAGGCTTCTAAAATGTGGATGTTTCTAAACACAACAAACCACCAAAATAGGACAAACCAATATGTCTCGCCCAATGGTCTCAATCGCACACCATTTCTATCAGAAAATCATATTCTTTCTGCTCGCCGCGTGTACGCTGCTGATTTTGGCCGCGCCCGCGCAAGCCGAGCGTTTGCCCGATTTAATCAACAAAGTCAAACCTGCCGATGTTTTCCCCAATGCCACACGTTTTGGCGCGCCCGAAGGCAAGCCGATGATGGCAAAAGTGTATGAAGGCGACAAAGAAGTGGGCGTGGTGTACATCACAACAGACGTGGTCAGCACGCGCGGCTATTCCAGCAAACCGATTGACACCATTGTGGCGCTGGATAACGAAGGCACCATCAAGGGCGCGAAAATGCTGGAACACCACGAGCCGATTTTGCTGATTGGCATCCCGCGCTCCAAAGTGGACACTTTCATCGACGGCTACATCGGCATGAATCCCACCAAAAACCCGCCGCAAGCGGGCGCAACGCCCTCGCCCATCGTAACAGGCGCAACCGTTACCGTGGTGGTGATTGGCGACAGCATCGTGCGTTCTGCGCGGATTATCACCGCCGAATTGGCCAAACAGGGCGGCAAAACCGCAGCCGCAGCCAACACCGCCGTGCAAACCCGTCCGCACCGTTTGCCCAATATGGATAAGCAAGACGTGTTGTCGTGGCAGCAACTGTTAGACCAAGGCGCGGTTGCCAAGTTGCACATCAGCATCGGCGAAGCCAACAAAATGTTGGAGCAAAACAACCCCGCCGCCGCCGAAAAACCGGAACCGGGCAATCCCGAAGACACGTTTATCAATTTATACACCGCCGTGGTGTCGCAGCCCTCCATCGGCAAAAGCCTGTTGGGCGAACAAGGCTACGAGCGGCTCAAAGGCAGCCTGAAACCCGACCAAGCCGCGATTATCGTGGCGGGCGAGGGCGTGTATTCATGGAAAGGCTCGGGTTATGTGCGCGGCGGTATTTTTGACCGCATTGAGCTGGTGCAAAACGATAACGGCTTCCGCTTTACCGACGCGCAACACACTCGCTTGCTGAAACTGGAAGCCGCAGGCGCGCCCGAGTTTAAAGAAGTGTCGCTGTTTGTGATTCCCGAAAACGAAAAACTGGACGCAGCCGAGCCGTGGCATTTGCAACTGGTGGTGCAACGCGAAATCAGCGTGCAAAACAAAGCGTTTGTAACCGTTGATTTGAACTACTTGCTGCCCAAAGCGTTCACCGTGGACGACCCCAACGGCGAGCCTGTGGTGATTGATACGCCTGCGCCTGTTCAGGCTGCCTCTGCGCCTGCGGGCAACGCCGTCGTTGCCAACGCAAGCGCGCCTGCGGGCGACATCGCCACCGCCGATGCCGGCGCGGAAGACAATCCGCAGCGCATGATTTGGAAACGCCTGTGGTGGGAAAAACGCTTCCACGTTGCCGCCATCGCCGTAATGCTGCTGATTTTGAGCGCGGTGTTCTTTTTCCAAGACACGCTGGTCAGACACGAAAAATTCTTCAATCGTTTCCGTTTGGCGTATTTGACGGTAACGCTGGTGTATGTGGGCTGGTATTTGCACGCGCAGCTATCTGTTGTAAACGTGATGACGTTCACATCATCCTTAATCACAGGATTTAGCTGGGATTATTTCTTAATGGATCCCTTTATCTTCACACTATGGAGTGCCACCGCCATCGGCATGCTGCTTTGGGGGCGCGGCGCGTTTTGCGGCTGGCTCTGCCCGTTTGGCGCGTTGCAAGAAATCGCCTGCGCGATTGCGAAAAAGTTTGGAGTAAAACAATATTTAGTCCCGTTCGGCATCCATACCCGCCTAACTGCGTTAAAATATGTTATCTTTATGGTGCTTTTTGGCATATCGTTATACGAATTGGGCACTGCTGAAAAATTTGCCGAAGTGGAGCCTTTTAAAACCGCCATCATTTTGCATTTTGTGCGCGAGTGGTATTTCGTGATTTTTGCCGTGGCGTTGGTGGTTGCCAGTCTGTTTATCGAACGCTTTTTCTGCCGCTATCTTTGCCCGCTGGGCGCGGCGATGGCGATTCCCGCCAAATTGCAAATTTTTAACTGGTTGCGCCGTTATTCGATGTGCGGCAATCCTTGCCAGATTTGCAATCACGAATGCCCCGTGCAGGCGATTGCGCCCGAAGGCGACATCAACCCGAACGAGTGTATCCAATGCTTGCATTGCCAAGTGATGTATAACCACCAAACACGTTGCCCGCAAGTGGTGGCGACCAACAAGAAAAAAGCCAAACAAGCCGCGGCCAAAGCGGAATTGGCAGCACAGCAAGCCCCAAGCGAGCCGCAAGAGCAGGTTGTGCAATTTGTGAAGAATCCGAAAAA
This sequence comes from Kingella bonacorsii, assembly GCF_016623605.1. Classification (NCBI taxonomy): domain Bacteria; kingdom Pseudomonadati; phylum Pseudomonadota; class Betaproteobacteria; order Neisseriales; family Neisseriaceae; genus Kingella; species Kingella bonacorsii. The sequence continues at coordinate 153,805 of NZ_JAEHNZ010000002.1, read as the reverse complement.
AGCGGATTAGGTTTTCAGGCTGCCTTTGATGCAGCAACCCAATAGGCAGCCTGAAAACCTACAACAGGCATCTCTCTCCTGTTTTTATTTAACCAAACACTCTTTATAGGAGTTATCACTATGTCAGACAACAAACTCAGTCGCCGTAAATTCTTAGGTACTGCTGCTGCATCAGGCGTGGGCTTGATGGGCTTGGCAGCTTGTTCTGGTGGCGCGCAAAGCGGCGGTAACGCGCCTGCTTCTGCTGCACACGCAGGTGCTTCTAACGCTGCGCCTGCTGCTTCTGTTGCCGCATCAACTGCTTCTGCCGAGGGCGGTTTGAACTACCACGTTGGCCCAGGCGAGTTAGACCAATACTACGGCTTCCTATCAGGCGGTCAATCAGGCGAAATGCGGATTATCGGCGTGCCTTCTATGCGCGAGTTGATGCGCGTACCCGTGTTCAACATGGACAGCGCCACAGGCTGGGGTCGCACCAACGAAAGCCGCAAAATCTTGAATGCTAACTTAACCGAAGGCACACGCGAGTTTTTGAAAAAATCCAATCTGCCTTGCTACCCCAATGGCGACTTGCACCACCCACATATGTCGTTCACCGATGGCACTTATGACGGTCGCTATGTGTATGCCAACGATAAAGCCAACAACCGCGTTTGCCGTATCCGTTGCGATGTGATGAAAACCGACAAAATCACCGAAATTCCCAACGCATCAGGCATCCACGGCTTGCGCCCACAACGTTATCCCAAAACAGGCTACGTTTTTGCCAACGGCGAACACATCGTGCCCGTGCCCAACAACGGCACAATGCTGGATGACCCTGCTAAAAACTACTGGGCAATCTACACCGCATTAAACGGCGAAACCATGGAAATCGCATGGCAAGTGATGGTGGATGGTAACTTGGATAACGGCGATGCCGACTACCAAGGTAAATACTCTTTTGCCACCTGCTATAACTCTGAAAAAGGCGGCACCGTAACCGAAGCCTCTGCCAACGAGCAAGACTGGTGTGTGGTGTTTGACTTGAAAGCGATTGAAGCAGGCATTGAAGCGGGCGATTTCAAAGAAATCAACGGCGTGAAAGTGTTGGATGGTCGCTTCCAAGCGAAAAGCAAATACACTCGCTACATCCCTGTGCCCAACTCGCCACACGGCTGTAACGCATCGCCTGATGGCAACTACATCATGCTCAACGGCAAATTGTCGCCAACCGTAACCGTGTTGGATGTGCGCAAGCTGGACGACTTGTTCGCAGGCAAAATCAAAGAGCGCGACGTGGTGGTAGCCGAGCCTAAATTGGGTCTTGGCCCGCTGCATACCGCGTTTGACGGCCGCGGCAATGCCTACACCACCTTGTTCATCGACAGCCAAATGGTGAAATGGAACATCGACAAAGCGATTGCGGCTTACGCAGAAAAAAGCGATAAAGACGATTACATCGTGCAAAAACTGGATGTTCACTACCAACCTGGTCATAACCACACCACCATGGGCGAAACCAAAGAAGCCGATGGCAAATGGCTGGTGTCTTTGAACAAGTTCTCAAAAGACCGTTTCTTGAACGTGGGCCCTTTGAAACCCGAGTGCGACCAATTGATTGACATCTCCGGCGATGAAATGAAGTTGGTGCACGATAATCCAACTTTTGCCGAGCCACACGATTTGATGTTGGTGGCGACCAGCAAGCTGAACCCCAACAAAACTTGGGATCGCAAAGACCCTTGGATGTGGGAAGACGCAGTTGAGCAAGCCAAAAAAGATGGCGTGGAATTGGAAAAAGCTAAAAACGTTATCCGCGATGGCAACAAAGTGCGCGTGTATATGACGGCGATTGCGCCTGCGTACAGCCTGCCTGCATTTGAAGTGCATGAAGGCGACGAAGTTACCGTGTATGTAACCAACATGGAAACCATTGAAGACTTAACCCACGGTTTCACCTTGGAAGAACACGGCATTGCGATGGAAATCAGCCCGCAAGCCACCGCTTCGGTTACCTTTACCGCCAACCGCGTGGGCGTTTACTGGTACTACTGCCAATGGTTCTGCCACGCCTTGCACATGGAAATGTCTGGTCGCATGGTTGTACACAAAAAAGGCGAAGCCTTCTTGGGCGATGAGCGTTTGATGCAAAACAGCACGCCTGTAAACATCTTCCACCCAGAGGGCGCGCCTGCCGCAGCCGCTTCTGCCCCAGCAGCATCTGCATCTAAACCTGCCGATGCTTCTAAACCCGCCGAAGCTTCTGCTGCTTCTGCGGCAAAATAATCGCTTGATGTGATTGTGGCTCATTCGGCTATCAGATTTTGATGGCCGAATGGGCTATTTTCCCGCATAGGGAAACCGATTTGCACCATTGATTAAAATTGCCGTGATACGGGGGCGTTGTGCCTCGTTTTAATCAACATAAACACGCTAAACATGGTTTCAGGCAGCCTGAAAACGTGTTTGCTTCCGCACAGTTTTAATGGGTAGGCGGTTTGTTCGGGCAAACGCCAAGCCGACAGGGCAGGGCGGCAATGCTCGCCTGAGGCAGCCTGAAAACAGGGCAAGCCTTCCGGTTTGGGCTTTGCAGCGCCGCTTCGCTTCGCAGGCTGCCTACCCATTAAAACAACTTCTTTTCAGGGCAGCCTGAAAACGCACGCAAACATGAAAACCTCCCCCCTTTTTCTCGCCCTTGCTTTATCCGTGCCTTGGCTGGCGGCATCCGCCCAAGCCGCCGTTATCCCCGTGAGCGCGGGCGCGGATTTGCAAACCGCGATTGACCAAGCCCAAGCGGGCGACACCCTGCGCCTGGCCGCAGGCGGATACGCGGGCAAAATCATCATCAACAAGCCGCTCACGCTGGAAGGCGGCGACAAGCGCGATGCCGTTATCCAAGGCGACCGCACGGGGCGCACCATTACCGTTGCCGCGCCCCATGTAACCATCAAGCACCTCACCGTAACCAAATCGGGCATCAGCCTGCCCAATATGGACGCGGGCATTTTTCTGGACAAATCCGCCGATGCCGCCCACATCGTGGAAAACAACATTTTGGATAACTCGGTGGGCGTGTATCTTTGGGGCGCGCCCAACGCCGTTGTCGAGCGCAACACCATCATCGGCAACCAAGAGCTGCGTGAAAACGAACGCGGCAACGGTGTAACCGTGTGGAACGCGCCCAATTCCAAAGTGATTTACAACGACATCTCACACGGGCGCGACGGCATTTTTTCCAACGCCAGCAATTTCAACACGTTTAGCCACAACCATTTCCACGACCTGCGCTACGGTGTGCATTATATGTACACCAACGACAGCCAAATTGAAGGCAACATCGTATCCAACAGCAAAATTGGCTATGCCATCATGTTTTCCACCAACATCAAGCTGCGCGACAACGTGTCCTACAACAACATAGACCAAGGCATCATGCTCAACTATGCCAACGATTCCATTATTGATGGCAACGCCGTAGAAAAATCGCCCAAATGCGTGTATCTCTACAACGCCAACAACAACCAATTCACCCGCAACCATTTTGAAGGCTGCGAAATAGGCATCCATTTTTCAGGCGCTGCAGAAGGCAACACCATCCGCGAAAATGCGTTTGTAAACAACCACATCCAGATTAAATACGTTGGCACGCGCTTTATGGACTGGGCAGACGGCGGCAAAGGCAATTATTGGAGCGACAACAGCGCGTTTGACCTAGACGGCGACGGCATCGCCGACACGGCATACAAGCCCAACAACATCACCGATCAAATCCTATGGCGCGCGCCATCTGCCCGCCTGCTGATGAACAGCCCTGCGGTGAGCATTGTAAAATGGGCGCAAAAAGAGTTCCCCGCCATTATGCCGGGGGGGATGACCGATAGCCGTCCGCTGATGGTGATGCCCGAAACCGAAACGCTCAAACGCCTGCGCGAATTGAAAGCAGGCGCACAGAAAACGGGATAATGCGCCGTTTCAGGCAGCCTGAAACCGCATCACCCGATTCCCAACGTGCCCCCCGAAGGCAGCCTGAAAAACGCGTGTGCAATAAATAGCCCGCCCTCCCTTACTGAAAACCACAATCCGAAAGACACCCATGCGCCCCGAAACCCTAAACGAAGTCCGCCAAGCCATAGACAGCTTGGATGCCGAACTCATCACCCTGCTCGCCAAGCGGCAAACGCTGGTGGAACAGGCGGGCAGGCTCAAACCGCGCGGCAACAGACAGGCCGTTGCCGCACCCGAACGCGTCGCCCAAGTCATCGCCGCACGCCGTGGGCAGGCAGCCGCCGCAGGGCTGTCACCCGAAGTGGCCGAAGCCGTGTGGCAGGCGATGATTGCCGCCTTTATCCGTCTGGAAACCGAAGCCAATCAGGCAGCCTGAAAACCAACTTTGAGAAAGTCCATGACCACCCCCACTATCCATCTGTCCCTGTCCCAAGTAACCAAACAATACGGCGAACAGAAAGCCGTCAATCACGTGGATTTGACCCTGCAAGCCGGCGAATGCGTTGGCTTGGCGGGGCACAACGGCGCGGGCAAATCCACCATGATGAAGCTGATACTCGGCTTAATCCACCCCACCCAAGGCAGCGTAACCCTATTTGGCGAAAACGTATCGGGCAGCCGCGCCACCGAAATTCGCCGCAAAATCGGCTATTTGCCCGAAATCGTTGCCCTGCATCCGAGTTTAACAGGCAAAGAAACCATGGATTTTTACGCCAAGCTCAAAGGCGTGGACACCAAAGGCAATCACGCCTTGCTGGAACGCGTGGGCATTGCCCAATCGGCGCATAAGCGCGTGGGTGCGTATTCCAAAGGGATGCGGCAGCGGCTGGCGCTTGCCCAAGCCTTGCTGGGTGCGCCGCAAGTGCTGCTGTTTGACGAACCCACCACAGGGCTAGACCCCGCTTCGCGCCAATTGTTTTACCAAATTGTGCACGAGCTGAAAACGCAAGGCGCGACCGTGCTGCTGTGCACCCACGCCCTTGCTGAGCTGGATGGGCATGCCGATCGCGTGGTGGTGATGAAAAATGGCAGGAAGCTGGCGGATGGCAATATGCGCGAATTGCAAGTGCAAAGCGGTTTGCCTGTGAGCATTGATGTAACCCTTGCCCGCGAAACTACACTGCCGCCGCATTGGTACAGCGTTTCAGGCTGCCCTCATCGCTACATCAGCGAATGCCAAGCCAACGAAAAAGCTGCGCGCATCCAAGAGCTGGGCAGCTTGGACAACATCACCGCCATTGACATCCACACGCCCACGCTGGACGAAGTGTATGCCGAGTTTTTAAAACGAGAAGACGTGTAACGGACGAGCAGGCGCAGCCCCAAGGCAGCCTGAAAACGGATAAGCACGCACAACAAAAATCCGCAAAGGAAAACCATGTCTCCCACCCTCATCATTGCCCAAAAAGAAATCCGCGATAACCTGCGCAACCGCTGGGTGCTCGCCGCCACCATTTTGATGTTTGCCCTCGCCCTTGCGCTGGGCTTTATGGGCAGCACGCCCACAGGCAGCGTGAAAGTAGATCCGCTCACCGTAACCGTGGTGAGCCTGTCTAGCCTGTCTATTTTCCTCGTGCCGCTGATTGCCATGCTGATGTCGTATGACGCGCTGATTGGCGAAATTGAACGCGGCACGATGGCGCTGCTGTTGAGCTATCCCATTTCGCGCTGGCAGATTTTGGTGGGCAAATTTATCGGGCACACCGCGCTGCTCGCCATCGCCACGCTAATCGGCTATGGCGCGGCGGGCTTAATCCTGCAATGGCAGTTCGGCGGTTTTCAGGCTGCCGCATGGAAGCCGTTTTTCCTGCTGATTGCCGCCAGCATTTTGCTCGGCGCGGCGTTTTTGTCGCTGGGCTATCTGATTAGCGCGAAAGTGAAAGAACGCGGCACGGCGGCGGGGCTGGCAATCGGCGTGTGGCTGTTTTTCGTGGTGATTTTTGACATGGCGTTGCTCGGCATTCTTGTTGCCGACAGCAAACACCGCATCACCGCCAAGCTGCTGGAAAACGTGCTGCTGTTTAACCCCACCGACATCTATCGCCTGCTCAACCTCACAGGCTTTGAAAACACCGCCATGTATTCAGGCATGGCGGGCATCAGCGGGCAAATCGGCTTAACCAAAACCCTGCTGGTTGCCGCGCAACTTGGCTGGATAGTTGTGCCCTTTGCGCTGGCGGCTTGGCTGTTTAGCCGTAGGCAGATTTAGCAGGCAGCCTGAAAAAAGGAAACCCGTTATGTGGCAAACCATCCGACAATGGTGGCAAGAAGAGCGCGAACGGTGGCGATATTATTGGCACATGACTCGCCCCGCATGGTACGTTGAGCTGATGACCATGCTGCTGATTGAGCTTTCCGACCGCATCGCGTTTTTAGACTTTTTGGACAGCTGGATTTTCGGCATCGGCAGCTTCATCATCCTGCTGTGCAACGGCTACATCGGCATCATCTGCTATTCCACCCCATACCGCCCCGAAGACTGGGAAGACTTCAAATAACCCGCCCAAGGCAGCCTGAAAACTCCATTCACACACAAGGAAACCACCATGAAAAAACTCATCGCCACCCTTTTGCTGGCCACCGCCCTTGCCGCGTGCGGCGGCGAAAACGGCAACACCGCCGCCAACAAACCCCAGCCGCAAGTCATCAGCGATGCCGCCAAGGGCTACTACTGCACCATGAACCTGCCCGAGCACAACGGGCCCAAAGCGCAAATCTTCCTGGAAAGCAAGCCGGATGAAGCGCTGTGGTTCTCCACCGTAACCCAAATTTTCAACTTCGTGCGCCACCCGGGCGAACCCAAAGACATCGCCGCCATCTATGTAACCGACATGAGCGACGCCACCGATGCCGACTGGGAAAAACCGCTCACCACCAACGCCAAATGGATAGACGCCCGCACCGCCCATTATGTGATTGAAAGCCGCTACATCGGTGGCATGGGCACGCAAGATGCCATCCCCTTTTCCGACATGGCAAAAGCCCAAGCCTTCGTTGCCAAAAACGGCGGGCGCATCGTTTCGTTTGACGACGTGCCCGACAGCTTCGTATACGCCAACCCCGTTGTCGGCGTGCCGCCGCAGCCCGCCAGCGCGTCCGATGCAGCCGCCAGCCATTAAGCATTTTCAGGCTGCCGCAACCGCCTGATGCAGCCTGAAAACCCCTCCCCCCAAAAACAAAGGACACCACCATGCTCACCCGCCGCCGCTTTATCCGCATCACCGCCGCCACCACCGCCGGCGCACTGCTCCCCTTCGCCCATGCCCAAACCGCCGCCCCCGCCGTCAAACCAACCCTATGGCAAGGTGTCGCGCTCGGCTCTGGCGCGGAACTGCGCCTTTACCATCCCGACCCCGCCGTCGCCCAAAGCCTGATTAAACGCAGCCTAGACGAAGTCGCCCGCTTGGAAAAAGTATTCAGCCTCTACCGCGACGACAGCCAAATCCAACAGCTCAACCGCACAGGCAGCCTGAAAAACCCCTCGCCCGACCTGCTCGCCGTGTTAAGCCAAAGCCGCTATGTGCACCGGCTCACCCAAGGCGCGTTTGACCCCACCGTGCAAACCCTGTGGCATCTCTATGCCGATTGGTTCAGCCGCCACCCCAACAGCCAAACCCCGCCGCCCCATCTTGCCCAAGCCGTGCAACACATCGGCTTCCAACACGTTCAATTCAGCAGCCGCGAAGTCCGCTTCACCCGACCCAAAATGGGCATCACCCTCAACGGCATCGCCCAAGGCTACATCACTGACCGCATCACCACCCTGCTGGAAAAAGCAGGGCTGGCGCACGCCTTGGTGGATTTGGGCGAACTGCACCACTTAGACCCCCAACACCGGCATCCCGAACGCGTCAGCGTGCGCGACCCCAAAGACCCCAACGGCACGCGCTTCCAAATCCCGCTGGATAACCAAGCCCTCGCCACATCAGGCGGCTACGGCACCTATTTTGACCCCGATGGCAAGTTCACCCACCTGTTCAACCCCAAAACAGGCGGCAGCAGCCCCCGCTACCAAAGCATCAGCGTGCGCGCCGACCAAGCCGCCCTTGCCGATGCCCTGTCCACCGCCTTTGCCGTGAGCAGCGAATCCGTTATCCGAAACGCCGTCAAACAACGCTCCGACATCAAAGCATGGGCGATTGCGCTGGATGGCACGGTGAAAGAATACGGCTAAGGCAGCCTGAAAACACACATGGCGCACCGGCTCGCCGACATCCGGCCAACAGCACGGCAGCCCTGTTCAACGCAGCATGAGCGACAGACCGGTTGCCGCGCCGTTACAAAACTTCCGCCTAAACGCCAATCCCAAACGCAGCCTGAAATCCCCCGTTTCAGGCTGAAACCTTTGCAAAACCTGCAATCTGTGGAGCGTCGGTGGCTCGCCGATGTTGCCAACCCATAAAGCCCTGTTGGATAACCATTTGGCGACAAGCCGTCGCCGCTCCATTTTAGGTTTCAGGCTGCCTATCTATCCCCCGCCCGAAAACATGACCCCTGCCAAACCCAGCAAACGCCCCGTCAGCGGCGTGCTCCTGCTAGACAAACCGCTTCACTTATCCAGCAACACCGCCCTGCAACAAGCCCGCCGCCTCTACCGCGCCGAAAAAGCAGGGCACACCGGCGTGCTGGACCCCCTTGCCACCGGCGTGCTGCCCGTCTGCTTTGGCGAAGCCACCAAATTCGCCCAATACCTTTTGGATGCCGACAAAGCCTACACCGCCACGCTTAAACTCGGCGAAGCCAGCACCACGGGCGATGCCGAAGGCGACATCATCGCCACAGGGCGCAGCGACATCAGCCTGAGCGAATTTCAGGCTGCCTGCACTGCGCTCACCGGCAATATACGCCAAGTCCCCCCCATGTTTTCCGCGCTCAAACACAACGGCAAACCGCTCTACGAATACGCCCGCCAAGGCATCACCATCGAGCGCAAACCGCGCGACATCACCATCCGCCAAATCACCGTCCAAGATTTTGCCCCGCCGCACGCCACCATCGCCGTGCAGTGCAGCAAAGGCACCTACATCCGCACCCTCGCCGAAGACATCGCCAAGCAGCTCGGCACCTACGCCCACCTCACCGCCCTGCGCCGCACCGCCACCGCAGGCTTTGATATCGCCCAAACCCACACGCTGGACGCGCTTGCTGCGCTGTCCGAAGCCGAGCGCGATGCCCTGCTCTTGCCCTGCGACGCCCTTGTGCGCCACCTGCCGCGCATTAACGTAGACAACGAAGCCGCCCGCAAACTGCGCTTCGGGCAAACCGCGCCGTACACTCCCAACGGCAGCCTGAAAAGCAACACGCCGCTTCGCGCCTACGACGAAAACGGCGTGTTTATCGGGCTGGTGGCGTATTTCAGCCATTACGGCAGCCTGAAAGCCATACGGCTGATGAACACTGCCCCAGCGGCGGAATAGGGCAGGGCAGGGCGCGATGGGGGTCGCGCCGCGCCGAACGGATGATGAAACCGCCGCGCCTGTCATCACGATAAAAGGCAGCCTGAAAACGGGATACAAGCGTTTTCAGGCTGCCTTTTGCTATTCTGAAACCTTGGCAAAAGCCTTGGGGGGTGTTGCAGGTCGGGCATGGATGCCCGACATTTTTAGTGGTGGCGTATTGAAATAGGTCGGTGTTTGTCGGGCATCCATGCCCGCCCAGCATCAACCGTCCGCCGCAGCATCAAGGCAGCCTGAAATCCGTTTTTCAGGCTGCCTTTCATGCTTTACTCGCCCCTGCGCAACCGCGCCAGCTCCGCCTTAACCTGCGCCACGTTCTCTTCGGTAAACAGCCGCTCCAAATTCCGCCAAATGCTGTGGTAGCCAAAGCGTTCGTGCTTCATTTCCGCCAGCGCATCGGCAATCGGCAGCCCGTGATACACAATGCGGTACATCGCCACAATCGTGCCCGTGCGGTCCGCGCCGTGGTAGCAATGCACCAGCACCGCGCCCTGTTGCTGCTGTTGCTCAATCGTCCGCAACACGCGGGCAATGTCGCGCGGCTGCACGCGCCAAGTGAGCAAGGGGCGGTTAATCAGCGCGATATCGGGATGGCCGGCAAAAATCTTTTGGTTTTTATGGCGGCCAAAATAGCGCAGATTCACCACGCTGCGGATGCCCAGCTGACGGATGGTGGCGAGGTCGTCGCGGTTAAGCTGTTCGCTGCGGTACAGTTTGCTGTCCACGCGATACAAATTGGCATCTTGTTTGATGAGCTGCATGGCGGCTTTCGGCGAGGGGGATAGAGAAGCGGCAGGCGGTTGCGGCGCGGCAACGGCAAGCGCGGGCAATAATAAACAGGCAAGCAATAATCGGCGCATGGTGTTGTGTATCAGGTTACAAAAAATCGCGTGAACAGGCATTCACGCGATTGAAATCTGGTGGGTCGGGTGGGGTTCGAACCCACGACCAAGGGATTATGAGACGCGTCTTTTAATTATAACTAATTGATTATTAAAGAGTCAATACCTGCACAATACAGTCTAATTCAGCCACATTCAGCCACATTCAGGCACAAATTGGACACACGCGCAAAAGAGCCAAAACGCAAACATCTACACGGATTTTTGTGGATTTTTTCGTTTTTGTTTTTTGCGAGGATTCATTATGTTTAAAAAAAACATTGCCCTTTTGCTGGCAACCGCTTTGCCTTTTCAAACGATGGCTGCTCAAACACCCCGCTCACTCAAACCCGCTGCCTCATCGCAGCGGGTTTCGTTTAACCAGCTAGCCGAGCAATGCGGCAGCACGGTACATCCCGATACCTTGCAAGCGGTGGCGCGGGTGGAGAGCAAGTTTAACCCTTTTGTAATTGGCGGCATAAGTAACAAATTTACTGCTGAAAATTTATTTTTCAGAAAAAGAATCCTTAATAAACTTTATTTTGTTGGCTTTACTCATGCCGTGATGACACGCCAAATGCCGCTTTAACCCGGCAAATGCACCATCAAGCAGATTGGTGGTGTTTGGGATGTTCAGATCGGGATGCTCTTCAAACACAAATAGGTTGCCCATGTTCCGTTTCAGGCTGAAATATGCGCTGCGTAGTCTTGGGTGGGTGTAGTGGGATTTGCCCGTTTCGGGGGTTCTTTGTGCGTTCGTTGAAGAAGTCTTTGTGCTGTTCGAACCATGCTTTCAGGCTGATTTCAAAGTCGGCTCTGCGGCTGTTTTTCAACGTCCGTGCCAAGTGCCACAGCTCTTTGCCTGCTGCCGTTTGCGGGTTGCGCGTCAGGTAGCGGCCGACGGTTTTGACTTGGTGGAAATGGCAAAGTTGTACGGGGATATCGGGGAACAGTTGCAGCAAACCCTTACGGCCGTCGCAGACGATGCTTTGTATTTCAATGCCTTTGGCTTTCAGGCTGCCGATGGCTTCGGCGTAAAGGGCGTTGGTTTCGTTTTTGACTTCGGTAACAGAAAGCGCTTTGCCGCTGATGCTGTCGAACAAAACCATGATGCCGAAACGGTGTCCGAAGTAGGTGGTGTCCATCACGACGTTGGCGCATTGGGGCGCGGCAAACTGCGCTTTGGGCGCGGCTTTTTTGAGATGGCGCAGGATGGTTTGGCGGCTGCATCCGTAGGCGGTGGCAAGCTGTGCAGCGGTTTGTTTGCCTGCGGTGTAGGCTTGCCATAGTGCTTGCGGGTTTATCCGTCTGCCGCCGTTGAAATACTTATTGCAGCATTGACATTTGTACTGTTGGATGCCCTGATGCTGTCCGTTCTTTTTGACCTGTTTTGAGCCGCAGAAAAAGCATTTTTTGTGTTCAAAACCTTTGACTCCACTTAAAGCCTTGCAGCATAAGGCTTGCAGCGGGTTTTAGCAGTAAATTTGTTACTTATGCCGAAAAACGCGCTACAGCCATAGGACAGGGCTTCAGGTAGCCTTTTCCAGCAGCCGGGCGATTTCGGCCACGATGGCATCGGCGGTGTCGCGTTTGCCCATTTCCGGCAGCGCGGTTTCGGCTGAATCGCTGATGAGCGTTACTTGGTTGTTGCCGCTGCCCATGGCGCTGATGGCATGGTTGGCCACGATCAGCGGCACGCCTTTGCGCAGCCGTTTGGCTCGGGTGTGCTCGAGCACGTTATGGCTTTCGGCGGCAAAACCCACGCAGAAGGGCGTGTTGGGCAGCCGTGCCACGGTGGCGAGAATGTCGGGGTTTTCGGCCAATTCGATAACGGGCGGCGTGCCGCTACCGTCTTTTTTCAGCTTTTCGGCGCTGCGGTTGGCCACGTGGTAGTCGGCCACGGCGGCTACGTTGATAAACACATCGCAGTTATCTACTTCCCTCATCACGGCTTCGTGCATTTCACGGGCGCTGTGGGCATGGTGTACGGCTATGCCTGTAGGCGGGGCTACCTGAAGCTGCCCGGCCACCAGCACCACTTCCGCCCCGGCAGCACGGCAGGCCTGCGCTAGCGCCACGCCCATGCGGCCGCTGGACAAGTTGGTGATGCCGCGCACGGGGTCGATGGCTTCAAAGGTGGCGCCGGCCGTGAGCAATACGCGTTTGTCGGCAAGCAGTTTGGGGGTCCACAAGTCTGGCAGCAGTTCGGCCAATTCAGCGGCTTCGAGCATGCGGCCTTCGCCGGTTTCACCGCAGGCCTGGCTGCCGTTGGCGGGGCCGAACACGGTGATGCCGTCGGCCTGCAGTTGGGCGATGTTGCGCAGGTTGGCCGGGTTGCGCCACATTTCCACGTTCATGGCGGGGGCAACGGCCAGCGGGCAGGCGCGGGCGGCGGCCAGGGTGGAGAGCAGGTTGTCGGCCATGCCGTGGGCGATTTTGGCCAGAGTGTTGGCGCTGGCGGGAGTGATCAGGAACACATCGGCCTCGCGACTGAGGTGGATGTGCGCCATGCCGTCGGCGGAATCGGCAGTATCGTCCGTCCACACGGTGTGCCCGCTCAGGGCTTGGAAGGTTTGCGGGGAGACGAAGCCGGCAGCAGCACAGCTCATGGCCACGTTTACGGTGTGCCCCTATTTCCTGAGCAGGCGCACAAGTTCGCAGGATTTATAGGCAGCAATGCCGCCGCTGATGCCGAGCAGGATGTGTTTGGTGGGCATGGTGTATGGCGTGATGTGAAAAGATGGGCGCTATGGTAACACAGGGATGGGTGGGGTGTTTCAGGTAGCCTTCAGACGGGGAAAGGCTACCTGAAACCAGTTGCTGTGTATCGATAATAGAGAAACGATGCTTATTTAGAGTAATCGGTTCAATGAGATGTGTTGTATTGCTGTTTTGTGTCTTTTATCCATCAATTGCTGTTATTGGCGGTAAGTTTTCGTTAGTTCTCTTGTTTGCATATGTTACAATCCGCCGATTTCATTTTGCGGAATCGTATGTGGGCATTTGAAATTAGTTCAGATGTGTCAGCGTATTTGCACTTAAGGAGTTAATTTAATGAATAAAATTTATAATATCGTGTACTCTGAAGAGCGCGGCACCTGGGTGGTGTGCTCGGAATTGGAGCGCGCTAGCCGGAAGAAGTCTTCCAATAATTCTGCCGCCAAACTGCTGGCTTCTGTCGCAGTGATCGGTCTTGGTGTATCTGCTTTGCCCGCTGCGGCTTCTACCTGTGGCAATGGCAGTACTGTAGCCAGCGGTGGTAGCTGTGATATGGGTGTTTATACTGCAGCCGCAAACGACAATAAAGTCGGTCAGGCTTTGGTAACCGGTGGTGATACTGTTACCTTAACATCACCCGATATCAACAACATTACCGGTAATAATAATGACCGCTCTATCAGAAGTGGAAAATTAAGCGAACTGTTTACAGAGCCCGCCATTCTTGCGGAACTGAATCAGCGCGAGCGCCTGCTTGCCAACCAAAAAGGCCGCACAGTCAATGTAACAGACCCAGCAACCAATAGTAACCAAACCGTAAACGTTTACAACAACGTTAAATCTATATCTGCAGCAGATATTCAAAGTACTGTATCAACGGGTAATGATATATACGTTGATATGCGCTTGGGTACCGCTAATGGCAACGGCAGCAAAATTATTGCCAGCTTAGGTGATCCGGCTGCTGCTATGGTAGATGAGATTACTACTCCGAACACTGTAAAAACACTGATTGCTTTAAAAAACTCTCGGTTGGTGCAGGCCGAAGGCGGTGGGTCGGCAGAATGGGTATCTAAAAACCGCATTTATTTTGAAGAAACCCGTGTAGCTTCCCAAGAGATGGCGATTAGCCAAGTTTTGTTTAAGCCGAAAACCGTTACCTTTAGGGGGGTGAGCCATACGCTGAATACGGTGGAGGATTTGGCTAACTATAATAGAGATGTCTTGATTCCTGCCGTTGGTACGCCTGGTTTTGCCAATGCCGGCGAAACCCAACAGGCAGCATACGATCGCTATTTCAATGAGGCTGCTGCTACCGAAACAAAAGTTTTCCGTCAAAATAACCCCATTGCTATCCATCCAGATTCTACTCTGCCGATTGGTGAGCGCTGGGTGTTGGCCGCAACTGGTGCGGGTTCCACTGCTACCATCAAAAATGGTGGGCAAATTGACGTAAGCCCTGGTTTAGAGTCAAGTAACGGTGGCGGCATGCTGGCAGAAAACGGTGGTAAAGCAGTGATTGAGGAAGGTGCGCAACTGTCCGGCCGTTTCAACAGTCTGACCGTACGTGATGCAGGCAGTACAGCAATTAACAACGGTGTAATTTCCGGTGGTTTCTTTGCATCTGATAATTACGACACAACCCAGGCCAGACAGACAAATAAAAATGACTACTACTCTTTGTCTACCACTATTAATGCAACCAATAGCGGCAACTTCGAAAATAATGGCATCATTAACCTTGCTGGCTATACCTATCAGGGCTATTCGCATAACAACTACGCACTTCGCGTAAATAATAATGCCACGGCAACCAATAAAGCCGGCGGTATTATCAATGTAGCCGTAAACAGTTCGCCAAACAGCGGTATTACCGGCGTACGTGTAGAACAAGGCGGTACATTTAATAGTGAGAAAGACAGCCAAATCTTTATCGGCCGCGCAGCACAATACGACAAAAACGCACCGACTAAGCTGATCGGCAATGCTACCGACCAAGTAGGTATTTTGGTGAATGGCAGCAATGCCACTGTTAATCATAACGGTAAGATTACCCTCGGAGAGCAAACTCAAGGTGCTACCGCTATCCGCGTAGCCAGCAACAGTGATGCGTCAACCGTGGTTAACTTGGGCACAGACAGTGTCATCAATATCGAGGGTAAGGCAAGCGGTGTTGGTGGTGCGCAACCAAAACAAAACGTGGGTATTCAAGCACAAAACTCCGGTGCAGCTCAAATTACCAATGCTGGCACCATCAATGTAATTGGCACTAATGCAGTTGGCGAAAACGTGGTAGCCGAGGCAGGACGCACAGCAAAAATCACTAATACCGCTACCAGCAAAATTACGGTAGAAGAGGCATCTGCCAACCTGGTGACCCGCAATTACGGTATTTATGCTGATGGCCAAGGTACTGGCAAAGCCGATGTGGTTGCAGACGGCACATTGACCTTGAAAGGTGACAACGTTATCGGTGCGCACGCACGCGGCAATTCAACCATGACCGTCAATTCGGGCATGAAAGCCGTATTCGACAACTCCACCAATGCGAAAAACCAAATTGCTTACCACATCAATGGTGGCAATGCTGTTGTTAACGTAGCTGCCTTGGCCAACAGTACCGACATCACTACCGAGAACTCCACTATGTTCCGTGCAGATGCCGGTGGTACCGTTAATGCAACTGATCTCACCGTTACTGCATCTGGCAAAGATGCGGTGATTTTGGCTAGTGATGGCGCTGATGCAGCAGGTAAAGCTTCTGCTGTTAATGTGAATAATGGTACTTATAACCTGACCGGCAGCGGCTCTAAGGTGGCCTTGGTATCCGGCGGTGCCGCAGCTAGTTTAAAAGGCACGGCTAATGTTGCTGACACTGCCACCAATGCAACTATTGGTGTGGCAGATGGTAAAAACCACGGTTTGAACAACCAAGCAGTTGCTGGTAGTTCACCTAATAACAAAACCAAACTGGTTTCTGAACTGAACACCACTACCAACGCAGCTGGTGTAACCGGCTATGCCGCGCAAAACAGCGGTACAGTGGACTATTCAGGCAACCTTGATCTGCAGGGCGCCAACAGCGTTGCCGTACAAACGCTGAATAACGGTACAGCCAACCTGAACAACGCAACGGTGAAAGCCAATGGTGATGCTTTGCGAGCCAATGCTGGCAACAACACCATCAACGTTAATGGTGGCACGGTAACCGGTACTACCAATGTATTTAACTCAGTTGCCGGCACCAACTCACTCGTTGCCACTAATGGCGCGGTGTTGAATGGTGTTATGTCGCTGGCAGCAGGTACTTCTTCCGTGGAGCTGGCTAACGGTACCACTTGGAACAATACCGGCAATTCCACTGTAACCAGCCTGGATAACGCCGGCACCGTAGCCTTTGCTACACCGACTATAGCTGCTGTGGGCAACTACAAAACCATCACCGTAAACGGTGACTACGCCGGCAATAACGGTAAATTGGTGGTGAACACCCTGTGGAACAGCGATGCGGATAAAGACTCCGACCACCTGATTATTAAAGGTACGGCCAGCGGTAAAACTGTTGTCAGCACGCCAAACGGCATTATCGGTAACATCACGAAAACCACTGCACAGCAGTTCTCTTCTGATGTGGTAACCGTAGAGCAGCCTGCAGCCAATGCCGCTGGTCAGCAAGTTGGCCAACCGGATGGCAACGCTGTCTTTACAGGTACTGCCGACACCACCAATGCCGGCCAAGCCCAATTGGTGTTGAAGAGCACTGCAGGCGGTAAAAATGTGTACGCATGGACGCTGTATGCTACTCCGGCACCTGCACCTGCTCCAGCACCTGCTCCAGCTCCGGCACCTGCTCCAGCTCCAGGACACTATATTTTCGCACCCGGTGTATCAGCATATACGCTGATGCCGCAAGTGAACCAAGAAATCGGTTACAACACGTTGTCTGCTACATTGCACGAACGCCGTGGCGAAAACCAAATCATGGCTTGGGATGAGTGTGCAACCTGCGGCGACCAGGCCAAAGGTCAAACTTGGGCGCGCCTGCTGGGTCGCGGTCTGAACAGCGATGGTAAAGAGCGTTTCAACTTTGAAACCAAAATGGGCGGCGTACAAATCGGTCATGACTTTGCCATCCGCCGTAACGATAAAGGCGGTCATAACCTGACTGGCGTGTTTGCGGCATATACCCATGCGACAACCGACTTCTTCGACCGCTACCGTGCTGTCGGCGGCGTTGTGGTGGACGATAAATTCACCGGCGAAGGCAAAACCGATGCCGTATCTTTGGGCGTGAGCAACACTTACTACGCACAAAACGGCAGCTATCTAGATTTGGTCGGCCAAGTAAGCTGGCTGCGCAACAACTATAAAGCCCGTGATTCCGTTTCCGTGAAACAAAACGGTTGGGGTGCAGGCCTGTCTGCCGAAGTTGGTCGTCCGTTTGCCTTGGGTGAGCGCGCCGAAAACGAGGGCGGCTGGATGATTGAGCCGCAAGCGCAATTGATGTACCAATATGTGGGCCTGAAAAACTTCAACGACGGTATCCGCCAAGTAGAACAAAACGGCCAACACGGTCTGCGCGGTCGCTTGGGTGCACGTTTGGCCTACAATGCACCAAACAGCAACCTGCGCACCAACACGTTCTATGCCGTTGCCAATGTGTGGAATGATTTCATCAAACCGCGCAATATCCACATCGGTGCGGACTCTGTCAGCGAGAAACGCAACACTACGTGGGGCGAACTGGGCTTGGGCGCACAACTGCCGCTGGGCAAAAATGCCTACCTGTACGGCGATGCGCGCTACGAACGTAACCTGGGCGGTGCAAAACGCGACGGTTACCGTGGCACAGTCGGCTTCAAATACACTTGGAAATAACCCCACCGTGCAGGCTGCCTGATTTAAGGCAGCCTGCCCAAAGGAAACCATCAATGAAAAAAACATTTTTATTTGCTGCCCTGGCAGCTTGCTTAAGCACTCCCGCATTGGCCAAAGATTACATTCACAAATGGTGTGCGCCTGAAGAACCTGCGGCTCCCGTTATGGTGGCGCCTGCACCAGCACCTCAAGTTGAGCGTATCAATCTGGCCGCCGATGCCTTGTTCCAATTCAACCGCTCGTCTGTGAAAGACCTGCTGCCGCAAGGCCGCGCAACATTGGACGACCTGGCCGCCCGTCTGGTCAGCCGCCAAGCGCACATCGACAGCATTGCCCTGGTGGGCCATACCGACCGCTTGGGCAGCGAGCAATACAACTACAACTTGGGCTTGAAACGTGCAGAAACCGTGAAAGCCTACTTGCAGGAAAAAGGCGTGCAAGACCCTATCAGCACCCGCAGCGCCGGTGAAACGCAACCGGTTACCACCGACTGCCATGGCACCCGTGCAACGGCGGCTTTGAAAGCCTGCCTGCAACCTGACCGCCGCGTAGTGGTGGAAATCACTGGCACAACCTCTGTTGCGCAATAATCGCGCGCTCAAATCCCTTGGTTTGCTTTTGCTTGAGCCAAGGGATTTTTATTGGAATTTAAAAGCAGCCTGAGACCTTTGCAAAATTCCCCAAAATCCCCTAAATTCCCACCAAGACATTTAGGGGATTTCTCATGAGCACCTTCTTCCAGCAAACCGCACAAGCCATGATTGCCAAACACATCGACCGCTTCCCACTATTGAAGTTGGATCAGGTGATTGATTGGCAACCGATCGAACAGTACCTGAATCGTCAAAGAACCCGTTACCTTAGAGACCACCGCGGCCGCCCCGCCTATCCCCTGTTGTCCATGTTCAAAGCCGTCCTGCTCGGACAATGGCACAGCCTCTCCGATCCCGAACTCGAACACAGCCTCATCACCCGCATCGATTTCAACCTGTTTTGCCGTTTTGACGAACTGAGCATCCCCGATTACAGCACCTTATGCCTGGAAGTAAGCGTTTGATGCAGCAAAGGCTACCTGAAAATATTTGAACGAATAGTTTTCAGGTAGCCCCAACAAGGATTGAATACAATGAATCAGATTACAAAAACCCTCCTCCTCACAGCCTTGGCCGCCGGTTTGAGCAGCCAAGCCGCCGCCCGCGACGTGCACCACCGCTGGTGTGCCGAAGAAGCGCCTGTTGCGCAACCCGTTGTGGCAGCGCCGCAAGTTGAGCGCATTAACCTCTCGGCTGATGCCCTGTTCCGCTTCAACCAATCGGATGCCGCCGATATGTTGCCTGAAGGTAAAGCCACCCTCGACCGCTTGGCCGAAAATCTCGTTAGCCGTCAAGTCCATATCGACAGCATCGCCCTTACCGGCCACACCGACAGCCTCGGCAGCGAGCAATACAACTACAACCTCGGCCTACAGCGTGCCCAAACAGTGAAAAACTATTTGCAGGGCAAAGGCGTACAAGCCCCCATCAGCGTGGCCAGCGCCGGCGAAAGCCAGCCAGTTACCACTGCGTGTACCGGTACCCGTGCTACTGCGGCTCTGAAAGCCTGCTTGCAGCCCGACCGCCGCGTTACCGTGGATATTTCCGGCACAGCGGCACAATAGTAGTTAAGCCGGTTGGAATTGAGGCTACCTGAAACTCAGCAGAGCGGAATTGCCGCGAAGCTGAAATTTCGGCATAAGTAACAAATTTACTGCTGAAAATTTATTTTTCAGAAAAAGAATCCTTAATAAACTTTATTTTGTTGGCTTTACTCATGCCGTGATGACACGCCAAATGCCGCTTTAACCCGGCAAATGCACCATCAAGCAGATTGGTGGTGTTTGGGATGTTCAGATCGGGATGCTCTTCAAACACAAATAGGTTGCCCATGTTCCGTTTCAGGCTGAAATATGCGCTGCGTAGTCTTGGGTGGGTGTAGTGGGATTTGCCCGTTTCGGGGGTTCTTTGTGCGTTCGTTGAAGAAGTCTTTGTGCTGTTCGAACCATGCTTTCAGGCTGATTTCAAAGTCGGCTCTGCGGCTGTTTTTCAACGTCCGTGCCAAGTGCCACAGCTCTTTGCCTGCTGCCGTTTGCGGGTTGCGCGTCAGGTAGCGGCCGACGGTTTTGACTTGGTGGAAATGGCAAAGTTGTACGGGGATATCGGGGAACAGTTGCAGCAAACCCTTACGGCCGTCGCAGACGATGCTTTGTATTTCAATGCCTTTGGCTTTCAGGCTGCCGATGGCTTCGGCGTAAAGGGCGTTGGTTTCGTTTTTGACTTCGGTAACAGAAAGCGCTTTGCCGCTGATGCTGTCGAACAAAACCATGATGCCGAAACGGTGTCCGAAGTAGGTGGTGTCCATCACGACGTTGGCGCATTGGGGCGCGGCAAACTGCGCTTTGGGCGCGGCTTTTTTGAGATGGCGCAGGATGGTTTGGCGGCTGCATCCGTAGGCGGTGGCAAGCTGTGCAGCGGTTTGTTTGCCTGCGGTGTAGGCTTGCCATAGTGCTTGCGGGTTTATCCGTCTGCCGCCGTTGAAATACTTATTGCAGCATTGACATTTGTACTGTTGGATGCCCTGATGCTGTCCGTTCTTTTTGACCTGTTTTGAGCCGCAGAAAAAGCATTTTTTGTGTTCAAAACCTTTGACTCCACTTAAAGCCTTGCAGCATAAGGCTTGCAGCGGGTTTTAGCAGTAAATTTGTTACTTATGCCGAAATTTCAGGCTGCCATTCTCGCGCGGTATGCTGCTTGCCGTTCCGCCGCGCTGGCGTATTTCTTGGGTCTGCCACCTTTGCGTGCGACGGGCGGTTTGGGCGTTTCAGGCTGCCTTTGGCTATGGTTTGGCAAGCTCGGCAAAACTTCGGTGTATTCTGCTTCAATCACATCATCGTTTTCAGGCTGCCTAAACATGGTTAGGGGAATACGCCGATTGGAGCGTATGGGCGATTGCCAACGAGCATCGTAGGCAAAGGCAGGGGTTGGGGCTAGGGAAAGGGCGAGTAGTGCGTCTGTGGCGTTGTGGGCGCGCGTATGGGCGAATGGGTGGAGGTTCGCTGTATGCGGTGTCGGCATCATCGTTCACTTCGTAGCGAGCTTCGTATTCATCCGCTTCATCATCCCAAGTCTCTGCCGCAAAATTGCTGGCGGTAATGTCTATCCCTTTGCCACTGCCGCCAAAGAAAACCTGCATCGGTTGGCGCATTTCGTTTGGCTCGTTAGGCTCGGCGGGTAATTGCCCCAGTATCTCGCGCTCAATCAAATAATCTTGAAACGGCGCACCTAATCTACTCACCAATCGGGGGATGAGCCGATTACTCAATTCATGCAAAAACTGATTTTCGTATTCCAATTCCATGCACTCACGCTGCCAGTAATGCACTTCTTGGCGCGATTGGTCTTTTTGCAGATTGCGAATGCCCAAATACAACAATCCGCTCATACTGCCTAATGCGATGATGGCGGGCAATAAATCCATCGTGTTCATGTTACGCCCTCCACTTTTTTGTTACGAAACATGGGATTTTGCGGGGTTTCGTAACGGTTTCGTAACGCTTTGAATAGGGTAGGGCGGAAAAACAGAGGTTTCGTAACAAGTTTCGTAACAAATTTTTGGATTTCGTAATGCGGTTTCATCACAGAAAAGCCAAGTTTCGTAACGCTCAAAATAGGTTTTGTAACAAGATGCGCAACAGAACAGCGCAAATGATGCGGGCAAGATGAGCCCAAGGAGATGAGATTCATGGCGAATGCCTTGCCAGTTTGCCATGCACCTTGCGCTCGCGGTGGCATTCTACAATGCCCATTTCTTTCAAATCGGCGCGCGCTTGTTCGTAATTGCGGCGAGAAAAGCCTAAGTTCGCCGCTAAATCCTTGGCGGTAAGGCGTATCCAACCATCACGCTCAACTTGTTCGCTTTCAGGCTGCCCGCTCGCCCAATCCGTCCACCGGTGCAACAACGAGAGCAAATCGCGGGCGTAGTGTTTTTTGCCGAGCAACGCTTGATAGTCGTCATACACAATGCGGAACGACTGTTCAAGGTTTTGCGTGAGCAGGTTAAAGGGCATATCCATCAGCGCCCCCCCTTTAAGCGTGCTACACTCGTACCCGTTGCGAATAAGCAGCGAAACGCGCCCGCAGGGTGGCTGGGGCGGTGGCGTGGAGCGTGGCGGTTGGGGTAGGGGGTGGGCATGATTATTCCGTAGCAGAGGCGGAAATATCGCTGTCTTTACTATATAAAGACAAATCAACAGATAATTTTCCCCGTGTGAGATTTTCCAAGCGGTAGGCTTGTTTTTCGGGAATAACATCGCCCCATTGCGAAATCGCAGATGGGCTAACGCCTAGTGCTTGTGCGGCTTTTACAAATGAGCCGTAGTATTTTTTAACATCAGATTTCAACATGGTAGCTACTTTTGAAATTCATAAAATTTAAATATTCTTAAATTTTACACATAAAGGAAACTTAAATCAACATTGGTTACTATCGCCGCTTGCAAATTTAGAATGGGGTTAACACAGTGCAAGCAACAACAATAGGACAACGAATTAAGCAAAAAAGAAAAGAACTGCACTTAACGCAAGCCGATTTAGCAAAAAAAGTTCAGGGGGTTTCGCACGCAGCAATTTCACAATGGGAAACTGACATCACTAAACCAAACGCAGAAAATTTGTATGATTTATCGCAAATTTTTAAATGTGATTTTGTCTGGTTGCTGCGTGGAGAAGGAGAAAATATAACCCCGCATAAGATTGAAAATGTTACGAAAATACCTGTTTTTCGCTACGATGATTTAAAAAATTGGGATAGTACTCGGATTATTAACCATACAGAAACCGAGTACATTATGTCTGAAATTAATCATTCCGAATTTGCGGTTGCATTCAATATTATTGATGACTCCATGACCCCTGATTTTCTAGTGGGTGATTTAATTGTAATAGACCCCAAAGTTCGCCCTTTACCAGGGGAATTTGTTTTAGCTAGAAGTGGGGAAACGACGTTGTTCAGAAAATTCAAAGCTAATGAGTTGGATTTGGGAAATGAACAGTCGTTTTCGCTTATCTCTCTAAATGATGATTATGCTTCGTTGTCGTCTAGTAATCATGAAATTGAGATAATTGGCACAATGATTGAGCATCGGATTTATCGGCGTAAACGGTAAGTAAAAAGGCAGCCTGAAAACATTTTCAGGCTGCCTTTTAATTGCGCTTAAAGTGCAAGTTGATTGGGTAAGCAATCATAAATAGCAGCGAATTGCTCGCGTGTTTTTGCTTGTGGTCTTGTTCCCACTTTCTCAATTTGAGAGAGCGCAGCTTGGCTGATACCTGCTTTTTCTGCGGCTTGCGCTTGGGTTAAACCACGATAGATGCGCCATGCTGCGATTGCGCTAACTTCTTTTTCGCTCATGATTTTTACAATATCATGGGGAATGGTTACATCGTCAAACTCAGTCGCCTTACTAGGGATGTCTTCCCATTTTTCATCGCTATTATCGTCAATTAAACGGCGGTATTCATCAATAGGCAAAATTACAAATTGAGTTTCGCCGTGTTTGTCGTGAATGTATTGTACGTTCATATTTTAGGCTTCCTTTGTTAAGGCAGGGCTTGCGCCCTGCTGATTGGTTAATGCTTGTAGTTTGTTGTGGTGCGCCGTTTCACTTGCATAATATTGATGATTTTCGGCTCACCATCTATTACTTCAAAGAATATACGGTAATCGCCGTGTCTTATCCGATACTGCTTGCCGCTCAAATGCTTTACGTCTGCTTTACGTCTAAATAAAAGCCATCAGGAAAGGGAAAATCTTTCAACATGGCGACTTTTGCTTCTATTGCCGCGCGGTAGCGCCTATCTATTTTTAAAAATTGGCGCGTTGCTCTTGGATGCCAAACAACATTGTTCTCCATAACTGCCTTTCTACATTGTTAATCACAGCATAAATCATAAGATAATAATCTTATGCGGTCAAGCATTTTCTTATTTCAATATAAGAAAATTTGCCATCTGCCTATTTCCCTTTGCCCGAAATCGCGTAAAAACAACACCGTAAAATTAAATTTAAGAAATCTTAAAATAATACTTGCGCTATTATTTAAGTTATCTTAAAATTTCACATATCAAAGCAGTACCCCAGTTCTTTAACAATTCGGCAAACGTATCAACCACCCGATGCTTGGTCTTTATCAAGATTGGCGCGCTCCTTTCGTCTTTTTGCGCGGCTTCTTTTTGTGGCTCGGCAGAAATTTTTTCGCTATGAAACGCGGCTAATCTTGTGTGGCTTATCGGTGAAATGCGTATCAAAGGTTGCAGGCGGCATCCAATCCGCCTTAATCAGAATGCCGTGCATACGGGTAGCGCGAGTGCGTCCGTGAACAGGCGGCAGTTGGACGTATCTTTTAATCGCGGCGTATCCGCGATGTGGGGCAAATCTACGGACGCGCCCTAACGCAGTTTCCCTGCCTTCGGGCATAGCCTGCGCACCCTTTGCCGTGGCGTGTTTTGCGCTCGGCTGGGGATTTGTTTTTCATAGCAAACGGTTTCAGGCTACTTTTGGGTTTTTGAGTTTTAGTGGCAGCCTGAAAATCGTTTTTGAGTGGTTTTCACACCCAAACCTGTTTGGGCTGGTTGAAGCTGGTTTGGGTGTGGGAATGTTTGAGGGGATACATGGATGAGATTGAAGAGATTTAATATTAAGTCGGCTGTATTGCTGGCTCTTAATAGCACTTGGCTAAATATGGTCGCAGAAATCATTATTCTCTTTTTAGTTGCTCATTTTATTTTAGAACTCGTATTCATGGTCTTATTATGGCTTGGGTGATGGATATTCATCCATTTTCCATGGGCATCTTTCTGTTGTGTGAAAAGGTTTGAGATTAGGAAACTTAATCTTAACACGGACGGTTAGATGCTCGCCTTTCTTGGGTAGTTTGAGAATTTTGGTTTTTCAAACTACTTTTATGTTTTCAACGGGTATCAAAGCCACCCCAACGGCAGTGGAAAGCCAAAACATTGTGTGCGGTCGTGGAAAACCGAAAAACATTGTGGCAGCGATACCCCCTTTCAGGCGGTCTGAAAATCAATACATCGATTTCAGGCTGCCTTTCCTTTTTCTCAACTAGGAGATTTTTATGAAATCCAAACTCGCCATTCTATTAACCGCCGCGCTGCTCGCACCCGGCATAGCATCCGCTGCGCCCGCCAACCCCGCAACCCAGCCTGATTTGCTCACAGGCGACACTAAACTCGCCTGCGAAGCCATTTTGTGCTTATCCAGTGGCACTCGCCCCAGCGAGTGCAATCCGTCTTTGCAACGCTATTTCAGCATTCATCACAAGAAACCGCACAAAACAATTCAAGCGCGGGAGAACTTTTTGAACCTTTGCCCCACATCTGGCGAGAAGGGCATTAAAGAGTTAAATCGCGCCTTGGCAAATGGTGCAGGGCGATGCGATGCCCAAGAGTTAAATCGTGTGATGCGTCGCACCATTACCGTGCGCGAGTGCAAACCGGTTGCCAATAAAAGCGTTATGGGCAGCAGGGGCAATCGCAAACCCGTGCAAGAGTGCCAAGATGTGCAAAAAGTGGTGGTGCTCAATGCCAAACCATCCTACTGCTCCGCCTATCACAACCACGAATGGACGCGCGTAAGCGACACCGTGAAATATGTGGGCGACCCGAAACAAGGGGGCAAATGGGTGGATGTAGGGCAGTAAAGTAACACTAAGAAAAGGCGAATACATGAAAACTACTGAAGAGAAAATATCATGCGATATACACCACTATAAGCAAACCTTGCGCGAATTTTATTCAAATGCAGCAGCTATTTTGTTGGCTGCAGTAATAGGTTCTGCACTCGTTATTTGCTTTGATATATCCATAGATACCAAAGTAACTTTGGTAAAGTTGCTGATGGGTTGTGGAGTTGTGGGGATTCTTGCTGTTGTGGTGCAGTTTGTGCGATTCGCTAGTAAGAAAAGATAAAGATTTAACTCCTGCTGCGGTTTGTTTCTTCTTCCGTAGCGCTTTACGCCGCCACGATGGGCATATCGTTGGCGGCTTTTTTTGCTTTCAGGCTGCCTGAATGCTGTTGTTTGCAATGCAAAAACCATTTTCGAGCTCAAAGTAGTTTTTTTGTTGTGAATATGAACTTTGAACTGAGAAAGGTTTTTTTGAAATGAAAGAAGTGCATTTTGTTACCCAATCCAAAGGTGGCGTAGGTAAATCCTTTGTAGCTATGTTGTTGGCGCAATATTTGCAAGACCATGCGGAAGACAAACTTTTTTGCTTTGACACCGACCCTGATAATCCAATTTTTGCAGGATACCAAGCATTAAAGGCTAAATACATCAATATTAAAGCGGATGACCGCCCTGTGATTAACATCAAAAAATTTGACGGTTTGTTAGACACTTTAATTGATGATAAGGGCATTGCTGTGATTGATACAGGCACATCTACTTTTGACCCGTTGATGACCTATATCGCCGAAGCGAATGTGGATGCGATGTTAATCAATGAAAACGTGCGCATGGTGATGCACGTTCCGCTTAATGGCGGGCAAGCGAAAAACGAATGTATTAAGGGGTTGGCGCGGGTGTTAAGCAGCATTGATGCGCAAGTTATCGTTTGGCTCAACGAACATTTACATGGTGAGATTCAAGAACAAGGTAAACCGTTTGAAGAGTTTGAAATTTGCAATGCCTACCGCAACAAAATTGCAGGCATTGTTCGCATTCCAGTAATGAATGCAGATACCTATGGCGATGATATTAAACAAATGACAGAACACAATGTTACGTTCCATGAAGTTGCTAAAAGTGCTGATTTTGGACGTTGGACGCGCACCCGTTTAGCAGAGTTTCGCAACATCATTTGGGCGGAGTTAGACCGAGTGCCTTTTCTTGCCAGCCAAGCGTGGCACAAGAAACACACTTTGCCCGAAGCGGATAAGCCAGCATGAATGCAGATGCAAAACCTAACACGAAGCTGAAACTCTTGAATGCCGATGAAATCAGCACGGCGGTTTATCACCGCGCAGGGTTGAAAGTTGAACCGCATGATGTATCCATCCGCGATATGTTAATCATGCAAGCCATGTTTGCGACCGTAATGGAAAACATCCAAAAGCAGCAAATCGCACAGTTCCAACACGATATAGCCCATTTTCAGGCTGCCCTAACCGAAACCGCCACGCCGATTATTGAAGCCAGCGAAGAGTTGCAAGAGCTCAAAGCGGAAATTATTAAAGAGATTCTTGCCAGCAACGCCAAGACACAGCAAGCAAACGAAGTCAAGTTGTACAGCCAAATCAGCCAACGTTTGCAACAACAAACCCAGCAGCATATCCAGCAACACTGGACACGGTTTTCAGGCAGCCTGAAAACGCTTTTGCTACTGGGTTTTGTTGTACAAAGCGTTTTGCTGACGATTGTAATCGTAGTGAGCCGATAGAAAGGAAGCGTAAGTGAATAGCGAAACCTACAACGTCGCCCAAGCCGCTGCCTATCTCAAATGCCACCCCGAAACGGTGCGCGAAATGATACGCAGCGGCAAACTCGTTGCCGCCAAAATCGGGCGTAGCTATTGCATCCGCAAAATCCATCTTGACGCACTGATTGCCAGCAACGAGAATGAAACCGTGCAGGCATTGGCTCGCAGCAGGAGTAGACAACAATGCCCATCTATCAACGAAAAAGCGGTGTCTGGTACATTGACATTCGGGCACCGAGCGGCAGCAGAATTAGACAATCTACTGGCACGCAAAACAAACAGGAAGCACAAAGGCTGCACGATAAATTGAAACACGATTTATGGCAGCAAGAAAAGCTAGACCAAAAACCACCGAGATTATGGGAAGAAGCCGCCTTGCGCTGGCTGCATGAAAAACAGGAAAAGAAAAGCATCCAAAGCGATATTTGCCGGTTGCGCGGACTTTCCATGTTTAAAGGTATCTATCTGCACAACCTAACGCGCGATTTGGTGATGCACAGTATCGCAAAAACCATGCAGGGCAAAGCCAACGCCACCAAAAACCGCTATTTGGCTTTGGTACGCGCCATTCTGAACAAAGCAGCAAACGAATGGCTATGGATAGACAAAGCCCCCAAAATTACCCTATACCGCGAACCCAAACGCCGCATCCGCTGGCTCACGCCTGCCGAAGCCGAAAGGCTCATCGCTGCGTTGCCCGAATACATGGCAGACATGGCAACATTTAGTCTTGCCACAGGATTACGGCAAAGCAACGTTATCAATCTGCGCTGGCAACAGCTAGACTTGCAACGCGGCGTAGCATGGGTTGATGCCAGTGAAAGCAAATCGGGCAGGGCGATAGGCATTGCGCTCAATCAAACTGCCCTTAATGTTATCCAAAAACAAATGGGCAAACACAAAGAATATGTGTTCACCCATAGCAAAGGACGGCGGTTACACAGTATCAGTTCGCGCATTTGGCGCAACGCCCTAGCTGCCGCAGGCATCAGCGATTTTCGTTGGCACGACCTGCGGCATACATGGGCTAGCTGGTTGGTGCAAAAAGGCGTTCCGCTCAATGTTCTGCAAGAAATGGGCGGATGGGAAAGCATAGAAATGGTGCAACGGTATGCCCACCTTGCCCCTGAGCATCTGCATCGCCACGCAGCTTTGCTGGATGATTTGGCTTTTACCCAAGACACAAAAGACACAAATTGGGCACACGAAAATAATCCGTCAGCCAAAGAAAAAAGCCTAAACGATTGTTTAGGCTTTGAAAAATCTGGTGGGTCGGGTGGGGTTCGAACCCACGACCAAGGGATTATGAGTCCCCTGCTCTAACCCCTGAGCTACCAACCCGAGTTAGAAAAAACGCGGATTATAGGGGGTTTTCAGGCTGCCGACAAGCTGGCGGCGCAAAGCAGTATAATTGCTCCCTTTTGCGCAAGGAAGGGATATGGAAAGCATCAAAACGCTTGTGCTGGTACTCACGCCCATGTTTGTCGGCTTTGCCATCCGCCTGCCCAAGCCGTATCTGAAAATGCTGGACCGCATGCTGGTGTGGCTGGTGTATGTGATTTTGCTGCTTATCGGTATCGGCTTGGCGCAGGTGGGCGGGCTGTGGTCGCTGTTGAACGACATCGCCTTGCGCGTGGCGTTGCTGTTTACGCTGCTGATGGTGTGCAATCTTGCCATGCTGTGCGCGTTTGATGGCGTGTTTCCGTGGCAACAGCGCGCGCAGGCGGCGCATGGCACGCATCACGTGGACATGACGGGCGGTATCAAGCAGGTGGCGATGGTGGTGCTGGGGGTGGCTATCGGCAAGCTATTGCCGCCTGCGCTGCTGCCGCCTGATTTTGCAGCAACGGGCGCGCTGATGCTGTTGATTTTTGTGGTGGGAATGCAGTTGCGCGGGGCGGGCATTGCGCTGCGCCAAGTGTTGCTCAATCGGCGCGGTTGGCAAACGGCGCTGGTGTTTATGCTTTCTTGCGCAGTTTCAGGCTGCCTCTTTGCGTGGATGCAGCCTGAAATATCGTTGGCGCAGGGCTTGGCGATGTCGTCGGGCTATGGCTGGTATTCGCTTTCGGGCATTGTCATTACCAGCGCGTATGGGGCGCAGTGGGGCAGCGTTGCCCTGCTGAACGATTTGCTGCGCGAATTGTTTGCGCTGCTGTTTATCCCGATGATTATGCGGCGGTTTCCCAGCGCGGCGGTGGGCGTGGGCGGGGCAACTAGCTTGGATTTCTCCCTGCCCGTTATCCAGCAGTCGGGCGGCTTGGCGGCGGTGCCCGTGGCGATTAGTTTTGGGTTTATCGTGAACCTTGCCGCGCCGATTTTGATGGTGGTGTTTTCGGCGATGAGGTAGTCTTTCAGGCTGCCTTGAATGCGATAAGGCAGCCTGAAAACCACACCCGCCCCTTTCTCAGCCAAGCAAAAAACCTATATAATTCACTCTTCTAAACAAACGTTCACATCGCCTCCCATCATGTCTCCAACACACACAACCGACTCACTTATCGCTTACGCCTCCGCCGAATGGAACAAATCCACCCTGCCCGCCGAACTGTTTGCAGGGCAGCGCGTGCCCGAACACACATGGGCGCGCTACACGCTGCACACAGGCAGCCTGAAAATCCGCGAGCTATCCGCGCAAAACGACATCATCGCCGAACATGAGCTGTGCACCGAGCAACCCAGCGTGCAGCTTGCGCCCGATAGCGAATACCAACTCGCCCAAGCCAGCGACGACGTGCGCGTGCAACTGGATTACCACACCACCGCCGCGCATTACATCTCCCTGCGCTACGGCCTAACCGCCACCCACAGCAAAGTCATCCGCGCCGTGGAGCAGCATCATGTTGCCCCCTGCAAAACGCTGGACATGGGCGCAGGGCAGGGGCGCAACGCGCTGTATCTCGCCTTGCAAGGCTTTGACGTAACCGCCGTGGACACCAACCCCAATGGGCTGGCGAACATCGCCCAAATCGCCGCCGAAGAGCGCATCCCCGTCCGCACCGAGCTATACGACCTCAACCAAGCCGCGCTGCAAGAGGACTACGGCTTTATCGTCTCCACCGTAACCTTTATGTTCCTAGAACACGACCGCGTGCCCGCCATCATCGCCGATATGCAAGCGCACACCCAAAGCGGCGGCTACAACCTCATCGTCTGCGCGATGGACACGCCCGATTACCCCTGCCCGATGCCGTTTTCGTTCACCTTCCAAGAAAACGAATTGCGCGGCTACTACGCAGGCTGGGAACTGCTTGACTACCGCGAAGAACTCGGCGCGATGCACGCCAAAGATGCCCACGGCAACCCCGTACAGTTTAAATTTGTGAATATGTTGGCAAGAAAGCCGTGAGGCTGAGGCAGCCTGAAAAGCGGTTTTTCCCGTTTCAGGCTGCCTGATTGTTGTTCAATATGGTTGTAAACAGTATGACGCGCACGCCCCAAAGGCAGCCTGAAACCAGCAAACCAACCCCAACCCCCAACCCCGAAAATCATCCCCTAACCCGCCGCCGCTTTTTGCTCACCACCGCCGCCCTCGCTACCCCCGCCCTTTTGCACGCAGGCGCGCAACGCGAAGAAACCCTGTCCGACGACGTCGCCAGCATCATGCGCCAATCCGTTGAAAACGCCAGCCCGCCGCGCCTCGTGTTTGACCGCCCCGCCGAAGGGCAACGCTGGCTCAACGAAATGTCCGCCCGCCTCGCCCGCTTTATCGACAGCGAGCTTTACCGCCGCCGCCTGCTGGTGATGATTCAATACGAAGCCAGCCGCGCTGCGCTAGACCCGCAAATCATCCTCGGGCTAATCGAAGTGGAAAGCCGCTTTCGCCAATACGCCATCAGCAACGTGGGCGCAAAAGGGCTGATGCAAGTGATGCCCTTTTGGCAACGCTACATCGGCAACGAAAGCCACAACCTGTTTGACGTGCGCACCAACCTGCGCTACGGCTGCACCATCCTGCGCCACTACGGCAACCTAGAAAACGGCAACCTCGTGCGCATGCTCGCCCGCTACAACGGCAGCTTAGGCAGCCTGAAATACCCCAACGCCGTGCTCGGCGCATATCAGCGCAACTGGCAATGGCAAGGCAGCGAACCGCCGCCGCAAACCCCCAGCCAACCCGCCGCCAACGCCTCAGGCACCGCCGTATAAGCGCGCTGCCCCAAAGGCAGCTTGAAAACCCATCCGACCACCACCCCGAAAAGGAGTTCCCATGGCACAAGTCCATATCCCCAGCCAAGCCCAACTCATCGCCCCGCAAGTGGAATGCGACTGCATCGACAGCACCCACGGCAAAGTGCTCAGCGGCACCACCGCATGGGAAGCCTACGTTGCGCTCACCTCCGAAACGCCCAAAATATTCGCCCTCGCACTGCGCGCCCGCAACGCCGTCGCCCGTCTGCTCAAAGCCGAAGCAATCAGAGGTTTTGCGGAAAAAAACCCCGACCGCGCGCCCAAAGCCGACGATTTTGTGGATTTTTTCCAAGTAGTCGGCGTAAACAACAGCCAACTGGTGCTGATGACGGAAAACGACGACCGCGCCGTTATGCTGTCGCTGGACATCACCTGCCCCGCCGCCGGCGCGCCGCCCACCCAGCTGGATGTTACCCTGTCGGGGCAGGCATACAGCAAAACAGGGCATTTCCAAATATTCTTTATGAACGTGTTTTACGGCATCGTTATGAAGCAAATGCTCGCCAACATTAAAGGCTACCAAAAACAGCATCCGCCCAAACCCAAAGCCGAAAAGAAATTTGACGACCCGTTGGCGGGGTTGTGATGCTTGCATCGCGTAAACATTGAGGCAGCCTGAGAACGGGATTTCTCGTTTTCAGGCTGCCTTTTATCGCGCCGTGCCTAGCGCAGGGTAGGGCGGTCAATTGCTACGTTTGCCCCGCGCGGCTGTGCTCATCCGCCACCGCTCTTGCCGTTTCGCTGTCCAATTCGCTTAACACGCCTTGCTTCATGGAGATAACCCGCTCGGCGTGGTGGAAGTATTTGTCGTCGTGGCTGATGGCGAAGATGGTGCTGCCGCTTTGCTTTAACAGCGGCAGCAGTTGTTCGTAGAAAATGCGGCGAAATTGGGGGTCTTGGTCGGCAGCCCATTCGTCTAGGATGATGATGCTGCGGTTTTCCAGCGCGGCGGCGAGCAGCCCGAGCCGTTTTTTCTGCCCTTGCGAGAGTTTGCTGTTGAGGATTCGATTTTGTTCTATTTTGACTTTTTCGTCTAGCTGCAAATGGGCGAGCCATTGGTTGATTTGGGCTTGGGCGGCATCTTCGCCGATGCCGTCCACCAGTTGTTCAAAAATGTGGAAATCGGTGAACACGCTGGCAAACAGTTGGCGGTAGGCGGGGCGGTTTTCAGCGGTGATTTCGGTGTCGTCCACGAAGATTTTGCCTGATGCGGGGGTGTACAGCCCGGCAAGCAGCATGGAGAGGGTGGATTTGCCTGAGCCGTTGCCGCCAATCAGGAACAGGGTTTCGCCGCGATGGATGGTGAGGTTGATGGGTTGCAGGGCGAAGGTTTGCCCGCCTTGCTGCGGGTAGGCGTAGGTGATGTTTTCCAGGCGGATGGTGCGCCAGTTTTCAGGCAGCCTGAAATCGCTGTGGAAGGGAGTGGCGTAGTCGGCGAGCCCTAAATCGGCAAGGGCTTGCAGGGCGACTTTGCTTTGGGCGAGCAGGGGGAATGCGCTAACGGCGGAGGCAAGCGGGGCGCGCATGAACAGTAGGGTCATGGTGAGGGCGGCGGCATCGGTGTTGCTTGCCCAGTGGTGGTAGCTGGCAAGGTAGTAGATGATGCCGACGGTGGCGAGCATGATGCTGTTGCCCCAGTTGAGGGCGAGGGCGTGGTAAGCATCGGCGCGGATGTGGGTGTCGCGGCGTTCGGCGGCGGCGGGCAGAAATTCTTGCTGGTAGAAGCGTTCGGCGCGGTAGCGGTTGAGGGTGAGTTCTTTGTGGCCGTTGAGGCTGGTTTCGTAGTGGCGTTGGATTTCGTCTTCGCTGTGGCGCATTTGGCGGAAGCTGGCGAAGTGGCGTTGTACGACAAAATGGGTGCCCGCTATCATCAGCAGCATCATCAGCAGGGTAACGGCGAACAGTTTGGGCGACAGCGCGAGCATATAGGCGCAGCAGGCGAGAACAAACAATGCGCCTTGCACCAGCTCGGGCAGCCGTGTAAACGCAAACGACAGGCTGCGGATGTCGCTGCCGAGGCTGGCGAGGATTTTGGGCTTGCCAATCAGCTGGATTTGTTCTTCGTGCGAATCCATGATGCGTTTGACGAGCTGGGTTTGCATCTGGCACACGAAGTTTTGCCCGATTTTGGCAAGGTGGATTTGGGCGTAGTTGGCGGCGATAAAGTAAAACGCGACCAGCAGCAAAAAGGGCAGCAGCCCGCCGCCGTTGCCTTGCAGCAGATAGCGGTTGATATACGACAAAATGCCGATGCCCAGCGCGCCCGACAGGGTGGTGAGCGCGAGCATCTGCAAAAACGGGCGGCGGTGTTGGGTGTAGATGAGTTTGAGCAAATCCATGGCGACGGGCGCGGTTTCAGATTGGGGAGAGCGGATTTTAGTGGAAAAAGCGTTTTCAGGCTGCCCTAATTGGGCGGGCAAAGGCAGCCTGAAAACGAACAATGGGGCAACACAATAGAAAAGCGCGCAAACAGCAAGCAGTGAATGTTTGATAAAATGCCGCCTGATTTTTCAGGCTGAAATCTTTTCAAACCCCCAAATCTATCCCGCCATTGTCATTCCCGCGCAGGTGGGAATCCGGGGGAAATCCAGTAACAGATTGTTTTTATATAAAATGACGAATATTGCGCAAGGTTCCTGTTTACAGGAAGCAACGCACTTTGCTTTCAGGCTGCCTTTTAATCCAACAAACCGGCAGGCAGCCTGAAAATCCACATTCAAGAAAGAACCGCCATGACCGCATTCACCGAACTGGGCTTAGGACACGAAATCTGCACCGCCCTAGCCGAACAAAACTACCAAACCCCCACCCCCATCCAAGCCGCCGCCATCCCCAAAGCCCTAGCAGGGCACGACCTACTCGCCGCCGCGCAAACAGGCACAGGCAAAACCGCCGCCTTTATGCTGCCCAGTCTGGAACGCCTGAAACGCTACGCCAACGCCAGCGCATCGCCCGCTATGCACCCCGTGCGGATGCTGGTGCTCACGCCCACGCGCGAGCTCGCCGACCAAATCGACCAAAACACGCAAAACTACATCAAAAATATGCCCCTGCGCCACACCGTGCTGTTTGGCGGCGTAAACATGAACAAGCAAACCGCCGATTTGCGCGCAGGCTGCGAAATCGTCATCGCCACCGTGGGGCGGCTGCTTGACCACGTTAAACAAAAAAACATCAATTTGGGCAAAGTGGAAATCGTGGTGCTGGACGAAGCCGACCGCATGCTGGACATGGGCTTTATCGACGACATCCGCACCATCATGCAAATGCTGCCCAAGCCGCGTCAAACACTGCTGTTTTCCGCCACCTTCGCCCCCGACATCCGCAAGCTGGCGCAAGACTTTATGAACGCGCCGCAAATTGTGGAAGTCGCCGCGCAAAACACCACTAACGCCAACGTGGAAGAACACGTCATCTCCATAGACAGCCACCGCAAACGCGAGCTGTTGGAGCGGCTGATTGTGGATTTGAACATGAACCAAGTCATCGTGTTCTGCAAAACCAAACAGTCTGCCGACCAAGTGG
Source organism: Kingella bonacorsii (assembly GCF_016623605.1). NCBI lineage: Bacteria > Pseudomonadati > Pseudomonadota > Betaproteobacteria > Neisseriales > Neisseriaceae > Kingella > Kingella bonacorsii. The sequence goes on along the minus strand of NZ_JAEHNZ010000002.1, from coordinate 118,642 downwards.
CGCGCGATTTGGTGCGCCGCGGGCTGTCTGCCAACGCCATCCACGGCGACAAATCGCAGCAAACGCGGCTGGACGTGCTCAACCAGTTCAAATCGGGCGAGTTGCGCGTGTTGGTGGCAACAGACGTTGCCGCGCGGGGCTTAGACATCGCCGAGCTGCCCTTTGTGGTGAACTACGAACTGCCCACCCAAGCTGAAGATTATGTGCACCGCATCGGGCGCACAGGACGCGCGGGCGCGGACGGCGTCGCCATTTCGCTGATGGACGAGACCGAGCAAAAAATGTACGAAGCCATCAAAGCCCTAACCGGCAACGAATTGCCGATTTCGCGCATTGAAGGCTTTGAACCGCGCTGGGAGCAAGCGCAGGCGGAAGGCAGCCTGAAAAACGAAAACAGCCCGCGCGCCTCATCGCGCCGCAGCGACCGCGAGCCGCAAGAACGCGGCGACAAAAACGACCGCCGCACCTCATCCCGCAACGAACGCAGCGGCCGCCACCAAGAAATCCCCACTGTGGATGCCAGCAAAATCCCACCGCGCACCAGCAGCCGCCGTCGTGGCAGAGAACGGCGCACTTGCGCGTTGTTGCAACGCAATTTTGGCGTGGAAGCGTAGTTTCAAAACAACACAAGTAGGGTGTGTGGCTTGCCACGTACCGTTGTTAAACATTGCATAACCACACCTTACGCTGATTGCTATTTGTTCCCAAATAAAGGCAGCCTGAAACTCGCTTCGCTCGTTTTCAGGCTGCCTTCTATTGCCCATACTACACATCCTCCACATCCACTACCTCAATCCCCAACTCGCGCAGCCGCTGTGCAAACAGCCCGCTGCCCGCCACCAGCTTCCCCGTAAACGAGCCATCGTACACACAATTCACACCGCAAGTTGGGCTGCGCGATTGCAACACCGCATGGCTAATCTTGCGTTGTCCAATCGCCGCAATGGCTTGCGCCACCCCGTGCTGATAAATCTCGTGCACATCGCGCCCCGAACATTCCGTTACCCTGCCGTTGATGAGTTCCGCAGGTTCGCGCGGCGTGGGCAAGCCCGCCAGTACTTCAGGGCAAATCGGCAACACTTTCTTCCCCGCTAAATACGCCGCCGCGCGTGCGCTGTAATTGTTCTTGCCGTTGAATTTGCAGTTTTCGCCCAAAATGCACGCGCTCACCAGTATGCAAGGCTGTTCGTCTTTCATATTTCGCTCCGTTGAATGGCGTTTCAGGCTGCCTTGGCTTGCGCCATCAAAAAATCCCCTTGCGCCGTTTGCGCACACCCAGCTCCACGCCCGTGCGCCGCTTAATCTGCGCCCGCGTGGGCTGACCATATTCCAGCCACAGCCGCAGCTGGCGAAACGTTGCCGCATCCGTTGCATCGTAAAACACGCATTGCCAAAACGCCGCATCCATCGTCTGCCAATGGATAAAACACACCCAGCGCGTGGCAAGGCAGTCTGAAATCGGCTGCGCGGCAAAGGCTTCATCGCCGATAAACACCGCCGCAAAGCCCTGATTGTCCACCGCCAAGCGGTGCACAGCGTAACGCGGTTTGCGCCACGCCCACGCGCAGCACGCCACAACCGCCACCAGCAACCCCCATTTCAGGCTGCCGGAAAAGTAAGCGCACACCGCCCCAACCAACAGCGCGGCATAGCCCAAAGCCAAGCCGCGCTGGATGCGGGAGGGAACAAAATCCGCGCGAAACGCCTGCATCGCCGCTACGCCATGTTGTCAAACACGGGCGTGATTTGCAGCTCCGCCTCTTCCAAATCCAGCACCGAATCGTGCACTTCCAGCTCAAAAAACTGCCAAAACGTTTCCAAATCCAAGTTTTTCGGATAGGTGGATTCGTCTAACGTCCAGCCCGCCAGCTCGGCTTTGAAAATGCCCAAATAGCGCTCGTCAAAATACGCCACCGCTTCTTCGGGTTCTTCAAACACGGGAATCAAAAACACGCTGCAATTAGCCCGCAGCTGGGCAAGGGTTAAATCGGGCATATCCTCTTGCGTGTTGTTTAGCCATGCGAGGAAATGTTCGGTGGGTTTGAGCACCACCGCGCTGCGGTCCACGAAATACATAAATAATCCTTAAAAAGAGCGGCATGAGGCAGCCTGAAAACAGATAAAGGAAAAGCAGCTAAAAATAGCTGCTTTTGGATTTGGTGCCGACAGCGAGACTTGAACTCGCACGAGCTAGGCTCACTACCCCCTCAAGATAGCGTGTCTACCAATTTCACCATGTCGGCGTAAAGTTTACTTTTTGTTTTGCTTGCCAGCGGGTTTGGCATGTTTGTTTTTGCCGGCGTTGTTTTTGTTTTTAGCCGGTTCGGCTTTTTTGCTGTTTTCTTTTTTAACAGCGGGTTCGCTGGCTTGTTTGGCAGGCTCGCTGGCGTTTTCTGCACTGGCGACTACGGGCGCAACCGTTGCATTTTCCGGAACGGTCTGGCTGGCAGATGTTGCGCTTGCTGATGCAGCAGCGGGAGCGGTTTGTTGTGGCAATGCAGGCTGTGATGCAACCGAGACAGAACCAGCGGGAGCAGATGCGGCAACAGACGCAGTTTGTTGCACGTTGCTGAAATCAATGCCCTTATTGCGGTTGCCGCTGTGAACATAGCTCAAAGCCAAGCTGGATACGAAAAAGATGGTTGCAAACAAAGCCGTCATGCGGCTGAGAAAGTTTGCGTTGCCTGCTGAACCAAATACGCCTTGTGCACTGCCTGAACCACCAAAACCTGCGCCTGCATCTGCGCCTTTGCCTTGTTGCATCAGAACAAGGCAAACAACGCTGATAGACGAGAAAATGTTGATAACAAGGATAAGTGTTTTAAAGGCTGCCATTGGGTTTATTGTGTGTTTTGTGCGGCTTGGATGATGGCAGTAAAGGCATCGTATTTGAGCGATGCGCCACCAACAAGTGCGCCGTCAACGTGGGGAACGCTAAAAATTTCGGCGGCATTGGTATCGTTTACGCTGCCGCCATAAAGAACGCGGATATTAGCATCGTTGCCACACAATGACAAGATTTCGTTGTAAATAAATGCGTGCATATCGGCAATTTGTTCTTTTGTTGCGACTTTTCCCGTGCCAATCGCCCATACGGGTTCGTAGGCAACGGCGAAATTTTGGGTTTTAAGCCCTTTGAACACGGAGAGTTGGTAGGCGACGGCTTCTTTTTCGCGCCCGTCTTCGCGCTCTTTCAGGCTTTCTCCCACGCAAAGCAGCGGCAGCAGACCCACGTTTAATACGTTTTCTATTTTCAGGCGTTGCACGTCGTTTTTTTCGTTGAAATAGAGGCTGCGTTCGGAGTGTCCGATGAGCACAATGTCCACGCCTACATCGCGCATCATTTCGGCGGACACTTCGCCTGTGTATGCGCCTTTGTCGGGGAAGCGGCTCACGTCTTGGGCGCAAACGTGGATTTTGTTGTCTAGCACGATTTGCACGGCGTTGTGCACTTGCAATAGGTAAACGGTGGGCGGGGTGATGCCGATGCAGACGTTAGACGCGGCGGGCAGTTGGCGCAGTTTGTGAACGAGGTTGTTGTTGTTGTGGAGCTGCCCGTTCATTTTCCAGTTGCCGATAACCCATTTTTGTTGCCAGATGTTGATTTCTTGTTCCATGATTTTTCCTTTGTTGAGGCAGCCTGAAAGTGTTGGCTGCGGGAATTGTAGCGCAATTTGCCGTTTTCAGGCTGCCTTTGTTGCGCGAAGCAGGCAGCCTGAAAATTTTGCCGCGCCACTCTTGAAAACTGAAAAATGCCCCCTATCTAGCAAGCCATCAAGGCGCGGCAATCTTTTCAGGCTGCCTGAAATGCCGCGCACCATTTTTTTATTGCATAAGGAGCAAAACATTATGGCAAAAGTCATTGGTATTGATTTAGGCACAACCAACTCATGCGTCGCTATTTCCGAAGGCGGCACAACCAAAGTGATTGAAAATGCAGAAGGCGCGCGCACCACGCCATCCATCATCGCTTATTTGGACGGCGGCGAAATCTTGGTGGGCGCGCCCGCCAAACGCCAAGCCGTAACCAACGCCAAAAACACCATTTACGCGGTAAAACGCCTGATTGGTCATAAATACGAAGACAAAGAAGTGCAGCGCGACATCGAATCCATGCCGTTCAAAATCGTTAAAGCCAAAAATGGCGACGCATGGGTGGAAGCGCAAAGCAAAGAGCTGTCGCCCCCGCAAGTTTCCGCCGAAGTGCTGCGTAAAATGAAAGAGGCAGCCGAAGCCTATTTGGGCGAAAAAGTAACCGAAGCGGTGATTACCGTGCCGGCTTATTTTAACGACAGCCAACGCCAAGCCACCAAAGATGCGGGCCGCATCGCGGGTTTGGACGTGAAACGCATCATCAACGAGCCGACTGCCGCCGCATTGGCGTTTGGCATGGACAAAGGCGACAGCAAAGACCGCAAAATCGCCGTGTACGACTTGGGCGGCGGCACATTTGATATTTCCATCATTGAAATCGCCAACATCGACGGCGACAAACAGTTTGAAGTATTGGCCACCAACGGCGATACTTTCTTGGGTGGCGAAGACTTTGACCAACGCATTATCGACTACATCATCGCCGAGTTCAAAAAAGAGCAAGGCATTGATTTGAAAAACGATGTGATGGCATTGCAACGCTTAAAAGAAGCGGCGGAAAAAGCCAAAATCGAATTGTCCAGCGGGCAACAAACCGAAATCAACCTGCCGTACATCACCATGGATGCCGCCGGTCCAAAACACTTGGCGATGAAAATTACCCGCGCCAAATTTGAAAGCCTGGTGGAAGATTTGATTCAGCGTTCCATCGAGCCTTGCCGCACCGCGTTGAAAGATGCCGGTTTGAGCGCAAGCGATATTGACGATGTGATTTTGGTGGGCGGTCAAAGCCGTATGCCCAAAGTGCAGGAAGCGGTTAAAGACTTCTTCGGCAAAGAGCCGCGCAAAGACGTGAACCCTGATGAAGCGGTTGCCGTGGGCGCGGCGATTCAAGGCGAGGTGTTGAGCGGCGGGCGCAGCGATGTGCTGTTGCTGGACGTTACGCCGTTGTCGCTGGGGATTGAAACCATGGGCGGTGTGATGACCAAGCTCATCAATAAAAACACCACCATCCCCACCAAAGCGTCGCAAGTGTTCTCCACAGCGGAAGACAACCAGCCTGCGGTAACCATTCATGTGTTGCAAGGCGAGCGCGAGCGCGCTTCCGCCAACAAATCGCTGGGGCAGTTTAACTTGGGCGACATCGCGCCTGCGCCACGCGGCATGCCGCAAATCGAAGTTACTTTTGACATTGACGCGAACGGCATCCTGCACGTTTCCGCCAAAGACAAAGGCACCGGCAAAGCGGCAAACATCACCATCCAAGGTTCTTCCGGTTTGAGCGAGGAAGAAATCGAACGCATGGTGAAAGATGCGGAAGCGAATGCGGAAGAAGACAAAAAACTGCACGAGTTGGTGCAAAGCCGCAACCAAGCAGAAGCGTTAATCCATTCTGTGAAAAAATCGTTGGAAGAACACGGCGATAAGCTGGACGCTGCGGAAAAAGAGAAAATTGAAGCGGCGGTGAAAGCGGCCGAAGAAGCGGTGAAAGGCGACGACAAAGCGGATATTGACGCGAAAGCCGAAGAATTGGGCAAAGCGAGCCAAAAATTAGGCGAGATTGTGTATGCCCAAGCGCAGGCGGAAGCGGAAAAAGGCAGCGCAGAAAGCGCAGCATCATCGGATAAGAAAGATGATGATGTGGTGGATGCGGACTTTACCGAAGTGAAAGATAAGTAAGCATCGCGTGATGCTTGCATGAATAGGCAGCCTGAAAACGGGAAAAAGCGTTTTCAGGCTGCTTTTACAATGGCTTCAAACAATCTGCCAACGGATTGCCAGCAGACATTCGTTTGAACTCTGCTGCTTCATTTTGGCTTTGATATTATCGGTCAGCCGTTGCCGCTCTTGGGCGATGGCTTCTTCGCGTTCTTCCAGCGTGCGGCGCAGTTTGCGCACTTGGCGGTGCAGTTTTTCTTGAAGCTGTTGCGATGCCAAGATTTCCGCGCTGTCGGTTAAGGCAGCAGCGCGGCGTTTTTCCTGTTTTTCTGCCGTTTTGGCATCGGCGATTTCTTTTTCCAGCGCGGCGGTTTGGTCTTCTTCCCAGCGCATCAGTCGGATGCTGGCCTCTTGAATTTGGCGGTCGGCGATGCCTTTTTGCTGCACTTGGGCTTGAGCAAGATGGTTTTGGGCAAGCGTTTTCAGGCGAGCGGGCGGGGTAGCTTTGGCTTTCAGGCTGCCTGAAAGCGAGAGCAGGTGGCGGCAAAAATCATCATCGAGCGTATCGCCGCTGTCGGTAAAGGCGGTAAAAACCAGCGTTTCGGTGGCGGCGGCTTCGCTTTTGGCGGTGAGTTTGTCTAAGCGCAGCCAGCCGCTTTGTCCGTGGCGCGCCTGCATATCGCTGATTTTGTCACTGTGGCTGCTGTAATCAAACACAATTTCGGCAACATCGGCACTTTGCGCTTTGGCGTGGCTGATGCACCATTCACCAAGGGCGGTGTTGGGGCGCAGCGGCAGGCTTTTTCCGTCGGTTTTTAAGCTGTACCGGCCTTGTTTAATGTCGGGCAGCGGCGGTCGGGTAAGGTTCAGACGGCCTGTACCGCTTATCTCGCCGCGTTCTTTTAAAACATATTGCACCAGCCGCCAAAACCAGATTTCGGCTTGGCTGAGCTGTTCTTTGGTTTGGGCATGGCGCATTTTCAGGCGTTCGCGCACGTCTTGGTCGAAAAATTTTTGCAGTTTCTGCGCCGTTTGCTCCATGCGCTCGTTGATGGCGGCTTCCAATTCTTTTTGCAAATGGTTAAACGCGGTTTCGATTTCTTCCGGGCTGCGGCAGGTGTCGAAAATACGGGCGACGCGTTTTTCAAAATCAAGGTCGGCATTTTCCACGCGTCCCAAAATATCGTTGGATGCGCCGAACAGGCCGTCAAACAGTTGGAATTTTTCGGTGAGCAGCTCCAAAATGCGGCGGTCGGCTTCGTTGCGCTTGTTTAAAAAATTCATCACCACCACGTCAAACTTTTGCCCGTAGCGGTGACAGCGGCCGATACGCTGCTCCACGCGCTGGGGATTCCACGGCAAATCATAATTCACCAACAGCGAGCAAAATTGCAGGTTTACGCCTTCGGCGGCGGCTTCAGTGGCAATCATAATCTGCGCGTCGTATTTGAAACGGTCGATGAGTGCGGCGCGTTTGTCGGCGGAAACCGCGCCGGTGATGCGGCTTTGGTTGTCGGGGTTGTGCAGCCATTGTTGATAAGCATCATTGGCGGCGGCATCGCTGTTGCTGCCGTTGAACAAGACGGTTTGCCCCGCGTAGCCGTGGCCGGCAAGAAAGCGGGCAAGATGCTCTTGGGTGCGCGTGGATTCGGTAAAGATGATGGCTTTTTGCGCCGCGCCGAGTTTGGCCATTTCGGCAAAACCGGTTTTGAGTGCTTCGAGCAGGGCTTGGGCTTTGCTGTCGGTGCCGAGACAAAGCTGTTCTGCTTGCCGGACAAACGCGTCAATTTGCGTGATTTCTTCGGCAAGCTGTACGGCATTGACGGTTTCGGCTTCACTGTGGTGCGTGTCTTGCTCCACACACCCTACGGATTCTTCTTCGTCTTCTTCCCAATCTTCAGCATGGCTTTGCCAGTCTTCGCGGTCAAACAATTCAAGCGGCGCGGCGGCTTCGGCGGCATGGTTTTGCAACACCAGCAGCCGCTTGCGGATTTTTTGCAGCGTATCCAATACGGCATAAGGGCTTGACGCTAAAAGCTTACGCAAAATCAGCGCAATCAGATGACGCTGGCGGCGCGGCAGGGCGTAGCTTTCTTCGCGCTGCAAAAAGGCGGAAATGTTTTGGTAAAACGCCTGCTCTTCGTCGGTAGGCTCAAACTTTTGGGTAATGGCATGGCGGCGCGTGTAGGAAACGTATTCTTCCACATCGCGGCGCAAAGTGCGGCAGACAAAGCCCACCAGCCGCTCCTGCAAATCGGCGGTATTGTTTTGGCGCACAAAATCGCGCTGAAACTGCTTTTGGCTGCCGAACAGATACGGGTCGAGAAACTGCGACAAGCCATACAGCTCCATCAGCGAATTTTGCAGCGGCGTGGCGGTGAGCAAGAGTTTTTTGCAGCCGGCAAACGCCCGCAAAAGTGCTTTGCCAGTTTTGTTGTTTTCCTTGTGGGTGTTACGCAGCTTGTGCGCTTCGTCCAAAACCACGCAGTCCCAGCCTTTTAGCTGCAAGGTGTCGGCAAACTTGGCGGCAAACTGATAAGACACAATCCACACGCCGTCTGAAAGGTCTTCAGACGGCCTTCTTTCGGCAATGTATGAGGGCAGGGCAAATTTTTCGCGCAATTCTTCCTGCCATTGTTTGCGCAGGGACGACGGGCATACCACGAGCAGCCGCCGTTTTCTTTCCGCCCAAAGCTGGCAAAGCGCCAAACCTGCTTCCACCGTTTTGCCCAAGCCTACTTCATCGGCAAGCATCACGCCCTCATGCAGCGGATTTTTCAGGGCAAAGAGGGCGGCTTCGATTTGGTGCGGATTCAAATCCACTTGCGCACTCATCAGCGCATTGGTCAAATCGCCCGCGTCGTTGTTGCGGCTCATGCAGGATAGCGCGTGGGCGAAGTATTTGGCTTGGTGGGGCGTGGTGTTCATGCGGTTTTTTCCAAGATTTTTGCAAATAGGGCAGGTTGGTTTGGTACGTGTCTTGCGCTGCACTCTGCGGGCGGCGGATGTCGTAGGGTGTGTGAACTTGTTCACGCACCATCCGGCAAAGTCCAATGGTGCGTGGCAAGCCACACCCTACGGGTGGTTTTCAGGCTGCCTTTGGGGTTTTACGCGAGAATTTTGTCAAACATGGTTTTCAGGTAGCCTTTGTCATCCATAAACAGAATATTTTTCTCTGCCAGCTTCCCGCGCGGCGGGGCGTTAATCAAATCGCCGTAACCCGTTACCGACAATATAAACGCCGACAGGCTCAATGTGCCGTCTTTCAGGCTGCCTTCCAATTGCTTCACTTCATTGTGCAAACCGAATTTCGGATCATGGAAATCCATTTGGCGGATGCCTTTGGGGTCGATAAACGACAGCCATTGCCTGCCGCTTTCGGGGCAGACCAGCCACAGCAGAAAGTCGGGATAGAAATTGCCTGCCAGCGCAAAGCCCAAGCCTTTGCTTTTGTTTGCCGCATTACGCAGCAGATACAAATCTTTGCCGTCTGTCCACGTTTTCAGGCTGCCCTCTTGCGCCGCTGCCTGCAAATCTTCAATAAAACGCTGCTCGCTTTCTTCCTGCAACACCAAAGGCTGCATTTTCACGGGGAAATGTTCCTCATCATGACTGCAGCGCAACACCATCAGCGGCGCATACAAATGCGGGTCAAAACAAATCGCTTGGATATGTGGAATATTCAGCGCGGCTTTCAGGCTGCCTTTGGCAAACAGCTCTTGCAGCTCTTTCAGACGGCCTTCGTAGAATCTGCCCATTTCGTTGTCGGCAAACTGAAACCGATAGCTGTCAAAAAACGAGCCGTCTGTTTCCTGCACTTCGCGCATTTCGTAATACTGCCCCTCGTATGCGCCTTTGAGCGTTTCGTAAAACCGTTTGGTGTAGCCTTTGAGCAAATCCAGCAGCAAATCCTGTTGTTTGGCTACCGCGTCAAAGCTGTTTGCCGCCATTTCCGATTTCGGGATATACAGCGTGTACCAGCCCGTATTCTCTTCCACAAATGCTTTCAGACGGCCTTTGTCCAGCCGCAGGTTGTACCAGCCCTCGCGGTGCTTGTATCGGGCAAGTTCGCGGTAGATTTTGTCCCAGTCAAACCACGGCAGAAGATGCGGGCTGATGGTGCACTCGTCGCGGACAAACTTATCGGCGCGGATGCCGCCTTGTTTGCTTACCAAAGCCTGCACGCGCGGATAGCGGTCAAGTACCGTTTTGATTTCCTTGATTTTACCCGCAAACTGCCCTGGCACTTCATACAGTTCAGGCTGCATGGTGCGCTTGAAACTTTTGACTTGATTGCCTTTGTAGCCGTCTTTCAACGCAAGCGTTTTCAGCTTCACGGCGGGCAGGTTTTTTTGCACGGAAAAATCCAGCGTCAGCATATTCTGCCCGGCCTGCACGCCTTCGTCTTGCAGATATGCTTTGAATTTGTCCATATAGTCGGCTTTGATGCCGAACACATTGAGCGTTTCCAGCTTGTCCAAATGCAGGCTGAAAATATCGTGCCGTTCGTTTGCAAGGCTGCGCTTGAGAGAAAAATCCCGCCCTTTGAGGCGCACGCCGCGCCCGAACATCTGAATAATCTGGCTGCCTTCTTTTTTGCCCAAATTGAGCAGACCCATCGTGGAAACGCGCCAGCTCGACCAGCCCTCGGCAAATTTGCGCGAACCGATTAACAGGTTTATCGGGCTGCCTGCAACATTGATGCCGCCAAACAGGCCGCTGCCGAAATCGTCGCTTGCCGTATCAAAATCCGCATCGTTTTGCGCCTGCGCCGTTTTGAAAAACGCCGCCGCATCGCCGATATTAATCACGCCGAACGGCTCTTTGCCCACGGAGAGTGACAGCTCGCCGTCGGATTTTTTCAGATGCGTGAGTTTCAAACGCTGCGGCACATCGCTGTTGAACAGCCGTTTCACCATATCGGCGTAAAGCGCGGCAACGCCGTCTGAAAACCTCTCTGCCAGCGGCGTGAAGCGGTGGTCGAAAATATCGCGGTCTTTCGTGTCCAGCATTTGCGCGCGGTTGGCAATAAATTCCGCCAGCCAGCCCTCCGCCTCGGCACGGTGGTTTAAAAAATGCGCCAGATAGTGCACGATTTGGGCGATGTCGGATTTTTCGATTTTTTCGTCTTGGGTTTCCTTGCCGCTGGATTTGTTCACCGTATTGCCCACAAACACCCACAACGGCTTTTCAATATTCCATTCTTTCAGACGGCCTTTGCCCGTTTCATACAGATAAAGCTGCTGGTAAAACGAAAGCATGCACGCCGTAAAATATTTTTGCGACGCATATTCCGCCGGCTCTTTGGGCAGGTTCAAAATCAGGCTTTCCTTGCCGTAGCCGTCGGCGTAGAAAAATTTATACGAATAATCAAACAACACCGCGCGTGCATAGGTGTCAAACACTTCGTTTTTTGCCTTGCTGCCGAAGCTGCCCACCGCCTGCCCGAAGGTTGCCGAATATTCAAACGAAAAGCCGCGCCCGATAAGCTGATTACGCCGTTTCAGCCACGCGCTGTCAAACGTGCCGTTTGACGTTCCGCGATGCCCCTCATCTACCAATACCAAGTTATCGCCGCCGAAACTTTCTGCTGCAACGACTTTCTCGCCGTCTTTATCGCCCAGCTTGGTGATTTCAATAATCTGAACAGGCGTATCCAGTTCTTCGGTACGGCTGTTTTTGTCAAACAAAGTCGCATTGATGCCCGACAATTCCAAATCCTCCCAATGCTGGCGGCTCAAACCCTCATTGGGCGTAATCAAAATAATATTGTCGAGCCTGCCGCCGTGATAATGCCGATACTGCAAAATATTCACATGCATTAACAGCGTTTTGCCGCTGCCTGTGGCGTTCCAAAACGCCAGCTTGCGCAAATCATCGAGCGCGTGCGGCGCAGATACGGCGGAGGCTTTGTCAAACTCTTTTTCATAAGCGGCAAACTCGTTTTGCAGCGCGGTTTGCAACGCCGCTTTGTGGTTGAAATACCGGTCTAAATAAATTTCCGCAAACAGCAGCGACAAATACTGAAAATACTTCATTTCCAAAACATGCCCGCTGTCGCGGTTGCGCCGCTCGGTAATCTGCTGCCAATGGCGCACAATATTCAAATCGTAGCGGCGCAAATCGTCTTCGCCGATTTCGCTGCGAATCAGCGGGCTTAAAAGCTGGTGTAAAAACTTGCTCTGCCCGTCTTCCGCCAAACCGATTAAGGCTTCGCTGTCCAAATTCAATTTCTGCCGCAGCTCGGGCAGCGTTTTCACGCCAAACAGGCGCAGCAGATAGCGGTTTAAGATTAAATGGTCGTGAAAAGTGGTTTTTGCCATGATTACGCCCCCTCAAACATCAGCCGCAAAAACGCTTCTTCAATGCTGCGGATTTTCAGGCTGCGGATGGCGCCGCCGTCGGCATCGTTGTCTTGGAACACGGTGGGCAGGGTGTGGTCGCCGTTGATGTAGATTTCCGCGTATTCGCTGTCGCCTGCCGCGATTTGTTTTTTCGCCAGCAGCTTGGGCAGCGTGTCGTAATCCCATTTTTCGCAATCGCGCCACACCAGCAGCACGCGCTCGTTTTTCAGGCTGCCTTCAATCATCACATAGTCCTCGGAAAAACGTTTGTCGTCCACCGCTTCCACGGTTAAGCCCAAGAGATAGTTAAATGTTTCCACCAAATCAACAGGCGTGCGCACGCTTGCGCCAGCGGAATCGGCGGCGATGTCCATTTGGTAGCTAAAAGGCCGTCTGAACGCATCGGTATTGAGCAGCGAGCCACGGCTTTCCACGTCCAGCATATAGTGCAGCAGATAATCGCGCGCCATGTTTTCAGGCTGCCTTGGCGCGAACAGGTCGGCGGGGCGGCGCAGCAGCAGATTGTTGAGCGTGTCTTCGTAGCTTTCCAGCTTCAATACTTTTACGCAGCCACCGCCCTTATAATCAACAGTTTTAGAAATACCAGATTGCTCGCCAAACAAAGTTTTTTGAACGCGAATTAATAAAGTATCGTTAAAATATTCGCCTTGTTCTATACCGATCCACTTGCGACCAAGTTTTTGTGCTACGCAAATGGTTGTACCACTTCCAGAAAAATAATCCAAAACCACATCATTAGGTTGCGTTGACATTTCAATAATTCGTTTCAACAGTTTTTCGGGCTTTTTACCGTTTTTGAAATCTACACCACCTTCTGATTTGCTGGCTTGACCAATGTCGTCCCAAATATCAGAACCTAATACGCCAAAATAATTTTTCTTATTTTCCTGAATCACACGTTCATGCAATTCAACACAAACGCCTCCATCGTAAATTAGTTTTGTTACTCCGAACTGGTCTGTAAAAACTTCTACTTTTCCACTGGTTTTGCTTTTTTCTAGCATGGCTTTCATGCTTTCACCAGCCTTATTATTATTTTTTTCAATGGAATAAATATGTTGTGAATTTTTTAGTGCATATTTTTCTAGTTCTTCATCAGTTAGTTTTTTATCTTTCTTTAAATTAGAAACATGCCACTCCCCGTTTTGATGCTGATAAATTTCCCAACAATAGTTTGGATTGTATTTGTCGGGGGTATAAAACGGATTAAATCTAAAACTTGGGTGTTTTGAGTAGAAGTGGACATATTCTTTAATCTTAAATAAACGTTCTCCACGCTTAACATTAATTGCATTGACTCCGCTTTTAGTTGATGTAACAACAGAGATGGTTTCTCTATGATTATCTTCTCCAAAAACCGAGAGCATTAGTTTATTGAGATTGGTATTTTCTAAATCGCTTATTTGACAGAAGAAAGCTGCATTTTGGGACATTAATGGATATGCTGATTTAACACGGTCATTCATTAAAGTAAGCCAAGACGAATGCTGGTAATTGTCTTTATAAATAAACCCGTCATCGCCTGTGTTATACGGCGGGTCAATATAAATACATTTCACTTGTCCGCGATAGCGTGCCTGCAACAGATTGAGTGCTTGGAAATTGTCGGCGTGGATAATGGTGCCGTCGGTGAAATCGTCGAGCGGATGGTCGTCTGAAAGGGCGGAAACGAGCCGCGTTTGAAATTCGGGGGCGAACAGGGAGGTGTCCACCACGAGATAAGGGTTTGATTCAACGAATGAAATTAAATCGCGGGGGGGGGGGGTAACTCTTTGAAGACAAACAAGTTTTTCCACGCTTCAAGCTGGCGCGGGTTGGCAAGGATTTCGGCGTGGAAGTTTTGCGGAATCTGCCCGAGGGTAATCAGCCAATGGCAGCCGACCACAAATTTCTTTTTCAGCCACAGTTTCTTTTGGAAGTTTTCCAGTTGGGCGAGAAAGGCGGTGATGTCGTGTGCCACGGCGCGGAAGATGCGGATGAGTTTCAGGCTGCCTGAAAGGGCGGCTTCGCTTTGCTCGGCATCGTCTAAATTGAGCATTTCGTTTTTGATGTAAAAATCCAGCTCGCGGCGCAGGAAGCCGCCGAGGTCTTTGTGGATAAAGTAGTCGGCGCTGTTTTTGGCGGTGTAGCGGGCGAGGTGTTTTTCTAATACGGTGCGGTTGGGCTGTTTGTCGGTGGGGGCGCGTTCAAACAGCTCTGCCCAGCTTTGCTGCACGGCGGGGTGGGCGGCGACGGCTTCTATCGCGGCTTGGGTGTGTTCCGCCTGTTTCGCGCCTTTGGGCATGGGTTTGTATTCAAACGAGAGGGTGAGAAGGTCGTCTGAAACGGTAATGGGTGATGGTGCGTGTCTTTCAGCCACACACCCTACGGGTTCGTCGTCTTCGTAGGCTTGCTCGCGCGCCGCTGCGGCGGCTAGGGCTTTGGGCGAGGCCAGCACAAACAAGCGGGCTTGCTCGTTGTCTTTTTGGTTGTCTTTGGCGGTGTCGGCTTGTACCAATTTGAATTGCACGCTTTTGCCGTCTGAAAGGGTAAAGCGGTAGTTGCTGAAGTTTTCGCCGGATTTGGTGTAATACTGGTCTTTGTTTGCCCAGTGGAGCATCACTTCTTCGCCGTTGTAGGGGATGGCGTAGCGGTCTTTGCCGCCGTAGCGCCGCTGGCTGATAAAGTCGCCTGCGTCGTAATAGCGGGAGAAAAAGGCGAGCAGGTGGTTGTACACGCGGTTTTCGTGTTCTTCGTTGTTTTGTAATGCGGATTTGATCTGCGCGGGCAGGGTTTGGCTTAAATAGCCGTTGATCTCTTTGGCGCGGCTGCCGAGGATTTTGTAAATGCCGAAGTCTAAATCGGCGCGGTCGGTTTGGAAGATTTCGCCGAGTTTGGCGATGAGTTCGGTTTGGGCGGACATTTTTTGGGGCTTTCGGGGGAGGGAAAGTTGCGGATTTTAAAGTAGTTTAAAATTTTGTAAACTGCTAATGGTAGCCTGAAAACGCATTGGGTTATGACTCCACCCCCAATTTCGCTTTCTCCGCCGCTGTGAGCCATTTGTCGCGCTGCGATTGCAGCAGGGCGAGCAGGTTGGCGAGTTCGCTGCGGATATTGAGGCTGGTCCACACGAAGCCTTGGGTTTCAAACGGCAGCTTGGCGGCGATGGTGCGGACTTGCGCTTCTTCGGGGAAACAGATGGCGATGGGGTGCCGCCATTCGCCTTTGAGCAGCTTGGAGGCGCGGTGCAGGTCGTGTTGCAGGGTGGCGAAGTGGCGGCTGAGCAGCTGTTCGTCTTCGATGCTGAGCCGCGCTTTGGGCAGCTTGGGCACGGTGGCGAGCATCAGGTTGATGCTGCTGACGATGTTGCGCTGGCTTTGCTGGATGCTGTCGAGCAGGGCGAGGTTGATTTTGCTTTCGTGGGCGGTGGGAGCGAGCAGGCTGCGCGATTTTACCAGCCGTGCGTTCAGGCTGCGTTGTTCCAGCCACAGGGCGTTTTGGGTTTCTTGCGGCAGGGCTTTGTGGACGGTAATCAGCGAGAATTGGTGGGCGCAGGTGGCGAGGTTGTCGGACAGCAGGAACCGCCATGTGAGCATGGATTTGATGGGGATGAGCGCGGAGGCGACAAGCACGATGAACACGCCAATTATCACGTTGACGGCGCGGATGATGCCGGCGTGCAGCCAGTTGTCGCTCACGTTGCCCAGCAGCATCGCCATGGTGAGCCCCGCGAGCATGGCAGCATAGCCGTAGTTGCCGAGTGTGTGCCAGCCGCTGACGGCGCTGATAACGGCGATGGCGATGAAGTAGAGCGGGCTGTTGTGCAGCAGGTGGTGGTTCAGCCAAATCAGCGCGATGCCGATGGCCATGCCCAGTAGCGTGCCGATGATGCGTTCATACGCTTTGCTGTTGATTGCGCCTTGGTAGGGCACGCTGCCCAGCAGCACGAACACGGTCATGGCAATCCATTCGCCGTGTTCGATGTTGCCCAGATAGGCGATGAGAATGGTGGACACGACGGCAAGCGCAAGGCGGATGGCGTGCATGGCGCGTTGGTGTTGATAGCGTTTATAGGGGTTGAACCATTCTTTGAACCAATGGGATAGGCGGTGGGGCATGATAGGCAGCCTGAAAACGTAATGGCGTATAATAGCGCGTTTTTTGTAGCGGAAAGAATCAACCATGAAAGACCAAAACAATCTTTGCTGGCTGGATATGGAAATGACGGGGCTGAACCCCGAAACAGACAAAATCATCGAAGTGGCGATGATTATCACGGATAAGGATTTGAACGTGTTGGCGCAATCGGAAGTGTTTGCCATCCATCAAAGCGATGAAATTATGGACAACATGGACGAATGGTGCACCACCACGCACGCTCGCACGGGTTTAACCGCGCGGGTGAAAGCTTCGCCATATAGCGAAGCGGAGGTGGAGCAAAAGCTGTTGGATTTTATGAGCGAATGGCTGCCTGCCAAAGCCTCGCCGATGTGTGGCAACACCATCCACCAAGACCGCCGCTTTATGGTGAAATACATGCCGCGCTTGGAAGCGTTTTTCCACTATCGCAATTTGGATGTGTCCACGCTGAAAGAATTGGCGCGGCGCTGGCATCCCGCCGTGTATAAAGGCGTGGTGAAAAAGGGTTCGCACAAGGCGTTGGACGATATTTTGGAAAGCATAGACGAGCTGAAATATTACCGCGACACCTTTTTAAGGCTGCCTGCGCCTGATAATACCGCCGCGCCCGCAGCCGAGTAACGCGCATGATAATGTGGCACACCGATTTACCCGACAGCCCTGTTGACAGCCGCTTGGCAACGGCGCAATCGCTCACCGCAGCGCTGTCGCAACGGGGCGATTTTGCCGTGCGGCTGGACGCGCTGGGCGAAACGCAGGGCGGCGAAGGCATTTTCAGGCTGCCGCAACCGCAGTTCGCCCGCCGCGTTACGCTGCTGCTGGACGGCGTGGCGGTGGTGCAGGCGCAAAGCGTGTGCGCGCCGGATTCGCCGTGGCGCAAATGGCTCGATTGCGGCACCACGCCGCTGGGGCAGATGCTGTTTTCAGGCTGCCTGCCGCTCACGCGCAGCCCCTTGCAGTTTGCCAGCGCCGAGCCTTTTTTGCTGGCGCGGCGTTCCACGTTTGATTACCACGGCAATCGGCTGGATTTGCTGGAATGCTTTTTGCCCGAGATATTGCAGTTTGCGGCAGCCTGAAAACAGACTAAGCCGATAAAAAAACCTGTATCCCCATGGGTGATACAGGTTTGGTTTTTTCAGGCTGCCTTTATTCTCTCTATCGGTTTAACCGTCAGACGGCGGGATTAAACCGTTCTCTTTGTTTGCAGATTCATCATACAAGGCAGCCTGAAAAACGGGTTGGCACGCTGGGCAAACTATTTCATCGCCCCTGCCATGGTTTTCACGTTGTAGCGGAACATATCGGCATAGGTTTTCGCAGGCGCGCCTTTGGAAAGCGCATCGGAATACAGCACGCCGCCCACTTTCGCCCCTGTTTCCTGCGCGATGCGTTGCACCATGCGCCCGTCTTTAATGTTTTCGGTGAACACCGCTTTCACGCCCTGCTGTTTAATCTGGCGAATAATCGCGGCAACGGTTTTTGCCGAAGCCTCGCCCTCGGTGCTCACGCCTTGCGGCGCAAGAAAGGTGATGCCGTAGCGTTTTGCCATGTAGTTAAACGCGTCATGCCCTGTGAGCACTTTGCGTTTGTCGCGCGGGATGGCGTTGAACTGCTCGCGCGCATAGCCGTCCAGTTTCACCAATTCCGCCGAATAGCCTTTAAACCGCGCTTGGTAATAATTTGCGCCTGCGGGGTCGGCTTTAATCAAGGCTTTGGTAACGTTTTCGGCGTATTTTTGCATCAACACAGGGTCGTTCCACACATGGGGGTCAAACTCGCCGTGGTCGTGATGATGATGCCCTGCGTGGTCGTGGTCATCATGGTCGTGGTCGTGATGATGCGCGTGTTCCTCCTCCGCTTTGAGCGGCGTGATGCCTTGCGTGGCTTCCGCATACGGCACGCGGCTTTGTTTCACCGCGCGCAGCACTTCGCCACTTTCCAAGCCCAAGCCGTTGAGCAGCACCAATTTTGCCGCCGCAATTTTTTTCACATCGCCGCCGGTGAGCTGATAGGCGTGCGCGTCTTGGTCTGCGCCCACCAAGCTGGTTACGGTTACCCGCTCGCCGCCAATTTGCTGGGCAACATCGCCCAACACGCTAAAACTGGTTACCACAGGCAACGCTTCTGCCCAAAGGCAGCCTGAAAATGTTAAAGCAACAGCCAAAACGGTTGATTTAATTGCGCGTTGGCGCATGATATTTCTCCTTGTGAATATTGTGTAAACAGGGGTTAAGAAAAAAACGCCCGCGATTATACACGGATTTTGTGTTACGGTATTACATTGTTTCAGGCTGCTGATGTGTAAGCAAAAATTGTTAGCACGAGCGGGGCGGCGCAACGCAACACGCCGCAGATGAGATTGCTGCGCCATGCTGCGTGCGCTGTTTTCAGGCTGCCCATCCATTCCCCAAAGGCAGCCTGAAAGCCCGTATAATCCGCCCACTTTTGTTTACCCCAACCGCCATGCCCCAGCCCAAAGCCTTCGCCATCCTCGGCGCAACCGCCAGCGGCAAAACCGCCCTTGCGCTTGCCATCGCGCAACACTTTCCCTGCGAAATCATCAGCCTAGACAGCGCACTTGTGTACCGCGACATGAACATCGGCACCGCCAAGCCCATCGAAGCCGAGCTCGCCGCCGTGCCGCATCATTTGATTGACATCATCAGCCCCGTTGAAGCCTACAGCGCGGCGGATTTTGTACGCGACTGCACGCGCTTGGTGGGCGAAATCCACGCCCGCCAACGCCTACCGCTGATTGTGGGCGGCACCATGATGTATTACCACGCGCTCACGCAAGGCTTAAACGCGCTGCCCGAAGCCAGCCCCGCCCTCCGCGCCCAACTGCAAGCGACCAAAGCCACGCAGGGATTAGCCTTTTTATACAACGAATTGCAACGGCTAGACCCCGAAACCGCCGCCCGCCTGAAACCCAACGACAGCCAGCGCATTGAACGCGCCCTAGAAATCTACCAGCTCACAGGCAAGCCCATGAGCCAACATCTTGCCGCCCATGCCACCGCCGCCGCGCCGCTCAATCTGCACACGCTCGCGCTGATTCCCAGCGACCGCAGCCTGCTGCACGCGCAAATCAACCAACGCTTTAACCAAATGATAGAACACGGTTTTTTAGACGAAGTGCGCCAACTGCGGCAACGCTACCCCGCGCTGCACCCCGATATGCCATCCATGCGCTGCGTGGGCTACCGCCAAGCGTGGCAGCATTTGGATGGCGCAACCCGCTTCGCCCAATTTGTTGAACAAGGGCAAGCCGCCACGCGCCAGCTCGCCAAACGCCAGCTCACTTGGCTGCGCAAAATTCCCGCCGACACCGTGTTAGACCCGTTTGCCAGCGGTTATCAAGCCGCCGCCCTTGCCGCCGTGCAACAGCATTTTGCTTGCGCCGAAAATCAGTTTCAGGCTGCCTAATCCAACCCCATAAGGCAGCCTGAAACCTAAAATGGAGTAGCGACGGCTCGTCGCCAAATGTGATTCAACATGATTTTATTGATTGAAAATATGTCGGCGAGCCGCCAGCGCTCCATCGGTTGCAGATTTTGCAAAGGTTTCAGGCTGCCTAACCACACAAGGCAGCCTGAAAAAGGGTAGGGTGTAATCATCCATGCTTCATCCTCGCTCAACCCATTTTCAGGCTGCCTCAACCCCACACACAGGACACCCCATGCGCCCCATCGCCCCGCTCAAACGCCGCTTCGCCGCCTTGCTGTATGAAAGCCTGCTGATTGGCTCGGTAACCATACTCGCAGGCATCGCGGCGGGCATCATCAACACCGCCATCACACGCAGCGTGCCCACGCTCGCGCCCGCCATCCCGCTGCTCACCAGCCTCGTGTTTGTGCTGGCGTGGTGGCAATACTTCCGCCTGAACTGGCAGCGCGAAGGGCAAACGCTGCCGATGCGCGTGTGGCAAATCGGGCTGATTAACCTTGCGGGCAGCCGCCCCAGCAAACGGCAGTTGTTTCTGCGCTTTGCGTGGGCGTGCGTGCTGCTGGTGTTTATCCCCTTGCTGGCATACGCCGCCTTGCAGCATTTGGGTTGGCATGGCAAAAACGCCACCATCGCCGCGCTGTTTTGGTGGATATTGCCGTGGGGGTTTGCCTTGTTTAATCCACGTAAACAATTTTTGTACGACTGGCTGGCAGGCACAGAATTGATTGATTTGCGCGCAAACAATAACGAGCCAGCGCGTTAAACCAATCAACAAAAAGGCAGCCTGAAAACGAGCGAAGCAAGTTTCAGCGAAGCTAAAACGTGCATCTGAACTTGTTTTCAGGCTGCCTTGATTAGTTTGGTTTTATGCTTGCTTTGCCGCCCATTCGGCAGGCGTTGCCGCAACGGTGATAGACAGCGCGTGCAATTCATTGCTCGCCAGCTTTTCTGCCAAGCCATCTTTAATCAAACGATGGCGCGCCAACCGCGCTTTGCCTTCAAACGAAGCCGATACAATCTTGGCAAAAAAATGATGCCCATCGCCTTCCACTTCAATCAATTCGCAAGGGGTAACTTGGGCAATCAGCTCTTTAACTTGTTCTGGAAACAACATATTTAATCCTTAAAGTGGTGTGTGAAAAACGCGCGATTTTAGCACAAACCTTTCAGGCTGCCGCTGGCAATAGGGCAGCCTGAAACGCTTATTTCTTCTTCAAAATATACTTGCGCACCGCCGTGTTATGCTCATCCAGCGTGCGGCTAAACTGGCTGCGCCCCGTGTCGTCCATGCGCGAAACGAAATACAGATAATCGCTATCGGCAGGGTTGGCCGCCGCTTGCAACGCCGCGCGGCCGGGCAGCGCAATCGGCGTGGGCGGCAAACCGGTGCGCGTGTAGGTGTTATACGGCGTGTCGCGCTGCAAATCCGCCTTGCGAATTTTGCCCTGATACGCCGCGCCCATGCCGTAAATCACCGCGGGGTCGGTTTGCAAACGCATGCCCTTCGCTAAGCGGTTGCGGAACACCGCCGCCACATCGCTCCTGTCGTCTTCATGCGCCGTTTCCTTTTCCACCAAGCTCGCCATAATCAACAAATCATACGGCTTTTGATACGGCAAACCCGCCTGTTTGTCCTCCCAAGCCTTGTTCAACTCGCGCTGCATCGCCTTGTAGGCAGCCTGAAAAATCTGAATGTCGCTGCTGTCCGCCGCAATCTCGTAGCTGTCGGGGAAAAACAAGCCCTCGGGGTTGGCAGACACAGCATCGGGGTCGATTTTCCGCAGCAACGTCTCATCGCTTAACGCGCGCGTGTCGTGCCGGATATTCGCCGTTTGATTAACGATGCGGCGCATCTGGCTAAACCGCATCCCTTCCACAATCTGCACCGAAACCAAATCGGGATTGTTTTGGCGCAGATGCTGCAAAATTTGCCAACTGGACACCCGCCCGGCAAAACGGTAGCTGCCGCTGGTGAGCTTGTCGTGCACGCCCAGCGCGTATGCCGCCGACACCAACACATAGCGGCTGTAAATCTTATCTTCCGCCGCCAATTTGCGCCCCACCGCCGCTATGCCTTGCCCCTTTTCCACCACCAAGCGGTAAGGCATGCCGTTATTTTTCGGCGCAAACAGCAAAGCGGCATACCCGATTGCCAGCAGCAGAAAAACCGCCGGCACAATCAAAAAACGTTTAACAGTCATGCGAATCAAAATACCGTTGAAAAATAGAATTATAGCTTAAATCGGCAAAGCACGTTTTCAGGCTGCCTAACCCCGTTGTGCAAACGCATAGGCAGCCTGAAACCGGCACCCAAACAAAAAAGCAGACAACCCAATCCGAGTTATCCGCTTTGTGCGATTTGGTTAATCTGGTCAAACGCGATTACGCGCCTTGGATATTGGCGGCTTGTTTGCCTTTGGGGCCGGTGGTTACATCAAAAGAAACTTTTTGACCTTCTTTCAATGTTTTAAAGCCTTCCATGTTGATTGCCGAGAAGTGTGCGAACAAATCTTCGCCGCCTTCGTCAGGAGTGATGAAACCAAAGCCTTTAGCGTCGTTAAACCATTTAACTGTACCAGTTGCCATAAAATGCTACTCTCTTACTAAAAATATTAAACAAAAAGCAGTTGGAGCAAGTTTAAAAGCAATTCTTTGCAGAGAACGGTTCTGAACGCACACCAAATGCTGTTTGACGTTTTACTCACTTTAACGGATATCGTCAAGTTTTGTTTAGGCAAAGGCAAACTTTTTCATTAAAATAACAAAAAATACAACAGAAAATTCCTATGAGCCTATCGCAAACCACACACCAATCGCAAAAAACCCGACTTGCGCCGCCGAAAAAATACGGCGTTTTTCTGTTAAACGACCATTACACGCCGATGGATTTTGTGGTGGATGTGCTGCAAGATGTTTTCAGGCTGCCTGAAAGCCGCGCTGTGAGCATCATGTTTGAAGTGCACCATAATGGCAAAGGCTTGTGCGGCGTTTATACGCGCGATATTGCCGAAACCAAGCAGCAGCAAGTGATGCAGCTTGCCGATGAGGCAGGGCATCCGCTGATGTGTACGATTGAGGAAGTATCTCTATGATTTCAAAAGAACTTGAACTGATTTTGCAAGATTTATACACTCACGCCAAAAATGCGCGGCATGAATTGGTGGGCTTGGAGCATTTGCTGTTGGCGATTGTGCAAGGCTCAACCGATGTGAACGCGGCGTTGCAGCATTGCGGCGTGGAAACCGCGCTGTTGGTGGTGCAACTGCAAGAAAGCATTGATGAAAACACGCCTGTTTACCCCGCCGACCAAGCCACGCACGAGCCGCAGCCCACGGTGGGCTTTCAGCGCGTGATTCAGCGGGCGATGATTCATGTGCAGCATTCGTCGCAGGATAAGGTGTTGCCCGAAGATGTGTTGATTGCGCTGCTGGATGAAGACGACAGCCCTGCGGCGTATTTCTTGCAACTGCATTCGGTTAAACGCATTGATTTGCTGCGCTATTTCTCGCATTGTTCAGGCAGCCTGAATGCGGGTGCGCCATCACGTTCGCAGGATGATGACGACAACAATCTTGCCGATAATCCGCTGGAAGCCTACACCGTCCACCTGAACGCTGAAGTGCAGGCCGAGCGCATTGACCCACTCATCGGGCGCGAGGCGGAAATGGAACGGATGTTGCAAGTGTTGTGCCGCCGCCGCAAAAACAATCCCTTGCTGGTGGGCGAGGCGGGCGTGGGCAAAACCGCGCTGGCGGAAGGCTTGGCGTATTTGATTGAGCGGAACCAAGTGCCCGAAGTGTTGGCGAAGGCGCAAGTGTATTCGCTGGATATGGGCGCGCTGCTGGCAGGGGCGAAATATCGCGGCGATTTTGAAGCACGGGTGAAAGCGGTGTTAAAAGCGCTGGCGGCGGTGCCCAATGCGCTGTTGTTTATTGATGAAATCCACACCATGATAGGCGCGGGCAGCACGCAAGGCAGCGTGATGGATGCGTCAAACTTGCTCAAACCTGCGTTGGCAAAAGGGCAGCTGCGCTGCATCGGCGCGACAACGTATGACGAATACCGCACCATTTTCGCCAAAGACCACGCCTTAAACCGCCGTTTCCAAAAAATTGACATCAGCGAGCCGAGTGTGTCCGAAACGGTGCAAATTTTGCAGGGCTTAAAGCCGATGTTTGAAGCGCACCACAACGTGCATTACACCGACGATGCTTTTCAGGCTGCCGCAGAGCTGTCGGCAAAATACATCAACGAGCGATTCTTGCCCGATAAAGCGATTGATATTATTGACGAAGCAGGCGCAGCCCAACGCATCGCGCAGCCTGAAAACCGCCAAGAGGAAATCGGCAAAAACGAGATTGAACGCATCATCGCCAAAATCGCCCGCATTCCCGAAACCACCGTGTCGCACGACGATAAAACCGTGTTGCGCCATCTTGCCGACACGCTCAAAGCCAAAGTGTTTGGGCAAGACGAAGCGATTGATTTGATTACCACCGCCATCAAGCTCGCCCGCTCAGGCTTGGGGCAGCCTGAAAAACCGATTGGCAGCTTTTTGTTTTCAGGCAGCACAGGCGTAGGCAAAACCGAAGTGGCGCGCCAGCTTGCCAATGCGCTGGGCATCACGCTGCAACGCTTTGATATGTCGGAATATTCCGAGCCGTTTGCTGTAACCCGATTTATCGGTGCGCCCCCCGGCTATGTGGGCTTTGACCAAGGCGGCTTGCTCACCGAAGCCATCAACAAGCATCCGCATTGCGTGTTGCTGCTGGACGAAATGGAAAAAGCCCACCCCGATATTTACAACGTTTTCTTGCAAGTGATGGACGCGGGCAGGCTCACCGATAACACGGGCAAAAGCGCCGATTTTCGCAACGTAATCATCATCATGACCACCAACGCGGGCGCGCAAAATCTCAACCGCGCCAATTTTGGCTTTACGGGCAAACACGAGCGCGGCGACGAAATGGAAGCCATCAAAAAAACCTTTACGCCCGAGTTTCGCAATCGCTTGGATGCTGTTGTGCCTTTCGCGCCGCTTACGCCCGAAATCATCCTGCGCGTGGCGGATAAATTCCTTGCCCAACTGGGCGAACAGCTTGCCGCGAAAAACGTTTCCGCCAGCTTTGGCAGCGCGTTGCGCGAACACCTTGCCGCCAAAGGCTTTGACCCGCAAATGGGCGCGCGCCCGATGCAACGCCTGATTCAAAGCGAAATCCGCCAAGCCCTTGCCGATGAATTGTTATTCGGCAAGCTGGCAAACGGCGGCAGCGTGGCGATTGATTGGGATAACGAGGCGCAGAAAGTGGTGTTGGAAATGAACGCGGCGAAAGCGGCGCCGGAAAAAGAAGCGGTGTGATGGTTTTCAGGCTGCTTGACGAACAAAAGGCAGCCTTGCCCCTTTGTCCAAATCTTTGATTTGGGTATCAGTGAGTATCTAAATCTTTGATTTAGCCATGCGAACTTATGCAAAGCCAAAGAGGTATACCGCAGCGCAGCGCGCAAGGTTGAAAACCCGATAACGCATGCAACCCGTCATCAGGCAGCCTGAAAGGTCTGTTGCCCCGTTTTCAGGCTGCCGCAAAGGAATCTTATGTCTGCCCTTTATCCCTATGCCCACATCATCCATCTTTATTGCGCCATCACTTTTGTGGGCGGCGTGTTTTTTGAAGCGCTGGTGCTCAGCGTGATGCACAGCAAACGCGTTTCGCGCGAAGCCCGCCGCGAAGTGGAGCGCGCGCTGTCATACCGCGCCGTACGCGTGATGCCGTGGGTGGTGAGCGGCGTGTTTTTGTCGGGGCTGACCATGCTGCACCGCTACGCCGCCGTGTTGCGCCATCCGTTTTCGGGCGGCTTTGCCACCATGCTTTCGCTGAAAATTCTGCTCGCGTGCGGCATTCTCGCCCATTTTGTTATCGCTGTTTACAAAATGAAAACCCACACGCTGACGGTGGGCTGGTCAAAATACATCCATGCGGCGGTGTTTACCCAAATGCTGCTGATTGTGTTTCTGGCGAAGGCGATGTTTTATTTTGCTTAGGTTGATTACTGTGCTGCGATGGAGCGTCGGCGGCTCGCCGACATTTTGCTGATTAGCGCAGCCTTGTTTAATTTGCCGCGCCATCGGTTGCGACGCTGCATAAAGATTTCAGGCTGCCTCGGGCAAATAAAACACAATATCTCGCAAACAAAAAAATCCCAGTCGTTGCGACTGGGATTTCTGTTTTGTGGTGGAGGTAAGCGGGATCGAACCGCTGACCTCTTGCATGCCATGCAAGCGCTCTACCAACTGAGCTATACCCCCGATTATTAAAATAAGTTGGAATGGATGATTCCAACTTATGTGATTTGGTGGCGAATCAGGGACTCGAACCCCGGACACAAGGATTATGATTCCTCTGCTCTAACCGACTGAGCTAATTCGCCGTGTGGAAGCCGCGCACTATACTGGGCTTGGGTTTTTTCGTCAAATGAAATTTTGCGTTTGCGCTGGGGGTGGGTTGATTTTTAATGAAATTCTGTTGGCAAGGTGGGGCAGGGTAGCCTGAAAGTGTGTAAAGAGTAGGCTGGCGGGGATTTTTGATTTGTTATGTTAAGGGATGTTAAGGTATGATGCGTTTTTTTGTTTTCAGGCTGCCTGTTGCTGGGCGGCGGGAGTTGTTGTGCAATGAATGCGGTCATTATTGGTGTTTTGGTGATGCTGGTGTTGTCGGTGTCGCGGATTCATGTGGTGTTGAGTTTGGTGATTGGGGCGTTTGCGGCGGGGCTGGCGGCGGGTTTGCCGTTGTCGGACGTGAGCGATGCGGCGGGCAATGTGGTTACCAAGGGGGTGATGTCGCATTTTCAGGACGGTTTGGCAAACGGGGCGACGATTGCGCTCTCTTATGCGATGCTGGGGGCGTTTGCGATGGCGATTACGCATTCCGGGCTGCCGCAGCAGATGGCGGGGGCGATGATTCGGCGCATTTCCACCAACCAAACGCAGGATACGATTCCCTCGGGCATCAACGGGGTGAAATGGGGCTTGCTGTTGGCGCTGCTGGCAATGGGGGTGATGAGCCAGAATGTGGTGCCGATTCATATCGCGTTTATTCCGATGATTGTGCCGCCTTTGTTGTTGGTTTTCAATCGGTTATACATTGACCGCCGTTTGCTGGCGTGTGTGATGACGTTTGGCTTGGTTACGACTTATATGTTTCTGCCTTATGGTTTCGGCGCGATTTTTTTGAACAAGATTTTGCTGGGCAATATTGAGAAGGCGGGGATGAGCGTGCAGCATATCCATGTGATGGAGGCGATGGCGATTCCCGCGCTGGGCATGGTGGCGGGCTTGCTGCTGGCGTTTGTGCATTACCGCAAGCCGCGCGTGTATCAGAACCAGCAGGTGGATGTGGACGCGGCAAGCGAGGCGGCGGGGCAGCCTGTGGTGTCGTCTTATCGCAGCGCGGTGGCGGCGGTGGCGATTTTGGTGTGCTTTGCGATTCAGTTGGTTTACAAGGATGCGCTGATGCTGGGCGCGCTGCTGGGCTTTGCGGTGTTTATGATGCTGGGGGTTGTGCGCCGCTCGGAAGCGGATTCGGTGTTTAACCGCGGGATGCAGATGATGGCGATGGTGGGGTTTATCATGATTGCGGCGCAGGGCTTTGCCGAGGTGATGAAGGCGACGGGGCAGATTGAGCCTTTGGTGCAGGCGAGCGCGACGATGTTTGCCGGCAATAAAACGATGGCGGCGTTTGCGATGCTGATGGTGGGATTGTTGATTACGATGGGGATTGGCAGCTCGTTTTCCACGCTGCCGATTATCACGGCGATTTATGTGCCGCTGTGTGTGAGCTTGGGTTTTTCGCCGATGGCGACGGTGGCGATTATTGGTACGGCAGGCGCGTTGGGCGATGCGGGTTCGCCCGCTTCGGATTCTACATTGGGCCCAACCATGGGTTTGAATGTGGACGGTCAGCACGACCACATGCGCGATAGCGTGATTCCTACGTTTATTCATTACAACATTCCGTTGTTTATTGCGGGGTGGATTGCGGCGGTGGTGTTGTAAGCCTTGATGTTGTGATACAGAGGCAGCCTGAAAATGGGTTTTATGGTTTTCAGGCTGCCTTTTGATTGGGATGATGGATGACGAAACGAGTTAACCCGATGAATGAAAACGAATTAGAAAACCGCATCATTGAGCTGGAAATCCGCCTTGCGCTGCAAGATGAGCTGGTAGGCAGCCTGAATGACACCGTTGCCAAAATGCAAGATGCGCTGGATTTGCAGCAGGCACAGTTGCGGCTGCTGTACAACAAAATCCAGCAGCAAAGCGATGACGAGCGGAATCAGCCGTATAGCTTGGCGGATGAAGTGCCGCCGCATTATTGAGGCAGCCTGAAAAAAGGTTACGCGCTTGCTGGGGCTAAAATGGTTTTCAGGCTGCCTCAGGATTTTTCTGAAAGCGTGTAAAACGTTAAACCTGTTTTCAGGCTGCCTCACCCCCAAAGGCAGCCTGAAAACGCCGCCCGCCGCATTATGCTAAAATGCCGCCCATTTCTGTATTCCATCATCTCGCCATTAGGCAGCCTGAAAACGCCCATCACCATGATTTTTCGCCACACCGCCCTGTTTTCTTGTTTACTCGTATCCATCAGCAGCCCGCTTTTCGCCGCCACGCAAAATTCCAGCGAAGCCGCTTCTGCGCCCACTGCCGCCAGCAATGAAAGCGCAGAGCAACCCCCTGCGCCGCCGCTAAAAAAATCCGAAATCTCCCCGCGCAAAGACAAAAGCAAAAGCGAGCAAACCAACGAAGAAGACGAAAAAGAACTCACCCCCAAATACCCCATCATCATTGAAGCCGATAACCCCGAAATCCAAGTCATGCTCACGCAGCATTTGCCGCTGATTGCCTACCAACGCAAAGAAGAATTGGACCGCGAGCAACTGGGCTACCTCGCCGAAGACGCGCCCAACGACGCGCGCAACATGATAAAAACCGAAGGCTATTTCAACAGCGAAGTCAGCGTAACGCCCGAAGGCGAGGGCTACCGCGTGAAAGTCATCACCGGCAAGCGCACTACGATTGACAACGTAAACGTCGCCATTTTGGGCGACATCCTGCAAGACGACACGCTCGGCAGCTACTACAAAAACGCCTTTTCCAACTGGCAACTGCCCGTGGGCGCGCCCTTTCGCCAAGAAGATTGGAGCAGCAGCAAAACCTCCGTGCTCACCGCCGTAACCCGCAAAAAATACCCGCTCGCCCAGTTCACCGGCACGCAAGCCGCCGTGAACCCGCAAACGCAAAAAGCCGATTTAACCGTAACCGTGGACAGCAAAAAGCCGATTTATTTCGGCGAATTTCAAATCAAAGGCAACCAACGCTACCCGCAAAGCGTGATTTCAGGCATGGCGCAGTTTAAAACAGGCGATGTGTACGATTTAGACAAGCTGTTGGATTATCAACAGGCATTGGAAAACGACAGCCACTACACAGGCGCATCGGTGCAGGCGGATTTTGATAATTTGCAGGGCGATCGCGTGCCCGTGAAAGTTGCTGTGTCCGAAGCCAAACGGCAAAAATTTGAAACCGGCATCAGCTTTGATTCCGAATACGGCTTGGGCGGCGAGTTGGGCTACGAACACTACAACATTTTCAACCGCGGCTATGTGGGCTCGTTTGCATGGGAGATGGACAAATATCAAACCAAGCTGGGCATCGGCATCAGCCAGCCGCGCAAAGGCTCGGGCTATTTCAACACCGCCAACCTTGCCTACAGCCGCAGCACCACGCAAAACTTGGAAAAACGCGGCATCACATCGGGCATCTGGCGCGTGCGCGACCGCGATGGCATTGAATCGCGCGTGGGCATTGAGTTCATCGCCGAAGACAGCCGCATCCCCAATAGCAATGTTAATTTTGGGCGCAGCTACGCCACCATGCTCACCGCCGCATGGAAACGCCAACGGCTAGAAAGCCTGTTGCGTCCCGCCAATGGCTATTATTTAAGCGGCAAAATCGGCACCACACTCGGCTCGCTGCTTTCATCCGCGCCCATGATTCGCGTACACGGCAGCGCAGGCTATTACTACACGCCCGAAGACAAAAAACTGGGCACATGGGTGGCGCGCGGCGAAATCGGCTATGTGCACACCAACCAAAAATTTGAAGACGGTAACGTGCCCTCATCATTGATGTTCCGCTCGGGCGGCGCAAGCTCCATCCGCGGCTACGAACTCAACAGCATCGGCAGAAAAATCCCGCCCAGCAGCGCGGTCTTGCCTGAGCGCGCCATGTTTGTCGCCAGCGCCGAATACCAATACCCCATCAAAGGCAGCTTCGCCCTTGCCGCGTTTCACGATGTGGGCAGCGTTGCCCACCGGTTCAAAGACATGACCCTATACCACGGCACCGGCATCGGCGTGCGCTGGTTCAGCCCCGCCGCCCCGTTTTCGTTTGACATCGCCTACGGGCATCGCGATAAAAAATTGCGCTGGCATATTAGCTTGGGCACGCGGTTTTAGGCATGAGGCAGCCTGAAACAGCTCCGCAGCCTTTTCAGGCTGCCTAATCATCGCATTATTGTTCACTCAATATTGGCAGCCTGAAAACCATCAGCCCCCCAAGGCAGCCTGAAAACCCCCTTCACAACAAAACATCATGACCGAACAATCATCCCCTCAACCCCAAGCAACCCCCGCCGTTTCCCCATCCGCAAAAAAAACCAAAAAACCTCGCCGCCTGCTCAAATACACCTTGGGCGCGGTTATCGTTCTGCTTGGTGCAAGCGCGGGCGGCGCGGCATGGCTGCTGAACACCAACAGCGGCTTGCGTTTTGCCGTGTATCAACTGCCCAAGCTCGCCGACATCCACATCACTTCCGAAACCCTCACAGGCAGCGTGTTGCAAGGCATCAACGCCGACGAGCTGCGCATCATCACCCCCAGCGCCGATATAGACATCAGCAGCCTCTATTTCCAATGGCAGCCGAGCGAGCTGTGGCAACGCCATCTGCACATTAACCAAATCAACGCGGGCGACATCCACATCCAATCCAAACCCACACCTCCGCAGCCCAAAAGCCCGCGCCCCGATGCGCCCACCAGCATCAGCCTGCCCATCAGCATCGCGTTAGACAACCTCACCATCAACAGCATCACCCAAGGCAAAAACCACACCGAAATCCTGCGCCAAGCCCAAGTCAGCTACATCTACAACCACCAAGAACACCGCATCAAAATAGGCAGCCTGAAAAACTATTGGTCCAGCACCCAAGGCGAACTCGCCGCCAGCACCGCCGCCCCCTTCGCCCTATCAGGCGATTTGGTGTCAGACGGCGAACTGGACGGCATCGCCGTCAGCAACGTGCTCAACCTATCGGGCAGCCTGAACAACATCAGCATCAACACCGCCCTAGCAGGCAACGGCATCGGCTTGCACGCCAACACACAACTGCGCCCGTTTGCCAAACGCATTGACGACCTAATCGGCAAAGTAAACATCATCGGGCAAGGCATCAACCCCAAAGCCTTTATGCCCAACCTGCCCGAAGCCTCGCTGTATTTCACGCTCGGCATCACGCCCGATTTGGACGACACCAAAACCACGCTGCGCGGCGCGCTCAACCTGCGTAACGAGCTGCCCAAAACCGCCGACAACAACGGCATCCCCGTCAAACTCATCAACGGCATTTTCAATATTGACGACAACGGCACAATCAAAATAGACCACATCCAAGCCAACCTGCTGCAAAAAGGCAGCCTGAAAATCGCAGGCGACATCCGCACCAGCGACCAAACCCTCAATCTCACCGCCACCATCGCCCAGCTCACCAGCAGCGATGCCCTCAGCACCGCCCTCGCCCCCACGCTTAACGGCAGCCTAAACGCCACAGGCACCTTTGCCGCCCCCAAAATCAACTGGCAGCTTGCCACCGACCGCGCCCAAAGCACAGGCAGCCTGAAAATCCAAACCGACACCAAAAACGCCCAGCGCACCTTGCTGCTAGAAAACGGCAGCATCAAAGCCAACAACGGCGGCGAAGTTAAACTGGCAGGCAAGCTGGAACTCTTCCAAAACCAAAAACTTGCCCTGCAAGCATCCAGCCAAAACTTCAACCCCAGCGCGCTCTACCCCAGCTTCCCGCAAGGCAACATCAGCGGCAAAATCCAAGCCACAGGCGAAATCGCCAAGCAACAAATCCACAGCGAACTCAACTTCGCCCCATCCACCCTATCGGGCGCAAACCTATCAGGCAGCGGCGTTGTGGACTACCAAGACAACCACATCAGCCGCGCCGACCTCGCCATCCACCTCGGCAACAACCACCTCAACACCAAAGGCGCATACGGCAAACAAGGCGACAGCCTCGCCCTAGACATCAACGCCCCCAATCTCAACCTATTCGGCTTTGGGCTACAAGGCGCGCTTACCGCCAAAGGCAGCCTGAAAACCACCGCCAACAGCTACACCCAAGTGGATGCCAACCTTAACGGGCAAGCCCACGGCTTTGCCTTAGGCGAAGCCCTGCGCATCCAAAACCTAGATTTCAAACTCCAAGCCAGCCCCAGCCCCACCGCCCCGCTCAACATCACGCTCAACGGCAACCACATCAGCGCAGGCGGCATCGCCATTGACAACATCAACGCCAGCCTAAACGGCACGCAACGCCAACACCAATTCAAAGCCCAAAGCAGCCTGAAAATAGACAACAAACCGCTCACCCTACGCGCCAGCGCAAGCGGCGGGCTAAACGAGCAAACCCAATGGCAAGGCAACATCAGCGAACTCAACATCGCAGGCGCGCTCAATTTGCGCCTGCAAAACACTATGCGGCTAGAAGCCAGCGCCGAACACGTCGCATTAAGCAAAGCCAGTTGGCAAGCCCTCGGCGGCAGCCTGAATTTAGACCAACTCACATGGAGCAAACAAGCAGGGCTAGTAACCAAAGGGCGCGCTAATAATCTCAGCCTAGAACAGCTACACAACTTCTACACCCCGCCGATTGAACACAATCTCACCATCGCCGCCGACTGGGATTTAAGCTACACCCAAACCCCGCGCGGCTACCTCAACCTGCGCCAACAAGGCGGCGACATCATCCTGCCCACCGCCCGCAAGCAGCCGCTTAATCTGCAAAACTTCGTGCTCAAAACCACGCTGGACGGGCGCGGCATCCACAACACCATCACCGCCGACACCCGCTACGGCAAAGCATCGGGCGACTACAACATCCTGCAAGCCTTCGGCAGCGGCAAAATCACCGCCGCCCCCGTAAGCGGCAAAATCCAATTCACCAACGACAACTTGGAAAGCCTGAAAAGCGTGATGCCCGTGGGGCACATCATCCAAGGCTCGCTCGTTGCCACCGCCCAAATCGCCGGCACCGTCGCTACGCCCAAACTCAGCGGCACGGTAAACGGCGACAACCTGTACTACCGCAACCGCCAAGTCGGCATCATTCTCGACAACGGCAGCCTGAAATCGCATTTAGACGGACAACGCTGGCACATCGACTCGCTCACATTCGACCGCAAAGGCGGCAAAATCAGCCTGACCGGCGATGCCGCCTATGTGAACAGCGCGCCCGATGTGAACGCCAAAATCACCGTCGCCCAATACCCCATCCTAGACCAAGCCAGCCGCCGCCTCACCCTGTCGGGCACAACCGACATCAGCTACAACAGCAGCGGCATCACGCTGACCGGCAGCCTGAAAACCGATATGGGACGCTTCGGCTTCCAAGAAAGCAGCGCCCCCACGCTCGATGACGACGTGATTATCGTGGGCGAAGTCAAACCCCCGCCTGCACCCCCGCTGCCGCTCAAACTGGATTTGGAATTTGACCTCAACGACCGCCTGTTCTTCGTGGGCGAAGGTTTGCGCGTGTCGCTCGGCGGCAAACTCCACCTCAGCTCCCACACCACCGCCGACGTGCAAGCCGTGGGCAGCATCCACATCACGCGCGGGCAATACAAAGCTTACGGGCAAGACTTGGTGGTGAAAAAAGGCATCATCTCGTTCGTCGGGCCGCTCACCAAGCCCAACCTCAACATCCGTGCCGAACGCCGCGCCTCCCCCGTGGGCGCAGGCGTGGAAGTGCTCGGCAACTTGGAAAGCCCGCGCGTGAGCCTCGTTGCCGACGAACCGATGAGCGAAAAAGACAAGCTCTCATGGCTGATTCTCAACCGCGCCAGCTCCGGCAGCGACAGCGACAACGCCGCGCTCGCCACCGCCGTCAGCGCCTATCTGGCAGGCAAGTTCAACGACAAAATGGGCTTTGTGGACGACTTCGGGCTAACCACCCAGCAAACCCGCAACATCAACACCGGCGAACTTAACCCCGCCCAGCAAGTGCTCACCTTCGGCAAACAGCTCACGCAAGACCTCTACCTCGGCTACGAAGTCGGGCTGGGGCAAGCCAACCAAACCGTTAAACTGGTGTATCAACTCAGCCGCGCGTTCCAAGCCATCGCCCGCGTGGGCACGCTCTCGTCGGGCGGCGAGTTGAAATACATCAAACGCTTTGATTAGGCAGCCTGAAAACCCATCTCGCCCAACCCGACACAGCAATTTCAGGCTGCCCTAAACTGGCAAACCGCTTGCTTGCAAACTATCATCCCCCTTATCCCAACCCACAAGGAAAACGCACCATGATTAACCAATTTGACATCAACCCCTACACCAAAAACCAGCTCACCGCCTATCTGGAAAGCAAAAACATCGGCTTGCGCGAAGGCATGGACAATGAAGAAACCAACAAAGAAATCGCCGCCATCCTGCACGCAGGCTTCCCAAAAATGGTACAAAAAATTTACTCGCTGGCGAAATTTGAAAAATTCTTCTGGGAAAAACGCGAGCTGTTGCACCAACACATCGCCAACCGCTTCGCCGCGATTGATGAAAAAGCCGCCAAAAAAGGCAAGTAAATATCCAATGTAGGGCGTGAGACTTTGCCACGCTTCTATTCAGATATTGACCACCACAAAGGCAGCCTGAAAACCTGTTTTACCGTTTTCAGGCTGCCTCAACCGCACACTTAACCAACCCTATAAGGAAACCCAACCATGAGCCGAAAAGTTCAAATCAACAAAGGCGCAATCCAAGACAACACCTTAAAAGCCCTTGTCAAATCCAACCTCTTCCGCCACAAGGTAGAGCGCAACAAAAAAGGCAAAGGCAGCTACAACAGACAGCAAGCAAAAAAATGGCAGGACGGTTCGTTTGAATCGTCCTGCTTTGTTTTGGTTGAGGCAGCCTGAAAACCAAAAATGGAACGGCGACGGCTCGTCGCCAAATGGTTGATTAAACAGAGGATGGCTGGTTTACCAAGATGTCAGCGAGCCGCCGACGCTCCATTGATTGCAGGTTTTCAAAGGTTCCAGCCTGAAACGCATCGTCAGCCCAATCTTAATCATCCGTTACGCTATATCAGAATAAAAACAATGGAATTTCAAAGAGTTATTGATTTAACTTCACCAAACGTTTACAATGCGTCTGCAGTAAATTTTCCACAACCCTATACAGGAGCATACAAAAATGACCGATTGTCAAACACACGCAAACCACACCCACGCCCACGGCGCAAACTGCGGACACACCGCCATCCAACATGGCGACCATGTGGATTACCTGCACGATGGGCATCTGCACCACGCCCACGCCGAGCATTATGATGAACACCGCTTGGAAGTAAACGATGCCAACCCAGACGGCTGCCACCCCGTGCACACTTGCGGCGAACACCGCCACGGTGCAGGCTGCGGACACGAAGCCGTGCCACACGGCGACCATGTGGATTACTTGGTAAACGGTCGTTTGCATCATCAACACGGCGACCATTGCGATGACCACGGCCCTGTGCAAATCGTCAAATAATCGTGAAATAATCGCGCAATAAAAAACACGCTCGCAAAGCTCTGCGGGCGTGTTTTGCATTTTCAGGCTGCCTGAAAATTAGCGTGGGGCGCAATCTTTAAACAAGATTTCATCGTTGGGCGAAGTGATGGTGGCGATGTTGGCTTTGCGTGCGTTTTTGCTGGTGAGCATTTCCATGCTGATGCCGTAGCCACGACCGCCGAAAATGGTGTCCACGTTGTCGGATTTGTTCAAATCGTATTGCATCACGCGGGTTGCGCCGTTCAATTTAGCGGCGGCAGTAACAGGAATGCCTGCGCCGTTAAAGTTGTATTTCACGGCAACGCGACCTTGTTGGCAAGTGTAGTTTACGGTTTGTGTGCTGGTGATTGTTTTCGCGTTAATCGGACCGCGTGGGGCGGCGATTGCGCTGCCTGCGATAACGGTTAAAGCCAAAATGCTCAAAGTTTTTGCGATGTTCATATTTTGTCCTTTGCGGAAAAATGGGTTGATTGCTGCAAGGATTTGCAACGGGCGGCATCATAAATTTAGTGTTTATGTTTGTCTAGTAGGGCGGGTGAGTGTTTTCATATTTTTTCAAATGCTAAAACGACTGAACTTTGGGATGTGGGTTCAGCCGTTGGTTGGTTGATTGGCGCACGCCAGAGGCAGCCTGAAAAGCTGTTTTGAAGCCGTGGCGAATGATGAGTCTGCTTTAATTGCTCCACGCCATTCAATAGGATGCAAGAGCACGGCTTGCAAGCAAGCCGTAGAGGCGCGGGGATGGTTTTCAGGCTGCCTCATAGTGCGCCCGCGTTGAGGCAGCCTGAAAACTATTTCGCTGGCGATGCGCTGGATTGATGTTTTTCCCATTTGGCGCGGTGTTCGGGGGCGTAGGCGAGGTTGATGATGATTAAGGCGGGGATTTTGTTTCTTGTGTTGGCTTGGGCGGGGATGGCGAGCGCAAGCAGTGTGCCTTTTTTAAATAGCAGGATGCCTGCTTGTTGCATGCCTTGTTTGCGGCTTTCGGGGGTTTGGCTGGGATCGATTTGCAAAATGGCAAATTCATCGGCGGTTAAATCGGGGTAGGGGGCGAAGCCTGCGGTTTTCAGGCTGCCTAATAGTGCGTCAAAATTGAGGTCGGTGCGCAAGAATAAGATGGATTGCAACACTTTGCTGTCGTTATCAAACATAAACATTTGCTGTGGCACGTTGCCTTTGATGTCGCGCATATAGACGGCGATGTCGCCTGATTCAACGGTGATGCTGCGGTTGCCATAGGTTAAATAGCCGCTGTCGCTTTGCAGGACATCGGGATAAAGTTTTTTCAACTGTTCAACTGTGGTGCTGCCGATTTGGATTTGCTGCAACACATCGCTTTGGCTGGTGACAACGGCTGGGGCAGAATCGGTGTTGTTGCCCATGCGAACATCGCAAGCGGTGAGCGCGAGCGCGAGCAGGATGGGGGCAATCAGATTGAGTTTCATGGGCACTCCTTGGTTGGTAGGATGGAAGCGAAGTTGAGGCAGCCTGAAATGGCAATTAGGCGCATGAGGCAGCCTGAAACGGTGGCACAGTCGCGCCGCAGCGTTGCAACAGGGCGATGGTTTCAAACACGGGCAAGCCCATCACGCCGGTGAAGCTGCCCGCCAAATGCTGCACAAACACGCCGCCGATGCCTTGGATGCCGTATGCGCCTGCTTTGTCTAGCGGCTCGCCTGTGGCGATGTAGGCGGCGATTTGCGCGGGGGTGAGCGGGCAGAATTGCACAGTGTTTTGCTGCACGGCGGCGTGTTCGTGTGCGCCGAAGGAAACGCATACGGCGGTTAAGACTTGATGCGTGTCGCCCGATAAGCCGCGCAACATTTCGGCGGCGTGTTCGGGTGAGGTGGGCTTGCCGAGAATGGCGCCGCGATGCACCACGCTGGTGTCGGCGCTGATAATGGGGAATTGCTGCGCTTGCGGGTTGGCTTGGCGGGCGGCGCGGTTTTTGGCGACGGCAAGGCGCAGCACATAGTCGTGCGCGGGTTCGTTGGGGCGCGGGGTTTCGTCGATTTCGGCGGCGATGTTGTGGATGGTGTAGCCGAGATTTTGCAGGATTTCGCGGCGGCGTGGGCTGTTGGAGGCGAGGTAGAGTTGGGGCATGGGGTGTCCTTGTGGGCGGGCGGTGTTGCGCGGAGCAGGCAGCCTGAAAACATTGTTAGAGACACGTTTTAGCTTCGCTGAAACCCGCTTCGCTTGTTTTCAGGCTGCCTTGTTTTTGTTTTGCTTGGCGCGCATCCATTCCATCGCCATGGGGACGACGGAAAAAACCACGATGCCGATTACCAGCGCGCCAAAGTTGTTTTTGATAAACGGCACGTTGCCGAAGGCATAGCCCAGATAGGTGAGCGACACCACCCACGCGATTGCGCCCACGATGTTGTAGCGCAAAAAATGCCCGTAGTGCATTTTGCCCATGCCCGCCACAAACGGGGCGAAGGTGCGCACGATGGGCACGAAGCGGGCGAGGATGATGGTTTTGCCGCCGTATTTTTCGTAAAAAGCGTGGGTTTTGGCGAGGTATTCGGGCTTGAAGATTTTGCTGTTGGGGCGGGCGAAGAGTTTTGAGCCGAAATATTTGCCGATTTCAAAATTGGATGCGTCGCCCAAAACGGCGGCGGCAAGCAGCACGGCAACGATAAGGTGCACGTTGAGCGCGCCAGCCGAGGCGGCGGCAACAGCGCCGGCGGCAAACAGCAGCGAGTCGCCCGGCAAAAACGGCGTTACCACCAAGCCGGTTTCGCAGAACACGATGATGAACAAAATGGCGTAAATCCAGATGCCGTATTGCGCGGCAAGGGCGATGAGGTGTTGGTCGATGTGGAGGATGAAATCTAGCATGGTTAGGGCAGCCTGAAAAAAGGTTGGATGAGAGGGGAAAAGGGAAGGGCAGCCTGAAAACGAGCGAAGCGGGTTTCCGCGAAGCTAAAACGTGCCTCTAACAATGTTTTCAGGCTGCCTAATCGCGCTCGCGCCACCACGGCAGCGTGATGTCGGGCAGGTTCCAGCCGCGATACACCGCCAGCATCCGAACGGCAAAAATCAGCGCGATGGTGGACAGGCTGCGCAGCCAAGCGTTCATGCCCGTTTGCAGCATCAGCAGGTAATAGCCGCTGCCGATAATCGACGCGGTGATGTAAATTTCCTGGCGCAGCACCAGCGGGATTTGGCGGCACACAATATCGCGCATCACGCCGCCAATCACGGCGGTAAACGCGCCCATCAAAATGGCGATGGTTGCCGTCATGCCGCGGCTGAGTGCGGCTTCCACGCCGATGATGGTGAACGCCGCCAAGCCCAGCGCGTCAAACCAGCGAATCACATGGTTAATCCGCGCAAAAAAGCCGTAAAACATTTGCACCACCATGCTTAGCAGCAAAATGGTGTAGAGGTAATTCAAATCGTGCAGCCAGAAAATGGGGTGGCGGTTAATCAGCAAATCGCGCAAAGTGCCGCCGCCCACGCTGCCGAGAAACGAAACCAGCACCGCGCCCCAAAAATCCAATTTGAGCTGTTTGGCCAGCACGGTGGCGGCGATGGTGCAGGCGATGACGCCGACGATGTCCAGCGCGTAGATGATGTTTTTGATTTCGGGCAGGGGCAGGGGATTGGGCATGGCGGCGTGCGGGGGGAACAAGATGGGCGCGATTATAACGGATGCGGCGGGCGAGGCAGCCTGAAAAACCCATCCGCATGGCAAAAAACCGTTTGGCGCGGCACGAAGCGGCTGCGTTTTCAGGCTGCCCCGTCATCCCGACGGCTAACGAAAAAGGCAGCCTGAAAAAGCAAAAATGTTATAATCCGCGCTTCTTTTGCCCACTGTTTTGCCCGCCGCGGTTCGCTTTGCGACGCAGGCTGCCCCAATCTTACGGAAACCCCATGTCATCGAAGTCTCCCAAAATTGCCCTATTGCCCCAAGAATGGCGCGCCGCCGTGTCGCTGGCCGGCGTGTATGCCTTGCGGATGCTGGGGATGTTTCTCGTGTTGCCCGTACTGGCGCTGCACGCGCACGATTTGGCGGGCGCAAACGCCGATAACGCGCCGAAAATGGTGGGCTTGGCGATGGCGATGTATGGTTTGACCCAAGCCTTGTTGCAGCTGCCTTTGGGCATGCTGTCCGACAAAATCGGGCGCAAAAAGGTGATTTACCTCGGCATGGGCGTGTTTGCGCTGGGCAGCTTTTGGGCGGCGGCGGCAACCGATGTGCACACGCTGATTATGGCGCGGGCGGTGCAGGGCGCGGGCGCGGTGAGCGCGGCGGTAACGGCTTTGCTGGCGGATTTAACCCGCGAGGAAGTGCGCACCCGTGCCATGTCGCTGATTGGATTGAGCATCGGGCTCACGTTTTCTGCCAGCTTGGTGCTGTCGCCCATGTTAAGCCGCTGGATGGGTGTGAACGGCTTGTTTGCGCTGATGGGCGGGCTAAGCCTTGCCAGCATCGCGCTGATTGCGTTTTACACGCCCAACCCCACCGTCGCGCAATCGCGTTTGCATGAAGACACGCAACTGCAAGCCAGCCGCATCGGCGAAGTGTTGAAAAACGGGCAGCTGCTGCGGTTAAACTTTGGCATTTTTGTGTTGCAAGCGGGGCTGATGGCGATGTTTACCACGCTGCCGTTTGCGCTGAAAGATTTGGGCTGGGACAAAGCCAGCCATTGGCAAATCTATCTGCCCGCCACCGTGATTGGCTTGGTGCTGATGATTCCCGCCATCATCATCGGCGAAACGCGCAACAAGCTCAAACCCGTGTTTTTGCTGGGCATTGGCTTAACCACCGCCGCGCAGTTCGCGCTATTAGGCAGCCTGAATGCGGCATGGCTGATTGGATTGAGCTTGGTGGTGTACTTTATCGGCTTCAATATTTTGGAAGCCAGTATGCCCTCGCTGGTGTCCAAAATCGCACCCGGCGACCTTAAAGGCACGGCGATGGGCGTGTACAACACCTTGCAATCGGTGGGTGTGTTTTCGGGCGGCATCATCGGCAGCCGCTTATACGCGCAATACGGCTTTAACGGCGTGTTTATTTTTTGCGGCGCAATCGGCATCGCATGGCTGTGGCTCGCCGCTTGCGCCCCCGCGCCCAAGCCCGTTAAAAACATCATGTTCGCCGTCCCCCCCGCATGGCAGGGCGATTTGGGCAGTCTGAAAACCGCGATTCAAACCACGGCGGGCGTGGAAAGCATCGCGTTCAGCCACGACAACCAAACCCTATTTATCAAAGCCTTGCAGCAAGGATTTGACGAAGCCGCCATCCAAACCATCTTATCAACAGGAGCAAACAAATGTCATTGAACAAAGTAATTTTAATTGGCAACTTGGGGCGCGACCCCGAACTGCGCTATATGCCCAACGGTGACGCGGTGTGCAATTTTTCCATCGCCACCAGCGAATCATGGAACGACCGCAACAGCGGGCAACGCCAAGAGCGTACCGAATGGCACAACATCACGCTGTACCGCCGCCTTGCCGAAGTGGCGGGGCAATATTTGAAAAAAGGCAGCCAAGTGTATATTGAAGGCAAAATCCAAAGCCGTAAATACACCGACAAACAAGGCATCGAGCGCACGGCATACGACATCATCGGCAACGAAATGAAAATGCTCGGCTCGCGCGGCGGCAATCAGCAAGGCGGCGGTTATCACGACGATGCGGGCTACGCCCCTGCGCCGCAGCAAAACTACGCGCCGCAGCCGCAACAGCCCGCTTACGACGCGCCGCCTCCCGCCGCGCCCACCCAACGCCAAGCGCCCGTTGCCCCCGCCGCGCCGGTGGACGATATTGACGACGATATTCCGTTCTAAACATAGGTTCACTATTAAGGCAGCCTGAAAAGCAGCATGGCGTTGCTTTGGCAAAAGATAGCCGCAGATGCTGCTTAGCGTGTCTGCGGTTTTGTTGTGCGCCAAAGGCAGCCTGAAAACGAACCCAGCGCGTTTTAGGCTGCCCCAACCCGCCGCCCTAGGCAGCCTGAAAACCCATCAACCCACAAGGAAACCGATGATGAAATACCGCGACCTGC
Organism: Kingella bonacorsii; assembly: GCF_016623605.1. Taxonomy (NCBI): domain Bacteria; kingdom Pseudomonadati; phylum Pseudomonadota; class Betaproteobacteria; order Neisseriales; family Neisseriaceae; genus Kingella; species Kingella bonacorsii. The sequence continues at coordinate 77,058 of NZ_JAEHNZ010000002.1, read as the reverse complement.
GCGAATTTATCCAAATGCTCGAAGCCAAAGGCAGCCTGAAACGCATCGCCGCGCCCGTTTCGCCGCATTTGGAAATGACCGAAATCGCCGACCGCGTGCTGCGCGCCGAAGGGCCGGCCTTATTGTTTGAAAACGCCGTGCGCCCCGATGGCAGCCGCTACGATTTTCCCGTGCTCGCCAACCTGTTCGGTACACCCGAACGCGTGGCGATGGGCATGGGCGCAGACAGCGTTGCCAAGCTGCGCGAAATCGGGCAGACGCTGGCATATTTGAAAGAACCCGAGCCGCCCAAGGGCATCAAAGACGCATTCTCCAAGCTGCCGCTGTTAAAAGACATTTGGAGCATGGCACCGAACGTGGTGAAAAAAGCGCCGTGCCAAGAAATCGTGTGGGAGGGCGGCGAGGTGGATTTGACGCGCCTGCCGATTCAGCATTGCTGGCCTGAAGACGTTGCCCCGCTGGTAACCTGGGGCTTAACCGTAACGCGCGGGCCGCACAAAAAACGGCAAAATCTCGGCATCTACCGCCAGCAGCTGCTCGGCAAAAACAAGCTCATCATGCGCTGGCTCGCCCATCGCGGCGGCGCGCTGGATTATCAGGCGTTCCGCAAAGAAAACCCCAGTGCGCCCTACCCCGTTGCCGTGGTACTCGGCTGCGACCCCGCCACCATTCTCGGCGCGGTAACGCCCGTACCCGACACTTTGAGCGAATATCAGTTCGCCGGCTTGCTGCGCGGCTCGCGCACCGAATTGGTCAAATGCATCGGCAGCGATTTGCAAGTGCCCGCTCGCGCCGAAATCGTGCTCGAAGGCGTGATTCATCCCGACGAAACCGCACTCGAAGGCCCCTACGGCGACCACACCGGCTATTACAACGAGCAGGACTACTTCCCCGTGTTCACCGTCGAGCGCATCACCATGCGCGAAAACCCGATTTACCACAGCACCTACACCGGCAAACCGCCCGACGAACCCGCCGTCTTGGGCGTGGCGTTAAACGAAGTGTTCGTGCCGCTGTTGCAAAAACAGTTCCCCGAAATCACCGATTTCTACCTGCCGCCCGAAGGCTGCTCCTACCGCATGGCAGTCGTGAGCATGAAAAAACAATACGCCGGCCACGCCAAGCGCGTGATGATGGGCTGTTGGTCGTTTTTGCGCCAGTTTATGTACACCAAATTCATCATCGTGGTGGACGACGATGTGAACGTGCGCGACTGGAAAGAAGTCATCTGGGCAATTACCACGCGCATGGACCCCGTTCGCGATACCGTACTGATGGAAAACACGCCGATTGACTATTTGGACTTCGCCAGCCCCGTGAGCGGACTCGGCGGCAAAATGGGCTTGGACGCCACCAACAAATGGCCGGGCGAAACCAGCCGCGAATGGGGCGTGCCGATTACCCGCGATGCGGCGGTGGTGCGGCGGATTGATGAGATTTGGGGGGAGTTGGGGTTGTGATGTTTAAATTACTTTGTTTGCTTTTAGCGACTGGCGAATTGGTGATGTTGGTGATGTGGGCAGCGCAGCAGTTTAAAGATGACTGGCGGCGGGGGAAATGGTCGGAAGGGTCGGTGGTGGTGGCGTTGCTTTTGCTGGCGTTGGCGGTGCTGCTGGGCGTGGGGCTGTGGTTGGAATTTGCTTGATGCGCCAAAGGCAGCCTGAAAATCATTAAAATAAAACTGTTGGCAACGGCAGCCTGAAAATGGATTTGGATTTTCAGGCTGCCTCAATAATCCCACAAGAAAAGGAAAAACATGAACGACACCATCAACATCAACGGCACACATTACGCCGTCCATATTTTTCGCGGCAAAGTGCTGCCTAACAATGCTGCCAGCGTATCCGCAACCCACGGCAAGCTGTATTTGCAAGACAGCGAGGGCAAGCAAAACGTTACCGAGCGAGTAGATTCCCGCGTGCTGGATTGGGTGGGGCATGATGTGGCGAAGATTTGGCTTACCCGCGCGGGCGATGAAAACGGGATAACGGTGGGCTTTTTCAGTGCCATGCTGAATAAATTTTATTGGGTTGCTGATGCGTGGCAAGATTTTTTTAACTACTACCCAACTTGGTTTAAGGGTCAAGCATCTTCATTGTATAGAGGAGGGGAAGTTAAATCTGTTGTTAAACCTCAATTGGGAATAGGTGGTATGTTGAAATGGGATATTTGGAACGGAAGAAGTAAAAGATATGAAAAAATTAGATGACAAAGAACAAGCAATGTATATTGCGAAAAAATTTCAAAAAAGAATGTTAATTCCTAAGATTTTTTTTATTTCCGTAGCCTGTATATCTGGTGCGGCAACCCTCCAAGAAATTGTTATAAATAATAATTTCTTAGAGAAAGATATTTTTTTTATTATATATACTATATATTGGGTTGTTGGATTACTTTTTTGTATTATTTATATTCCGATTGCCAGCATATGTCCATATTGCCATTCTTTTCAAAAATTTAATGGCAAATCATTTGAGATTGATGCTAATAATTTAACTTATTCAAGAGGAATTTCTCCATTTAATAAAGATTATTGCACCGAGTGTAAAGCACCACTATCACCTAAAGCCGTGGAGTATATGTATTCCAAAATAGCTGATGAGTAAGTATAACAGGCGTAGCCTGTAAGTAGGATGTGTGCGGAACGCACGCGTGCGGTTCTCAAGGTTTGAGCTAAGAGGCCGTCTGAAACAACAAATACGTTTCAGACGGCCTTTCTTTTAATAATTAGAGACGATTGGTGTTTTTATCGTGTTTGGTGTGGTGTTTTATATTAAGCCGATGGTTGATGATTGGGTGTATCAGGGGCTGTTTTTCGGTTTATTTGGTGTTCTTTCGCTCTATATAACGTGGTTGGAGAAGAGAAGCAGCCTGCGTGCGCGGGTTTGGCAGCGGGATATCGCAGGGATATTGAATAAGCAGTATGGCTGAAATAAGGCAGCCTGAAAATCGGATTTGCGTTTTCAGGCTGCCTCAATCAACCTTCAATAAAACCATTTTGGAGAACAGCATGACCGATTACGATCTTGCACATCCCAAAGCCTTGCGCCGTGTGCTGATACTGAGCTGGTGTTGCATGGCTTTGCCTTGGCTGGGGTTTTATTGGGTGAGTGGCGAGCCGTTGTTTTTTATTACGCTGCTTATGCCAATCGTCTTGTTTTACCTCGGGCAGTTGCTTAAACCGGAATACGATCGGCATGCGGAATACCCAAGCGTGCAGGTTGCGCTCATGACAGCAGCCTTGCTTGTGTTGGGGGTTTGGTTGATTGCGGTAGGGTTGATTTGGGACAAAATGCAAGTGGTGCGCGATAACAGCATCAACACGCCGCCTGCCATGATGTTGCGTGCCGAGGGCGTGGTACCTGCTTATCCTAAGCGCGTGTACCGCAGCGATTATTTTGTGCTGAGCGGTGTGCGCATGGGCTGCCCTAGGGATAGCTCCTGCCGCGATGAGGGCGTATACCGCTTTGCAGGTGAACAAGCCGTTGCCTTATATATGCCCAACCATAGGGGCTTCAATAGGTTGTATAGCTTGTCGGTGAACGGCAAGGAAATCATCCGCTTTGCCGATAGCCGCGCATACTATTTTGCCCTGCGCGAGAAGGCGGCTCGCTAAGCCCTTGTTGAATTGGTGTTGTTGCCGTTGGCTTATTTGTTTTACTGCTTAGTGCGTTTGGCGCGCGAAGAAAAAAAGCATAAAACGCATGAAGAGGCAGCCTGAAAACGGAATTTCTTGTTTTCAGGCTGCCTTTTATTGTTCCAGTTATTGTTCCGGCCCCAATTCGTCGGCGGGCTGTTCAAACTGTTGGTTTCTTGTGCCTTGGTTGATTGAAGTGAAACTTTTTCAGGTTGCCTTTTGTGCTTAGGGCAGCCTGAAAACATGAAAACCTTTGCGGCGGCAATCAATCCGGCGCGTTTTGGATTTCGCTGTGCAGTTTGTTTAAAAACCGCCCTTGGCGCACGAGGTCGCCGGCGGCGGGGTAATCTTGCTGGGCGAAGGCGTGTTCCAGCTGTTGGTAAAGCGCGGTTTGGGCTTGGGTGATTTCGTTTTGCAAATCTTGCAGGGCGGTGCGGTCTTGTTCGGCTTGGGCTTGGGCGAGGGTTTCGCGCCATTGCATTTGCTGCATCAGAAATTCGGGGTCGATTTGGGTGTTGTGGGGGTCGTCGGGGTTGATGTTGTGTTGTTGCAGAAGGTAGGCGGCGCGGTCGATGGGGGATTTGAGCGTGGCGTAGGCTTGGTTGAGGGTGGCGCTCATCATCAGGGCTTGCTTTTGCTCGAAGGGGTTGGCGGTGGTGTGTTTGTCGGGGTGGAATTGGGCGGCGAGGGCGCGGTAGCGTTGTTCCAGCGCGGCGGTGTCTAGGGGGTATTGCTCGGGGAGGTTGAAGAGTTGGAAGTATTGGGACATGGTGGATTTCCTTGTGTGGGCGGTTGCTGGGGGGATTGAGGCAGCCTGAAAAAGGGGATTTTCTATTTTCAGGCTGCCTTTGTTGTTTCGCTGCTGGTTTACGGCTGTGTATCAATCAACACGAATTGTTCGTGCTTGCTGCGGGGTCGTCGTCCTGTCCACAGGGTTTTGCCGTGGATTTCAGGCCGCCTTTGGGCTTGGGGGTTGTATTGCAGGAGCATATAGCGGCAGTTGCGGGTGCTGCTGGTGGTGGGCAGGGTACTGTATTGCTGCCATGCGATGCGGGTTTCTGTTTGGTGGGGGGGGATGTAGAGGCAGCTGGTGTGGCTGTGCAGGGAAACGAGGATGTCGTCGCTTAGGCTGTTTTGCATTTGCTGCACGATGGGGCGGTGGCTTTTGGCGGCATCTATCCACGGCAGAAACAGGGTCATCAGCAGTGCCCATACGAGGGTGATGCCTGCCGCCCAGTTGGTTACGGCTTGCCGCCCGCGTATGTTTTTGCGGGTGATGGCGATGAGCCACATGGGGGTGAACAGCAGGGCGACGATGATGGGCATGGGGTCAATGTCGCGGGTGTAGTAAGGGCTGAAATAGGCGGCGCGTTCGGCGAGTTTGGCGGGGATGCCGTAGTTCATAGCGATAAAGCCTATCCATAAGAATAGGGCGGCTGCGCCGAAGGTCATCGCGCCAAACCAGTTAAGAAAGGCGACTGCGCCGCGGCGTAGGTTGTCTAGCTGGGCGGCGCCGAGCAGGGCGAGCGGCGGGAGGATGAGCGCGAGGTTGTCTTGGTTGCGCTGCGGGTTGAAGGCGATGAGCAGGGTGAGCAGGGCGAGGGTGTAGCTGGCGTAGCTGCCTGCGTTGGCGGGCAGGGTTTTGCGGCGGCTGGCTGTCCAAACGGCAAGCGGCAGGGCGGGAAAGGCGAACCACAGGATGTGTTGCAGGTAATAGGGGAGCCGGAAGGCAGCCTGAAAATGCTGTGTACCGCCGTAGCCGCCGAACAGGTGTTGGTGAACATATTGGGCGAACGCGGCAGGATGGGTGACGGCGAGGGCGACGGGGTGGATGCTGGCGAGCGGCAGGGCGGTGAGCGTGGCGCAGACGAGGGTGATGAGAATGCGGTTGCTGCGCCATTGCGCGCTGGTGAGCCAGAGCAGCCAGCCTGTGAGCAGGGGCGTGGCGGCGATAAGGATGCCCGCGCTTTGCATCAGAAATACGCTGGCAAGGGCGATGAGCAAGGCGGCGAGAATGGCTTGGCGGTGGGCGACGGCGTAGCCCCACATCGCCAGCCCGATGCCTGCAAACAGCAGCGATTGGCTGTCCATAAAGTGGGCGACGGGCAGCAAGCCTGCCGAGCCGATGAGAATGAGCACCACGCTGCGCCCATAATGCCGCCCCAAAAAGCGGTAGCCCGCCATGCCGCTGCCCAAGAGCCCGAGGCTGGTGTAGAACACGCTGGCGAAGCGCGCGGCGGAATAGGCATCGGCTGCCCACGGCGTGAGCAGGCGTTGGAACAGCTGGGCGGTTTGCACGTATAACGGGGCAGCCTGAAAATTGGGCTCGCCAAACAGCATCGGCAGCCATGCGCCGAACGGGGTTTCGCTGATGGTGGTGTAGAGCTCGGGTTCGCCGGGCTTCCACAAATCGTGCGAAAACACGCCCGGCCACAGCCATGCGAAGGCGAGCAGGAGCAGCAGCCACGGGTATTCGCGGGTGGGTTGGACGGGGCGTTTGGGCGTGGGGGTGTAGGTGAGCATGGGACGGGTGGAGATTTTGCGGATGGGGGATTATAGCGTATTTGGGTTGGCGGGCTGAGCGGGCGGGTTTCAGGCTGCCGTTGGATGGCGGCGGCAGCCTGAAACCGTTGCGCATATAAAAAGGCGGATGGGCAATCCGCCTTGCTGAATGGTGTTGAACGGGGCGCAAGCCGTTTTGCCGCGCGATGGCGTTTTCAGGCTGCCTATCTGCTCAGCGCAAGGCAAATCAGCCCGAGCAGGGCGGGGGCGGCTTGGATGAGCGCAGGGCGTTGCCGGGTAGGCTGGCTGTACCACAGGTATGCGCCTGCGGCGGTGGCGGTGCCGAGGGCGGCGAAGATTAAGCCGTTTGCCATGCCGTAAAGGTAGTTGCTGTCGGCAAAGGCGTGCAGCAGGATGCCGAGGCTGGCGGATAAGGCAAGGGCGATGTTGTAGACGGCAAGGCTGTTAAAGGGGGCGCGCACGATGGGGAGGTGTTCGGGCGGGATTTGGAACACGCGGCGGAAGTTGCTCGCGCCGTAGGCAAGCAGTTCCAGATAGAAGATGTAGAAATGGGTGGCGGCGGTGAGGGCGGCGCAGAGGAGGGCGAGGGCGAGCATGTCAGTCTTTCATCATGTGGTTGAGTTTTTGGGCTTTGGTGTTGAGGTAGTTTTGGTTTTCGGGGTGGATGCCGACGTGTAGCGGGAGGCGTTCGGTGATGTGGATGCCGGCTTGTTGCAGGGTGTGGACTTTTTCGGGGTTGTTAGTGAGCAGGCGGATGCTGCGGATGCCGAGGTGGTCGTAGATTTCTTTGGCGAGGGTGAAGTCGCGCGCGTCGACGGGCAGGCCGAGGGCGAGGTTGGCTTCCACGGTGTCCATGCCTTTGTCTTGCAGGGCGTAGGCGCGGATTTTGTTGATGAGCCCGATGCCGCGCCCTTCTTGGCGCAGGTACACAATCACGCCGCGCCCTTCGGCGGCAACGGCTTGCATGGCGGCTTTGAGCTGGGGGCCGCAGTCGCATTTTTGCGAGAAGAGGGCGTCGCCGGTGAGGCATTCGGAGTGGACGCGGGAGAGAACGGGCTCGGGGGTGGTGATGTCGCCCATCACGAGGGCGATGTGTTCTTGCCCTGTTTGGCTGTCTTGGTAGCCGTGCATTTGATAGGTGCCGTGTTCGGTGGGCAGGCGGCAGGAGGTGATGTGTTGTAGGGGCATGGTTGTGGTCTTTCTTGTGTGTGTTGGGGGGGCAGCCTGAAAAGGGTTTTCAGGCTGCCATTGGAAAAAGTAAAGTGTTTTCTGCTTTGTGGTCGGCATCCGATTGGGTTTAACCATGCGTCTCGTGCCGACGGGGCACTTCCTTTTCTTTGTTTCGCCAAAGAAAAGGAAGCAAAAGAAAGGCGACTGCGGTTGCAGGTTTGGCTGCGCCAAACTTCCCTCGCTTGACACGATTTTTCGGGCGGACAAAAAACTCGCCGCTTCGCTGCTCAAACAGTTTTGTCCTTTTTTTCCGAAAAATCGCGTTCCACTCGGCTGCGCCAGCAGGAAAGGTGCTTTGTGGTAAACGTTCTTGATGGGATTTAACTTTGCTAAGACTTGTTTTCAGGCTGCATCAGGCGTTTGCGGCAGCCTGAAAAGGGGTTTGCGGCTTGGTTCGATTGGGTTTTCAGGCTGCCTATTGTTCTTCGCTTGGGGCTTGGGGCAGCAGTTGGCTGAGAACGGGGTGGATGCCGAGGGCGACGCCTATCCAGTGGGCGAGTTGCTCGTCGCTGAGCGGGGCGGGGGTTTCCAGATGGAGCACGCCGTACACGATGCCGTCTTCGCTGCTGACGGGCAGGCTGGTTTGGCTGGCGCTGCGCCGGTTGTGCGCGCCGGTGAGTTCGCCGTCGGCAAGCCATTGCTCGGTGCTGGGGGCGATTTGCGCCCAGCCTGATTGGGCGGTGCGGGCGGCGAGGTGTTGCCAGTAGTGCTCTTCGTTGAGCGGGATGCGCTCTTCAACGGGCGCGCCGTGTTGGATGAGGCGGATAAGGCTTTGGCTGGGGGCGTGGTTGCCGTAGAGGCTGGTGGTTTGGGCGGGGTGTTGGCTGTGGGCGGAGTCCAGCGCCATGTAGAGTTGTTTGAGCAGGGCTTCGTTTTCAGGCTGCCTGATGTCTTCGGGCAGGTGTTTGGGTTGCAAAATGCTGCGCTCGATGTGGGCTTGCCCGTGGGCGATGACGGCTTGGGTGGCGGCGCGGGCGATGGCGATGCTGTCGGGGTTGAGGGCGAGGGCTTGGGTTTGCAGGTAGTCTCGGATGGTGTTCATGACGGGGCTCCGTTTGGTTTCAGGCTGCCGTTAGGTGGGGGGTGTTACGGTGTAATCAAGAGTGCATGAGGCAGCCTGAAAGCTTTGATTGCGTGCGGCTATGGCATCGGCGGCTCAGGCTCATTTGCCCCGCACTTCAATTATCCACACTTCGCTTTGCGAGCCGAGGCGAAAGGGGATGCCCCAGAAGCCGTAGCCCGAGGTTACGACAAAGTGTCCGTTGCCGATGGCTTGGTAGCCGTAGGATAGCGGGCGGTAAATGGTTTGGGCGATAAAGTTGGCGGGGAAGATTTGCCCGTTGTGCACGTGTCCCGACACTTGCAAATCAATCGGCAGGCGCGCGTGTTCGGCGATGTGGTCGGGGCGGTGGTCCATCAGGATGACGGGTTGCGCGGGGTTGGTTTTTCGCACAAGGTCGGCAGTGGGCAGGCGGTGGGTGTCTAGGTTGTCGGGTCGCCCGATGAGCCAAAATTGCTGGTTGATTGGGATGGCTTGGTCGTGCAGCACTTGGATGCCTGCGTCTTCAATGGCGCGGGTGATGGCTTGGGGGTTGATAAAGTAGTCGTGGTTGCCCAGCGTGGCGTACACGCCCAGCGGGGCGCGCAGTTTGGCGAGGTGGGGCTTCATGTTTTCGGCGGTGTAGGCGGCGATGTCGTCGTCCATGATGTCGCCTGGCAGCAGGATGATGTCTGCTTTTTCCTGCTGCATGATTTGGGCGAGTTTGTCCAGCTGGCGCGCGCCTACGAGCGTGCCGAGGTGGGTGTCGGCTGCCATGCCGATGCGGATAGGCTGGGCGAGCGGTTTGTTGATTCGGATGCTGACGCGGCGCACCACAGGGGTGTAGGCGTTGTAAACGGATAGGGCAAACAGGGCGATGAGCAGGGCGGGGGCGATGTGGCGCAGGTCGCGCCCGAGCTTTTCAGGCTGCCTGAGGCGGCGGGCAATGCGCCCGATAACCAGCACGGCAAGGCCGGTAAGCGCGATATAGAGCAGGGCAACCAGCAGGGCGGCGTTGAGCCGGAACAGCAGGCTTTGGCGCAGGATGAGCGCGGCGAGGGTGAAGCCGTTGCACAGCGCATAGGCGAGAACATAGAGGGTTTTGCGTTGGGCGGGGGCTTGGATGCGGAATTGCCACAGCAGGGCGCGGGCGGCGCAGTAGATTAAAAATTGCAGGGCGATGAGTACGGCGATAAAGACGGGGGGCATGGTTGGGATTGGGCTGTGTGTGCAAAAAAAGGGGGGCGATTTTAGCAGAGTTGCACGGTTTTCGCTTTTCAGGCTGCCTATGGGGATAAGGCAGCCTGAAAAAAGGGGGGGAAACGCGCGATGCTTTCGCGTTGCCGTTTTATTTTTAAGCAACGATGCCAATCGGCAGCCTGAAAAACGGTCGGGCTTTATCTGTTTATTTGGTTTTGCTTGGCGCGAGGCGCATCCGCGCGTTTTCAGGCTGCCTATGGGAGGGTTCGGATGGCTCCAAGGCAGCCTGAAATCATTTGTCCAGCCCGTCCTGCACCATCTCCGCCGCGCGCAACACCGCCCGCGCCTTGTTTTGCGTTTCCTGCCATTCGCTTTCTTCCACGCTGTCTGCCACGATGCCCGCGCCGCTGCTCACGAACAATTCGCCGTTTTGCACAATCGCGGTGCGGATGGCAATCGCCAAGTCCATGTCGTTGTTAAAGCCCCATACGCCCACTGCGCCGCCGAAAATGTTGCGCTTGGTGGTTTCCAGCTCTTCGATGATTTCCAGCGCGCGCACTTTGGGCGCGCCCGAGAGCGTGCCGGCGGGGAAGGTAGCGGCGAGGATGTCCATGTTGCTGGTGTCGGGTTTCAGGCTGCCTTCCACGTTGGAAACGATGTGCATCACATGCGAATATTTTTCCACCACCATTTTGTCGGTTACGGCGACTTTGCCGATTTGGCTGATGCGCCCCACGTCGTTGCGCCCCAAATCGATGAGCATGGTGTGTTCGGCGATTTCTTTGGGGTCGTTGAGCAAATCCCGCTCGTTGGCAAGGTCTTGCTCGGGTGTTGCGCCGCGCAGCCGTGTGCCGGCGATGGGGCGCACCACCACTTTGTCGCGCTCGCGGCGCACCAGAATTTCGGGCGACGAGCCGACGATGTGGAAATCACCAAAATCGTAGTAAAACAAATACGGCGAGGGGTTGAGCGTGCGCAGGGCGCGGTAAAGGTGCAGGGGGTGGTCGGTAAACGGCAGTTTCATGCTTTGCGCGGGAACGACTTGCATGCAGTCGCCGTTGAGGATGTATTCGCGCACGCGGCGCACATAGCTTTTGAAGGTTTCTTCGCCGGTGAGATGCTGCGGCACGGTGCGCCGGCTGCCGAGCGAGAGCGGGATGGCCACGCTTTGGCGCAGTTTTTCGCGCAGGCTTTCCAGCTTGGCGCGGGCGGTTTCGTAGCCTTGCGGATGGCTGGGGTCGGCATACACAATCAGGTGGATTTTGCCGCTTAAATTGTCTACCACGGCGAGCTCTTGCGACAGCATCAGCAGTATGTCGGGCGTGTTCAGCGGGTTGTGTTTTTCAGGCTGCCGCAGACGGTGGGCAATGTGTTCGAAATGGTAGATGCTTTCGTAGCCGAAGTAGCCCACCAGCCCGCCGGTAAAACGGGGCAGGCCGGGGATGTCGGGGGTTTTGAATTGGGCGTGGTATTGTTCGATGATGTGCAGCGGGTTGCCGTGGTGCGTTTGCACGAGCCGGTGGTCTTGATAGATTTCGGTGCGGCTGCCCGATACTTTGATGTAGTCGCGGCAGGGCAGCCCGATAAACGAATAGCGCCCGAAGCGTTCGCCGCCCACCACCGATTCCAGCAGATAGCTGAACGGGCGGTTGGCGAGTTTGAGATACAGCGAGAGCGGGGTGTCCAAATCGGCGAGCAGCTCTTGCACGAGGGGGATGCGGTTGTAGCCTTGCGCGGCTTGGGCTTGGTATTGGGCTTTGGTAATCATAACGGGCTTTCCGGTAATGGGGGGATTGGTTTTCAGGCTGCCTACTATATCAAAAAGTGCGGCAGGGTTTGATGTTTGGTCTTCAATTTGCTTTGCGGATGCTATTGGAATATTTATTTTATTTTAGGCAGCCTGAAAGCTGGTTCAGCCATGCTGCGCCATAACTAGTTATAATCTCAAATCTTTTATTGAATACGGCGATGTTTATGAAGCCCAGTTTTGTTTCCCGTTTGTTCAGCCATGTTTCGCAGCAAAGCCACGAGGCAAGGGCTTGGCTGAAACGCTATGCCCGCAATCCGCGCAATGTGGGCAGCATCTTGCCGTCTTCCAAAATGCTGGGGCGGGCGATGACGGCGGCAGCGTTGCGCTATGGCGCGCGCGATGCGCTGTTTATCGAGGCGGGCGCGGGCAACGGCGCGATTACGCGGGTGCTGGCGCAATCGCTGGCGGGGAGAAACCGTTTGGTGGCGTGCGAATTTTTGCCGTCGTTTGCGCAGGAATTGCAGCGCAGGCTGCCTGAAATTGAGGTGGCGTGTTGTCGGGTGCAGGATTTGCCGCATTGGCAGGAGGCGGGCAATAAAACGATTGTGTCGTCGCTGCCGTTTCGCAGTTTGGCGAAGGATGAGGCGCGGGATATCGGCGCGTTTTTGCAAAGCGAGTTGCACAAAAATCTGCGCTCGGTGTTGGTGCAGTTTACCTACGGGCTGAAAAACCCGATTCCGTTGTTGGCGGCGGACGCGTCGGTTGAGAGCTTCCGCCATGCGATGGTGTGGCACAATTCGCCGCCTGCCGCGGTGTGGGTGTACCGGCTGGCCGTGCGCTGACAGGCAGCCTGAAAACGGGAAACACGTTTGGCTTCGCGGCTAAACGTGTTTTTGTTTGCGGATGGGGTTTTCAGGCTGCCTTTGCGTTACAAAACGGTGTTGGCAGGCTCGTAACGGATGATTTCGCGGATTTTGTTCGCCCCGTCCACCAGCACCACTTTGGGCTGATGCGCGGCAATTTCGGGTTCAGACAGCAGCACATACGACATGATAATCACAATGTCGCCCGCCTGCACCAGCCGCGCCGCCGCGCCGTTCAGGCACACGATGCCGCTGCCGCGCTCGCCTGCGATGGTGTAGGTTTCAAAACGCGCGCCGTTGTTGTTGTTCACGATTTGCACTTTTTCGTTCACGCAGATGTCTGCCGCGTCGAGCAGGTCTTGGTCGATGGTGATGCTGCCGACGTAGTTCAAGTCGGCTTGGGTTACGGTGGCGCGGTGGATTTTGCCGCCGAGCAGGGTTCTAAACATGATGTGTACTCAAAATTTGAAAGGCGCGGATTATACGCGGTTAATGGATTTCAGGCTGCCTTTGCGGGGGAGGCTGCCTGCCTAGCGTAGCGGAGTTGCGAAGCTAAAATGGGGTTGGTGTATTTCACCCTTATTTTGTATTTTCAGGCTGCCTAAACCGCCATTTCAGCCACACGGCTATCGCAGCCAGCAAGCCGATAAACGGCAGCGAGCCGCCGAGCCGCATAAACGGCGTTTCGCCTGTCATGCCTTGCACGCTGCCTTCCAGCACGGTGGCGGTGTTGGGAACAGCTTGTTGCACGATGCTGCCTTGCGGCGAAACGATGGCGGTTGCGCCTGTGTTGGTGGCGCGAATCATGTAGCGTCCGAGTTCTAGGGCGCGGGTTTGCGATTGTTGCAGCTGTTGCCACATGGCGTTGGAATCGCCGTACCACGCCATGTTGCTGGCGTTGGCGAGTAGGGTGGCTTGGCGGGCGGAGGCGATGAGTTCGTCGCCGAAGCCGTCTTCGTAGCAGATGTTGAACGCGACTTTTTGGTTTGCCATGCTAAACGGGGCTTGCGCTGCGCCGCCGCGTTGGAAGTCGCCCAAGGGCATGTTCATGGCGTTGTAGAGGAACTGGGTGAGCGGTTTGAGCGGTTTGTATTCGCCAAAGGGCACGAGGTGGTTTTTGGCGTAGATGGGCAGCTTTTCAGGCTGCGTTTGCGGGGTGTAGTCGGTGAGGTTGACGATGGCGTTGAGGTAGTTTTCGCCATCGGAGGTAAACAGCGGCACGCCCACGGCAAGGCTGCTGCCGTTGCGGCGGGCGGTTTGGGCGAATTCTTGGATGATTTCGCTGGGGGTGTTTTGCAAAAACACAGGGAATGCGGTTTCGGGCAGGATAACGATTTGGGCGCGGGTGCTGGCAACTTGGTCAAGGTAGCGTTGGTAGGTGGGGAGGAGTTGGTTTTGGGCGAATTTGAGCCGTTGTTCAATGTTGCCTTGCGCGAGGGCAACGGTGGTGGGGCTGCCTGTGGGTTGGGTGAACGCGATGGTGCGCAAGAGGCTGCCTGAAAGCAGGATGGCAACGATGCCGATGGCGGCGGCGATGCGGGGCTTGGTGGTTTGGCTGTTCACCAGCAACACCAGCCATGTGCCCATCAGCGCGGTGGCAAAGGTAACCAAGTGGATGCCGCCCAGCGGGGCGAAGCCGGCCAGCGGGCTGTTATCGGCGATTTGCGAGTAGCCCAGCGCGCCCCAGCCAAAGCCTGTAAGCAAGCGTTCGCGCGCGAACTCGGTGAGCGTCCACAGCATAGGCAAGCCGATGCCGAGCCCAATAGGGCGCGGCAGCTTGAAATGGCGGTAGAGCCAAAAGGCGAGCGCGGGGTAGAGCCCCAAAAAGGCGGGCAACAGCAGGGTGAGCGGGATGGCGAAATATTCGGGCAGCTTGGCGATGCCGTGCAGCGCGGTGTGTATCCACCAAAATTGGGCGGTGTAGCCAATCAAGCCGAACCAGTAAGCAGAGCGTACGCTGCACTCGGGTTTTAGCTCAATCAGGCGCACCAAGCCGCCAAACAGCAGTGGCATCAGCCAGAATTGGTAATAGGGGGCGAAGGTAAGCGGGGTGGCGAGGGCGAGGGCGGTGAGCAGGATGCAATAGACGGCGGGGATTTGCCAGATGCGGTCAAGTTTGGGGAACATGGTGGTGGGGAGGGTGGAAAAGGTGGGGATTATAGCGGGGGATTGGTTTTCAGGCTGCCTTTGTGTAGGGAAAAGGCAGCCTGAAAACGGCATTTATTCCATTTCAGGCTGCCTTTATCAAGCACACAAAGGCAGCCTGAAAACCATCCCAATAAAAATCATCCCCATCCCAAAAAGCCGTTTCACCTTTCCAGATGGGGATAACCGTTTTCAGGCTGCCTACTTCGCTTGCGCCCGATACCAAGCCACAAACTCATCGGCAGGCGCAAAGCCCAGCAAGCCCGCGCCGTGGCTGCCATCGGCTTTGAGCACAAACAAACCGGGCGGGCCAAACAGCCCATATTTTTTCAACAACGCCTGCTGCTCGGGCGTGTTGGCGGTAACGTCGATTTGCATCAGCCGCGCCATCGGCACCGCCGCCTGCACTTGCGCCGCACCAAAGGTTTTCGCCTCCATCTCCTTGCACGACACGCACCAATCGGCATAAAAATCCAGTAGCACAGGCTGGCTTGGGTCGGCGGCAAAGGCAGCCTGAATCGCCTGTTCCAGCTCGGCAACGCTGGCGGTTTTGATGCCGTGCACCGCATGGGACGATGGCTGATGCAAGGTTAAAAATTCGTGCATCGGCGTAGCTTGCCCGCGCGCGCTTTGCACGCCGAACCACGCGCCCATCGCCAGCAACACCGCGCCCAAGCCCAGCGCAACCGTTTTCAGGCTGCCTGAAAACGCACGGGCGCAGTAAAACAAATACAGCGCAGGCGCAACCAGCAGCGCAGTATAAAGCCCCACCACCACGCCATACGGCAAAAACGGCGTCGCCAAATACACCGCCACCGCCAGCAAAATCACGCCAAACGCATATTTAATGCCGTTCATCCAATCGCCCGCGCGCGGCAAAATATGTCCGCCAAACGTGCCAATCAGCATCAGCGGCACGCCCGTGCCCAACGCCATCGCGTATAACGCCGCCCCGCCCAACAGCGCGTCGCCTGTTTTGCCGATGTAGCCCAGCGCAAACGCCAACGGCGGCGCAACGCAAGGGCCCACAATCAACGCCGACAGCATCCCCATCACAAACACGCTCGCCACCTTGCCGCCCGACAATTTGTTGCTCTGGGTTTGAAAATAACTTTGCAACGCGCTGGGTAGTTGGATGTTAAACAAGCCGAACATCGACAGCGCCAGCAGCACCATCAACCCCGCCGCTGCCAGCACCACCCAAGCCTGTTGCAGCCACACCGTAAGCAGCGCACCCGTTAGCCCCGCCAACACGCCCACCAGCGTATAAGTCAAAGCCAAGCCCTGCACATACACAAACGACAGCGCAAACGCCCGCCGCTTGCTGCCCGATTTATCGCCCACAATAATGCTGGACACAATCGGCAGCAGCGGATACATGCACGCCGTGAAACTCAGCCCCAAACCGAACACGAAAAACCACAGCAAATTGCTGCCGATGGTGTCGCGCGACAGGGCGAAACGGCTGTCAGCATGGGCGGACGAAAGGGGAGCATTCTGCGCCATTGCTGGCATTGACGCGGCGGCTGCCTGAATGTCCCCCTGCGGCTTTACAAACATATCCTTAGCGTTATCCGCCGCCATGTTTTCAGGCGCATACACGCCTGAGCCGTTGATGTTTAATTCCGTGTCCACAGGCGGATAGCACACGCCCGCTTCCGCGCAGCCCTGATAATGCAGCGTGATTTTGTAAGCCGCAGGCGCAGGCTTGGCGTAATCCCATTTCACATTCGCCGCGTGGTGATACACAATTTGCTTGCCGAAAAATTCGTCTTCCTTTGGCTCGCCTTGGCTAAACGTTGCCTTGTCGCGCAACAGCTTTTCAGGCTGCGTATCAGCGGTGATTTTGCTTTGATACATATAATAGCCATCGGCGATTTTAAACTGTACGTCCACACCCTTGTCCGACGCGGTTACCGTGGGCACAAACGCCTGCTCGGGCGGCAACAAATCATCCGCGTTCACCGCCGCGCCCGCAAACTGCGCCAAGCTCAAACACGCCAACAGCGCGTAAATATATTTTTTCATCGTGTGTTGTTCCTTTCGCCGCCTGTTGCTTACTGGTTTACCTGCATGGTTTACCCGCAGAGGCAGCCTGAAAATAAAATTGCGCGCATTATCCCTTGTTTTGCGCCATGACGCATCCGTTTACCTGCTCAATACATTGCTGAAAAATCGCAATGATAGTTTGGGGTAATGGCAAGGGCAGCAATAAAGGCAGCCTGAAAATGCACCAGACTACGTTTTCAGGCTGCCTTTATTCTCTGTTGAACGATTATGCTTCGTCGGACATTTCTTCGGGCATTTCGCCATCGGTTTCATCCAACACGCCTTCGGTGATGATGGGGTTTACCAAGCCTTCGGCGCGGATTTTCTCGGCGATTTCGTTGGCGATTTCCGGGTTTTCTTTCAACCAAATGCGCACGTTTTCTTTGCCTTGCCCGATTTTGTTGCCATCGTAGCTGTACCACGCGCCCGATTTTTGGATGATGCCGTATTTGTCGCCCAAATCAATCAACTCGCCCTCCCAGCTGATGCCTTCGCCGTACAGGATGTCAAACGCAGCGGAGCGGAAAGGCGGCGCCACTTTGTTTTTCACCACTTTCACTTTGGTTTCTTTGCCGATTGGTGTTTCGTCTTTGCCTGTGGGTTTGATTTGCGTTGTGCCGCGAATGTCTATGCGCACGGACGAATAGAATTTCAGCGCGTTGCCGCCGGTGGTGGTTTCGGGGTTGCCGAACATCACGCCGATTTTCATGCGCAGCTGGTTGATGAACACCACCAGCGTGTTGGTTTTTTTGATGTGCCCCGTGAGCTTGCGCAAAGCTTGGCTCATCAAACGGGCTTGCAAGCCGACGTGGCTGTCGCCCATGTCGCCTTCAATCTCGGCTTTGGGCACCAGCGCGGCAACAGAATCCACCACCACCATGTCCACGCCGCCCGAGCGCACCAGCATATCGCAGATTTCCAGCGCCTGTTCGCCCGTGTCGGGTTGCGACACCATCAAATCTTCCACTTTTACGCCGAGTTTGCGGGCGTAAACGGGGTCAAAGGCGTTTTCGGCATCAATAAACGCGCACACGCCGCCCATTTTTTGGCATTGGGCGATGGTTTCCAGGCAAAGCGTGGTTTTGCCTGATGATTCCGGCCCGAAAATTTCCACGATGCGCCCGCGCGGCAAGCCGCCTACGCCAAGGGCGAGGTCCAGCCCGAGCGAGCCTGTGGAGATGACTTGCAGCTCTTCTTGCGGCGTGCTGCCGTCCATTTTCATAATCGCACCTTTGCCGAAGCTTTTTTCAATTTGGGCGAGGGCGGCTTTGAGCGCGGCGGCTTTGTCGGTTGGTTTATCGGTGTTTTTGTCGGATTTCTTTTCTGCCATGATTGGATTCTCTTGTTGCATAGGGTTTTGACGGGGGCGGATTATCGCATAGTTTTCAGGCTGCCTGAAATGGGATTGTGCGGGGATGCTGCTTTCGCTTTGCTGTTTTATTTTCTACACAGGCTGAGCCTTGTTTAACGTTATGTGGTGATAAACCGTTGCCGTTCCATGCGCTACTGGAGCGTGCATGGTTTTCAGGCTGCCTTACGCGCGGTTTTCGGGGTCAAGCGCGGCGGTGGCTTCGCGCAGCCATTGCCATGCAAGGCGGTAGTGGTCGTCGAACGCGTCAAACAGCGTGTCTTCGCTCAACACGCTGTATTCGCCTTCGGTGCGCAGCGACACGGGCAGCCCGTCTGCCACGGCATTCGCGTATGCCATATATTCGGCGGCGTAAAACTTGTCCAGCTCCGTCATGATTTGCGCCGCCTGCCGCCATTGCTGCTGCGCGGCTTCAAGCTGGGGCAAGAGTTGCAGCCAGCGGCGGTATAGGGCTTGGATTTCGTCAATGCGCTGCTGCGCTTGTTCGGGGGTGAGGGGCATGGGGGTTCCTTTCTTTGCATAATTTGGCGGGGGCTACAATTTTAATTTTTTCGGATCAAAGGCGGTGGGGTCGTATTTTAAAATTCGCTTGGTGTAATAATCGGTTAGCTCGGCTAGTTCTTCTTGATAGGCGGGGTTATCGCGGTTGGATAGGATTGTTAGGATGTGAGCATAACCATACACGCCGCCGCAATTTTCAAATGCAGCATGGTTTGCGCCATCTACGCAGTGCGGCAGGCGAATTTTGGGTGGTTTAACCATCAAGGCTTCGCAGTAGATTTCATGCTCCCAGCTGTCGCCAAAGTCGTACACATAAAACAGGCTTTCGCCAACTTTTAATACTTTGTGTAATGGTGGCGCGGGCGGATATTTGCCGTTGTCATCGGGCTCAACCATGCTTCCATCTTCGTCCGATGGGGGATACAAGACTTCTCCCCAAGGGTCGCCTTGGCAGAATTGGAATAAGTGCTCGTGATTCCATTCAAAAGCGTTTTGGATAACATAATGCAAATTGTGTAAATCAAAATGCACGGGCACCAATATTCTGCGCCAAATATCGGGCTTGGAATCTATTAAGCGGATATGCAGTTGATAGACTAATGTTGCAGGCGTTCTTTTTGCCATGACGCTTCCTTAAATGATTGCGAGAAAAGGAAATTATCTCAAATTTATTAGCGATGGATAAAGGATTGCTTGCTGTTTTATTTTTTTATATTGCTCGCCCCGCTCCCTCGCATCGCACGCAAATTCTTCAACACATCTTCAATCGCGGGCTTGGCTGGCGCAGCTTGGGCGCAAATGGGGATTTGTTCTACGCTGGTGTAATAAGCGCGGCATTGGGCGGTGAAGTCGGCTTGCAGCTGTGGGTAGTAGGGGCTGTCCATAATCGGGTCGGAATAGGCGGAGAATTTGCTGGGGTAATAGTGATACATCAGCATCATCCAATCGCGGGCAGCCTGAATTTTGCCTGCGCGGTAGGCGGCAAAGGCGTAGCGTTGGGCGTTGGCATAGGGGCGGTAGCGCAGCGACTCGGCGGCTTCTTCTGCCCATGGCGGCACCGTTGCGCTGCTGGGGTCAAAATGGCTGATTAGCTGGAAATGGGCGTAGTAGCGGAGCATGGCGTTGTGGCGGGCGATGCGTTGCAAGCCGGCGATGTTTTTGGCTTGTTGCGCGGTGTTGCCGCCGCCGGCGGAAAATTGGCGCAAGTCTTGATACACGGTTGCGGTGTACACAATGCCTGCGCTCAATAGCGCGATTGCCAACGCGGTAGCGGCGTAAACCGTTTTCAGGCTGCCTACTGGCGGTTGGGCGGATGCTTTTGCCGATGCGGGCGCAAAGCCAATAAACAGGGCGAAGATGCTTAAAAAATAGATGTACCACAGCGGATATTCCAGCGCGCTGTGCACCAGTGAAACGCCCATCAGCGCGAGGATGAACACGCCCGCGGGCGCGTTGGCGCGTTGAAAGCAGCCGCGAATCGCCCAAAGCATGCCCAATAAAACCAAGGCGGTGCCTACAATGCCCATTTCAGCGAGCAGGTTGAGAAAGGAATTGTGGCTGTGGGTAAACAACACATCAGTTTCATACGGGCGGAAGGTGGTGGGGTAAACATTGGTTAAAAAACCATACAGCGGATAGCTGCCCCAGCCATGCCCAAACCACGGCGCGGATAGGAAAATTTGCCACGCTTTTTGCCATTCGTAGCCACGCCCCGAGCCGGCGATTTGCGAGCCGCTGCTGATGCGGTCTGCCGCGCTGGTGATTGTGCCTTCGCGGAACAAATCCAACACAGGCTCAACGGCAAATTGCCCCAGCAGCACCAATGCCGCCGCCAAGCCCAAGCCCCACACCGTGCGCGTGCTGAGGCAGCCTGAAAACAGGCGATACAACGGCAGCAGCACCGCCATCGCCAACACATAGCCAAAAATCGTGCGCGAACCCGTTAAGCCCATAGTCGCCGCAATCAACAGTATCAACGGCACGGCAACAAACCACGCCAAACGCCGTTGCGCCCAAAGCCAACCCGCCGCCAGCATGCCCCACATCAAATAATGGGCAAAATGGTTGCGCTGGGCAAGCTGCCCCTCCACAATGCCTTTGCGATACATCAACACGCCGTGGAATTTTCCTGCCAAATCAGTATATTGCAGCCAGCCCACCATCGCTTGCAACACCGCGCCCAGCAGCAGCGTGCCCGCCAACACCGACAACGCCCGCTCCGCGCCCAACCGCGCCATCCAACCACGGCACGCCCAGCACAGCAACGCCAATATCGCAAACGTCCACGCCACCATGTCGCTCATGCCCGTATAAACAAGCTGCATAACACGCGCCTGCGCCGCCCAAAAAACCGCCAGCGCCACAAAATAATACGATGCGGCGGGCGGGCGCGTTTTCAGGCAGCCTGAAAACAAGGTCAGCGCCACCAAAATCAAACCGCCCAGCAGCGAGCCCGCTTCCAAAAAGAAGCTGGGCAACGGCCCCACGCGCATAATGGAAAACGGCACGGCAACCGCAATCAGAAACAAGCCCAGCCAAAGCGGCAGCGTTTCTCGGGTAAACAAAGTATCGCGTTGAGACAAATCCATGCGTTTAATCTTTCTTTTTAAACTGTTTCAAATACAACAGGCAACACACAAAAAACGCCGCCGAAAGCACCGTTTCCACGCCCGCCAGCGCGCGGCTTAACGGCGTGGGGTCAAACCAGCGCATCACGCTTTCGCAAAAATACGCCAAAACCAGCATAGAGCAATATTGATAGGTGTACACCCGCCCGCGCAAAATCCCGCGCAATGGCAGCAGCAAGGGCAGCAGCTTAATCAGCAGCAACGCACGCCCCGTATGCAGCGGCGCAAACGCCCAATCCCACAGCAGCGTGAGCGCAATCAGCGCACACCAAGCGGCTTGCGCAAGCCAAAGAGAATAGGGCGGACGATTGTTGTTCATAAGAAAACCTTGTTGAGGCAGCCTGAAACGGGAAAAAGCGTTTTCAGGCTGCCTAATGTGTTTGTTATCAATCAGGCGCAACCAATCATCAGGCAGCCTGAAAAGCATACGGCGAACACGCAACCCATTTTAGCTACGCTGAACTGCGTTTCAGGCTGCTGTGTTATATAGATTGAAACCTTTGCAAAGGTTTCAGATTGGCAAGCAAATAAATATCGGATTCAACAATCCGACCCCATAATATCGCCAAAAAAAGCGCGGTATTATATCGCCCAGTTATAAAACAAAGTAACAGAAATTCTTTTATTTTCCCCCTATTCCCCCGTAACATAGCCCAATCGCAATTTTGCAAAACCAACCAAAGGACGCAATCATGGCCATCGCAGCAAACATCAACGCTCTAATCGGCAACACGCCGCTGGTTCAGCTCAATCAACTCACGCAAGGCTTGCCCGCCCGCGTGGCGGTGAAGCTGGAATTTTTTAACCCCGCAGGCAGCGTGAAAGACCGCATCGCCATTGCCATGGTTGAAGATGCTGAAAAAGCAGGCAAAATCAAAGCAGGCAGCACCATTGTTGAAGCCACATCTGGCAACACAGGCATCGGCTTAGCAATGGTGTGCGCCGCCAAAGGCTACAAATTGGTTATCGTGATGCCCGAAAGCATGAGCAAAGAGCGCAGAATGCTGCTGCGCGCCTATGGTGCTGAGCTGATTCTCACCCCCGCTGCCGAAGGCATGAACGGCGCCATCGCCAAAGCCGAAGAGCTGGTGAAAAACCACCCCGACACCCACTTCATGCCGCGCCAGTTTGACAACCCCGCCAACCCCGAAATCCACCGCCAAACCACCGCCGAAGAAATCTGGCGCGACACCGACGGCAAAGTGGACATCTTCCTCGCCGGCGTGGGCACAGGCGGCACGCTCACAGGCGTGGGCGAAGTGCTGAAAGCGCGCAATCCGAACGTGCAGATTTATGCCGTGGAACCCGCCAATTCGCCCGTGCTAAGCGGCGGTGAAAAAGGCGCGCACGCTATTCAAGGCTTGGGCGCAGGCTTTGTGCCCAGCATTTTGAACACCAGTGTTTATGGCAGCGTCATCACCGTAACCAACGAAGACGCGCTCGCCACCGCCCGCGCGCTCGCCGAAAAAGAAGGCATTTTGGCGGGCATTTCATCAGGCGCAGCCGCATGGGCGGCGCTTGAACTGGCGAAAAAACCCGAAAACGCCGGCAAATTGATTGTTACCGTGTTGCCCGATTTCGGCGAGCGTTATCTTTCCACCGCGCTGTATGCCGATTTGGCGTAATGCCCGTCATTAAAGGCAGCCTGAAAACGCCGTTTGCCCGTTTTCAGGCTGCCTTTTGTTTGCCCGATTTGGATGCGTGTGAATAAGCAGAGCACGTTGAGGCAGGCGCATCGGCATCATCCTGTTTTCAGGCTGCCCGTTCATTCCGCCCAAGGCAGCCTGAAAACCCTGCCCATGCCGCCAACCCCCCGCAAAACTTTGCGCTATTGCAAAAATAGGTTAATATTCCGCGTTAATAAGACTCGGAATATTACTCGGAGACCCAGCCATGATGAAAAAAGCCCTTACATTAAGCCTGCTCGCCATCGCGTTAAGCGCGTGCCAAAGCGGATTCAACAGCGGCCGCACGCCATCGAGCAGCGTTTCCGCCGCAGGTTTTAGAATGAAATCCAGCCATTATTCCGATGTGGCGAAAATCCGCGCCGAAGCCAACCGCTTGGGCACGCAAGTGCGCGAAGGCAAGCTCACCAAAGTGCAGGCCGCGCAGCATTTGAACCGCTTCCGCTTGGATTTGGTGGGGCATAACAATGTGGACGACAGCGTGTATGAAGTGTATCTGCGCTCCGCTGTCGACAACCAACGCGGCAGCATCACCGCGCAACAGCAACGCGCCTATGTGGAAAACGCGCTCAAAGGCTGGCAGCAACGCTGGCCGGCCATGCACGAAAAACCGAACAACCCCGCGTTCACCAACTTCCTGTTGGAATTTATGGGCATGAAACCATTGCAATAAATCGCGCATTTGATACAATGCCGACCAATTTGATTAACCCCGCAAGCCGCATTTCAGATGTGGCTTGCCTTTTTATTGATACCTAAAACTCATTTTCAGGCTGCCTCATCATGTTCCGCAAAGGCAGCCTGAAAAGCAAAATCTCATCGGAGTAACACGAACATGCAAAAAATCCCTTTAACCGTTGCCGGCGCAGAAAAGCTCAAAGCCGAATTGCAACAGCTCAAAAGCGTTGCCCGCCCCGAAGTGATCGCCGCCATCGCCGAAGCGCGCTCGCACGGCGATTTGTCGGAAAACGCCGAATACGAAGCCGCCAAAGACCGCCAAGGCTTTATTGAAGGGCGCATCGCTGAGCTGGAAAGCAAGCTCTCGCACGCGCAAATCATCGACCCCAAAGAAATCCACGCCGAAGGCAAAATTGTGTTTGGTGCAACGGTAACCGTGTCTGACTTGGAAACCGACGAAGAAGCCACCTATCAAATCGTGGGCGACGACGAAGCCGACATCAAAATCGGCAAGATTTCGGTCAATTCGCCCATCGCCCGCGCTATGATTGGCAAAGAAGAAGGCGACGTTGCCGAAGTGCAGGCCCCCAGCGGCGTGCGCGAATACGATATTTTGAACGTGCAATACATTTAACAGCGCACACCCAGCCCAGCCCTTGTTTGCCCGCAAGGGCTTTTGGCATTTTCAGGCTGCCTATATAATCCCGCATCAACCAAACCAACCAGCCAGAGCGCATTCATGAAACTTTTTCAACGCATCTTCGCCACCTTTTGCATGGTCATCATCTGCGGCATATTCGTTGCCAGCTTTGCCTTTTGGGTCATCCAAAACCGCCTGTCGGAAACCCACACCCAGCAAGCCCGCAACATGGAAACCGCCCTGCTCGCCAACGCGCTGGTAACCTTCCAAACCCAAGGCGCGCAAGCCACGCGCGAGCTGTTGCAACGCTGGCAGATGCCCACCGCGCAAAACATCTACATCATCACAGGCAGCACGGGTTCCGACATCCTCAACCGCAGCATTCCCGCCGGCGAGATTGAACACGCCTACAACTTCGCGCTTAAAAACCCGTCGTCCAACCAATCGCTTATCTATCTTGACCCCTACGGCGAAGAATATCTGTTTTTCATCCGCAATTTTGACAAACCGCGCATAGAACGCCTGCCCACCTTTATGATTCCGGGGCTGCCGATTGCCCCCGTGTGGCACGAATTCATCGTGTTCGGCGGCGTGCTCATCATCGGCTTGCTGCTGGCGTATATCCTTGCCAGCAACATTTCCAAACCCATCCGCATCCTTGAACACGGCATGAACCGCCTAGCGGCAGGCGAACTCAACGCCCGCGTATCGCAGCAGCTGGACGACCGCAAAGACGAACTCTCCAACCTCGGCATCCAATTTGACAAAATGGCGGCGCAGCTGCAACAACTCGTTGAAAAAGAACGCCATCTGCTGCACCACGTTTCCCACGAAATGCGCTCGCCGCTTGCCCGCATGCAAGCCATTGTGGGGCTGATTCAAGCCCGCCCCGAAAAGCAGACCGAATACATCACGCGGCTGGAAAACGAACTCACCCGCATGGACGACCTAGTGGGCGAATTGCTTACCCTATCGCGCCTAGAAACCGCCAACATCCCCATGGAAAAAGAGCCACTGGCGATTGTGCCGTTTATGCAGCAACTGATTGAAGACAGCCAAGACGTTGCCGCACAAAACAACGATACCCTGCTGCTGGACACAGGCAGCCTGAAACCCACCACCAAGCTAGAAGCCAACGAAAGCTATCTGTATCGCGCGTTTGATAACGTGATTCGCAACGCCATGAAATACAGCCCGCAAGGCAGCACCATTCGCGTTGTCCTGCACGAAGACCGCCGCAACATCCACATCGTGATTATCGACAACGGGCCGGGCATCAAACCCGAGCAGTTGCCGCACATCTTCACCGCGTTTTACCGCGCCGACAGCAGCAACAACACCTCGGGCACAGGCTTGGGGCTGGCAATTACCAAACACATTGCCGAGCAGCACCACGGCAAACTCATCGCCGAAAACGTGCAGCCCAACGGCTTGAAAATGCACTTTATCCTGCCCAAGCTCGGCAAACAAAAAGCAAACAAAAAAGGCAGCCACGAGCCCGCCGAAAGCAACCGTCAGGCAGCCTGAAAATCCATCCGCAGCCATCCTGTCGGCGGCATCCGGTTTTCAGGCTGCCTCAGATACGCCGGACCGCGCACAAACGCACTCCCCATCCCCAAAGGAACCCGCCATGTATTTCCTGCTTTCCCCCGCCAAAAACCTCAACGAAAGCCACGAATTCACCCCCAAATTCTATTCCACCCCGCCGCTGCTCAACCACGCCGCAGAGCTGATGCACCCCCTGCGCCAACTCGCCCCGCAGCAAATCGCCGAGCTGATGCACGTTTCCGACAAAATCGCCCTGCTCAACACCGAGCGCAACCAAAACTGGCAGCCCCCGTTCACGCCCGACAACGCCAAACTCGCCCTCTATCTATTTAACGGCGACGTATACGACGGCATCGCCCCCCGCAGCCTCGCCGAAGAACACATCAGCTACATCCACAACCACGTCCGCATCCTATCAGGGCTATACGGCATCCTGCGCCCGCTGGATTTAATGCAGCCCTACCGCCTAGAAATGGGCACCGCCCTTGACAACCCGCGCGGCAAAAATCTCTACGAATTTTGGGGCGACATCATCACCGAACGGCTCAACAGCACACTGCAATGCGCCGAAGACAACATCGTTATCAACCTCGCCTCGCAAGAATACTTCAAAGCCATCCAGCCCAAAAAACTCAACGCCCGCATCATCACCCCCGTGTTCCAAGACGAAAAAGACGGCAAATACAAAATCATCAGCTTCTACGCCAAACGCGCCCGTGGCTTAATGGTGCGCTACGCCGCACAACACGCCATAGAAAACGCCGAGCAGCTGAAAAACTTTGACCTGGACGGCTACCGATACAACGCCGCCGCCTCCAACGAAAACGAATGGATATTCCAACGCCGCGCGCAGGAGAGGGCAGCCTGAAATCTTCGCAAAACCGTAGGTCGGGCATGGATGCCCGACGTTTTTTTGTTGCGGCATACACGCAGGCTGCCTTGATAATAGGCAGCCTGAAAACGTTAAAACAAACCGGCTTGCTGCAGATTGGGCGCGGATGCGTTTTCAGGCTGCCGCAGCATATAGCGGGCAATCCAGTTGAAAAAATCGGCGGAAATTTCAAAATGCCCGTAGCGCAGCATGCCGGCGTATCGCTGCCATTCGCGGTGTTGGCGGGCGATGCTGAGCGGGCAATCGCGCGCAATCTCGGCATAGGCGACATTGCGGCGAAAGGGGATGAAGTCGGCGCTCATTTGAAACGGGTAGGCTTGGTCGTCCAGAATTTGCCCGAACGCGGTAAAGGCTTGCAGCTTTTCGTTGCCGTGCAAACGGATTTTGGGGCTGTAATACAGCAGCCAGTCGCCACGCTGCATGCGGTTGAGCGGGGCGGCTTTGCCGTGGCAGACTTGGCAGAAGCCGCCTGCCACGCCGCGCAAAACGTGTTCTTGGCAAACCGTGCCAATCCAGTATTTCATGTTTGCTCCTGCGGTGGGGTGGATGGGAAACGGTGTTTCAGGCTGCCTTTTAGGGTTGATTAGAAAATGAGACAAGGCGGCAACGCCGTATCATCGCAACTTCAATCAACCCTAAAAGGCAGCCTGAAACACCGTGTTGCGATGATACGCGCGGGGTGTGTCAGTTTGTGTCAGCAGTCTTTGGCGCGGATGTTTTCGCGTTGCTGCCATTGGCGCAGCAAGAGTTCGTGCGGCGTGGAGCTGGGGCTGCCAAGGGCGATGCTTTGGATGCGGTCGCAGCGGAAATGGCGGAAGTCTTGCCGTTGCTCGCACCATGCGGCCAGCAGGCGCACTTCGGGGAAATAGCCCAGCGCGATGGGCTGGATTTGGCGGCGGCTGGGGTTGCCGTGTTGGTCGGTGTAGCCGATGATGAGGCGGCGGTTTTCGCGCAGGGCTTGGCGGATGGGGGCAAGGGCGCGGATTTCTGCTTCGCTGTATTGCGGCGCGGGGCTGATGGAAAACTGCGCGTTGGCGGCGGTGTGGGACAGCCACGGCGGCAGCACGCTGCGGATTTTGGTGAGCGCGTGTTCGGCGGCTTGGGCGAGGGTCGGCTCGGTGTGCCCCGCTGCCCAGCGTATGCCGATGATGATGGCTTCCAGCTCGCTTTGGCTGAACATCAGCGGCGGCAGTTGGCTGTGGTCGCTGTGCAGCTGGTAGCCGATGCCTGCTTCGCCGCGAATGTCTGCGCCTTGCGCGCGCAGGGTGTCGATGTCACGGTAGAGCGTGCGCGGGCTGATGCCCAGCTCGGCGGCAAGCTCGGCGGCGGTGGCGGGGCGTTTGCTGCGGTGGCGCAGGATGTGGAGCAGTTGGAGCAGGCGGGTGGATTTGGTCATGGCGGTTTCAAGTTAAACGGGATGGGTAAAACGGGAGGGTGAGCGGCGCAGCCACGGCTGATGATTTTCAGGCTGCCTATGCCAAGGCGGATTTTATCGCTGCTTGGCGTAGCATGGCGCGCGGCATCGCCACCCCGATTGCCGCCCGCATTGTACCGCGCACCCCGAGGCAGCCTGAAAACACGCAACGCGCGTTTGGGCATCGCGCAAGCCGCGCAATCCCTTATTCAACCATATTCAACTATAATCCGCCTTTCCCATTGTTCCCCAAAGCCCATCATGACCGAATCCCTCACACTCGCCCCGCGCCGGCTCAAAGCGCACAACACCGTTGCCCTGCCCGGTTCAAAAAGCATCAGCAACCGCACTTTGCTGCTGGCGGCTTTGGCAGACAACGCCTGCGAAATCAGCTCGCTGCTCAAATCAGACGACACCGACCGCATGCTGGAAGCCCTTGCCGCATTGGGCATCAAGCTGGAAACCACCGCCTCGGGCAGCCTGAAAATCCAAGGCAGCGGCGGCGCATTCCCCATCAAACACGCCGATTTGTTTTTGGGCAACGCGGGCACAGCGTTCCGCCCGCTCACCGCCGCGCTGGCGATTTTGGGCGGCGATTATCATCTGCACGGCGTGCCGCGCATGCACGAACGCCCCATCGGCGATTTGGTGGACGCGCTGCGCTTGGCGGGTGCGCGGGTGGATTATCTGGGCAACGAAGGCTTCCCGCCCTTGCGCATCGGTGCATACGCGGATAACGGCGTGCGCCAAATCCCGATTAAGGGCAACGTGTCCAGCCAGTTTCTCACCGCGCTGTTGATGGCGTTGCCGCTCACAGGCAAAGCGTTTGAAATCCGCGTGGCGGGCGAGCTGATTTCCAAGCCCTATATTGATATTACTTTGAATTTAATGAAACAATTTGGCGTGAACGTGGAAAACCGTTTGCATCAGGTTTTCAGGCTGCCTGAAAACGCCCGCTACCATGCACCGCAGGTGGTGAACGTGGAAGGCGATGCGTCCAGCGCGAGCTATTTTTTGGCGGCGGGCTTGATTTCAGGCTGCCCCGTGCGCGTAACAGGCTTGGGGCGGAACGCGATTCAGGGCGACGTGGCGTTTGCGCACGAACTGGAAAAAATCGGCGGGACGGTGCAATGGGGCGACGATTTTATTGAAGTTTCCCGCGCGGCGGGGCAAGCCGTGTTGCCGTTTGACTTGGATGCCAACCACATCCCCGATGCGGCGATGACGCTGGCGGTGGTGGCGCTGGCAACGGGCGCGCCCTGCCGCATCCGCAACATCGCCTCTTGGCGCGTGAAGGAAACCGACCGCATCGCCGCGATGGCAACCGAGTTGCGCAAGCTGGGCGCAAGCGTGCGCGAAGAGCCCGATGCCATCCGCATCACGCCGCCCGCCGCACCCACGCCCAACGCCGCGATTGATACGTATGACGACCACCGCATGGCGATGTGTTTCTCGCTGGTGTCGCTGATGGGCGTGCCCGTTATCATCAACGACCCCAAATGCGTGGGCAAAACGTTTCCGCAGTATTTTGAAGTGTTTAACGCATTGAGCGCGTAGCATAGAGGCAGCCTGAAAGTTCGTTTTCAGGCTGCCTATCCACTATATCCCTCCTTTCTCCACCCACCCCAAAGGTCTCCCCATGAACCAACCCCTCTCCGCCGTCCTGCTTGCCGTTCTCGCCGCGCCCACCCTGCCGCCCCCGCGCCCTGCCGAGCCGCCCGCCTTCCCCGCGCCCCAAAACCTTAACTTCGCCAAGTGCAAGGCAAAAGCCAATCGTTTGAACTGAACGGGCAAACCATCCGCTACCGCGCCTTTGA
This sequence comes from Kingella bonacorsii, assembly GCF_016623605.1. Taxonomy (NCBI): domain Bacteria; kingdom Pseudomonadati; phylum Pseudomonadota; class Betaproteobacteria; order Neisseriales; family Neisseriaceae; genus Kingella; species Kingella bonacorsii. Next base: position 47,451 of record NZ_JAEHNZ010000002.1, on the reverse strand, counting down.
AAACATTGTGTACGTTTTAAAGCCCGCCGACAGCCGTTATCAAACCCTGAACGTTTACATCCCCGAAGCCTATTTTTCAGGCGGCAGCATCGACGGCTACACCGCGCACACCGCCCCCATCTTCTTCCCCAACAACATCGGCGGCTATATGCCCGCCACCGCAGGGCAGCCTGAAAACGACCAACGCGCAGGCGGCAAGCTCAACGCCATTATGGTTGCCCTATCCAAAGGCTATGTGGTTGCCAGCGCAGGCGCACGCGGGCGCACCGAAGCCAACGGACACGCCCCCGCCGCCATCGTCGATTTAAAAGCCGCCGTGCGCTATCTCAAAGCCAACGACAAAGTCATGGCAGGCGATGCCAACAAAATCATCAGCAACGGCACATCCGCAGGCGGCGCACTCTCCGCCCTGCTTGGCACCAGCGGCGTCAGCAAAGACTACGAACCCTATTTGCGCCAACTGGGCGCAGCCCGCGCCAACGACACCATTTTCGCCGTTTCCGCCTATTGCCCCATCACCAACCTAGAACACGCCGATGCCGCCTACGAATGGCAGTTCAACGGCGTAAACGACTACCAAAAAATAGACATCTCCATGCTGGACTACAAGGTAGAACGCAAGCTGGTAAAAGGCACGCAAACGCCCGCGCAAATCCAGCTTTCAGGCAGCCTGAAAGCCCTGTTCCCCGCCTATGTAAACAGCCTCAAACTCAAAAACGCGCAAGGCACGCCGATGACTTTGGATGCCAACGGCAACGGCACATTCAAAACCCAAATGGAAACCATGCTGCTGCAATCGGCGCAAAAAGCATTAGACAACGGCAAAGATTTATCCGACCAAACCTGGCTCACCATCCAAAACGGCAAAGCCATCGCCGCCGACTTTGCCGCCTACGCCCAATTTGTCGGACGACAAAAAACCGCGCCCGCGTTTGACGGCGTAGATTTGTCCACAGGCGAAAACCAGCTTTTCGGCGACGCGCGCACCGACAAAAAACACTTCACCGCGTTTAGTCTCAAAAACAGCACCGTAGCAGGCAGCCTGAAAGCCGATGCCCACACCATCAAACTGATGAACGCCATGAACTACACCAGCCCTACGCAGCACTACCGCATCCGCGTAGGCGAAAACGACCGCGACACCTCGCTAGCAATCGGCTTACTCTTATCGCTCAAACTGAAAAACAGCGGCAAAAACGTGGACTACGCCCTGCCGTGGGGCGTGCCACACAGCGGCGATTACGATTTGGACGAACTGTTCGCCTGGATGAAAAGCGTGGCGGCGAAGTAGGCAACGGCGCGTCGGCAGCTCGCGCAGCCTGTTCAATCCGTTATCTTGGCAACGCGCCGTTGCCGCGCCATTGGGTTGCGCGTTGCGCAAAGGTTTCAGGCTGCCGCAAACACCCCGCCCAAGGCAGCCTGAAACAGTATAATCCCGCCCTTGCAAGCCGTTTTCAGGCTGCCTGAAAACCATTTTGAAAGGAAACCGCCATGTCAAAAAACATTCTCGTGCTCGTCGGCAGCGCCAGCCGAAACTCATTCAGCCACGCCACCGTGCGCCACTTGCAACGCATCGCGCCCGCCTCGCTCACGCTCAACGTGTACGACATCAGCGCCCTGCCGTTATACGACCGCGATTACGATGCCGACAGCCCTGCCGCCTATGCCCGGTTGCGCCAAGCCGTTGCCGCCGCCGACGGCGTATTGTGGGTGTCGCCCGAGCACAACGGCGCGCCTTCCGCCATGCTCAAAAACGCCATCGACATCGCCTCGTGCCCGGTGGGTCAAAGCCAATGGACGGGCAAACCCTTAGGCATCGTCGCCGTGGGCGCAGGCATGGCAGGCGGCATACGCGCTGCCGACCAATTGCGCTTGATTGCGGCAAGCAAGTTCGTCAATATGCCCGCGTTTTCGCAAAACGCCTGCGTGGCAGGCGTATTGAGCGGCGTGTTTAACGAGCAAGGCGAATTGGTGCAAGAATCCGTGCGGCAAATGCTGCAAGACTTTATCAACGGCTTTGCCGATTTTGTCGCCCGATATTGATTCGTTTGCCCAAGCCTGTGTTTTATGGTTGGTTAAATAAAAATGAGACCAGGCGGCAACGCCGTATCATTGAATCAACTATAACGCAGGTTTTTCGTTTGAAATGCCGCTTGGCAGAAGCAACGGCAGCTTCGCATCTGCCCCATCCTTTTTCAGGCTGCCCACCATGACACTCAACCAAATAACCCTAATCGGCGTAGGCCTAATCGGCGGCTCGTTTGTGCTGGATTTGAAACGCCAACGCCTTGTCCGCACCGTTATCGGCATCGACACCCGCCCCGCCAATCTGGAACGCGCCCTCGAACGCCGTGTGATAGACACCGCCGCCAGCCAAATCACCCCGCAAGCCGTCCGCAACAGCGATTTGGTGCTCATCGCCACCCCCGTTGCCGCGCTGCCCGCCATCTGCCAAGCCCTAGCCCCGCTGTTATCCGCCCGCACCATCGTCAGCGACGTGGGCAGCACCAAGCAATCCGCTCTCGCCGCCTTTGCCCAGCACCTGCCGCAGCACTATCCCCGCTGCGTCGCCGGCCATCCCATCGCCGGCTCAGACCGCAGCGGCGCGCTGGCGGCGCGGTTCGGGCTGTATCAAGGCAAAAAGCTCATCCTCTGCCCGCACGAACAACAAGACAGCGGCAGCCTGAACACCGTCGCCGCGCTGTGGCAAAGCATCGGCGCGCAAGTCCACCAAATGACCGCCGCCGAACACGACCAAATCTTCGCCGCCGTGTCGCATTTTCCGCACCTGCTCGCCTTTGCCTATGTGCACCAAATGCTGGACCACCCGCAAGGCGCGCGTTATCTCCAATTCGCAGGCAGCGGCTTTCGCGACTTCACCCGCATCGCCGCCAGCAGCCCCGAAATGTGGCGCGACATCGCCCTTGCCAACCGCGACAGCCTATTGCAGCTTATCGGCGAACAAAAACAGCAGCTAGAACAACTGGAACGCAGCCTGAAAACCCGCAACGCGCAAGAGCTGCACGACTATTTTCAGGCTGCCCAACAACTGCGCGAAGAGTGGGGCGAAACGCATTAAAGGCAGCCTGAAAACGCAAAATGGAGCGGCGGCGGTTCGCCAACATCGCTCACCTGAAATCTTTGCCAAACCTAAAATAAAAAAAATTCCCGCCTGCGCGGACATGACGGCATTTCTTGTTTTGAGCTTCTCAACGCAGGCGGCTGTTAAGGCTTTACAGTTAGCCAAAATAACAACGGCACAAATAGGGTGTGTGGCTCTGCCACGCACGCGGTTTGCAAAATCTTCTGAGCCCAAGTGCGTGCCTGTGGCGCACACTCTACACACTGATGGAATTAGATATTTCTTTGGTTTATTCCACTATACAAAGATTTCAGGCTGCCTTTGGGTGCTTAGATTGAGGCAGCCTGAAAACAAGATTTACGCCATTTTCAGGCTGCCTAAAATCTTCACAATCCATTACAATCCCACCCCACCATCCCCCACTGAAAGGACACCCACATGACCTCCAAAATCGCCATCCTACGCGGCGACGGCATCGGCCCCGAAATCATCGCCCAAGCCGTGCGCGTGTTAGACAAACTCATAGAACAAGGGTTAGACGCGCAATACCAATACGCCCCGCTCGGCGGCGAAGCCTACGACCAATACGGCGCGCCCTATCCCGAGTTCACGCAAAACCTGTGCCGCGCCGCCGATGCCGTGCTGCTGGGCGCAGTCGGCTCGCCCCAATACGACAACCTAGACCGCCCATTGCGCCCCGAACGCGGGCTGCTCGCCATCCGCAAAGACCTCAACCTCTTCGCCAACCTGCGCCCCGCCATCCTCTACAAAGAACTCGCCAACGCCTCCACGCTCAAACCCGAAGTCGTCGCAGGGCTGGACATCCTTATCGTGCGCGAGCTTACGGGCGACATCTACTTCGGCGAACCGCGCGGCATCCGCACGCTGGAAAACGGCGAACGCGAAGGCTTCAACACCATGCGGTACAGCGAAAGCGAAATCCGCCGCATCGCCCATGTGGCTTTTCAGGCTGCCCAAAAGCGCAACAAAAAAGTATGCAGCGTAGGCAAGGCGAACGTACTGGAAACCACCGAGCTGTGGCGCGAAATTTTTGACGAAGTCGCCCCGCAATACCCCGATGTGGCACTGAGCCATATGTATGTGGACAACGCCGCCATGCAGCTGGTGCGCGCGCCCAAGCAGTTTGACGTGATTGCCACGGGCAACATCTTCGGCGATATTTTGAGCGACCAAGCATCCATGCTCACAGGCTCAATCGGCATGCTGCCTTCCGCTTCGCTAGATGAAAACGGCAAAGGTTTATACGAGCCTTCGCACGGCTCCGCGCCCGACATCGCAGGGCAAAACCAAGCCAATCCGCTTGCCACCATCCTATCGCTTGCCATGCTGCTGCGTTACAGCCTGAACGATGAAGCCCGCGCCGCGCAAGTGGAAAACGCCGTGCAGCGCGTGCTGGAACAAGGCTACCGCACCGGCGATATTTTTGAAGCAGGCGCAAAACGGGTGTCGTGCAGCGAAATGGGCGATGCCGTGTTAGCCGCGTTGTAAGCCGAAGCCCCGCCGAACCGAAACGGCAAATAGCGAGGCAGCCTGAAAACCCGGTTTTGCTTCACCTGTTTTCAGGCTGCCTCCCGTTCCCCCATCCCAAAGGAATCCCCATGAAAAAACTGCTTATTGCCGCCTTGCTGATTGCCGCCGCGCTCAGCGCGCAAGCCGCCCCCCAAGCAACCGCGCTGCCCATCCCCGCCGCCGCGGCAGAAGTCGCCCGCCAATCCGAAGCCGACAGCGCCAAGCTGGTCGCCCAAGCCGAAACCCGCACGCTCGCCTACTACGATGCCGAGGGCAACGAAACGCCGCAAGCCAGTGCGGGCGGTTTCTACCGCATGCTCATCGGGCGCACCGCCGACGGCAAAGCCGTTATTCAAGACTTCTACCAAGACAGCAAAACCAAACAAATCGACCCCGTTGTCATCCCCGACGACAAAGACCTGAAAAACTTTGACGCGTTTGTCGCCGCCGACGGGCGCATGGTGTGGTACACGCCCGAGGGCGAAGTGCTGAAATTCCAAGACATCAAAAACCACCAAGGCACCGCAACGGGACACTACGAAAACGGCAAGCTGGCGTTCAAAACCGAATACACCGGCCACACCCTGCGCATCCAAATGTATCACGACAACGGCAAACTCGCGTTTGACGGCTCGGGCAGCCACGACAGCAGCAAAGTCAAATTCAAAATCATCGGCAGCACGGGCAAAGTGCTTGCCGACAGCGAGAAAAAAATCAAAGCCTCGGGCAAAAACGCCGAAGAAGCCGCCGACATTCTGATGCGCGTGCGAAAATTCAACGAAGACTGATGCCGGCGCATCATCCCCAAACGATTTGTCCGCTTTTCCATTTTCAGGCTGCCTCTAAGCATTTGGGCAGCCTGAAAAGCCTAAAACCCACCCCTTTCCCATCACGCTCTCCATGCTTTTTGACCTCACCCGCTATTCCCCCGCCGATTTCAAACACGAAACCCGCCAGCTGCTCACCCTCGCCATCCCCATGATGCTCGGGCAAATCGCCACCGTTGCCATCGGCGTGGTGGACACCGCCATGTCGGGCGCGGCAGGCAAGGACGATTTAACCGCCGTGGCGCTGGGCAGCTCCGTGTTTTCCACGCTGTTCATCACCTTTATGGGCATTATGGCGGCGCTCAACCCCATCATCGCGCAGCAACACGGCGCAGGCAAAACGCACGAAGTGGGCGAAACGGGGCGGCAAGGCGTGTGGTTCGGGCTGCTGCTGGGCATCATCGGCATGGCGATTTTGTTCGCGCTTATCCTGCCGCTGCAAAACTATCTGGATATGAGCGCGCACATCAAAACCATGTTCGCCCAATATCTTGGCATCGTTGCGCTCGGGCTGCCTGCCGCGCTAATCTACCGCGCCCTGCACGCCTACGCATCCAGCTTGAACAAACCGCAGCCCATCATGTGGATTAACTGGGCGGCGCTGCTGCTCAACATCCCTTTAAACTACCTGTTCATTTTCGGCGCGGCAGGCACCGCCGACCTCGCCGAGCGTTTTCAGGCTGCCCCTGCGCTCATTGCATGGCTGCGGCAGCTGCCTGTTCCCGCGCTCGGCGGCGTGGGCGCAGGCGTGGCCACCACCATCGTGTTCTGGTTCGGCACCTTCGCGCTCGCACTCTACCTCGCCAAAAGCCGCGACCTGCGCCGTTTCGGCTTCACCCAACGCTTCTCCCGCCCCAATTGGCGCACGCAAAAAAATATCGCCACGCTGGGCTGGGCAATCGGGCTGTCTTATTTTCTGGAAGCCAGCCTGTTCACCTTTATCGTTTGGCTCATCGCCGATTTGGGCGAAAACCACGTTGCCGCGCAGCAAATCGTGCTGAGTTTGAGCAGCGTGATTTACATGATTCCGCAAGCCATCGGCTCCGCCGCCACCGTGCGCATCGGCTATGCCATCGGGCGCAAACAGTTTGCCCGCGCCCGTTATATTTCGGGCGTTGCCATTGTGTGCGGCTGGATTTTGGGCGCGTGCACCCTCGTTGCCCTGCTGGTTTTCAGGCTGCCTTTGGCGAAAATCTACACCCAAGATGCCGCCGTGCTCGCGCTCGCCGCCAGCCTGATTGTGTTTGCCGGCGTGTTCCAAGTGTTTGATTTCACCCAATGCATCGCCTCCTATGCCCTGCGCGGTTACAAAATCACCCGCGTGCCGATGATTATCCACGCCGTCGCCTTCTGGTGCTTGGGGCTGGTTTTGGGCTACATCCTCGCCCACGCCGCCAACATGGGCATTTACGGCTTTTGGACAGCGCTCATCATCTCCCTCGCCAGCGCCGCCGCCGCTCTGGTGTGGTATTTGGAACAACGCAGCCGCTTGGCAAAGCACGATCGGAAAGCATGAACGGCAGCCTGAAAAACACAACCGTTTGGTCGCCATTCTGTGCGCCAAACGGTTTTTTGTTGGATGAAACCTTTGCAAAACCGGCAACCGATAGAGCGTCGGCGGCTCGCCGACATTTTGCCAACCCGTAAAGCCCCATTGAATTCACCCTTTGGCAACGAGTCGTCGCCGTTGCATTTAGGTTTCAGGCTGCCCCAAAAGTTTCCGCCCAACCATCAACCGCGCCCCCATAACCAAAGGCAGCCTGAAAACGCGTTTCCCCGTTTTCAGGCTGCCTTATCTGTTGTTTACTTGGCTTATTGTTCCAGCGCCTTCAAAGAAACCGCGCCCACATCGTCAAACACCGATGTCCCTTTGAAATTATTGATTTTTTCGCTATCGGAAGCATCAATCTCAATCTCGCTGCCTTCTGGCAACACTTCATCCTGCTGCTCGTCAGGGCGCACCGACATACCACCATAAGGCTCAGTTAAATCAGCTGAGCCGCTTTTCCACGCGATAGAAGCCAGGCTGCCCTGAATGCGCGCGCCTTTTGCCGAGCAAGTCAGGCAAACGGGTTTCGCCGCCTGCGCCTTAATCACCGCGTCGATTTTGGCGGTGCTGACGGTGCGCCCGTTTGCCTCGCCCCAAGCGGCGATGCTTTGTTTTAGCGTGCTGGTTTTCAACGCGCCTTTTTTATACGGGTCGCGGAACACCGCCAGCCACAAATTGCCCGCGTCGTCTTGGTTCAGCGCGATGCGCTCGTAGCTCACCGTGGCGGGCGAGCCGGTGTGGATGGTTTTGGCGAATTCCAGCGCGTCGGGCGATTTCATGCGCACGCAGCCGTGGCTCACCACCCCTGGCACGCTGGCGGGATTGCTGGTGCCGTGGATGCCCAAGCCCAGCTTGGGATTGCCCAAGCGCACAAACACAGGGCCCAGCGGGTTTTTCGGGCCGGGCGGCACCGATTTCACCCCGTCGCCGCGTTCTTTTTGGATGGACAGCGGGATGTGCCAAGTGGGGTTAAACGCTTTCGCGCCGATTTTGTGTTCGCCAATATTGGTTTGCGACATCGCTTTGCCCACGCCCACCGGATAAACCTTTTTCAGGCTGCCGTCTTTAAACAAAAACAGGCGTTGCTGCGGGATGTTAATCACCACTTGATAGCCCGCTGCGGCAGGCGCGACATCGGGCACGGGAATGGTTTGCGCCGCGAAAGCGGGAGAAGCGAGCGCCACCGCGCCCAAGCTCAGTAAAGCGTATTTATTCATATAGTTTTTAAGATGAAACGTACAAACAAAAGAGTTCGCCATGATACGCTAGTTGGGCGCAGTTTTATGCGAAAATAAGCGTTTATATTAGTGAACAATTTTAATTGTTGCAGCAACACAACATTTCACATCACCATGAACCCTGCCTACATCACTTCTTTAGATTATGAATCGCGCGGCGTTGCCAAGCTCAACGGCAAAACCATCTTTGTAAACAACGCGCTGCCGCAAGAAATCGCGCAAATTCGCATCACGCAAGATAAAGCCCATTTTGCCGAAGCACAAGTTGAGCAAATTGTCCAGCCATCGCCCTATCGGCGCGCGCCCGCTTGCCCGCATTATGGCGACTGCGGCGGCTGCGCGATGCAACACGTTGAATTTACGGCGCAAGTTGCCATGAAGCAGCGCGTGTTTGAAGAGCAGTTGCAGCGCATCGGCAAGGTGCAGCCTGAAAGCCTGCTGCCGCCTGTTTACGGCACGCCGTGGCATTACCGCAGCCGCACGCGTTTGGCGGTGCACACCGGCGCGAACGGCAAAATCATCTTGGGCTACCAAGCCAAGCGCAGCCATAAAATTGTGGGCATCAGTCAATGCCTGCTGCTGCCCGAACACGTTTCAGGCTGCCTCAACCTCATCCGCGATGCGCTGCAAGATATGGTGAATGTGCAGCCAAAAGTAGGCATTCGCAGTGTGGAAATCAGTGTGGGCGAGGGGGTTACGGCGGTGAACATCGTCAGCCAAAAAAGGCAGCCTGAAAACGTGTTGTGCGCGCTTTCAGGCTGCCTCAATCGCGGCGCGGGCGGTAAACCAGTTTGGCAAGTGTGGCAACAAATAGGCAACGCGAAACCGCAAGCCGTGTCGCCGCACGATGCGCCGCCGCTGGTTTTCAGGCTGCCTGAGTTTGGCTTGACCATGCCGTTTCAGCTGGGCGATTTCACCCAAATCAACCTGCCGCTCAACGAGATTATGGTGGCGCGCGCGGTGCGTTATCTTGACCCGCAGCCGCACGAGCGCATCGCCGATTTGTTCTGCGGGCTGGGCAATTTCACGCTGCCGCTGGCAAAGCGCGCTGCCGAAGTAGTCGGCATTGAAGGCAGCGCCGCCCTCACGCAACGCGCTGTTGCCAACGCCCGCGCCAACGGCTTGCCGAACGCGCAATTTGCCAGCGCCGATTTGTTCGCCGCCACGCCCGAAACCCTCGCCGCGCTGGGGCGGTTTGACAAAATGCTGCTGGACCCGCCGCGCGCGGGCGCGTTTGCCGTGGTGCAAGCCTTGCACGCGCCTTTTTTGCCGCAGCGCATTGTGTATATTTCGTGCAACCCCGCCACGCTGGCGCGGGATGCGGCGGTGTTGGCGAGCAAAGGCTATCGCTTTACCACGGCGGGGATGATGAATTTGTTTCCGCAGACTAGCCATGTGGAAGCGATTGGCGTGTTTGAGCGGGCAGAGGCAGCCTGAAAATGCAGATGGAACGGTGGGGCTTGTCGCCAAAAAGTTCTGCATACGCATATCGCCAAACAGCATGCAACCCGTTTCAGGCTGCCTCTGCCGCACAATCAGGCAGCCTGCGAAGCGTAACGGAGTTGCGAAGCTAAAACCAATTGATACAACAAGGAAACCCCATGAAAAGCAGCGCCCGCAACCAACTCACCGGCATTATTCACAGCATAGAAGACTGTTCAGGCTGCCACAGCATCGCCGTGCAATGCGGCAAGCATCTGGTGTACAGCCATATCAGCCCGCCCGCCTACCGCAGCCTGAAACCGCAAATCGGGCAAACCGCCGTGCTGCTGTTCAAAGCCAACGCCATCACCCTGTTCACCGAAATCCACCCGCTGCGCCTTTCCGCCGAAAACAGCCTAGAAGCCCGCGTAGAAGCCATAGAACAAGGCGCAGTAAACAACATCGTGCGCCTGCGCATCGACGACGGCTTCACCCTCGCCGCCGCCATCACACTCAACAGCAGCGAAAGCCTAGACATCCGCGCAGGGCAACGCATCACCGCCGTGTTTTTTGCCAACCAAACCATGCTCGCGATTTTGTGAACAAGCATAGCGAGGCAGCCTGAAACCTCTCCCCACCCATTTCCAGGCTGCCTCAAAACATTCCTTATCTTTTGCCAGAGCAGGCGTTTCGCCGCCTACCACGAGCAGGGGCAAGCCCCTGCACCCCACCGCCGCCCCACCTTTGCCCTCAACCCCAAAGGCAGCCTGAAAAACAAAACCGTTTAGCCTTTTGCCAAACGATTTTTTACTGGATAGATTGCCTTTCAGGCTGCCTAATCTATCGCAACTGGTTGATGCTGCTGCTCACTCCCCTACGTCCAGCCGAACGCAGCATCCTTTTTTCGGGAAAAAGCGTGCGCTTGCCCGACGGCGCACGAAGTGCGACTAGTTCGCATGCGCCGAAAAAAGGATGCGGAGTGAGGGAAGTCTGCGAAGCAGACCTGCACGTCGGGGTCGCCTTTCTTTTGCTTACTTTTCTTTGGCGAAGCAAAGAAAAGTAAGGGCCCCGTCGGCATGAGACGCATGGTTAAAACTACACCCAACGCTAACCACAAAGCAGTAACCCAAAGCGTGATATGCAGTACAACGCACATTTCAGCCCAAACCAATTTTAGCGACCCCAAACTTCATTTCAGGCTGCCTAACCCCTACCCATCTAATCCAAAAGAACTACCCCACCTCCTCCCCCATTCCACCAATACCCAAGCCTCCACCTTTGCACTACGCTACGCCCTTTTCCCCCAAACGAACTAGCTCATTAGCTAATCAGAAAGAAAGACAAACCATGAAAAAATCCCTTATCGCCGCCGTGCTCCTAGCCGCCAGCGCGTTCGCCCAAGCCGAAGACATCACCGTCTCCGCTGCCGCCAGCCTTAAAGAAGCGTTCACCGACATCGCCCGCCAATACGAAAAACAGCACCCCGATGCCAAAATCAAACTGAACACCGCCGCCTCAGGCACGCTGCTGCAACAGCTCGCCCAAGGCGCGCCCGTGGACGTGCTCGCCACCGCAGACCTCGCCACCATGGACAAAGCCGCCGCGCAAAACCTCATCCGTCCACAAACGCGCAAAACCTTCGCCCTCAATTCGCTCGTGTTGATTACGCCCAAAAGCAGCAGCCTGAAAATCAAACAGCCCAAAGACCTGCAACAAGAAGGCGTGAAACGTATCGCCGTGGGCAATCCCGCCAGCGTGCCAGCAGGCGCATACACCCAAGCCGCGCTGGAAAAACAAAAACTGTGGGACAGCCTGAAACCCAAAGTAGTTAACACTCAAAACGTGCGCCAAGCGCTGGATTACGTTATCCGCAGCGAAACCGAAGCGGGCTTTGTGTATCGCACCGATGCCGCGCTCAAACCCCACGCCGTAAACATCGTTGCCACTGTTGCCACCGAAAAACCCGTTGCCTACCCCATCGCGCTCACCCAAAGCAGCAAAGTCGCCAACGAAGCCCAACGCTTCGTGAACTATGTGCTTTCTGCCGAAGGACAACGCGTATTGCAACGCTACGGATTTAGCGCCGCGAAATAATCCATCCGCATCACAAAAGGCAGCCTGAAAACCCGCAAAATGCGTTTCAGGCTGCCTGCAGCATTCCACATCAATTTTCAGGTAGCCCCAAAACCCAAAGGCTGCCTGAAAACCATCCCGCCCCAACAGCCCAATAATCAGGAAACCCCGATGACCTTCGCCTATTTCAGCATACTTATCTTCGCCCTGTTCAACAGCCTGTGTTCCCTCTTGGCCAAGAAGTCCGCCCGACTGCTTGATGCCGAAGCCAACCGCGAACCCCGCCGCCACCGCGCGCAGGCATCTGGCAAAGCGGCACGGCTTTTTGCCGCAGAGCAGAACGGCTACGAAATGCTGCCGCTTTATGCCGCCGCCGTCATCATTGCCCACGCCACAGGCGAAGCTGCGCAAAGTACTGTTAATACCCTGTCCGCCGCATTCCTACTGCTGCGTGCCGCCTATATTTGGGCGTACGCACAGGATAAGGCCGCCTTGCGCTCCAATATCTGGTACGGCTGCCTGATGTGTATCGTTGCGCTGTTTATCGCCGCCTGTTAAGTACGCCGAATCCGCCGACCTTATAGCAATCCTCACGTTCATGAATATCCATATCCGCCCCTATTCCCCCGAATATTGCCAAGCCGTACTCAACCTTTCCCTGCGTGCATGGTAGCCCGTGTTCGCGCAATTGTTTCCATCCCTTGCTTCTTGTTTACTGCAAACCGCCCATTTCACCATGCCCGAAATCTTCCCCGCCCTTTATCTCTCGCTCAAAGTCGCCCTTATCGCCACCGCCGTTAATCTCGTGCTTGGCACGCTCGCGGGCTATTTTCTCGCCCGCAAACGCTTCATCGGGCGCGAACTGCTGGACACCATCCTCGTGCTGCCCATGGTGCTGCCGCCCACCGTGATGGGCTACTACCTGCTGGTGCTGCTGGGCAAACAAGGCAGCATCGGCAAATGGCTAAACGACAGCTTCGGCATCAACCTCATTTTCACATGGCAAGGCGCAGTCATCGCCGCCGTGGTGGTAACGTTCCCGCTGATTACCAAGCCCGCCCGCGCCGCGTTTGAAAACATCGCCCCCAATTTGGAAAAAATGGCAACCGTGTTTGGCGCATCGCGCAGGCAAATCTTTTTTAACGTAACCCTGCCGCTCGCATGGCGCGGCATCCTCGCGGGCGTGCTGCTCGCCTTTGCCCGCGCGCTGGGCGAATTTGGCGCCACGCTGATGGTGGCAGGCAGCATCCCTAACGAAACGCAAACGCTTTCCATCGCCGTGTACGAAGCCGTGCAAGCGGGCGACGATGCGCTGGCGAATAAGCTGGTAATCATCATCTCGCTGGTGTGCATCACTATGCTGCTCAGCGCGACCGCGTTGGCGAAATGGAAACGGCGTGGATAGGTTTTCAGGCTGCCTAAGTGCTCGTTTAGGCAGCCTGAAAATGGGTAAGGGATAAATTTCAGGCTGCCTTTTGTTCTGTGCAAAGGCAGCCTGAAAACCATGATTTGCTTACTGCGCAAACTGTTTCAAGAAATTCAAATCGTTGTCAAAAAACAACCGCAAATCGTTCACGCCATAACGCAGCATGGCAAATCTATCCAGCCCGATGCCAAAGGCAAAGCCTGTGTATTGCTCGGGGTCGATGTTCACATTCTTCAACACGTTCGGGTGCACCATGCCGCAGCCGCCCACTTCCAGCCATTTGCCGTTGTCGCCCATGATGTCAATCTCGGCAGACGGCTCGGTAAACGGGAAAAAGCTCGGGCGAAAGCGCACTTGCAAATCATCGCGCTCAAAAAAGCGGCGGATAAAATCGGTGAACACGGCTTTCAAATCGGCAAAGCTCACGCCTTCTTCCACCCACAAGCCTTCGCATTGGTGGAACATGGGCGAGTGCGTGGCATCGCTGTCCACGCGGTACACGCGCCCCGGCGCGATGATGCGGATGGGCGGATTTTTTTTGTCCAGCATATAGCGGATTTGAATCGGCGAGGTGTGGGTGCGCAGTACGTTGCCGCCTTCGGTGTAAAACGTGTCTTGCATGGCGCGGGCGGGGTGGTTTTGCGGGATATTGAGAGCTTGGAAATTGTGGAAATCGTCTTCAATTTCGGGGCCGTCTGCCACGTCAAAACCCATGCCGTGAAACAGCTCCACCACGCGCTGCAAGGTGAGCGTTACGGGGTGCAAGCCGCCTGCGGATTGCCCGCGCGATGGCAGGGTTACGTCCAAGGCTTCGGCGGCGAGTTTTTGCTGCAATTCGGCATCGGCAAAGGCGGCGCGTTTGGCATCGTAGGCAGCCTGAAAACGGGTTTTGCATTCGTTGATGTGCGCGCCTACGGTTTTTTTCTCTTCAACGGATAACGCGCCCAGTTGTTTGAGCAGGGCGTTGAGTTCGCCTGTTTTGCCTAAATACTGCGCTTTGATGAGTTCAAGGGCTTGGGTGTTTTCCGCCGATTGGATGGCGGCGATACCGCGTTCGGCGATTTGGGTGGCGTTGTTTTGCATAGTGTTTTTTGGGATGGGAATTGGAGTTAGAAAGGGATGGGAATATGCGAAATGGCGTTTTCAGGCTGCCTTTATCGTTTTCAGGCTGCCTCAATCATTCCACATCAGGTACATCAGGCTCAGCTGCCGCTTGCTCAATCAAATGCGACAGCGTCATGCCGCGTTCCAGCGAGTGGTCGTATTCAAAATGCAGCTCGGGCACGCGAAACACGGTAATGCGGCGCGATAGCTCGCTGCGCAGAAAACCTTTGGCGTGCTCCAAGGCTTCGGCACTGGCGGCACGGTCGCCGTTGAGTACGGTGTAATACACGGTGGCGTGGCTGTAATCGCGGGTTACGTCCACATCGTTAATCGTAATCAAGCCTGCGCGCGGGTCTTTAAGCTCGGTGCGAACTAGCTCGGCAAGCTCGCGCATGATTTGTTCTTTAACACGGTCCACGCGTGCGTAGCCGTTGCGTTGTTGTTTTTTCATGTTGATTGTTCTCGTTGCAAAATAGCGGCGATTATAACCGAAATGCTAGGCAGCCTGAAACGCGCAAAGCGCGTGCAACCAAAGCTAAAACATCGTTGCCAACCCTTTTTCAGGCTGGCTATCATTTTCAGGCTGCCTATTAGCCCATTATCGGTATAATCCGCCCCATCCCCGCAACCCTCCACAAGGAATCATCATGCAAACCGACGTTCAAATCGCCCAAGCCGCCACCTTGCAACCCATCGCCCAAATCGCCGCCCAACTCGGCATTGCGCCCGATGATTTGGAGCAATACGGCAAATACAAAGCCAAAATCAACCCCGCCGATGCTTTCAGGCTGCCTAACAAGCGCGGCAAGCTGGTGCTGGTAACCGCCATCAATCCCACGCCTGCAGGCGAAGGCAAAACCACGCTCACCATCGGGCTCACCGACGCGCTCAACCGCATCGGTAAGCAAGCCGTGGTTGCCATGCGCGAGCCATCGCTGGGCCCTGTGTTCGGCATCAAAGGCGGCGCGGCAGGCGGCGGCTACGCCCAAGTTGTGCCCATGGAAGACATCAACCTGCACTTCACCGGCGATTTCCACGCCATCGGCGCGGCCAACAACCTGCTCGCCGCCATGCTGGATAACCACATCTACCAAGGCAACGCGCTGGGCATAGACCCCAAGCGCGTGCTGTGGCGGCGCGTGGTGGACATGAACGACAGACAATTGCGCAACATCATCAACGGCTTAGGCAAACCCACCGACGGCGTGATGCGCCCCGATGGCTTTGACATCACCGTTGCCAGCGAAGTGATGGCGATTTTCTGCCTTGCAAACGACATTGTTGATTTGAAACAACGGCTTGGCAACATCTTAATCGCCTACACTTTTGACAACCAACCCGTTTACGCCAAAGATTTGCACGCCCACGGCGCGATGGCAGCCCTGCTCAAAGACGCCATCAAGCCTAACCTTGTGCAAACGCTGGCAGGCAGCCCCGCGCTGGTGCACGGTGGGCCGTTTGCCAACATCGCGCACGGCTGCAATTCCGTGTTGGCAACGCGCTTGGCGCAACATTTGGGCGACTACGCCGTAACCGAAGCGGGCTTTGGCGCGGATTTGGGCGCAGAAAAATTCTGCGATATCAAAGCGCGGCTGGCAGGTTTGCGCCCCGATTGTGCCGTGATTGTCGCCACCGTGCGCGCCCTCAAATACAACGGCGGCGTAGAAAAAGCCGATTTGAACAACGAAAACGTGGCGGCGGTGCAGCGCGGTTTGCCCAACCTTATCAAGCACATCAACAACATGAAACACGTTTTCAGGCTGCCTGTGGTGGTGGCGATTAACCGCTTCACATCCGACAGCGATGCCGAGCTCGCCGCCATTGAAGCCGCTTGTCAACAAGCGGGCGCAGCCGTTTCGCTTGCTGAAGTGTGGGCAAAAGGCGGCGCAGGCGGCGAAGATTTGGCGCGCAAAGTGGTTGCCGCCATTGAAAACGAGTCCAACGAATTTGCCTTTGCTTACGATGCCAACGACAGCATTGCCAACAAAATCAATGCCATCGCCAGCAAAATCTATGGCGCAGCAGGCGTAACATTCAGCGCCGAAGCCGCCGCCGAAATCGCCAATTTGGAACGGCTTGGCTTGGATAAGCTGCCCATTTGCATGGCAAAAACGCAGTATTCCCTCAGCGACAACGCCAAACTACTGGGCAAGCCCGAAGGCTTTACCATCAACGTGCGCGGCATCACCGTATCCGCAGGTGCAGGGTTTATCGTGGCATTGTGTGGCGCGATGATGAAAATGCCGGGGCTGCCCAAATCGCCCGCCGCCGAGCGCATTGATGTGGACGAAAACGGCAAAATCAGCGGGTTGTTTTAGCCACAGCGTTTTTCAGGCTGCCTTTGTGAACACATGAGGCAGCCTGAAAACATATATTTGGCAAACGCCCATCATTCAAACACATTCCGTTTACATTTTTCAGGCTGCCTTATCCCCCAAAGGCAGCCTGAAATCATCTTGAAACAGGTTCTTAACCAACCTAAACAAAAACAAACATCTTATGATAGAATCGCCCGCATTGTTGCCAGCCCGTTCCAGCAAAGGATAAGCATATGAACATCACCATTTTAGGCGCAGGTGCATGGGGCACTGCCCTTGGCATCCATTTTGCGAAACACAATCACCCAATCGCCATGTGGACGCACAACGCCGAGCACGCCCAAACCATGCAGCAAAGCCGCGAAAACGAACGCTATCTGCCCAATTTCAGGCTGCCTGATAACCTAAATGTGTATGCCGATATGTCCGAAGCCCTGCGCGATAGCGAATTGGTGCTGGTGGTAACGCCCGTGGTAGGGCTGCGTTCTAGCGTGGAACTGCTTAAACAGCACGGCGGCGGTCATCTCCCCATTCTCACCGCCTGCAAAGGCTTTGAACTGGATACAGGCTTGCTCACTTATCAAGTGGTGCAAGAAGTGCTGCCTGAAAACCCACGCATCGGTGTGTTATCAGGGCCTAGCTTCGCGCAAGAACTCGCCCAACAGCTACCCTGCGCCGTGTGCCTTGCCTCCGAAAACGAAGCATGGCTACACGGCTTGGTGCAAGCGTTGAACACCAACGTGATGCGCCTGTATGCCAACAGCGACGTGATTGGCGTGTCCGTGGGCGGCGCAGTCAAAAACATTATGGCAATCGCCACAGGCTTATCCGACGGATTGAACTACGGCTTAAACGCCCGCGCCGCCTTGGTAACACGCGGTTTAGCCGAAATTACCCGCCTTGCCGTTGCCATGGGCGCACACACCAAAACCATGATGGGCTTGGCAGGGATGGGCGATCTGATTTTAACGTGCACAGGCGCATTGTCCCGCAACCGCAAAGTGGGCTTGGGCTTGGCAGAAGGCAAAACCCTGCACCAAGTGCTCAAAGAAATCGGACACGTTGCCGAGGGCGTGCCTACCATAGAAGAAGTGCACAACGCCGCCGCCAAATACCAAATTGATATGCCCATCACCGATATGCTCTACCAACTCGTCCGCAACGAATTAGCCGCCAGCGATGTCGTAGAACGGCTGATGCAGCGCGAACCCAAAAGCGAATAATTCCGCGCCATTAAGCGTGATTTAAGTTCAACGTTTTACCGCATTCCTTACCCATTTTCAGGCTGCCTATCCAGTCCATCGCGCCCCATAGAGGCAGCCTGAAAACCCATTTCATGTCGCCCCACCCTTTGGAAATCCCATGACCACACTCAAAGACCTAGACATTCTAGAATCCAAAATCAAAACCCTAGCCAGCAAGCTACACCATCTTTACGAAGACAACCAAAAGCTCAAAGCCAAGCTCGTGGTGGAACGCAGAGAATACGATGCCCAAATGCTGCACTGGGAAGAACAGCTTGCCGCCGCCGTAAACAAAGCCAACACCGCCAACGACGAAGAACTCAACCACAAACTGCAATTCCAAGAACAACAAATCAAACTTTTGGAAACCGAACGCATCAATCTGCGCGATCAAATCTCCTTCCTGCAAAACACCATTCAAAACAAAGAAAAAAGCTGGCAAGAACGCTTTACCGAGCAAGAACAACACGGCGATAAATTCAAAGAATTGCAAGAGCGGCTGCAAGCCGCCGAAGACAGCGCACTCGTGTTGCGCCAAGAACTCACCTCGCAAAAACAACAAGCCAGCGAAACGCAAAACACCCTACAACAAAGCAACAACGAATTAACCGAACAGCTTGCCGAACTGCAAGCGCAGCTAAGCGAAGCCGAACACCGCATCGCCCAATACGACAACGAAACCGCGCAACTGCGCGCCTCGCTCACCGATGCCAAATCTGAATGGCAAACACAAGAAAAATCCCTGCTAGATAGCGTAAACGCCGAAAAAGAAGCCCTTGCCACCCAGCTGGCGCAAGAAGCCGAGCGCTTCCGCATGGAATTTGCCCTGCAAACCGAGCAACACGAAAAAAGCCTAAACGAGCTCAACCAAATGTTTAACCAACAAAAAGAACATTTGGAAAACGAAAACACCCAATTGCAACAGCAAGTGGAACAACTTATCACGCAAAACCATGCCTATCGCGCGCTCTTGCAAGAAAATGCCAACAAAATTCGCGCTTTGCTAGACCGTCTGCCCGCGCTTGAAAACAATCACGAGGAAACCATCCCATGAGCATTGAACAAATCAGCGTTGAAATTCTCAACCGCCAATTTACCATTGGCACCCCCAACAGCGAGCGCGAAACCTTGTATAAAGCGGTGGAGATGTTGAACCAAAAAATCACCGCTATCCAAGGAGCCAGCCAGAGCATGGAAACCGAAAAAGTGGTGATTATGGCGGCGCTCAACCTTTCGCACGATTTGCTCAAAATAGCGAATAAATATGAACAAGAAGCCTTGCCAAGCCAAGAGTATGAACGTAAAATCCAATCACTCATCAAGCTTTGCGACGAAACGCTGAGCAAAAGTTGAACCCGTTAAATTTCCCTGCGGTGCTCGTAATGGCACACATTTCCTTGAACCAATAAAGTTTGCTCGGTTGTCGGGAGTTGTAACAGGCGCGAGCGGTCTCTTGTTAGATTGCACCCGAAGTTACCCGAGATGACCACCTTGTGTACAAGGTTCAAGCGGACTCAGCCGAAACGGCATTCGCGGGGTTCCATGTGAAAAACACCGTTTCCTGATGGAACGGTGTTTTGTTTTGCGCGTTTGTCTTGCGTGAAGACAAGCAAAAAGCCAAGTTCCGAAAAACTTGGCTTTTTTAGCTCCCCGAGCTGGGCTCGAACCAGCGACCTGCGGATTAACAGTCCCGAACTATATTTTTAACTAATTGATTATTAAAGAGTCAATACCTGCACAATACAGTCTAAAACAGTCTAATTCAGCCACATTCAGGCACAAATTGGACACACGCGCAAAAGAGCCAAAACGCAAACATCTACACGGATTTTTGTGGATTTTTTCGTTTTTGTTTTTTGCGAGGATTCATTATGTTTAAAAAAACCATTGCCCTTTTGCTGGCAACCGCTTTGCCTTTTCAAACGATGGCTGCTCAAACACCCCGCTCACTCAAACCCGCTGCCTCATCGCAGCGGGTTTCGTTTAACCAGCTAGCCGAGCAATGCGGCAGCACGGTACATCCCGATACCTTGCAAGCGGTGGCGCGGGTGGAGAGCAAGTTTAACCCTTTTGTAATTGGTGTAGTCGGCGGCGCGCTTAAAAAGCAGCCTGAAACGTTGGGTGAAGCCGTTGCCGCCGCCAACAAGCTGCATCGGGAAGGACGCAATTTCAGCATGGGGCTGATGCAAATCAACAAGAAAAACTTGGCACATTTTGGTTTGAACTATGAAACCGTGTTCCATCCCTGCAAAAACGTCGCCACTGGGGCAGCCATTTTGCAAGAGTGCTTTAAGCGCGCGGGTGGGGCAACACAGGCTCATCTGCAAAAAGCGTTTAGCTGTTATTACAGCGGAAATTTTGGTACGGGCTTTAAAGCAGATTTCAAAGGGCAACCGCCCTATGTGGTTAAAATTCTCAATGCCGCCCGTGAAAACAACCAGCATCAACTGTTGGCATACAACGTGCCGGCTATTAATCCAACTGCGCCATTGGCTGCGCCCGGCAGAACCGGCAAAACCAATTCTGTTCCCGTTACCCCATCGGTGTATGTGAACCGCACGCCACCTGCTAACGCGCAGGCGGTCAAAACCGTTCACGCTGTTGCCTATCAACCCGAACAGCGGCAGCCTGAAACTGTATCATACGATGATGCGCCCAACACACCACAGAGCGCAGAAGCACTACCCGCAAAACCCCGCGCTGCATGGGATGTATTCGGCGAGTTCTAGTCTCGTTTTTCTTTCTTTTTCAACCATTCAAAAGCCACGTTAGCCCTAACTAACGTGGCTTTTTTCGTAACTAAATGTCATGCCCCCGATGATATGTTTTGAAATCAACGGGGTATGGCTTTGGTCGGTTTTGCATTGTTGGCTGTTCGCGCGATGTGAAGCCGTTTTCAGGCTGCCCTAGTAGTGAAAGGGCAGTATTTTTTTGTTTATTTTTTGGAGTGTCACAAAAATGGTTTCAACTAATGAAACAAAACATTGGCTCAAAGCTGCTGCCCTATGCGCTTTGTTATTGAGTATGCAAACTGCGATGGCAGCAGGTGGTTTTGAAGCGGATATAACCAAAGCCGCGACAAGCATCCAAAATGCCATTTACGCCGTAGTCGGGGTGTTGGCTGCGATTGCGTTACTGTGTACCTTTGCATGGGGCTATTTCGGCAAAAAGCACATCACCGACGTTTTGGAAGTGTGTATGTGGATTATCGGTGCAGGTGCGAGCATTGCGGCTGCCACATGGCTGTTTGACATTGGCAAGGGCATCAAGTTTTAAGAAAGCAAACCATGGACGAATACGAACAAGACATAGACACCGAATACCCCACCTTTAACGCGCTTAACCGTAAAGCGATGCTGTTTGGCGTGCCGTTAATGGAATTGGTAACGTGCAGTTTTGTTTTGGTATTGCTCACCGCCATTACTCTGCCCTTCCTGCATGGAAGGGCATTGTTTATTTTGGCATTGGGCATTCCGCTTTTTTTCGGGCTTAAAACCATCTGCGCTAACGATGACCAAGCTCTAAAAATTTATGCCCTAGAAGCCTTGTGGTTGCTGCGTCGTCGCAACACCAAAATATGGGGCGGCACCAATACCATTTCAGCAATGCAATACGGAAGGAAATTTGATGATTACCAGCGATTTTTGGAAGAAGCAGGGGAAAAACCAACCGTCCCACGCCGATTTTCTACCCAAGATGTGCCAACACGTTACACCTAATTTTGTGTGGTACAAGGACGGCTATTTGTTGTTTGTGATACGCATGGACGGTATGCCGTTTGATAGCGTGGATGACAATGTTTTATTTGCCGAGTTTTCCAATCTTGCCAACACTTTTGCAGGTTTGGGCAAAACTTTGGGCGACCGTTTGGCAGTATGGACGCACGTTGTGCGGCAAAAGATTGATTTCAATCGCAATTACCATTTTCAGACTACCTTTTGCCAACAGTTTTCCAATAAATATCTCGCCCGTTTCCAAAAAGATGATTATTTTGAAAACGTGTTCTATTTCTCTGCACTCATCAAAAGCAGCAACATTGACAGCGCGATTAAAGAAGCCAAAGAGTTATCCGAAATTCTGTTGAGCGCATTAGACCCCTACGACCCCACACTTTTAACCGTGTATCAAAACCAGCAGGGCGTGATGTTTTCTGAGGTGTATGAATTTATCAGCAGATTGGTAAATGGCTGCCACGAGCGCGTGCCGTTATCCAATGTAGATGCGTATCAGACGATTGGTAACGCCGATTTGCACTTTGGCACAGACATTGCCGAAATCCGCCCCAAAAATGGGCAAAAACGGCAGTTTTCCATTCATTATGATTTGAAAGATTTTGGTTTGTCTAAACCCAAAATTTTTACCAGTATCTTAACCTTGCCTTGTGCATTCACACTCACGCAAAGCCTGATTTATGTGAACTCCTACAAAATGCAGCAAGAGATACGTCGCCATTTGGATAACCTGCAAGCCGTAAACGACCAAGCCATTTTGCAGCAAGACGAATTGATGGTGGGGCAAGGTTTGCTCACGTCGGGCGCATTGATGTTTGGAGATTACCATGCAGCCTTGGTTGTGTATGGTGATACTGCTGCTCAGGCTGCTGAAAATGGAGCAAAAGCCTATGCAGCGTTTATGAATGCAGGCGGTTTTCGTTTTACCAAAGCCAGCCAGTCTGCGCCATCCACTTATTTCAGCCAAGTGCCCGGTAGCAAAGACAAACCACGTTCGTTTCCCAAAACCACGCAGAATTTAGCGTGTACTTTTGGCATCCACAACTATTCATGTGGCAAAAAAGAAGGCAATCCGATTGGTGATGGTTCTGCCATTGTTCCCTTGCAAACCGTTTCCAAAACCATCTATAACTTCAATTTCCATTTTTCCAATCTCAAAGAAGACAACACAGACGACAAAATCGCAGGGCATACCTTGATTTTAGGCGCAACAGGTACAGGTAAAACCACCTTGCAATGCAGCCTGATGGCGTTTACTGAACGCTTTAACCCGTTTATGTTTGTTTTGGATTTGGATAGAGGCATGGAAATCTTTTTGCGCGTGCTCGGTGGCAGCTATTTTGCGTTGGCAGAAGGCGAACCCACGGGTTTAAATCCGTTCCAACTGCCTGATACGCCTGCTAACCGTGAATTTTTGTATTCACTGGTAGCACAATGCGGCGCAGATAATGAGGGCAACGTAACCGCCGAGGAAGAGAAGCAAATCCAGCTAGCAGTGGATACCACGATGGATTTAGATTGGGAAATGCGTCATTTTAGCCATTTGCTGCAACAAATCCCCCACGATTCCGACCCCAACTCGTTGCGTATTCGTCTTTCGCGGTGGTGCAGAAGTGAGGGAGGGCGTTTCGCATGGTGCTTGGATAATCCACGCAACTTGTTCAACCCTGATGATTTTGGACGCATCGGTTTTGATTTAACCGATATTCTGAAAGATAACTATCCACCCACCGCGCCTGTATTGATGTACCTCTTTCATTTGCGCAACATGATGATGGATAGGGTGGCAGAACAGGATGGCATCTTGGCAACCATTATTGAAGAGTTTTGGTATGCCGCTAAATTCAGTGCAACCTCTGATTTGATGACCAAAATCCTAAAAACCGACCGCAAACGTGGCGGCTGGTTGGTTTTGGTATCACAATCGCCCGAAGATGCGATTAACAGCAGCATTTTCCCTGTGATTGTGCAACAAACACCAACCAAAATTTATTTGCCCAATCCTGATGCGGAATTTGAAGGCAGCTATCAACGTTGCAATATGACGTTCAAAGAGTTTAAGGAATTAAAAAAACTCTCGCTTGCCAGTCGCACGTTTCTCGTCAAACAATCCACGCAATCGGCTTTTGCCAAGCTGGATTTGAAAGGCTTTAACGACGAAATAGCGATATTGTCGGGTAGCTCGGACAACGTGGAATTGTTGCACCGCGTGATGGCGGAATATGGCGAAGACCCCGAAGTATGGTACGAGCCATTTATTGAAGCCATCCATCAACGCCGAGAAATCAAACGGCGGCAACGTGAAGCACGGCTACAAGCGCAATTTAGCGCAGCCTAAAATCTTTGGCGTAACCTCTGAGGCAGCCTGAAAAACCATAGCAAAAAGGATTTCAGGCTGCCTATTCTTATTCCCATTATTCATAGAAAGGCACATCATGCCCCATTCATTGAAATCGATTCCGTTGTTACTTGCCACATTGCTTACGGCATCTTGCGCGGAACTCAACACCGCATTGGAAACCGCCAACCAAGCATTAGGCAGCCTGAATGGTTCGGTTGCAGGCAGTGGCGGGCAAACCCGGCACGCCAGCAGTCAGACCTTATCCCTTACCAGCAAAAATACCGCGCAATACGAAACGCGCAATATGCAGCTTTGGATTGATGACAGTGCCACTTGCCCCGGCAAAAGCCGCCTGAAATTAACAGGCTCGGTTTACAACAAAACCAGCAAAGATATGTATGTTTCATTTGAAATGCCCACCTATAACACCCGCCACGAGCGCGGCGGAGCTTTTGCCTATCGCCTACTCGTTAGCCCGAAAGAGTGGACAGAAGTAACCAGCAATTATCAAGACTGCATCGATAAATTTGACGTAAACCGCATGACGGTTCAAGCCTATCATCCCTAGTTTTTCCACCACCGCCGCATTTTGCGGCATTTTTTTAGGAGTTTTTCACATGAAAAAGACCCAACTTAAAACCGTTGTTTCTGCTATTTTGGCAACCAGCCTGATGATGTCTGCACCTGCTGTAACATGGGCAAGTGGCATTCCCACTGCGGACGTTGCCGCCGTAGGTGAAGCCATTAAAAATGGCATGATGCTCAAAGAGCAAATTGACAACCAAATTGAGCAAATCCAAAAGCTCAAAGAGCAAGTGCAAGCATTAAGCGGTTTGCGCGATGTGGGCAATATCGGTAAAGACGTATTCAAAAATGCTGATATTCCCAAAGAGTTACGCAATTTGTATAAACAGGCAGGCGTGAATGCTGGCAAAGGCAGCGCAAAAAACTACAAAACCACCGCTTCAACTAACCAAAGCCTGTTATCTAAACAACTGGAAAACCTATCAGGCTTTTTGGAGAAAAACCATGAACGCGTTAAGGAAATCAACCGCCTTACCAACCTTGCCAAAAACGCCGCTGATTTGAAAGCCGCTGCCGATTTGCGCAACCAAATTTCATCCTACACCGCCCAGTTGCAAAACCAACAAATTGAAATTGAAAATACCGAGCGGCTGTATCGGATGCAAAAAGAGGTAGAGCAACAGCAATATCACGATATGCAAGCCTGCTATACCAAATACGCCGCAAAAGGCGATTATTCTGCTTGCCAAAAATAACGGCTAATACAATAGGCTGCCTAACAAGGCAGCCTGAAAACACAGAAAGGCAAATAGCATGTTTGAAAATATATTCAATACCTTTCTCAAAGGGTTAGGTTCGGACTTTTTTGGTAAAGCAGCCAATATCATCACCGCAGTTGCGCCCATATTTTCCGCCTTGTTTGGTGTTTATGTGGTGATTGTGGCATGGAACGGTTACAACCGTGGTTTTGACGAAAACATCATGGATTTGTTTAAACGCATGGCAGCATGGCTCATCATTATTTCTTGTGCCTTTAACGCTTCGCAGTATGTGGATTTTGCCCAAACGCTTTACACGCTGCCTGAATTTCTATCCGAAGCCGTAAATGGTCAGCCGTATAATGGGCACGTCTTGGATGGTGAAGTAGATAAGTTGCTGGATGCGGTTTCACAGATGTCTGGTAGCGCGATGGGGGCGACTGATATGACAGATATTGGCACAAAATTGATGATTGGTATCATGCACTTATTGCTCATTCTATTTGGTTATGCTTTTTTTGGTACGATTGCCGCTTTTTATTTGGTAGCCAAACTTTCATTGGCAATGGTATTGATTGTCGGTCCGATATTTATTGGTTCAATGTTATTCCCTGCTACGCGACAATGGGGCATGAATTGGATAGGGCAAATTTTAAATTACAGCATAACGATAATGTTTTACATTATCTTGGCTGCGGCACAGCTTGAATTTTATAGAAACAGCATGGAAGGCAGCGTTAATGCACTTCAAATTCCATCTCCATTTTCAGTAGCGGTCGTTATTCCACTCGTTGGTATGTACTTTTTTGCTACAATCGTATTTATTGTTGCTGCTCTGAATGTTCCCTCCATTGCTTCTGCCCTAACAGGCGGTGCCAGCATTTCAGGCTTTTCAACTGCTGCGCGTGGCACATCATCTGTTATCAATGGCATTCAACGCGGTGCTTCTGCTGCCAATCATGGCAGATTAGCCGCGCGCCATGCGCGACAACGTGGCGTAGCGTGGGCGGCAAGCAAAATCAAACCGAACCGCATCAAAGCAACTTAGTTGTGAAAGGAAATGAAAAATGGGTGAATTACGCATTGCCTTAATTATCGGCTATCTAGCCAGCTCTGCTGCTATGTTGATTAGCATGATTGCATTGGATAACCCCGAGCTATTTGTCAAAATCTTTGGATTTCTTGCAGGGGCTTGTTGGTATGTGTTTTTAGGAACATTCCTTTGGGGCTTGATGCCGCATCGTTTATGGCGGTATTACACAGGTCCTACACCCTTTCTTTCCAAAATCTTTTCCACTATTTTTTGGGCAAATCTGCCATTGTTGTTTTTGGCTTATATGGGACGGTTTGAGGCTCAAAAAGCCATTGCCAACCCAAATATGTATGAACAACTTATCATCAAGCTGGCGGAATACTTCCAATATTTTGTGATGATTTTTGCCTCTTCTGCGTTTGCCATGTTCTTGTTTGGCGTGTTCTCTGGCTCAATTGTGCTGTTTGCTAAACGTGTATTTGTGGTTAATCAACGTAGAGACGACTAATTTCTTTCTGCTCCTTGCTCATTTAGGCAGCCTGAATTGTTCAGGCTGCTTTTTTTATCCTCTTTTTTGTTATTCAGATGAGAAAAAATATGAAACCCCGTTCTTTTTTACCTTTCTCCATTTTGCTGTTCACGCTGCTAGCTGCGTGCTCCCATCAACCAAAAAAACCTTACGGCAAACCATTTCCCATCAACAGTAGTGCCGTAACGGCACAATCTGCCACTCAAACCCTCCCTCAATTCGCTTCACAACCCGCTACCCAACAGGATAACCACCATGTTCAAGAAAAATAAAAACCCCAACAACGAGCCTGCCAAAGCACTGAGCCGTAAAGAATTAGACA
Organism: Kingella bonacorsii; assembly: GCF_016623605.1. Lineage (NCBI taxonomy): Bacteria > Pseudomonadati > Pseudomonadota > Betaproteobacteria > Neisseriales > Neisseriaceae > Kingella > Kingella bonacorsii. Next base: position 20,399 of record NZ_JAEHNZ010000002.1, on the reverse strand, counting down.
AAGAAGCCAAAGCCTATATGCAGTCTGCTAAACAGTTTGAGCAATCTGAAATCGAGCGCACGCGCAAGTTCGCCAAATTCGCTTGGATTTCGGCGGGCTTGTGTTTATTCGTGGCGGGCGCAGCCGTATTTGCCGTGGCAGGACTTACCCCGCTCAAAACCGCTGTACCGTTTGTGATTCGTGTGGACAACAGTACAGGCGCAACGGATATTGTGAGCATCATGAAAACCAAAGAAGAGAGTTACGGCGAAGTCGTGGATAAATATTGGTTAGCCAAATATGTGCGCGACCGCGAAGGCTATGATTGGTATACGCTGCAAGCCAGTTACAACGCCACCATGTTGCTTTCCGATGTTCAAGAGCAAGAAAAAATCTCCAAAATATTCAATCACCCCACGGCGGCGCCGCACAAAGTCTTGAAAGACAAGTTTCGGGTAGAAATTGAGATTACCTCTATTTCCTTTATTGCCAAAGAAACCGCGCAAGTTCGCTTCACCAAACAAGTTGTGCCGTTGTATGAGGGTGATTCAAAGCCTGCTCCTGAAAAATACATTGCCACCATTGGCTATGAATACAGAAGCGCGCCGCAAGACGAGAGCGACCGCCTAATCAATCCGCTCGGCTTCCAAGTGATGAGCTACCGCGCTGACCCTGAGAAAGCTGAATAAAGGACAACATCATGCGATTAACCCATTGTACCGCCGCCGCTTTGCTGGCGGTTTTGCCTTTTCAGGCTGCCTTTGCCGAAGCGCAGCCCAAACATTCTGTGCGTGATAAGCGCATCCAAACCGCCATTTATTATGCCGATGAGGTGTTTCCTGTGATGACCAAAGTCGGCACGGCAACCTTGATTGAATTAGAAGCCGATGAGCGGCTAGATGGCGACAATGCACTGGCAGGCATGGGCGACACCGCCGCATGGAATCTTGCCATCAAAGGGCGCAACATCATTTTTAAACCCACTGCGCCGCAACCCGATACCAACCTTTTGATTGCCACCAACAAACGCACTTATGCGTTCCGTTTAAAAAGCGCATCTGAAAAACAAGCCGCCACCTACATTCTGCGTTTCCGCTACCCCGACACCGAAGCGGCACAAAATGCCAAGTTATTAGCACGGCAGGATAAAGTGCGGAAAGCAATGGCAGGCGTGCCCTTCAAGCAGCCTGAAACAGGGGCGAACCTAAATTATTGGGCGCGCGGCGATAAAGCTCTCGCCCCCACAGGTGCATGGGATAACGGACGTTTTACTTATTTCCAATTCAACAACGGACGCGCCATGCCCACCATCTACCGTGTAGAAGCAGACGGCAGCGAAACCCTGCTTAACACGCACACCGAAGGCGACACCACCGTGTTGCACGAAACGGCTCAAAAATTTGTACTGCGTTTGGGCAAAAGCGTGCTGGGCATAGAAAACCGCAGTTATCAACCGCAAGGGCAATTTAACCGCACAGGCACCGATAGCCCAACTGCCGTTCGCATCAGCACAGGAGAACAACCATGACAAACCGTCCTGAACACGATTACTCTGAATACGGTGAGCCACAGCCCAATAAAATAACTGCCCGTGAAACACCGCATTCATCCCATTATGACTATTCCGATACCAGCATGGCAGAGCAGGTACAAAATCCCGAAGTGGAAATCGGCATCCCGCAAGATTTGTCGCAAGGCAGCAGCAAAGGCGCAAAAAGCCTGATGTGGATAGGCATTGCCTTGATTGGTTTTGCTTTATCTGCGCTTGGCACAATGAAAGCGTTAAGTGGCGGCAACGAAAAAGTGGAGGAAAAACCCAAAGCCGAAGAGATGATTGCCAACAAAAAGAAAAAGGATTTTTCTGCCGAACAATTGGATTTGGGCGCATCTACACCTGCTTCGGACGTATCAGAACCGCAGCCTGAAAGCAGCAGCGAGCCTGCCACAACGGAAACCACGCAAACGACTACGGAGCAGACAACAGCCAGCGAGCCTGAATTTACCCCGTATGACCGCAAGAAAACAGGCAATGTGTTGGTTGAAAGCGGCGTGATTCAATCCGTAGATAATGAAACCAGCCAAGCCACCGCCCAAGCGGTAAACAGCGTGCGCGGGCTGGACAACAGCGAAATGGCAGGTTTGCAACCCGGCGAAAGCGCAGGCGGCTGGGGTAATCGTCTCAACCCCACACAAACGGCTGCCACCCAAGCCGAGCAGCGCGGCGATGTAACCTATTTGTTATCCAAGAGCACGAATATTCCTTGTACTTTGGACACCAAAATCGTTACCACATTACCCGGTTTTACCCGCTGCGTGGTCATGAAAGACATTTATTCTGCCAACGGCAAAGTGTTGTTGGTGGAGCGTGGCAGCAAAGTGGTGGGCGAACAAACCGCCGCATTATTGCAAGGGCAAGCCCGTGTGTTTGTATTGTGGAATGAAGTCGAAACTCCGTATGGCATCCACATCAAGCTCGCCAGTCCGTCAGCGGGACAACTGGGAGAATCAGGCGTGGGCGCACGGGTGAAATACCATTTTTGGCGGCGTTTTGGCGGGGCGATTATGATTAGCCTGATTGGCGACTTGGGCGACTACGCCAGCAACCGCCGCAATAGCAAAGGCAATAATGGTCAAACGTTTAATTTTGACAATACCTCAGAGTCGGCACAGGATATGGCAACCGAAGCCCTGAAAAACAGCATCAACATTCCACCCACAGGCTATGTCAATCAAGGCACGATTATCAACATCATGGTAGCCAGAGATGTAGATTTCAGCCAAGTTTATCAACGAGTGGACACGCAAAATATGCCTGCTTTGCCCATACCCTCCACCGTTTCCATCCAACAATAAAAGATAAAACCGTCTCTTCTGAGGCGGTTTTTTGATTGAGAGTAAACATGAATGTACCCATCGCAGAAAACCAAATCTACGCCGACGCGAGTACGCGCAATATCCTAGACAACCTTGGCATCAGCAAACTGCTCGCCCGCGAAGGCTTAACCGAAATTATGATTAACCGCCCATTTGAATTATTCATTGAAGGCAGTTTTGGCGTAGAGCGCATAGAAAACTCCAAACTCACTTTGGACAACCTAATCAAATTAGCCAACACGCTTTGCATTTTTAATAGCAAAAAAATCACGGCACAAAACCCCATCCACTCCGTAACCCTTCCCGACGGCGAGCGCGGACACATCATGCTGCCGCCTAGCTGCGAAGACAAAACCGCCGTATTCGCCATCCGCAAACCCTCCACCAGCCGATTTAGCCTAGGCGATTACATTAAAACTCATCGCCTACAAGCCTTCGTGGACTATTCCGAACACGGCAAAGCAGAAGATTTCAGGCAGCCTGAAAACCCCACCGAAGCCACCTCCGAAACCGCCCAAGAAGCCCTACACCAAAACAGCCGCCACTTCGCCGACATCGCCGACAAGATGAAGCTGCCGCACGATGTGCCCCTTGCCGATTGGCAATACCAAATGCTGGCAGCCAAAGCCAACCGCGATTTGGATACCTTTTTTCGCATTGCCATCGCCCAAAAGCTCAACATCTGCATGGTCGGCGGCACAGGTTCAGGCAAAACCACGTTTACCAAATCCCTAGTGGATTTAATCCCCAGCGATACTCGCCTGATTACCATTGAAGACACCCACGAGTTAGACACCCCTAACCACCCCAACCATGCCCACTTGTTCTACAAAGAACACATTACCGCCAAGCAGATTATTGCTTCTTGTATGCGGCTTAAACCCGACCGCATTCTGCTTACTGAGCTACGCGGCGACGAAGCATGGGATTACCTCTCCGCGCTGAATACAGGACACCCCGGCGGGCTAACTTCCGTCCATGCCAACGATGCCCGCAGCGTGCATTACCGCATCGCGCAACTGGCAATGGAATCAGCAGCAGGCAAGTCCATGCCGTATGAGTACATTCTCAACACCGTGCGCGCCACGATTGACGTGGTGTGTTTCTTCAAACATACCTACATGACCGAATTGTATTATGACCCAGTGGCGACGTATTACGCGCTGCGGGGGCGGGCGTAGGAAACAAGAAACGGGATAAAAAATGAGAGAAATCATCAGCAACCAACCTGAAAAATGGCAGGGACGGCATCTCTTGATGTGTACCCACTCGTTCAATTCCAAATCAAAAATCCTTTACCTGATGTATTGCGACATCATCAAGGAGATGCCAAATCGCCGTTTGAAAATCAAAGTGTATGGAGACCGCCATGTCTCTATATGCGGCGAGAAAATCAGATATGTGGATGCGCATCGAGTCGTAGATGCCAAGGATTACAACGTGAAAAAAATTGAAAGGGAAAAACATGGCGCCCAGACAACTGGAACTGGAACGGCAAGCATTTGAGGTGTGGCTGTGCGAAACAATCAATATCCCAGAAGAACACCGTGAAAACTTTTTGAAACGGAGTAGTCCGTGCAAAGAGAAATATCAAGGAGATACGTGGGGAATGATTTGGCAGGCATGGCTCGCCCGTGCCCAGCGACCCCCCGCATAAAAGAAACATTACCATGCTCAACTCACTCAAACACAAACACGCCCTAGCCATCCTGACTGCCCTTACTGGTGCAGCCTTTGCCTCCGCCGTCAGCCAATTTCTATCCGCCGGTGATGCGGCAAAAACCGCTGGCGAACAAAATGTAATCCGCCCACTTTCTTGCCGCGTGGTAGGCATTGCAGATGGCGATACCCTCACTTGTCTCACCGATGCCAAACAGCAACTCAAAGTCCGCCTTCACGCCATCGATGCGCCCGAAAAGCAACAAGCTTTTGGGCAACAGGCGAAAAAGCATCTGTCCGATTTGGTGTACAACCAAACCGTTACCCTCCACATCACCGACACCGACCGCTACGGGCGCACCGTTGCCGACATCCGATTAGGCAGCTTGGACATTAATCAACAGATGGTAAAAGATGGTTACGCATGGGCGTATCGCCGTTATGGCGGTACACGTTATGCGCCAGAGGAAAAAGCCGCCCGCAAAGCCAAGTTGGGCTTATGGCGCGATGCGAATCCGATTGAGCCGAGCCAGTGGCGCAGAATGAATAAATAACGCCATTCCACACCCTTCAAACTACAAGGCAGCCTGAAACCCATTCCACCGTTTCAGGCTGCCTTTTTATCACAGGACACCCCATGACCATCATCACCCTTAAAGACCGAGACGAAACCGCCAACACCCTCATCAGTCTACAAACATGGCGACGCAACGCCAAAGAATGCAACCAATCCGCACTCTATGACGCATTAAGCGAAGCCATCGCCACCATCAAAGCCCTAGACAAAGCCCTTAAAGACACAGGTAAAACCTGCTTTGAAACCTTTACCCGCAGCGCAGCCGATGTCGCATTTAGCGACTACATTCGCGCCCGTGCCCAGTATCAATGCGAACATTGCGGCACAAGCTACGATGCGCAATCCACGGGTTTGCAGTGCAGCCATCATTTTAGCCGTCGGCATTGGGCAATTCGTTTTCACCCCGACAACGCCGCTGCCCTTTGCCACCATTGCCATAACTTTTGGTACAGCAAAGATGTGCCCGAAGCTGCCCGTTGGTTGGAAAGCAAAATGGGGTGCGCTGCCATAACCGCCCTGATTGAACTGAAAAACCAACCGCAAACCAAACCCACCGCCAGCGAGCTGGATGCGATTGCGGCGTATTGGCGCAAAGAAACCGAAAAGCTGTTGGCAAAGCATGAGGCAGCCTGAAACCCTATTCATCGTTTCAGGCTGTCTTTTTTCATCTCTATACAACTACCTACACCCCATTTTCATCCACTCCCCGAAAGGACGCCCCCATGCGCGGCATAAACAAAATTGAACTTCTCGGCAACCTCGGCGCAGACCCCGAACTGCGTTATTTTCCTGACGGCACACCCGTTGCCAAAATCAGTCTTGCCGTCAGCGAGCAATGGAAAGACAAAAAAACAAATGAGCAGCGCGAAAGAACCGATTGGTTTGCCGTGCTGTTCACCCACCATCTTGCCAATATTGTTCACGACAAGCTCAAAAAAGGCGACACCATTTTGCTGTGGGGCAAAATCAAATCCCGCAGTTACACCGACAGCAAAACAGGTTTAGCGCGTGAAGTATGGGAAGTCCACGCCGACGAGATGCACATCATCAAAACCAAAAACCGCGATGCCCAAGCCGATGAGGGCAATCCGTTTGATGATGACAACTACACCCCACCCGACAGCGCCGAGGCGATTGACCAAAGCGACCATCAATATCTCTAACTCGCCCTACCTCTCGTCCTAGGCTGGCTCAGCATTCAGGCAGCCTGAAACCGCGCATTCCTTGTGCATCGTTTCAGGCTGCCTGATTTTTTTTAGGAATCTCCATGTCTCAACAGAACTCATCCAACCGTATTTTACCTGTTTTGATTTTTCTGCTTATCGCGCTCCCCTTGTTTGCTGCTATGGGCGCGTATTGTGGCGCATGGATGTTTACCCATTGGAAGGGGCTGCGCAGCACGCCATCGTTCACGCTGCTCTACCAATACTGGCACGTTGCCAACCTGCCCGCGCATCTGATTAAGCCACTCAAAATCAGCACCGCGCTTGCCGTATTGATTGGCATACTGCCCTTGTTGGTTATGATAATTGGCACACTGGTTAAACCACGCCGCGAGTTGCATGGTTCATCGCGCTTTGCCAACGCTTCCGAAATCCGCCAAGCAGGCTTGTTGGACGTGGGCAAAAAACGCCGCAAAAAAAGCAACAACCGCAAAGACAATCTGCCCGATTTACTGATTGGCAAATGGAATAATCAATATCTGCGCTGGCAAGGCAGTGAATTTCTTTATCTATCCGCGCCCACCCGTTCAGGCAAAGGCGTGGGCATCGTGATTCCCAACTGCCTGCACTATTGGCACAGCATGGTGGTTTATGACCCCAAACTAGAAAACTTCCTGATTACCGCAGGCTGGCGCGAGCGCGTATTGAAACAAAAAGTCTTTCTCTTTAATCCATCAGGCAAAATGCCCGAACACGAACAAAACCCCAATGCGCCGCTGGCTTCCCACAAATGGAATCCCATGACCTACATCCGCCGCGATGCACGGTTTACCTTCAAAGACTTATCCAATATGGCAACCATTCTGTTCCCCACGCCCACACGCGGCGCAGATGGTTCATCCATGTTCTTTATAGAAAGCGCGCGCAAATTGTTTGTGGGGCTAGGTTTATATTTAATTGAGACCGAAAAAGACCTCCACCGCGATTTAAGCGACATCCGCCAACGCACCACCATCACCAATTTATTCAAATTAACCACACCGTCCGATGGCACAAGCCTATCCGCATGGTTAGCCAAAACCATTAAATTGCGCGAGCAAAAACCGCAAACCGATTTGTCTGAGCCATGCAAAACCCTGCTGCGTGAATTTATCAATTCAGACAAGGAAACCGCGCAAAACATTCTCTCGTCCATGACTGCGCCATTGGGCATTTTCCTAGACCCGATTGTAGAAGCCGCAACTTCCGATGATGATTTCCGCTTAGACCGCGTACGCCAAGAGCGCATGACCATTTACATTGGCGTGATTCCCACCGAAGCTGCCACATTCAGCCGTCTGCTCAACCTGTTTTTTAGCCAACTGATAGACGTAAACGTGCAACAAGGGCTGCCTGAAAACAACCCTCGTCTCCAATACCAATGCCTGCTGCTGATGGACGAATTTACCGCCTTGGGCAATATTCCCGCTGTGCAACATGGCGTATCCTACATTGCAGGCTATGGCTTGCGGCTGCTGATTATCATCCAAGCGCCCAGCCAAGTAGAGGCAGTATATGGCAGAGAAAACATGAAAACGTTTTTTACCAACTTCACTTGCCGCATTTTCTACACCCCGCGCGAACAGGATGATTGTGAGGAATACAGCAAAGTGATTGGCTATGAAACGTTTAAAGCCAAATCACAATCCCGTTCTCGCGGTAAAGGCAGCAGTAACAGCACCAGCACCAGCGACCAACGTCGCGCCGTTATGAATCCCGATGAGCTTCGCCTGATGCCGTTTGAAGACTGCGTGATTAACCTCGGCGGCAACCGCGCCATTTACGCACAAAAAATCATCTACCACGAAGACCCTGTTTTCAAAAAACGGCTGGGCTACGCACGCCCTTATGTTCCCGTTCTGCAAGCTAAATCAAAAAATACGGATGAGCCCAATCACGCTAATCGCCAAGCCGCCGAAGTTCCCGATAAGCTGCTGCATACGATTTTGCTAAATGATGTGTTGAATCAGCAAGAAGCGGCTATTGCTGTGCTCAAACAATCTTGCCAACCCAACAATCCACCGCAATACATTCAAGCCTGCGTTCAACACATTGCCAATATTTGGCAGCTTAATCCGCAGAAACTGCATGCAGCATGGTTAGCGGCAAACGAAGTGGTTTAGGTACATTAACCAACAAAAGGCAGCCTGAAACGCATCACAACGTTTCAGGCTGCCTTTTTCCCCATTCCCATCCGACAAAGGAGCCTCCCATGCCTACCGACTACGCCCCACCCACTTATGACGAAGTGCGCACCGCCTTATCCTACATCCCCACCCCGTCCAGTTATGCCGACTGGTATCCGATGGCATACGCCATCAAAGACGCACTCGGCGAAAACGGCAAAGACTTATGGCACGACTGGTCAAGACAAGGCGACAACTACAAGGCTAGTGTTGCCGAAGCCACTTGGAAATCCGCCAAGTCTAAAGCAGGCGGCATCACCGTTGCCACGTTGTTTAAGCAAGCTCGCGACAACGGTTACCGCCCCGAAAAGCCCTACGTCGCCCCCAACCCGGAGCAGCGCGCCCTAATCGCCCGGGAACGCGCCACGCAAGACGAAATTTGGGCGGCGTATAACCATGTGCGCCATCAATCCGCCGCCCGACTGGCGCATGCCATTTGGCGCAATGCCAAAGCCCTCACCGCTGCCGATTTGGCGCATCCCTATCTGCAAAGCAAAGGCATCCAAGAAGTAACCGCCGTGGCAGGCATCCGCATCAATCGTTACAAAGGGCAGAACAAACTGGTCATCCCGATTTACTCGCGCAACGGGCAAACAGGCAACACCGAGCTGGTCAATCTGCAACAGATTGAAGAAAGCGGACAAAAACGCTTTTTGGCAGGCGGACAAAAAAGCGGCGGCTACGCCATCCTCAATGGCACGCACGCCGATATGGCACAAGGTTTTTACCTCGCCGAAGGTTACGCCACCGCCGCCAGCGTCCACTTGGCAACGGGCAAGCCCGTGGTGATTGCTTTTGACGCGGGCAATCTGCCCGTCGTTGCCGCCCGCATCATCGGGCGCGGCAATCTGCCCGCCGACACCCCTATTTACCTTGCCGCCGACAACGACCGCGCGAGCCAAAAAGGTTTAACCAAAGCCGCCGAAGCCGCTGCCATCTTGGGCGGGCGCGCCCAAATCAGGCTGCCCGAATTTGATGCCCGCGACATCACCGTATGGCAACAACGGCACGGACAATTGGACGCAGACGGCAAAGAACAGTTCCCCAGCGACTTTAACGACTTGGCGGAAATTCACGGCATGGATGCTGTCAAAGAGGCACTCGGCACACCCTTGTCGGCAGAGCGCACTGCCCAGGTCGCCGCCATGCAGCCTGAAATTGCCCGTCAAATCGCGCACATACAAAACAAAGCCCCCGAAAGCCCGCAGGAAAGCCCCGAAACTCTGCCGCCGGACGAAGCGGGATTACGCTTTCGCGCGGAATATGTGCTGGAAAAATTTGGCGGTGAGCGCAACGAAAAGTACCGCAATGCGCTGATTGCCGAGTTGGCGCAGCGCGGGGTAGATATTCGCGGCGCGGTGAACGGTATTCTTGAGGAACGCAAGGCAGCCCCGCAACCGCAGCCTGAAACGGCAAAGCCATCACCAACGAGCGAGAACACCCCCTTCACGCAAGCAGTAGATAACGTGGTGACGGGCAAAGTCCCCGCAGGCTACATCCAGCTGGGCACAACGCCTGATGTATTGCAAATACTGGGTGTGCCGCAAGGCAAAGTCCGCATTGCAGGAGGCACGATTGAAAAAGCCGTCGCCGATTACCTCAACCGCCAAAACGCCTACGACAAAAACCGCCATGCGGTAAATCCCGATGACTTAAAGCTGTTGCCCGGCGAAATGAACGACCCGATAGCGGTATTCAAATCCGCCACCCAAAGCAATTCACTTGTGGTTTTAACCCGGTTGCATGAACGTGAAAACGATAAAGAAAAACCCGTCATTGCGGCAGTGCATTTGAGTAAAGGCAAAGGCAAACACGGGGCAGATTTGATTGATGTGGTGAGCGTGTATGGCAGAAGCGATACGCAGCTGGAACGCGCGTTTCAAGATGATTTGCTATATGCAAACAAAAAGAAAGTTCAGGAATTTTTGACTACCCATCCGCTTCAATTGCATTGGGATATTACGTCTGAGACTGAACTTTCTTACCGCCATATTAAAACAGAAAGCGATTTGGCGCAATGGCAAAATGCCCATAGGCAGCCTGAAAATCCATTGCCAAGTCAAAATTTAACCCAACCTAAAAAGGAAGCCCAAATGGCACAATCCCCCACCCCCGAAGACATCCAACGCCACGCCCAAAACGTTGCCCAAATCGCCGATGCCGCCGAGCGCGAAGCCATGATGAGCGAAATGGCAGAACAAGGTATTTATGTGCGCGGCGCAGTAAACAAGATTTTGGCTGAACGTGCGGCAGAAATGCCACAGCAGCCTGAAAATGAACATGGTGAGTTTCCGCAAAGCCAAAGTGGGCAGCCTGAAAATGCTGCGTCTCCCACCTTTGCCGACGAACTATCCGCCCTTAACCTCCCTGCCGATTTTTCCTTTGAATACCAAGTCCTGCCCAACGGACGAGAAATCGCCCGCATCCATTTGGCAGACTACGGAGGGGAATTGATGGTGGACAAAATTGAAGCAGACAAAGGCGGTGGTTATGTTGCAGTGTCTGAAAACATACTGGGCGGCAAACCTATCCATTTAGACAATCTATCCACTCTGATGCGCGAAATGACCTTCCAAATGCGCCAAGCAGCAGAACGCAGCCAACATCAAGAATCAACCGCCGTGCAGCCGCAAAAGCAGCCTGAAACAGCCCAACCCACAGCCGCCGATAACGCGGCTGTTGCTGTTTCTGAACCCTTTGGAAGCGAGAGTCAATCCTTGAAATCAGGCTGGTGGGATAACCAACCTGATAATGTAGATGTATTTCTAGTAGGCAAATCGCGCCAACGCGATTATGTGAAGATTACACACAATGAAGATGGTTCATTTAATGGTCAAGTCGCTATTGCTGGCGTGGGCGGAGAAATAGAAAGTGCAACACGCCAACAGCTTGATAACTGGATTCAAGTACGCACAGCCACTATGGGAGGTGGGCAAGAGAAATTGACATTAGTGCGCCAAGGGAAAAATGGCTATACGGCGCAGCTTGAACACCCACCCGAACCACCCCAACCCACAGCCGCCGATAACGTGGCTGTTGCTGTTTCTGAACCATCAGAAACGCAAACCGTTGAGCAGCCTGAAAACATACAAGGCGAGCCGCTGCAAAATTCAAATCAACAGGAAACCAATATGAACCCATCCGAAGCCCAAGCAGTAGAAAACAGCATTGAGTTCGGCGGCATCACGCAAGAGCAGGCGCAAAGCCCAACGCAACCCGCCGAATCCCAACCCCAGCTTGAAACCATTTCCGCCGCCGAAGTGCAAGAAAACCTGCGCCGCGCCAAGGAGAAAGAGCGGATTGAAGCGGCGCAGCAATCTTTAAGGCAGCCTGAAAATCCGCCCACGCCCGAAACACGGCAGCCTGAAAGCCCTACCACTCACCACGCGCCGAAAAAGGATAACGAGCCTGCGCCCTCACCAGCCCAATCCACCCCCACAAAACCCCAGCCCATTTTGGATTTGGGCTACACCATGCCATCGGGCTTAAACGACCGCTATGTGCGCGTGGAGGGCAAGTATTTGGATTGGAATAATCGCAAAACCGTTATTTTTAAAGACGACGGCAGCAAACTTAAAACCGCTAAAAACGATGCTCAAGTTATCAGCGATATGTTGGACGTTGCCCAAGCCAAAAACTGGGGCAGTATCAAAATTTCAGGCAGCAAAGACTTTCGTCAAGCCATGTGGTTAGAAGCCGAGCGACGCGGTATTGCCAGCACGGGCTACAAACCCAACAAGTTTGACCTTGCCAAACGCGACCAAATGCTGGGTAACAATCTGCGCAACAGCATTGAAACGCAGCATCAGCCCGAGTTGGACAAGATGCAAGAGGTGCCGCCCACACCATCCGACCAGCACAATCCAAATAGGACGCAAGCAAAAAATGAACCCGTGCCACCCCAAGCCACACAGCAACCTGAAAATAGGCAGCCTGAAACTTTATCCCACAACGACCAAGACGCAGGTAGCCTATTTGATGACGATGCCGCTCGGGTTATCTACTCCGAAGCCGACCGTGTGCAAAACCTTGCCGAAACGCCTGATGAAATGGAACAAGCCGCGCAAGTGGTAGGCAAAGCGGTAGAGACGGTTCACGATATTCATGCAACGCAAAATGTGGCGCAAAAGCAATCTGCTGCGTTCAACCCCAAGCTGGAAACCGCCCGTGCCGTGTTTCAAGAGAAATACAGCAAACTCAGCGAAAACGCCAAAGCAAGGGTAAATTGGTATAGGGAAACCTTTACCGAGCCCATGCTGCAACAGTTCAAAGAAAGCAACCAGCAGCAGTTCCATGATTTGCATTTACTGCAATACTATGAGAACACCGCTAAAATGATGCACGGTAAAAACATCGATTTGCCCGCTGTTATCGTGGATGCACTGCCTGAGCAACTGCGCACATTTGAGCAAGCCCACAAGGCAAACCTAAATCTTGCGCAATCGGCAGAGCCATCGGTAGAACAAAAACAGGGTAGAAAAATGTAGCCCCAAGGCAGCCTGAAAGTTTCCGCGAAGCCCAAACGCTTCTCGCCCTTTCAGGCTGCCTTTTTTGCGAGACCTCACCATGAGCAAAAAAATAGATGTGTACGGATTAAGCGACAGCGAATTGACCACGCTGCGCCAAATCGCCCTACAACGCTATGGCAAAGCCAGCGTTTCCCTGCTTGCCAAGAAACTGCTGCAAGCCGAATTGGCTAAACCCAAACCCGCACTCATACCCAACACCGACAAAACCAAACCCCGCATCACATTAAGGCTGCCTGAAAGCGATAAGCAGTATCTCGCCCAAATGGCGCAGCACAATCACAGCAGCATCAACGATGCCGCACGCGAAATCATCCAACAATACATCCATCAACACCCCACGTTCAGCCACCACGAAGCCACCGCGCTTTACCAATCCAACAACCAGCTTCTTATGATTGGGCGCAACATCAACCAAATCGCCCGCCATTTAAACGCCGGCGAAAGCACCTCACTCACCGCCCAACACATTGCGGAACTGAAACAATTTATTGAACAGCACACCGAAAAAGTGGGACAAGTTTTACTCACCCACCGAAAACAAGTGCAGAAGTAATACCAACCTTTCAGGCAGCCTGAAAACGTCTCCCAACGTTTCAGGCTGCCTTTTTTCATCTTCACCAAAGGCAGCCCCATGACCCTACACCGCGATATAGATAACTGGTTTCTCGGCTTCACCACGCGCGCCGTCTATGCCAAAAAAAGCACTCCACCCAGTGTTAAATTGCCCACCAAGCGCAAAGGCATCAAAGCAGGCTTTGGCTTGCGTAACCTTGCCGCAGCCGCCAAAAAGCACCCCGAAGTAATGGTTAAAATCCCCCGCCGCCATAGTCAAAACTCCAAAGGTTTGCACGGTATCCGCAATCATTTGGACTACATCTCCCGCAACGGCGAAATCCCCATAGAAACCCATTCGGGCGAAAAACTGGACAACAAAGAACGTATCAGTAGCCTACTTAACGACTGGAAAAAACTCGGCATTCCCGAAGAAAGCCGCCACCGCGAAGCCATCAATATTGTGTTATCCATGCCCGCAGGCACGCCACCCGAAGCCGTACTCAACGCTGCGCGAGCTTTTGCCGAAGAACGCTTTAATGAGCACCAATACGCCTTTGCTTTGCACCACGAATCCGACCGCGCAGGCGAACCACCGCATCCGCACGTCCATTTATGCGTGTTGATACAAAATGAATACGGCGAACGATTAAATCCGCGCAAAAACGATTTATTTGAATGGCGTGTCCATTTTGCCGAGAAACTGCGCGACGAAGGCGTGCAATGCGCTGCTACCCGCCGCCAACATCGCGGCAAAACGCAAAAAGCGGAGAAAAGCGAAATCCGCGCCATCCGCCAACGCGGTGTGCTGCCTGAAACGGTGAAACGTTGGCAAATTGAGTTAGCTGATGCCCTACAAAATGGACGTGAACCACACAACCCATTCCAATCCCAAGCCGAAAAAACGCGCCAACGCATCAGCCAAGAATACGCCCAAATTGCCAAAGTCTTGTATCAGCAAGGCTACAAAACCGAAGCACGCTTGATGAGCCAACTCAAAAAACAGCTTGATGCCCAGCCTCACGAAACCCAAGCGCAACAGCAATACCGGCAAATCCGCCAACAAATGCAGCAAAAGGCGCAGCAGCAAGAGAGGAAGCAGCTTGAAAACCAACCCAACATGGTTGGCACGCAACAAGACACGCATCCTCATAACAAACCCGAAGCCGGGCAACAAACGATTGAAGCTCCCACAACATCGCGCAGACGGCGTTAAATCCCCAAAGGCAAACCATGTTTTACAAAAATCTCACCTTTTACCGCATAAAAACCCCATTCCCACACCCCAAAGACATCATCATCCTGCTCAAAAAAGCCTGCTTTGCCCCCTGTTTGGGATTAGACGGTTTCAGTGAAGGTTTTACGCCCATCCACACCGACGGCGACCATTTCACTCAACTGGCAGGCAACAGCCTAGCTATTTGTTTGCAACGCGAACAAAAAATTCTGCCTCCTGCCCTGATTACCGCCAAACTCAATGCCCATGTCCGACAAATAGAAGCCACAGAACAACGCAGTATTGGCAAGCGGGAACGCCAAAGCATCCGCGAAAGCATCATAGACAGCCTATTGCCGCAAGCACTTGCCAAACCCAGCCAAATCCACGCCCAACTGGATTATGCCCATCAACTGCTGCTGATTAACGCCCCCAGTAAAACCGCCGAGATTCTGCTCAGTAAGCTGAGCCAAGCACTCGGCGGTTTAATCGCACAAAAGCCCGCAACCACCACTCCACTTACCACCCTGATGACTCAATGGATAAGCCAAGGCGAAGCCCATTTCCCCTTTGGGCTGGACGATAACGGCACGCTCAAAGACGAACAACACGGCGCAACCATCAAAGCCAGCAAACACAATCTTGCCGACCAAGACATTACCCAACTGGTGCAACATGGCAAAACCGTAATCCAGCTTGGCTTAATTTGGCGCGAACACATCCATTTCACACTCAATCCTGATTTCACCCTGCGCCGCATCCGCTTTGCCGACGAACTGCTGCAACAAGCACAACAGCAAAACGATGGCTCAGAAAGTCTGTTCTATACCCAACAGCTTATCCAATCGCAAAAACTGCCTGAATTGCTCAACGATTTGGCAAATTTGGCAGGTGGTTGGGTTAAAGAGTCCACATGAACAAGACACACCTCCCATTTTAAACACCGTTCCACCATGCAAAAGCAGCCTGAAAACCCTAGCTTTGGGGTTTTCAGGCTGCTTTTTTGCGTTTGGCGTTTGTGCAATGCGGTATCAGTCCGCATCCCAAGGGTTAATCACCTTCAAATCAGCCGCCAAAAATGGCGCAGCATCACGGGTTGCCACGATAAAGCCATGTTGCCGCGCCGTTGCCGCAATATAGCCGTCTGCTGCCGCAATCGCCTTGCCTTTTGCACGCGCATCCGCACGAATGGTTGCATAACAGCCAGCCGTGGCATCATCAAACGGCAAAATCCGTTTTGCAAACAACGGTAACACCACCTGCTCCAACTGCTGATGCAGCCTTTCTTTTTTGCGTCCATTGGGTAACTGTGCCACGCCTAGCCTCAGCTCTGCCACCGTAATTGCCGACAAATACAAGGTTTCCACAAGCTGTTTGTCCAGCCAGTTTGCCACGCGATTATCAGGCTGCGGGCGCAAAGGTTCAGAAACCACATTGGTATCCAGCAAAATCATCAGAACAATACCTCAGTATCCGTATTGGTCTCACGCAGATTGCCAAAATCCACGCCCCCAATTTCTTGCCCAATTTGCGTCAATAGCGAGCCGAGTTTAACGGTCTGCTTCGGCTGTATTGCCTGATTCAAAATCAAACGGATTTCCGCTTCTGTACTCCGCCCTGCCATTGCAGCACGAAGTTTCAATGCCCGATAGGTTTCATCGGATAGATTTCTCACACTAATTGAAGCCATGATTGTGCTCCTTTCTTTCAAAAAATAACTGAATTACGATGCTATCACTTTAACAAGGAGATAGCAAACTTCCCAGCCCAGCGCAGCGTTTCTGCCGAGAGAGGCAGAATCACCGCTATGTAAATAGCGGTGTTTTTGGCACACGTTGCCTATCCTGCGTCTAGTATAAAAATACGTTTTACTTGGGAGAGATTGGGAATTTTGAAAGGGAAGGAACACGGAAAGCGGAAAGTTGGGGTCAATTTTATGAAAATGACGTTTTATGGCACTTTTATGGCAATTTTTAGGCGAAAATATCCTTAATATTGGCAATTATAATAAAGGATAAATGGCTAAAATATGCTTTTATGTGTTTATTTAATAAATAATTGACCTTAATGGTATTTATATTGGCTATTATTTGGCTATTTACAGCTTATTTACTTGCAATTCCATGGCAAACAAATGGCAATTTTGTTGCAATAAGCTGTAATTATTGTCTATAATTGGCAATTATAGAAAGGAATAATTTTATGGATGATATTGATGTGCATGATTTCATAGCAACGCATACACCGAAAGGCAAATCGCCCAAACTAGATAGATACGCGGATGCTATTTTTTATTTGAAAGAGCGTGGTTTTAGCGATGATGATGTGTTACTTTTTTTGTCTGAAAAGAAAGGGTTAGTTGTAGGCAAGCGAACATTAAGCCGCTTTCTTGCTCGCGACAAAAAGGAAAAGCCCGCGCAAAACACAATAAAATCTACCGCGCCAAAACCTGAAACTGAGCAGCCTGAACGCCTCTCCACTCCTGCTCAATTCAATTGGCAAGAAGACATTGATGTAAATGAACTGATTTGACTGTGAAAGTTATTATAAATTAATGATTTAGAAAAATTCATTTTAGAAAATGAACCCAAAGGTACGTTCAGGCTTAATGCCCATAAGGAAGATATTTGGGTATTGAAACGACATGGGTATAGCAATAAAGATGTGCAACGTTTTCTTTTTGAAAAGAAAGGTATAAAGGTTTCAATTACCACACTTAACCGTTTTATTAAGCAGCATAAAGAAACTCAACCTATACAACGCGAGCCTACTCAACCACCAATGTTAATTGTGCCATTAGTGCTAGTGCCACGTTCAAGAATTATGTTCATCTCTCCAAAAATAACAATTGAATGGACAAAATCACCCACAAAATTTGTGGATAAATTTTGACGCATCCGGCTAACCGCCTATTTCCATTTCAAAAAAATAGTTGCACAAAATTTAAGCAATCGTAACGTTGCAAAACCCCGTTATGAAACTCCAATAAATTGTTTTACAACAAATTTCATAAGTTTCGTAACAGGGTTTCATCACGCGCCAAACAGGCGTTTCGTAACAGAATTTCCCAGTTTCACCACGCCATCCCCCACAAAAAAGCCCAAACACGGCAGAGTAGAGCTGCGGTGTTTGGGCTTTTTTGCGTCTGTACTGTTTGAGATTTCAGGCTGCCATTCTCGCGCGGTATGCTGCTTGGCGTTCCGCCGCGCTGGCGTATTTCTTGGGTCTGCCACCTTTGCGTGCGGCGGGCGGTTTGGGCGTTTCAGGCTGCCTTTGGCTACGGTTTGGCAAGCTCGGCAAAACTTCGGTGTATTCCGCCTCAATCACATCATCGTTTTCAGGCTGCCTAAATAAGGTTGGGGGAATAAGCCGATTGGAGCGTATGGGCGATTGCCAACGGGCATCATAGGTAAAAGCAGGGGGCGAACTGGGGAAAGGGCGAGTAGTGCGTCTGTGGCGTTGTGCGCGCGAGTATGGACGTATGGGTGTTTGTTCACGGTGTGCGGCATCTGCATCATCGCTCGCTTCGTATTTATCCGCTTCATCATCGTAAGCATCTGCCGCAAAATTGTTGGCGGTAATATCTATTCCCCTGCCCGTGCCGCCAAAGAATATCTGCATCGGCGGATGCGGCTCGTTTGGCTCGTTCGGTTCGGCTGCGGGCAACTGCGCCATCATTTCGCGCTCAATCAGGTAATCCTGAAACGGCGCGCCTAATCTGCTGACTAGACGCGGCACGAGCCGATTGCCCAGTTCGCGCAAAAACTCATTCTCGTATTCCAGTTCCATACATTCCTGTTGCCAGTATCGCGCTTCTTGGCGCGATTGGTCTTTTTGCACATTACGGATGCCGAAATACAGCAATCCGCCCATACTGCTTAATGCGATGATGGCGGGTAGTAAGTCCATGGTGTTCATGCTATGCCCTCCACTCTGCTGTGATGAAATATGGGATTTTGTGGGGTTGCGTAACGGTTTCGTAACACGCTGGATAGGGTGGGGCGAAAAAACAGGGGTTTCGTAACGGGTTTTGTAACGAATTTTGTGGTTTCATCACGCGGTTTCGTAACGCGCAAAATGGGTTTTGTAACAGGTTTCGTAACAGATTTTTCAGTTTCGTAACAGGGTTTCGTAACAAGATGCGCGATAGAGCCGCGCGAATGATGTGGGCAAGATGAGCCCAAAGAGATGAGATTCATGGCGAATGCCTTTCACAATGTTTAAAAGAAATGCCCACTATGTTTCCACGCATAGGGGCAGGCTTTGGGGCAAGGTTGGAAAACGGTACATTGTGAAACCGTCAGGCTTTCGCCTCCTTGCTCCTGCCTGCCATAGGCAGGGTAACAATGTTTGCCAGCTTCCAAAACTGGGTTGTAAAAACTGATTGGATTGTAGCAAAGGATGGCGCAGCCTGAAAGCCATATCCACTTTTCAGGCTGCCTTCGTGTTGCCTTACAACCAAAAAAGAAAATCCTCCCACACCCGAAAGGGCAGCCGCGCGCTGCCTAGAATATCTGTAAAGTCTTTTCTGCCTGTGTTCTCTGTTTCATTAGAGTGTTAGGCTTTTTTGTGCAATGTACTTTGTCTTTGATGCGCAATGTTCTTTGTTCAAAATGAGCAAAGTGATGTTTTATCAATATTATTTTGAGCCATTTTAACCTTGTGCGCTCGATATTTCAGGCTGCCTGATGGCAAAACGACGGCATTAAGGCAGCCTGAAAGCCATTTAATCGGGCAAAATAAATGCCGTGCTACCCTTTTTTCATGGCGAAAGCAATTTTTCAGGCTGCTTTACAGGCGAGCGGGTGAAAAAAAGCCCGTTTTCGTGCGTTAAAACAACGAAAACGGGTTAAAGGTGAGGTAAGGGCAAGATTTCAAACACGGCAAAAGCGGCAGGGCGATTATCCTACCGTTTTACCAAGATTTTTTGCCTTTGGCGATTTCCATCAACCGCTGCGCATGGGTCTTGCCTTTGGCTTTTTCCTCCGTGCTGCGGATTTCAGGCTGTTTATCGGGCTTGTCGGGCGGTTTGGCTGCTTGGCGCGCATTATGTTTGGCAAGAGCGGCTTTGGCGGCTGCGCTGCCATCATCGCCCATTTTGTGATGCGGGCTGCTATCGGTGGGGTCAAAGAAACCAAACCAGCCGTGGTCAATGGATTTTTTCATAATCAGCACAATATCCAAACCGCGCTGGTGAAACTCGGTGAGCTTGGCAACAAAGGCTTGTTTCTCCTTGCGGCTGCATGACTTGCCTTTTTTCTTGAACAACACCGCGTGATACTCATCCCACAAATCGGCGGGGATAAAATCGGGCAGGGGATAATTGTCCTTGCGCTCAGACGGCACAACCAGCTTGCGCCCTTTCATTTTGGCAATCAATTCAGCCAGCCTGAAAATATTGAGTTTCCACGCCAGTTTGCCATGCACCTTGCGCTCGCGGTGGCATTCCGCAATGCCCATTTCTTTCAAATCGGCGCGCGCTTGTTCGTAATTGCGGCGAGAAAAGCCTAAGTTCGCCGCTAAATCCTTGGCGGTAAGGCGTATCCAACCATCACGCTCAACTTGTTCGCTTTCAGGCTGCCCGCTCGCCCAATCCGTCCACCGGTGCAACAACGAGAGCAAATC
>NZ_JAEHNZ010000001.1:0-917951 GCF_016623605.1 Kingella bonacorsii | reverse complement strand
GGTTGCCGGGTGGTGCGGCGGCGGGTTGCGGGGCGCTTGGGGTGTGGCTGGGGGCGCTGCGTTGGCGGATTTTGGCTAGGGCGTTGCCTTGGGCGGCCGGGTTGGTGGGTGTTTGGGTTGGATAGCGGGGTTCGGTTTTCGCTTCGCTTTCGCCAGAATGCGTATTACTCGTTTTAACTTCGTTGAAGCCTTCGGCTTTCAGGCTGCCTTCGGGCGGGCGGATGCGGGCTTGTTGGTTGAGCCACATGCTGCCGAGTCCTAGGGCTTGGTGGAGGTGGATATAGCGGCTGTTTAGCATGTTTTCTCCATGATGATGGCGTCTTCGTTGCCGTAGTAGTTTTTGCGGGTGGCGATGGGGGTGAATTGGTGTTTGCGGTATAGGGCTTGGGCGATGTGGTTGCTGGCGCGCACTTCTAGGATGATGCGGGCGTGGTGTTGCTGGGCGGTGGCGATGAGTTGTTGCATGAGTTGGCTGGCGATGCCTTGTTGGCGATGGCTGGGGGCGGTGGCGATAAGGTGGAGTTCGATTTCGTCTTGAATGTGTTGCCATGCGATGTAGCCGATGATTTGTTGGTCGCGTTCGGCGATGAGTAGGGTGCGGATGGGGGGCTGGTGGGCAGCCTGAAATTGGTTGGCTGTCCATGGGTGGGGATTGGTTTGCTGGTCTAGGCTGGCTAGGGCGGGGATGTCGGCGACTGTGGCGGGGCGGATGTGCATGGTGGTTGTGATTGTATGTTTTAGCTTCGCAGAAACTCGTTTTCAGGCTGCCTAAATGGGATAAAAGACAGCCTGAAAATGGTTTTACAAGTCTTGCAGTCGCTCTACGCTGGGGGCGTAGTAATACGCGCCGCTGATGGCGGTGGAGATGCGTTCTAGCAGGAGATCGGTTAGCCCGTCTTCGCTGTCGCCAAACATGTGTTGCAGTTGGATTTCTATGTTGCGCAGTTTGCCAGCGTAGGCAATGAAGGCGAGTCCGTGTTCGCCTGATGCGGTGCCGTAGGGCAGGCTGCGGCGGATGATTTTGAGCCCTTTGCCGTTTTCTTTGATGTTGGTGCGGGCAAGGTGGGATGTGGGCAGGCGTTCTGTTTTGGGGAATTCTTCGTTGCTCTCTTTGCTGCGCCCGATGCTTTCTTCTTGCTGGGCGACGGTGTAGGCATCCCATTTGGCGAGGTCGTGCAGGTAGCGTTGGATGAGCACGTAGCTGCCGCCGTGTTCGTTGAGCCCGAAATTGCTGATGGCTTCTTTGCCTGCGGGGTTTTCGGTGCCGTCCACAAAGCCGTCTAAGCCGCGGTCTTGATGGCGGCGGAAGCCGTGGGTTTCGTTTTGCACGGCGATGCTGTTGCCAAATGCGGCGAGCGCGGCGAGTGCTAGGGTGAAGTTGGTGTCGTGGTTTTGCGATTGGATGTGGATGAGCAGGTCGTGTTGGGTGGCGGGGGCTTGGGTTGCGCCTTTGCCGTAGCCTGGGAAGTTTTTCAGCTCGGGGGCTTCGTTGTGTTTCAGGCTGCCCCAGTAGTTTGCGCCGAAGGCGATGGTCATGCCGAGTTGGTCGTTGGGGAATTGTTGTTGCACGTTGGCAAGGGCTTGTTGCGCGGCGCGGCAGGCGGCGGGGATGTTTTCAGGCTGCGTGATGTTGGCTTCTATGATGATGGCGTTGAGTGGGTGTTCGTTGAATAGGGGGGATTGGGGGGTGGTCATGGTGTGTTCCTTTGTGGTGGGTTGTGTAAACAGGTTTGGCGTGGCGCAATGGTGTTTCAGGCTGCCTGAAAGTGGTTTGCTACGCGGTGAATCAGTTGCGAAAGTTCGGGCAGGTCGCGTTCGGTTAGTCCTGTGCCTGCGGTGCAGAAGTGGACGCGCTGGCTGTGGTGGTTGAAGTAGTTATGGGCGTCGTCTAGGGCGAGCCAGGGTTCGTTGGGGATAAGGTTGTCGTCTAGGTAGTGCAGGATTTCTTGCTCGCGCGGGGCGATGGGGCTGGTGGCGACGTGTTCGGGGGTTTTGCCGATGATGCGCTGGGCGATGTCGGGGGAGAAAGGGCGGCGTAGGGCGGCAAGGTCGCGCCCGCTGCGCCATGTGGATGAGATGACGAATTGGATGTGGGCGTTTTCAGGCTGCCTGAAAAAGCATTCAAAAATGGGGATTTGGCTGAACATTTGTTCTTGGCGAAAGGCGTAGGCGGAATGGAGTACGCCGTCAAAGTCTAGGAATAGGAGCATGGTGGGGCAGCCTGAAAAGGGGGGATGATGGGGTTTTAGCTTCGCAGAAGCTCATAAATTCGCTTTCAGGCTGCCTAAGATGGGTGTTTGCCTGCCATGAGGCAGTCTGAAAATGGGTTGGGTTTACTCGGGCGTGGTTAAGCCAAAATGTTCAAATGCGCTGGCGGTGGCGGTGCGTCCGCGCGGGGTGCGTTGCAGGAAGCCTTGTTGGATAAGGTAGGGTTCTATTACGTCTTCTATGGTGTCGGTGGATTCGCCGATGGCGGCGGCGATGTTGTCTAGCCCAACGGGGCCGCCGCTGAATTTGTGCAACACGGCTTCTAGGAATTTTCGGTCCATCATGTCTAGCCCGATTTTGTCCACGTCTAACATGGAGAGGGCGGCATCGGCGATGGGGGCGGTGATGCTGCCTGAATGTTTGACTTCGGCGTAATCGCGCACGCGGCGCAGCAGGCGGTTGGCAATGCGGGGGGTGCCTCGGCTGCGGCGGGCGATTTCTAATGCGCCGTGTTCGTCTAAATCCATGCCCAGCAGTTGGGCGGAGCGGGCGACGATGGTGGCTAAATCGCGGGTTTCGTAAAATTCCAGCCGCGCAACAATGCCGAAGCGGTCGCGTAGGGGATTGGTAAGCATGCCTGCGCGGGTGGTGGCGCCGATGAGCGTGAACGGCGGCAGGTCTATTTTGACGGAACGGGCGGCGGGGCCTTCGCCTATCATGATGTCTAGCTGGTAGTCTT
The DNA here is from genome assembly GCF_016623605.1 of Kingella bonacorsii. Lineage (NCBI taxonomy): Bacteria > Pseudomonadati > Pseudomonadota > Betaproteobacteria > Neisseriales > Neisseriaceae > Kingella > Kingella bonacorsii. The sequence continues at coordinate 915,004 of NZ_JAEHNZ010000001.1, read as the reverse complement.
CCATGGCGGGGTAGAGGATTTCTTCTACCACGGGGCTTAGGCGGTGGATTTCGTCAATAAATAATACGTCGTGCGGTTCTAGGTTGGTGAGCAAGGCGGCGAGGTCGCCTGCGCGTTCCAGCACGGGGCCTGATGTTTGCCGCAGGTTTACGCCCAATTCGCGCGCGATGATATTCGCCAGCGTGGTTTTGCCCAAACCTGGGGGGCCAAAAAGCAGGCTGTGGTCTAGGGCCTCGCTGCGTTTTTTGGCGGCGGCGATAAAGATGGCAAGCTGTTCTTTGGCTTTGTGTTGCCCGATATAGTCGGCGAGGGTTTTGGGGCGCAGGGCGCGTTCTAGCTGCTCTTCTTGGGCGGAGAGATTTTGCGCGGCGATAAGGCGGGGTTGGGTGCTGGTGGTAAGGTTGTCGGTTTGGAGCATGGTGTTTTTTGGTTTGGATGATGTGGCGGCTTGAGATGTTGAGGCAGCCTGAAAATGATGGTTGTGCTTGCGTTACCCGTTTTCAGGCTGTCGATGTTTAGGCGTTGAGCGCGATGCTTTCGGCATCCCATGTTGCGCCGAAGTGTTGTTGGATGGCTTGCAGGGCGGGGTCTTGCTCCATCAGGACTTGGGCTTGGGCGCGGTTTTCGGCGGCGATGCGGCTGCGGTGCATGGCGGGCGTTTCCCAGCCGTTGCCTTCGGCGAAGGGTTGGGTTTGGATGTGGACGGGGATTTGGTAGGCTTCGCTTAATGCGCTGGTGATGCGGTTAAGGTATTCTTTTTTGGTGGTATTTTTGGTTTTTTCGGAAACGATGGCGAGGTGCAATTCACCGTCTTGATAGGCAACCCACGCGGTGTGATCCAGCAGCATACGGGCGGCGGAGATTTGGTTGCTGATGCGCTCGGCGATGGCGGGCCAGTTTTCGGCGGCGAATGGGGGGTAGGGGGTGTCGGCTTCGTTGAAGCCTTCGGTTTTGGGGCTGCCCAAATCGGCGCTGGCTGCGCTGGGGGCGGCTTTTTTTCGGGCGGCTTTTTTCGGCGCGGGGGTGTTTTCTGCTTGAGCGGGTTCTGCTTCGCTTTGGATGGCTTCGCTGGGTTCGGGGCGTGCTGCTTCGCTGGTTTTCAGGCTGCCTGAAAGGGCGGTTGCTGCTGGCGTTTGGGGCCGGGTATCAGCTGCCTGAACTTCGTTGCGGCTTTCGGTGTGCGGGCTGCCGGTTTGCGCGTCGGCGGGAGCGGGCGTTTCAGGCATGGGCGGTTCTGCCGTTGCGCTGTTTGTGTCCGCAGTTATATCCGCGGGATGGGGGGCGATTTGCTGCGGTTCAGGCGTTGTTTCGTTGGTATGGATTTCGTTGGAGCTTTCGGTTTTCAGGCTGGCTGAAAAAGGTTGTTCAGTAGGCGTGGCTGTTTGCGCGTGATTGCTGGATGGTGCAACGGCTTGCGGTGAAACAGTTTCCGTTTCGTTCAAGCCTGTGTCGTTGTTTATTTGGGTTTCGCCGAAGTTTGCCGCGCTCGTTTCCACTTCGTCGGCGCTTTCGGTTTTCGCTTCGTGCAAGCCCGCATTGCTCGTTTTCAGGCTGCCGATTGACGCGGCAGGTTCGTGCATCTGCGTGTTTTCAATCACGGCGTTGGCGGGCACATCCTCCGCCGCAAACGGCGCAAAGGCGAGCATCCGCAGCAGCGTCATCACAAAGCCTGCGTATTCATCGGGCGCAAGCGGCAGGTCTTGTTTGCCGTGCAGGGCGCATTGGTAGTAAAGCTGGATTTGCTCGCTGTTAAACGCGCGGGCAAGGGCGTGCAGGCGGTCGTGTTCGGGGTCGTCTGCGGCGATGGCGGTGGGCACGGTTTGCAGCAGCGCGATGCGTTGCAACAGCAGGGCCAGCTCGGCTAACACGCTATCAAAGCCGAGCGATTGGCTGTGCATTTCGCTGGCTTTGGCAATCAACGCCGCGCCGTTTTTTTGCGACAAAATTTCTAGTAATTCAAACAGATAGCGATTGTCTACCGCGCCTATCATATTGCGCACATCGGCTTCTTGCACGCTGCCCGAGCCCATGGCGATGGCTTGGTCCAGCAGGCTGAGGGCATCGCGCATAGAGCCTTGCGCGGCGCGCCCCAGCAGAGTGAGTGCGGCGGGCTCGTAGGCGATGTGTTCCGCGTTTAAAACGTGCGCCAAATGGTCGGACACTTGCTGCGCGGTCATATTGCGTAAAACTAATTGTAAACAACGACTTAGCACCGTAATCGGCACTTTATGCGGGTCGGTGGTGGCAAGGATAAATTTGACGTGTTCGGGCGGCTCTTCCAGCGTTTTCAGCATGGCGTTAAACGCGGATTTGGACAGCATGTGCACTTCGTCAATGATGTAAACCTTGTATTTGCCTGCCGTGGGCGCGTATTGGGCGTTTTCCAGCACTTCGCGGATGTTGTCTATGCCCGTGTTGCTGGCGGCATCAATTTCCAGCAAGTCCACAAATCGTCCCGCATCAATGGCTTGGCAGGTGGCGCAATGTCCGCAAGGCTCGCCGTGTTGCGCATTTTCGCAGTTCAGGCTTTTGGCGAGAATGCGGGCGATGGTGGTTTTGCCTACGCCGCGCGTGCCTGTGAGCAAGTAGGCATGGTGTAAACGCCCGTTGGCAAGGGCGTTTTGCAGGGCTTTGACAACGTGTTGTTGCCCCACGAGGTCGGCGAAGGTTTTGGGTCGCCATTTGCGGGCGAGAACTTGGTAGGTCATGGCTGGAAAGTTTGTTAAGAAAATGGGGCGAATTTTAGCATATTTGGCAGCCTGAAAATTTGGCACACTTGGTAGGATGGTTACAAAAAAGGGCAGTTTGTGCGTGGCGTTGGCGGTTGCGATGGTTTTCAGGCTGCCTTATGCGTTGGATTAAAATTGTTGTTTTTTCAATTGGTTAAAATATTTACACAGTTCGTGTAATGAAACAAGATGCTTTTCAGGCTGCCTTAGCAGGCGGGCGCGGTGGCGTGGGGGAATGTAAAGATACGTTAGTTTTTACACGAGTTGGCACGGCAAATGCTACCAGTTTGGTAACTAGATTCTTTATCCTAGACCGATTTCTTGCCCTGTGGCACAAGGAGACTGTGATGAAAAAATTATGCTTAGCTTTGGTTTTGCTTACTGGCATCAGCAGCGCGTGGGCAGCAGGTTCTGCGGTGCAATTGGGCACGTTTAGAGAGTCGGATTACGCGCAAAGGATGGTGGCGAACGCGGCTTTGGCGGGCGTGCCTGCTTCGGTGAAAGAGACCAAATCTGCGGACGGCACACCAATGTATCACGTGCGCACGCCGCGCATGGAACGGCAGCAGGCGGAGCAAACGGTGGAGCGTTTGCGCAAAAACCAGATTGATGATTGCTTGATTTTGGATAATTGAGCTGACTTTTGATGGGGTTTCAGGCTGCTTGTTTGTGAGAGTTCGAGTGGTCTGAAATTTTTAGTGGGACAGGGTGATGCCTGTCCTTTTTTTTGTTTGGGGCGGGGTGGCTTATGTTTTGTGAATAGGCAGCCTGAAAACCAATCTGTCCGATAAAAAACCGTTTGGCTTAACACCAAACGGTTTTGTGTTTTCAGGCTGCCTTGGATGATTTGAGGCAGCCTGAAACGCAATGCACAATGGAGCGTCGGCGGTTTGACGACATGTTAATCAACCAGCGCAGCTTAATTTAACGCGCCATTTGGCGACGAGCTGTCGCCGTTCCATTTTCAGGCTGCCTTTGTGCGCCGCCACTCAATCCCACTCCGCCACCACAGGCGCGTGGTCGCTGGGGCGTTCTTGGGCGCGGGCTTCGCTGTCGATGTTCACGCTGCGCAGGCTGTCGCGCAGGGCGGGACTAATCAGCAAGTGGTCAATGCGCAGCCCCAAGCCTTTGGCGAACATCGCGCCGCGATAATCCCACCATGTGTAGTGCGCGCCGGTGGGGTAAATGTGCCGTAATGCGTCATGTAGCCCGAGGTTGAGCAGGTTGGCGAACCATTGCCGTTCTTCGCCGGAACAGAGGATTTTTTCGTGCCAGCGTTGCGGGTCGTACACATCGTCGTCGGCAGGGGCGATGTTGAAGTCGCCCAGCAGCACGAGCTTGGGGTGTTGGGCGAGCTGGTCGCGCACATATTCGGTGAGCGCGGCAAACCATTGGCGTTTATAGGCGAATTTGGGGCTGTCGAGCGCTTCGCCGTTTACGCAGTAAACATTGATTACGCGGATGTCGTTGATGGTGGCGGCAATCACGCGTTGCTGCGGGTCGTCGGGCAGCGCGGGCAGCCCTGTTTGCACGTCTTGCAACGGGTGGCGGCTGATGATGGCGACGCCGTTGTAGGTTTTTTGCCCTGCCCATGCGGTGTGCCAGCCCATCATGCGAAAGGCGGCGGCGGGGTATTTGTCTTGTTCCAGTTTCAGCTCTTGCAGCACCAATATATCGGGCTGGTGGGCGGCGAGCCAGTCGCTTACTTGCGGCAGGCGCACGTTGAGCGAATTAACGTTCCATGTGGCGATTTTCATGCGATGTTCCGTGGTTACGATGTTTTGACAACATTTAGGCAGCCTGAAAACGAGAAAACGGTTTTCAGGCTGCCTGTTGCGTTGTTTACCAATGGTTATGCGCCTGCGGCTCGTGCGGCGTTTTGGTCGGGGTTAATCAGAATTTCTACGCGGCGGTTTTGGGCGCGGCCTGCTTCGGTGCTGTTATCGGCAACGGGTTGGCGCGAGCCTTGTCCTGACACGCTCATGCGGTTAGCTGCCACGCCGTGTTGGTTCAGGTAGTTGGCAACGGATTGGGCGCGGTTGTACGACAAGGGGTTGTTGATGGCATCGTTGCCTGTGTTATCGGTGTGTCCCACGATGGTGATGGTGGTGTCGGTGTAGGTTGCCAGCGTTTGCGCGGCTTGGCTCAACGAGTTTTGCGCTTGGGCGGAAAGCGTGGCGCTGTTGGTGGCGAAGGTTACGGCGGCGGGCATGGTTAATTTAATTTGGTCGCCTTGACGATCCACGGCAACGCCTGAGCCTTGCAGTTGTTCACGCAATTTTTTCTCTTGGTAATCCATGTAACCGCCTACGCCAGCGCCTACTGCGCCGCAAGCCAAGGCAGAATTGCGCGCGCCTTTGCCGCCGTGGGTTAATGCGCCCACGATGCCGCAGGTGGCTGCGCCGCCCAAGCCGTAAAGCGCGGTTTTGCTGATTTTGTTTTGCCCTGTGGTGGCATCGGTTACGCAGCCGCTCAATGCGAGCGCGGCGGTGAGGGCGGCAAGTGTGGTGGTTTTCATCAGTTTCATGTGCGTTTCCTTTAATCAAAGGTGGATGGGATGGCCGGGCCTGGTTTCAGGCTGCCTGAGAGGTAGCCGCGCAATATACCGATGTTTCGGGGATAAGGCCAGTTGCCTTAACGAGAAATTACTTTGAAACGCGGGTTTTTTTCGCTTGGGGCGGCTTGAAATGGCTTGCCAAGGTAGCCTGAAAATCGGTTTCAGGCTGCCTTCCCCCACATTTGGCTGCGCGAAAACAGCAGCAGCAACACCAAGCCTATGCTGGTGGCGGCGAGCATCGTGCCTGTCATCACCAACGCCGTGCCGTTGTGCAAAAAGGCAACCGAAAAGCCCGCCAGCGAGCCAATCAGCGATTGCGTTGCCGATAGCGCGGCGTTGGCACTGCCTGCGATTTCGGGCTTGAAGTTGCTCATAAACAGGGCTTGGGTGTTGGCGGCGATTAAACCTTGCGTGCCCACCGACACCATCACCAGCGGAATCAACAATGCCAGCGGCGGCTGTTTGAACCACAACACGCTGGCAACAAGGGCAATATTGGCGCAGCCTTGCAGCGCGATGCCGACTTTCAGCAAATCGCGGCTGTGCCAATCGCGGCGCAAGCCAAACGCGGTCAGCCGATTGCACAGCATCATGGTTACGATGTTGCAGCCAAACACCCAAGCGTATTGATGCGAGCTTAGGTTGTATAACTTCATGTAAACAAAGGGCGATTCGCTTAAAAACGCCATCATGGATGAAAACGAAGCGGCTTGGTAAAACAAAAAACCAAGCGCGGGCAGCGTGGCGAACACTTGGCGATAGCGGCTGCCGATTTGTTTAACGTGCGACAGGCGCAGCGGCTCGGCGGATTTGTGTTTGGGCAAAAAGCGAAACAGCAGCGCGAACACGATGCTGGCATAGACAAACAAAAAGGCGAAAATGCTGCGCCAGCCCGTGAGCGATTGCAACGCCGAGCCGAGCATGGGCGCAACCAGCGGTGCCAGCATCAAAATGATGCCGATAAGGGTGAACATTTGCGCCGCTTCTTTGCCTTGATAATTATCGCGCACCAACGCGCCCACCACCACGGCAGACATCCCTCCGCCCAAGGCTTGCACCATGCGCAACGCCATCAGCTGCTCGGCGGTTTGCACAAAAATCAGCCCCGCGCAGCCAATCAGAAAAATAGTTAAGCCAAACAGCGCGATGTTGCGCCGCCCTTTGATGTCGGACAACGAACCGCCGAGCAACTGCCCTGCCGCCACACCAAACATAAATGTGCTCAGGCTTTTTTCAATTTGATGGATGTCGGCGTGCAGCGCGGTGGCGATGTTGGGCAGCGAGGGCAAGTAGGCATCGATTGACAGCGGCATGATGGCGATGAGCATGGCCATCAGGAACGCCATTTGTTTGGTGGAGAGGGGGCGGGCTGTTTGCATGGTGTGAACGCGTGATTAAGATGAGGCAGCCTGAAAACGGAAAACGGGTTTTCAGGCTGCCTATAAGGTAGTTGTTAAACGGAGCGGATTATACGCTTGGGGCGGGGAAAGCTCAAACGGGAGAACGGCTTAGCGGTTGCGCGTTGGGCAACCGAGCCGCGTCGCTAGCCGTTTTTTACCGCCGCCAGCACGGCTTCGGCGTGCCCTGCCACTTTCACTTTGCGCCATTCGTGCGCGATATTGCCTGCGCTGTCTAACACGAAGGTGCTGCGTTCAATGCCCATGTGTTCTTTGCCGTAGAGCTTTTTCAGTTTCAACACGTCGAATTGCCGGCACACGGTTTCGTCGGCATCGCTGAGCAAGGCAAAGGCGAAGCCTTGTTTGGCGCAGAAGTTTTGGTGGGTTTTCACGCTGTCGCGCGAGATGCCGACCACGGTGTAGCCCAAGGCTTGAAATTCGGGCAGCAGGCGGTTGAAATCCAAGCCTTCGATGGTGCAGCCTGCGGTGTGGTCTTTGGGATAGAAATAAACGATGAGCGGCAGATGCGCTTGGCTGTGGAATATATCGCCGTTGGAAGAGGGGAGGGAGAAATGGGGCATGGTAAGCTTTCGTGTGTGAGGGATGGGTTGTGCCGAGCGGCGTTTCAGGCTGCCGTTGGCAGAATGCGCGGGGCGGACGATGAACGAACGGGCAAAGCTGCCGCAAACAAATTTTCAGGCTGCCTCAATCGATTAAGGCAGCCTGAAACGCAGTTTATTTAACCGGTTACAAGATGTTCAAATCGGAAACGCGGTCATACATTTGACCCGGCTCTTTGCCTTCTTCCCACAGGGTGATTTTCAGGCGCAAGTCGCTGGCGGATTCGGCTTGGCGCAAGGCTTCGTCTAAGGTGATGCGCCCTGAGGTGTAGAGTTTGAACAAATCTTGGTCAAACGTTTGCATGCCCTCGGATTGGGAGCGCTCAATCAAGCGCATCATCTCAATCAGCTCGCCTTTCATCATGTAGTCCGCCATCGCGGGCGAGTTAATCAGCAAGTCCACAATCGCGGTACGCCCGCCTTCAATCAAACGCGCCAAACGCTGCCCGATGATGCCGACCACGTTGAGCGACAAGTCCAGCAATACTTGTTTGTGCTGCTCTTCGGGGTAGAAGTTCATGATACGTTCCACCGCTTGCACGGCGTTGTTCGCGTGGATGGTGAAGAATACCAAGTGCCCCGTTTGCGCCAGCTGCAAGGCGTATTCCATGGTGTGTTCGTTACGCACCTCGCCTACGCAGACCACATCAGGCGCTTGACGCATCGCAGATTGCACCGCCATAGACCAAGAGTTGGTGTCAATGCCCAATTCACGTTGGGTAAAAATGCTTTTGATTGGCGTGTGGATGTATTCCACAGGGTCTTCAATGGTAACGATATGACCTGCGGCGTGTTTGTTGCGCCAGTCTAGCATCGCCGCCATGGAGGTGGATTTACCCGAACCCGTTGCCCCCGCCAGAATAATCAGACCGCGCGGCTGCATGGCAAGCTCTTTCAAGCCTTGCGGCAGCTGCAAATCGTCCACCGTTAAAATTTTGGTGGTGATGCGCCGCCACACCATGCCCACGTGTCCTTGCTCGTGATACGCGTTCACACGATAGCGCACACCTGTGGCAGAAGTAACCGAATAGTTCAATTCCAATTCTTCTTCAAAGCGGATGCGCTGCTCATCGCTCATGGTGGAATACACCAAAACTTCGGTGTCTTGCGGAGTGAGCGGTTTGAGCGGAACGGGGGTCAGCTCGCCGTTGATTTTGAATGAGGGCGGGAAGTTCACGCTGATGAAAATATCGGAAGCCAAGCGTTTTTCGCATTCGGCAGACATTTTTTCCAGCAAGGGATGCAGCCCTGGTTTTTCTTTACGCGCCATCACGCTGGCAACGGTTTTTTCAGGCTGCCCTTGGGGGGCGCGTTTGGGCGCGGCTTGCGGCTTCACTTGGTAATCGTTCACAAAGTCTTCCAACAGGTTGGTTAAGCCGGCGGTGGGGTTGTTTTGTTCTGACATGGTGGTCTCCCTTTGTTTGTTACACAATCATATCGGGGTTTTGCGCTTTGGCGCGGGCATCGGCAAGCGACACGATATTGCGGCGAACCAAGTCTTGCAAGCATTGGTCCAGCGTTTGCATACCGAAGTTTTGCCCCGTTTGAATAGAAGATTGCATTTGGGCAATTTTGTTTTCACGAATCAAGTTACGAATCGCGGGGGTGGAAATCATGATTTCATGCGCGGCAACACGGCCTTTGCCGTCTTTGGTTTTCAGCAGCGTTTGGGCGATAACCGCGCGCAGTGATTCGGACAACATAGAACGCACCATTTCTTTTTCGGCAGCGGGGAACACGTCGATAATACGGTCGATGGTTTTGGCGGCGGAGGTGGTGTGCAAGGTGCCAAACACCAAGTGCCCCGTTTCGGCGGCAGTCAATGCCAAGCCAATGGTTTCGGGGTCGCGCATCTCGCCCACCAGAATAATATCGGGGTCTTCACGCAGGGCGGAGCGCAGGGCGTTGGCGAAGCTGTGGGTGTGTTCGCCCAATTCGCGTTGGTTCACAAGGCATTTTTTGGATTGGTGCACAAACTCGATGGGGTCTTCAATGGTGAGGATGTGGGCGGAATATTTTTCGTTCACATAGTCCATCATGGCGGCAAGGGTGGTGGATTTGCCCGAACCTGTTGGCCCTGTTACCAACACCAAACCGCGTGGGTTGTCGGCGATTTTTTGGAAAATGCGCGGGGCTTTGAGCTCTTCCAAGGTTAAAACTTTGCTGGGAATGGTACGCAACACGGCGGCGGGCCCGCGGTTGGTGTTAAACGCGTTCACACGGAAGCGGGCGATGTTGGGCAGTTCAAACGAAAAGTCGGTTTCCAAATTTTGTTGGTAGTTTTTGCGTTGCAAGTCGTTCATGATGGAGCTAATCATTGTGCCGACTTCGTCTGCGTTCATTTCGGGCAGGTTGATGCGGCGGATGTCGCCGTTCACGCGAATCATGGGGGGCAGACCTGCGGAGATGTGTAAGTCTGATGCTTTGTTTTTCACGCCAAATGCGAGAAGGTCGGTAATCTGCATAGCTGTGCTCATAATGATGCCTTTGCAAAAGTGGATTGAATTAAGCCCCGTATTCTAAATAATTTTCAGGCTGCCTGAAAGCAAATGTTAAGAAAGGTTGGGATTTTGTTGTATTTCAGGCTGCCTTTGTTTACGTTTGGGATGATGTTTTGGATGATGGTTTGAATGCGGGGTAATGAAAGGCAGTATCACAAGGCGGTCAAATCGTTTACACTTACGCCCCATATCAGGCTCTGCCTATTTTCAGGCTGCCTTTTTATTTTTGCGACCTATTTTTGAAACAACAGGGAACTGTGATGAAACTGTTTTACACGATAATCAAACTTGCGATTTTGGCGGTGCTGCTGGTGTTTGCTTTGATTAACACGGCAAAAGTACCATTTTTCTATCTGCCCAGCGAGTCGCTTGAATTGCCGCTGATTGTGATTTTGTTCGGCGCGTTTGTGGCGGGCGCGCTGTTCGGCTTGTTTGCGCTGTTTGGGCGTTTAATCCATCTGCGTAACGAGAACGCGCGCTTGCGTGCCGAAGTGCAAAAGAATGCCCGTTTGACCACGCAAGACATTACCGCGCCCCAGCCGGTTAACGCAGCCAAAAAATAAGGCAAAACATGGAAAACGCTGACATTTGGTCAATACTTGTGCCGATTATTTTGCTGCCTGCGTTTTTTGCGATGGGCTGGTTTGCCGCGCGGATTGATATGAAAACCGTGCTGAAACAGGCAAAAACTGTGCCAGCGGGCTTTTACGCCAGTTTGGATGCGCTGGTGGACAAAAACACAGGGCGCGCGGCGCATAATCTTGCGGAAGTGATTGATCAACAACAAAATTCGTATGATTTGAATTTAACTTTGGGCAAGCTGTATCGCCAGCGCGGTGAAAACGATAAGGCGATTGCCATGCACAAGGCGTTGCTGGATTCGCCTGATACGGTGGGCGATAAGCGCACGCGGGTGTTATACGAGCTGGGCTTGAATTATCAAAGCGCGGGCTTGGTGGACAGGGCGGAGCAGATTTTCTTGGAATTAAAACAAGGCAATATGGCAAAGCAGGCGAATGAATTGCTGTTGAATATTTATCAGCAAGACCGCGATTGGGAGCAAGCCATTGCCACCGCGCAGCTTTTGGCGCACGATGAGCAAACTTATCAATTTGAAATGGCGCAGTTTTATTGCGAAATCGCGCAGGGCGAATTGTTTAAATCGCAATTTGAGCAGGCGCGTGCGCATGTTCAGGCTGCCTTGTCTGCCAACAAAAAATGCACCCGCGCCAACATGATTTTGGGCGATATTGAGCAAAAGCAGGGCAACTTTCAGGCTGCCATTGATGCCTACGCCGCGATTGAAAAGCAAAACCATGCTTATTTGAGCATGGTAGGCGAGAAGCTGTATGACGCGTATGACGCGCTGGGCAAGGCGCAAGACGGCTTGGAAGTGCTGATTGGCTACGCCAAAATGTTCCCGCAGCTGGATTTGAACAGTGTGATTTACGAAAAATCGCTGCTGCTGTGGGGCGAGGAAAAAGCCAACCAAACAATGGTGGAGCTGGTGCGCATCAAGCCTGATTTAAACGGGATGTATCGCCTGCTGGGTTTGCAGATGAGCGATTTGAACCCGCAATGGAAAGCCGATGCTGATATGATGCGCACCGTGATTGGGCGGCAAGTGCAGCGCAGTTGGATGTATCGCTGTCGCAACTGCCATTTCAAATCGCAAGTGTTTTTCTGGCATTGCCCAGCGTGCAATAAATGGGAAACGTTTACGCCGAATAAGATTGAAGTGTGATGTTGGCTGAAATGGTTTTCAGGCTGCCTTATTGGGATGAGGCAGCCTGAAAACAATATTTAGGGACGAGTATGTTGAAAAACCGATTATTGTTGATTGTGTTGTTTGCGCTGCTGGTGGCAGGCACGCAGTTTGCGCGTTATACGCAAAGCCCAAGCCAACCGCAAACGCCCGCCCGCGCGACAACGCAAAGCCAGCAGCCAACCGTTACCACATCAAGGCAGCCTGAAAAAGCCGCGCCACCCGCCGCCCATTTTGAACAAGCTTTGCAACAGGCTTACCAAAACCGCCAAAGCAATCTGCAAATTCAAGGCAGCGGGCGCGTGATTAAAACCTTGCCCGATGACACGCAAGGCTCGCGCCATCAACGCTTTATTGTGAAACTTGCCAGCGGGCAAACGCTGCTGTTTGCGCACAATATAGACCTTGCGCCGAAAATTCGTGGCTTGAAAAAAGGCGACACCATCGTGTTTAACGGCGAATACGAATGGAGCGAGCAAGGCGGCGTGATTCATTGGACGCACAAAGACCCGAGCCGCCACCATGTTGATGGTTGGCTGGAACACGAAGGGCAGCGCTATGAATAGCAGCATAAACGTTTTAGCTCCGCTGAACTTCGTTTCAGGCTGCCTTTGCGCGATTAAGGCAGCCTGAAAACTAAAATTCATCCCAATCATCAGGGCGATGCTTTGCCGCCGCCCAGATAAACGCCAAATAAACCAAATAAGGCACAACCAACACCGCCGCAATCGCCTTTGCCAACGCGGGGAAAATCCGGTTCAGCGCATACAACGCGCCGCCCGCTGCTATGATAAACAGCCGCCCACGCAGCGATGGGTAGCGGAAAGTCATGTAGTCAATATAGCCTTGCCGCTCAAACCGCTCGCGTAGCCAGTTTTTTAATCCTTCCAACATTGCGCCCTCCTTATGAATACGATTTCAGGCTGCCTTGGTCGTATTTTAAACGCATCCCAAGGCAGCCTGAAAGCCATCCCATGCCCGAAACCGCCCAAATCATCACCAGCTACGGCAGACGCTACATCGTCCGCACGGCAAATCAGCAAACCTACGAAGCCAGCACCCGCAGCAAACGCACCGACTACGCCTGCGGCGATTTTGTACACATCCAAATCATCAATGGCGAGCAAGCCGTGATTGAAAGCGTGTTGCCACGCCAAAGCCTGCTGTATCGCCAAGATGCGTGGAAATCCAAACTCATCGCCGCCAACGTAACCCAGCTTTTGATTGTGGTTGCCGCCGAGCCCAGCCCCAGCGAAGCCCTGCTGCAACGCGCGCTAATCGCCGCCGAAGCCGCGCACATCCGCCCCGTGATTGTCATCAACAAAGCCGATTTGCCCAGCACCGCCGCGCTGCAAGCCAAATTGTCGTTTTACGAACAATTAGGTTATAAAATCATCACGTTAAGCGCGTTGGGCGACGTGCACAGCCTGCGCGAGCAACTGCGCGGCGAAACCAATATCTTGCTCGGGCAAAGCGGCATGGGCAAATCCACGCTCACCAACGCGCTGCTGGGCGAAACCCTTGCCCGCACGCAAACCATTTCCGCCGCGCTGGATTCGGGCAAACACACCACCACCCACGCGCAACTGTATGATTTGGATGAACACACTAAGCTGATTGACAGCCCAGGTTTGCAAGAATTTGGCTTGCACCATTTGGCAGCGGCGGATTTGCTGGATTATTTCCCCGATTTGCGCCACCTGATTGGGCAATGCCGTTTTCACAACTGCACCCACCGCGCCGAGCCCAACTGCGCAGTGAAAGCGGCGGCGGAACGCGGCGACGTGTCGGCGGAGCGCGTGGCGTTGTTGCAAAAGATTACGGATGAATTGCTGCGCTGATGTGCGAAGCATAAAAGGCAGCCTGAAAACGTGATTAGGCGTTTGGCTGCCTTTGGACTTTTGCAAAGGGTTTGGCTTATTCAACGTGCCATTTGGCGATGAGCCGTCGCCGCTCCATTTTGCTGCGAGCGTTGTCTAGGCTTTCGTGTACCACAAAAAAGGCAGCCTGAAAACGAGCATGAACCCGTTTTCAGGCTGCCTTTTGCGTGGCGGATGGGCGAGTGTGGGTTTTAAATCAAACTTCTGCCAGCCGCTTCAACACTTCCTCCCGTCCCAGTATGGCGAGCACCGCGTCCACGCTTGGCGTTTTGGCGGTGCCGCACACTGCAAGGCGCAGCGGCATGCCCAGTTTGCCCATTTTGATGCCTTCGGCTTCGCAGAACGGGGCAAACAGCGCGTGGATGCCTTCTGCCGTCCAATCGCCTTCGGGCAGGGCAGCAAGCCGTTCGGCGAAACGGCGCATCCGCGCGGGGGCTTCGTCGTCCCAATGTTTTGCTACATCGGCGGCGGCAGGCGTGGCTTTGACGTAGAAATAGGCGCATTCGCCGGCGAGCGCGTTCAAGTCTTGGGCGCGGTCTTTCACGAAGGCAATCACGTCGGCGAGTTTCAGGCTGCCTGAAACGCGGATGCCTTGCTGCGCCAAGCGTGGGGCGACCAGATCGGCAAGGCGTTGGTTGTCGGCGGCTTTGATGTGTTCACCGTTTATCCACAGCAGTTTTTTACCATCCATGCGGCTGGGCGAGGCGGATACGTCGTTCAAATCAAACCATTGCACAAATTGTTCCATGCTAAAAAATTCGTCGTCGCCGTGCGCCCAGCCCAGCCGCGCGAGGTAGTTCAGCATGGCTTCGGGCAGGATGCCCATGTCGGCGAACTCGGTGATGGCAACGGTGTCGCCGCTGCGTTTGGAGATTTTTTTGCCTTGCTCGTTCAAAATCATGGGCAGGTGGGCGTATTGCGGCGGGGTTGCACCCAACGCTTTGAAGATGTTGATTTGTTTGGGCGTGTTATTTACATGGTCGTCGCCGCGAATCACATGGGTGATGCCCATGTCAAAATCGTCCACCACCACGCAGAAGTTGTAGGTGGGCGTGCCGTCGGCGCGGGCGATGATGAGGTCGTCGAGCGCGGCGTTGGGGATGCTGATGTCGCCTTTTACGGCATCGTGCCAATGGGTTACTCCATCCAGCGGGTTTTTGAAGCGGACAACGGGTTCGCGGTCGGCAGGGATGGGCGGCAGCGTTTTGCCGGGTTCGGGCCGCCAGCGGCGGTCGTAGGTGGCGGTGCCTTCGCGCTCGGCTTTTTCGCGCATGGCGGCGAGTTCTTCTTTGCTGCAATAGCAGTAGTAGGCGTGTCCGCTGGCAAGCAGTTGTTGGATAAGCTCTTTATAGCGCGGAAAATTTTGGGTTTGATAGACGATGTTATCGCGGTTGTCGGCGTGCAGTCCTACCCAGTCCATGCCTTGCAGGATGATTTGCACGCTTTCGGCGGTGGAGCGTTCTAGGTCGGTGTCTTCAATGCGCAGCAGAAATTCGCCGCCGTGATGTTTGGCAAATGCCCATGAATACAGGGCGGTGCGTACGCCGCCGATGTGGAGGTAGCCTGTGGGGCTGGGAGCGAAACGGGTTTTGATGGTCATAATGGGCTTTCGTTGTGTGATGGGAAAGGGTGGGGATTTTACTGTTTTCAGGCTGCCTGAAAAAGGGGCGGTGCCGTGGCTATGTTGGGTGTGGTTACGGCAGCCTGAAAATGCGGTTGCCGCTTATTTGTCTTCTGCCCACGGGTCGGCACGGCGTTGGCGTTTTACCAAAATGCGCACCGCGCCATCGTTGCCTTTGTGCGGTTCGCAGTAGGCGAGCACGTCGGGGTGTGCCATCAGCCAGCGGCGCACCAGATTTTTGAGCACGGGGGTGTAGCCCGATGAGCCCAAGCCGCTGCCGTGGATGATTTCGCCGCACACGCCGCGCCGTTTCACAAATTCTATAAATTCGTTGAGCACTTGCTGGGCTTCTTCTTGCGTGTAGCCGTGCAAATCCACATCGGCGACCACTTCGTAATGCCCGTTTTGCAGGCGTTTGATGTCGTTTGCGCCTTGTCCGTTTTTGCTGAATGTGGCGGGAATTTCTAGTTGCACGCCGTCGCCCACATAAAAATAGTTTTCTTCGCCCAAGTCGTTTGCTTGCTGGCGCGGTTTGATGGGCTGTTTGCGGGTGGGGGCGACGTATTGATTGGTGTTTTTAATCGGGGTTACGTCTTTCATCAGCTCGCTAAAATTGACTTCGGCTTCTTGCGCGGCTTGCTGCTTGGCTTGCGCTTCGGCGGCGCGGCGTTCGGCGGTTTGCGCTTGGGCTTGTTTGTGCAGGGCTTTGAGTTGGTCTTGATAGTTCATGGTGGTGCTTTCGGGGTGGGTTGAGGCAGCCTGAAAATGGGTAAAGCGGTTTTCAGGCTGCCTTTCGCATCAGCATCACGCCGCTTTCAATATGCGGGGTAAACGGAAACTGGTCAAACAGCGCGGTGGCTTGGATGGCGTGGGTTTGCGTGAGCGTTTGTAAATTGGCGGCGAGCGTTTCGGGGTTGCACGACACATAAATAATGCGGTCAAACCGGGCAACCAGTTGCAGCGTGGCGTTGTCCACGCCTGCGCGCGGCGGGTCGATGAAAATGGTGGAAAAATCGTAATCCGCCAGCGCGATGCCGCTTTCGGCTAGGCGGCGAAAGGTGCGGCAGCCTGAAAACGCTTCGGTAAATTCTTCGGCGGATAGGCGGGCGATTTGGATGTTATCCACTTGATTATACGCGATATTCCATTGCGCGGCGGCAACGGAGGTTTTGGACACTTCGGTTGCCAGCACGCGGCGAAAATGGCGCGATAAGGGCAGGGTGAAATTGCCGTTGCCGCAATAGAGTTCCAGCAGGTCGCCGCCTGCGCCTTGCGCTTGCTGGCACGCCCATGCCAGCATTTTTTGGCACACGATGGCGTTGGGCTGGGTGAAGCTGCCTTCGTATTGGCGATAGGCGTAGCTTTGCCCGTTTACGGTTAATCGTTCGGTTACAAAATCTTGGCTTAACACGATTTTTTGCCCTTTGCTGCGCCCGATGATGTGGATGCCTAAATCGCGGGCTAGGGCGCGGGCGGCGACTTGCCAGTCATCATCCAGCTTGCGGTGGTAAATCAGCGTTACCAGCATTTCGCCGCTGAGCGTGGCGAGAAATTCGCATTGGTAGAGCCGCGTTTGCAGCGCGGGGCAGCCTGAAAGGCGGTGGAGCAGGCGGGGCATCAGCGCGTTGATGCTACTGTGGACAGCCTGAAAATGGGTGAGCTTAATCAGCGAGGCGCTGGATGCTTTTTGCCCGTGGGCAAACATGGCGTAGCTGATTTGGTCGCCATCGTGCCAGATGCGGAACTCGGCACGCATACGGTAGCCTTGCTCGGGCGAGGAGAACACTTGCGGAGCGGGCGCGGAAAAAGGGGAGAGTAGGGCGGTGAGACGTTGGGTTTTTTCGGCGAGTTGGGCGGTGTAGGGCATGGCGATAAATGAACAGGTAAACAAAATAAGGCAGCCTGAAAATGGGCTGGGCTTGATGCGCGCGGGGATATGGATTTCGGGCTGCCTCAAATTATAAGCGTTAAACCATGTAAACAAAATGGGTGTGATAGTTAAAATCTTAACCTGTTTCGCCGATAAGTTTACAAAACTTGATGCGAAACATATTTTTTCGCCTGAAACAGGCGTAGCATCACACCCGCGGAACTTGCACCAAAAGTTTTTAGAGTTTTTTTAACCCACGCAGCTCAAAAAGCTGCATTTTTTAGGAGTATTTATCTATGTTCTCCCTAACGCATGACCCACTAGGCAGCATTTGGCTGTCGGCATTGGTGGCAGCGATTCCTATTGTATTGTTTTTGCTCGGTTTAACCGTGTTGAAACTCAAAGGCTTGCACGCTGCTTTGCTCACTTTGGTGGCAACGCTGGTGCTGTCGTTCTATCCGTTTAACCTGCCGTTTGCCGCCGCGTTTGCCGCTGTGGTATCGGGCTTTTGGGCAGGTTTTTGGCCCATTGGCTACATCATCATCATGGCGATGTGGCTTTACCGCTTAACCGTTGCCACAGGAAAAATTGAAGTCATCAAAGGCTCGCTCACCATGGTTTCCGCCGACCAACGCATCCAATTATTGCTGATTGGCTTCTGCTTTGGCGCGTTCTTGGAAGGCGCGGCGGGCTTTGGCGTGCCGATTGCCATTTGTAGCGTGATGCTGGCTGCGCTGGGCTTCAACCCTTTGCAAGCAGCGATGCTGTGTTTGGTGGCCAACGCGGCTGCTGGCGCGTGGGGTGCGATTGGTATTCCCGTGGCGATTGTGGATACGTTTAAGCTGGACGGCGTAACCGCGCTGGGCGTATCGCGCGCAACCAACACTACTTTGCCGATTGTGGCCGCCAGCGTGCCTTTCTTGCTGGTGTGGATTTTGGACGGCTTCAAAGGCATCAAAGAAACTTTGCCTGCGCTGTTGGTAACTTCTGTGGTGTTCACCGTATCGCAAATGGTGGTGAGCTACTTCTTGGGTCCTGAGTTGGTGGATATTGTGCCTCCCTTGCTTTCTTTGGCTGCTTTGGCTGCGTTGTGCACCCAATGGAAACCAAAAAACATTTTCCGCTTGGTGGCAGAAGACGAGAGCAACAAAGCAAAATTCTCTACTGGGCAAATCGTGGATGCTTGGATGCCGTTTGTGTTGTTGAGCATCGCGGTGATTGTGTGGAGTATGCCGTTCTTTAAAGGGATGTTTATTAAAGACGGTGTGTTATCGTTTACCACGATTACTTTGGATGTGATGCCTGGTGAAGGCGAAGTGAAAGCCGCGCTGGATTTGGGCAAAGCAACAGGCACAGCGATTTTGGTGGCAACGCTGATTACCATCGCCATGAGCAGCAAAACCGTGTCGTTTGGCAAAGCGTTTGGCGTGTTGAAAGAAACGTTTAAATCGTTCCTCATCGCCATTATTACCATTTCTTGCATCTTAGCGATTGCCAAATTGATGACGTTCACAGGCATGACCAAAGTGTTGGGCGAAGCCATCGCCGAAACAGGCAAAATCTTCCCATTGCTCTCTCCGATATTGGGCTGGGTGGGCGTGTTTATGACAGGCTCGGTGGTAAACAACAACACCTTGTTTGCGGGCGTGCAAAGCACGGTGGCAGGCAAGCTGGGTATTGACCCCAATATGCTGGTGAGCGCCAATACCGCCGGCGGCGCAATGGGCAAACTGGTATCGCCCCAATCCATCACCATCGCCACAGGCGCGCTGGGCAAAACAGGCGAAGAATCTGCCGTGCTGAAACTGGTGCTGCGATACAGCATCGCCTTGCTGGTGTTTGTGTGCGTGTGGACATTTATCCTGTCGCTGGTACTGGAAGCGGGAGCGCATTAACGCTGTAAACAAAAGCACTCTGGTAAACGGAGTGCTTTTTTTGCGGATGGATGAGGCAGCCTGAAAAGGGGTTGGCTATGGTTTCAGGCTGCCTTTAAATTTTAGATTTCAGGCTGTCTCAGGGTTTTTGCAAACGTTTTAGACGGCAAAGCAAGCATCCGAGGCAGTCTGAAACACAAAAAAGAGCCAAATCAATCGGCTCTTTTATTTTTTACTTCCAATAATTATTCGCCGCCGCAACGGTTTGGAAATGAATGGCAATCACTTGGGATGCCAGTGTTAAGCTATCCGCATCGTTTTCGTAAACAGGGCGCAGTTTGCTGCGGATATCGGGGTCGGGTTGCGTGTATTTCACGCCCATGCGCGCCAGCTTGATGGCAAGTTCGTAGCCCTCTTGCGGCGTGTCGGTGATGAGCGAAGTGATCCATGGTTCCATGATTTTTCCTTATGGTAGTGGGTTGAAAGGCGCGCATTGTAAATAATTGAACAGGGCTAGGCAAATGGCATACAAGGCAGCCTGAAAATGCTGTTCCTGCGTCCCAAAGGCAGTCTGAAACCCGTTTTTCAGGCTGCCTCTGCTATAATTACGCCCCTTGTTTTTACTGCAATTTCCACGCAAACCATGCCCACACCCGACCTCAATCAAACCCTCTCCAAAGACCGCCACTTTCTCCAACGCGCATTCAGGCAGCTTGAAAAATTCGGCGGCATCGCCAGCGTAGAACACAAATACCAAAAATCCCACGCCCTTTTTCTCAAACGCCAAGCCGCCCTCCCCAAGCCCAGTTTTGACAATACCCTCCCCGTACACGAGCGTTTAAACGACATCAAAACCGCCATCGCCAGCCACCAAGTAACCATCATCTGCGGCGAAACAGGTTCGGGCAAAACCACGCAGTTGCCGAAAATCTGCTTGGAACTCGGGCGCGGGGTGGCGGGTTTGATCGGGCACACCCAGCCGCGCCGTTTGGCTGCGCGTTCGGTGGCGGAGCGGATTGCCGAAGAGTTGAAATCGGAAATCGGCAGCACGGTCGGCTATAAAGTGCGCTTTACCGACCATACCTCGCGCGATGCCTGCATCAAGCTGATGACCGACGGCATCTTGTTGGCAGAAACCCAGACCGACCGTTATCTCGCCGCCTACGACACGATTATCATCGACGAAGCACACGAACGCAGCCTGAACATTGACTTCTTGCTGGGCTACCTGAAACAGCTACTGCCGCGCCGACCCGATTTGAAAGTCATCATCACCTCGGCAACCATAGACGCAGAACGCTTCTCCCAACACTTCAACGGCGCGCCTGTGCTGGAAGTAAGCGGGCGCACCTATCCCGTGGAAATCCGCTACCGCCCGATTAACGAGCGCGACGAAGACGAAGCGGAAATGGACATCCCCGAAGCGATTGTGGACGCGGCGGACGAACTCGCGCGGCTGGGCGACGGCGATATTCTCGTTTTCCTGCCGGGCGAACGCGAAATCCGCGAAGCCGCCGAAGCCCTGCGCAAATCTCCTTTACGCAAAAACGACGATATTCTGCCGCTGTTCGCCCGCCTTTCCGCGCAAGAGCAGCACAAAATCTTCCATCCCAACGGCAGCAAACGCCGCATCGTCTTAGCGACCAACGTCGCCGAAACTTCGCTCACCGTGCCGGGCATCAAATACGTCATCGACACCGGCCTCGCGCGCGTCAAACGCTATTCCGCACGGGCGAAAGTGGAGCAGCTTCATGTCGAAAAAATCTCCCAAGCCGCCGCCCACCAACGCTCCGGCCGTTGCGGACGCGTCTCCGCAGGGGTGTGCATCCGTTTATACGCCGAAGACGATTTCAACCAACGCCCCCCGTTCACCGACCCCGAAATCATCCGCAGCAACCTCGCCGCCGTCATCCTGCGCATGGCATCACTGAACTTGGGCGACGTAGCAGCATTCCCATTTTTAGAAATGCCCGATTCGCGGTATATCAATGATGGTTTTCAGGTGTTGTTAGAATTGGGGGCGGTGGAGGAGGCAGCCTGAAAAGGAAAAGGCAGCCTGAAAGGTTTTTCAGGCTGCCTTGCGTAGGAATTATTTTTTTATTACTCCGAGAGCAATTAGCAAAATTACAATAATCCGTTCTACCAAAAAAAGTGGCCAGATAAGTGCTATAAAGATAGGGGTTAAAAGCTGTCTTCCGCCTGTCGCCCAACCGACAAGGCAAAACGTTATAATCGCCCCAGTAACATAAACGCCCATATTTTTAGCTCTATCTGCAATAGATTTGGCTACCTATTTGGGTACAGCTTGACCCATCGCTGCCGTAGGTAGTATTACCGATTGTGGTATAGCTTGAACCATCATTACCATAAGTGGTGTTACCAATTCGTGTATAACTTGAACCATCATTACCGTAAGTGGTGTTACCAATTCGTGTATAACTTGAACCATCATTACCGTAAGTGGTGTTACCAATTCGTGTATAACTTGAACCATTACTCCCATAGGTAGTATTACCAATTTGCGTATATGTTGTGTCATTGCTGTAACCATAGTCATACATATCTGCAAATGCGGTTGAGCTTAAAACAGCTACAATCAAAGCCAAATAAACCTTTTTCATAATTTAAATCCTTGTCAAAATACGTTAAAAATAGGCAACAACAGTTGTATAGTAAGACAAACCAATTATGTAATCCACAAACTAACAGTATCTAAATTCTCTACTTTTAATCATACAATCCACACTTTAAGGAATAAAAATGGAAATTCACGAAAAAATCCGAGTTCTGCGAGAAATTAACCAATGGTCGCAAGAAGAGATGGCTGAAAAACTGTCTATGTCCCCCAACGGATATGCCAAAATTGAACGCGGACAAAGCAATATCAACATAGAAAAATTAAAGCAGATTGCACAAATATTTAATATTGATGTGGTTGAATTATTTGCTACACAAGATAAATCTTTCTTCTTCTCTATCGGAGACAATACTAATAACCAAAACTATGTGGGTTCTGATGAAAAACTATTGTTAGAAAATAAAAATTTAAAAGAATTATTAGAAGCAAAAAATAATGAGATTGCCGCTTTAAGACAGGTAATTGATTTACTAAAAAATACAGAAAATAAGTAAACAAGTAGCCTGACAAGCACTGGTAAATTTAAAAAACGCCAAATATAGATGCCTGACTTACAAACCATGCAAAACATCCAAACTCCCAACACGCCGTCTGAAAACCGTTCAGGCAGCTCCAAACCCCGCTACCGCCTGACCAAACTCGGCGAACAAATGGCGCGCCTGCCCATCGACCCGAAAATCGCGCGCATTTTGCTGGCGGCGAAGAAACACGACTGCATGGCGGAAATATTGGTGATCGCGTCCGCGCTGTCGATTCAAGACCCGCGCGAGCGGCCGCTGGAAGCGCGCGATGCCGCCGTCAAGGCACACGAACGTTTTACCGACAAGCAGTCTGATTTCCTTGCCTATCTGAACATTTGGGACAGCTTCCAGCGCGAGCGCGACAAAGGCTTGTCCAACAAGCAGTTGGTGCAGTGGTGCCGCCAATATTTCCTGTCGCACCTACGGATGCGCGAGTGGCGCGAGCTGCACCACCAGCTTGCCCAAACCGCGATTGAAATGGGTTTGACCACCAAGGAAGCCGCTTTCAGACGGCCTCCCGAAGTTAAGCAGCTCACGTCGTCTGAAAATGCGGGCGACCAAGACCTATCCGCCAAACTCAAACAAAAACAACTGGATAAGAAACAACACCGCGCCCAAATCCGCGCTGCCAAAGAAGCGGGCTACGAACAAATCCACCGCGCCCTGCTCACCGGCCTCATCGCCAACGTCGGCATGAAATCGCCCGACGGCAACGACTACACCGGCGCGCGCGGCAGCCGCTTCCACCTTTTCCCCGCCTCCGCCCTGTTCAAGGCGAAGCCCAAATGGGTGATGGCGGCAGAACTCGTTGAAACGACAAAACTTTATGCCCGCGACGTGGCCGCCATCCAGCCCCAATGGATCGAGCAGGAAGCGCCGCACCTCGTCCGCTACCACTATTTCGAGCCGCACTGGGAACAAAAACGCGGCGAAGTCATCGCCAGCGAACGGGTAACGCTCTACGGCCTGACCGTCTTGCCGCGCCGCCCCGTCGCCTACGGCAGAATCGCGCCCGAAGAAGCCCGCGAAATCTTTATCCGCAGCGCACTGGTGGCGCAGGAATGTGATTTGAAAGCAGACTTTTTCGCGCATAACAAAAAGCTGATTAAGGAAATTACCGAACTCGAACACAAAGCGCGCAAGCAAGATGTGTTGGTCGATGATGAAGCGCTGTTCACGTTTTATCACGAACGGCTGCCCGATTTTTATACGGCGGATGCGGTTTCAGGCAGCCTGCATCCTGCACATCCGCAGCAAACCGCCCCCTCCCCCGCGGGGGAGGGCTGGGGAGAGGGCAAAACAGTTGCCGCACAAACCAACTTTTCCGCAACCGCAGCAAACCCTCTCCCTAACCCTCTCCCACAGGAGAGGGAACAGAGTGCCGCAGTTTCAACGGTTTCAGGCAGTCTGAAATCGTCCACAGCAACATTCCTCATACGCCCCGCCACACATAATGATGCAGCCCAAATTGCCGAACTATTCCGCCGCGCCGTCCTGCACATTGAAACAAGCCATTATAGCGACAGCGAAAAAGCCGCATGGATACAGGGCGCGGACAATGCCGCCTTTTGGCAAAAACGGATTGGACGCGGCTGTATCCGATTGGCAGCGCAAAATGACCGTATCCTCGGCTTTATCGAATACCTGCCCGAGCAAAATCATTTGGACTGCCTATTTACCGACCCTGCCCACCAGCGGCAAGGCGTCGCTTCCGCGCTGTTGTCTGCCGTTTTGCCGCAGGCGGATGCAGATAAAACGGTAACGACAGATGTGTCCGCAGCCGCGTTGTCCTTTTTTAAGAAACAGGGATTTATACTGCAACACCAAAACCAAATTCAGCGAAACGGCTCGGTTTTAATCAATTACCGCATGATTTTGCAAACCGACAGCATTGATGCGGCCGCACAAACTACCCCCTCCCCCGTGGGGGAGGGCCGGGGAGAGGGCAAAACAGTTGCCTCTCAAACCAACTTTTCCGCAGCCGCAGTAAGCCCTCTCCCTAACCCTCTCCCGCAGGAGAGGGAACAAAGTGCCGCAGTTTCAACGGTTTCAGACGACCCCAAAGCTCAAAGGCTACCTGAAAACTCCCTATGCTACGCCGACGGTCAACCAATACTACTTGGTGATCGTGTAACTATCGACAGCAAACAATGGCACGGCAAAATCGTTGCCTTGATTGCCGAGCAGCAATGCGACCCGTCCATCGGTTCCGCCGAAGAATGGGCGACATTACAAAGTGGCGTAATGGCACAATTTGAGGAAGCAGGCTTGGTGCACTATCCCGATGCTGAGACTGCCAGCGAACTGATCTTATTAGCACGAGCGGATGCAGCAGATGTCCTAAAATCTCAAAAGGACAACCGCGGGCGTGAACCGAGTTCACACACCCTACAAAATGTTTCAGACGGCCCCAAACCCAAAAAGCAGCCTGCACCCCCAAAAGGCCGTCTGAAACCCCTCCCCCTCGCTGACATCCGCACCTTCCAAGCCTGGCTCAAAACCGCCGAGCGCGACAACCCGCGCCTGCTGTTCCTCAGCCGCGACGACCTCATGCAGCACGCCGCCGCGCACATCACCGAAGAACAATTCCCCAAACACTGGCAAACCGCAGACGGCAAATTCAAACTCAGCTACCGCTTCGAGCCGCATCACCCGCTTGACGGCGTTACCCTCACCCTGCCGCTCACCGTGCTCAACCGCATCAGCCCAGCCACCCTCGAATGGCTCGTGCCCGGCATGATACGCGAAAAAATCCAGCTACAAATTAAAGCGCTACCCAAACAAATCCGCCGCATCTGCGTGCCCGTGCCCGAATTCATCACCCAATTTTTAAGCCAAAACCCCGACCGCAACGCCCCCATCCTGCCCCAACTCGCCCAAGCCATCGCCAAAACCGCAGGCGACATCCGCATACTGGAGCAAATCAACCAAGACGAATGGGCCGCGTTCAGGCTACCCGAACACTGCTATTTCAACCTCCGCATCATCGACGACGGCGGACAAGAATTAGCCATGGGGCGCGATTTAATCCAAATCCAACAACAACTTGGCAAAGCCGCCGCCACCACCTTCCGCGACAACACCCAAGAATTCGAGCGCGACAACGTTACCGCATGGGACATCGGTACCCTGCCCGAATCCATCAAATTCGCCCGCGGCAAACAGCAGCTTACCGGCTACCTCGGCCTGCAAAAAGAAAAAGACGGCCGCATCGCCCTGCGCCTGTTCGACACGTCCGACGCCGCCGAACAAGCCCACCGATTAGGCGTGATCGAACTCATGAAACTACAACTAAAAGAACAAGTTAAAGACCTGAACAAAGGCATCCAAGGCTTCACCCAAGCCGCCATGCTGCTCAAACACATCAACGCCGACACCCTGCGCGACGACCTCACCCAAGCCGTCTGCGACCGCGCCTTTATCGGCGAAGACGAGCTGCCGCGCAACGAAAAAGCCTTCAAAGAACAAATCAAACGCGCCCGCAGCCGCCTGCCCGCCGTCAAAGAAGCCCTCAGCCGCTACTTGCAGGAAACCGCCGCCGCCTACGCCGAACTGAACGGCAAACTCGGCAAACACCCGCTCACCCACCTCATGCGCCAACGCCTGCAAACCCTGCTCGCCGCCGGCTTCGCCACCCGCACCCCGTGGGCACAATGGCCGCGCCTCCCCATCTACCTCAAAGCCATGACCCTGCGCCTCGAAAAATACAGCGGCAACCCCGCCCGCGACGCAGCCCGCGAAGCCGATATTCAAGAGCTGGAACAGATGTGGCAGGAAAAAACCGACGGCTTGGTAAAACAAGGATTGCCCGTTTCAGACGACCTCGCCGCGTTTAAATGGATGATTGAGGAATTGAGGGTGTCGCTGTTTGCGCAGGAATTGAAGACGCCTTATCCGGTGTCGGTGAAGAGGTTGTTGAAGGAGTGGGAGGGTCTTAATTAAAGGAAGATGCCGTCTGATTTTTTCAGACGGCATCTTTTATTTCCTCGACCAACCGATTTAATCGCTCCCTACAAATAGCTTTATTTTTTAATTCGCACTCCCAAACGAAAATCACTTTGAAACCAATCTTTTCCAGCTCGGTTTCATTTTTGATATCACGTTCGCGATTTTTTGTGATTTTTTCCAACCAAAAATCCGTATTGCTTTTCGGAATATGCCCTTTACAGCAAGAGTGCCCGTGCCAAAAACAGCCGTGTATAAATACGACTGTTTTATATTTCGGCAAAACGATATCCGGTTTGCCTGCATAGCGTTTATCATTTTTCCTATAACGGAAACCTTGGGAAAAAAGAAATTTCCTTACCAATACTTCCGGTTTGGTTTCTTTGCTATGGATTTTTGACATCACGAAGGAACGTTTGGATGGAGTGAAAATATCGGTCATAAAATTTAAGGTGATGTAGGCTTAGCTCGTTTTTTTGTTTGTTCCACTTTTCTCAATAAATATGAAACTAAGCTGATTAAATCCAAAGCATCCTTGTCATTAAAAATGCTAGGAGATAAATTTGCTCTTAACTCATGTTGCACAGGATTTCTAAATCCAGTCCATGTTCCGCATGCAAGCTGCTCAAGACCATCTTCTAAATTTTGTTCCGCCTGCGTTTTGTTATTCGTTAATAGAAGTATAGAATTTTTACTCCCGAATGCTTTTTCAATCAATTCTCTTCCGTCTATGCTATGAAGACCTGTCTGCTTCTGAACCTTATCTTCGAAAACTTTAACTGCCTCGATTGCAGCACTTAAATAATCCTTCTTTTCATTGTAAAAATCGTTACAGGCAGTATGCAAATCCTGATGCAAATGCCGCCAATGATAGTAAGGATATTCTGGAATAATACTATGTAAGGCAGCAATTACTTCTGCTTGTTCCTTATTTGTAAGCTCCGAATCTTCCAAACGATTCAAAATAACTTCTACTGGTTCCCTTTCCTTTTCTGGCAATTTGTTTTTCCAATTTCCGATATCAACCCCACTTTTACCTTTAACTTCGTCATCTTTCTCTTTTTTTCTTCTTTTTCTCCAATCTTGTCCGATGGCTCGGACTATTTCTCCAAGGAAAACCCGTAACTTTGAAGTTTTAGGATGCTTCCAGTCTAATGATGTCCTGTCAGTAGCAATTAAATCTTCATCGTCATCATCTATAAAGTTCACATTCAGCCATCCAGTCAAATATGAATAGAAATGGCTGGATTCGCTATCAGTGAAAAACTCGGGCATATTTACCATTCTGCCGTTAGCAAACAAGGTAATACCTTTCATATTATTCTTTAAAGGTTTTTCCGTTGTAATGAACTTACCTTGTATTAATCCGCTGTATTCATACTGTTCGAATTTTGAAGATAACGATGAAATATTGGTTGCTAGACCCTGGTATTCCCATTCGAATTGTGGGGTAACAAGATCATATTTTAGATTTCCATCAATGATTTTGGGTTCCGAGCCGTTCAAGCTTACTTTGATTTTAAAATCCTGAGCCGGAAAATCAAACAAGCGGGCAAGATGCTCTACATAATTATCTAACGGATATCCTTGTTTCTTCGTTAGCTCGGTCAAAGTTATGGTTGTCCCGCTTTCGATATTGGATTCAATAGATTCTTTTCGAAACTCCGGTTGATAAATACCCTTGCTTCTTCGAATCTCTGCATAATCCAAAGTAAAAGTAACCCTTTCGTTTCCCTGGATAGTAGAAATTTCAATTTTGTTGCCAAGCCCGAATAATGCCAATTTACCAAGACCTTTTTTACCCGTTGGAATTCTTCCGCACGGTGAGGCTTGTTTTTCTTCCCTTCTGTTCCGACCGATTCTCAAATAAAAATCATTGATTTCATCGAAGCTCATTCCTATACCATTATCTTTAATAACGATTTTATGCTTCGGTTTGTCGAATAACCTAACTTCCACTTCCGTAGCACATGCATCGTAGGCATTCGCTATCAACTCGGCAATCGCAGGAACAGTGTGCGAATACATCTTTACACCTAAATGTTCGATTACGGTTGGCTCGAAACTCATTTGCAATTTTTCTTCAGACATGTTTTTCTCCTTTTCTAACATTCGATATTATCAACAATTGCCCTGCCTATTTTTTCCGCATACATCGGAGGAACGGCATTACCAATCAAACGGGCTATCTTGTCCCTGCTGCCCGCTTTAAAGACATAGTTACGAGGGAACGATTGCAATGTTGCACCTTCGCGCAAGGATAACGCCCTATCTTCTTCAGGATGGGCAAACCTCCCGTTGGAAATACTAAAGAATTTGGTCGTTATGGTAGGTGCGGGCCTATCCCACCATAGCCTACCGAACGTGTCTTTAAAACTATTGTCTTTTCCGATAAAACATTCCAGCTGTAATTCGGGAATATGCGCAAAAGCCAAACGGTTTCCTCCGTTTTTAGGTATCAACGCCAATCGTTTCAAATTGATATCGGATAATCCCGCACAACTATGCATAAAATCCGTCTCGTCCTGATGCCCTGCAACAATTTTGGGAAAGCCGTTTTCCATTCCCAAAACATCGCGTACCGTAAGCCGTTTGCCCGAATACTTGACTGGTTCTAGCTTTTCTTTGGTTATTCTGTTTGCAATTAACGTAAATCTTTTACGGCTTTGGGGAATTCCGTAATCAGCCGTATTGTGAATACCGAAATGAACGGTAAATCCTTTTTCTTCCAATAACTTTATGAAATTATCAAGCCCGCTTTCTTTCATCCTGCTCAGAATTCCCGGTACGTTCTCTACAACAACATATCCAGGATTGAAATATTCTACAAACCGCTGAAACTCTAAAAGCAAACTCTTGGATTTTTCCGATTTTCGTTTGTCTGTTTGAATAACACTCCAATATTGACAAGGACTACAACCTATAAGAATCAAATCATCATCGCCCTTTTTTAAGCCGAGTTCTTTTTCCAGTGTTTCAGGCTGCAATTCAAAAACATCAGCCTGTATAAATTTAGCATTTATATTGGCTTCATATGTTTCTTTGCAGCTAGGTTCGTAATCTATCCCGGCTAAAACTTGAATACCGGCGGATTGCATTCCATAGCTCATCCCGCCTCCGCCACAGAAAAAATCGACCGCCTTTAATTTACTGTTTTTCATTTCCATTTAAATAATTAGGTCTGTGAGAACTAACTTTATATAACATATAATTCATTGCTTATCAAAAATAATTTGCGATTTTATTAAAATTCATGCATCTAAACAAGCTATAGCTTAATTTCCTCAAGACGAGCGGATACCTCCAAACGCACACCTCACAGAAAGGTCGTCTGAAACCCATTTTCAGACGACCTTTTGCCTCCTTACAAAACAAATCTTCCCGCCTCCATCTCCCCAAACGTCGTCTGAACCAGTAAACTTCCCATATTTCAAAAACTTCTTGGAAGCAAACCATGTCCGGTATCTACCTACCCCGCCTATTTCCGCCCCATATCGCCGAACGCGGCCTGCTGTATTTTCAGCAGGGTAAGGTTCGCGATGTCCAAAAAACTTCCGCCGGGCGTTATCGGGCGGAGGTGTGCGGTTCGGAAAACTATTCGGTATGGCTGAAGCTGGATAGTGATTTGTACATTAAGGACGGGGGCTGCGATTGCCCTTATGGCGGGGCGTGCAAGCATATGGCGGCGTTGTGGTATGCGGTGCGCGCTCAAACGCCGGATAAACAAGCTGACGAATCTGGTGTGCAGCAGCCTGAAATCATTCTCTTTGTATCGTGCTCTAACACCAAAGGCTACCTGAAAACCATTTTTCAGGTAGCCTTTCTCTTAGGGGCTGACGTAGATTAGCCCTAAATTCCACACCAATCCCGCAAGATTTTTAGCTGTCGGGACGGTGTGCCGAAGTTAAATCGAAATTCGCATTCTTTCAAGAACAGCGGGAAAGATTTGCGATCGATTCCGTTGTATTTGCGCAAGACGCGTTTCGCCTGATTCCAAAAGTTTCAATGCCGTTGATGTGGTTCTGACGGTCGGCAAACGCTTTGGAATGGTCGATGCGGTGATGGATAAAACCGCTTACGTCCAACTTGTCGTAGCTGCTCAGACTATCGGTATAAACAATGCTGTCCGGCATGATTTTCTTTTTGATGACAGGGAGTAACGTTTCGGACTTGGCATTATCCACCACAACGGTATAGATCCGTCCGTTGCGTTTCAAAATGCCAAAGACAACCACTTTTCCTGCTGCACCGCGACCGCGTCTGCCTTTACGCCATCCGCCGAAATAGCTTTCGTCCAACTCGACAGAGCCCTCAAAAATCTCATCGGCAGCCAAGGCCAGATAATGGCTGATAACCATACGAATTTTGCGGTAGAACAGAATGGCGGAGTTGGGCTGAATGCCCAAAATATCGGCAGCTGAACGGGCGGTAACTTCGAGTACAAAAAATTGAAGCAATTTCTTTTGAATACTCTTTTTTATTTTACAACGGGTTATCTTCATTTTTGCAGTCTAACATGACTGCTTATCTAGTACAGCCCCTTATAAAATTTAACAAATAATGCAAGTTCATAGCTTGTGTTCCAACTTTATCTATGCGCCTCAAAAACGACCGCCTAGCCTACGAAATCCTTTCCGCTGTCGCCGAAATCCCCTGCGGCAAAGTCGCCACCTACGGCCAAATCGCCCGCCTGATCGGCAGGGATAAAAATGCCCGTTTGATCGGCAGCGTGTTGCGTCATGCGGCGGACTACGGCGATTACCCCTGCCACCGCGTGGTCAATGCCGCAGGGCGTTTGGTGCCGGGTTGGGTGCGGCAGGCGGATTTGCTGCGCGAAGAAGGTGTGGTGTTGAAAGACGAGAGCCATGTTTGTTTGAAGACGTATCAGTGGGATTGCTAGTTCTCGCCAGTATCAGCCAAAGGCAGCCTGAAAACCCAAAACACCGTTTTCAGGCTGCCTTTCACTTATAATTTCGCTTCTCAAAACCACCACGCCGAGTCCCACCATGCCCGAACTCCCCGAAGTAGAAACCACCCTGCGCGGCATCGCGCCGCATATCCTCCGCCAAACCGTTTCCGCCGTAACCATCCGCCAGCCCAAGCTGCGCTGGCAAATTCCGCCTGCGTTGCCCGAAACCCTGCGCGGGCTGGTAGTGCGCGAATGCCACCGCCGTGCCAAATATCTGCTGGTTCGTTTTGATACAGGCGTGCTGCTGATTCATTTGGGCATGTCCGGCAGCCTGCGGATTTGGCAGGGCAACGCGCCCGCAGCGGGCAAGCACGATCATGTGGACATTGCATTCGCCAACGGCACGCTGCTGCGCTACCACGACCCGCGCCGTTTTGGTGCGATTTTGTGGCTGGCTGGCGCAGCGGAGCACCATCATCTGTTGAAAGATTTGGGCGTTGAGCCACTAAGCGATGATTTTGCGGCGAACTACCTGTTCCAAGCCCTGCAAAAGCGCAGCAGCCCCATCAAAACTGCGCTGATGGACAACAAAATCGTCGTTGGCGTGGGCAATATTTATGCCAACGAAAGCCTGTTTCAGGCTGCCATCGCCCCGCAACGCGCCGCCAAATCGTTAAGCAAAACCGAATGTGCGGCTTTAACCGCCGCCGTCAAACAAATCCTGCGCCGCGCAATTGAAACGGGCGGCAGCACCTTGCGCGATTTTGTTA
The DNA here is from genome assembly GCF_016623605.1 of Kingella bonacorsii. NCBI lineage: Bacteria > Pseudomonadati > Pseudomonadota > Betaproteobacteria > Neisseriales > Neisseriaceae > Kingella > Kingella bonacorsii. The sequence continues at coordinate 883,407 of NZ_JAEHNZ010000001.1, read as the reverse complement.
ACAGTGAAGGCAAAAGCGGCTATTTCCAGCAGGAATACAAAGTGTACGGCAAAACCGACCAACCCTGCGCCCACTGCGGCACGCCGATTGTTAAAACTGTTATCGGACAACGCGGCACGTTTTATTGCCCTACATGCCAAAAATAATGGCGTTTAGCTTTTTCAGGCTGCCTCATCATGCAGAGGCAGCCTGAAACCTTGTTTAACCACGCGAAAATTTTTCCACTCGCCCCCTTGAATTACTCAAATCCCGCCATTATGTAGGGAAGCGTTGTGGCGCGTGCCACCTTTCTTTTTAACCCCATAATCAGGAGACAACACATGAAAATCCGTCCTTTACACGACCGCGTAGTCATCAAACGCTTGGAAGCGGAAGAGAAAACCGCATCGGGCATTATTCTTGCACCCTCTGCGGCTGAAAAACCCGATATGGGCGAAGTGGTTGCCGTGGGCGAAGGCAAAATCGGCAAAGACGGCAACCGCCGCGCTTTGGACGTTAAAGTGGGCGACAAAGTGATTTTCGGCAAATACAGCGGTCAAACCGTGAAAGCCGACGGCGTGGAATTGTTGGTGATGCGCGAAGAAGACATCTTCGGCATCGTGGAATGATTCAGGCAGCCTGAAAAACATTTTTTCTTGTAAAACATCTATTTAAGGAATATTAAAATGGCAGCAAAAGAAGTTCAATTTGGCACAGAAGTGCGTCAAAAAATGGTAAACGGCGTGAACGTGTTGGCAAATGCCGTGCGCGTTACCTTGGGCCCCAAAGGTCGCAATGTGGTGCTTGACCGTTCATTCGGTGGTCCACACATCACCAAAGACGGTGTTTCCGTAGCCAAAGAAATTGAATTGAAAGACAAATTTGAAAACATGGGCGCGCAAATGGTGAAAGAAGTGGCGTCTAAAACCAACGATGTGGCAGGCGACGGCACCACCACCGCCACCGTGTTGGCGCAATCCATCGTTGCCGAGGGCATGAAATACGTTACCGCAGGCATGAACCCCACCGATTTGAAACGCGGCATTGACAAAGCGGTTGCGGCGCTGGTGGGCGAGTTGGCAAACATCGCCAAACCTTGCGAAACCTACGAGCAAATCGCGCAAGTGGGCTCTATTTCGGCTAACTCTGATGAGCAAGTGGGCAAAATCATCGCCGATGCGATGCAAGAAGTGGGCAAAGAAGGCGTGATTACCGTGGAAGACGGCAAATCGTTGGAAAACGAGTTGGAAGTGGTCAAAGGGATGCAGTTTGACCGTGGCTACTTGTCGCCTTATTTTGTGAACGATTTGGAAAAACAAATCGCGGGCTTGGATAACCCCTTTGTGTTGCTGTTTGACAAAAAAATTAGCAATATCCGCGACTTACTGCCTGTGTTGGAACAAGTGGCAAAAACCAGCCGCCCCTTGTTGATTATCGCCGAAGACGTTGAAGGCGAAGCATTGGCAACCTTGGTGGTGAACAGCATTCGCGGTATTTTGAAAACCGTTGCCGTGAAAGCCCCTGGTTTCGGCGACCGCCGCAAAGCCATGTTGCAAGACATCGCCATTTTGACTGGCGGTACGGTGATTGCCGAAGAAATCGGTTTGACTTTGGAACAAACCACTTTGGAACACTTGGGGCAAGCCAAACGCATTGAAATCAGCAAAGAAAACACCACCATTATTGACGGCTACGGCGAAAAAGCGGCGGTTGATGCGCGTGTGAACGAAATCCGCAAACAAATTGAAACCGCAACCAGCGATTACGATAAAGAAAAATTGCAAGAGCGTGTAGCAAAATTGGCTGGCGGCGTGGCGGTGATTAAAGTGGGCGCGGCGACCGAAGTGGAAATGAAAGAGAAAAAAGACCGCGTGGACGACGCTTTGCACGCCACCCGCGCTGCGGTGGAAGAAGGCGTGGTAGCTGGCGGCGGTGTGGCTCTGTTGCGCGCACGCTCTGCGGTGAAAGCGGTGGAAACCGCCAATGCCGACCAAGAAGCGGGCGTGAAAATCGTGTTACGCGCGATTGAATCTCCGCTGCGCCAAATCGTTGCCAACGCAGGCGGCGAGCCTAGCGTGGTGGTGAACAAAGTGTTGGAAGGCGAGGGCAACTTCGGCTTCAACGCGGGCAACGACACCTACGGCGACATGATTGCCATGGGCGTGCTGGACCCTGCCAAAGTAACGCGCTCTGCCTTGCAACACGCCGCATCCATCGCGGGCCTGATGCTGACCACCGAGTGCATGGTTGCCGACATCCCCGAAGACAAACCCGCTGCTATGCCTGATATGGGCGGCATGGGTGGTATGGGCGGCATGGGTGGTTTCTAAACCCGCCGTGAGTGAGCACCACGCGCTTTGTTGAATAAACAAGCGTAAAAGGTAGCCTGAAAACCGGGAAACTGGTTTTCAGGCTGCCTTTTTGCGCAGGCGGGTTGGGCTTTTCCACCGTTGGGCTATTTACAGCGCATAAATGCAAACAAAGGCAGCCTGAAAACGCATCATCCCGTTTTCAGGCTGCCTATTATTCATACTCCAATCAGACTACAATGTTCACCAAGCGTTTGGGCACGACAATCACTTTCTTCGGCGTTTTGCCTTCCATAAACTTGATTGCGCCCGCGCTGGCAAAGGCGGCGGCTTTGATGTCGTCTTCCGCGGCATCGGCGGCAACGAGGATTTTGTCGCGCAGCTTGCCGTTTACTTGCACCATCAATTCCATCTCGGTTTGCACCAACGCGGCTTGGTCGGCTTGCGGCCATGCTTGTTGCCACAGCGCGCTGCCTGCGTTGAGTTCTGCCCACAGCGTTTCGCAGATGTGCGGCACGATGGGCGAGAGCAGGATAATGGTGGCTTCCAGCACTTCGCGGGCGACGGCTTTGCCCTCTGCGCTTTCACAATCGGTTTTGTCGTATTGGTTCAGCAGCTCCATCACGGCAGCGATGGCGGTGTTGAACTGCTGGCGGCGGTCGTAATCGTCGGTTACTTTGGCGATGGTGCTGTGCAGCTTGAAGCGCAAGTCTTTCAGGCTGCCTGAAAGCGCGTCTTGGCTGCCTGCGAACTTGCTGACTGCTGCGCCGCCTTGTTGCACAAAGTCGTAAACCGTGCGCCAGAGGCGGTTCAAAAAGCGATGCGCGCCTGAAACGCCGCTGTCGCTCCATTCCAGCGATTGCTCGGGCGGGCTGGCAAACATCATAAATAGCCGCGCGGTGTCTGCGCCGTATGCGTCAATAATCGCTTGCGGGTCCACGCCGTTGTTTTTGGATTTGGACATTTTTTCCACGCCGCCAATGATAACGGGCTGCCCATCGGCATCCAATACGGCGGATACGGGGCGACCTTTTTCATCGGTTTGCACGGTTACATCGGCGGGGTTGAACCATGTTTTTTTGCCGTCCGTGCTTTCGCGGTAATAGGTTGCCGCCAGCACCATGCCTTGCGTGAGCAGCTGTTTAAACGGCTCGCGCACGGGCACGATGCCCTCGTCGTTCATCAGCTTGGTGAAGAAACGCGCGTAGAGCAGGTGCAAAATGGCGTGTTCAATGCCGCCGATGTATTGGTCGGCCTGCTGCCAGTATGCCGCCGCTTCGGGCGCGACCATGCCGCCGTCAAACCGGGGCGACATATAACGGAACTGATACCAGCTCGATTCCATAAAGGTATCCATGGTGTCGGTTTCGCGCCGCGCCGCGCCGCCGCAGCTTGGGCATTGGGTTTCGTAGAACTCGGGCATCTTGGCAAGCGGCGAGCCTGCGCCGTCGGGCACAACGTTTTCAGGCAGCACCACGGGCAAATCTTGCTCGGGCACGGGCACATCGCCGCAGCGTTCGCAGTGGATAACGGGAATCGGGCAGCCCCAATAGCGTTGGCGCGAAATGCCCCAATCGCGCAGGCGGTATTGCGTTTTGGCTTCGCCCGCGCCTGCGGCTTGCAATTTTGCGCCGATGGCATCAAAGGCAGCCTGAAAATCCAAGCCGTTAAATTCGCCGCTGTTTATCAGCTTGCCGTTTTCTTTGTCGGCATACCAATCTTGCCAGTTGTGCGCGTCGAAGGCATTGCTGCCCACGGCAATCACTTGCTTCATCGGCAAACCATAGGCGCGGGCAAAGGCAAAATCGCGCTCGTCGTGCGCGGGCACCGCCATCACCGCGCCGTCGCCGTAGCCCCACAACACATAATTCGCCACCCACACTTCCAGTTTCTCGCCGTTGAGCGGATTGATGACGAAACGCCCCGTGGGCATGCCTTTTTTCTCCATCGTCGCCATATCGGCTTCGGCAACGCTGCCCGCCTTGCATTCGGCGATAAAAGCTTGCAATTCGGGTTGATTGGCGGCGGCTGCGGTGGCCAGCGGATGCTCGGCGGCAACGGCAACATAGGTTGCGCCCATCAGCGTGTCGGGGCGCGTGGTGTATACCTGCAAAAACTGCGCGTCGTTGCCGTTTAGGCCTGTTTTGCTGTCGTCGGCAACGGCAAAGCGCACCGTCATGCCGCGCGATTTGCCAATCCAGTTGCGCTGCATGGTTTTGACTTGCTCGGGCCAGTCCAAGCCGTCCAAATCGTTCAAAAGCTGCTCGGCGTAATCGGTGATTTTGAAGTAATACATCGGGATTTCGCGCTTTTCCACCAGCGCGCCCGAACGCCAGCCGCGCCCGTCGATGACTTGCTCATTCGCCAGCACGGTTTGGTCAATCGGGTCCCAGTTCACCGTGCCGAGCTTGCGGTACACGATGCCTTTTTTGAACAATTTGGTAAACAGCAATTGCTCCCAGCGGTAATAATCGGGGCGACAAGTGGCGACTTCGCGTTCCCAATCCAAGGCGAAGCCCAGCGATTTAAGCTGTTGTTTCATGTATTCAATGTTGGAATACGTCCACGCGGCGGGGGCAACGTTGTTGTTAATCGCGGCGTTTTCGGCGGGCATGCCAAATGCGTCCCAGCCCATCGGCTGCAACACGTTGTAGCCTTGCATTTTTTTGAAGCGGCTGCGCACGTCGCCGATGGTGTAGTTGCGAACGTGCCCCATGTGCAGCTTGCCGCTGGGGTAGGGGAACATGGAAAGGCAGTAGAATTTGGGTTTGCTGGTGTCTTCGAATACGTTAAACGCGCGTTGCGCCGCCCATTTTTGCTGGGCGGCGGGCTCGATGAGCGAGGGTTGATAGTGTTCTTGCATGGTGGTTTCGCTTGTGTGGGTTGCAAAAAATGAAAACCGCGATTATAGCGGTTTTGGGGTTTTCAGGCTGCCTATATTGGCAGGGAAGGTGCATCGGTTTGCGCGTGGTTGTCTTGCTTTTCAGGCTGCCGCCCCCATTTGCGCCATCTGATTTATTTTTTAGGAGACACGATAATGAACGAAAACCAAGATTTGCCGACTGCGGGCGATGATTTTGACGATTTAGACAACCTGTTTGCCCGGTTTGACGGCATGGCGGTGGATGGCGGGGTGGATGCGGCAAACGAGGAAGATGATTGCGCGGGCGGGGCGTGCAAGATTTGAGGCAGCCTGAAAGCCAATTCATCCAGCAAAAAACCGTTTGGTAGAACACCAAACGGTTTTGCTTTTTCAGGCTGCCTTATTTCGGCGCGGCTTGGCTGGGCAGCTGCCCGATAAAGTTAATGAACACCAGCGGTTTTTTGCCGGTGTTTTTCAGCGCGTGCGATTGGCCCGGGCGGGCAATGGTTACATCGCCTGCGGCAACGGGGGTTTCTTTGCCATTGCCGTCCACAAACGTGCCTTTGCCTTGCACGATTAAATACACGTCTTCGTTGTTGGTGTGTTTGTGCAGGCCGACGGATGCGCCGGGTAGCAGCGTGAGCCAGCCGATTTCGCGGATGGCATCTTGGTCGTCGGTTTGGTGGCGCGTGTAGGCAAATTTGCCGAGCAATTCGCCTTCGCCGCCTGCGGCTTTGCTGCGGTTCCAAGTTTGCATTTCGGCTTTTTTGTATACCTGCACGCTGCGGTCAACGGGGGTTTTGCTCGGTTCGTTGGCAGCGGGTTGGTTGCCGTGCGCGCCGGCGGTTGCGCTTGCCAAGCAGGCGGCGGCGATGAGAGCGGATGCGATTTTGTTCATGATGGTTCCTTAGGTTTACGGGTGGGAAAAGGGAAAATCAAACGTGTTTTCAGGTTGCATCAGCGGTTGCGGCAGCCTGAAAACGGTTAAGCGACAAACGGCGCAAATTATGCCCCATTTCGCGCGCGAACGCCAAACGTAAACCGCGCCGTTCACACGCGCAAAAAGGCAGCCTGAAAACAGGCGCGGCGAAAACCTGCGCTCAATCCGTTTTCAGGCTGCCGATTGCTTAGCCAATCAGCTGTTTCAACACTTCGGCTTTCGCCGCGTCGTAATCCGCCTGCGAAATCAAACCGCCGTCCAGCAGGGTTTTCAGCTGCGTGAGCTTGGCTTGATGCTCTTGCGCGGCGGCGGGCGGCACGGCTTGCGGTTGCGCGGCCATTGCCCCCGCCATCGCTTGCCCGAACGCCACGCCTGCGCCCATGCCCACGCCCATGCCGGCCATGCCGCCTTCGTTTTGCGCTGCCATCGGGATGGCGGTGGCGGTTTGGTATTGCGTGTAGCGCGACATATCGCCGATGACATTCATGCTCATGCGCGCATCCAGTGCTTGCTGCACGTTTTCAGGCAGCGTGATGCTTTCCACGGTAAAGTTTTCCAACGCCAAGCCCAGTTTGGCAAACGCAGGCGTGAGCAGCTCCATCATTTTTTGCGACAGCAACACTTGGTTTGCCGCCATGTCTAAAAACGGCACGCCCGATGTGCCAAATGCCGCTGCAAGCTGGGTCATGGCGATATTTTTTAACTGGCTTTCCAGTTGCTCGCCCGAATAGCGCTCCACCACGCCCGAAATTTCTTTGAAAAACTGCGCGGGGTCGGCGATGCGGTAGGAATACATACCAAACGAGCGCAGTTGCACCACGCCAAAATCGGCATCGCGCACGGTTACAGGCTGCGCTGTGCCCCAGCGTTTGCCGATTTGCTGGCGCGTGTTGAAAAAGTAAACATCCGATTTAAAAGGCGATTGGAACAGCTTATCCCAGTTTTTCAGATTGGTTAAAACGGGCAAGGTTTGCGTGTTGAGCGTGTAGCGACCTGCGGAAAACACATCGGCGGTTTTGCCTTCGTCCACAAACAGCGCCATTTGGCTTTCGCGCACGGTTAAACTCGCGCCGTTTTGGATTTCCTGATCGGCAACGGGAAAACGCCATACCAGCGTGTTTTCATCAGGGTTTTCCCATTGGATAACATCAATAAACTGCTTGCGGATAAAGCTCATAATCATGGTTTTTTCCTTTGGTTTGGGGGTTGGGGGAGGGCGGATTTTGTGAGGCGGATTTTAAGCGGAAGCCGTTAATCTGTAAAAAGAATTTGCAGCGCCAAAGGTAGCCTGAAAAGCGGGTTTGCCAGAGCGCGCGTCTTGCCGCGCACCACGCTTTCGGTTGCCGTAGCGCCAAGCGGCGGGGATGATTTCAGGCTGCCTCAATGGAAAATGCTTTTTAGCAATTTCAGTTTGCCGCAGCAGAGGCAGCCTGAAAATCATTCAATATTACTCTGCGGTTGGTGGTGGATGGTTTCCGTAGATTTTTTTAACCGTAAACGCCATGCTAAATGGCAGCAGTTCCCGCCGTTCTGTGTGGCTCATCCGATAGTATTGGCTGTAATGCAGGCACAGCAGTGCAATTATTACCAATCCACAAGCGACCAATGAGCTTTTAATAATGCGTTTGTGGTTGGCAGTTGGATGGTGGCGTACAAATACTGCCACAGTCAGCACTGCATAAGAAAATAGCCAGAGTACCGCGCCCCAACCCCATGACACCACATAAGAATATTGAGGTTGTTCGCTAATCATCACAGCACGCAACAAAAAAACCGTGGCAGCCATAAGCCACATAATTTTTACTGACCGCCTGCCATCTTGACGCAGCAATGCCGACCAAAAAAATAAATTGGCATACAATGCCAGCGAAGTAAAAATTGGATAAGCACCTACAAAAGCGACAGGCATAAAAAGCAACAATACTCCGCCCAGCCAGTATCCCCATGCAGCATTGCCTTCTGCGGTACGAAAAGCGGGCAACATCAGCGCAATCAGCCAAATGGTGAAAGCCACTATTTTTAGCTGCCTAGCCAAGAGGTCGGCTTGCAACTCTTTTTCGGTTTTTTTTTTAGTAGCTTCACATCTCTTTCTTGTTTGCTCCAAGCGCGGAATTTGCGTTTGATTTTATCTGCCATTTGATTTTTCCTAAAAGAAAGGCGCGTATTCGTCAATCAAGTTTTCAGGCTGCCTCGCATGGTTTAGCCGTCCACCAAACACGCTGCGTTCAACACACCGATGGCCAGCGATAGCGCGCAATACAACGCGCCCACGGCGATGTTGTTCTGCTGCAATTCGCGCCCCGCATCGGGAATCAGCCGCGTGGTGGCGAAATACGCGCCAATCTGCACAACCGCCGCGCCCGCACCCCACAACACGAAATCCAAAATATTCAGGCTGTGCGTCATCGCCGAAGCCAGCGCAAGGCAAAACCCCACCAGCGCGCCGCCAAACGACAAAGCGCACGCCACATTGCCTTGCTTAATCAAATGCAGCTCGCGCGCAGGCGTAGTCAGCAGATAAGTGAACGAAAACAACACCGCCATCGCCACGCTGGCGAGCATATAGCCGATGTATAACAGATAGTTAGCAATAGAAAGCGACATGGTTTGCATCCTGTGTGAACGATGGCGGGATTATGCCATATATAAGGCAGCCTGAAACCCGCTTAACCCGTTTTCAGGCTGCCTTGGGCGTTATTCGTGATACCGGCGGAACAGCGCCCATTCATACACTTCCTTGCCGTCGGGGAACACGCACACGCCGTATTCGTTGCCCCCTCATCCTTGCGGATAACCGATTTGCCGCCTTGTTGCACGCAAAACACCGAAGCGGGATTGGGCGTGCCGAGGGGCGGCGGTTCTTGGTTGACAGCCTTTTGCGGCGATGTTGCGCCCGCACACGCCGCCAACAGCGCCGCCGCCGATAAAAAGAAAAACCTGTTTTTCATTATGAAACCCCTTTCGCGGTCAAACAAAGCGCGGATTGTAATCGGTTTCAGCCCTGGGGCACAAAATGGCGGCGCGCGCCAAACGGCAGCCCACAGCGCAAGGCAGCCCGAGCCGATTTTCGTTATAATCCGTCTCTTTTCCCAATCCATCACCGGAAACGCAAAATCATGACTTCAAAACGCAAAATTCTCGTCACCTCCGCGCTGCCCTATGCCAACGGCGCCATCCACCTCGGGCACATGGTGGAACACATCCAAACCGACATCTGGGTGCGCTTTCAAAAATCGCGCGGGCACGAATGCTACTACTGCTGCGCCGACGACACCCACGGCACGCCCATCATGCTTGCCGCCGAAAAACAAGGCATCACGCCCGAGCAGCTCATCGCCAAAACCCACGGCGAACACCTTGCCGATTTCACAGGCTTTGGCATCGGCTACGACAACTACTACTCCACCCATTCTCCCGAAAACCAAGCCCTTTCCGAGCAAATCTACCGCAGCCTGAAAGCCAACGGCAAAATCATCAGCAAAACCATCAACCAGCTTTTTGACCCCGAAAAGCAAATGTTTCTGCCCGACCGCTTTGTGAAAGGCGAATGCCCCAAATGCCACGCCCAAGACCAATACGGCGACAACTGCGAAGTGTGCGGCACCACCTATGCCCCCACCGAGCTGATTAAACCCTATTCCGCCGTATCAGGCGCAACGCCCGTGATGAAAGAAACCGAACATTTCTTTTTCAAATTAAGCGATTGCGGCGACTATTTAAAACAATGGACGGCAGGCGAAACCGACGGGCGCGCCCATTTGCAGTCCGAAGCGCTCAACAAAATGAACGAATGGCTCAAAGAGGGCGAGCTTTCCGACTGGGACATCAGCCGCGATGTGCCGTATTTCGGCTTCCAAATCCCCGATGCGCCGAACAAATATTTTTATGTGTGGCTGGATGCGCCCGTGGGCTATATGGCTTCGTTTCAAAACCTATGCGCGCGCAAAGGGCTGGATTTCAACGAATTTTTTGGCAAAGACAGCCAAGCCGAGCTGTATCACTTTATCGGCAAAGATATTTTGTATTTCCACGCGCTGTTTTGGACAGCCATGCTGGAATACAGCGGGCACCGCGCCCCCAGCGGCATTTTCGCGCACGGCTTTTTAACCGTGGACGGGCAAAAAATGTCCAAATCACGCGGCACGTTTATTACCGCGCGCTCCTACTTGGAACAAGGGCTGAACCCCGAATGGATGCGCTACTACATCGCGGCGAAACTCAACAGCAAAATTGAAGACATCGATTTGAATTTGCAAGACTTTATCGCCCGCGTAAACAGCGATTTGGTGGGCAAATATGTAAACATTGCCGCGCGCGCCGCAGGTTTTATCCACAAACGGTTTTCAGGCTGCCTCAAAGATGTGTCGGGCAGCGAAATCGTGAAACACCTTGCCGCCGAAAGCGAACGCATCGCATCGCTCTACGAAGAGCGCGAATACGGCAAAGCCCTGCGCGAAATCATGATTTTGGCAGACGTGGTCAATGAATATGTGGACGAAAACAAGCCGTGGGAGCTTGCCAAGCTGGAAGGCGCAGACAGCCGTTTGCACAAGGTGTGCAGCGAATTGATTAACGCATTCAAAATCTTAACGGTTTACCTATCGCCCGTTTTGCCGCGCGTTGCCGGGCAAGCCGCCGAATTTTTGGGCTTGGAGAAACTGGTATGGGCGGATGCCAGCCGCACGCTGTCGGAAAACCATGTGATTAAGCCGTATCAACATTTAATGCAACGCGTGGAGGAAAAACAAGTGAACGATTTGATTGAAGCGAATAAACAAAACATCCAAGCCGCCGCGCAGCCTGAAAACCAAGGGCAGCCTGAAAACGGCTACGCGCCTGTTGCGCCACAGTGCAGCTTTGACGATTTTATGAAAGTGGATATGCGCGTGGCGAAAGTGTTGAATTGCGAAGCGGTGGAAGGCAGCAGCAAGCTGTTGAAATTTAGCCTAGATTTTGGCTTTGAGCAGCGCACGATTTTCTCGGGCATCGCCGCCAGCTATCCCAACCCCGCTGAATTGAACGGCACAATGGTGATTGCGATTGCCAACTTTGCCCCGCGCAAAATGGCGAAATTCGGCGTGTCCGAGGGGATGATTTTGAGCGCGGCGGATAAGGATGGGAAGCTGAAATTGCTCACTGTGCACGAGGGCGCGAACGCGGGGGATAAGGTGGGTTGATGAACAGCGGTTGTTTTGCCTAGCCATCAAGGCAGCCTGAAAATGGGATTTACTGGTTTTCAGGCTGCCTTTTGTTTACAAGATGAGGTAACCTGAAAAAGGGTTTACTACATTGTGGTTGGCTTTGAGCGTAGCTTTAACCATGCGCTTCGTGCCAGTGGGGCACTTCCTTTTCTTTGCTTCGCCAAAGAAGAGTAAGTAAAAGAAAGGCGACCCCGACGTGCAGGCCTGCTGCGCAGACTTCCCTCACTGCGCATCCTTTTTTCGGCGCGTGCGAACTAGCCGCACTTCGTGCGTCGTCGGACAAGCGCACGCTTTTTCCCGAAAAAAGAATGCTGCGTTCGGTTGGACGTAGGGGAGAGGGCAGTAGCATCAAACAGTTGTGAAGCGTTAGGCAGCCTGAAAGCCAATCTATCCAGTAAAAAAAACCGTTTGGCAGAATACCAAGCGGTTTTGTGTTTTTCAGGCTGCCTTTTTATGCAGGGGCAAAGCAGGGCAGGGCGGCTGTCTGCGCCTGCGCGCTTATCACTCCAATTCAAATTTAAAAATGGGGAAAAACGTGGTGGCGACCCGTTTGCCGTCGCGCGAGGCAGCCTGAAAACGATATTGGCGCACGGCGGCAACGGCGGCTTCGTCCAACAGCGGCGAACCGCTGGATTCCGCCACTTCCACCAAGCGGATGCGGTTATTCGGCGCAACCTGTACGCGCAGTTTCACGCGCCCTTCTATGCCGTTTTCTAGGGCTAGGGGTGGATAGACGGGCGTAACGGTTTTTATCACTCGTCCTTTGGTATTTTTAACTGCTTGCGTTTTGGCGTGAACGGTGGGGCAATCAGCGCAAGGCTGGTGATTAAGGCAAGCAAAGGGTTTCGCATGGTGTTATCCGCCAAAAACTTGTCGCAATATTTTTGAAAACGGTTTTTCATCATCGGAGTGCATTTGGAACGTGAAGCGGGTGGTAAACACGGTATGAACGGGTTTGCCGTTGCGTAGGGCAGCCTGAAAAGTGGATTTGTATGCCGCTTTTTTTGCGGATTCATCCAAAAAAGTTGAACCGCTGGATTCCACAATTTCTACCTGTTCCACGCTGTTATCAGGGGCAACAAAGATGCGTAATTTGACCGTGCCTTCTTCATTTTCCATGGCTTGGCGTGGATAAACGGGATTGGCATAGTTGACTAATTTGCCTTCCACATAGTGGGGTTGTTTGGCAAATGCTGGGGCAATCAAGGTGTAGCAGACAATGAGGCTGAATAGATAATTGCGCATGGTTGGGTGTTTTTCAAAATGGTGGGGTAAGCCAAAAATGGTTGATTGGTGCGCTAAGGCAGCCTGAAAACCCTGTTTCGCCATCAACACGGCGTGGTTATGGCTTTTCAGGCTGCCTCAATATCGCTTAAACGTTATTTCACCCGCATATCGCCCGTTTCCACAAACCGTTGGTGCCACGACAGGGCTTCGTTCAACAGATGCGGCGTATGCAAGCCGCCGCCTGATTGCTCGGCACGGTCGTAGTAGTCGCGCAGCATATCGCGGTAGTCGGGGTGGGCGCAGTGGTCGATAATCAGGCGGGCGCGTTGGCGGGGCGATTTGCCGCGCAAATCCGCCATGCCTTGCTCGGTTACAATAAACATCACGTCGTGTTCGGTGTGGTCGTGGTGGGAAACCATGGGCACGATGCAAGAAATCGCGCCGTCTTTGGCAACGGAGGGGCTGACGAAGAACGAGTAATACGCATTGCGGGCAAAATCGCCTGAGCCGCCGATGCCGTTCATCATGCGCGTGCCCATGATGTGCGTGGAGTTCACGTTGCCATAAATATCGGCTTCTATCATGGCGTTCATGCCGATAACGCCTAGGCGGCGAATTAGCTCGGGGCTGTTGGTGATTTCTTGCGCTCGCAGGATGATTCTGCTGCGCAGAAAGTCAATGTTGTCGTTAAAGCGTTGCAGCGCGTCGGGGCTAAACGAGAGGGCGGTAGCGGATGCGCTCGCCATTTTGCCCGAGAGCAGCAAATCCAGCATGCCATCTTGCAGCACTTCGGTGAAGCCTGTGATGTTTTCAAAGCGGCTGTGTTGCAAGTCTGCCAGCACGGCATTGGCGACGTTGCCCACGCCCGATTGCAGCGGCAATAGGTTTTCAGGCAGTCTGCCGTGTTTGACTTCATGTTCAAAAAATTCAATGATTTGCGCGGCGATGCGTTGCGAGATGGCATCGGGTTCGGCGAATTTGCTGTTGCGGTCGGGCGCGTCGGTGAACACGATGGCGACGATTTTGTCTAAATCGCAATCAATGTAATGGCTGCCGATGCGGTCGTTGGGGTTGAGCAGCAGCAAGGGGTGGCGGTGGGGCGGCGTGCCGATGTCGGCAAACACGTCGTGCATGGTTTCCAGCTTGGCGTGTTGCTGCGTGTTCACTTCCAAGATGATTTTTTGCGCGGATTTCACCCATTGGTTGTCCGGGCCCACGCTCATGGAGGGGATGAGTTTGCCCTCTTCGGTGATGCCGACCACTTCGATAATCGCCACGTCCATCGCGCCGAAGAAGCCGAAGCGCACTTGCTGCTCAATTTGCGAAAGGTGAATATCGGTGTAGGCGATTTTGCCGGCGTTGATGTCGTTGCGCAGCGTGGGGTCGGATTGGAACGGGCTGCGCAGTTTCAGGCTGCCTGATGCAGCGAGCACGCCATCGCACTCGGGCGCGGTGGATGCGCCGGTTATCACGCTGATTTGGAAGGGTTTGCCCTCGGCATGGATGGCTTGGGCGCGCTCGGCAATCGCCGTGGGCAGGGCTTTGGGGTAGCCTGCGCCGGTGAAACCGCTCATGCCCACGAGCATGCCGTCTTGCACAAATTCGGCGGCTTCGTTGGCGGTCATAATTTTTTCGCGCAAGGCAGTGTGGCGGATGCGTTCAAGGGCGAGGGTCATGGGTGAGACTCCTATCGGTTGGGGTTCAGAACCTGCTTAAAGCCTCCGACACGGTTGCCGCTAACGTATTCTGGCTGTGCGGCTGTGTTGCAAAACTTGACAATAGTCCCGCTATTGCCTGTGTTTTGCGCCTTGCCGCACAGCCAGACTGCATCAGCGGACAACTCGCGCGGAGACTTTAAACAGGTTCTTAGGCATGAGACAGCCTGAAAAAGGGGGAAGGGGCGTTTCAGGCTGCCTTAGGGTCTGTTGACAATCAACGTTTTGGCGGATTTTGCGCCCTAAAACGGCATCTACTGCGTTGAAAATACTCGCCTATGGATGGCATAGGCTCGCATTTTCGCCTTGTATCTGCCGTTTTATGACGCAAAATCCGCTGCAAAAGTTGAATGTCAACAGACCCTAGCGTGTGCGCGAGGGTTACTCCGCCCGCGCCGTGAATACGATGTCATGAGACGATTTGCGGCAGCCTGAAAACATTTTTCGTTTAGAATCTGTATTCACTATTTGCATAGGCAGATTTGATGACATAAAAGCGCGGATACAAGGCAAAAAGCACAGCAAGGTTCAAGGTTGGACACCTTGCGCGCATTTTTAACGCAGTAGCCGCGTTTTTAGGGCATAAAAGATGCCTATGGAAATAATGAATACAGATTCTTACAATTATGTTCGCTTTTTAACGATATTTCACATTTTAATCAAGCCATGCGAAAAAAAATTATTACTTGGGCAAAGCAAGCCACACAAATGCTGCTGTTGCTGCTTGCCATCAGCCTTGCCGTGGATGCGCTGCGTGCGCCCAAATTGCCAATTCAGGCTGCCCAAACCGCGCTGCCGATTGTGCCACGCTCGCCCGATGCCGCGCCGCTTACCACCACGCTGCAAGCCGCCAGCCAAAATCAAACTCTGCTGCTGTATATCTGGGGCGCATGGTGCGGCATTTGTAAACACACCTCGCCCGTTATCCAACGCCTGCACGATGGCGGCACACCCGTGCTTAGCGTGGCATTGCGCTCGGGCAGCGACGACGATATTCGCGCCTATTTGCAACAGCAAGGCTACACCTTCCCCGCCGTGAACGATGACAACGGCGCATGGTCGCAACAATGGGGCGTGAAAGTTACGCCTACCATCGTGTTGATTAAAAACGGCAAAGTGCTGCACAGCACCACAGGGCTGGCAAGCTATTGGACGCTGAAAACGCGGATTGCGCTGGTAAATGCGCTGCATTGATAGGCGGTAGAGATGTTTTCAGGCTGCCTGAACCCGATAGGCAGCCTGAAAAAACAAAACCGCTTGGCGTTGTGCCAAACGGTTTTTTACTGGGTAGATTAGTTTTCAGGCTGCCTCAACCCGCCGCCCACAAAAAAGCCACCTTTCCCACCAAAGGCAGCCTTGCCCCTTTGTCCAAATCTTTGATTTGGGTATAAGTGAGCATCTAAATCTTTGATTTAGCTATGCGAACTTATGCAAAGCCAAAGGGGTAGTCCGCCGCGCAATGCGCAAGGTAGAAAATACCCATCTCCCCAATCAAATCGCCCGCGCCATTTTCGGCTTGCCCACCGTTTGCAACGCCCAACGAATATCCGCAAAACACACGCTGTCATCATGCGACAACACTTTGTTTTTAGCATGGCTGATATACGCCAAATTATATTGCAGCAGCAAATCCACCGCCCGCTCCTTGCCCTGCGCGATGCTGCATTGCATCAGGCTTTTGATGTTCGCCGAGATTTCATCGGCAGGCGCATCCGATGAACGCAAAGCCTGCATCACAGAAGCCAAGTTCACACGGGTAACAGTGGTTTGAAAATAATAATTGCCAGATTGCATGATAATTTAGCCTAATAAGAATAGTTGTTCTAATTTGTTTTGTTAATACGATGCTGAAACCAAAGCAACCAGCGTGCCAATTTTAAAAAACGCAGTTTTATTGCAGAAAAACGGCAAACCAAACCAACGCATCCGCAGCTGTTTTTTGGGTTAGATTTGTTAGAATTCGTCTTTTATTGATTTGCCCACAGCGTTTTGCTGTCGGCATAGGCAGCCTGAAAAGCCGTTTCAACTGTTTTCAGGCTGCCTATTGCCGTTATAATCGCCCCTTTTTTGGCAGCCTGAAACCATACAACCCATTATTTAACAAGAGATTCCAACCATGAACATCACCCAACTCCTCGCCACCGAACTCTCCGCCACCCCCGCCCAAATCACCGCCGCCGTCGCGCTGCTGGACGAAGGCGCGACCGTGCCCTTTATCGCCCGCTACCGCAAAGAAGCCACGGGTGGGCTGGACGACACCCAGCTGCGCACGCTGCAAGAGCGGCTCACCTATCTGCGCGAATTGCAGGAGCGCAAAGCCGTTGTGTTAAAAAGCATAGACGAGCAAGGCAAGCTCACGCCCGAGCTGCAAAGCGCGATTGAAGCGGCGGACAACAAAACCGCGCTGGAAGATTTGTACCTGCCCTACAAGCCCAAACGCCGCACCAAAGCGCAAATCGCCCGCGAACACGGTTTGCAAGATTTGGCAGACAGCATTTTTAGACAGCCTGAAAACGACCCTGAAGCCCTTGCCGCGCCGTTTGTCAGCGAACAAGTGCCCGATGTCAAAGCCGCGCTGGACGGCGCACGCGCCATTTTGATGGAGCAGTTTGCCGAAGATGCCGAACTGATTGGGCAGTTGCGCGACAAGCTGTGGCGCGAAGCCGAAGTGCACGCGCAAGTGGTTGCGGGCAAAGAAGCGGACGGCGAAAAATTCAAAGACTATTTTGACTGCCGCGAACGCATCGCCCAAATGCCCAGCCACCGCGCCCTAGCCGTTTTGCGCGGGCGCAACGAAGGCGTGTTGCACGCCGCGCTCAAATACCAGCCCGATGAAACGCCGATTACCGAAGCCAGCGAATACGAGCAAATCATCGCCGAGCATTTCCAAATCCGTTCGGAAAACAAATTCTTGCGCGATACCGTGCGCCTGACTTGGCGCGCCAAAATCTTCCTGTCGCTGGAACTGGAAGCCTTTGCGCGGCTGAAAGAAGAAGCCGATGCCGATGCGATTACCGTGTTTGCCAAAAATCTCAAAGATTTACTACTCGCCGCGCCAGCGGGCCGCTTGCCCACGCTGGGTTTAGACCCTGGCTACCGCAACGGCGTGAAATGCGCGGTAGTGGACGACACGGGCAAGCTGGCGGACACCGCGATTGTTTACCTGCACCAGCCCGATGCCATGCTGGCGCGGCTGGCGCAAATGATTGAGCGCAACGGCGTGAAACTCATCGCCATCGGCAACGGCACCGCCAGCCGCGAAACCGACAAAATCGCCGCCGAACTGCTACAAAGGCAGCCTGAAATACGCAAAATCACCGTTTCCGAAGCGGGCGCATCCGTGTATTCCGCCTCCGAACTCGCCGCCCGCGAGTTCCCCGATTTGGACGTATCCCTGCGCGGCGCGGTTTCCATCGCCCGCCGCCTGCAAGACCCGCTCGCCGAACTGGTCAAAATTGACCCCAAATCCATCGGCGTGGGGCAGTACCAGCACGATGTCAATCAATCCAAGCTCGCCAAATCGCTGGATGCCGTGGTGGAAGACTGCGTAAACGCCGTCGGCGTGGACGTAAACACCGCCTCTGCCCCGCTGCTCGCCCGCATTTCGGGGCTGAACAGCACGCTGGCGCACAATATCGTCGCCTATCGCGATGAAAACGGCGCGTTTGCCAACCGCAAGCAACTGTTGAAAGTGCCGCGCCTCGGCGAAAAAACCTTTGAGCAGGCGGCAGGCTTTTTGCGGATTAACGGCGGCAGCGAACCGCTTGATGCTTCCGCCGTCCACCCCGAAGCCTATCCCGTGGTCGCCAAAATGCTGGCAAAACAAGGCATCACCGCCGCCGAGCTGATTGGCAACCGCAGCCAAATCGCCCAAATTCAGGCTGCTGACTTTATTGACGAACGCTTCGGCTTGCCCACCGTGCGAGACATTCTGGCAGAACTGGAAAAACCCGGGCGCGACCCGCGCGGCGAGTTCCAAACCGCCGCCTTCGCCGAAGGCGTGCACGACATGAACGACCTGCAAGTTGGCATGGTGCTGGAAGGCGTGGTGAGCAACGTTGCCAACTTCGGCGCATTCGTGGACATCGGCGTGCATCAAGACGGGCTGGTGCACATCTCCGCGCTCGCCGACCGCTTCGTGCAAGACCCGCGCGACGTGGTAAAAGCGGGCGACGTGGTCAAAGTGAAAGTGCTGGAAGTGGACGTGCCGCGCAAACGCATCGCGCTCACCATGCGGCTGAATGATGAGGCAGGCGCGGAAAAACGCGGCAGGCAGCCTGAAAATGAAAGTAGCCGCAACCCGCGTAGCCCAAGCAACGGCAACCGAGGCAGCCTGAAAAACGGCAAGGCACAACGGGAACGCGCTCCGCAAAATAGCGCGATGGCAGATGCGTTGGCGAAGTTGAAAAGGTAGGCAGAGGCAGCCTGAAAACGCCAAAGGCAGCCTGAAAATGGTTTTCAGGCTGCCTCCACCCATTCATTCCACCGAAAGACAATTCCATGAACGCTACCGACTTTATCCCAGCCCACCTAATCTCCGACACGCCGCCCGATGGTTCACCACCGCCTAAAAAAGGTCATACTGCTCCCTTGTTGCTCAGCAAGGAGTTGTTCAATGAACTCGGCATTGCCGATGCCCAAACTTGTGGCATCGTTATCGGCTACGGCGAAGCTATGAAACCCACTATCAGCGGCAAATGCGAGCTGCTGGTTGATTTGTCTGATAACAAATTAGCCGAGGGCAATATTTATGTGCTGGAAATTGGCAGCCGAGCCCTTATCCGTCGTGTGAAGCTGCTGCTGCGCCAAATCATTCTCGCTTGCGACAATCCTAACTATCCCGACATGGTGGTTGAAGGCGAAGACCTGTCTCGTTTAAAAGTGATTGGGCGCGTGCGCTATATCGGACAGCGGGTATAAGCAGAGACACCAAAGGCAGCCTGAAAACGCTTCAAACCCGTTTTCAGGCTGCCTTATTGCTGCTTAAATCTTACGCCACTTCAAAAATCTCCCGCAGCAACACTTTATAAAACGCAAACGCTTCCAGCGCGCCTTTGAGCGCGGTTTCTTGTTCTTCCGCGTTCAGCGGCAGTTGGTTGAATTTGCCGACAAACGCGCGCCAGTGTTTGCCGCGCCCATCCATGTGCGGGGCAAGGTGGCGTGCGCCGTGGCTTTCGTTGTAGCCCAGATTGTTTTGTGCGTCTTTAAACAAAAACGCTGCGCCCAAGTTTGAGCCTTCGGCGCAATAGAGCCAGCCGATGGCTTCTGCGCCTTGCGGGGCGGGGATGGCGGCGCGGATGTGGGCTTCTTGTGCGTTGAGGTCGCGCAAGTCGGTGATAACGTCGTCGTAGCGAGCGAGTGCAGCCAAGCCTTCAATGTGTTGATTGAGCGTGGGATTTTTGTACACATCGTCCACAATTTTGTGGAACACGGCTTGCAGTTGCAGGAAGCGGGTGTAGTTTTCGGGCGTGCTAAATGGTTGAACCGACATCACTAAATCGTCCACGCTTTGATGCGTGGCGCGGGTGTTGGCTTTTAGAAATGCTGCCAATTCGCGCGGTTCGTGTTTTTCTGAATGATGATGGTGGTGAGACATGGTTTTTCCTTTGTAGTGGGGTTGAAAGAGTTTTCAGACTGCCTAGCAATCGTTTTCAAGGTTTGAGGCAGCCTGAAAACGGTAAAACGGGTTAAAACTTGTATTCCAGCGATACGGAATAATTGCGCCCAGGGGCGTAGAAGCGTGCCAAGCCTTTGCCTTCTTTGTCCACCGAGCCTGTGGTGCTGCGGATGTTGATGCTGCGGAAGCTGTCCCATGTGGCATAACGGCGGTTGGTTAAGTTATAAACGCCTGCGCGGAGGGTAAGGTTTTTGGTGGGGCGAACATAGCCAAACACGTCCAGCACCACTGCGGAGCGGTTTAAATAGGGGAAGGTTTCTTTGCTTTCCACCGCTTCAACGTGGCGTTTGCTGCAATAGGTGTAGGTTTCGCCTGTCCACCAATCTTCTTCGGTTTCATAGGCCAGGCAGGTTTCTTTTTGCTCGTGGTGCAGGATTTTCGCGTCTTTGGCTTTTTTCGCGCCCATATAGGTTAAGCGCGAGAAAATCCCCCAGCGCTGCTCGGGATGCTCGTAGTCCAAGCCAATCACGGCTTTGATGGGTTGCAAGGGCAGTTGGCTTAATCCGTTGTTTAGCCTGCCTTTGCTGTATCCCAAGCTGCCCATTAGCGAGAAGCCTTTGGGCAGTTTCAGGCTGCCTGAAAACTCCAAGCCGCTGATGCGCGCTTTATCCACGTTCACCATTTGTTGATAAAGCTGCATCCGCCCGTTTTCAATCGGCGCGTTTTCCTGTTCAAAAATGAAGTTTTTATAACGGGTGTGATACGCGCTCAAATCCATTTTGCCAAAGCGACCGTTGCCCGATAGCGTGATGGTTTGATTCAGGCTGCGTTCGGCTTTCAAATTGGGGTTGGCAAGCCAGTTGCCAGCGGGGTGTTTGTAGGTGAAATACATTTCCGAAGCGGTGGGGATGCGGTAGCCCGTGGTTACTTGGTAGTTCAACCGCCAAGCATCGTTCATGCGCCATTGCGTATCCACAAAGCCGTTCCAAGCGCGAAACGAGCCGGGCGCGGGGATGGTGGTTTCGCACGCGTTGCAGGTTTCGTTTAACGCTTTGGGTTTTAGGCGCGTGTGGTCGTACCGCACGCCGATTTGGTTGGAAAAGCGGTCGTTCCATTGGATGCTGTCTAACAGCGAAAAGCCAAACTGCCGCGTTTGCACGGGGTGCTGGATGGTGCTTTTCACGTTATACACTTTGCCGTCAAGGTAATAAGAATCGCTGTTGATGTTTTTGAAATCGCGCTTGCTCACAAACGTTTTAAACGACAATTGATGTGTGCCGCCCCATTGGAACGGCTTGCCGTCCAAGCTCAGGCTCAAACGGTGGAACGTGGTTTTCATGCGGCGGTCGTATACCTCGTCCAAATCTTTTTTGCTGTAATCCAACGGGAAATCGGGCTTGCTCCAATCGCGCGGATACGAGCCTTTGTCGCTCACCGAAGCCAAATCGGTTTTTTGATAGTCAAATTCGGTTTTCACCAAGCTCAAATAGCGGGAGGGCGCAAATTCGTGATACAGATGCAGATTGCGGCGGTAGTTGATGTCGTCTGCCTCGCGCCAACTGCTTTCTTGCAAGTTGTAAGACAGCTCGTTCACGCGGTTGTGCCCTTGCTGCCCGTTAAACGCCACGCCCACACGCTGGTTATCGGTCAATTGCCAGTTAAATTTGCTCAAAAAGCTGTGGTATTTGTGTCTGGCAGGGTCGGGAATGCCGCGCGCGCTGCCGATGGTGTCTTCGCCTTTGCCTGAGCTTTTGGTTTCGTGCCCCCGGCGTTGGGAATACAGCAGCATAAAGTCGGCGCGTTCGTTGCCGGTTGCCAAGCCCACGGTATTTGCCCATTCGCGGTTTTTGGACGCATAGCCGCTTCTAATCAAGCCGCCAAACCGGTTGTCGTCTTGCAGCAGATTGCCCGCGTCCAGCGTGCGATAGTTCACGCCGCCGCCCAATGCGCCGCTGCCCATGCTGAACGAATTGGCGCCTTTTTCCACATCAATGCCACGCACCAGTTCGGTGTCGATGCTCATGCGCGAATTGTTGAAATTGCCATAGCGCGCATACAGCGAGTTTTCTTCGGAATCGGGCAGCGATACGCCGTCAATGCTCACGCCCACGCGGTTGCCTTCCACGCCGCGCATGGCAAAGCCTTTGCTGTGGCGCGTTCCGCTTTGGCTCACGCCCACATCGGGCGAATAGCGCACCAAATCGTTGTTGTCGCGGATGAGCTCGCGGTCGATGTCTTCGCGTTTTTTGTGTTCGGCGGTGTTTTGCTTGGCAAGCCGTTTGCCGCTCACTTGTATGTTTTGCAGGGTTTGCTCGGCAGGAGCGGAAACTGCCTGCGCCGAATATGCAGACAATACGGCAAGCAGGCAGATTTTGAGGGTTGGTTGGATATTTCTCATGGGGTCTCTTTGAATAAGAATTATTATTAAAAACGCGGATTGTAAAAAGAACGGAATAAGATGTAAAGATGGGTTAAAAGTGGAATTAAATAGGAATTTGTATCAAAAAGGAAAAAAGTGCGGGATGGGCTGGGCAATGGCGGGAAGAGGGCGATGCGGTTGCGATGGGCATCGCCCAAATAAAACCAAAAAGGCAGCCTGAAAACGGTTTCAGGCTGCCTGATTGATGATAGGGGCTTTACTCTTCGCTGTTGTCCACGCTCACGTTGTAATCAATCGGCGTGGGCTGTGGTTGGTTTTCAGGCTGCTTTTTGCTGCTGGACAGGCGTTTGAGATAGGCTTCGTCGATGTCGCCTGTGATGTATTCGCCGTTGAAGCAGGAGGAATCCAAGCCTTCGATTTTGGGATTGAGCCTGCGGATGATGGCTTCCAGCCCGGCCAAATCTTGGAACACGCAGGCATCGGCGTTGATTTCGCGGGCGATTTCGGCGGCGGTGCGGTTGTGGGCGATAAGTTCCTCGCGCGTGGGCATGTCGATGCCGTACACGTTGGGGTAGCGCACTTCGGGGGCGGCGGAGGCGATGTAGATTTTGTTTGCGCCGCTTTCGCGCACCATGTCCACGATTTCGCGGCTGGTGGTGCCGCGCACGATGCTGTCGTCCACCAATAACACGTTGCGCCCTTTGAATTCGCTGGGGATGGTGTTGAGCTTTTGCCGCACGGATTTTTTGCGCGTGGCTTGGCCGGGCATGATGAAGGTGCGCCCGATGTAGCGGTTTTTGATGAGGCCTTCGCGGTAGGGTTTGCCCAGCGCGCGGGCAAGTTCCAATGCGCTGGGGCGGCTGGTGTCGGGGATGGGCATCACGACATCAATGGCGTTGATGTTGATTTCGCGTTTGATTTTTTCAGCCAGCAGCACGCCCATGTCCACGCGGGCTTGGTACACGGACACGCCGTCCATGATGGTGTCGGGGCGGGCGAAATAAACGTATTCAAACAGGCAGGGGTTTAGGCGCGGGTGTTCGGCGCATTGGCGGGTGTGCAGCGTGCCGTCGAATTCGATGAACACGGCTTCGCCTGCTTGGATGTCGCGCTCAAAGTGGTACGACAAGCCGCCGAATACCACGTTTTCGGAGGCAACCGCCCATGAGGTTTTGCCGTTTTTTTCTTGCTTGCCCAGCACCAGCGGGCGGATGCCGTTGGGGTCGCGGAAGGCGAGCATGCCGTAGCCCGCTATCATGGCAACGATGGCATACGCGCCGCGCACGCGTTTGTGCACTCGGGCGACGGCATCAAAGATGTTGTTTACAGTGAGATGCAGCGGGTCGGCGTTTTGGCTGACGGCTTGGCGCAGCTCGTGGGCGAACACGTTGAGCAGGACTTCGCTGTCAGATTGGGTGTTTACATGGCGCAGGTATTGGGTATAGACCTCTTGGTGCAGCTCGGCGGTGTTGGTGAGATTGCCGTTGTGTGCCAACACGATGCCAAAGGGGGAGCTGACGTAAAAGGGCTGGGCTTCGGCGGGGCTGCCTGCGTTGCCTGCGGTGGGATAACGAACGTGGGCGATGCCGGCGTTGCCGTGCAAATCGCGCATGTGGCGGGTGCGGAACACTTCGCGCACCATGCCTTTGCCTTTGTGCATGTGGAAATAGCTGTTTTGCGTGGTTACGATGCCGGCCGCGTCTTGCCCGCGGTGTTGCAGCATTTGCAAGCCGTCATACAAAAGTTGGTTTACGGGTTCGTGTGATACGAGTCCTAATACGCCGCACATGGGGGTCTCCGTGGAGTGGGGTTGAGATGGGGTTGGGTTTTTTGCGATGAAGGCTGTGATGAGGCAGCCTGAAACAGGTTTTGCACTTGGCAAGCGGGTAGGGCGGGCGGATGGGTTTTCAGGCTGCCTTTGGGCGGGCGAACCGGCTTGTTTCAGCCATCACGCGATAGCAATCAGGCAGCCTGAAAACGCTTTGCCGGTTAGCTTGAAGCCGTTGCCCAACCCGGCAGCCAATGGAGCGGCGGGGGCTTGTCGCCAAATGGTTTATGAAACAGAGTATGGCTGATTGACCAAGATGTCGGCGGGCTGCCGACGCGCCAACATTCCCATGCCTGCCGTGATGCTTTCGCGCCGTTTCAGGCTGCCTACTCTACCGTCGCCCAAAATTTAAGGACTACCCGCATCCCGCGCACCTTGCCGATGCGCCAAATGCCGATAGCCCTAAGGGGATTGCTTTGCGTTGGATTTATTTTTGCTGGCACGTTTTTTCGCGCCGTCTTTGGGGTTTTCCAGGCTGTCTGCATCATGGTTTTTGTTGCTTTTATCCTTTTTCAGGCTGCCTTTGCCGTCCGCGTTTGATTCGGCTGCATGGGCGCGATGGGTTTTTGTGCTGTTTACGCCGTTGCCCGCGCCATTTACGTTCGCGCCATTTGCACCGTTGCCCGCTGCCCCGTTTGCCCCGCCGTTTCCTGCTTTGGGCAATGCTCCCAAGGGGAGCGCGGTATCCGTGTGGTCAAAATTGACCTGTTTGGCTAGGAATTCGGGCAGATAGGGCGTGCCCATCAGCGCGATGCTTTCAAAAAACGGCGCGCTGATGGCATCGCGCCATTCGCTGCTTTTGGGCAAATCGCTAAACGCGCACAGCAACACCGTGATGCTCACCACCAACACGCCTTTCAGGCTGCCTAACGCCGCGCCGCCAATGCGGTTGAGTGTGGATAAATGCGCTTTTTTAATCACCAAATCAAACACTTGGTGCGTAAACGCCAATGCCAAACGCGCGGCAACATAAGTCGCCACAAACGCGCACACTACCGCCAACTCGCGCGGCTGCATGGAGGAAAACATAAAATTGGACACATCCACCGCCAAAAAACGCGCAATTGCCAATGCCACCAGCCAGCCCACAAACGAAAACACTTCGCCCATCAGCCCGCGCATGGCAGAAAGCACGATGCAGAAGAGGATGGTGCCGAATGCGAAGAGGTCAAAAGTGGTCATGGCGATGCTTTGCGGTTAGGTGGCTATTTTTGTTCCAGCACGATGCCGCCCAAGCCGCGCGCTTTCAATTTGCCGGCGGCGATTTCGGCTTCCGATTTATTGGGGAACGAGCCTGTTTTCACGCGATAAACCTTGCCTTTATCGGTGTTGATTTCTTCAATAGACGAAGAATAGTTCAGCCCTTTCATTTTTTGCTGCGCGGCTTTGGCGGCGGCGATGTCGCGGTAGGCGCCCACTTGCACGCTGGCGCGTTTTTCTCTGTTGTCTTTGCTGGCTACGGCTTTCTCTGGCTGTTTGGGCACGGTTTTGTTGGCGGCTTTGTCGTCGGCTTTTTTCGGCGCGGCTTTGGCTTGTGCGGCACGTTCGGCAGCAGCTTTTTGCTGTGCCAACAGTTTGGCGCGTTCGGCGCGGCGGGCTTCATCGGCAGCGGCTTTTTGCTCGGCGGCGCGTTCCAACGCGGCTTTTTGTTTGGCGGCGCGTTCGGCTTCGGCTTTGGCAACCACTTCTTGCGCTTGTTTGCGGCGGGCTTCGTCGGCGCGGGCTTTGGCGATGCGTTCTTGCTCGGCGCGGGCGCGGGCTTCGGCGCGTTCTTGGCGGGCTTCGGCACGTTTGCGGGCGGCTTCTTCGCGCGCTTGTTGTTGCTCTAAGCGGCGTTGCTCGCGGGCTTTGCGTTGTTCTTCGCGGCGCAAACGGCGTTGCTCTTCAAGGCTGGCTTGGCTGTCGGCATCGGCAAGCGTGGGCGCGGTATCGGCGGCAGGCGTTTGGCTGCGCGGTTTCGCGCTGGTGTTGTCTTGCGCCAACGGTGGCACAGGCTTCACGCGCGTGCTGGGCGAGCTGGACGTAATAGGGCGGCTGGCTTCGGCGGCGGTTAAAGTGGGCACAGTGGAAGCGGTTTGCGGGGCAACGCCGCTGGGGCGCAACACTTCGGTGGTTACTTTTTGCTGCTGCTGCGGTTGCGCCATTTTGGGTTCAATGTTGTCTTTGGGTCCGTTGCTGGCGACGGCAACAAACAAGCCCCCCGCTAGTACGGTAATCGCGCCTGCGCCGATTAGGCGGCGGCGGTTTTTGTTTTTCAGGTGCTCGTATTCGTCTAAAACGTCTTGGTTTTGCGGTTCGGGTTGGTTTTGGGGTTCTGGATTCATGTTGACGGGTCTTTCTGATGATGCGGCGGCGGCTTGGGCGGGCAAGCTGCCTAAAACTTCGGCTACGGTGTGGAACGAGCCGAATACAATTATTCTATCATTTTCCGTAACTTGCGATAAGGCGGCGGTGTAGGCAGCCTGAATGGTATTGTAGGGATGGATGGGCTGGATGTCATGTTTTTTCAGCTTGGTGGTGAGCGCGGTGAGCGTCATGCCGCGCGGCAGGTCTAGCGGGGCGATATACCATTCGTCGATGCTGCCTTGCAGGGTGTTGATAACGGCATCGCTGTCTTTATCGGCAAGGATGCTGAACACGGCAATCGTGCGTTTGGCGGGCAGGGCGTTGAGGCTGCTGGCAAGGGCGCGGGCGGCGTGCGGGTTGTGCGCCACGTCTAAAATGATTTCAGGCTGCCTTTGGATGATTTGAAAACGCGCGGTGTTTTGCGCTTGGGCGATGCCTTGAGCCAACGCTTCGTTGCTCACGGGCAACTGCTGGCGCATGATTTGCACGGCGGCGACGGCGCAAGCGGCGTTGTTGAGCTGGAACGCGCCTTGCAAGGCAGGCAGCGGCAAATCGATTTTCAGGCTGCCGTTGTTGGCTTGCCATTGCCAGCTATCAATGCGCGCGAGATAGGAAAATTGGTGATTGAGTTGCAACAGTTTTGCGCCGATGTTTTTGGCGTGTTGCCCCAACGAATGCGGCGCGGGGTCTTGCCCGAAGATGGCGGGTTTGCCTGCGCGGAAAATGCCCGCTTTTTCTTTGGCGATTTGCTCCACGGTGTCGCCCAGATAGGCTTGGTGCTCCAAATCCACGCTGGTAACAATGGCGCAATCGGCATCAAAAGCATTGACGGCATCCAGCCGCCCGCCCAAGCCGACTTCCAAAATCATCACGTCCACTTGATGTAGCCTGAAAATATCCACCGCGGCTAAGGTGTTGAATTCAAAATAGGTGAGCGACACGTCGCCGCGCGCGGCTTCAATGCGCTCAAATGCGGCAACGATGTCTTCGTCGCTCACGGGCTGGCTGTTGATGGCGATGCGTTCGTTAAAGCGCAGCAGGTGCGGGCTGGTGAGCGTGCCGACTTTGTAGCCCGCTGCGGCATAGATGTGCGACAAAAAGGCGCAGGTTGAGCCTTTGCCGTTGGTGCCGCCCACGGTGATTACGGGGCAGGAGGGGGCAAGGTCCATCGCGTTTTTTACTTGGGTTACGCGGGTCAAACCCATGTCGATGGTGGTGGGATGGGCGGTTTCTAAATGGGCGAGCCATTGGGAGAGCGTTTTGCTTTGCATTTTTTATAGACTGCTTATGGTTATCGAGAGTTGTGTGTCATTGAACGGGCGGATGCCCGGCCTGTGTTTTCAGGCTGCCGAAATAGATTTCAGGCTGCCTAAACAATGCTTTCAGGCAGCCTGAAAATCGGTTTACGATTGTCGCGCGTTTTTTTGCAGCACAACGACTTGTTCTACTTTTTGGGGTTCGGTTTTAGGCGCTTGTTCCGCCACGGGCGCAACAGGGTTGGCGGGCTGCGCAGGGGCGGCGGTGTTGCCCACATCGGGTTCGTTGCCCGCCTGCATGCGTTTGATGTTGTCGCGGTGGCGGACGATGACCAGCGCGCCCACCACTACCAGCGACCAGCCCCAGCTTGGATGATAGGGGTGCTGTATCACGATAAACGCGGTAAACGGCGCACACGCGGCGGCAATCAAAGCGGCGAGCGAAGATTTTTTAAACTTGAACGCAATCGTCGCCCAAATCAGTGCCACCCAAAACGCCGTCCAAAACGACATCGCCAAAATCACGCCAAAGCCCGTTGCCACGCCTTTGCCGCCTTTAAAGCCGAAGAAAATGGGATACATATGCCCCAGCACCACGCCAATCGCCGCCAAGCCCACGGTGTAATCGGGCAGTCCCAGCCAAGTGGTTAAGCAACGCGCCAAGCCAATCGCCAGCAAGCCTTTAAACGCATCGCCCAGCAGGGTGTAGGCGGCTGCTTTTTTGTTACCGCTGCGCAGCACGTTGGTGGCGCCGGGGTTGCCCGAGCCGTAGGTTTTGGGGTCGGGCAAGTCCATTTTTTTGGAAACCAAAACGGCGGTGGAAACAGAGCCGATTAAATAAGCCACTACCGCAATCATCAATGCGAATAAGAACATACAAACACCGCGCCTTTCGTTTACAATAACAAAAACCGCGCATATTTTAACGGAACTTTAAGTAAATGGACAAAATTTTCTTACACGGCATGAAAGCCGACACGCTCATTGGCGTGTACGACTGGGAGCGCCAGCATAAACAAACGCTTATCTTGGATTTGGATGTGGTTTTGCCCGAAAACAGCCACCAAGACGACAACATTGAGCACACCATCCATTATGGCGAGATGTGCCAGCTTATCCGCCAAGAGCTTGCCGATTGCGATTTTAAGCTGCTGGAAAGCCTTGCCGAATTCGTTGCCCAGCTTGTGTTTGAACACTATCCCACACCGCAGCTGCGTTTGCGCGTGAGCAAGGCGGGCGTGCTGCCCGATGTGCGCGAAGTGGGCATTGAAATCGAACGCTATCGTGCCTAATCCTATGCGCTTGGTTTCACGCGGCAAAGCCTGTTTGGGCAGCCTGAAACGCCTTGCCCGCAAAGTCATCCGTTGGGCGCGGATTCGCTTGCGGCGCGTTGCGGGCAGCCTGAAAAGCTGTTTGCCTGGCAAGCTGGTTTTTCCCGTGGCGCTGGTGCTGCGGCAATATCGCTTTGTGCGCGCCAAATTGCTGCGCTTGCTGGCGATTAAGGGGCGCACCGCGTGGATATTTTCGCCCGCTTGCCGCACGCATTTTGTGAGCGGCGAGCATCCCGAAAGCCCGAAGCGGCTGGAAGCGATTGAGCGCGTGTTGCGCAAATCGGGCTTGTGGCATTTGCTGCAAAAAATCGAAGCGCCCGAAGTAACCGACATCCAGCTATCGCGCGTGCACACCCGCAAGTATTTGAACAGCCTGGAAAACCAAATCCCCAGCAATGGCACGGTGAAAATTGAAGAAGACACTTATTTAAGCCGCGACACGCTTGCCGCCGCCCGCCATGCCGCTGGCGCAGCCATCAAAGCGGTGGACATGGTGATGAAAAAGCAAGCCAAAAACGCCTTTTGCGCCATCCGCCCGCCCGGCCATCACGCCCATGCCGATAAAGCCGCAGGTTTTTGTTTTATCAACAATGTTGCCGTGGCTGCCATGCACGCCATCGCTGAATACCGCTTGCAGCGCGTGGCGATTGTGGATTTTGATTTGCACCACGGCGATGGCACGGAAGACATTTTCCGCGACGACCCGCGCGTGATGCTGTTGTCGTCGTTTGAGCATCCGCTGTATCCGTTTAGCGGCGTGCCGTTTAAGGGCAGCAACCCGAATGTGATTAACTCGCCGCTCAAAGCGGGCGATGGCAGCAACGAGTTTCGCGATGTGGTGCGCGCCCAATGGTTGCCGCGCCTTGCCAGCTTTCGCCCGCAGATGATATTTTTTGCCGCAGGCTTTGATGCCCACCGCAACGACGATTTGGGGCATCTGAACCTAACCGAAGCCGATTACGAATGGATTACCAAAAAAATCATGCTGATTGCCAACCGCCACAGCCAAGGGCGCATCGTTTCGGTGTTGGAAGGCGGCTACAAATTAACCAGCCTTGCCAAAAGCGCGAAGGCGCATATCGCGTGTTTGGTGAAGGCGAGTCCGTTTATTTGAGGCAGCCTGAAAACAGAAACGGATGGCTTGCCAGCCATTTCAGGCTGCCTTTTGTTGAATCCTTTGTATAACGCGCAACGGATGGAGCGTCGGCGGCTCGCCGACATCTTGGCAAAACAGTCATACTCTGTTGAATAAACCGGTTGGCAGCGAGCCGCCGCCGTTCCATTTTGGATTTCAGGCTTTTGGATTTCAGGCTGCCTCCTGTTTAAATCCTTTGCCCAACCCCAAAGGCAGCCTGAAAACGCACGAAGTGAGTTTCGGCGAAGCCAAAACAAGCGCAGCCCGTTTCATCAGCACGCCACCCTGTTTTCAGGCTGCCTTATCCTCCCAAAAAACCTTTACACCATGATCCCCAGCAAATTCCACCGCATCGGCATCCTCACCCGCCCCAACACCCCCGACATCGCCCCCGTTATCCACGACCTGATTGCCTTTTTGCACGCGCAGCGGCTCGCCATCGTCATCGACAAGCCCTGTGCCGACAACGGCTTGGTGAGCGAGCGCGACCTGCAATTTTGCGCCGTGAGCGACAACATCGGGCAAGACTGCGACCTGATTTTGGTGCTCGGCGGCGACGGCACCTTCCTATCCGCCGCCCGCAAAGCCGCGCCCTACCGCGTGCCGCTGATTGGCGTGAACCAAGGGCATCTGGGCTTTTTAACCCAAGTTTCGCGCGAAAACATGGTGGAAGAACTCAGCAAAATGCTGGCGGGCGATTATTTAGCGGACGACTGCATTTTGCTGGAAACCAGCGCGCAGCGCGGCGGCGAAGCGATTTATCACGGCATCGCGCTCAATGATGTGGTGATTTCGCGCGGCGGCGCGGGGCAGATTATTGAATTTGAAGTGTTTATCAACAACCAGTTTGTTTGTACCCAGCGCAGCGACGGCTTAATCGTTTCCACGCCCACGGGTTCAACCGCCTATTCGCTGGCGGCGGGCGGCCCGATTTTGCAAACTGCCATCCGCGCGCTCACGCTGGTACCGATTTGCCCGCAATCGATGACCAACCGCCCGATTGTGATCGGCGATGCCAACGAAATCCGCATTTTGATTACCAAAGCGGGCGACGCGCGCGTGCATTACGACGGACAATCGTTTGTGGACATCCAAAACATGGATGAAATCATCATTCACCGCTATCACAACGAACTGCGCGTGCTGCACCCGAGCAGCTACCAGTATTACAAAACCCTGCGGCAGAAACTGCATTGGGGCGAGCAGTTGATTTGACGTTGGTGATTCATGAGTTGGCAAAGGCAGCCTGAAAACGAGCAAATGCTTGTTTTCAGGCTGCCTTTTATGTTGGCTTGGTTGATTGGGCAAGATGAGCGGGCGGTTTCTTGCGCGGCTTTCGTGTTGTTGAAATCGGGTAGTCGTTCAATCCGCACAATCAGTTCCGAATCCATCAAACCTGTTTCCCCTACAAGATTTCAGGCTGCCTTAATCATCAAAGGCAGCCTGAAAACAGCGTTTACCGTTGCCGCGCCTTAAATCGCGGATTGCTTTTGCAAATCACATACACCTTGCCCTTGCGGCGCACGATTTGGCAATCACGGTGGCGGTTTTTCGCCGCTTTGAGCGATGACAGCACCTGCATCTTATTTCTCCTTTTTCAGCGCAGACATCATGCCCGCATAGCGTTGGTTGAATTGGCTGGCGCGCCCCTCTTTGTTGTGCTCGCGCTGCTTGCCCGTGTAAACCGGGTGCGATGCCGATGAGGTATCCAGCATAAACACGGGATATTCCTTGCCGTCTGTCCATTGCATAGTTTTGTTGGTGGGCGCGCACGAGCGGATAAGCCAGCCCTCGTTGACGCTGCTGTCGTAAAACAGCACGGTGCGATAGTTTTTCGGATGAATGCCTTGTTTCATGCCACACTCCTTGGTAGATAAAACGTTATGGTATAACACTAGTAAGAAGCATGTCAATCCTTGCGCTGGTGCCATTGGCGCAACGGCAGGCGATACAGCAGCAGCGCCGCGATAATCAGCGCGCCGCCCGTCGCTTTTTCCCACGACAATTGTTCGCCCAAAAGCAACACGCTAAACAGCAGCGTCCACACGGGTTCCAACACCATAATCATCGCCGCGTTGCCAATCGGGCAGATTTTTTGCGCGTGTGTTTGCAGCAAAAAGCGCGTGTTGGTAATCACCACAATGCCGATGATGAGCCACATCCAACTGGCGGCAGAAAGCGGGAACTGCCACGTTTCAAACGCCAGCGAATAGCCGCTGCACACAATGCCCGCACAGGCGAGTTGCACGGTGGTGAGCGGCAGCACGTTCATGCCTTTGGAAAACTGGTTGTTCAGCACAAAAAACAGCGCACTCATCAGCGCGGAAAGCGCAAACAAGCCGCTGCCCAGCGACATTTGCAACGGTGATTTGCCCGCGTTCAGCAAATACAGGCCGCAGCCTGAAAGGGCGAGCGACAGCCACAGCATCGGCGAGGGGCGATGGCGAAACAGCAGCCACGACAACAGCGGCGCAAGCAGCATGGAGGAACTGAGCAGCAACGCGCCTTCGCCAAAATGGGTGCTGTGCGCCACGCCTTGAATCCAGAAAAAAATGTTGCCCGAAAACGCCGCGCCCACCGCCGCCGCGCGGGCAAATTGTCCCGCCGTCCATTGGCGAAGCTGCGGCAGCGCAAACGGCAAAAACAGCAGGGCGGCGCCAACCATGCGCGCGCCGATAAAGCCTGCGGCGGGCAGTTCTTGCAGCGCGGCTTTGGAAACAAACCAGCCGCTGGCGGCCAGTAGGGTTACGAGTATGAGCCAGAGTTCTCCGCGATAGTTGTTCATGGTTGTGCTTTCGGGTTTCAGGCTGCCTAAGGGGGGAAGGCAGCCTGAAAATGGGTTGGCGGGATGGTTTCAGGTTGAGACCTTTGCAAAAGCGCTGAGGCAGCCTGAAACTTACAGTGCAACGGTGGCGGCTTGTCGCC
This sequence comes from Kingella bonacorsii, assembly GCF_016623605.1. Lineage (NCBI taxonomy): Bacteria > Pseudomonadati > Pseudomonadota > Betaproteobacteria > Neisseriales > Neisseriaceae > Kingella > Kingella bonacorsii. Next base: position 850,355 of record NZ_JAEHNZ010000001.1, on the reverse strand, counting down.
GTAAATGGCACATTTAACAGAACTTTGCTGTTTGGAAAAATGTCGGCAAGCCACCGCTGCTCCATCGGTTATGGATTTTGCAAAAGTTTCAGGCTGCCTCAGGCGATTGCCCAACCGCCTTTGCTCATCCGCAAAACAAGCAAACGGCTGAAAGCGCATCACATTTCAGCCGTTTTGCTATTTAGGGAATACAACAATCAGGGCGCGTTTCCCCGTTTTAGCTTCGCAACGCCGCTACGCTTCGCAGGCTACCTTATGCGCCGCCGACCTTGTTGCGAATGATGGATTTGACCGTATCGGCATCGCTGTCAATCACTTGCACGCGCTGGGGCAAATCTTCCAAGCCTGCGAGTTTGGCGGGGCGGGGAATGGCAACGCTGCCCACGGCTTCGTGGATGGTGGCGTCAAATTTGGCGGCAAGTGCGGTTTCTAGGCAAACAATGGTTTCGCCTGATTCGCGCAGTTGGCGGGCAACTTTGATGCCATCGGCGGTGTGTGGGTCAATGAGTTCGCCGTCGGTTCCGTACACGGATTTTATGGTGGCCAGGCGGTCGGCGTGGGTGCTGCTGCCTGAAACGAAGCCGTATTTTTGGCGGATGATGTCTAATTTGTCTTGCAGATTGAAGCCGTTGCCTTGCGCAACGTTTGCCCACAGGCTTTGCACTTGGTTGGCATCGCGCCCCACCAAGTCAAAAACAAAGCGTTCAAAGTTGCTGGCTTTGGAAATATCCATAGACGGGCTGGATGTTACATAGGTGTGCGCGGCATCGCGTGGGCGGTATTGTCCTGTGCGGAAAAATTCGTCTAACACGTTGTTTTCATTGGTGGCGACAATCAGGCGGTCAATCGGCAAGCCCATTTGTTTGGCGATGTGCCCCGCGCAGATGTTGCCAAAGTTGCCGCTGGGCACGCAGAAGCTGACGCGCTGCTCGTTGCTTTCGCTGGCGCGCAAATAGCCTGCAATGTAGTACACCACTTGGGCAACAATGCGCCCCCAGTTGATGCTGTTTACGGTGCTGATGCGGTAGCGTTGTTTGAATTCGGCATCGTTTTGCACGGCTTTGACGATGTCTTGGCAGTCGTCAAACATACCGCGCACGGCGATGTTGATGATGTTTTCGTCTTGCAGGCTATACATTTGGGCGCGCTGGAAGTTGGACATTTTGCCATCGGGCGAGAGCATGAACACGTTGATGCCGCGTTTACCGCGCAGGGCGTATTCGGCGGCGGAGCCTGTGTCGCCGCTGGTTGCGCCGAGAATGTTTAGGGTTTTGTTTTCTTTGGCTAAAACGTATTCAAAGGCGTTGCCCAAGAATTGCATCGCCATGTCTTTGAAGGCGAGCGTGGGGCCGTTGGATAGGGCTTGGATTTTGATGCCGTCTTTGAGCGTGCGCACGGGGGTGATTTCTGCGCTGCCGAATGTTTCGCGGGTGTAGGTGCGGTTGATGATGCCGCGCAGGTCGTTTTCGGGGATGTCGGTGGCGAACAGGCGGATGACTTCAAAGGCGAGTTCGGCGTAGCTGAGGGTGCGCCAGTGGGTGAGTTGCTCGGCGGTGATTTGGGGATAGTGCTCGGGGAGCATTAAGCCGCCGTCGGGGGCGAGCCCCATAAGCAGGGCTTGGCTGAATGTTTTGGCGGGGGTGTTGCCGCGGGTGCTGATGTAGTTCATGTTAGGCTTTCGGTTGGGGTGATAAAGGGAGCAGCCTGAATTGCGGATTGTTGGTTTTCAGGCTGCCTATTTCTGCAAATTATCAATCATGGCGTTTGCGCCGCAGCGCAGCGCGCCCGACAGCATGCTGTCGCCTTTGTTCATGCAGTTGGTGCGCTCGTTGTCGGGCAGGGGTTGGGTGAGCTGTTGGCCGGCGCGGTTGCCGAGGTCTTCTATTTTGCTGCCGATTGCTTTGCCGTTCTTTTTGGCGGCGGGCAGCTGCTCGCGCAGGATGTTTACGATGGCGCGGCTGTTTTGTTTGTTGATGATGCCGGTGGAATCCAGCTGCGGCAGGAGCTGTTCCAGCGCACGTTGTCCGCCGGGGGTGTCGATGACTTTGCTGATGCTGTCCAGGCTGCTTTCCCATGCTTTTTGCCCGCAGTCGCTTTTGCGGGCTTTGAGGCAGTCGATGGCTTCGCTGCCGACGTTGAGGCTTTGGGTGTAGGTTTCGTTGTAGAGGGCGGATTCGTCGTAGGGGTTGTCGGCTTGGGCGAATGGGGCGGCGAGCAGTAGGGCGGCGAATAGGGCGAGGGCTTGGGCTTGGCTGTTCATGGGGCTTCCTTTTGGCTGTTTGGCGCGGCGTGGATTTGAGCGGTGTTGAACTTGGTTTCAGACTGCCTTGGGGGATGCGGGATAGGATTAAGGCAGCCTGAAAGTGTGTTTTGGTTTTCAGGCTGCCTTTGGGTTATTTGTTAAACAGGCGTTTGTAGCACGCGGTTACGGTTTTGGCGGTTACTTCGGCGGCCACTTTAACGCGTCCGCTTTCGGTGAGCAGTTCGGGCAGCTGGGCGGCGGTGATTTGGTTGGGGGCTTCTTCGCTGGCGCAGCCGCAGATTTTGTTTTCCCATTCGGTTTGTTTGGCTTGGCTCATGGCGAGGGCGATGGTGCGCCATTCGGTGCGGGCTTGTAGTTCGTTTACGCAGCGGTTTTGCACATACATTTGCACGGCGGATTTGCCGATGCCTGCTGCGCTAGATGTGCCTGCGCCGCCGCCAAGCAAGCCGCCTACGCCTGCTGTGCCGCTGTCCGCGCAGGCGGTGAGTAGGGTGGCGGTGATAAGGGTGAGTGCGATTTTTTTCATGATTTTTCCTGTGGTTAGGTTGATTAAAAAGATGGCGAGCCGAAGGGTGTTTCAGGCTGCCTGAAAGGTGCGGAGTATATCAAGAATTTGCAGGGGGTTGGCGGCGGATGCGTGGTAGCCCCATGTTTCGGGGGTGTCGCCGGGGGCGATGTAGCCCCATGCGGCGAGGATGGTTTGCATGCCTGCATTGCGCCCTGCTTGGATGTCGCGTTCGGCATCGCCTACATAGATGCAGTTTTCAGGCTGCACTTGCAGGGCGGCGCAGGCGTGGCGCATGGGCAGGGGGCTGGGTTTGGCTTCGGGGCAGGTGTCGCCGCTGACGACGGCGGCGGGCGGGATGGCGAAGCCGAGTTTGGGGACAAGGCGGTTGGTAAAGGCTTGGGGTTTGTTGGTGATGATGCCCCATGCGATGTTTTGTGTGGCGAGTCGGGCGAGCAGAGGGTTGATTTCGGGGAAGAGCGCGGTGTCGCGGTCGAAGCATTGTTCGTATTCGGCGAGGTAGTCGGCGCGCCATTGGGGAAAATCGGGGTGTTCGGGAGTGATGCCTGTGCCCAGTCGGATGAGGGCGGCTGAGCCGTGGCTGGCGTGGGGGCGGATTTGGGCTTGGGGTTTGGGGGGGAGCCCGTGTTTTTGCAGCAGGCTGTTGAGGGCGTTGCCGAGGCTGGGGGCGGTGTCGGCGAGGGTGCCGTCTAGGTCGAAGAGGATGGCTTGGATGGGCATGGTTTGGGGGTTTCGTTGGGTGGCTGGGTTTCAGGCTGCCTTGGGAATGGGCAGCCTGAAAGCGGTTGGTTGTATGATTGGGGCAGCCTGAAATGCAGCGGTTTGGATGGGGCAAACGGGTTGCGCCTGCGTTTGCTTTGTTCGTTTTGACTTTGTTTAAGCCTTTGGTTTGGGCTTTGCTGAAACGGGTGAATGTGTTTTCAGGCTGCCTTTGGATTGGTTTTCAGTGGATAGGCAGCCTGAAACGGCGAAAACCCGTTTTCAGGCTGCCTTTTAAGCCCAGCTGAACCTAGTGGATGGTGGTTTCGCCGAAGAGCCAGTCCAGCTGGGTTTGGTAGTAGCTGTTGCCGTTGCGTTGGTCGATGTCTTTGGCGATTTCGCGGGCGTTGGCTAGGGCTTCGTCGTTTTGCGGGATGATGGCGAGCAGGTAGTGCCAATAGGTGAGGATGTCGGTTTGGCTGGCGGCGAAGATGTCGTCGTTGTATTCGTTGATAAGCTCTTCGGCGGTGTCGGGGTCGTTGAGCGGGTAGTAGAGCTGGATGAGCTGGGGGATGAGCTGGATGAATTCTTGCCGCTCGGTTTCCAGATGCTCTATGGCGTGGTCCAGCAGGTGGCGGGCGCGTGCCGTGTTGCCTGTCTGAATTAGGCTGTGGACGATGTAGTAATAGCAGTTGTGGGGGACTTCGGCGCAGGTGAGTTCGCCCGCCAGAATGGGCTTGGCGAGTTCCAGCACTTGGTTGTAGTCGCGGATAAAGTGGTGGTATTGGATTTGGGTGCTTTGCTCGCAGGCGGGGCAGTCGTTCATGCCGTCGTGTTCGTTGTTTTGCCATTGCTGGTAGTGTTCGCGCACGGCATCCACATTGCCCAGCAGGATGTTTTGTTCCATCAGGGATTTATGCAGCATGGCGGGGCTGAATTTGTAGCGTTCGTACCATTGTTGCATTTCTTGGTTGGCTTCTTGGATGCTGTCCAGGGTGGCGTTGAGGTCGCGCGGTAGGTCGCCCACCAGCCATTTGAACCGCCACAGGCAGCCCATGAGTTTGTTGAAGGCTTGGTCTTCTTCGGGGCTGTTGTTGGGGGTTTCGCTAAATTGGTGTTGCCGCCAATGGGTGAGCCATTTGAGGCAGTGCATTTGCCAATCGCAGCCGAAGCCGTGTTGGCGGGTTTCTTCGCCGACAACGTAGTCGCTGATGGCGGCGGCGGTGTCGTAGTCGTGTGCTTCCATGGCTTGGTTGAATTGCTGGATGGTGGCTTTTTGGCGTTCGCGGCGGTCGGTGATTTGTTCTATTTGGTCGGGGTGGAAGGTCATGGGGTGTTCCTTTGTGGGATGTGTTCGGCTTCGGTTTCAGGCTGCCTGTGGGGTGTGCGGGATAGGCAGCCTGAAACGCGGTTAGGCGAAGCCAAAATTATTCTTTGCGGTTGCTGCCGGCAACCATGTCAAACAAGAATAGGCGGCAGTCCAAATTGCCGTTGAACAGTGGGATTTTGCGCTTGGGTTTCAGGCGCATGAGCTTGGGCATTTCCATATCGCCCGACAACAAGCCCGCTGTCCAGCCCGCGTAGTGCTGTTTGAGCCAGCTTCCGAGCTGTGGATAAAGCGCGTGCAGGGCTTGGATTTCGGCAAGGCGCACGCCATAGGGTGGGTTGGCAACAAGAATGCCGTTTGCGCCGTTTGGGCGGGTGTCTTGCGCGTCTAACACGTTGAACTGGATAATATTTTCCACTTCTGCGCTGGCTGCATTGGCGCGGGCGGCGGCAATCATGCGGCGGTCGTTATCAGACGCGGCAATGGGGTTTTCAGGCTGCCTTATATCGGCGCGGGCAGCGGCTTTGAGTTTGGTCCACAGGGCTTTGTCGAAGCTGTTGAATTGTTCAAAACCAAAGCGGCGCATTAAGCCCGCTGCGCGATTTTGTGCAATCCACGCGGCTTCTATGGCGATGGTGCCGCTGCCGCAGAAGGGGTCTTGCATGGGCTGCGTGCCGTTGTAGCCCGCCAGCAGCAGCAAGCCCGCGGCAAGGTTTTCGCGCAACGGAGCTTCGCCTGTGTCTTGGCGATAGCCACGTTTGAATAAGGCTTCGCCGCTGGTGTCAATAAAGATGCTGGCAGTTTTGTCGTCTAAAAACAAATGGATGCGAACATCGGGGCGGGCTTTGTCCACGCTGGGGCGGCTGCCTGTTTGGCTGCGGAAGCGGTCGCACAGCCCGTCTTTGATTTTCAGGGCGCAGAAATCCAGGCTTTTGACGCGGGCGCGTTTGCCCTCGGCTTTGATTTTGAATGTTTTTTCTACACCGAACCAGTTTTCCCAAGCGATGTTTTTGGTGGCGCGGTATAGGTCGTCTTCGTTGCGATAAGGGGCTTGGGCGAGTTGCAACAGCACGCGGCTGGCGGTGCGCGAATAAAGGTTGATGCGGTAAACGTGTTCTAGGCTGCCACGCGCGGATACGCCGCCATCGGTGGGGGCGATTTGGGCGCAGTTTTGCTGGGCAAGCTCTTGCGCGAGGATGGGTTCTAGACCGCGCGGACAGGTGATGAATAGGGAGTGGGGCATAAGGGGGCTTTCGGGGATTTTGGCTACGCTGAACTTCGTTTCAGGCTGCTTTTGGAGGCGTTAGGCAGCCTGAAAATGGGATGGGCGCAAACGCGGTTTCAGGCTGCCTTGGGGGCTTATTAGCGATAACACACGCGGCGGCGTTCGTATTCATCGTAATAGCAACGGCGCGGCGGCGGGGGCGGCGGCATGGTGTAAACAGGCGTTTCGCTGATGTTTACGGTTGTGCCAGCGGGGGCGTTGACGGTTACGGTTTTGTGGATGGTGGTTTGCGATTGAAGCGGCAGGTCTATTTCGGCATAGCGTCCGAATGGGGTTTCGCTGTATGTGCAGGCAGCGAGCGTGAGAGCGATAGGGAGAATGCGCCAGTTCATAATGGTGTCCTTGATGCTGCGGATGGGGTGGATTGTATAAGATTGAAGGCAGCCTGAAAACGGCGGAAGGGGTTTCAGGCTGCCTATTGGGTTGTTTGGGTGGGTTTTAATGTGGGCGCAGCCCGAAAAATGAGAAAACCGTCCGCGATTGGGGAGCGGGCGGTTTTTTTCAGGGAATAGGTTAGTTGTTAAACCCAACGGTTTCAGCAAGGCAAATTTTGTTGGGTCAAAACCCAACCTACGCTTGCTGCGTTGATTGTGGTTGGTGATGCGTAGGGTGTGTGCCGCAGGCACGCACGCGGTTGGTTGAGGTTGGGAACGGCGTGCGTGGCAAAGCCACACACCCTACACAGGCTACGCTTGCTATTGTCGGGTTGCGGCGAATCCGTTCCCACCGAAACCTCTTGGAGGGAGGAAGTGCAGTTGGAAGACGGCACAAAGATATGGGTACGGCGCACCGTGGTGGGCGAGGCATATACCGAATTGGGCGGTTATGGCGAATATCAGGTATCAAAAGAAGTATTGGAAGTGATAAACGCCCCGGGGCTGGGGAAGCCGCCCGTGTGGTCGGCAAAATGGAGTTTGCTGGTTTTGGACAGGGACAAGGACGGAGTTTGGTATATCGTGGTAACCCCGCTGGATGCGGAGGGGTGGACAAAGCTGGAACCCAAGCTGCTCTATGCCCAGTTTAAGGCAATCGACGGCCAGTGGCGGCAGGTGGAGATTGATCCCACATTGCATGCTCGGGATGCCAATTTGGAGCCGCGTTTCCGCGCGGGGAAAATGCCCGAAGCGGTTTCTTTGGACGACAAGCCCCTGTCCAAGATATGGGGGTATGATTCGCCGGTAGTTGTCCCGCAATATGAATATATCAATTTAAAACTGAGATACTGATTCAAAACATTAACCTGTGTCAAAAAACCCTGTTCCCGCACGGGTTAGAATTTTTCCGAAAATTTATCGATTCATATGATTAGGAGACTGAAAATGACCGCCATTGATCCCAAAACCTATGCCCAACTGGCTTCCCGCACATACGACCGCAAAGACATCCGCAACAAGATGACGCTGCCTCAAGATTTTACCGAATTGGGCTGGCAGGACGATGACCCGTTGACGGGTTTTTCGGCAAATACAGATTCAGGCTGCCTTACGCATGTTTTTCCAAAAGGGAAAGCGTCCGTAAGGCAGCCTGAAAAATATTAAACCCAATCTAACCGACAGAAAGGAAACCTGAAATGAAATCCTCCCCAACTCTGACCGCCATGCTGCTGTCCGCCGCCCTATTGTCGGGTTGCGGGGAATCCGTTCCCACCGAAACCTCTTGGAAAGAAGAAGTACTGTTGTCGGACGGAACAAGGATATGGGTTCGGCGCACCGTGGTGGGCGAGGCATATACCGAATTGGGCGGGATTTCGGCATACGAAGTATCCAACCGCACGGTGGAAGTGATAAACGCCCCGGGGCTGGGGAAGCCGCCCGTGTGGTCGGCAAAATGGCGCACGCTGGTTTTGGACAGGGACAAGGACGGGGTTTGGTATATCGTGGTAACCCCGCAGGATGCGGAAGGCTGGACAAAACTGGAACCCAAGCTGCTCTATGCCCAGTTTAAGGCAATCGACGGCCAGTGGCGGCAGGTGGAGATTGATCCCAAATTGGATGCACGAACGGCCAATTTGGAACCGCGTTTCCGCGCGGGGAAAATGCCCGAAGCGGTTTTTTTGGACGACAAACCCCTGTCCAAGCTGTGGGGGTATGATTCACCGGTAATTGAGCCGCAGTATAAATACATTAATTTGGATTTGAGGTACTGATTCAAAACATTAACCTGTGTCAAAAAACCCTGTTCCCGCACGGGTTAGAATTTTTCCGAAAATTTATCGATTCATATGATTAGGAGACTGAAAATGACCGCCATTGATCCCAAAACCTATGCCCAACTGGCTTCCCGCACATACGACCGCAAAGACATCCGCAACAAGATGACGCTGCCTCAAGATTTTACCGAATTGGGCTGGCAGGACGATGACCCGTTGACGGGTTTTTCGGCAAATACGGATTTTCAGGCTGCCTTACGAATGCGTTCCCATTGTGGAAGACATCCGTAAGACAGCCTGAAAGTTATATGGCAGCCTGAAATCGCGTGGGCATAAATGGCTACCCTACCAATCTATCCTAACCGGAAGAAAGGAAGTTTTAATGAAACCAAGCAAAACCTTAACCGCTCTTTTGCTTTCCACCGCCCTATTGTCGGGTTGCGGGGAAAATTCGGGTACAAGCTATGTTATCCGCGTTATGAATTTATTCTTCCCCAAAACGCCAAATATTGCCAAAGAAACCACTTGGAAAGAAGAAGTGCAGTTGCAGGATGGAACAAGAATTTGGGTGCGCCGAACGGTTGTCGGCAAAGCGCATCAGGATATGATGAACGGACCGGGCAGGGGCGAATACAGAGTTAGTGCATATAGATTGGAGGTGATTGATTCGGCGGGGCTTCCGCCGCCACCCGTATGGGAGAGCAAATGGTTTCATATAATTATTGACCGTGATAAGGAAGGTACATGGTATGTGGTTGTTACCCCCGTCAATACGAAAGGATGGTATGATATTAGCCCAAAATATCGTTACGCTCAATTTAAATCTAAAAATGGAAGGTGGTATCAAGTAGATATTGATAAAAATTTAGATGCACGGAACTCTAACTTATCTCCATATATCCGAATAGGAAAAATGCCGGAAAGTGTTTCACTTTACGATAAACCCCTATCTAAACTATGGGGATATGATACGCCACAAGTGAACTCGCAATATAAATATGTGAATTTAGATTTACGTTAGAATACATCTACACCTTTATAGTAGATTCTATTTCTTAACTTACCTTTAAATAAAGGAAACCAACATGAAACTTAATGAAAAAATCTACGCGCAACTAGCTAATCGCGTTTATGACCGTAAAGAAATTGTGAATAAAATGACACTTCCAGAAGGTATTACCGAGTTAAAATGGATGGATGATAATCCTTCAACCGGTTTTTCCGCAGGCGTTTATCGTGCGGAAGGCAATAAAATCATTATATCATTTACTGGTTCTAATATAGGAGATCACTCTTTGGGAATGGCGGGAGATTTTGCCGTTGCCAATGTTCCGTTGGGCTTGGGTCTTAACAGCCCGCAAATGATTCAGGCTGTTTCATTGGTGCTGGAAACCATACGCCAATATCCTGATGCGGAAATTTCGTTTACGGGGCATTCTCTCGGCGGTGGTTTGGCTTCCATTATGGCAATTCTTTTTGATAAAAAGGCGGTGGTGTTTGACCCTGCGCCGTTTAAGGCGGCTGTTTTGAACCCGTTCAGATTAAGGAGATTAAACGGATTTCTCATAAAAAACGGCTGGCAAAATTCTTTCAGGCTGCCTTACGATTGTGTTCCCGTTGTGGAAAACATCCGTAAGGCAGCCTGAAAGTTATATAACGGTAGGGTGGGCACTCGCTGCCCACGCGTTCCGAATCCTAAGGCAGCCTGAAAACGCGTGGGCAGCAAGTGCCCACCCTACCAATCTATCCTAACCGGAAGGAAGGAAGTTTTAATGAAACCAAGCAAAACCCTAACCGCTCTTTTGCTTTCCACCGCCTTATTGTCGGGATGTGGGGAAAATTCGGGTACAAGTTATGTTATCCGTGTTATGAATTTATTCTTCCCCAAAACGCCAGATATTGCTAAAGAAACCACTTGGAAAGAAGAAGTGCAATTGCAAGATGGAACAAGAATTTGGGTACGCCGAACGGTTGTCGGCAAAGCGCATCAGGATATGATGAACGGACCGGGCAGGGGCGAATACAGAGTTAGCGCATATAGATTGGAGGTGATTGATTCGGCGGGGCTTCCGCCGCCGCCCGTATGGGAGAGCAAATGGCTTGATATAGTTATCGATCGTGATAAAGACGGCACATGGTATGTGGTTGTTACTCCTGTCAATATTAAAGAGTGGTATGATATTAGTCCAAAATATCTCTATGCCCAATTCAAAGCAATAAATGGAAAATGGCAACAGGTAGAAATCGATCCAGCTTTGGATGCACGAACAGCCAATCTAGAACCTAGATTTCGGGCAGGAAAAATGCCAGAAAGTGTCCCTCTTTATGATAAACCCTTGTCTAAGATATGGGGGTACGATTCTCCAGTTGTTGATGCACAGTATCGTTATATAAATCTAGATTTACGTTAGAATCTAGCTACACCTTGTATAGCAAATTCTATTTTTTACACTTACCTTTAAATAAAGGAAATCAATATGAAACTTAATGAAAAAATCTACGCCCAATTAGCTAACCGTGTTTATGACCGTGAAGACATCCGCAACAAAATGACGCTGCCCGAAGGCGTTACCGAATTGGAATGGTATGATGACGACCCGGAGAGCGGTTTTTCCGCCGGTGTTTACCAAAACGGCAATCAGGCGGATATTTTGCTTTTCAGGCTGCCTTACGGATGCGTTCCCGCTGCGGAAAACAACCGTAAGGCAGCCTGAAAGCTATCCGAACTGATTTTTTTAACCAAGCAAGGAAACCAAAAAGTGGAAAGAACAGAAAGCAGAAGAATCCGAATCGAAAGAAAAGAACGGAAAACGAAACCGGCCCAATCCGCAAACGGTTTTCTGTTTTCCACCTTATCGGCAATATGGTTTTGTGTCCGTATCATATGGTTTTTTTTCCGTATCATTTTTGTGGGTATAATTCTAATGGTCGGCTATCTTGTTTATTCGTCTGGCGGCAATTCCGTTCCGAAAGAAACAACATGGAAAGAAGAAGTACTGTTGTCGGACGGAACAAGGATATGGGTTCGGCGCACCGTGGTGGGCGAGGCATATACCGAATTGGGCGGTTATGGCGAATATCAGGTATCAAAAGAAGTATTGGAAGTGATAAACGCCCCGGGGCTAGGGAAACCGCCCGTGTGGTCGGCAAAATGGAGTTTGCTGGTTTTGGACAGGGACAAGGACGGGGTTTGGTATATCGTGGTAACCCCGCTGGATGCGGAGGGGTGGACAAAGCTGGAACCCAAGCTGCTCTATGCCCAGTTTAAGGCAATCGACGGCCAGTGGCGGCAGGTGGAGATTGATCCCAAACTGGATGCACGAACGGCCAATTTGGAGCCGCGTTTCCGCGCGGGGAAAATGCCCGAAGCGGTTTCTTTAGACGACAAGCCCCTGTCCAAATTGTGGGGGTATGATTCGCCGGTAGTTGCCCCGCAGTATAAATACATTAATTTGGATTTGAGGTACTGATTCAAAACATTAACCTGTGTCAAAAAACCCTGTTCCCGCACGGGTTAGAATTTTTCCGAAAATTTATCGATTCATATGATTAGGAGACTGAAAATGACCGCCATTGATCCCAAAACCTATGCCCAACTGGCTTCCCGCACATACGACCGCAAAGACATCCGCAACAAGATGACGCTGCCTCAAGATTTTACCGAATTGGGCTGGCAGGACGATGACCCGTTGACGGGTTTTTCGGCAAATACAGATTCAGGCTGCCTTACGCATGTTTTTCCAAAAGGGAAAGCGTCCGTAAGGCAGCCTGAAAAATATTAAACCCAATCTAACCGACAGAAAGGAAACCTGAAATGAAATCCTCCCCAACTCTGACCGCCATGCTGCTGTCCGCCGCCCTATTGTCGGGTTGCGGGGAATCCGTTCCCACCGAAACCTCTTGGAAAGAAGAAGTACTGTTGTCGGACGGAACAAGGATATGGGTTCGGCGCACCGTGGTGGGCGAGGCATATACCGAATTGGGCGGGATTTCGGCATACGAAGTATCCAACCGCACGGTGGAAGTGATAAACGCCCCGGGGCTGGGGAAGCCGCCCCTGTGGTCGGCAAAATGGCGCACGCTGGTTTTGGACAGGGACAAGGACGGAGTTTGGTATATCGTGGTAACCCCGCAGGATGCGGAGGGGTGGACAAAGCTGGAACCCAAGCTGCTCTATGCCCAGTTTAAGGCAATCGACGGCCAGTGGCGGCAGGTGGAGATTGATCCCACATTGCATGCTCGGGATGCCAATTTGGAGCCGCGTTTCCGCGCGGGGAAAATGCCCGAAGCGGTTTCTTTGGACGACAAGCCCCTGTCCAAGATATGGGGGTATGATTCGCCGGTAGTTGCCCCGCAATATGAATATATCAATTTAAAACTGAGATACTGATTCAAAACATTAACCTGTGTCAAAAAACCCTGTTCCCGCACGGGTTAGAATTTTTCCGAAAATTTATCGATTCATATGATTAGGAGACTGAAAATGACCGCCATTGATCCCAAAACCTATGCCCAACTGGCTTCCCGCACATACGACCGCAAAGACATCCGCAACAAGATGACGCTGCCTCAAGATTTTACCGAATTGGGCTGGCAGGACGATGACCCGTTGACGGGTTTTTCGGCAGGGGTGTATCAAAACGGAAACCAAATAGTGATTTCCTTTACGGGGACAAACGAAAAGCAGCTGAAAGACTTTGTTGTCGCCAATATTCCTTCGGGCGCGGGGTTTGGCAGCGCGCAAATTACGCGGGCTGCCGAATTGGTATTGGAAACCATGCGGCAACATCCCGATGCGGAAATCAGCTTTACGGGGCATTCGCTGGGCGGCGGTTTGGCTTCGGTGATGGCGGTGCTGTTCGACAAAAAGGCGGTGGTGTTCGATCCCGCGCCGTTTCAGGCTTCGGCACTGAATCCCGTAACGCTGGCAATGCTCTATCTTTATCTGACACACAACGGTTATGAAAATGAGGCTTTGCGCCGCTATGTGCTGCCCACGGAAAAACCGCCCCTCATTCCGAACGTGAATAATTTGTCCGGTTATTTTGCCGAGAATATAGTGAAAATAGGCCAATTGTTTCAGCAACGGGAACAAAACGTGTCCAGTTGGCATGTCCGTGGCGAGGTGTTGCAGCTTACCCGAGATTATGCGGTGGAAATTGGCACGGTGGCGGCATTGCTCAGCAAGGGGATGTTGGGCATCAATTTTGGCGCGATTATCGGCGAAGGGCAGGCGCACGAACTGGACGTAGGCAAGGATTTGATACAAGGTTTCGGTGTCGGTTCGACAAGCGAAGAACGCTACCTTCGGGCAGTGCGGCAGGCCGTGGAACAGGAATCAACGTTAAGGGAGATGTACGGCGACAAGCAGGAGGGTTTGTGGGCCAAGGCATCCACTGCCTTTAACAAAGCCGTGGATCTGCATTCCATTGTGTTGTTGCAGGGGCTGATGGACAGCGAACACTTCCGCCAAAGCCTGCAAGCCATGCCGGACGCGCTGGATATCCTGTTCGACCGACAGATGTATGCCTTGGAAAGTACGGAAACAGAAGAGGGTGCGGATTTCTTTGCCCGCCTGATCAAGCAGCAGATCGGCGGGGTGGATAAGCGGCCTTCCGACACCTAAGGCAAACTGATTGAGAAAAAGCCGATTCTGGACAAATTTGCCGAAGCCTTGGACAGGGTTGCGCCCTTGGCCGACCCGGCCGCTCGGCAGGCATTGGTGGCACAGATGGCGGAATGGTTTTATTTCCAGGCCAAAGACTATCAATATAACGAAACCCCGTTTTTCAAAAACACCGCAAACGGCGTGCTGCAATACACCGCCGCATGGGGTGAGAATTATGACGGCCAGAAAGAAGCCAATACGGATGCTGAAGGAAAAGTCTTAGTAAAAGACCGCAAATCCGACAAATACACCGAAGCCTGGATAAAACAGATATTCGCCGCCAACGGCCTTTCGGGGCAGCCTGTAAGCTGGCGCGGCTGGCAGCAGTGGACGCTGGCCACAAACGGCATTGCTTCGTCGGCCGCCGCCTTGGATGCGGACAAATCGCAAATCATGGTTGGCGCGGACGGCAACGATGTGTTTTCGGGCGGCAACGGCGATGATTTGCTGATTGGCGGCGCGGGCAACGACACGCTTTCGGGCGAGAGCGGGCACAATGTGCTGGCCGGCGGCGCGGGAGAAGACACTTACTTTATCACTGCGGGCAGCAGCAACACGATTATCGATGCAGACGGCGCGGGCAGCATTGTGTGGAACGGCATGCGCCTGACTGGGGAATCCAAGGCAGACGGGGAAAACAGATGGGTGGACGCGGGGCGGAACATCACCTATTACATGGTGGGCAATGATTTGTATATCAGCCATTTTTCGCTGAAAGAGGCTTTCGGCATCCGCATCCGCAACTGGCAGAACGGAATGCTGGGGCTGAACTTGGGCAGCGAGCCTGCTTCGCAGTCGCACTACACGCGCATTTTAGGCGACTGGCGGCCGCGCCTTATCGGCACGGAAATCCAAACCAATGTGGGCAGGGACGACCCGCGCTACGGCACTTATGAATCGGGCGGCCGTTATCTGCCCGACGGGCGTTTGGAAAACGGTGTTTATGAAAAAGAGGGTTTTGACGATGTGATTAATATGTCGGGCGGCAGCGGCCACTACCATATTGAGGGCGGCAGGGGCGACGATGCGCTGGGCGGCGGTGCCGGCGGGGACTTGATTGAAGGCGGCGAAGGGCGAGACCTGATTGCGGGCGGCGGCGGTCCGGATATTTTGAAAGGCGGCGCGGGCGGCGATTTTATTTTTGCCGACAGCCGGCTTGCCGACGGGCAAGAGCGCGGCAGGCCCGACGAACGCTGGAAACAGACGGGCGGGAAAACGGGCAAACTTGAATTTGCCGGGCGCACCTGGGGTGCGGTTGTCCGGACTGGGGAGCAAGACAGCAAGGATTTTCGGGTCCACGGTGTGTCGGCGGTAGCCAATACAGGCGAAAGCAGGGAGGGTGCCCAAATTTACGGCGGCGACGGCGGCGACTGGATTACCGGAGACGATGCCGACAACTATATTGAAGCCGACGGTGCGGTTATGGAGAAGGGCAAAATCGTTTACGGCACGGGCGACGACATGGTGTGGGGCATGGGCGGAAACGATACGATATCCGGCGGCGCGGGCGACGACTTTATCTACGGCGACTCGCTTAAAACCGAGGCAGAACTGCACGGCCGCGACGTGATTGACGGCGGGGAGGGAGACGACCGGATTATGGGCGGCGGCGGCAGCGATGTGCTTTACGGCGGGGAAGGAAACGATGTGCTGGTTGGCGATATCGGATTTGTGCCCGGCTTCGACGAAGAAGCCTTACTGCCTGCCGTTTACCACGGTTCGGACGAAATTTACGGCGGTGTGGGAAACGACATTGTTGTAGGCGGGGGCGGGGGAGATTTTCTTTACGGCGGAGAGGGTAACGACCAGATATTCGGCGATGCCGAAGATGGGAAACTCCATCCCGCACTGAACGGTTGGGACTATATCGAAGGCGGCGCGGGAGACGATGTTGTTTCCGGCGGTTACGGCTGGGATGAAATTCATGGCGGCACGGGCAACGACTATATGTTCGGCGATGCCGGCAGCGATTTTATTTACGGAGACGAAGGCGATGATCAGATTCGCGGGGATAGTACCGAAACCCCTTATGCCGACCAAGGGGCAGACACCCTGCACGGCGGCAGCGGAAACGACCTGGTCATCGGCGACGGCGGCAGCGACCGGCTTTACGGTGATGACGGCGACGATACGCTTCACGGCGGTGCGGGCAGCGATATCGTTTACGGCGGAACGGGCAGCGATATATTGGTTGGCGATACTGATGCGATGGGAACGGGGGACTTGCAGCTTCCCGTGGACGAACTGCACAACGATATTCTTTACGGAGAAGAAGGCGACGATCAGCTGGCCGGCGGCATCGGCAACGATACGCTTTACGGCGGGGAGGGGAACGACCGTTTGTGGGGCGATTTGGGCGTATCCGACGACAGAGTTTCGGATATCGTCGGCGACGACACGCTTTACGGCGGTGCGGGCAACGACTATTTGGACGGCGGCATGGGCAATGATTTTTTGGACGGCGGCGAGGGCATGGATTCCCTGATTGGGGGATTCGGCAACGATACGCTTTACGGCGGGGACAACAGCGATGTTCTGAACGGGGGTGACGGAGACGACTATCTTTACGGCGGAAACGGCAACGATTCTTTGTCCGGCGGAACGGGGCAGGATTATTTGGACGGCGGTGCGGGCAACGATGTCTATTATTACCGCCGCCGCGACGGCATCACGACCGTCAACGACCAAGACGGCCCAACCGCCCTTGTGCTGGATTCTCTGGAAGGCCTTCTGTTTGAAGAATATGAAGAAGGCATTGCCATCCGCAACGGCGTGGAAGGCGATGTGCTTTATCTGGCGGGATACCACACCGCCCAAAGCGGCAAAGCCTCTGCCGACTGGAATAACGTGTTTCTGTTTGAAGGCAGTTTGGACGGAACTATGATTCCGCTTTCCGCTTTTGCAGACAGAGTGCGCGGCAGACACGCAGCGGCCGCCAATACCGCACCGTTTGTCCTACAGCCTGCCGAATCTTATACCGTCCGTCCGGCAGAACCGTTCCGCTACACGCTGCCTGAAAACTGGTTTGCCGACAGGGAAGATACTTCGCTGGCATACGGTTTGGCTTTGGCAGACGGTTCGCCCCTGCCCGAATGGCTGCAATATGACGGCAGCACGCGCACGTTAAGCGGCACGCCGCCCGCAGGTTTTTCAGGCAGCCTGAAATTTACCGTAACCGCCACAGACAGCGGCGGATTGAAGGCACGGCAGGAATGGCTGTTGTCCGTTTCGCCCCAAAATACCGTTTTAAACGGCAGCAGCGGCGACGACAGGATTGAAGGCACGCAAGCCGGCGAGACGTTGAACGGTTTGGACGGGGACGATGTGCTGCTGGGTTACGGCGGCAACGACACCTTGAACGGCGGCGAAGGCGACGATATTCTGGCAGGCGGCGAAGGTGCGGATACCTACGTGTTCTCCGGCCAGTTCGGTTCGGACAGGATTTATGCAGACGGGCAGGACAGCATGGTTTTTGAAGATGCCCGAATCGATGACCTGATCTTCGGACGGGAAGGCGACAATATGCTGATTATCCGTAACGGAACCGGCGACATTATGCGGATAATGGATCATTTTGCCTCCACCGACACCGTCAGAAACTGGACTTTTGCTGATGGGCAGACGCTGACCACGCCGGAACTTTACGAAGCGGCCGGAATGCTGGGAATGGCACAGCAGCACTATGCTGCAATGGTTCAGGCCATGGCTTCTTTCGGCGCACCTGCCGCCGCCGTGTCCGATACGGCTGCCGCAGCTCCTGCCGCTCCCCTGAATCCGCAGTTGGCGGCAGGCGTGCTTCCGTAACAGGAACGGACAGGCAGCCTGAAACCGCAAAATTCTCCCATAAAAGCAGGCGGACACCCGTTGCCCGCCTGCCTTGTTTTTCAGGCTGCCTGAAATTCCTTGCAGCCTTTATAATCTATAATCCGATTGTGCCGGAACGAAACTTTTGCAAACCCGTTTTGGGTACATTTTTTCGTGCCGCGCTTTCCGAATGCTTGAAAATATTTCAATATTCTCTCTATGTTTTGCGGTGCTGCCGCTTTGCACCGCACCCAAATCCGGAACGGAATTTCTGCGGCACGGCCTGCTTTCAGGCAGCCGGAGAACCGGACCGCGCCGAAAACAATATTAAAGAACGCACACCATGACCCCGCTTACCGATTCCTTCAACCGCCGCCTCAGCTATCTGCGCCTGTCCGTAACCGACCTGTGCAATTACCGCTGTTCCTACTGCCTGCCGCACGGCTATCAGGGCAAGGCATCGCCGGACGAGCTTTCGCTGTCCGAAATCGAAACTCTGGTTGCCGCCTTTGCTCAAAGCGGCACGCGCAAAGTGCGCCTGACAGGCGGCGAAGCCACGCTGCGTCGCGACTTGCCCGATATTATTGCCGCCTGCCGCGCCCAACCCGAAATCGAACACATCGCGCTCACCACCAATGCCTACCGTTTGGACAAGCTGTTTCCCGCCTACCGCGCTGCCGGGCTGGACAAAATCAACATCAGCATCGACAGCTTCCATCCCGAAACCTTCCGCAAAATCACGGGCAAAGACGAATGCCTCAACATTTTGCGCGATGTGGACGGCATTCTTACCACGGGTTTCCAAGTCAAAATCAACACCCTGCTGCTGCGCTAACATGCCGAAGCCACGCTGCCCGATGCGTTGGCATATATCAAAACCCACCCTGTTACCCTGCGCTTTATCGAACTGATGCAGACGGGCGACAATTTGGGCTATTTCAACCGCCAGCATCTTTCTGCCGCCGCCATAGAACGGCGTATTGCGGACGAGGGCTGGCAGTTGCGCCCGCGCAGCCCGCACGCGGGGCCGGCACGGGAATACACCCATCCCGATTTCTCAGGCAGCATCGGCTTTATCGCGCCGTATGGCAAAGATTTCTGCACCGCCTGCAACCGCCTGCGCGTTACTTCGCAAGGCAAAATGCACCTGTGCCTGTTCGGCGGCGTGTCGCACGATTTGCGCCCGTTTCTGCGTTCGGGCGATACGGAAGGTTTGAAAAAGCATCTGCGCGAACTGGTTATGCAAAAACCCGAACACCATTATCTGCACGACAAAAAAGTGGGGCTGATTACCAATCTTTCCATAGCGGGCGGATAAGGCGTTTCAGGCAGCCTGAAAGCACGGTCTGTCCTGTGTTTGCGGAATATGTCGCCAAATGATGGCGAATATAGTAAAATAAAATAGAAACCACCCGTACAACCTATCATAACCACACCCATCTTATCTTCCACCTATGGCCTACCCCACCGTCCTACGTCAAAAAGCCCTCGATTACTATCAGGAATGTAAAAATCTCAGCCAAGTGTCAAGAGTCTTCGGCATCAGCCTCTTTGCACTAAAACAATGGGTCAAACTCCAAAAGCAGACAGGCTCACTTGAACATCGGATCAAAGGCGGCAATGCCACCAAAGTAGATAAAGAAAAGCTGTTGCAATATCTAGCCGAGCATCCCGATGCCTACCAATACGAAATAGCCGAATACTTGGGTTGTACAGCCTCCAATTTCTGCTATCTGCTCAAGACACTGGGCATCACACGTAAAAAAAGACCACAAGCTACAAAGAGCAAGACCCAGTCAAAGTAAGCACATACCAGCAACAGCTAGAACAGCGTGCAGAAATGTCGAAAGTTTATTTGGACGAAACTGGCTTTGACACCTTTTTCTATCGACCCTATGCCTACGCTCATAAAGGCGTATCTGTAAAAGAGAGAATCAGCGGCCGTCGTTATCAAAGACTTTCTCTAGTTGCTGCTCAAACAAAAGAAGGGCTGATTGCCCCGATGGTCTACGAAAACACGATGGACAGTGCATTATTTGAGACATGGTTTGAACGGTTTTTGCTGCCAGCATTAAAACAGCCATCGGTGATTATCATGGACAATGCTCGCTTTCACAGGATGGCGGTATTACGCGAGATGGCAGAGAAAGAAAAACACATTGTTTTACCACTTCCTCCGTATTCGCCTGAGCTCAATCCGATTGAAAAGGTGTGGGCGAATATTAAACGGGCGTTACGGAAAATTGCGTCGGGACACTCTTGCTTGTTGGAAATGTTATTGGGTGTTTCTTATTTTGTTTAACTATAAAAATGCGAAAGGCACAAGGCAACAGCGTCTTTATTCACCCTATTTCGGACATCCATGCAGCTCCAGACACGACAAAGGATACGGCTTGCCGTCTATCGTAACCGTGTCTTTTTTTAGGCTGCTTTGGGGAGCGGTTTCCAGTTGCCGCTTTGCCCAATCGGGAAGGTCATACCATTTGAAGTCCTCCAGCCTGAGTTTGTTGTCTGACAGGACAACCCCGCCCAGGTCTTGTTGTTTTTCTCCATGCAACGGCTTTCCCGACAGATAAGGCACACACCGGATGCTTGGTGTTTTATATCCGGCAATCTGCTGTCCGTCGCTGCATTGCCATTCAATGCTGTTGATTGCCGCATCGGTTAAGCCCGAGTACCAGCCAGAGTGGGCGGTAAATCTGGATACCGTGTTGAGCAGCATCATATTTTCAGGCTGCGTTCCGTTGGCAGTGGCAGAGAATAAGGCGTTTTTGGGTGCGGCATCGGTCAGCACGATAGCGTTAAACTGCTTTTCAGGCTGCCTGAAAAACCATTCGCCGAAATCCTTACCCTCATAATCGGGCGGATAGATGTCGTAGCGGTTTAGCCGCACGCAGTCGTCGTGCAGTTCCTGTATATCGGCAAACGGTGTGAATGTGTCTTTATCGTCAGTGTAATTCGGCAAACCGAAAATCCGTATTTCTTTTTCGGACGATTCGGAATGCCAGCCGACAATCTGTTTGATTGTTGTGTGTCGCAGATTGCCCAAATACCAATTGGTCGGTTTTTCAGACAACAAAATCAAGCTGACAGACGGCGGTGCGCCGGCAAAATCCAAATACACGTTTTCGGCAGAGGTCTGGTTGCTTATGCGGTAAATATATTCGTTTTCTTGGGATGTCCACACAATTTTTTTGCGGACGCAATCTGCCGCTTTCTGCCGGAAAACCTGCCTGTGGTCCTCCATGGTCAGTCCTTTGACAACCTCCCTGTCGCTGCATTCGGCAATCTGCACAGACGGCTTTACGCCTGCAAAGCACCGCCAGCGTCCGTTTTCCGCTTTAAACCAAATACTGCGGCGCTCCAGTAAATCGGGAATGTAGCCTGATGTCGCACCGGTGGGGATGCCCCTGTCGTTATATTCATACCGTGGCAGAAACGTGTATTTATAGGCATTTAAACGCGGATAGTACAATACCTGCCGACGCAGATACGGGCTGAAATCCTGCGGCATTTTATCCGTCAAATCCGGAGATTCGGGGGGCGGCAGGCGTTCTTTCAGTGCGGCAACCGTTTGCGCCAACAAACTCTGTGCCTGCCGCCGCCGCTCTTCTGCTTTGTATTTTTGATACTGTTTTACAATTAAATCCGTGGCGTAAACCGCAATAGCGATGCCCGCCGCAAATACCGCTGTCCGCACTATTCTCGAAACGGTTGGATGGGTTTTCTCTGACATTTCTCAATCTTCCTGAAAATAGAAAGGTGCATTCCTTCACTGTAATAAGAAAGCCATTATGGGGAATGAATGTAAAGATGCGGTAAAATTGTTGTAAATATTTGATGAAGATTTTCAGGCAGGCTGAAAAGTGGGAAAGCCGTCCGCGGTTGGGGTGGCGGGCGGCTTTCAGGCTGTGTTGGTTGGGTGGCGGGGGGCTCTGCCACGCACGTGGTTTTGGGTGATTGGGGACGGCGTGCGTGGTGGAGCCGCACATATTGCATTTGCTTACATTAAGCCATAATATTTTGAAATCGCATTAGTTAATATTCCTGCAATAGTACCTACTGAAACATCAATCACACCGTTAGAAGCCTTTGTAACAATATTGCCAATCCATGCACTTACTTTTGAGCCGAATTTTTTATCTGTGGGCTGACCATCTTCTATCAGTGCATTTCGTAAATCTTCTAATTCGGCAGATGGAATCCCGTTTTTTGCTAAAAAGTTAGCCAGTTCATTGAAATTTTCTTTTTCAATATGAATACCGTCTTGAATATTTTGCTGAACATTACCGCCAAAAACATCCCCAATAAACCCTTGCATATTCTGAATATTGAATTGGTTTGACATTGCTTTCTCCTGTTCTGATTTTGTAAATTGGATACCGTCTCCTAAAATGCCTTCCTCTTCCAGTCGTAATGCCCAATCTAAAATTAGTTGTCTTACTTTTGATTGAATATTCATTAAGTTAACTGGATCAATAATTATTTTAGGTTCAAGTGGAAATGGAGTATCTTGTAAATTCATTAAAAACTGTTTTTCTTTACTAGATAGAATTCGTATAAATTCATTATTTTTTGTTTTTAGTAAGTTTCTTATTTCGCTAATTGATGAGGTATATTCAACTCTTGTTACTCGTTCTCTCAATTCATCAGGAAGCATAAATGGAACATCGCCACGATAAGGGTTAAAAGCTTTTAACTCTCCATAAAATATTCTATATTTTGGTAAATTTTCTGATGAATAACCTTGTAATTCATTATTACACCATTCAGTTAATTCATTAATTTTTAATTTTCTTGCAACCATTAATGTTTTACTCACTAACTCTTCTACATCACTATTTGGATTGGCAGCTAGGCTTTGTAGTTCTAAAATAATAGAAGTCATTTAATTCAATCTCCATGTTAAATAAAATTATTCCGCTCCAAACAACAGATTTTCCTTAATCCCTCGAATTCTATCCCGCAACACAGCCGCTTCTTCAAACTGCAAATCCCTAGCTGCCTGCTGCATGGCTTTTTCCAGTTTGGCAATTTCTTTAATCGCGTCTTCTTCGTTGTGGATTTCACCGACTTTAACCTTGTTCTTACCTTTACCTTTCAGACGGCCTTTGCCGCTGTCTTCTTCGTGGTACACGCCGTCGATGATGTCTTTGACCTGTTTTTTAATCTGCTGCGGTACGATGCCGTGTTCTTCGTTGAATTTCATCTGTTTTTCGCGGCGGCGTTCGGTTTCGTCGATGGCGGCTTTCATGGAGTCGGTGATTTTGTCGGCGTACAGGATGGCGACGCCGTTCACGTTGCGCGCGGCGCGGCCTATGGTTTGAATCAGGCTGCGGTGGGAGCGCAGGAAGCCTTCTTTGTCGGCGTCGAGGATGGCGACGAGGGAGACTTCGGGGATGTCGAGGCCTTCGCGCAAGAGGTTGATGCCGACGAGTACGTCGAACAGTCCGAGCCGTAAATCTCTAATGATTTCAACGCGCTCTACAGTGTCGATGTCGCTGTGCAGGTAGCGCACTTTGATGCCGAGTTCGCTGTAATAGTCGGTGAGTTGCTCCGCCATGCGTTTGGTGAGGGTGGTAACGAGCACGCGTTCGCCTTTTTGGATGCGGTCGTTGATTTCACTCATTAAATCATCGACTTGTGTAGCGACAGGGCGGATGATGATTTGGGGGTCGACCAGCCCTGTGGGACGGACGACTTGTTCGACCACTTGTCCGGCGTGTTCTTCTTCGTATTTGGCGGGGGTGGCGGAAACGAAGACGGTTTGCGGCATGACTTTTTCAAATTCGTGGAATTTGAGCGGGCGGTTGTCGCGGGCGGAAGGCAGGCGGAAGCCGTAGTCGACGAGGTTTTGCTTGCGCGAGGCGTCGCCTTTGTACATGCCGCCGATTTGGGTAACGGTAACGTGGCTTTCGTCGATGAACATGATGGCGTTGTCGGGCAGGTAGTCCATCAGCGTGGGCGGCGGTTCGCCTTCTTTTTTGCCGGAGAAGTGGCGGGAGTAGTTTTCGATGCCTTTGCAGAAGCCCATTTCGTAGAGCATTTCGAGGTCGAAGCGGGTGCGCTGTTCGATGCGTTGTTGCTCGACGGGGCGTTGTTCGCGGGCGAAAAACTCAATGCGTTCGCGCAATTCTTCTTTGATGGACTCGCAGGCGCGCAAGACGGTATCGCGCGGGGTAACGTAATGGCTGGACGGGAAGACGGTGTAGCGGCCGACGCGTTGGTGCAGGCTGCCTGAAAGCGGGTCGAACATATCAAGGCGGTCGATTTCGTCGTCAAACAGGCTGATGCGCAAGGCGTTTTCGGAGCTTTCGGCGGGGTACACGTCAATCACGTCGCCGCGCACGCGGAAGCTGCCGCGTTTGAAGTCCAAGTCGCCGCGTTCGTACTGCATGGAAACGAGCGTGGCGATGATGTCGCGCTGCTCGATGGTGTCGCCTTCTTTGACGGACAACACCATTTGTTGATACTCGGTCGGGTCGCCGATACCGTAAATGGCGGACACGGTGGCGACAATAATCACGTCGTCGCGCGTCATCAGGTTTTTGGTGGCGGAAAGGCGCATCTGCTCGATGTGTTCGTTGATCGCACTGTCTTTCTCGATGAACAAATCGCGGCTGGGCACATAGGCTTCGGGTTGGTAATAGTCGTAGTAGGAGACGAAATATTCCACCGCGTTTTCAGGGAAAAACTCGCGCATTTCAGCGTAGAGCTGGGCGGCAAGGGTTTTGTTGTGCGCCATGATGATGGCGGGGCGGCCGCTTTGGGCGATGACGTTCGCCATGGTGTAGGTTTTGCCCGAACCGGTTACGCCGAGCAGGGTTTGGAACGACAAACCGTCGTTTAAGCCTTCCAATAAGCCTGCGATGGCGGTGGGCTGGTCGCCGGCGGGGGGGAAGGGTTGGTTTAATTTGAAGGGGGAGTTGGGGTATTGGATAAAGGGCATTTTCAGGCTGCCTTGGGTGATGAAAAATAGCCGTGCATTATAGTGCATTGGTCTTTTTCAGGCTGCCTTTAAGCGGGGTAGGTATTTGCCGGCGCAGGCGTTTCGCCGCCTACCACGAGCAGGGCGGGGCTGTTTATATTGGGTTTGCGAAGCGGATTTTGTGCCAGAAAGCAGGCTATGCAAGGCGCAAACCGCAGCAAGGTTGAATACCTTGCGAGGATTGGCAACGCAGCAGAGACTGTTTTATGGTGCAAAATCCGCCGCAATACCCAATATAAACAGCCCCGTAGCCCCTGCACCCCACCGTAGCCTCACCCTTTCCAATAGCCCCAAAGGCAGCCTGAAAAACAAAACCGCTTGGTGTTAAACCAAACAATTTTTTACTGGATAGATTGACTTTCAGGCTGCCTATTCTCCCGCGTCTGTTTGATGCTAAGGAAGTCGCTGTGCCGCGATAAGGCACAAAGATAAGCACATCAGAAATATTAACGAAGCACAGCCAAACCCATTTTCAGGCTGCCTCTGCTGGCGACGGTGTGTTACGCCTTGCAAGGCTGCGTGGTCGCATCCGCCGTAGATTTGGCGGCAACCGCAGTCGTGCAAACGGGCAAAATCGCCGTTAAAGGCACAAGCGCGGCGGTGCGGGCAGTGATTCCCGATGGCAATGATGACGACAAGAAAGCCAAAAAAGAACAAAAACAGCGCGAACAAGCAGCGTGTGAGCAAGCGCAACAGCCGACTGCGCCCGATTTCAGGCTGCCCGAGATCATACAGCGCCCCATGCAGCAACCGATGCAGCCTGAAAACGACTAGGGTCTGCTGATAGCCGACAGCCCCTAAACCCCACAGAACCCAGCCAAAATAAGCTATAATCCGCCCGTTTCATTTTTCGTAAATCTCATCCTCAACCCAGACAAACGGAGTAACACCATGAGCGCAATCGTAGATATTTTTGCCCGCGAGATTTTGGATTCACGCGGCAACCCCACCGTAGAATGCGATGTTTTGCTGGAAAGCGGCGTAATGGGGCGCGCAGCCGTGCCCAGCGGCGCATCCACAGGTCAAAAAGAAGCCCTAGAACTGCGCGATGGCGATAAATCCCGCTACTTGGGCAAAGGTGTGCTCAAAGCCGTAGAACACGTTAACAACGAAATCGCCCAAGCCATCATCGGCATTGATGCCACCGAGCAAGCCTATATCGACCAAATCATGCTGGAACTGGACGGCACGGAAAACAAAGGCAATTTGGGCGCAAACGCCACCCTAGCCGTATCGCTCGCCGTTGCCCGCGCCGCCGCCGAAGACGCAGGCTTACCGCTGTACCGCTATTTGGGCGGCGCAGGCCCGATGGCGTTGCCCGTTCCCATGATGAACGTGATTAACGGCGGCGAACACGCCAACAACAGCCTGAATATTCAAGAATTTATGATTATGCCCGTGGGCGCAGAATCGTTCCGCGAAGCCTTGCGTTGCGGCGCAGAAATTTTCCACCATCTGAAAAAACTGTGCGATGCCAAAGGCTTCCCCACCACCGTGGGCGACGAAGGCGGCTTTGCGCCCAACTTGGGTAGCCATGAAGAAGCCTTGCAACTGATGGTGGAAGCCACCGAAAAAGCGGGTTACAAAGCAGGCGAAGACGTTTTGTTTGCGATGGATTGCGCATCCAGCGAGTTCTACCAAGACGGCAAATACCACTTGGAAGCCGAAGGCAAAGCCTACACCAGCGAAGAGTTCGCGCAATATTTGGCGGATTTGGTGGTCAAATATCCCATCATCTCCATTGAAGATGGCATGGACGAAAACGACTGGGCAGGCTGGAAACACCTTACCGAAAAATTGGGCGACAAAGTGCAATTGGTGGGCGACGATTTATTCGTAACCAACCCCAAAATCTTGGCAGAAGGCATTGAAAAAGGCGTGGCGAACGCGCTGCTGGTGAAAGTGAACCAAATCGGCACGTTGAGCGAAACCTTGGCGGCAGTGGACTTGGCAAAACGCAATCGCTATACCAGCGTGATGAGCCACCGCTCGGGCGAAACCGAAGATAGCACCATCGCCGATTTGGCCGTTGCCACCAACTGCATGCAAATCAAAACCGGCTCGCTCAGCCGCTCCGACCGCATGGCAAAATACAATCAGCTTTTGCGCATTGAAGAAGAACTCGGCTCAGCGGCTTACTATCCGGGTAAAAAAGCGTTTTATCAGTTGAAAAAATAATCGCTTTCCGCCGTGAATGGTTTTCAGGCTGCCTTAATCACACATCAATAGGCAGCCTGAAAACACAAAATGGAATCAAAACAATGAAATGGATAACATGGGGCTTGCTCATCACGCTGGCAGGCTTGCAATACAAAATCTGGCTACACAACGGCGGCTTGCGCAGCCAATACGCCCAAATGCAGCAGCAAGCCGAAAGCATCAAGCGCGAAAACGCCGTCATCCGCCACGACAACGCCATGCTGCGCGCCCAAGTGGACGACCTGCAAAACGGCTACGAAGCCCTATCCGAACTGGCCCGCAGCGAGCTAGGCTATATTGAAGAGGGCGAAACCTACTATAACCTTAAACGCGAATAACCACCGTGCCGTTGCCAGACCGCACGGTTTTCACATCTTGCCAACCGCGCCTAAAACCGCGCCCAAAAAGTACCCACCATGAGCCCAAAATTTCCCCCAGACGAAACCGAAAACGATCCCCGCTACAAAGCCTTTGTGCAACAAGTGGTGCAATACCGCACCGTTTACACCCTGCAAGACAGCGAAGACTATTTCGCCGAATGCCCATCCGAAGTGTATGACGACAACCTCGGCGAGCCCGAAGCCGTGTATTGCTTTTGGGACAACCTAGAAGACACCCAATCCTGCCAACACGACGAATGGCAAGACTACGAAATCGTGGAAATCCCGCTGGTGGATTTTATGGAAGACATCCTTATCGGCATGGACGAAGACGCGCATTTGGTGGGCGTGGCGTTTGATGAAGAGTTATACGGCACAGAAGTTGAACCCGTTGAGCTGCTGCGCGATTTGCTCAACGAAATCCGCGTGCAAAACCAATCGCACGAATACGAAAACTACGGCAAGCTGCGCCATTATTGCGACCTTTGGGAACAAGAAATCGCCGCGCAAAACGCCCCCATCATTCATTAGGCAGCCTGAAAACCATTAGGCAGCCTGAAACCATCCCTACAACCCTTTTCAGGCTGCCTCATCTTGATAGGCAGCCTGAAAACCCCGCAAGGAACATCATGGAAACCGAACACATCAACCAACTGCAAAACCAGCTCACCGACCTATCCCAGCGCAACAGCGACATCCGCGTGTATATGGACTACCAAGGCAAAAAAGAGCGGCTAGAAGAAGTTATCGGGCTATCCGAAGACCCCGAGCTTTGGAACGACCCCAAGCGCGCCCAAGAAATCGGCAAAGAGCGCAAAATCTTGGAAGGCATCGTGCTCACGCTGGACAACATTGAAAACGGCATCGCCGACAACCGCGAGCTGATTGACATGGTGGTAGAAGAAAACGATGCCGACGGCTTTGCCGCCATCGTTGCCGACGTTGCCGCGTTGGAACAGCAAATGGCGGATTTAGAGTTCAAACGAATGTTCAACCAGCCTGCTGACCCCAACAACTGCTTTGTGGACATCACCGCAGGCGCAGGCGGCACCGAAGCCGAAGACTGGGCAGGCATGCTGCTGCGGATGTACACCCGCTACGCCGAGCGCAAAGGCTTCAAAGTGGAAGTGATTGAGCAAGACGACGGCGAAATCGCAGGCATCAACAACGCCACCTTGCGCATCGAAGGCGAATACGCCTACGGCTTGCTGCGCACCGAAACAGGCGTGCACCGCCTTGTTCGCTATTCGCCGTTTGATTCCAACAACAAACGCCACACCTCGTTCGCCTCCGTGTTCGTGTATCCCGAAGTGGACGACAGCTTTGAAATTGAAATCAACCCCGCCGATTTGCGCACCGACACCTACCGCGCATCGGGCGCAGGCGGTCAGCACATCAACAAAACCGACTCCGCCGTGCGCATCACGCACTTGCCAACAGGCATCGTTGTCCAATCGCAATCCAGCCGCTCGCAACACGAAAACCGCCGCATCGTGATGGAAATGCTGCGCGCCAAACTGTTTGAACTGGAAATGCGCAAACGCAACGAAGAAAAACAAGCCTTAGAAGAAGGCAAATCAGATGTGGGCTGGGGCAGCCAAATCCGCTCTTATGTGCTGGATTCTTCGCGCATCAAAGACTTGCGCACCGGCTATGAAGTGGGCAACACCAAAGCCGTGTTAGACGGCGATTTAGACGGCTTTATTGAAGCGAGCTTGAAACAGGGCGTGTAGTCCAAAATCCAAAGGCAGCCTGAAAACGGGTTTAAAGCGTTTTCAGGCTGCCTTTTGGTTGGCGTTTAGATTAAACGCGGATTACAACACCGCCAGCGCGGCATCGTAATCAGGCTCTTGCGTGATTTCGGGCACCAAGCCAACGTGCAACACTTTATCGTTTTCATCCAGCACCACCACGGCGCGGGCGGTTAAGCCACGCAATGCGCCATCGGCAAGGGCAACACCGTAATCTTGTGCAAAGCTGCTGCGGAAGCTAGACAGCGTTACCACGTTATCCAAGCCTTCTGCGCCGCAAAAACGCGCTTGGGCAAAGGGCAAATCGGCAGAAATGCACAGCACCACGGTGTTGTTAAGCGCAGAGGCGCGTTGGTTAAACGTACGCACCGATTGTTGGCACACGCCTGTGTCAATGCTGGGGAAAATGTTGAGCACTTTGCGTTTGCCCGCAAAATCTGCCAGCGTTTTGTCGGATAAATCGGCAGCGGTGAGCGTAAACGCGGGGGCGGCTGCGCCTACGGTGGGCAATGCGCCTTTCAGTTGCACTGGGTTTCCTGAGAATGTAACGGTTGTCATCGTGTTTTCCTTGTGGGGTGTGGGTTAAATGTATTTCAGGCTGCCTCACATAGCCGCCTAAAACCAAATGCTTTTAGCGAGCCGTGTACAGCAAAATGGGCAGCCAAAAGCAGGCGAATAGTAGCGCAACGGCGTTGCCGGTTGCAAGCAGGCAAGGCAGCGGCAGCCTGAAAAGGCGGTTTTCTGTTTTCGGATGCGGAAAAGACCGACGAAAGGAAAAGGGCGTTTCAGGCTGCCCGAGCGCGGGCGCAAAAATGGGCAGTCTGAAAAGGCTGATTCGCGTTCCTACGGCTTGCTGGCAAGCCGTGCGCCGATTTTCCAATATTGCTGCTGAGGCGTTTCAGGCTGCCTCACACAGCGGCGGCAGCCTGAAAACAAATGATGCCGTTGCCATGTCATTAGGTTTTCAGGCTGCCGCAATGCGCTTACTCCACCACGCTCACGCCTGCCTGCGGCGTGCACACGAACACTTCTTCCTGCAAGCCCGTGCGCGTTTGGTAATGCGCGGCGATATGCGTTTTCACCGCATCCACCAAATCATGCGGCACAAGGGCGACGATGCAGCCGCCGAAGCCGCCGCCTGTCATGCGTGCGCCGCCGCGCTCGCCGATTATTTCGCTGGCAAGTTCCACCAGCGTGTCCACGGCGGGGTGGGTGATTTCAAATTCGTCGCGCATGCCCGCGTGGCTTTCTGCCATCAGGCGGCTGAGTGCGGGGATGTCGTTGCGGCGCATGGCTTCGGCGGCATCCAGCGTGCGTTGGTTTTCTTGGATGATGTAGCGGGCGCGGCGGGCGGCGGTTGCGTCCAAGCCTTGTTTGCCCGCTTCAAATTGCGCCAGCGACACATCGCGCAGGGCTTTCACGCCAAAATGGGCGGCAGCGGTTTCGCATTGGGCGCGGCGCGTGTTGTATTCGCTGCCCACTAAGCCGCGCTGTACATGGCTGTGGATTATCATAATCGCCAAGCCTGCGGGAATGGGCACGGCTTGGGCGTTCAGGCTGCGGCAGTCAATTAACACGGCGTGTCCTGCTTGCCCGCGCGCGCTGGTAAGTTGGTCCATGATGCCGCAGTTGCAGCCAACAAAGCGGTTTTCGGCGTATTGCCCGATTTGGGCGATTTCGGTCGCGCTCAAAGGCAGCCTGAAAACGTGTTGCACGGCTTTGCCGATGGCAACTTCCAGCGCGGCAGACGAGCTTAACCCCGCGCCTTGCGGCACATTGCCGCTCACGGCGATGTCCGCGCCTTCGGGCAGCCTGAAACCGTGTTCTGCCAACGCCCAAACCACGCCGCGAATGTAGTTTGCCCATTGTTTGTCGGATGGGGCGATGGGCGCGTCTAGCGAAAATTCGTCGCGCTCGCGGTAATCGGCGGCATACACGCGCACGCTGCGGCTGCCGTTGGGGGCGATGGCGACGTGGGTGGCGAAGTCTATGGCGCAGGGCAGCACGAAGCCGTCGTTGTAGTCGGTGTGTTCGCCAATCAGGTTTACGCGACCAGGGGCGCGAATGAGCGCGGTGTGGGGGCGGGCGAATTGTTGCTGGAAGGTTTGGGTGAGTTGTTCAGGAGTCATGGGGTTTCCTTTGAAGTAGTTTTCAGGCTGCCTGAAAACAGAGATACAAATCAATGGTGGGTTATTAAAGTTTCAGGCTGCCGTTTCAGACCAAAATTTCTTTACTCGGCGGTCGCTACAACACCAACGGCAATCGGTCTGCCGTTTTGTTGCAGCAGAAAACGCTGACCTTCGAATACTGCCAGTGGTTTTTCGGCTTCCAGCAACACTTCGGGGGTTTCGCCAGCTGCCACGGTTTGGGGCGAAACAAGTTTGCAGTGCACCGTTTGCCCGCCTATCCATATATCCATGCTGTCGCCTGCCGACATGGTATGACCGCCTTCTTCGCGGCTTAGGTTGTAGATATAGCTGTGCAGACGGCGGCTGTTTACTGTCAGCATGGTGGACGGCTGCTGCCGTGGTGTCAGCGTGGCAGCATCAGCAAGCAGCTGCTGCAAGCCCTGATAGCCGACATAAATGCGGGCGTGCTTGCCGTCCATATCATAGCTGTCAAGTAAATCGCGCATTTCCGTAATTTCAAGTTCCAGCAGGTCTTTCAGGTCTTTATTGGTCAGTACCTCGCTTTGGGTAAGAAAAACAGCCAGCGGCAGATAAGCCTGTCGCGCTATCAGTGTGTGTTCACGAATAATAGGTAGCGGTCCAGTTGCGGAATCAAGAACCAACACGCCAAGCGCAGCTTGGTGCGCCATATCAGCAGTTTGAGCGGCAGTGGCGTGCGGTGGCGGCACTAGAAATAACGCTTCGCTGCCGTCTGGGCAGATGTTTTGGGCGATGCAGTCGGGCAAAATATTTTTGCGCATTTCATCGCCCAGTAAAACGATGCGGCTGCTATTTGGCGCGGTGGTGGGGGGCGTATTAGCTGTTTTTTCACTGCTTGCTTTGTTTGGATAGCAGGCGACCAGCAGCAGAGAGAGTAGGGCAATACACAGAAAAGATATTTGAGACATAACGGTTTTTTAATCGGTTTAAGGCAGCCTGAAAATGGGTTTGGTGGTTTGCATTATGGTGGGCAACCAGTTGCCCACCCTACGCTTATTAAGGCAGCCTGAAAATCACCGCTCCAAATAATGCACCAACGACAACGCCGCCAGCTTCTCCGCCGCTTGCTCCGCCGTTAAATCGCGTTGCGCTTCGGCAAGCATTTCATAGCCCACCATAAACTTGCGCACCGTCGCCGAGCGCAGCAGCGGCGGATAAAAATGTGCGTGCAGCGTCCATTCGGGGTGGTCTTCGCCGTCAAATGGCGCGCCGTGCCAGCCCATTGAATAGGGGAAGCTGGTTTCAAACAAATTGTCATAACGCGTGGTGAGCTGTTTCAATGCCAACGCCAAATCGGCGCGTTCGGCGGCGGATAAATCGGTGATGCGCTGGGCGGGGAATTTGGGCAACAGCAGCGTTTCAAACGGCCACGCCGCCCAATAGGGCACCACCGCCAGCCAATGCGCGGTTTCCACCACAATGCGCTCGCGGCGGCGCAATTCTTCGGTGGCATAATCTTGCAGCAAATTGCTGCCATGCAGCCTGAAATAGTTTTGCTGCGCGGCGTGCGCTTTGGCGGGCAGGTCGGGCAGGAAATCGCTTGCCCAAATTTGCCCGTGCGGGTGTGGATTGGAGCAGCCCATCACCGCGCCTTTGTTTTCAAAAATTTGCACCCAGCGGTAGGTTGCGCCCAATTCCGCCGCCTGCGCTTGCCACACGGCTATCACGCGCTCAATTTCAGGCTGCGTGAGCTGCGGCAGCGTTTTGCTGTGGTCGGGCGAAAAGCAGATGACTCGGCTGATGCCGCGCACGCTTTGGCTTTGAAACAGGGGATTGGCGGTGTCGCTAAACGCGGGCGTGTCGGGCAGTAGCGCGGAAAAATCGTTGGTGAACACAAAGGGTTCGCTGTAATTGGGGTTGGTTTCGCCGCTGATGCGCGTGTTGCGTGGGCAAAGGTAGCAAGCGGGGTCGTGGGCGGGCTTGGGTGCGGTGTCGGCTTTTTCCTGCTGCCCTTGCCACGGGCGTTTGGCGCGGTGGGGGGAGACTAAAACCCAGCTTTCGGTGAGCGGGTTGTAGCGGCGGTGAGGGTGGTCGGTGGGGGAGAACATGGGACGGATACTCGTGTGTAGTGCTGTGAAACAGAATCTAGGCTCTGTTGATAATCAATATTTTGGCGGCTTTTTCGCCCTAAAACGGCATCTGCGGCGTTAAAAATACTCGCCAATGGACGGCATAGGCTCGCATTTTTGCCTTGTCTCTGCCCTTTTAGGACGCAAAATCCGCTGCAAAATTTGAATGGCAATAGACCTTAGGCTATTTTATGGCGAATTTTTACGAAAACATACATTTTTTTTCAATTTAAATTCAAATTGTTTGCAAAAAGGGGGAAATTTTTGGGTTTACAAAGTTTTTTGTTTGGGCGAAACTCGCCTGCTGTAATTTTGTGTAATTTGGTTGTTAACCAGCTAAATTCGTTCAATCAAACGTTTTCAGGCTGCCTTTGCCGGGCAGTAGGCAGCCTGAAAACGGTGCAAACCCACTTTTGGAGAGGTCATCATGCAATTCAAACCAACATTTTTGGCTACGGTTTTATGTGCAACTTTGGGCTTGGCGGCTTGCGGCAACGGCAACGGCAGCGCGCCTGCGGGCAACGCTTCGGGCGCACAAGCGCAGCAAAGCAGCGGCGCGGCAGCCGTGGGCGAGGGGGCAAAAGTCGGGGTTACGATTTATAAATACGACGATAACTTTATGTCGTTGATGCGCAAGGCTTTGGAAGCGGAAGCGGCAACGCAAAAAACCGCCGAGCTGCTGCTTAACGATTCGCAAAACAGCCAATCTACGCAAAACGACCAAGTGGACGTGTTGCTGTCCAAAGGCGTGAAAGTGTTG
This sequence comes from Kingella bonacorsii, assembly GCF_016623605.1. Classification (NCBI taxonomy): domain Bacteria; kingdom Pseudomonadati; phylum Pseudomonadota; class Betaproteobacteria; order Neisseriales; family Neisseriaceae; genus Kingella; species Kingella bonacorsii. Next base: position 816,319 of record NZ_JAEHNZ010000001.1, on the reverse strand, counting down.
GCGATTAACTTGGTGGACCCCGCCGCTGCGCCCACCATCATCAGCAAAACCAAAGCGGCGGATGTGCCCGTGATTTTCTTTAACAAAGACCCCGGCGAAGCGGCGTTGAAAACCTACGATAAAGCCTATTTTATCGGCACGAACCCGCAAGAATCGGGCGAAATCCAAGGCAAATTGGTGGGCGATTCTTGGAAAGCGCACCCTGAATGGGATTTGAACAAAGACGGCGTGATTGATTATGTGTTGCTCAAAGGCGAGCCCGGCCATCCCGATGCGGAAGCGCGCACCAAATATGTGGTAGAAAAACTGAAAGCCGATGGCTACAAAGTGAAACAGCTGCAATTGGACACCGGTATGTGGGATGCCGCCAAAGCCAAAGACATTATGCAGGCTTGGCTGGCAGGGCCTAGCGGCAAGCAAATTGAAGTGGTGTTGTCTAATAACGATGCCATGGCGATGGGCGCGGTGGAAGCGATGAAAGCGCAAGGCAAAGTGTTGCCCACCTTCGGCGTGGACGCGCTGCCTGAGGCATTGCAAATGATTAAAGCCGACACGCTGGCGGGCACAGTGTTGAACGACGGCGACACGCAAGCCAAAGCGATTTACGCGCTGGCGGTGGATTTGGCAAACGGCAAAGACCCGAAACAAAACCCTGCCTTGAAGCTGGAAAACAGCATCATCCGCGTGCCTTATGTGGGCGTGGACAAAACCAATTTGGATAAATTCGTGAAATAAACGCTTACTGCGTATTAAATAGGCAGCCTGAAAACGGGGAGACGGATGCAATGTCTTTGCAAACCGTTTTCAGGCTGCCTTAAATAACGGCAACAATCAGGCAGCCTGAAACGCCCGACCCAACCGCACACCAATCAACGAGACCGAAAACATGACCGCTTCGCCTCAACCCCAAACGCAGCCTGAAAACGAAATCCTGCTCACCATGAGCGATGTGCACAAAGCCTTTCCCGGCGTGAAAGCGCTCGATGGCGTGAACCTCACCGTAAAAGCCCATTCGGTGCACGCGCTGATGGGCGAAAACGGCGCAGGCAAATCCACGCTGCTCAAATGCCTGTTCGGCATTTACGCCAAAGATTCGGGCAGCATTCAATTTTTGGGCAAGGAAGTCAATTTCAGCAGCGCAAAAGAAGCCTTGGAAAACGGCATTTCCATGGTGCATCAAGAGCTGAATTTGGTGAAACAGCTTACCGTGATGGACAATTTATGGCTGGGGCGTTATCCCACCAAAGGCTTGTTTGTAGACACAGCCAAAATGTTTGCCGACACCAAAGCGATTTTTGACGAGCTGGACATCCAAATCAACCCGCGCGAAAAAGTGGCAAAGCTATCCGTTTCCGAAATGCAGATGATAGAAATCGCCAAGGCTTTTTCGTATAACGCCAAAATCGTCATCATGGACGAGCCGACTTCATCGCTGTCAGAAAAAGAAGTCGCCCATCTATTTAAAATCATTGAAAAACTGAAACAACGCGGCTGCGGCATCATCTATATTTCGCACAAAATGGAAGAAATTTTCAAAATTTGCGATGAAATCACCATTTTGCGCGACGGCAAATGGATAGACACACTCGCCGTGGCGCAAACCAATATGGACGAACTGGTCGCCAAAATGGTGGGGCGCAGCTTAACGCAACGCTTCCCCGAAAAAACCAACACGCCCGGTGAAGTGGTGTTGCAAGTGAGCCATTTAACCGCGAAAAACCAGCCTTCCATCCAAGATGTGAGCTTTGAATTGCGCCAAGGCGAAGTGCTGGGCATTGGCGGCTTGGTGGGCGCAAAACGCACCGATATTGTGGAAACGCTGTTTGGCATCCGCGAAAAACAAGGCGGCGAAGTGCGCGTGCATGGCAAGCTGGTGGACAACCATTCGCCCGTGGATGCGATTAAAAACGGCTTTGCGCTGGTAACCGAAGAACGGCGCAGCACGGGCATTTTTGGCGGGCTAGACATCAGCTTCAATTCGTTGATTTCCAACATTCGCGGCTACGAAAAATCGGGCTTTTTAAACAATAAAAAAATGAAAGAAGACACGCAATGGGTGATTGATGCCATGCGCGTGAAAACCCCCGCGCACAAAACGCGCATCGGCTCGCTATCGGGCGGCAATCAGCAAAAAGTGATTTTGGGGCGTTGGCTGCTCACCAGCCCCGAGATTTTGATGCTAGACGAGCCCACTCGCGGCATTGACATCGGCGCGAAATTTGAAATTTATCAACTGATTAACGATTTGGCGGCGCGGGGCAAAGCGGTGATTATGATTTCATCCGAAATGCCCGAATTGCTTGGCATCACCGACCGCATTCTTGTGATGAGCGCGGGGCGCGTGGCGGGTATTGTGGAAACCGCCCAAACCAGCCAAGAAGAGATTTTGCAGCTATCGGCGAAGTATCTGTAAACCGTTTTTCAGGCTGCCTTAATCAGGCGATGGCAGAGCCGATAGGCAGCCTGAAAAAGCCAAATGAGCAGTTGCCCGCATCGCTGTTTAGATAGTCGTTCAACCTAATTAAAACTTCACAGGCAGCCTGAAACCCCGCGATACCGCGCAAGGCAGCCTGAAAAACCATCCCCCAAAGGAAACCCAATATGAGTACCGCTTCCAACCAAGCCTTTGAGCTATTTAAAAACTATGCGCTGTATTTTGTGCTGCTGATTTTGCTGGCTGTGATTGTCTCCAAAGACACCAGCTTTTTAAGCCTCACCAATTTCAGCAATATTCTCACCCAGTCTTCCGTGCGCGTGATTATCGCGCTGGGCGTGGCGGGGCTGATTGTTACGCAAGGCACGGATTTATCCGTGGGGCGGCAAGTGGGGCTGGCGGCGGTGGTTTCCGCCACGCTGCTGCAATCGGTGGACAATGTCAACAAAGTGTTCCCCAATTTGGGCGAAGTGCCGATTCCGCTGGTGATTTTGCTGGTGGCCGCCATTGGCGCGGTGATTGGCTTAGTGAACGGCATCATCGTAACCGTGTTGAACGTAACGCCGTTTATCGCCACGCTGGGCACCATGCTGATTATCTACGGCATCAACTCGCTGTATTACGACCACGTTGGCTCTGCGCCGATTGCGGGTTTTACCGAAAGCTATTCGCAGTTCACGCAAGGCTTTTTCCGCCTCGGTGGCTTTCGCTTGTCGTATATTACGGTGTATGCGCTGGTGGCGATTGGCTTGATGTGGGTTATTTGGAACAAAACCCGCTTTGGTAAAAACCTGTTTGCCATCGGTGGCAACCCCGAAGCGGCGCGGGTGTCAGGCGTGAACGTAACGCTCAATTTACTTGGCGTTTACACGCTGTCGGGCGTGTTCTACGCATTCGGCGGCTTGCTGGAAGCGGGGCGCATCGGCTCGGCAACCAACAACTTGGGTTTTATGTATGAAATGGACGCGATTGCCGCGTGTGTGATCGGCGGCGTGTCGTTTAGCGGCGGCGTGGGCACGGTGATTGGCGTGGTGATGGGCGTGGTGATTTTCACGCTGATTAACTACGGTTTGAGCTACATCGGCGTGAGCCCCTATTGGCAATACATCATAAAAGGCGCGATTATCGTGATGGCGGTGGCGATTGACTCGCTGAAACACGCCAAGAAAAAATAGGCGGCCTGAAAACGCAAAAACAGCACGCGCAAAACGTGCTGTTTTTTGTTTGCCACATGGCGGGCGGTGCGCAGAACGGCTAAACGCCGTTTCAGGCTGCCGATTGTCGTTTACCGTTTCAACATCATAATCACGTTAAACAAGCTGGCGCACAGCAAAAAGATAATGGAAATTTTCAGCAGATTACCGCGCAAAATGCTGGTGTGTTTCAGGTTTTCGCGCTTGTGGTTCAGATTGCTAATCAGCGATTCTTGCTGCCCATTGGCGCGGGGTTTGGGTTTAGTTGCCATCGTTTTGTCCTTTGAAAAGAAAGGATTATAACACAACCGCGTTTTCAGGCTGCCTTTGTATCTTTAAACACACAGAAACGCGCCAAGGCTGCCCGAAAATAGGGGCATCTGAAAAGATATGTTAAAATGCTGCGCGTTCAATTCATTAGAAACAGAAGGAATACATTATGGCAGCAAACGATTCAGGCAAAACCATTGCCGTTCTCGCCCTTGTGGGCATTTTGGGCGCGGGCGCGTTTATGGGCAATTCGTGGCTGAACGCGCAACACGCTGATTACAACATCTTGCTCAATGATTTTGGCGCGTTCCAAAGCGCGTTGTCGGGCGATGCCGAAGCGCAATACACCGTGGGCAAGTTTTATGCCGATGCGGGCGAGTGGCAAAACGCCATTTTTTGGCTCAACAAATCCGCCGACCAAAACAACGCCCAAGCCCTGAGCGAAGCCGCGATGGCGTATTTGGACGGCAGAGACGGCGTGCCCAAAGATGCCAACCATGCCTGCCGCAATCTGGAAAAAGTGTACGGCTTGCATAAAGATGCCGCCAACGCCGCCAACGCGGGCTTCTGCTACGACGAAAGCATGCAGGCCTTCGCCCAAGCCTTGCCGTATTACCAAATCGCCGCTAAAGCGGGCAACAACGCCGTGCGCTACAAACTCGGTCGTTTATATGATTTAGGGCAGGGCACCGACCAAAACTACGACACCGCCGCTTATTGGTACCGCCAAGCCGCCAAGGGCAACAACGCGCCTGCTTTGTATTCGCTCGCGCTGATGTATATGCAAGGGCATGGCGTGCCCAAAAGCCCATTTGCGGCTTATGTGCTCGCCAAATCCGCGCAAGCCAAGCAAAGCGGCAACGATGCCAACGAGCTGACCCGCCGCAATTTTGACGGCAAACTATCCGAGATTGAAACCGCCTATCTGCCCAACGCGCCCAAAGCCAAAGCCGAAGTGGAGCAATATGTGAAATCGCACAGCGGCGAGGAAACGCTGGCATTGATTGACAGCCGCGTGCCTTACACCGAAACCGTTCCCGAATAACTTGCGGCATCACTGAGGCAGCCTGAAAACCGTTTTGCCCTTTCAGGCTGCCTGGGGTAACACATCAAAGGCAGCCTGAAAAGCCCGAAGTGGTGGTTTTCAGGCTGCCGCTTCGTTTACAATCAGACCGTTTGCCAACCATTTTGCAGGAGAAAACTGTGAATACCCCCGCCCCTAAACCCGCCGTAAGCTCCGCCAAAGCAGGAAAAGCCCTGTTGCTCGGCACCATTGCGCTGATTGCCGTGCTGCTGCTGATTTTCATCCGCCCCTTCGCCCGCATTGACACAGGGCAGGTGGGCGTGGTGCGCACCTTCAACGGTAAAATCAACGACGAGCCCGCCAATGTGGGCTGGCACACCACCTTCACCAGCCGCATCGACAAATACACCGTCAAAGAAATCCCCGTGCAGCTGCAAGATTTGCGCCCCACCACCAAAGAAAACATCTCCCTGCGCGATTTGGATTTTGAAATCCAATATTCCGTCAACCCGATGAAAGTGCCGATGATTGCCGCCAAATATTCCAATATGAACGGCTACGAGCAAAACAGCAAAATCTACATCCCCGCCTATATGCTGGTGGAAAAACAGGCAAAATCCGTTTCCGCCGACGCAGTTTCCCGCTTTGAAGCGCTCGCCATCAATTCCAAACGCAACGAATTGGAAAACATCATCCGCACCAATCTGCAAAAAGACTTGGATGCCAACGACCCCGACACCTTTATCGTGAGCCGTGTAACCATTTCCAACCTGCTGCCCGACGAGAAAATCCAAGAATCCATCCGCATGATTGCCGATTCGGAAAACCGCAAGCAGGTTGCCATCAACAAGCTGGAAATCGCCAAAACCGAAGCCGAAGAAAACCGCGTGCGCTCGCAGTCGCTGGACGACAAAATCCTCGCCGAGAAAACGCTGGAAGCGCTGATTAGAATGGGCGAAAAAGGCAACGTGGTCGTGGTGCCGCTGGATTTTAAAGGCACGATTATGACCGGCACGGGCGGCGCCCATGCGCCAAACAGCCCCGCGCGTTCGCAATAGGCGGGGCGGCGTTTCAGGCTGCCTTGCAGACGGCATCAGAGGCAGCCTGAAAACGTTGCCAAACCTGCAAACGATGGCGCGTCGTCGGCTCGCCGACAGCATGCCAAGCGGCAACACCTTATTGAATACGCCAGCCGTTGCCGCGCCATTTCGGTTTTCAGGCTGCCTTGGGGCTGCAAAGGTTTCAGCCTGAACGCCCTGTCAATCACCCAAAGGCAGCCTGAAACCGCCCCCAACCCTTTTCAGGCTGCCTATCCGCCCGCCCCCCAAGGCAGCCTAAAACCCAAAAAACAAGGAATCTCCATGGCAAAAGCCCCCAAAACCCTTTACCGCTGCACCGAATGCGGCGGCACCGTGCCCAAATGGCAGGGCAAATGCCCGCATTGCGGCGAGTGGAACACCCTGCAAGAAGACATCGCCGCGCCCGAGCCGAAAAACGCCCGTTTCCAATCGTGGGCGGCAGACAGCGCGCAAGTGGTGGATTTGTCGCAAGTGAGCGCGGTGGAAGTGCCGCGCCAGCCCACCGGCATGGGCGAGCTGGACCGCGTGCTCGGCGGCGGGCTGGTGGACGGCGCGGTGATTCTGCTGGGCGGCGACCCCGGCATCGGCAAATCCACCCTGCTGCTGCAAACCGTTGCCAAAATGGCGCAGAGCCGCAAGGTGCTGTATGTGTCGGGCGAGGAATCGGCGCAGCAGGTCGCCCTGCGCGCGCAGCGGCTGGGGCTGCACAGCGAGGGCATCAACCTGCTGGCGGAAATCCGCTTGGAGGCGGTTCAGGCTGCCTTAAAGCAGCACCAGCCCGCGCTGGTGGTCATCGATTCCATCCAAACCATGTATTCCGACCAAATCACGTCCGCGCCCGGCAGCGTGTCGCAGGTGCGCGAGTGCGCCGCACAGTTCACCCGCATCGCCAAGCAGATGGGTATCGCCATGATTTTCGTCGGCCACGTTACCAAAGACGGCGCCATCGCCGGCCCGCGCGTGCTGGAACACATGGTGGACACCGTGCTCTATTTTGAGGGCGACCAGCATTCCAACTACCGCATGATACGCGCCATCAAAAACCGCTTCGGCGCGGCGAACGAGCTGGGCGTGTTCGCCATGACCGAGCAGGGCCTGAAAGGCGTGTCCAACCCCTCCGCCATCTTTCTGGCGAGCTACCGCGACGACGTGGCCGGCTCCTGCGTGCTGGTAACGCAGGAAGGCAGCCGCCCGCTTCTGGTGGAAATCCAAGCGCTGGTGGACGATGCGCACGGCTTCACGCCCAAGCGTTTGAGCGTCGGCTTGGAGCAAAACCGCCTTGCCATGCTGCTGGCGGTGCTCAACCGCCATGCCGGCATCGCCTGCTTTGACCAAGACGTGTTCCTCAACGCCGTCGGCGGCGTGAAAATCGGCGAGCCGGCCTCCGATTTGGCGGTGATACTGGCGATGGTATCGAGCTTCCGCAACAAACCGCTGCCCGAGAAAATGGTGGTGTTCGGTGAGATTGGTCTCAGCGGCGAAGTGCGCCCCGTCTCGCGCGGGCAGGAGCGGCTGAAAGAGGCGGAAAAGCTCGGCTTCCAACGCGCCATCGTGCCCAAAGCCAACCTGCCGCGCAACGCCAAAGAGTTTCCCAATCTGCAGATTTACGGCGTGGAGCGGCTGGATGAAGCGGTGCAGCTGTGTCGGGATTTGGCGGAATAAACGTTTAAAAGGCAGCCTGAAAAGGGGGGATTTTCCTGTTTCAGGCTGCCTTTTAGCCGTAGGTCGGGCATTGATGCCCGACAACCCCGCTCGCAATGTCGGGCATCAATGCCCGACCTACTGCTATTCCTGTGGTACATTAGGTAGTGAAGAATTACGAATGTCACTAAATGGATTAATATGACGTTATCAGGTGAGCGCAGCTCGTCTTGCCCACCTCAACAAAAAGCAGCAAGCGTAGCCTGCATGGGGTAGCGGGCTAGCTTACATGCCGTAGTATCGGCGAAATCCTTTAACAACTTCAAGGCGGATGCCTTGAAAAACAATCTTTCGGGAGATGCAATGCACGAATTTATCTACAAACAGGCCAAAGAAAACGCCCTGTCCTCCGGCATGGGCTGCTTTATGAAGGGCACCTTGGTGGAAACGGAAGAAGGCTGGACGCCGATAGACGAACTGAAGGTAGGCGATTGGGTGATGTCGCGGCCGGAAAACGGCATCGGCGAGGCCGTGCCCAAACGGGTGGTGAACACCTTCCGCTACGAAGACAAGGAAGTGGTAATGTTGAATTTTTCTTGTTTTCCTAACCGAAATGGGAGGGGGGCAACCCTGGTCGCTACTCCGAACCACCCGTTCTGCGTGTACGGCGTGGTTACCAACCTGATTCTTGAGCATCCCAAATTCGGTAAGCTCGGTGCCTATTGGAAGGGCTGCGATTACGACGACGGCGAAGACGTGTTTGCCGGGGATGAAGGCAGGGCGAGATACGAAGCCCTGTGGGCATTTAAGCACACGCCCTACGAAATGCGGCTGTACGAACAGCCGGTGTGGAAGCGCGCCGACCAGCTTGAGCGCGGCGATGTAGTTCTGGGTCTTGAAAACGATTATTGCGTGGTGGAGGATTACCGCCCGCTGTATGCCTACCGCGATACCGACCAGGCTTGGATACAGCAGACCAATCTGGCTTACGGCTGGGAGCAGTCGGATCAGGGAGAAAATTATGATATGGTGCTGAATGAAGAATCGCGGCATAGTCCGACATGGGATTTGATGGATATGCCGAACGACGAGAACCTGCTGTATGTGGATGAGGACGGACAACGGCATTACCGCCGCTACCGCACCACGGTCTACAACATTGAGGTTGAGGATTACCACACCTATTGCGTTGGTTATCAATGTATCCTGGTGCATAACTAGAATTTATGTCGCCCTGCGACGCACGCAGTTTCTGAACTCAAAAGCAAGCGTAGGTTGGGTTGCAAAACCCGACAAAATGCAGCCTGAAAACCCCATCCCGTTTCAGGCTGCCGCCTCCTTTTTTTACCACACGGAGTTCCCATCATGAAACGCACGCTTATCAGCCTGAACATCGCCGCCGCCCTGTTACTCACCGCCTGCGGCACGCATCCGCCCGCCGCGCACAAAACCGCCGCGCGTCCCGCCATTTCATACGAAACCCCCGCCGACAAATTCATCATGTTTGAACGCAGCAATGCCGCCGCGGTGAAAGAATACGCAGGCGCGCCCGCCTATGCCGCGCTGGAAAAAACCGCCCGCATCGCACCCGCCCCGAGCCTGCCGCAAAACACCGAAAAATACGGCAAGATTGAATCCAACCCCGTGCAAGCCGTTGCCCGAAACCCCGTGTCCACATTCAGCATCGATGTAGACACCGGCAGCTATGCCAATGCGCGCCGCTTTTTAAACGACAACCGCCTGCCGCCCGCCCATGCCGTGCGGATTGAAGAGCTGATTAACTATTTTGACTACGGCTACGCCCCGCCCAGCGACGGCAAACCCTTTGCCGTGTACACCGAAACCATCGATTCGCCGTGGCAAGCCGATGCCAAGCTCATCAAAATCGCCATTAAAGCCAAAGAAATCCGCAGCAGCGCATTGCCGCCCGCCAACCTGGTGTTTCTGGTGGACGTTTCAGGCAGCATGCAGGCGCAAGACAAGCTGCCGCTGGTGAAAAAAACGCTGCGCATCCTGACCAAGCGCCTGCGCGCCGAAGACAAAGTTACCCTGATTACCTATGCCAGCAACGAAAAACTGGTGCTGCCGCCCACATCGGGCAAAGACAAAGACACCATCCTGCAAGCCATCAACCAACTGGAAGCAGGCGGCTCAACCGCGGGCGAACAAGCCCTGCAAATGGCATACGCCCAAGCGCAAAAAGCCTACATTAAAAACGGCATCAACCGCATCCTGCTGGCAACCGACGGCGATTTCAACGTCGGCATCACCGATTTCAATACTCTGAAAGACACCGTTGCCGAAAAACGCAAGGCAGGCATCTCGCTCACCACGCTGGGCTTTGGCACGGGCAATTACAACGAGCAGCTGATGGAACAGCTTGCCGATGCGGGCGATGGCAATTACAGCTACATCGACAACGAAACCGAAGCCAAAAAAGTGTTGCAGCGCCAGCTCTCGTCCACCCTGGCCACCGTTGCCCAAGACGTGAAAATCCAAGTGGAATTCAACCCCGCCACCGTGAAAGAATACCGCTTGGTGGGCTATGAAAACCGCATGCTCAAACAAGAAGACTTCAACAACGACAAAGTGGACGCGGGCGACATCGGCGCAGGGCACAGCGTAACCGCCCTTTACGAAATCATCCCCGCCGGCAAACAAGGCTGGCTCGACGAATCGCGCTACCAAGCCGCCCCGCCCCGTTCGGACAGCCTGAAAGAATACGCATTCGTGAAACTGCGCTATAAAAACCCCAACGGCAAACACAGCATCCTGCTGCAACAGCCCGTCGCCGCGCAAAGCCAGCCCCTCGCCCAAGCCTCTTCCGCCACACGCCTTGCCGTTGCCGCGGCCGCCTACGGGCAACAGCTGCACGGCGGCCAATACAACGGCAAAATGGGCTGGCAAGACATCATCGCCCTTGCCCGAACCGTTAAAAAAGACGAATACGGCACGGTGAACGAATTTGTCGATTTGCTCAACGAAGCCGCCGATTTGAGCGCGAAAGAACCCGCGGGCAAAGCGAAATAACATTTGCGCCCAGCCAAAGAAAGGCAGCCTGAAACCTGCTTTGCCCGTTTTCAGGCTGCCTTTGGATTGAATTTCAGGCTGCCTTAGGTTAAGGAAACCCGCTATGGAAGACATCAAACGGCAATATAAAGAAGCCGCCGCCGTGTTTCGCCGCCGCCCCAATCAGCATAATCGCGAAGGCATCGCCCGCCTGTATGACCTGAAAGCTGCATAGGGCAGGGCAGCCTGAAACCCCATCCATCCAACAGAAAACCGTTTGGCGCGACCGCAAACGGTTTTTGTTTTTCAGGCTGCCGTTGGGGCTTGGCAAAGGTTGCAACCCAAGCAGGTCGGGCATCCTGCCCGGTCTGCCGGTAAACGACAGCTTGTTTTTCCGATATAAAAAGGCAGCCTGAAAACGGAGAAATCCATTTTCAGGCTGCCTTGTTTATTGGCTGTCAGCTATGGTTAGAACTTCAAGCCCACGCCGAAGTTGGCTTGCCAGTCGCTGCGCGATTTGCGGATGCTGTCGGCAAGACCGGCGCGAAGCACCAAGCCGCCCACCGATTCGTATTCCGCGCCCACGCCCGCGCGCACAGTGGATTTGTTTTTCGCGGTGCGAATCGCAAAGCCGTTTTGTGCACCGTTAAAGCGTGCGGTCAAGTCTTTCTGACCGGAGGTGTGGATGTAGTCCAGCGACACTTTGGCAGACAATTTGCCCGCCGGCAGCTGGTGGGTGAAGCGCAAATCTTGGCCGATGCCCGCATCAACGGTGTTGAAGCTGCGGCCGGACACTTGCAAGCCGCCCACGCCGTTTTCAGACACGCTGTCGGTGCGCACGCGGTTGTATGCCAGCATCACTTTGGGTTCGTAGCTAATCGCGTCGTTCAAGCGGAAGGCGTATTTTCCTTCGGCAAACACGCTGGCGACCGAGGGTTTGATACGCGCATCGTATGAGCCGCTGTCATAGCCGTTGCTGATGTTGCGGCTACCTTTCAGGCTGCTTCTGCCATAAGCCGCGCCGCCTGTGAGCGTGAAATCGCCAAAGCCTTTCACCGCAAACACGCTGCCGAACACCGCGTTGCCTTTGAGCTTGCTGTTGAGCTCGCCGTCCAATTTTTCACGGCCGCCGCTCACGGCTGCGCCAACGGTGAAGCTGTCGGTAACGCCGTAGCTTACGCCTGCGCCCAAGGTGGTATCACGCGCGTGGTCGGCAATGCCGTTTAACGCGTTGTTTTGCGTGGCGCGACCGGACACGCTGGTATACACCGTGCCGCGCGGCAGCAGGCGCGCGTTGTTGTCCAACACTTCGCTGCGCGTGTCTTGGTGGTTTGCCAAGGCGGCGGCAGGCACCGCGCCGTAGATGTTTTTGTCCACGGCTTGCACCAAGTAATCGCGGATTGCCAAGGCTTGCGTTTGCGCCGTGCCTTGCGCCACGGTGTTGGCAAACGGGTCTTTGCCGTTTAACGCCGCGTTGTCCGCGCTGTTGAACGCATCTCTGTACGCGCTGATGTATGCCAGCGCGTTCACGCGGTCAAACGCAGTTTGTGATGGCTGCGGAACGGGTGTGGGCGTTGGAGTGGGGGTTGGCGTTGGGGTAGGCACAACGGGAACAGGTGTCGGCGCTGGTGTCGGAGTAGGGGTTGGAGTGGGCGTTGGTGTTGGTGTTGGTGTTGGTGTCGCAGGTTTGCGAATCAAACGCTCAATCACAGGGTTGGGGTTACGCACATCGCTGCTCACCACATTGGGGCTGGTGGTGGCGGGCGCGTTGGGGTCTTCCGACAAACCGTCGTCCACATCGCGGCCAAAGCTCAATTTGCTCGGCGTATCGCTGCGGCCCGACGAAGCCACTTGCACTTTGCCTTGCACATCCAGCGTGAGCGTGCCGCCGTTGGCGTTGTACAGCGCGTGTTGCGTTTCGCCGTCTGCTTGGTAGGTCAGCTGCGCATTGCTTGCCACCGCCAGTTTGTTGGTGTCGCGCATGTTCACGTCAGACGCAATCAGCGCATTGCGGTTCACGTTTACATTGGTCGCGCCCAGCACATCGTAATTCACCACAATCGCTCCCGCAGGGGTTTCCCGTTTGCCGCGGTTAGAGCGGCCTGCGTTGTTGGCGCGACCCAAGTTAAACGTGTTTTCGCCCGCGCCCAAATCAACGGTGCGGCCGTTCATGCGAACGTGTTCGTCGGCAATTGTCAGGCTGTCGTCGCCGTCGCCAAAGTTCATGTTGCCGTTGATAACGCTGCTGCCTGAAATATCCAGCACGTTTTTGCCCGTATCGCCGCGCACCGCCAAGGGGTTGCGGTTAACGCGGAAGCCGTTGGCGTTGAACGTGGTGTCGTTGGCGTTCACGGCCGCGCCGTCCGCCAGATACAGCGCATGGGCATAGCCGTTCACAATGCTGTTGTCCAGTTTGATGTTTTGGTTGGCAACCAACGCGCCTTTATCCACGCCCGCGCCGTTGACGATTTTGCCTGCCAAATCGTTCGTTGCGGTGTAGCTGCTGTCTTTGCCTGAGGCATCTACTGCGCCGTTGATAATGTCAAACTCTTTGGTATGGCCGTCGGCGGGAATGGACACTTTGCCGCCCGCGCCCACTTCAACGCGTTCAATCAGCTCTTCTTTGCCGTTGCGGACGGGGACGAGTTTTTTGCGTTTGCCGCTGACCAGCCATGGGTCTGCCACTTCAATTTCCTGATAGTCGTAACCTCGGTTCAGGTAAACCTTGGTGCCCAAGTTTTCCAGCGGGTCTTTTTGGTTGTATTGCGTAACCAGCGACGAATCGAAGTAGCCATAAGTCGGCGTTTGGCTGTTGCCGCCTTCGGAGCGGTACACGCCTGCAATCAGGGTGCCCGCCATCAAGCCGTAGTTTTTCAGCTTGTCGGTGCCGTAAGTGTGCACCGGCAACGGGTTGCGGTAGCTATACGCATCGTTTTTGCCGCCCGGGGTCAGAATCGCGGCGTGGCTGCCTGAAATCACCCCTGTGTTGGTGATGCTGTGCGACAGTTTGGTATCGGTGAAGATACCTGTGCCTGCGCCGACCACGTTGTAGCCGTTACTGTATCCGCTGTCGTTTTCATAGCCGTGGTAAATTTTGGCGTAACCGCTCACCACGCCTTGGTTGTAAACCGTGCCGAGCTGTTGCGGCAATTCGTCCGGTTTTCTGGCTTCCAAATCCAAAATATGACCGTTGGAGCTGAACACGGAAATGCCGCTGCCGCTGCCGCGCACATCCAAGCCTGCGCGGTGGTTGTTGCTGTTCAAAATGCCGCCGTAGCCGCTGTTTTGCGCGTTATCGGGTTTGGCGGGGGTGGTGTTGCCTTTGTCGGTTAATTGAACGTTGTCTTTGTCGGTCAACAGCGGCACCACGGGCATATCGGGGATTTCCGTGCCGCGTTTGGCGGCGTTGTATAACACGCCGGGTTGCGCTTCCAGATTGCCGGTAATCATGCCCATGTTGTTCACGCCATACAGGCGCAGCTGGGTGGCAAGCGGTTTTTGACCCCAGCCCGACCAGCTAACGGGGCCGGATACTTTGCGGTTGTTGTGCAACGACACGCCGTTGCCTGTGGCGGCGATATTGATGCTGCGGTCGCCCGCGCCGTCGCTCGCGCGAATGTGGGCTTCGCCCGAAATGCGCCCGGTGTTGTTCAAGCCGGTGATGGTGTTGCCGTTGGCTTCGCCCAAAGAGGCGTAGATTTTGGGGATTTGCGCGTTTTCGGCATACGCCAACACCGAAATGCCGTTGCCGCTGGATAGGGCTTCGGCGGTGCCTTGGATGAACACGGAATTGTTGCTGGACGTGTTGCCGGAAACCTGTTTCAGGCTGCCTGAAATGCGTCCGCTGTTTTCTACCGCGCCCAAGGTAACGGTGGTGCCGTGTTTGGCGTTGCGGCCCGAGTCTGCCATCAGCGACACGCCGTTGCCCACGGCTTTGGTTTTGGTGTAGGTGTGCGTTACGTTCGCGCCGCCGCGCACTTCCGCTTCGCCGCTGATGTCGCCGCTGTTTTTCAGGCTGCCCATATACAGCGTGTTTTCTTTCTCTTGCGAGAAGGTGTAGCGGTCGGGTGTGTCCACATAAGTCGCCAGCGACACGCCGTTGCCCGAGGCAACGGGCGTTACATCGTAGAACATGGGCACGAATTTATTCGGCTGGCGGTTTTTAATGCCTTGGAATGCCTGCGCGTTCAGGCTGCCTGAAAGCGTGCCGGTGTTTTCCACTTTGGCGATGCGCACATTCAGGTCTTTGCCATACATATCGGTTTGGCTGGTGTCTTTGGGCGGACGGGGCGTGCTGCCGTCGTCAATCAGCAAATCGTCCAAATCGTCGTCGTCCAGCTCGTCGTCGTTGTTATTGATGGCTGCGCTGCCGGATGATTTGCTACCTGACGCGCCGCTTGCGCCGCCGATGCTGTCTTTGCCGAAATCGGTGATAGTGGCCAGCAAAATGTCGTTGGCGGTGGCAAAACTTTGCACTTTGCCGTGCACGCCGCCCAAGCCGCCTTGCAGCTTGGCTTCGCCCTCGGCGATGCCGTTGTTCACAATGCCGCCAGTGAGCGAATATTCCACGCTGTTGGGGTTGGTGTGCGGTGTCCAGCCCAAAGCGTCAATCGCGTTTGCCATGCCGTTGGCATCAATGGTTGAGCCTTTTTCGCTTTTGCTGGTGGTACGGGTGGCTTCCACGTTTACTTTGCCGTGGATAAAGCCGTTGTTCAGCGCGCCGGTTTGCGCGATTTTGCTGTCGTTATCTTTCGGGTTGCCATACCAGATAATCCGCACGGGATTGCCGGCGCGGTTGAAATCGGTTTCGGATGAGCCGACAGCGGGTTTTTTGTTGATGGAGCCGTCGCGCTTTTTCGCGGCGGTGATGTCGGTGGTTTTTTTCCACGCGCTCGCCCGCATCAACGGTGGCGATGGCGCTGGAACCTTGTTGGTAAGGCACGGCGTGGGCAGACATAGCAAAAAGTGCCGCAGCAGTGTGCAGCACCAATGCCTTCTGGCTGAATTTTTTGGTGTTACTCATATATTTCCTTATTAAATAAAAGGTTATTGGCGTTAATAAAAACGGCGCGCATTATAAATTATCATTTCTTTACAATAAATGAAAATTATTCGTACAATCGTTAATTTGTTAAATAGAAATTGTTTTTATTTGTTTTGGTGTGGAATTGGCGCAACAAAAAGCCCTGCGCGTCGGCAGGGCTGATGGGGTAAGTGTTTATTTTGGCTGGATAAACGCTGCGAATTCGTCTGTGTAGGCCGTGTGCAGCGCGCCGTCCCGCCGCTCAATGATGCAAACGGCCAAATGCTCTTGCCGCGCCAAAGCCAATGCGTCTGCCGCGCCCAATGTGGTCAGGCCCGTTGCCAAGCCGTCTGCTTCCATGCTGGTGCGGGCAATCACCGACAGCGAGGCGATGCTGTTGTGCACGGGTTTCAGCGTGCGCGGGTTGATTAAATGCGTGTGCGTGTCGCCGTTTTCGTCTTGGCGGAAATTGCGGTAGCCGCCCGATGTTGCCAAGCCGTGATGCGGCAGGGCGATGATTAGATGCGGATGGTGCGGCGGCTCGGGGTGTTCAATGGCGATGCGCCACGGCTCGCCCGCGGGGCTTTTGCCTGCGCTGCGTATTTCGCCGCCGATTTCCACCAAATAATCAGGGATGCCTGCGTCTTCCAACACTTGCGCCACGGCATCCACGCCAAAGCCTTTGGCGATGGACGATAAATCCAGATACAAATCGGGGTGTTTTTTGCGCAGCAGCGTTGCATCGCCTTGCTGTTGCAGTTCAAATTTATCCATGCCCACGGCGGCGGCGCGGCGGGCGGTTTCTTCTGCGTCGGGTAATGCGCCGCGCGGCTCAGGCCCGAAGCCCCATGCGTTCACCAGAGCGCCTAGGGTAACGTCCAGCCCGCCTTGCGTGATGCGGTTGATGCGTAGGGCAGCCTGAAAAACATGGGCGAAGTCGCGCGGCAGGGGGGTGTAGCTTTCGGTGTCGCGCAGTTGGTTGATGCGGCTGATGTGGGAGCTGGGGATGTAGGTGGACATTTCGTCATTGACTTGCTGCAAGCGGGCATCAATGGCGGCTTTGAGCGTTTCGGGCGCGGGCTGGGGCGTGCAGTCTGCCTAGTTGATGTATTTGATGGTGTAGTCCGAACCCATGGTGTGCCCGCTGAGGGTGATTTGCACGGGGTCTTTGCCGATGGTGAGTGTGGTCATGATGATTGAGAATGGTTATTGAAAACGGGCGGATTGTAAATGAATTGGGGGATAAAGGCAGCCTGAAAATGGGGGGAGGGACTTCAGGCTGCCTCAGTTACGCTTTAATCACAAAATCATCATACGGCAGCGCTTCATACGTTGCCAAATCGCCCACATCACACGCTTCGCCGTGAAACAAATCTGCCCAAATTTGCTGATAAATTTCCCGCGCTGTGATGCCGCGTGGCAAGGCGAAGGTGCAATTGGTTTGCAGGAAGCAATTTTGCAATGTTGCTTCCGACTACATCACCATGCCGTAGCGCAAACTTTCTTTCACGCGAAATTGCTCGCCGGGCGAAAGCTCATCAAAGCGCGGTATTTAAATAGCCATTGACCAGTTGCCGCACGCTGGCGCGATTAGCCAGATTGAGCCCTTCAAATTGCGCCAAATCGGGGTGCATGGCTTCCATAAGCCAGCTTAAAAATTGTTCTAGGTAATGCGTGCTGATTTTTTTCTTTTTCATACGAGATTCCTTTTTCAGGCTGCCTCATTTGTTTTATTTTCGCATTAAAGGCAGCCTGAAAACGTCTTTTCATGCTGTTTTCACTTCGCAAGTTGTCTCAACCCTGCGTGCAGTGGCTAGGAAAAGCGGCTAAATAAACCCTCATACGCCATCCCCCTTGACTTTACCACGGGGTAAACCGTTATATTGCGCACTTTCCAACTCATCCACGAAAGGATAAATCATGGCAACCACCACCCTAAACATTCAAGGCATGACGTGCAACGGCTGTGTGAACAGCGTAACCCGCGTGTTAACGGGCATTGCGGGCGTGAGCCGCGCTGATGTGGATTTGGCGGGCGCAAAAGCCGTTGTGGAATACGATGCCGCGCAAACCAACCCCGCCGCGCTGGCGGAAGCGGTGGACGATGCGGGGTTTGACGCGCAAGTGGCGTAATCCTGTAAACAACAATAGGCAGCCTGAAAACGTGTGGAATGCGTTTTCAGGCTGCCTTTGTGTTGTGCGGCAGGGCGTATGCAGTTTTCAGGCTGCCTATTCTTTGGCGCGCTGCAAATAAACGGTGGCTTCTTTTTGGTTGTCGGATAGGGCGATGGTTTCGCTGGTAACGGTTTCGCCGGTGTCCAGCTGCACATAGCGGATGGTGTAGCTGCCTGCTTCCAGCGCGGTGAGCGGGAGCTGGCTGCGCTCTTCAATAAAGAAGGTGCGCAGGGGTTGGGGGGCGTTGGCTTGGTGTAGCTCGGCGAATACGTCGGAGGTGTTGCGGATGTTGTCCACGAAGATGGTGAGCTGCTTGGTGGTGCTGCGGGTGTAGGGGTAGTTTTTCACATAGCCTGATGTGCTGGGGAAGGGCTCGCCGTTGGGCGCGGTGCTGGGGCGAACGTAGTTGCTGGGGGTGGCTTCGTTGGCCGGTGCCGGCAGGGGGGCGGCAACGGCGGGCGCTTCGTTTTCAGGCTGCGTTGCATCGGCTGGGGCGGTGCCGGCGGTTTCAGGCTGCGTTGCGTGGGTTTCTTCTTCGGCGGCTTGGGTTTTGAGGTAGCTGTTCAGTTGCCAAAAAAACAGGGCGACAAGGGCGCAGCAGGCGATGATGAAGAGGGGCTGCCACAGTTTTTGCTTGGATGTTTTGGGTGCGGGGGCGGCGGTGTTGGACGCGCTGCATTCGTTTTCAGGCTGCCTTTGGGGTTGCGGGGCAGATTGCCACCGCAGCGTGGGCTGTTGGGGGATGCGGAGAGTTTCCTGCTGTTGTATCCAGCGGTCGTGTTCGGCGCGTTGTTCGGGGTCGGACAGGACTGCGTAGGCGCGGTTGATGAGCTGCATGATGCGGCTGGCATCTTCGCTGGGGTTTAAATCGGGGTGGTATTGCTTGGATAGGCGGCGATAGGCTTGGCGGATGGTTTGCTCATCGGCATCGCGGGGGATTTGCAGGTTGTCGTAATGGGTTCGCATAGTGGGGTGGGGCGGTGTTTTGAGTCGTATTGGTTTTCAGGCTGCCTGTTGTGCGTCAAAACACAATCAGTTTTAAGGCTCAACGCTGGCTACGCCTTGGTTGGCAAGCGCATCGGCGCGTTCGTTTTCGGCGTGCCCTGCGTGTCCGCGCACCCATTGCCATTGGATTTGGTGTTGCGCGGCGAGCCGGTCTAGCTGTTGCCAAAGGTCTTCGTTTTTAACGGGTTGCTTGGATGCGGTTTTCCAGCCGTTTTTTTTCCAGCCGTGTATCCATTTTTCCATGCCGTTTTTCACATATTGCGAGTCGGTGTAAATGACCACGGCGCAGGGGCGTTTGAGCGCGGCAAGCCCTTGGATGATGGCGGTGAGCTCCATGCGGTTGTTGGTGGTGTGCGCTTCGCCGCCGAACAATTCTTTTTCGTGGCTGCCATAGCGCATCAGCACGCCCCAGCCGCCTTTGCCGGGGTTGCCTTTGCATGCGCCGTCGGTGTAGAGCGATACGGTTTTGTCTTGGGTCATAAATTTTTTAGCTTCGCTAAATTATTGTGTTTTTAGCCTTGCGCGTTGCGCTGCGGCATACCCCTTTGTTCCCCAATCAAAGATTTGGACAAAGGGGCAAGACTGCCTCAGGCTGATGAAAGCCAACAGCCGTTTGGCAAAATCGGGTAAAATTTGCCGTCTTAACTACCGCTTATCGCGGAAAAACGCATCCACCGCTTCTTGAAACAAATCGGCGTGAACGCTGTTGCTGTAACCCAACTCCGCCACTTCGTCTTCAAAAGCAGCCTGAACGGATTCCACGATGTTTTCCGCCATCTCCGGCGGCATGGCACGCAAAAAGCCCTGCAACGCCGCCGCCAACACACGATTTTGCATCAGCAGCATATCATTGGTTTCTTCCAAATAATCCAAACGCTGTTCCAAATCTTCCATTTTGTCTCGCTTTTCGGCAAAAAAGCGGTATTGTAGCAAAACCCCTTTTTATGGACACGCCCAGAATGAATCAAAACAACCCGTTTGCTTCCGACATGGTTTTCACATTAAGCGAAGACAACGATTTTCGCCCCGCCCCCGCGCCGCAAACGCCCGCCCTGAGCGACAACGATTGGGAGCGCAATCTCAACGCGCTGCGCAGTCGCCAAGAAACCGACCATGCCAACGATCGCGCCTCGTTCCCCGACATCACCATCACGCTGCCCAGCGAGCGCGAGCACAACCTGCGCGATTTGTCCGACATCTATCCCAACACCAACGAGCTGCGCCCCTTTGGCGACAAAGAGCTGGATGCCGCCTACCGCGAATATTTGAGCCAAAGCGTAGCGGAGCACAACTGGCGCGACAGCATCACCGACACCGAAGTGGACGTGCTGATTCAAGAAGACTGGCTTGCCGCGCAAACCGCGCTGCAAAGCGAGCGCACGCGCCGCTACGCGCACGAAACCAAAACCGTGCTGCTCAAAAGCACAGCCGGCGAATCCGCCGCCGAAGCCGCCTCCGCCAGTTTAGGCAGCCTGAAAAACGATGCGCCCGTTGCGCTGCCCGATGTGGCGGTGCATGTGTACGAATTGCCCGATTTGCCTTCCACCCGCCGCGTGCGCGTGCTATCCGAGCAAGAATTGATGCAAGGCATCCGCGATAAGCTGCTGCCGCATTTAAGCAACGCCGTGGCGGGCATGGTGCGCCAAGCCTTGCAGAAAAAACTCGCCATGCTGTCGTATGATTTGCAAACCATGCTCAACGAAGAAACCCCGCAGCTGGTGGAAGATGTGCTAGACCACAATTTGAACGCGATTTTCCGCTCGGTGAAGGATGCGGCGGCGTTTAAGAAATAATGCTGATTGATGGGAAGAGGCAGTCTGAAAAATCCGAAGTGGTGGTTTTCAGGCTGCCTAAACTATTCCCCTGCCCCAAAAGGCAGCCTGAAAACGACCTCCCGCCCAGCCCAAACGGAGTTCCCATGCGCCACTTATTTCCGCTAATTTGCCTGCTCGCCCTCCCGCTTACCGCTCACGCAGGTGGCGACTACACCCCCGCGCAAATCAGCCAGTTTTCAGGCAGCGGCGGGCATTACCAATTTATTGTAACCCAGCAGGGCGACCGCCTGCTCTACAACGACTACTGCCGCAGCTATCGCGTTCTGATTGAGCCGCGCAAACGCACCCTGCGCGACATCATGCTGCCGTTTCTTTCGTCTAACGACCACCCCGAGCCGCACGAAACCGAAGCCGCTGCGCAAGCGTTGCAAAACGCCGCCGCGCACAAACGCACCGTTCACTTTGGCTACATGGGCGGTGGGCTGTTCCCCGACAAACGGCAAAAATGCCTGTATCACGGCATGGGCATGGAGCTGCACCACGGGGATATTTTTGTGCATCAAGATGCGCGCGAGGGGTTGTATCCTTATTTGGATGGGGGATAGGTAGCCTGAAAGTTCTATTTTGCCCTGTTGTTTTGGTTTCGCAGAAACCCACTTCATTCGTTTTCAGGCTGCTTCATCCCACCGCGTAACCCGCCCCCAAAGGCAGCCTGAAAACAATCCCCAACCCGCGTATAATCCCGCCCCTTCCCCGTTCCCCAATACCCCCACCATGCAACTTTCCGATTTTGACTTCATCCTCCCCGAGCATCTGATTGCGCAAAACCCACCCGCCACGCGTGGCAACAGCCGCCTACTGGTCGCGCTGCCCGATGCGCCATTTGCCGACAAACAATTCGCCGATTTGCCCGCCTACATCAACGCAGGCGATGTGCTGGTGTTCAACAATACCAAAGTGATGCGCGCGCGGCTGTTTGGGCAAAAAGCCAGCGGCGGCAAAATTGAAGCGCTGATTGAGCGCGTGTTGGACGCGCATACTGCGCTGGCGCACATTCGTTCGTCCAAATCGCCCAAGGCAGGCGCGGAGTTGATTTTTGACGGCAGCATCCACGCCACCATGCTGGAACGCGCCGATGAGCTGTTCAAAATCCAGTTTGCGGGCGAGCAAACCGTGTATGAGCTGTTGGAACAGCACGGCAAATTGCCGCTGCCGCCGTATATCGTGCGCGCGGCTGATGCGGCGGACGACGAGCGTTATCAAACCGTGTACGCCAAATTTCAAGGCGCAGTCGCCGCGCCCACCGCAGGTTTGCACTTTACCGACGCGCTGTTGGGCAGCCTGAAAGCCAAGGGCGTGGAGTTTGCCGAGGTAACGCTGCACGTGGGCGCGGGCACATTCCAGCCCGTGCGCGTGGACAACATCGCCGAACACAAAATGCACAGCGAATGGTTTGACGTGCCCGCCGACACGGTTGCCAAAATCGCCGCTGCCAAACAGCGCGGCAGCAAAGTGTGGTCGGTGGGCACCACTTCGCTGCGGGCGATTGAATCCGCCGCGCGTTCAGGCAGCCTGAAAGCGGGGCAGGACGACACGGATATTTTTATCACCCCCGGTTTTCAATTCCGAGTGATTGACCGCTTGATTACCAATTTCCACCTGCCCAAATCCACGCTGCTGATGCTGGTGTCGGCGTTTTCAGGCTGCGATAAAATCCGCGCGGTGTATCGCCATGCGGTTGCGCAGGAATATCGTTTTTTTAGCTACGGCGATGCAATGATTTTGGCGCGCGAAACGGCAGCCTGAAACGCCGTTTTGCCTATTGATAAGGAAGCACTCATGTTGCGTATTGCTTTATTTTTCGCGCTGGCAACCAGCTTGGCGGCGTGTTCGTTTAACAAAGCCGCGCCCACTTGGGCAGAAAAAGCGCCCTTTATCAACCGCATGGAAATTCACTCGGTGGACAAAGAAGCCAACGAATTGCTACACAAAACCAGCCATCTCACGCTGGGCGCAAGCGCCAGCCATAATGTGAAACTGGCGGCGGGCAAGCACTACGCCTTTTTTGCCGACTGCGCGGATGAATGCAGCAATTTGGATTTGTCGTTGCAGCAAGACGGCGCAACGCTCAAAGCCGATACGGCGGAAGATGCTTCGCCGATGTTTGGCTTTTATGCCGCGCAGGCGGGCAACTATCAGCTTGTGCCGCTGATGACTTCGTGCGTGAGCGCGGATAAAAAGGGCTGCAAATACACGGTGCAGGTGTTTGAAAGCGAACGGCAGTTGATTGCGGATTAAGCCGCGCGGGGAATGAAGGCAGCCTGAAACTGGGTTTGAGCGTTTTCAGGCTGCCTCAAAAGGAGAACCAACATGAACAGCAAAACTTTTTACAAACACATCGCTGCGGCGGTGAACACCACCATGAGCGAGCGCGGCTTTGAGCGCAACAAACGCTCCTATCCTTGCTGACAGCAGCGCATCGGCAGCCAAGTGCTGCATTTGATGATTAAAACGGACAAATATCCGTGGCAGGACTACATTGGCGGCAATTTTTCGCTATACGCCTTTTTGCGCGCGCCCGATGCCGAGTTGCCACAAGCGGGCGAATGGGGCGCGTTGTATGTGTTTGATTATGCCGATGAGCCGTTGCAACAGTGCATTTTGGCGCAAAACCGCACGGCGTATAAAAAGGCGGTGGCGTGGGATATGAACCAATTGAGCCATTTGAGCGACTCGGAGCAGCAACTGGCGCGTTCGCAGCGGGCGTTGTTTTTGCCAATTTGGCGCGATGAAGTGGAAAGCGATCGCCCGTGGATGGTGGTGAACAAGCAATTGCTTTATACCGATGAAGCGGATATTCAGGCGTGGGGCGAGATTGTGCTGGCGGTGTTTGCGCGGGTGGCGGAGCAAGTGCGCGGCGGGGTGGTGTTGGGGGGATGATGGCGAATAATAAGGCAGCCTGAAACGATGGTTTTAGCGTTTCAGGCTGCCTTATTTGCATTCCCTTTTCCCCACCCTTATAATCGCGCGGCAAACCGCAAATAACTGAAAAATAGGATAAAAATGACTGATATTCAATCTCAAAAAGTAACCGATGAACCGAACGAAAACACCATTTTTATGGTGTGGAATTTCAAAGACGGCATGGATGTTGCCCCTGCATTCAAACGCTTGTGCGCGCTGGTGGGCAATTTAAACAATTCCGCCACCAACCGTTTCCCGCAGCAAAAAGCCAGCGTGGTGCTGGGCATCAGCCACGGCGCATGGCAACGCTTGGATTTGCCCAAGCCGCTGCCGCGCGAATTAGCCGAGTTCGCCCCGATTAAAGGCGCGAAACACACCGCCGTTGCCACGCGCGGCGATGTGCATCTGCATTTGCGCGCCGAGCAGCAAAGCGTGTTATACGATATGGCGGCGGTGCTCACCGATTTGCTCACACCTGCGGCGGACTGCGCGGAAGAAGTGCACGGCTTTCGCTATTGGGATGGGCGTTCCATCTTGGGCTTTGTAGATGGCACGGAAAACCCGCACGACCCCGCCGAGCGCGCGCATTTTGCAATTATTGGCGAGGAAGACGCCGCCTATCAGGGCGGCAGCTATTTGTTTGTGCAAAAATACCTGCACGATATGAACGCATGGCGCAAGCTGCCTGTTGCCGAGCAAGAGAAAGTGATTGGGCGCAGCAAGCAAGACGATATTGAAATGGACGATGATGCCAAGCCCGCCAATTCGCATATTGCGCTGGCGAATGTGGGCGATGAGTTTAAGGTGGTGCGCGACAATATGCCGTTTGGACGTGCGGGGGCAAACGAAATGGGCACATATTTTATCGCCTACGCCCGCACGTTTAGCACGGTGAAAAAGATGCTGGACAATATGTTTATCGGCAACCCAGAGAGCAATTATGACCGTATTTTGGATTTCAGCACCGCGCACACGGGCACGCTGTTTTTTGTGCCGAGTATGGATATGTTGGATGAGTTTGCTGAGTAGAGAGTAAGCAAAATGGACAGCCGCTGATTGTTGAGCGGCTGTTTTTTGTGGAGCAGGGTTGGGCAAGAGTGAGGCAGCCTGAAACTCAAAATGGCGCGTTGGCAGTTCGCCGACATTTGGCGGACAAACCCCGCGCTACTGGCTTGTACCAAGTTTTCAGGCTGCCTCTGTTTACTGCGTAAGGTGCATTAAGCCAAAGGTTAAAACCGCCAGCACGCCGCTGATGGCGCTCATGGCAATGCAGCCTTTTACAAAGCCGACAAAGTGGAAACGAAAATCGCGCCTGCCCGCGCAATGCGTGGTGTTGGGGAAAATAAACAGCGGCGAGGCGAGCGTGCAAATCAGCAGCCAGTCCACCAGCAGCAAATCCACCGCATTCCACGCCATGCCCATTAGCCACAGATGGCAAAGCACGGTGGCAAACGATGCGCTGCGCTCTGCGTAAGCCAGCAGCGTGGTGGCGATGACAAAGGCAAACAGCAGCGTGAACGCCAGCGCGGTAAATAGCGCGGCGTGCCTTTTTTGCGCGGGGCAGGGCGCGGGCAGGGCGGTGGCTTGTTGCATATCGGGCGGGTAGTCGTGTGCCATCGTCCACGGGAAATGGCGCACGCTGATTGCGACAAAAATCATCCACAGCAGCGACCAAATGATGCTGGATAGGAGTAGGGCGGAGGTGTTGAGCATGGGGTGGTATTCTTTTGAACAAGGGGGTGATTTGGGGTAGAGGCAGCCTGAAAATGGGTTTGCGATGCGATGGCTTAGGGGCAAAAGCAGGCAGAGGGCAGCTAAATCATTGAAAAAGCCCTATAATGCCCACGGAGTATTCCATTTGTTCAACCTCATAGGAGATTGCCATGTTGTTTCCCAATCCATTTGTTTATCAGCGCACACTTGAAGCCGACATCAAAAGCGCCACCATTCCTTCCATGCTGGAACAGCATTACGGGCAATGTGGCGAAGATTTAATCATTTTTTCTATCGCCCGCGTCCTGCAAACACAAGGGCATATCGGGAATTGGGCGGATTATGTGTATGTTGAAATCGGTGGGAATCACGCCTTTGCGGGCAATAACACCTATTTGCTGCATATTTGCACGGGCATGACGGGTATTTTGGTTGAAGCCAATCCTGCGTTGCTGCCCGATTTGCAAAAAGGCCGCCCCGCTGACCAGATTATCCACGCCGCCATCACCAACGAAGACGTGGAAACGGTGGAATTATTCGTTTCCAATCATCACGAGCTTTCATCGCTGCACAAAGAATTTATTGAAATTTGGCATGGCGGGCAGGTGGGGATTAAAAACAGCGTGCAAGTGGCGGCGATGCGCCCCAATCGCTTGTTTGAAAACCATATTCCAGCGGACAAAAAGATTTTGCTGTTGTCGATTGATGTGGAAGGCAAAGATTTGGATATTGCCAAAGATATTGATTTTGCGCGCTGGCGACCGTTGTTTGTGCAGCTTGAACCATCGGAGCATTTTGCTTCGGGCGAGGGCGAGCGCATGACGGCGTTTATGCAGCAGCAAGGCTATGTGTTGATTGCGCGCACCAATGTGAATTTGATTTATATTGACCAAGCGATGCTGACAAAATTGGCAAGTGGCAATCGTTAAGCCAATGCAATATAGGCTGGGCAAATAGGCAGCCTGAAAATCGCCAAGCAAGGGATAAGCCTGATGGGTTTATCCCTTTTGTTGTCTAGTTTGTAGATGCGCCAGCAGTTTTTCACCATCGGCAAGGCGGATGAGGGTTTGCACGAAGGCGATGGAACGTCCGAGCGCGGCTTTGATTTCGCTGGCGGGTAGGGGGATGTGTTCTAGGATGAAAAAGGGGGCTAATTTTTGGTAGTACGTTTGGTTGGAGATGCCGAGGTGGTCGGTTTGTTGTACGTTGCCGTCGGCGCGTCCGTAGGCGACGATGCCGCACTTTGATGCGTAGAGGAAGACGTAATCGCCTTGGCTGATGCGGGTGATTTTTTCTTTGTAGCCGTCTTCAAAGGCGGCGGCGACGTGGTTGTCTAGCATAAAGCGGTGGTCTTGGGGGTGGTGGGCAAGGTTGGTGTTGAGCAGGAAGTATTGGGTCATGGTTGGGGCTGAGGGTTGGTTTTGCTGCGGATGATTTGACGAATAATTAGGCGGTTGGGGTTGAGGGCTTGGCGTAGGCGTTCGGAGAGGGGGCGGGGGGTGTGGCAGATTTGGGCGGCGATTTCGGCGGCGCAAAGGGGGGTGGCGAGCCCACGGCTGCCGTGTGCGGTGTTGGCGTAGGCGTTGGGCAGATAGGGGCAGGGGGTGGCGATGCGGTAGTTTTTGTCTAGGGCGTAGGCGGCGTAGGTGGTGCGTAGGGCGGTGGGGTTGCTGATTGCGCCGACGGCGGGGAGGTGGTCGTGGCAGTCGCAGCGGGTAGCGGTGTGTCCTTTTTGTGGGAACTCGTTGCGTTCGTTTTCAGGCTGCCTTAATAGCTGGGCTTGGGCTTGATTGGGTTTACATGGGGTTTGATTGCGTGGAAATTTGTTGTACTCGTTTTCAGGCTGCCTTTGGGTTTTCAGGCTGCCTAAATAGTCGTGGCTTGGTTCGTTTACGTTTTGCCGAAACTCGCTGCATTCGTTTTCAGGCTGCCTAATGGGATGGGCGGCGTAGTAATCGGCAAACTGTTGGGCGAGGTAGGGGGAAAGTTGGGCGAGGGCTTGGCGGTTGCGGGCTTCGTCTTCGGCGTGCCAATCTCGGCTGGGGTTGTTGGGGGCGAAGGTGGCGCCGTAGCAGTGTTCGCCTTGCCATGCGGGGGAGATGTAGGAGGCGGCGGATAGGGCGGTTTTCAGTTTCAGGCTGCCTTTTGTGGCGGGGGCGATGCTGGTTTGCCCGCGGATGATTTGGAAGGGATAGTGTTGGATGATGGGGGTGTGGGCGTTGTCTGCGCCTGTGCAGAAGACGATGTGGCTGCCTGAAAAGATGCCGTTGGGGGTGTGGACGTGCCATTGGTTGCCGCTGTGGTGGATGCTTTGGGCTTTGGTGTGGGGGTGGAGGGTGATGTTGGGGTGGCGCAGTAGGGCGTGGATAAGCGCGGGCGGGTTGAGCCATGCGCCGTGTTGCCAATATAAGCCACTTTGGGCGATGGGGATGCCTGCGATTTGGCTGGCTTGGGCGGGGGAGACGGGGCGGTAGAGGTGTTGATAATGCTGGTTTTGGGCGAGCTGCGCGTTGCGCTGGGTTTCGCTTGGGTTGTGGTTGAGATGCAGCACGCCGCTTGCTCCCCAGCTTTGCTGCATGGGGAGCAGGCGTTGCAGCAGGCGGCGGGTGTAGCCGTAGCCTGCGAGCAGGAGCTCGGTTTGGGCGGTGGGGTGGGGGGAGATTTTGGCGTAGAGCAGCCCTTGCCGGTTGCCTGATGCGGCTTGGGCAGGGGCGTGGGCTTCTAGCACGGTTACGCGCGCGCCGCGGGTGGCGCATTCGTGGGCGGTGGCTGCGCCTGCGATGCCTGCGCCGATGATGAGAACGTGGGGCTGGGCGGTTGTATTTGTTTCAGACTGCCTTGTGGGGGGCTGTTGCCATGCTTGGCGCGGCGGCGCGGGCTGTTGGGCGACGGGCGGAGTGTGCCAGATGATGTTTTCGGGCTGGGGGAAGTGTTCGTGCAGATGGCGGGCGGCGTAGGGCGGCAGCAGCCACAGGTCGGTTTCAGGCTGCCATTGGCGGATGTAGTTCACGGCATCGTGCGCCAAGCAGCGGGTGGCTTCTTGCCATGCTTGGGCGAGGGCGTGTTGCGATGGAGCCGCTGCCTGCCATTGGGGGATAACGTGGTTGGCGGGCAGGCAGAAGATAAGGTGTCGGCTATCGGGATGCGCGGCAAGGTGGCTTTGGATTTGGGCAAGGGTGGGGATGTTTGCCCATGCGTGGGTGTGGTGTGTCATGTCATGGTGTGTGCGGTGGGGGCGCATGGAATGTTTGCGGTCTACTCCATGCAATCATGGGAATAAAAAGGCAGCCTGAAAACGAGAAATACCGTTTTCAGGCTGCCTTTTGATTATTGGGCGGGGGCGGGAGATGCGTCGCCTTTTTCAGGCTGCCCTTGCAAATATTTCAACGCTTTTTCGGTGTCGGTGGCGGTGTGCAACACCGAGGTTTCATCGGCTAGGGTAAACATATCGTGTGCTTTCATTGCGTCGCTGTATTGCACGATGGCTTTGGCGTAAACGCGGTTGGCTTCTGCCATTTGCGCGGCGGCGGGCGCGAGTTTTTTCGCAAATTCGGCTGTGCCGCAAGCGTCCCAATCCAGCAGCACCATTTGGTCGGAAGCATCGGCGATTTTTTCCAGCGCAGGGGCAAGGGTTTCCACCAAGCCTTTACCCAAAGCGGTTTGCAATTTTAAGGCTTGGATTTGCGGGGCGGTGTCTGCATACAGCAGGCGTTGGGAATTGTAAAACGATTGGTAGGCGCTGCAACTGGGTTCAAAGCCTGCTTTGTAGCTCCAATTTTTAGCGTTTTGGCGCACTTCCATGTTGCTGATGTTGGAAGCGGCGAAAATATCTTGAATGGCTTGCAAATCGGCGTTTTCCAGGTCGTCCAATTTGGCTTTTTTGTTGGCTTTTTTATAGCCTTGGTTGGCGGCGGAATGACCGCTGCTGTCCCCGCCGCTTGATGTCGGCACGTCTTCCGATTGACCGCACGCTGCCAGCAGCCCCGCTAATACCAAAGCAGAAAGAGTTCGCAAGCTGTTCATAAATTTTCCTTATTCTTTAGAGTGTAAAAGGCAATAAACATTGTAGAGAAAAAAAGCAATCTTTACAAACGAATAGATAATCAACTTGATACGCAAAACCGTTGGGCAGCCTGAAAACACGGGTTTGCGAGAAACCGTGTTAAAACGTGTAAAATAACCTTTTTTACCCAAACGAGGCCGCGCCATGAACCCTTTGATGACCGATTACCCGCTTTCCACCCAGCCCACGCCTGTGATTGTGGCGCTGGATTTTGCTAACGAAGCCGAAACCTTGGCGTTTGTGCGCCGCTTGTCGCCCGAATTGTGCCAGTTAAAAATCGGCAAGGAATTGTTTACCGCAACGGGGCGTTCGCTGGCAGAAAAGCTCATCAACCAAGGCTTTAAGCTGTTTTTGGATTTGAAATACCATGATATTCCCAACACGGTGGCCCATGCGTGCAAAGTGGCGGCGGAGATGGGCGTGTGGCTGGTGGATATGCACGCTTCGGGCGGGCGGCGCATGATGGAAGCGGCGGCAGAGGCGGTGGCAAATTGCGCGTATCGCCCGAAACTGATTGGCGTAACGGTGCTCACCAGCATGACGGCGGAGGATTTGCGCGAGATTGGTTTGAATCGGCAGCCTGAAACGCTGGTGTTGCAATGGGCGCAGCTGGCGCAGTCGTCGGGGCTGGATGGCGTGGTGTGCTCGGCGCAAGAGGCGCGCCTGCTGCGGCAGCAGTTGGGCGACGCGTTTTTGCTGGTTACGCCGGGGATTCGCTTGGACACGGCGCATAATCGGGACGACCAGCGGCGCATCATGACCCCGCTGGATGCGTTGAACGCAGGCGCGAGCTATTTGGTGATGGGGCGGCCGATTACGCAGGCGGCCGACCCTGCGGCGGTGTTGCGCGGGATTAACGCGGATGCGGCGCAGCTGATGCGCGGCGAAAGCTAAACGGCAGAAAACGCTGGTTGTGCGCCAGCGTTTTTTTATAGCGGATTAAAAATTGTTGCCTTGCGGCAGCCTGAAAAAGCACAAACCGTTTTGGCTCCGCCACTACGCTGCGCTGCGCAGGCTGCCTTGGCGCCTTATTCGGGCAGCCCGTCCCACGCCGACACCGCCGCTGCGTCTTGCCGCAGCGTGCGGTGTCCGCGCTCGGCGCCCTTGCCGAGGGCAATCAGCATCACGTCCAGATAACGTTCGGACAGGTTCAGCACGCGGTGCAGGCCGTCGCGGCGGTAGCCGGTCATCGGCACGGTTTGCCAGCCGGCTGCTTCGGCGGCGAGCATAAACGCCATCGCCCACAGCCCGCAGTCGAGCGCGAGGCTGCGCTGGGTGTTGGTTTCATCGAAGGGTTGGTAAAACTGCACGGCAGCCTGAATCAGGAAATCGCGCACGTTTGCATCGAAGCAGCCGTCTGCAAACTCCTGCTGGTGGATGCGGCGCAGGTTCGGCTCGCGGTAGGCTGTGCGGTCGCCCAACAGCACCAGCACGGCGGAGGCGGTGATGATTTGCTCCTGCCCGTAGGCTTCGGGCAGCAGGCGCTGGCGCAGGACGGGGTCGGTCAGTACCATAATGCGCCACGGCTGGGCGTTGTTGCTGCTGGGGGCGCGGTTAGCTTGGCTGATGAGCGCGTTTAATTCGGCGCGGTCGATGGGGGCGTCGGGGCGGAAACGGCGGGTGGAGCGGCGGTTTTGCAGCAGGTCGTTAAGCGGCATCATGGCTTCCTTCTGAGTGGAAAACCGTTATACTAACGCTTTTAAAATCAAATAAAAACAACGCACTAAAAGGTGCTCTACGCACTTTTTGGTAAGTTTTCCAACAAAATAGGAGCTTAACGGAGCATGCTTTCGGCAATTGAACTGACGATGAAACTGGTGGGCGGCAAATGGAAATGCCTGATTCTTTACCATTTGGGCGGCGGGGCGCGGCGCACGCGCGATTTGCTGGAACGGCTCGGCGGCATCAGCCCGAAGGTGCTCACCGAGCAGCTGCGCCAGCTGGAAGCGGACGGCCTGGTGGCGCGCGAAGTGTTCGCCGAAGTGCCGCCGCGCGTGGAATACCGCCTGAGCGAGGAGGACAAAACCTTTCTGCCCGCGCTCTATACGCTGTGCGACTGGGGCAAGGCATACGGCCTGCGCCACGGAACGGCAACCAGCCCCTGCCCGCCGCCTGCCGAGTGAGACAGTTGAAATTGAGGCAGCCTGAAACAAAGGCAGCCTGAAAACCCCTTGTTTGACGAAAGGAAGACACATGAAACCCATCTTAACCGTTCTGATGCCGCTGCTGCTGGCCGCCTGCGGCGTTTACCTGCCCGAGCAGATAACGATAGACACGCGTGGGCCAAGCCATCGCAGCCCCCGCACCGAGCGCGATGCCGACGGGCTGATTCGCACCCAGCGCGGCGAATGCCTTGACATCCACGGCAACGACCGCCGCAGCCTGATTCGCCACCGCTGCCACGGGCAGGCGAACCAGTTGTTCCGCTTGGATGCGAAGAGCGGCACCATCCGCCAAAACGAGCGCTGCCTCGACGTGGCCGGCGGCGAAACCCGCGACGGCAGCCGCGTCATCCTGTTTTCCTGCAACGGCCGGGACAATCAGCGCTGGTATCGCGACGGCGCGCGCATCCGCAGCGCCGATTCGGGCAAATGCTTGGATGCGTCCGAAAGCTATCTCGCCATCCGCACCTGCAACGGCAGCCGCGAGCAGCAGTTTGAGTGGGGCGGACGTTAGGACGTGGGCGCGGCATTCGTTTGAGTTTAGTGAAAACGGCAGCCTGAAAATCAAAAAACGGTTTTCAGGCTGCCGATTGGTTTTCAGTTTGTAGGTCGGGCATTCATGCCCGACAAACGCTGACCTACTTATCTTTAAGATACACCAAAAATTTAAAACGTCGGGCATGAATGCCCGACCTACTGAGGCTTTACCAAGGTTTCAGGCTGCCTTGTGTGGGAAGGCAGCCTGAAAGCTAGTCGGGCAGGGCGATGGTTTCGCCGCCGTGTTTGGGCTGTTTGCCGGTGAGCAGGTCCAGATACATTTTCATGCGCGCGCCGTATTCGCGCACGCGGGTTTTGAAGCCGCCGGCGTAGAGGTGTACGTCGGCGGCGTTGTAGCCGACGGCGCGGATGCCGTGGGCGCGGGCGAGGTACACGGCGCGTTCGTTGTGGAATTTTTGCGAGACGACGATGTAGCTTGGCTGCCCAAAAATGCTGCGGGCGCGCAGCACGGAGTCTAGCGTGCGGATGCCTGCGTAGTCGGGGATGATGCGCTCGGCGGGGATGCCTTGGGCAATCAGGGCGGCTTTCATGGCTTCGGGTTCGTTGTAGCCGTGTTTGCGGTTGTCGCCGCTGGCGATGATGTAGCGCACTTTGCCTGCGCGGTAGAGTTCGGCGGCGGCGCGGATGCGGTAGGTGAAGTAGAGGTTGCTGCGCCCGTCGGCGAGGGTGGGGGATGTGCCCAGCAGTAGGGCGGCTTTTTGCGCGGGGATTTGCGCGGCGTTGTCGTAGAGATAGGCGGCGGTTTGGCGTTGGGTGTGCCAGTTGGCGAGCAGGGCGATGGCGGTGAGCAGGGCGAATAGGGCGATGGCGAGAATAAGCGGGGTTTTCATGGGGCGGGTTGGGTTTTGTGGGGTGAATGGGGCAGGGCAGCCTGAAAACCGTTTTTTGTTTTCAGGCTGCCTATTGGTTTTCAGGCTGCCTTATCCTACTCGCCAATGCAATACTCCACTTCGTGCGCTTCGTCGTAAAACGGGATTTCCAGTTTGCTGAGCAGACGGCGGATAACGGTTTCGGGGACGCTGTGTTCGCGCTGTTTGTTTTGGCGCAGGAGCTGTTGCCACGGCACTTCTAGGTAGCTGATGCAGATGCGGGCGCGGTAGTCGGCGAAAAGTTGCGTCCATTTGCCGCGCAACTCGCGGGTGAGGTTGGTGGCGTTGAACACGAAGTCTTGTTGGTCGCGCAGGTATTGGCGGGCTTGTTCTTTGCCAAGCTGTATCACGCGCCCTGCGGTTTTTTTGTCGGCGGGGTCGATGCGGTGGGCGCGGCGGATGTCGTCGAGCGAGAGCACGGGCAAATCGGGGAAATGGCGGGCGATGTGGGTGTCTTTGCCGCTGCCGGGCAGCGCGCTCATCATGTGGACGGTGCAGGAAAAATCGTCGTAGGGCTGGTAATCGGGGCTGCTTTCGGGGTGGTTGAGATAGTGGTAGCGGGCGTGGCAGCCTGAAAAGGGGTAGGTGGTGCCCCAGCTTTGGTTTTCTTCGCACAGGGCTTGGAATAGGGCGATTTTGTCCAGCAGCTCGGCGGTGTCGGGGCAGATGCGCCCGAGTGCGTCGGCTTTGGCGAGGATGGCGAGCCATTGGGTGTTCACTTGCAGGGCGGCGGCGATGGCGGCGTGTTCGGGCTGGGGTTTGTTGATTGCCTACAGCGGCAGCCCGTGCCAGCGCACCAGTTTGGCGACGGCTTCGCGCACGGCAAAGGGGGCGGCTAGGTCGCAGTAGAGGATTTGGCGGGCGGTGTGCTCGCCTTTTTTGGCGTGGCGGGGGGAGACAATGCGGATGCGCCCATCGCGCTCTTTGGTTGTGGTGGTGCTGCGTTTTTCCACGTCGTGCAGCAGGGCGGCGGCGAAGAGGATGTGTTGGGCTTGCGCGTCTAGGGCTTGGTATTCGGGCAGCCTGAAAAGCGCGTCGGCAACCATTTTGGTGTGGGTGAGCACATCGCCTTCGCCGTGCCATTCGGCATCTTGCGGCACGGCAGCCATGTCGGCAAGCCAGTCAAAACGGGCGGTGAGCGCGTGCCAGTCGGGGTCGTGGTTGGGGGTGAAATGGGGGAATGTCCACATGGTTGTTTCCTGATGGATGATTTGGATTGGGGCTGGTGTGATTGGGATGGGCAGCCTGAAAGATGATTTTCAGGCTGCCTTTACGTTTGCTGCATCGGTTGGTAAGGATGGCGGATAAACACCCACAGGAAAAGCAGCCACACCGCCAACAAGATGGCGCAAAAAACGGTGCTAATCCACGCCATGTTGTCTTGCCCTGCTTTCCAAAAGCGGAACACATCGGGGTTGTCGGGCAGATATTGCACGGGGATGGTTTTGCCTGCGTTCAGTTGGTCGCGCTCCATCGGGCTGACGGGATAATCGGCGATGGTGATGGTTTTGCCGTTTTGGGTAGTGAAGCGCAAATCTACGGCGTAGGTTTTCAGGCTGCCTTGGCGAAATGCGCCGTGTGGCGCGGCGTGGGCGATGGGCGCATGTTGAAAGGTTTGTTTTTCCTGCCATGTGGTCAGGGCGAGAAAGCCAGATATGCTGCCCAGCGCAAGGGCTGCCAGCGTTACGCCCAGCAGGGTAATGATGTTGCCCCGCAGCACGCGGCGCGGGTTTTCTGCGGATTGCAGCGGGTATCGGGCGGCTGGGGGCATATCGTTGGAGGCGATGGGCGCGGGCAATACGCGGGTTTTTATGTGGATAACCAGCGCAACGGGCAGCAGGGCAATCATCAGCCAGTCTGTTATGTCTAGGGTTTCTGCGGCTTTGTCGCGCAGGATTTCGCTATGGTCTTGGGTAATCAGAAATTCGCGGGTGATGGGAATATGGCGGCGCATTTGCGCCTGTTCGTCGGCAGAAACGCGGGCTTGGGCAGTGTGGGTTTTGCCTTGCACGTCTTGAAAAATCACAAGGGTGTTGCTATCCGTGCTTCCTCGGATGCTTTGGTAGTTTTCCGAATAGGGCATTGCCTGCACGGTTTCGTGGTGGGCGGCGGTGCTTACTAAATGCTGCTGGTTGATAACGGGCAGCAGCCTGAAAACGGCAAACGCGCCAAAGACGATGATGAGGAATAGGTTATTGAGCAGGGAGCGCAGTTTCATTTTCAGGCTGCCTTTATGGTTTGCTTTGGTATTGGTAGCCGTGCCAGCCGTATTTGTCGTAGTCAATCAGCGTGGCGGGCTGCCATGTTTTTGTCCAATGCACATCGGTTTTGACGTGTTTGGCGCGCACGAGTTTGAACAGGTTGTCAAATTCGTTGGGCTGCACGGGCAAGTTGCCGTTGTTGGTGGCAAAGCCGTCGCGGTTGCGGATGACCAAGCCTTCGCAGCAGGGCGCGCCTGTTTTTGGGTCGTAGCCGCCGAGTGCGCCTGCGGTTTCCACATAATCCAGCTAGCTCATGCCGAGGTTGGCGGCGAGCCAGTCGGCAAGCTGGCGGTCTTCGTTGGCATCGGCGCGGTACACATCGCGCAGCGGCTGGGTAATCGGCAGCTCGGGCACGGTGGGGAGGTCAAACAGGGCGGCGTAGAACTGCACTTCGTCCCAGCCGAGCCAGCGTCCGCCTTGGCGCACGGCGAATAGGTAGAAGTAGGATTCGAGGCGGCGGTAGGCGATGGAGTGGATGCCGTAGAGGTTTTCGCCAAAGAGTTCTAGGTCGCCGAGGTCGTGTTTGATGCGCTGCCAGCGGTCAAGCAGGGGTTTGTCCCACGGATGCTGGGTGGGCGCGGCGTGGGAGCGGGCGAATACGCCGTGGCGGCTGAGGCAGTTGTTTTGCCCGTCCAGCTTTTCGGTGAGCACCAGCGCGTCTTTGGCGGCGAAGGCGGCAAGGTAGCCTTTGGGCATAAAGCGGTCGTCGGAGGTGGTGCCGAGGCTGATGGGGGCGTGTAGGCTGCGGCTGTATTTGGTGGAGTAGGGCATGGTGTTTGGGGGATGGTTAGAGGCAGCCTGAAAATTGGGTTGGATGGGTTTTCAGGCTGCCTCTGTTGCGGCTTGTAGTAGGCAGCCTGAAACCGTTGTGAAATCTGCAACCGATGGTGCGTTGGCGGTTTGCGGGCATCTTGGCAAGCAGTCAAACTATTTTGCATACCAGTTGGCGACGAGCCGTTGCCGCTTCATATTGCGTTTCAGGCTGCCGATTGTGTTTATCCATAATGAGGCAGCCTGAAAATAGCTTGAACCATCGCAATAGCAATATGTATGCACTTGCGCTTGCCCTGCCAAATACATTTTCAGGCTGCCTCTGTTTACAGGCTGTGGCGCATCACAACGCGCGGTCAAAGTAAGTATTGATTTGGCTGCGCTGCGCCATATTGACGATGTAGTCTTGCACGGCGGCGGGGAACTGGATGCCGCGCACCATAGTGAGATTGCGCAGTATGGGGAAGATCAGGATGTCTTCCATGCTGAGATCGCTGCCGTTAAGGGTGTCGCCGTGGATTTGGCTGGCGAGCGTTTGCAAATCGTTGTGGATTTGGGCGAGCAGCTCGGGCGTTTTGTCCAGCATTTGGGCGATGCCTGTGCCGATTTGGGCTTCTTTTTTGCGGATGAAATACACCACGGCGGATGGGGTGGCAAATTCGGGCAAGCCAAGCTGGATGCTGCGGGGGAACAGCAGCTGGTTGTAATACTCGCCCACTTTGTCTGCCCATGCTTGGATGCTGGGGCGGATGGTTTCGTTGATGGGCGCGTTGGCTTGGGCGGCGATGTAGCGCACGATGTCTAGGCTTTCGCCCATGTGGCTGCCGTCGGATTTTTGCAGGATGGGCACTTGTTTTGCGCCGATTAAGCCGATGGGGGTGGTTTCGTCGTCGTTGGCTAGGGGGATGAGTTCCACGGGGATTTGGGTGAGCCCGAATGCCATACGGGCGCGTACGCAAAAGGGGCAATGGTCGTAGATGTAGAGTTTCATGGGGTGTCCT
The DNA here is from genome assembly GCF_016623605.1 of Kingella bonacorsii. Lineage (NCBI taxonomy): Bacteria > Pseudomonadati > Pseudomonadota > Betaproteobacteria > Neisseriales > Neisseriaceae > Kingella > Kingella bonacorsii. The sequence goes on along the minus strand of NZ_JAEHNZ010000001.1, from coordinate 779,329 downwards.
TTGTGGGTGGATGTTTATGGGATAGAAGGGGTTTTCAGGCTGCCTATTGGTGTGGATTCAATAGGCAGCCTGAAAACGTATTTACCGCGCGGGAATCATACCCAGCCGTTGTTTCAACGATGTTTTGGGTTCGCCCAAGATGCTGGCGTAGTAAACCGAATTGGTGAGCACTTTTTTCACATAATCGCGCGTTTCGTTAAACGGGATGGTTTCGGCGTAGATGGCGCCTTCCATGCTGGCGCCTTGCCATTTGCGCGCGCGCCCAGGGCCGGCGTTGTAGCCTGCGGTGGCGAGCACGTCGCTGTTGCCCAGGCTGTTGCGCGCGTCTGCCATATACCATGTGCCCATGCGGATGTTGCCGTTCATGGTGTATAGCTCGCTGTTGTCCATGCCGATTTTGCGGGCAATCATGCTGGCGGTGGCGGGCATCACTTGCATCAAGCCTTGCGCGCCTACGCTGGATTGCGCGCCCATCACAAAACGGCTTTCTTGGCGGATTAAGCCGTAAACCCATGCAGGGTCCACGCCGTTTTCGTTGCCGTATTGGGTAACCAGTTCGCGGAAGGGCGTGGGATAGCGCAGGTTGTAGTTGAGCAGGTTGTGGGTTTTATCCGCGCTGTGGATGGACATTTCGTAAAACTGGTGGTTGGACGCGAGCTGGGCAGCGGTTAAGAGCGTGCCTTCGTTCATGCCGCGCGTGGCGTATTTCCATTCGTTTTGCGCTTGACGGCGCATTTTCCAGTTGCCCGATTGTTGGCTGGTGTGGAAAAGATGCAAGGCGCGTTGGATTGCACCGTCTTTGCCCAGCTGGGCGATGTGGTTGTCTTGCGCGGCGGGGGCGTTGTTTTGCGCATTAACGCGGCCGCCCAGTTCTTCGGTCGCCAGCACGGCATAGAAATTGCGTCCGCTGGTGGCGGCTTTTTGATAGAGGGCTTGCGCTTCGCTGCGTTTGCCTTGCGCGGCTAGGGCGCGGGCGAGCCAGTATTGCCATGTGGGGTCGTTTTGCAATTTGGGCGGCATGGTTTGGATGATGTTGGCAAGCTCCGTCCAATTTTGCTGGCGCAGCGCGGCACGGGCAAACCATTCAAATTGTTCGCTGTTAAGCTGGTTGCGGTCGGCGTTGCGGTAGTAGCTCAATGCGCCGCCCATATTGAGATTTTTGGCGTGCACCAAACCGAGTACGCCCCATGCGAAGCCCGATTGCTCGCTGTTCAGGCTGCCTGAAAGCTGTTGCAGGCGGGCGGCGGCGGTGTCGGGCGATTTTTGCGCGTTTGTGCCGATGACATCGCGCAGGGAATTTTCTTGCGCACCAAAGCCTGTGGGGCTGTCCAGCGGGCTGCCAAGCGCGGCGGCGAGGTTGGCGGCATCGGTGGTTTGCCCTGCGCTAATCAGCCCGCGCACGCGTCGCCATGCGCGGCTGGGGTTAAGCTGGCTGGCGCGCGCTTGCAATAAGCTGTTGCAGCCTGCGGGCAGTTTGCCTGTTTCTTCAACCAGCTCGTTGATGAATTTGCTGTCGTTTTCCATGCCCAGCAGGTTGGCATAACAGCGCGTTTCTTGGCTGCGCCCTGCGGGGTCTAGCTGGGCGTATTGCTGCTGAAATTGCGCGGTTTGCCCGCGTTTGGCAAGGTTTTTGAGCCATTCGTTGCGCACGCTCTCGCCCATCGCGCTTTGCCCTTGTTGGGCGAGAAATTGGGCGGGCTGGATGTCGTCGCCATTTTTGGCGGCGGCTAACACACTTTCATACACGCCGTAGGTTTGCAGGGCTTGGTCTGCCGACTGCGCGGGGCGCATATTGGGATGCGAAAACGCCGCTTCGCCTGACACGGGCGGCAGGGGCTGCTCTTGCACGGTGGGCGCGATGTGATGCGAGGCGCAGGCGGCTAAAAAGGCAACGGCAAGACCGCTGACGCTTTGAGAAAGAAAACGCAGAGCTGTCATTATTATTTCCATCATGGGCTTGATTTTTCGGGGGAATTGAAAGGGGCGTATCATAGCATTTTTTGCGCTTTCAGGCTGCCTTTGGGGTGCGGGGCGGATGGAGGCAGCCTGAAAAATGAGAGTGGTTTTATTTGGGTGGAATGGGGTTTCAGGCTGTCTTTGGTAAGGCGCAATTCTTGTTTACAAGCGATGGCATGGTTTGCGAAATCTAGCTAATCGTTTAACGCTTTTCAGGCTGCCTCTGCGTCATAGGGCAGCCTGAAAAAATAAAATGGCTTGGTGTTGAGCCAAACGATTTTTTTTGCTGGATAGATTGGGTTTCAGGCTGCCTCAACGCGGGCGGGATGGTTGGGCAGCCTGAAACGCTACCCCGCGTCCCTACGGCTTGCTTGCAAGCCGTGCGCTGGTTTGAAAATGGGTTTTAGGCTGCCTTTGGCGGAGCGCAATTCCTGTTTACAAGTGATGGCGCAGTTTGCAAAGCCTAGCTAACCGCTCAACCCATTTTCAGACTGCCTCAAAGCATAAGGCAGCCTGAAACTGCTATACTCCCCGCATCTCACGTTTCACTAACCCCTACCAAAGGAAATGCTATGAGCAAACTGTTCCCCACCGCCACCCCGCGCACCCGCGCCCCCTATCGTTTTGACATCGTCGGCAGCTTTTTACGCCCCGAAGCCCTAAAACAAGCCCGCCACCAATGCGCGTGCGGCGAATGCAGCATGGAAGCCATGCACGCCGTGGAAGATGCCGAAATCCACAAAATCATAGAAAAACAAAAAGCCATCGGCTTGCCCGCCGTGAGCGATGGCGAATTCCGCCGCACATGGTGGCATTTGGATTTTCTGTTTGAACTGATTGGCGTGGAACTGCGCGACACCGAAACATACAGCACTCAATTCAAAGCCCATATGCACCGCCCCGTTACACTAGAAATCATTGATAAAATTCAATGGCCTAACGTGCATCCTTTCTTGGAGCACTACAAACGCCTGCACGCCGAAGCAAACGGCTACCCCGTTAAATTCACCATCCCCTCGCCCAGCATGCTGCACCTCATCACCTGCGTGCGCACCGCCGAGCCCAAGCTGCCCCCCGTTTACGCCGATAACCAAGAGCAGCTTTTCGCCGACCTCACCGCTGCTTACATCCAAGCCGTGCAAGCGTTCTACAACCTAGGCTGCCGCATCTTGCAGCTCGACGACACCTCATGGGGCGAATTCTGCTCCGAAGAAAAACGCGCCCTCTACGCCGCGCAAGGCGTGGACGTAGATGCCACCGCCCGCCGCTATGTGCAAATGCTCAACGACATCCGCGCCGCCGCCCCCGCCGACATGGCGCTCACCATGCACATTTGCCGCGGCAACTTCCGCTCCACATGGTTCTCATCAGGCGGCTACGAGCCGATTGCCGAAATTCTGTTCGGCGGCTGCAACATCGACGGCTTTTATTTGGAATACGACAGCGACCGCGCAGGCGATTTCAAACCGCTGCGTTTTATTAAAGACCAGCAAGTCGTGCTCGGCTTGGTAACCAGCAAAACAGGCGAATTGGAAAACAAGCAAGACATCATCGCCCGCATCCAAGAAGCCGCCCAATACGTTGATATTAACCAGCTTTGCCTCAGCCCCCAATGCGGCTTCGCTTCCACCGAAGAAGGCAACGTGCTCACCGAAGAAGAGCAATGGCGCAAGCTGGAATTTATCCGCGAAATCGCCGAAGAAGTGTGGGGCAAATAAGCGCGTAAGCGTTGCGCTGTAAACGCCTCCCTGTAAACACAAACACGCGCCAAGGGCAGCCCTAGCGCGTGTTTTTTTGCAAGATAGAGTAGGGTAGGCGCAAGCATTGAGATTTGAGATGCAAGCATTCACGCCAGCCCAAGGCAGCCTGAAAACGCTTTTTCCAACCAAGCGCACGGCTTGCCAGCAAGCCGTAGGAACGCGGGGCAGCGTTTCAGGCTGCCGAACCGTTGCCCCCGCGCTTAGGCAGCCAGAAACCCAAAATGGAACGGCGACGGCTCATTGCCAAAAATGGCAACATTGCCCGCAAAATACCCATTGCCCAATCGCTACACGTTTTCAGGCTGCCTCAAACCATCATCCAAGGCAGCCTGAAAATAGCACGGCGACGGCTCGCCGCCAAATGGTGTACTCAACAAGACTTTGCTGGTTGGCAAAATATCGACGAGCCGCCGACGCGCCATCGCGCATCCCGTTTCAGGCTGCCTCAGCAGCGCAATCCCCCGAAGGCAGCCTGAAAAACAAAAACCGCTTGGTATTGCGCCAAACGGTTTTTTGTTAGATAGATTGGTTTTCAGGCTGCCCAATCTAAATGCCAATCACAAAGCCCAACCCTTTTTCAGTCTGCCTACTCCACTTACATCAAAGCAGCCTGAAACCCGCATTTACACCCCCTGCAACACCATTCCCTCAAAATCCCCCGCCCATTCCACATCCCCCCCCAGCCGCACCCCCCCCGCTTGCTCAACACCACCCCATACACCGCCGCGTTTCTCGCCCACAAAAGCTGCCCCGCCGTCTCCACCAGCTGCCAATTTTCAGGCTGCCCCACAGGCGGCAAATGCACCATAAACCGCCCGCCACCCACCTGCCAGCCCACCATCCGCGCCAAGCGCCGCAGCCGGTTAAAAGACACCCCGTTGCGCACGTCAGGCAAGCCCTCGTCCCGCCACCAGCGCCACACCGAATGCGGATTCAACCCTGTAACCAACACCGCCCCCAGCGGCTGCACCACCCGAAACAACTCCGCCAACGCCAACAACAGCGGCGCGTCGCCATCGGGCAAATGCGGCGCAAGCACGCAATCAAACGACTCGTCGCGCCAAGGCAAGCGCCCCGCCGAAGCCACCACATCCGCAGGCAACGCATCGCATTGCAACACCGCATCAAGGCAGCCTGAAAACGCAGGCAACGCCTTCACCCCCGCCGCCGCCAAACGCCCGCCGTCGCCCAAACACAACACATCCCGCCACACCCGCTCCCCCAAGGCAGCCTGAAAAAACCCCCACTCCTCCTGCCACACAAACCGCCCCAAGCCATCCCCCGCCAACCAAGCGCATAAATTCCGCGAATTCATTATCTTTAGAACCTGTATTCATTATTTTCATAGGTAGATTTTATGACATAAAAGCGTGGATACAAGGCAAAAAGCGCAGCAAGGTTGGACACCTTGCCAGCATTTTTAACGCGGTAGCCGCGTTTTTAGGGCATAAGATACCTATGAGAGTGATGAATATAGGCTCTTAACCCCGTAAAGCACATATTTACCTTTTAAAGCCAAGCACTTAGCTTGATACAACACGCTAATATCATTACGATGCGAACCTATTTTTTCGCACGAGCCCCCTCCCGTCAATATGAAAACCATAAAAAACATTGCCCTAGCCGTCAGCAGCCTGTTCATCCTCCCCACCCTAGCGCACGGCGAAACCTACAAACCAGCCCAAACGGGCGCGGCAATGATGCAACTGCAAAACACCCCGTTCAGCAAAAACCCCATCGCCACCTTCCTATCAGGCGGCAGCGTGTGGGACAACCTGCGCAAAAACTTCCGCATGCAAGAAGTCAATTCAGGGCTGGTGCGCAGCCACGAAAGCAAATTCGCCCAAAACAGCGCCTATTTCAACCGCACCATCCAGCGCAGCACCCCCTATATGTACTACATCACCGACGAAGTCAAAAAACGCAATATGCCCGCCGAAGTGGCGCTGCTGCCGTTTATTGAAAGCGCGTATGTAACCAAAGCGCGCTCACACGTTGGCGCATCAGGCTTGTGGCAATTCATGCCCGCCACAGGGCGACACTACGGCTTGGAGCAAACGCCGCTATACGACGGGCGACACGATGTGCACGCTGCCACCAACGCCGCGCTCGACTATCTGCAATATCTTTACGGCTTATTTGGCGACTGGTCGCTTGCGCTTGCCGCTTACAACTGGGGCGAAGGCAACGTAACCCGCGCCGTCAATCGCGCCATCGCGCAAGGCTTGCCGCCCACCTACGAAAACCTAAAAATGCCCGCCGAAACGCGCAATTATGTGCCCAAGCTGCTGGCAGTGCGCAATTTGGTGAACAATCCCAGCGCATTTGGCTTAAAGCTGCCTGAAATCAAATCCGAACCGTATTTCAAAACCGTAACCGTGAAAGCGCCGCTGGATATTCGCGCCGCTGCTTTTCTTGCCAACATCCCCGAGAGCGAATTTCTCGCGCTCAATCCCGCCTTCAAAACCCCCGTGTTCATCCCCAAAGGCAACAGCCGCCAAATGCTGCTGCCCGTTCAGGCTGCCAAAACCTTTGAAAGCAATTATAAAAATTCCGACCTGAATACATTGTTATCATGGGATGTTTACACGCCCAGCAGTCGCATTTCTCTGCAAGACATCGCCGCGCAAACAGGTAGCAGCATCAGCGAAATCCAACGCCTTAACGGCATTCGCTCCACTTATTTAGAAGCAGGGCGTACCATTTTGGTGAGCAAAAACCGCGCATCGGGCATCAAGCCGGCATCCGAATTTGCCAAAGCCGATGTGGACCCCATGCCCGACACATTTAAAGAACAAGCGCCTGTGCTAGGCAAGGGCGCAACCAATATGGCGACTTCCGCGCCAACCACCGCCAGCTTCCCCGCGCCCACGCCCGTAGTGCTTGCCACGCCGCATCCCGATGCCTTCAAGCAGCCTGAAAAACCTGCGATTGTGGTTACGCAAAGCAGTATAAGGCAGCCTGAAAAAGCTACTGCAACCACAACCGTGGTCGCCCAAGACAACAAGCAGCCTGAAAAAACCAGCATCCCCACCACGCCCGTTGTGGTCTTTAAACCGCACGCGCAGCCTGAAAAAGCAACCAGCGTTGCCCAAAGCAGCAAGCAGCCTGAAACGCCCGTGATTGTGGTTACACAAAACAGCGTTAAGCAGCCTGAAAACGCCATCGTCGCCAGCGCACCCACGCAGCCTGAAACGCCAGCCAGTGCCAGCGATGTTGCCCATGCTGTTGCCAGCAACGAAAAGCAGCCTGAAACCGTCCATCATGCCGACAACGCCGCTGAAGACGAACTCATGCAGCTTGCTCGCGCTTCGCAAGAGCGCATCCGCGCCGCCGAAGCCGCCAAGGCAAATCACGCCAGTGAAACGGTTAAAGCCAGCCTAGCGCAATCCGAAGCGCAAGAAGTCCGCGCCCGCGCCACCAGCGAACAGCGTGCTGCCAAAGAGCGCCAACGCCAGCAAGTCGCCAGCGCCGAAAAAGCCAAAGCCCCTGTCGCCAAAGAACCCGCCACCAGCACCCACAAAGTCGGCAGCGGCGACACTCTATACAGCATCGCCAAACGCTACAACATGGACGTAGCTGAGCTCGCCGCGCTCAACAAAATCAAAGGCAACAACATCAAAACAGGGCAAACGCTGAAAGTCGCTGGCAGCGCGCATTCTAGCAAGCCTCAGCTGGTTAAAGCCGTCGCCAAAGGTAAAGCCGAAACCAAAGCACACGATAGCCGCGAAAGCGACAGCCGCCACAAAAACGCCAAGCCCGACAACAAAAAGGACAGCAAAAACGACAATAAACAAAGCGCGCGCAAACCCGAAGCCGCCAAAAAAGACAAAGCCAAAAACGAAAAACCTGCCGCCAAAACACAACGCAAAAAATAAGCCCAGCATACGCGTTATCCCAAAGGCAGCCTGAAAGCGAGTTTACGAGCTTCTGCGAAGCTAAAACAGCATTGCAAGCCAAGCAACACCAACACTTGCCGCGCCACCTTTTTCAGGCTGCCTTATCCAGTCGGATTCCCATCCGACTTTTTTATTGCTCAACCGCTTGTGTCGCGCAAATCCCCACAATCCCACGCCGCAATGTAAATAAACTTGTTGCCCACGCTAACAAAAGTTTACAATCCCCGCATTCAGGCTGCCCATCCAAAGGCAGCCTGAAAAACACCCTAAGGACACGCCATGCCACTAAACATCCCAATATACCTTACATGGGCGCGTATACTGCTTATCCCCATATTCACCGCCCTGTTTTATCTCCCTGCAAACTGGCTCACACCCCAAGCCATCAACATCGCCGCCGCCGCCACTTTCGCCGCCGCAGGCATCACCGACTGGTTAGACGGCTTTCTCGCCCGCTATCTCAAGCAAACATCCGATTTCGGCGCATTTCTAGACCCCGTTGCCGACAAGCTCATGGTCGCCGTTGCCCTAATTTTATTGGTCAAACTAGACCGCACGCTCGCCATCTACGCCATGATCATCATCGGACGCGAAATCACCATTTCCGCCCTGCGCGAATGGATGGCACAAATGGGCAAACGCAACAGCGTTGCCGTCGCCTATATCGGCAAACTCAAAACCGCCGCCCAAATGGCCGCCATTTTCGCCCTGCTGTTGCACGAAATCCCGCTATGGGGTTTGCAGCTTTCCTTCATCGGCAACGCGTTAATGTTCATCGCTTCCGTGCTCACCGTTTGGTCTATGTGTTACTACCTTAAAATGGCTTGGCACGAATTCAAATAATTTTACAAACCAACTTGACACAAAAACAGAAGTCGCTATAATGGCGGCTTCTTTGCTTTTAGCGCAAAGACAAAGCGGGAATAGCTCAGTTGGTAGAGCGCAACCTTGCCAAGGTTGAGGTCGCGAGTTCGAGACTCGTTTCCCGCTCCAATTTTTTTGCTTCATCAAACAGGGCGGGAATAGCTCAGTTGGTAGAGCGCAACCTTGCCAAGGTTGAGGTCGCGAGTTCGAGACTCGTTTCCCGCTCCACTTCTGCTTGATGATGTTCACGCGGGAATAGCTCAGTTGGTAGAGCGCAACCTTGCCAAGGTTGAGGTCGCGAGTTCGAGACTCGTTTCCCGCTCCAAGTTCTAGTTGTTTATCCCATTATCAATAAACAATTCAATATTTTGGGCGAGATAGCAAAGTGGTTATGCAGCGGATTGCAAATCCGTCTACGCCGGTTCGATTCCGACTCTCGCCTCCATCTTAATTTATGGCGGAGTGGCAGAGTGTTTATGCTGCGAAAGGTGCAACTTTCGTATAGGTCGGTTCAAATCCGTGCCTCCGCCTCCAATTAGTTAGTGTCCATTATGCCCGAGTGGTGGAATTGGTAGACACAACGGACTTAAAATCCGTCGTTCCTAATACGAACGTACCGGTTCGATTCCGGTCTCGGGCACCAAGCATCAATAAAACTACTACTCATTTGGGTAGTATTTTTTTTATCTAAATTTGCCTGCTGGCGGATGATTGCGCACCCGAAAATTGGAGCGCAAGGGTTGGATGATGAAGATAATGGCAACGAATAAATCCGCATAAAAGGCAGCCTGAAAACGGAGTTTCCCTTTTTTCAGGCTGCCTCAATTATCATTCGGGCAGGGCAAGCAACTATTGCGAACAACCGCGCTGCTTTTGTTCAACCACTTGCGTTTGTTTCGTGCCGTGCAATACTGGCAACGTCGTAGAAAAACTGTTCACGGCAGCAAGCGCCATTTCGCCCAGCCATTTGCAAATCAGCGCAATGAACGGGTAGGCAGCCTGAAAACGCATTTTAAAATGCAGCTTGTTTCGCCAAACCACGCCACACCCATTTTCAGGCTGCCTTTGTCCCACCAACCATAACCCCAAAAGGAGTCGCCATGAGCATCAAAGATTGGGCCGCCAGCGAGCGCCCGCGCGAGAAACTGCTGGAACGCGGCGCAAGCGCGTTAAGCGATGCCGAATTGCTGGCGATTTTGCTGCGCGTGGGCACGCAGGGCATGAGTGCGGTGGATTTGTCGCGCTCGCTGCTGGATGCTTACGGCGGCTTGGGCGGCGTGATGCACGCTTCCGCCACCGAGTTGGGCAAACACAAGGGCATGGGCTTGGCGGCTTATGCCCAGTTTGCCACCGTGTTGGAAATCGGGCGGCGCGTGTTGGGCGAAGAGTTGCGCCAAGCCTCGCTGCTGAACACGCCGCAGGCGGTGGGCGATTATTTGCGCCTGCGCATCGGACATGAGCGGGTGGAAATCAGCTTCGCTTTGTTTTTGGATGCGCACAACCGCCTGCTTGCCGCCGAAGAAATCGCGCGCGGCACCTTGTCCGAAAGCGTTGCCTATCCGCGCGAAATCGCCCGCTTCGCGCTGCAACACCACGCTGCCGCGGTGATTTTTGCCCACAACCATCCTTCAGGCAGCCTGAAACCGTCGCCCGCCGATTTTGCCTTTACCCAACGTCTCCATGCCGCGCTCGCGCTGCTGGATATTGTGTTGCTGGATCACATCATCGTTACCGCCGCCGCTACCGTATCGTTTACCCAGCAAGGCTGGTTACAGCCTTTTCAGGCAGCCTGAAAAGAAATTTAGTACAATCCACTCCTTTCTTTGCACAAGCCAACGCCATGACTCAACACCAAGCCCGCAAACGCTTCGGGCAAAACTTTCTGCAAGACACCCGCATCATCACCGACATTGTGAACGCCGTGCGCCCCCAACCCGATGATATTGTGATAGAAATCGGCCCGGGGCTTGCCGCGATTACCGAGCCGCTTGCCCGCAAACTCAACCAGCTACACGTTTGCGAAATTGACCGCGACATCATCGCCCACCTAAAAAAACAGCCCTTTGCCAGCAAACTCGTCATCCACGAGGGTGACGTGTTGAATTTTGATTTTCGCAGCATTGCAGGGCGCAAAAAAATCGTTGGCAACCTGCCCTATAACATTTCCACGCCGCTGCTGTTTAAGCTCGCCGATGTGGCGGACGAAGTGATCGACATGCACTTTATGCTGCAAAAAGAAGTGGTGGAACGCATGGTGGCCGCGCCCAAAACCAACGACTACGGGCGGTTGAGCGTGATGCTGCAATACTTTTTTGACATGGAAAGCCTAATCGACGTGCCGCCCGAAAGTTTTATCCCTGCGCCCAAAGTGGATTCGGCGGTGGTGCGCATGATTCCCGTGGCAGGGCGCATCGGCATCGCGCGGGATTTCGCCCGATTTGCCGATTTGGTGCGCTTGGCGTTCCATCAACGGCGCAAAACGCTGCGCAATAATCTGAAAGGCGTTGCCGGCGATGAGGATTTGCAAGCGGTCGGCATTTCGCCCGCGCAACGGGCGGAAGAAGTGGCGGCGGAAAAATATGTGGCGTTGAGCAATCGGCTGGCGGACAAATGATTTTCAGGCTGCCTGATATGTTGAAAAACGCGATTAAATCAGCCCATTATCTTTCTATCTTGCTGCCTGTGTGCTGGTTGCTGTGGGCTTGGCATCGCGGCGGCGCGATAACGCTTGCCCTGCATTTTCCGCTGGCGGCGGCAGGTTTTTTGATGCTGAACAATGCTTTTGCCATGCCGCTGTCTGCCATTTATTCGCAGCGATATGATGCCGAACCGCGCCATTTTTCCGGCGTGCCGTTGGTAGGCGAAATCATGATTTATATTTTTAAAATGGCGGCGGGGCAAGCGCAAAAATGGCAGCCGAGCCACGATTGGCTGGATGTGTCGGCTTGGATTTTGCTGCCGCCGGTGGTGGCATCTTGGCTGATTGCGCCGTGGCTGTGGCATCGTTTGGTAAAATGATTCGCTTGCGCGGTAGGCAGCCTGAAAACCGTAAATACCTAATTTTTCATTCATACAACACGGAAGTTTTAAACCATGACCAACCAAATCAACCCCCAGAAACTCATGCTCAGTTTCAAAGCCGTAAACAAGCATTTCGGCAGCAACCATGTGATTAACAATGTGAATTTGGACATCCATCAAGGCGAAGTGGTGGTGGTGTGCGGGCCTTCGGGCAGCGGCAAATCCACGCTGATTCGCACGGTGAACCAGTTGGAAAAAATTGAAAGCGGCGAAATTTGGGTGGACGGCGTAAACGTTGCCGATTCCAAAACCGATTTGAACAAAATCCGCACCGAGGTGGGCTTTGTGTTCCAGCATTTCAATTTGTATCCGCATTTAACGGTGTTGGAAAACATCACCTTATCGCCGATTAAGGTGAAAAACATGGATGTCGCCGCTGCTGAAAAGCTGGCGATGGAATTGTTGGATAAAGTGGGTTTGGCGCACAAAAAAGACGCTTATCCCACCGAGCTGTCGGGCGGGCAGCGGCAGCGCGTGGCGATTGCGCGCGGTTTGGCGATGCAGCCTGCGGTGATGCTGTTTGACGAGCCGACTTCCGCGCTTGACCCCGAAATGGTGGGCGAGGTGTTGAAGGTGATGAAGGATTTGGCGCAGTCGGGCATCACCATGATGTGCGTTACGCACGAGATGGGTTTTGCACGCGAGGTGGCGGATCGGATTATTTTCTTGGACCACGGGCAGATTTTGGAAGACCGCAAGCCCGATGAGTTTTTTGAGCATCCGCAAACGGAGCGCGCGAAGCAGTTTTTGAGTCAGATTATGTCGCATTGATTGCAGATTAAAAAGGCAGCCTGAAAACGTGTGATGGCGTTTTCAGGCTGCCTTTTTTGGTTTTTCCGAACTGCGTTTCAGGCTGCCTATGCGGCGGGCGCAACGGCTACCGCGCTTGAAACTTCTTCAACCGCAGCGCATTGCCCAACACGGACACGGAACTCATCGCCATCATCGCGCCTGCAATCACGGGCGTGAGCAGCCCAAAGGCGGCGAGCGGGATGCCGAGGATGTTGTAGATAAAGGCGAAAAACAGGTTTTGCTTGATGTTTTTCAGCGTTTCGCGGGCGATGAAGATGCCGTCTGCCAGTTGGTTGACGGATTGGCGCACCAACACGGCATCGGCGCTGTGTTCGGCGATGTCGGTGCTGCCGCGCACGGCGAAGCCTACGTCTGCGAGCGCAAGGGCGGGCGCGTCGTTGATGCCGTCGCCCACCATCGCCACGCTGCGCCCTTGTGCTTTGAGTTGGGCGATGAAGTCGGCTTTGCTGCGCGGCGATTGGTTGCCGTGGGCGTGTGGGCTGTCTATGCCGAGCGCGTTGGCGATGTGCGACACGGTGGCGGCATTGTCGCCGCTGAGTATGTACACGCTGATGCCGTGCGCGTGCAGGCGGGCGATGGCTTCGGCGCTGTCGGGTTTAAGCGGGTCGGCAAGGGCAAACGCGCCTGCGGCTTCGCCGTTGATGGATACGGCAACGAGGCTGGCGATTTGCCAGATGTCGTCTGCATTATTTTCAGGCTGCCTATTGCCCACGATGGTGGCTATATCCAAATTCGCGAAATCGGGCTTGCCCACTTTCACCAAGCCAATGCCGTCCACTTGCGCTTGCAAGCCTGCGCCTGCTTCGGTTTCAGGCTGCGTGGCGGTGGGGATGGCGATGCCGCGCTCGGCGGCGTGCGACACGATGGCTTTGGCAAGCGGATGGGCGGCGTGTTGCTCCACGGCGGCGGCAGCCTGAAACAGCGTATCTTCGCTGATATTCGGCGCAGTCCAGATGGCGGCGATGTCGGGCTTGCCTTGCGTGAGCGTGCCTGTTTTGTCCAGCACCACGGTGTCAATATGCCCCGCTTGCTCCATGGCGGCGGCGTTTTTGAACCACACGCCATGTCGCACGGCAACGCCCATGCCCGCCATGATGCCGGCGGGCGTTGCCAAGCCCAGCGCGCAGGGGCAAGCCACCACCAGCACGGCAACGGCGTGCACAAGGGCTTTTGTTGCGCTGCCTGTGAACAGCCATGTGGCGATAAAGGTAAGCGCGGCGATGGACAACACGGTGGGCACGAACACGGCGGCGACTTTATCTGCCAGCCGCGCGATGGGGGCTTTGCTGCCTTGCGCGTCTGATAGCGCGTTCATCATGTCGCCCAGCAGCGTATTGCTGCCCAACTGCTCGGCGCGGTAGTCCACGCTGCCCGATAGGATAGACCCCGCCAGCACTTTGCTGCCTGCGGTTTTGTAAACAGGTTGGCTCTCGCCTGTTAAATGGCTTTCGTCTGCCCATGCTTCGCCCGATAGCACCACGCCATCCGCCGCGATGCGCTCGCCTTGCACGGCGCGCAGCGTGTCGCCGATTTGCACGTTTTCCAGCTTTTCAGGCTGCCATTGTGTGCCGCGCAACACGGTTACTTGGCGCGGCGTAAGCTGCATCATCAGCCCCAAGCTGTTCAGGCTGCCGCGTTTGGTGCGCTCTTCCAAAAATTTGCCCAGCGATACAAATGCAATCACCATCACGCCCGCTTCAAAGTAAACATGATGCACGGGATGACCCGCCAGCATCATGCCGATGGAATAGAGATAAATCGCCAGCGTGCCGATGGAAACCAGCACATCCATATTTGCCAAGCCGCCGCGCACGCTGGCAATCGCGCTTTTATAAAACGGCACCGCCAGCCAAAGCTGCACAATGCTGGCAAGGGCGATTTGCAGCCAAGCGGGCAGTATCAGCGCGTGCGAGCCAAACAGCATCCCCGCCATGCCCAGCATAAACGGCGCGGCAAGGGCAAGCAGCAGCCATGTACGCCAATGGCTGCGCCATAGGTTTGCGTTTTCAGGCTGCGTTTCGGGCAGCGCGCTGGTTTTAAGGGCAGCCTGATAACCTGTTTTCTGGATGATTTGCATCAGCTCTTCGGGCGTGGTTTGCGCGTCGTCGTATTCTACTTGCGCGGTTTCGCCCGCAAAGTTCACGCTGGCGTTGGCAACGAAATCTTTTTTGTTGAGCACTTTTTCAATGCGGCTGGCGCAGGCTTGGCAGGTCATGCCGTCAATTTGCAAATTGATGTGTTGGGTGGACATTTGGCTTCCCCTTGTGGATTAGATGGCGACAAGCGTAAGGGTTTACTCGGGGGTAGGGTCAAGAGGCAGCCTGAAAATGCTGTTGGGGGTGGTTTCAGGCTGCCTTTTATGCGCGGATTATTGAAACAGCCGCTGCAAGCGTTTTTTCAAACGCGGCTGCTCGTCTTGACAATAGGCGGCGATTTTTTGCTCGCGCGCCTTGTCAGAATCGGACGGGCTGATTTTGTATCGGCTCGCCAGCAGCCGTTCCACCTTTTTCTCTTCGGCTTGAAACCACGCTTTTTCTATTTCGCGCGTCATGCCCAGCTTTTCGCAGGCATCCAAATAGTCTTCGTTTGCTGGGGCGAATCTTGTAACCAGTTCTTCCAGCTCGGCATCTTGGGTTTTTTCGCAAGCGATGGCAACGGCGTAAACCTGCACCATGTTTTGGGCGTGCGCCTTGCAGTCGTTTAAATTGACAGGCGGTTTTGCTTGGATAAACGGCGCGGCAAGCAGCAGCGCGGTGAGGATAAGCGGTTTGGGGTGGGCGAACATTTTGGGTTTCCTTGTTTACGGTTGAGGCAGCCTGAAAACGGTTTGGGCGTTTCAGGCTGCCTGAAAATCCGTCTCCCAGTCAAAGGGGTAAACGCGCTCGGGCGGCAGCAGGGCTTGCGCGGCGGCGAGCTTGTCTTGGGCGATAAGCGCGTGGATTTCTTGCGCTACATCGGTGATTTCGCTGATGTTTTGTATCCATTCGTTTACATAGCGCGGCACGGCTTCGCCTGTTAGCCCGATTTGGATGCTGCGGTGCGGCAGCGGTTCTAGTTTCAGGCTGCGTTCGGGGTCCCATTGGATGCGCACGGGGTGGGCGGCTTTGGTTTGCTGCCATGTTGCGCTGTCCATGCCTGTGGGCGGGTGGCTG
The DNA here is from genome assembly GCF_016623605.1 of Kingella bonacorsii. Classification (NCBI taxonomy): domain Bacteria; kingdom Pseudomonadati; phylum Pseudomonadota; class Betaproteobacteria; order Neisseriales; family Neisseriaceae; genus Kingella; species Kingella bonacorsii. The sequence goes on along the minus strand of NZ_JAEHNZ010000001.1, from coordinate 763,804 downwards.
AGGCAGGCGTGGCGCAATGCCCATTCAAAGCCGCTGCGGCTGATGTCTATCGCCAGAATGCGTTTTTGGTTGTCGTCTTTGTTGCCCCAGCCTGCGCGGTACATCATCCACAGGAAAGAGGGCTTAATCCATGTCATGCGCTCCATTTTAAACGGTGGCGACACAAACCGCCCTGCCGCCAGCGCGGTATCGGCAATGGCATCGCTGTATGCCTGATAGACGCGGATGGTGGTGTCGGTGTACACGGCGCGGATTTGTTTGGGCGGGGTGGTCATGTTGTTGTTCCCTGATTGGTTGGGAGGCAGCCTGAAAAACGGTTTGGGCGTTTCAGGCTGCCTTAGTTATGGTTTGTATTTGGCTTTTCAGGCTGCCTCAATGCAATCCCAACTGGTTTTGGTGTTGGCGGCAATGTCGCGCGTTACCCGTTTGCCGATTAGGTCGTCATAACACTTGGGCGGCAAGCCAAAGCCAGGGCGCACGCTGCGGATGCAGGTTGCGTCGATGGTGTCGCCCGCTTTCATGTCGCGCACGAAATACAGCGAGCGGCGAAATTGCGCGTTGCCTTGTTCGCTGGATTTCAAGCCGTATTCCACGCGCCCGAGTGCTTGCCATGCGGTGCGGCTGTCGCGGCAGAGGGCGGCTAAATCGGCGGGTTCTAGCGAGAAGCTGTCGTCTGCGCCGCCGCCGTTGCGGTCTAGCGTGAAGTGTTTTTCGATGACGCACGCGCCCAAGGCGATGCTGACGATGGCGGTGGTGTTGTCGAGCGTGTGGTCGGACAGCCCGACCAATGTGCCGTAGCGGGCTGCCATGTCGGGCAGGGTGCGCAGGTTGTAATCGGCGGCGGGGGCGGGATAGCCGCTCACGCAATGCAGCACAACGAGCTGGGTGCAGCCGTTGTCTTGCGCGGTGGCGACGGCTTCGGCGATTTCGTCTGCGTTTGCCATGCCGGTGGAGATAATCATGGGCTTGCCGGTTTGGGCGACGTGGCGAATCAGCGGCAAATCGATGGCTTCAAACGAGGCGATTTTGTAGGCGGGGGCGTTCAGGCTTTCCAGCAAATCGACGGCGGTGAAGTCAAAAGGGGAGCTGAAAATGGTGATGCCGATTTCGCGGGCGTAGTCAAACAGGGGCGCGTGCCAATCCCACGGCATGTGGGCTTTTTGGTAGAGCTCGTGCAGCGATTGCCCGTGCCACAGCCCGCCGTTAATCATGAATTCGGGGGCGCGGCTGGGGAGCGTGATGGTGTCGGCGGTGTAGGTTTGGATTTTGACGGCATCGGCGCCTGCGGCTTTGGCTTCGGCGATGATGCGCAAGGCGGTTTTCAGGCTGCCGTTGTGGTTGGCGGACATTTCGGCGATGATGTAGGGGGGGTGGTTGTTGCCGATGGGGCGGTGGTTGATTTGCATGGTGGGAATGTTAAGAAAAGAAAATGGGATTTTAGCGTGTTTGATGGTTTTTAGGCTGCCTATTTGGGAGGACAACCAAGATAGTAGGCAGCCTGAAAACAGAGTTTTGTGAAGTCAAGATGGCGTTGGCTGTGCTTCGTTTTATGTTTCTGATGGATTGGGCTTTGCGCCTTATCGCGGCGCGGGCGACTTACTTTCTTTGCTTCGCCAAAGTGTGAACCTGCATTCATCATCCACGCGACAGCTTTTGCGTCCTAAAAATATGGCTACGGCGTTGCAAATGCTCGCAAGGTGCCCAACCTTGCTGCGCTTTGCGCCTTGTATTCATGCTTTTATGCCGCAAAAGCTGTCGCGTGGACAATGAATACAGGTTGAATACAGGTTCAAAGCAAAAGAAAGGCGACCCCGACGTGCAGGTCTGCTTCGCAGACTTCCCTCACTGCGCATCCTTTTTTCGGCGCGTGCGAACTAGCCGCACTTCGTGCGTCGTCGAACAAGCGCACGCTTTTTTCCGAAAAAAGGATGCTCCATTCGGCTGGACGTAGGGGAATGGGCAGTAGCATTAAACATTTGTGAAGCGTTAGGCAGCCTGAAAGCCAATCTATTCAGCAAAAAACCGCGTGGTAAAACACCAAGCGGTTTTGTTTTTCAGGCTGCCTTTGCCATGCTTAAAGGCAGCCTGAAACGGTTGAGATACGGCAACACAAAGAGTGGGTATGGCGGCGATACGCCATGTTCTGCTTCAAACTGCGCAAATGGTAAGGCAGCCTGAAAACGAGCGCAGGAGTTTCAGCGAAGCTAAAACGTGCCCCCTATTTTAGCTTCGTAACTCCGCTTTGCAGGCTGCCTTTGCCTAATTTGCCATTTGGCAGCGAGCCGTCGCCGCTCCATTTATGTTTCAGGCTGCCTTTGGCGTTCCACGAAAATTTCCCACTTTCGCCCCAACAATTTACACCCGACAATTTGCGGCAGCCCGCCCGCTTGTATTACAATTCTTAACAGTAGCGTTTGGCAGCTTTCAGGCTGCCTCAATTCTTTTAAGGACGTTTTATGTATAACAAAGATATTGCTTGCTTTTCGCAAGATGGGTTGGTGAACGCCGTGCATTGCGCGGTGAACACCGTTAGCGAGCCGCTTTGGGCGTGGCTGTTGTGGCTGCTGTTGGGCGTGGGCGTGTTTTTCAGCGTTACCACGGGCTTGGTGCAGTTTCGCCTGTTTGGACGCAGCCTGAAAGAGATTTCAGGCAGCCGCCAAGACCCGAACGACCCGCACGGGATTACTTCGTTCCAAGCGTTTGTAACGGGGCTGGCGAGCCGCGTGGGCACGGGCAACATTGCGGGCGTGGCGATTGCCATTTCCATGGGCGGCGCGGGCGCGGTGTTTTGGATGTGGCTGGTGGCGCTGATTGGCATGGCTTCGGCGTTTGCAGAATCATCGTTGGCGCAGCTGTATAAAGTGCGCGATAAGAAAACGGGCTTGTTTCGCGGCGGGCCGGCGTATTACATCGCGCACGGGCTGAACCTGCATTGGCTCTCGGTGCTGTTTTCGGTGAGCCTGATTGTGTGTTTTGGCTTCGTGTACCAGTCCATCCAAGCCAATACTATTGTGCAGGCGGTGCAATCGGCGGCGAATATGACGGCGGAAGACGGCGTGTCGGCAGAAGTTTGGAACACTTATAAACACGCCATCGGCGCGGTGTTGGTGTTGCTGGCGGCGCCGATTATCTTTGGCGGCGTGCGGCGCGTGGCGAAGGTGGCAGAAGGCGTTGTGCCGCTGATGTCGGTGGTTTATTTGCTGGTAGCGCTGTATGTGATGATTGTGAACGCGGGCGAGATTCCGCGCGTGTTGGGCTTGATTTTTCAGGATGCGTTTAACAGCAAGGCGGTGGGCGGCGGCTTGCTGGGCGGCATCGTGTCGCAAGCGATGATGTATGGCATCCAGCGCGGTTTGTATTCTAACGAGGCGGGGCAAGGCTCTGCGCCCAATGCCGCAGCGGCGGCGGATGTTAAGCATCCCGTGTCGCAAGGGCTGATTCAAATGCTGGGCGTGTTTATTGACACGATTGTGGTGTGTTCGTGCACGGCGTTTATTATTTTGCTCTCGGATGTGCCGATGGATACGAAGTTAAGCGGCATTCAGCTCACGCAAGCCGCGCTGGAAAGCCAAATTGGCAGCTGGGCGCAGCAATTTTTGGCGGTGGTGCTGTTTTTGTTTGCCTTCACCACGATTATCGGCAACTATGCCTACGCCGAAACCAATGTGAAATATTTGCACGGCAACCGCTTTGTGTTGCTGGTGTTTCGCTTGCTGATGCTGGGTTTTGTGTATTTTGGCGCGGTGGCGGAGATGTCTGTGGTGTGGGATATGGGCAATTTGACCATGGGCGTGATGACGCTGATTAACTTGGTGGCGATTGTGCTGATGTATAAAACGGTGCTGCTGCTGTTGAAAGATTACAGCGTGAAAGTGCGCCGCGGCATTAAAGAGCCTGAATTTAAGCTGTCTGAGCATCCTGTGTTGAAGCGGAAGATTAAGTCTAATATTTGGTGATGCTGTTGCGATGCAAAGGCAGCCTGAAAACGAGTTTTTTTTTTCAGGCTGCCTTTTTGTTGGGCATGAGCGGGATGTTTTAGCTTCGCTTGTTTTGGCTTCGCCACTCCGCTTCGCTACGCAGGCTGCCTTGTTTGCATGATGAGGCGGCCTGAAACTTTTGCATAACGCGCAACCGATGGAGCGTCGGCGGCTCGCCGACATTTGAGAGCCACTTGCACTTGGCGATGAGCCGCCGTGCCATTTTAGATTTCATGCTGCCTTTGGGTGTTTGCGCGTACCCGAGGCAGCCTGAAACCGGATTTTGCAAGCCCAAAACAAACAACCGTTATCTCGCGATAACGGTTGTTGTGCTTAAAACGGCTGGAACTTATTTCTTCGCAGCGGCTTTCAAAATGCTGTATAGCTCGTCTTTCAACGCCAATTTTTTCTGTTTCAACACAGCCACTTCGGCATCGGCGGTGGCGCTGGTAACGGGGTCGTTTTCCAAGCCGGCGATTTTGTCGTCCAACTCGTTGTGTTCGTCAAACAAGCGGGCGAAGTGTGCGTCTTCTTGTTTCAATTTGCTGATTAGGTCGCGGAATTCTGGGAACATGGTCAAATCCTTTGCTAAGGGTGGAGAAATCTTGTTTTCTTGTTAGCATTTTATAACAAAGCCCCTTGTTTTGCCATACAATAGCCAGCGATTTTTGACAAAAGGACCGGCAATGTTAGCAAAATTTATCACTTTGGACGGCATCGACGGCGCGGGCAAAACCACGCAGTTAAACGTGATTCGCGATTGGTTTGCCGCGCAAGCGCTGCCCGTGCTGTTTACGCGCGAACCGGGCGGCACGCCGCTGGGCGAGGCGTTGCGCGCTTTGCTGCTCAGCCCCGCCACCCAAGTTTCGCTGCACACGGAAACGCTGCTGATGTTTGCGGCGCGGCGGCAGCATTTGGACGATGTGATTTTGCCTGCGCTGGCACGGGGTGTGAGCGTGGTGTCCGACCGTTTCACCGATGCCACGTTTGCTTACCAAGGCGGCGGGCGCGGTTTGCCTGATGCAGAAATTGAAGCGTTGGAAAACTGGGTGCAAGGCAGCCTGAAACCCGATTTGACGATTTTGCTGGATGTGCCGCTGGAAGTTTCGTTGCAGCGGATTGAGCGCAGCCGCGAGAAAGACCGCTTTGAGCGCGAAGCGGCGGATTTTTTCACCCGCGTGCGCTCGGCATATTTGCGCCGCGCGGCGGCTGCGCCCGAGCGTTATGCGGTGGTGGACAGCAATCGGGATAAGGCGGTGGTGCGCGCGGAGATTGAGCAGGTGTTGGACGGGCTGTTTGGGGTGAATGAGGCAGCCTGAAACGGAGGAAATCGTTTTCAGGCTGCCTTTGGGTAATGGGGGCAATGGCGGCGAAAGATTGGGCTACACGGGGTGCAGGGGCTTGCCCCTGCTCGTGGTAGGCGGCGAAACGCCTGCTCGGGCAAAAATAAAGGGCGGATAGGCAAACACAAAACGCTGGCGGATAACCAGCGTTTTGTTGTTTATGGTGAACGCCAACCTGTGCGGCATCAGGCAGCCTGAAACGCTTGTTTGAGCGTGGCGACCACGGTGTCTTGCTCGGCTTCGCTAAGGTCAAAATACAGCGGCAGGGTGATGGCGCGGGCGTAGTAGGCTTCGGCGGCGGGGAAGTCGCCTTGTTGAAAGCCGAAGCGTTGGCGGTAATAGGGCTGGGTGTGCACGGGGATGTAGTGCACGTTCGCGCCGATGCCGTGGCTTCGCAGGTAGTCAAAGATTTGCCGGCGCGTTTTGCCGCTTTCAGGCTGCATATTTTCAGGTTGTATTTGGACGGGGTAGAGATGCAGCGCGGATTGGTTGGCGGGATTGCGGTAGGGCAGGATAAGGGGCAAATCGGCAAGCAGTTTGTCGTAGCGGGCGGCAAGCGCGTGGCGGCGTTCGACAAATTCGTCCAGCCGCGTCATTTGGCTCACGCCGAGGGCGGCTTGCAGTTCGGTCATGCGGTAGTTGTAGCCTAAATCAATCTGTTGATAAAACCATGCGCCGTCGGGTTTGCCGTGCATTTCGGCGGGGTTGCGGGTGATGCCGTGGCTGCGTAACAGCGCCATTTTCTCGGCGAGTTCGGCGTGGTTGGTGAGGCAGGCGCCGCCTTCGGCGGTGGTGATGATTTTAACGGGGTGGAAGCTGAATACGGTGATGTCGCTGTATTGGCAGCTGCCGACTTTGCCGCCGCGGTAGCTGGCGCCGATGGCGTGGGAGGCGTCTTCGATGATTTTGAAGCCGTATTGTTGGGCGAGTTGGTGCAGGGCGGCCATGTCGCAGGGTTCGCCGCACAGGTGCACGGGGATAAGGATTTTGGGCAGGCAGCCTGAAACTTGGGCTTGGCGCAGTTTGGCTTCCAGCGCGGGGACGGAGAGGTTGAGCGTGGCGGGGTCGATGTCCACAAAATCCACCGTTGCGCCGCAGTAGAGGGCGCAGTTGGCGCTGGCGACGAAGGTGATGGGCGTGGTCCATACGATGTCGCCCGGTTTTAAGCCGAGCGCAAGGCAGGCGATGTGCAGGGCGGATGTGGCGCTGTTTACGGCAACGGCGTGCGCGGCGCCGCAATAGCTTTTCAGGCTGCCTTCAAAGGTGGGTACCTGCGGCCCTTGGGTGAGAAAGTCGGATTGGAGCACGGAAACGACGGCGTCGATGTCGTCTTGGGAAATGGTTTGGCGGCCGTAGGGAATCATGGGGTGTCCTTTGGGGATTTTGCGGATGGGCTGAGTGGCATTGAACGGATGTGTTAGGCAGCCTGAAAAGCCGTTTGGGTGATTTTCAGGCTGCCTTTGGTCTTGGCTTCATTATGCAGGCTGCCTTTGGGGGTTGTGGCGTTTTCAGGCTGCTTAGGCGCGGGCGCGATGTGAGGCAGCCTGAAACTTTTCCCGCGCTCCTACGGCTTGCTGGCAAGCCGTGCGCTGGCAAAAGCAAACGGTTAATTCAAGTCAATGGCAGGATTGTCGGCAGTCAAAACAGCTTGGCGCACAACGCTTGCGCCCAGCTCGGCTTGCGCGTGGCGGGCGATGTCGGCAAGCGCGGCTTCCAAATCGGCGCGGCGGCTGGCGTTGGGATATTCCAGCACGACAAACGCGCGGCGGCTGGTTGCTGTAATCATGGTGCGTTTGCCGTCGCGCCAGTTGAAACAGCGGCACACTGCGCCCGCATCGTCGGTGTAGCAGAGTTCGCCTGCCAGCGTGGGCGAGTTTTCTTCGTCGCCGAGTGCGTAAAATTCGTCGCCGCCTTGGGTGATGTGCAGTTTCAGGCTGCCTACAAAGGTGTCAATATCTTCCGCGCCGCAGGGCAAGCCGTATGTGAGACTAGCGGCGTTGTAGATGTCCACCAACGGGTTGATGCTGCCTACGCCTTTGCCTTGCTCTATGCGTTTGAGCAGGGCTTCTATGCTGCTGCGTACGCCTTTTTTGGTTTTAAATTGCTGATAGGCTTCCCGCCACACGGCAACGGCGGGGTTTTGGCTTAGCTGTTCGGCGGTGAGATACTTTTTGGCGGCGAGGTTGGCTTCTGCCAAAAGCTGTTTGATGGCGGGGCTGGATTCGCCTTGGTTGTTGATGTTGTCTAATATCAGCACGGCGAGCTGGGCTTGTGGGAACAGTTGCCAAAAGCTGGCATCGGCGATGAATTGTTGGGTCATGGGGTTTCCTTTTTGGATGGATAACAATATGTGCGCCTTGCTCTGCTTGCGTTTTCAGGCTGCCTATTGTTTACGCGCAATAGGCAGCCTGAAAATCTGCTTTAAACCGTCTGCGAATACTTGGCTTTGGTTTCCTTATGCCGCAAGTAGTAATCAAAAATCATGGCGATGTTGCGAATCAAAAACCGCCCTTTTGGGGTAACTTTCAGGCTGCCTGTTTCAGGCTGCCATTCAATCAAGCCCAGCGCGGCGAAGCGCTGCAAATCGGGGATTTCCTCGGCAAAGTATTCGGCAAAATTGGGCTGATAATCCACCAGTTCCAGCGCAAAGCGGCACATCAAATCTTGGATAATTTGGCGGCGCATCACGTCATCAGCGTTCAACTCATAGCCGCGCATTACAGGCAGTTTGCCCGCGTCCAAATCGGCGTAGTAATCGTTTAAATCGCGCTGGTTTTGGCTGTATGTGTTGCCAATTTTGCCGATGCTGCTCACGCCAATCGCCACCAAATCGCAATCGGCATAAGTGGAATAGCCTTGGAAATTGCGCTGCAAACGCCCTTCGCGCAACGCAATCGCCAGCTCGTCTTCGGGCTTGGCAAAATGGTCCATGCCGATAAACACATAGCCGCGCTCGTCCAGCAGCTGCACCGCGTATTGCAGAATGTCCAATTTTTCTTCGCTGCTGGGCACGGCGTTGGTGTCGATGCGCCGCTGCGGCTTGAAAATATGCGGCAGATGCGCGTAGTGATACAGCGCAAGGCGGTCGGGCGAGAGCGAGAGCACGGTGTCCAGCGTGGGCTTGATGCTTGCCACCGATTGATGTGGCAGCCCGTAAATCAAATCCACGCTGATGGATTTGAACCCTGCTTCGCGCGCGGCATCAATCACTTCGCGCGTTTCTTCCACCGTTTGGATGCGGTTTACGGCAGCCTGAACTTTGGGGTCAAAATCTTGGATGCCCACGCTCATGCGGTTAAAGCCCAGTTCGCCCAGTTTGAACACGCTCTCGCGGCTCACCTTGCGCGGGTCGATTTCAATGGAATATTCGCCGTCGGGCAGCAATTCAAAATGCTCGCGGATTAGGCGAAATACGCGCTCCAACTGCGCATCGCTCAAAAACGTGGGCGTGCCGCCACCGAAATGAAGTTGGGCAAGTTGGTGCTTGCCGTGCAAATGCGGGGCGAGCAGAGCCATTTCTTTTTCCAGATAGGTTAAGTATTCATCGGCTTTGCGGGTGTCTTTGGTGATAACTTTGTTGCAGCCGCAGTAGTAGCAAATCACGTTGCAAAACGGAATGTGCACATACAGCGAAACGGGTTTCAGGCTGCCTGAAAGCGTGTTTTCCAGCACGGAAACGTATTCAGGCTGCCTGAAACCGTCATGGAAGCGGTCGGCGGTGGGGTAAGATGTATAGCGCGGGCCGCTGGCGGGCAGGCTAGCAATGAGTTCGCGGTCAAAGTCAAACAGCGTGGGTGTGTGTGGTGCGATGGTGATGGTTTTCATGGTGGTGGTTAAGTAAATGATTTTGCTTTTAATCAAATTTTGTTAAAATTAGCGTTGGCTTTACAAGCAATGTAAAGTTTTATCAATTAGACAATATAACTAGACCAACTAACTATTCAGGACTACAAAGAATTATGTCAAGGCTGCCCATTTGCAAAACGCAATGCACACACTGTTCATTAAAAGAAATCTGTATGCCCGTTGGGTTTCAAGAGGAGGATTTTAACCAAATTGGCGCAGTGTTGAAACAAAATCGCCGTGTAAAGAGAGGAGAATTCTTATTTCATGCGGGGGAAACGTTCACTTCTTTGTTTGCCATCCGCACGGGATTTTTCAAAACGGCGGTGAGCACGCAAGACGGGCGCGACCAAGTTACGGGCTTTTTTATGTCGGGCGAATTGGTGGGCACGGACGGGATTTGCTTGGGCAAATATGCTTGCGACGCGGTGGCGCTGGAAGACAGCGAGGTGTGCGAGCTGCCATTTGACCAAATCGACGAGTTGAGCGAGAAAATCCCGCAGCTTTATCTGCACGTTTTGCGCTTGATGAGCCGCGAGATTGTGCGTAACCAAACGGTGATGCTGCTTTTGGGCAATATGCGGGCGGAAGAGCGGCTGGCGATGTTTTTGCTGAATTTGTCGGATCGTTTGTATGTGCGCGGTTTTGCGGCGAACGATTTTATTTTGCGGATGTCGCGCGAGGAAATCGGCAGCTATTTGGGGCTGAAACTGGAAACAGTGAGCCGCACGCTGTCTAAATTTAAGCAAGATGGCTTGATTGATGTGGAGCATAAGCATATCCGTATTTTGTTGCCGCGCGATTTGCAGGCGTTGGTTTCTGGCTGCCAAGAGCGGCGGGAGTATTAGAACCTGTATTGCTCGTTAAGCATACGATAATTTTTGTTAAGATTTCTGTTTTTAGGTTAAAATTCAGGCTGCCTCTGATATTGAGGCAGCCTGAAAACGTTTTTAGCCTCGTGTTGGCATGGGATGCACGCGGTTCTTATTTTGAAAGATGATTTTATGACTACATTGAATCAGAAAAAATTGGCTGGCGCGGTTTTGTGTGCGCTGTTGGCGTTGTCTTCGGCGGCGGGTGTTGCGGCGAATCAGGCGGGCGATGAACCGAATACGGCGGGGCAATCGCAGTTGGAAAAAAGTGCCCAAGAGGCGGCGCGTAAGCATGCCAACCGAACCAAACAGGCGAATAACGGCAAGCAAGCCGAAAAAGCCGCCTCCAAGCCAGCCGAAGAAAACGGCGTGGATGAGGACACCATCAAAGGCCCTGCCACCATTCCTTTGGGCGCGGAAGGCAGCCTGAAACTGCCTGCGGGGATGTTGTTCATCAAAAAAGACGCGGCGAATGCGCTGATGGTGGAGCATGGCAACAGTTCTAATCCCAACCGCTATGGCTTGATATTGCCCGAGGTAAAAGAGGGCGAAGATGTTACTTGGTGGGTGGATTTGGATTATGTGGATTCAGGCTACATCAAAGACGATGACGCAAAAGAATGGGACACGGAATCCATGCTCAGCGAGCTGAAAGCGGGCAACGAAGAGCAAAATAAAGTGCGCAAATCCAAAGGGTTGGCGGAAACGGAAACGCGCGGCTGGATTGAAAAACCGCAGTATGATGCGGCAACGCATCGTTTGATTTGGTCCATTGATGTGTATGAAAAAGGCGGCAAGGATGAAAACCCTGCGGTGAACTACAACACGTTTCAACTGGGCAGAAAAGGCTACATCAACCTAACGCTGATTACGGATTTGAAAGAGATTGACAAGATGAAGCCTGTGGCGCGGGAGCTGTTGAGCAATATTGAGTTCAACCAAGGCTTGCGCTATGCGGACTTTAACGCGACCACGGATAAGGTGGCGGAATATGGTTTGGCGGCGTTAATCGGCGGCGTGGCGGCGAAAAAGCTGGGCTTGCTGGCGGTGATTGGCGCGTTTTTTGTGAAGTTTGGCAAGATTATTGCGCTGGCAGCGGTGGGCTTGGGCGCGGGGTTGAAGGGGCGGTTTGGGCGGAATAAGGATAAGTAGGCAGGGATGGTTTTCAGGCTGCCTTTGGTGATTGCGGCAGCCTGAAAACGTATCAATCAAAATAATAACGATACACGTAGAGTGTGTGGCTTTGCCATGCACCGTTTAGCCATTGCCAAGCGGTGCGTGAACAAGTTCACACACCCTACACGCTTTTGTTATCGTCCTATTTTAATTTTCAGGCTGCCTTTTGCGATTAAGGCAGCCTGAAAACGTTTTCCGCTTGCAATTACGGCATCACTTGCTCGGGATTAGGACTATCAGACAACACAATCGGCAGCAGGGTTTGCTCCACTTGGTCTTTGAGCAAGAAGCGGTCGCGCTCGGGCAAATCGCAGGGCAAGAGCTGCGGGGCGATGGTTACTTTGACGTTGATTTGCTCAATGGAAACGATGCGCCAGAGCGATTGGAATAGGTTGGCGTTGGCAAACGAGACGGCAGTGGTGCGTTCGCCGTCATCGTAGTAACGCACGGCGATGGGCTGCACGGGGGCGTTGCTGTCTAAGGCAGCCTGAAACAGGGCGGCTTTGAGCGGGAGCATGCCGTTGCCCAGCGTGGTTCGGGCTTCGGGGAAGAAGCAGACGTTGCCGTCGGCATCCAGCACGCGGGAGATGGCGGCGTTGATAATGTTGATGTCTTTGCGGTTGCTGCGGTCGATGTATACCGTGCCTGCGTTGGTAACCATTTTGCCGATGACGGGCCAGTTTTTGAGTTCCTGCATGGCGATGAAGCTGGCGGGATAGAGGGCGGTAATCACGAAGATGTCCAGCCATGAGACGTGGTTGGCGGCGATAAGCAGACCGTGTTGCGCGGGGCTGGGGCTGGGGCTGGCGTGGATTTGGATGCCGAGCGTGTCTAGGCAGCTTTGCCCCATGTGGCGCAGGGTGGCGGCGCGTTGTTCGTCGGTGGCGTTGTCAAGCTGGCGCAGGTTGCGTCCTGTGTGGTAGAGCCAAATCAGGAGTTTGAAAATACGGGCGATGCGTTTGCGGATGGGGGCTTTTTGGGGCATGGCGGTTGGGGATGGTTTGGGTGGATGGGTTGGGCTTCGCTGAAATTGCTGTGTTCGTTTTCAGGCTGCCTTTGGGATAATGATTGGGCAAATGAGCCGTTGCGGTTCTATTTTGGTTTTCAGGCTGCCTATTCAATAATCACGTCTGCGCCTGCGGCGATGGCGAGCCGGCGCAGGGTGGCGACGGGCATATGGCGGTGGGCGAGCGTGCTGATGTTTGCCAGCACGGGCAGGTGGCTTTGCTGCTTGGCTTGGGCGATGGCTTCCACGTCCAGGCGGACGGGCGCGCTGTGCAGACTCAGCGTGCCGGCTTCGCCCAGCAGGATGTGCTGGTTGCCGCGCAGCGCGATTTGTTCGGCGGCAATCAGCCAGTCGCGCACGGTGTGGTGGATGTCTTTGCAAACGACAACGGGCACATTCAGGCTGCCCAGTTCGTGCAGGATATGGCGGTTGTTGATGAGTTCGCCGCCCAAATAGAGCAAATCGGCTTCGGCGTTGAGCGCGGCTTGGATGTGCGCGCTGTCGCGGATGCGAACGGCAACGGCTTTTTGCGCGCGGTGCCAATGGGCGCTGATGTGTTGCAGTTGGCGGGCGATGTCGGCTTCGCCGGCGTTGTTGTCGGGGGCGTAGGGATTGGCGGGGAGATAGAAGGGGTCCAGCAGCACGGCGGGGGCGTGCACTTCGCTTATTTCAGCCGTGTGGGATTGGGGTTTGCTTGTTTCGGTTTCGTTGCCGCCTTCGGTTTCTGCTGCGCAGGAACTCGCTTTGCCCGTTTTAACTTCGTTGAGACCTGTGGTTTTCAGGCTGCCGATGTAGGCGATGGTTTGCGGCGCGTTTGTGCCGCCGAACGGAATGCCGCGGATGATGATTTGGCTGTCATCCGCCCATGCTTCGCGGCTGATGATGCGCCAGTCTTGCATGATGCGGATGGCGCGTTCCACTTCGGGCAGGGCTTCGATTTGGGCGGCGTCAAACACGCGCTCGTCGCCGACCGCGCCGATGATGGTGTGTTCGGTGCCGCGCGACAGGTGTTCGGTCAAGCCTTGGGCGCGGATAAATTGGACGACGTTTTGCACGGCGGCTTCGCTGGCGTGCGGTTGCATCACGATAATCATGGGTGGGCTGCTTTCGGTTTGGGCTGGATTGCGGTATTGGGTTTTCAGGCTGCCTCCCTTGCCCTATTAGGCAGCCTGAAAAACAAAAACAGGCAAGGAAACCATCCCCTTGCCTGCTGTGCTGCCCGTTTAGAACGGGATGTAGTTGCTCGGGTTTACAGGCGTGCCGTTTTCGCGCACTTCAAAATGCAGTTTGCCTGCGCTGCCCAGCCGCGCGAGCGATTGCCCGCGTTTCACGCGCTCTTGCTCTTTCACAATCAGGTTGTCGCCGTTGCTGTATGCGGTGAGCAAATTGGGGCTGTGTTGCACCACCACCAGCTTGCCGTAGCCGCGCGGGCCGTTGCCGCTGAAAATCACTTGCCCGTCGGCGGCGGCGACAACGGTTTGGTTTGCCGAGCCTTGCAGCTCTACGCCGCGCGTGCTGCTGCTAAACGCTTTGCCGATACTCGCGCCCGCCAGCGGGTTTTGCCATGTCAGCCCTGCGTGGCTGGCGGTTTTGCCGGATGCGGCAATAGTTGGCGTTGGCGGGGGGGTTATGTTGGTTGTGGCGGTAACCGCAGGCGTTGTGTGCACAACGGGTGTGCCGGCAACGGCTGCGCTGGTTACGCGCAAGGTTTGTCCCACGCGTAGGTTTTCGTCTTGCAGATGGTTTACCGCGCGAAGCTGGCTTACGGTCATGCCGTGGCGTTGGGCGATGCTGTACAGCGTGTCGCCTGAAACTACTCGGTAGCTGCCTGTGGCTGAACTGGTGTTCCCGTATGATGCGCCGCTCGCGCTAGTGGGCTTTACCCGCAGGCTGGTCCCCAATTTTACGGTGTCGTCGGGCAGGTTGTTCCATGCGCGGATGTTGTCTTGGCTCACGCCATAGCGTTTGGCGATGTTGTATAAGGTGTCGCCGGGGGCGACTTGGTGGAAGGTGGCGTTCACATCCACGCTGGGGTAAGCGCCTGCCGGGTGGCTGTATGCGCTGCCGCTGGCAACGGGCGTGCTGGGGGTGCTTGGGGTGTAAACGGTGGACGGGGTGGGCGTGTAGGGCGTTGCGCCGTAGGGATTGCCCGCGCCGGCGGTTGTGCCTGCGCCGGTGCCGTCGTAGGGGGTGGCGGTGCTTGGGGTGTAGGGCGATGCGGTGCTGCTGCCGCCTACGCCATTGCCCGCCACAACGGGCGCGGAATTTTTGGCAGCGGAACACGCAGTCAATAAGGCTGCGGCTGTTGCCAAAGTTAAAATGGAGCGAAGTTTCATAGAGCTACCCTTTTCTAGATAAAAACACGCGCAGCAAATGGCTGCAAACGGGCGTAATCATACCGTTTTGCTGGGGCGTTGGGCAAGTTTTCGCTTTGCCGGGAGGGCTGCTTGTGTGCGGGCATGGGGCGTGTTGGGAAGGCGCAAGCGAAATCCTGTTTTCAGGCTGCCGCAATGTTTGGGCGGGCGGGTTTGCCTATGCTTGCCCATGCCGGGAACTGCAATGCCGCCCATGCAAAGGCAGCCTGAAAATTATCCTGCATACTGTGAATCAAATTTGCGCGATTACAATGCTTTGCCGCCTTGTGCCCATTCCAATTGAATTCACTATAAACGGCGCGATTTCGGTAAAATGTGCACTTTTGCTTTGGGCTAGAACGATGTCGATGGATAATAAATTGTTGCCACACCGCAATGCGATTGATGCGATTGACCGGCAAATTTTAACTTTGCTCAACGAGCGGGCAACGCATGCGCGGGCGATTGGCGCGCTGAAAGGCACGGGGGCGGTGTATCGTCCCGAGCGCGAGGCGCAGGTGTTGCTGCGGATTAAGGATTTGAACGAGGGGCCTTTGCCGGATGAGGGGGTGGCGCGTTTGTTCCGCGAGGTGATGAGCGAGTGTTTGGCGGTAGAACGTCCGCTGACGATTGCTTATTTGGGCCCGATGGGCACGTTTACGCAAATGGCGGCGATTAAGCATTTTGGTCATGCAGCGGTTACCGTGCCTTGCACCACGGTGGATGACAGCGTGCGCTTGGTGGAGGCGCGACAGGCGGATTATGTGGTTGCGCCGGTGGAAAATTCTACCGAAGGCTCGGTGGGGCGCACTTTGGATTTGCTGGTAAACACGCCGTTGCGCGCTTGCGGTGAAGTGGTGCTGCGGATTCATCATCATTTGTTGAGTGTTTCAGGCAGCCTGAAAAACGTGAAGAAGGTGTATGCGCACGCACAGGCGTTGGCGCAATGCCAATTTTGGTTAAACGCGCATTTGGGCGGCGATGTGCAGCGCGTGGCGGTGTCCAGCAATGGCGAGGCGGCGCGCTTGGCGCAGTTGGATGAGAATGTGGCGGCGATTGCCAGCCAAACGGCGGCGGAAATTTATGGCTTGACGAAAATCGCGGAAAACATTGAAGACGAGCCGAACAACACCACGCGCTTTTTGGTGCTGGGGCATCAGGATACGACGGCGAGCGGCAAGGATAAGACCACGCTGATTGTGAGCGCGCCCAATCAGGTGGGGATGCTGCATCGCGTGATTGAGCCTTTAACGCGGGCGGGCATTTCGCTCACGAAATTTGAAAGCCGCCCCAGCCGCACGGGGCTTTGGGAATACCTGTTTTTCATTGATATTGAGGGGCACGAGCTGGATGAGCGCGTGCAGGCGGCGTTGGCGCAACTGTGCGAGACGGCGGCATTTGTGAAGGTGGTGGGGAGTTATCCGATGGCGGTGTTGTAGTTTGAATGTGAACAGGCAGCCTGAAAATGCGTAAACAACGCGACGGTTTCCAACATCAAGCGACAACGCCTGCCGTGTGCGAATGTCGCACAAGGGCTTGGCAACGTTGAATCATCGCTATTTTAATCAACGGTAAAAGCCATCTGCCCCAATATTGCCCACTCTATCCCAACTTATAAGGACATTATCATGAGCCAATTCCGCCAAGACTTCCTGCAATTTGCCCTGCGCCAAAACGTACTCAAATTCGGCGAATTCACCACCAAGGCAGGCCGCCAATCGCCCTATTTCTTCAACGCAGGCTTGTTTAACGACGGCGCGTCCACGCTCGCGCTCGCCAAGTTTTACGCCCAAGCGATTGTGGAAAGCCAAGTTCGGTTTGATATGCTGTTCGGCCCTGCCTACAAGGGCATCATCCTCGCTGCCGCCACCGCCATGATGCTGGCGGAACGCGGCATCAACGTGCCCTTTGCCTACAACCGCAAAGAAGCCAAAGACCACGGCGAAGGCGGTACGCTGGTGGGCGCGCCGCTCCAAGGGCGCGTTTTGATTATCGACGATGTGATTTCCGCGGGCACTTCCGTGCGCGAAAGCGTGAACCTTATCCGACAAGCGGGCGCAACCCCCGCGGGCGTGGCGATTGCGTTAGACCGCATGGAAAAAGGCACGGGCGAGCAGTCTGCGGTGCAAGAAGTGCAAACGCAATACGGTTTGCCCGTGGTGGCGATTGCCAATTTGCTGGATTTGTTTGCGCTGTTGGAACAAGGCGGCAGCGCGGAGTTGGCGCAGTTTGTTGAGCCGATGCGGGCGTATCGCGCGCAATATGGCGTGGTGTAGGCAAGCGGTTTTCAGGCTGCCTACTCGTCTTCTGCGGCTTCGTATTCCCGATAGCCCAGCTTGCTGCCTGCGCGGTAAGGCAGATACAAAAACAGCACAATAAACGCAGCCGCCATCGCCATAGTAAACAATATATTCAGCAACGGCGCGCTGCTCATGGCTATCAAGGGCAGCAGTACAAGCAACGCTAAGAACACTTTGCCAATCCAGCCTGCGGTTAAGCCTTTTTTGCCACGGCTATGCCCGTAAACAAAAGCGATGCTGGCTGCGCCTAACACGTTGAGCGCGAACACCAACAACTCCCCTTGTTGGTTCAACGATTGGAGCGACGGGAGAATGGTGATGGCAAAGACAAACCACAATACGCCGATGATTTTAGCGGGTAGTACAAGATGTCTCATGAGTTGTTCCTTTTATGATTTCAGGCTGCCTATTATGTGAGCAATAAAGGCAGCCTGAAAATATATTCAGCAATCAACAGCCCAACCTACTTCGCCTGCTGTTGCTGCTCTTTTTTCGCAGCCTCTTTCGCCGCTTGCCATTCTTGTTCTTGCTTGGCGATTTTGGGGTTCACTTGATACTGCGCCGCCTCGCGCAAAATCTCGGGCTTAACGATGCCTTTTAACTGCTGGCTGGAAAGGAAAATCTCGGGGCGGCCAATCGCATACGCGCCGATTTCATAGCTTTGGAACAAGAACACCAAGCCGCCTTTGGCAAAACGCCAGTTGTCCGTGCCTTTGAAATCTTGGTTGTATTCGGCCACATATTCGCGCGCTTCTTTTTCGCTGTATTCGGCGTCGGTTTGCAAATAGTTCACATAGCCCGCTTTTTGCAACGCCACCAGCTTCGCCATCTGCTTGGGCAGCAAAATGTCTTTTAACGCAACGGGTTTGATTTTGGCTTCGCCGCGCTTCAATACGATGAAACCATGGTTGCCGTTGCCGTGTGCGCCGCAGGTGTATTCCCATTCTTCCATGCCGAACACCGCGTATTGCGGCGTTTGACCTTCCAGTTCCAGCGTGCGGATGTAATCCAAGAAGCAGGGGTATTCGCCTTGGCGCAATGTTCTGTTTTCTTTATTGGTTTCCGCAACGTCTTTGCTTCTCGTTAAAAATTTTTTCAAACCGTTGGCGGACAAGTCTTTGGCGCCGACAGATTTTCTGATTGCTGCCAACGCCCATGCGTCCAGCGTTTTGTCGCCCGTTTGTGGATAGGCAACGGTGAGCTCGTGGCAGCGTGGTTCTTTTTCGTCGCTCACTTTGGTGCAGTTGGTTTTGGCATGCGCGGTTTGGGTTTTGTAGGACAACGGCGCGGCCTGAACGCCGATGGTGGCGAACAGGGTTACGGCTAATAAGGATTTGGCAAACATGGTTTTTCCTTTAAAAACGATGATAAATGGATTTCAGGCTGCCTTGCGCGCCTGACGGGCAAATGCAAGGCAGCCTGAAAACGGTTTAGCCTTTAAACACGGGCAAAATCTCGGCGCGGCTGAGCAGCTGGGCGACGATATTTGCCAAGCCGAACAGCAGCACCCAAATCACCAGCCAAGTGCCGCCGAATACTTGGAAGCCTTTGCCTGCGCCAAACTTTTTGCGCACCGCGCGCAGCAGCAGGGCAGGCACGATGGCAACCCATATCGTCGCCGCCAAGCCCACATAGCCGATAACGCCCACAAAGCCCAAGGGATACAGCAGGCAGGCAACCAGCGGCGGCAGGAAGGTGATGGCGGCGGTTTTGGTGCGCCCGATGCGGCTGTTGTCGAAGCCGAACATATCGCTCAAATAGTCAAACAAGCCGAGCGTTACGCCCAAAAACGAGGTGGCAATCGCCATATAGGAAAAGAATGCCAAGATTTTCGCCATGCTGCCGGTGGTAACAAATTTAGACAGCTCGCCAATCAGCACAGCAACGTCGCCGTCGGCTTGGATAACGGGCGCGAAGGCGTTGCGCGGCAGGTTGCCTTGGATGGCGAGCTGCCACAGCGCGTAAATCACCAGCGCGATGAGCGTGCCTATCCACAAGGCGCGGGCGACTTTGGGCGCATCGCCGTTGAAGTATTTATACAGGCTGGACACGTTGCCGTGAAAGCCGAACGAGGCAAGGCACACGGGCAGCGCGGTGCCGAGGTAAATCCAATAGCTGGTGTTTTCGGGGGCGGCGCTGTTGAGCAGGATGGGCAGTTGCGCGGTGTTCAGCAGCCCGCCGGTTGCCCAGATAAAGGTGATGACCATGCCGCCGATGAGAATGCTGGACAGTCTGTCCACCAAGCGCGCGGAATACCACACGCAGCCTGCAAAGATGATGAAGAAAGCGAGTTGCCCAATCCAGAGCGTGCTATCGGGGTTGAAGCCGAGCGCAACGGTGGTGAGCCGCCCGCCCACGAAAATATAGGCGTAGGTAAGCAGATACAGCACGAAGGCAACGCCCAGCCCGTTGACGATGTTCCAGCCTTTGCCGAGCGAATCGCGCACGATGGTGTCAAAACTTGCGCCCACGGGGTAATGGGTGTTGGCTTCCAATATCATCAGCCCCGAGGCGAGCATGGAAAACCATGTGTACAGCAGCACGGCGAGCGAGCCGATGAACCATACGCCTGATGTGGCGGTGGGGTTGGCGAGCATGCCGGCGCCGATAATCGTGCCTGCGATAATCATCGCGCCGCCGAGTAGGGTGGGGGTTTTGGTGGTCATAGGGGATTCCTTATGGATTTCAGGCAGCCTGAAAAGGGGTTTTGCAAAGGGTGTATTTTACGATATTGCACACGATTTTAACCTAACTTTGCAGAATATTTTTCGCGCGGGGCATTGTTGCGTTTTCAGGCTGCCTATGCGTTGCCATCAAGGCAGCCTGAAAACGCAAAAGCAAAACGCCGTGTTGGCATGCGACACGGCGTTGGGGTTATTGCTTGGCGGTTAGTAAAAAGCGAAGTGGGCGGCAATGGCGGCGAGCCACAGCCAGCCGATGCGGTTGTTGTCCAAAAAGGCGGCGTGGCAGGCTTGGCGGTTGCGGCTTTCCACGCGCAGGTATTGCTGCCATTGCCAGTAAACCACCAGTATCAGCGCCGCCCAATACACCCACGCCGCGCCCAGCTGGCTGCCCACTTGTATCATCAGGATGTCGGCGATGCCGTGGCAGAGCATGGCGGCTTCGGCATCGTAGCTGCCGAAGGTGATGGCGGAGGTTTTGATGCCGATTTTGAGGTCGTCTTCTTTGTCTGCCATGGCGTAGAGCGTGTCGTAGGCGAGCGTCCAGAATACGTTGGCGAAAAACAGCCACCATGCGATAGCGGGCACGCTGCCTGTGATGGCGACAAACGCCATGGGGATGCCGAACGAGAACGCCAGCCCGAGATAAAGCTGCGGGATGGGGAAAAAGCGTTTGGCGAAGGGATAGGTGAACGCGAGGCACAGCGCGGGGATTGCCATCAGCCATGTGGTGTAGCTGAACGGTATCAGGCAGAGCGCGGCGAGCAGGCAGAGGATGATGATGAGTCGCTTGGCTTCGCGCCCGGTTACGGCGTTGCGGGCGAACGGGCGGTTTTGCGTGCGGGCGACGTGACGGTCGATGTCTTGGTCTGCCCAGTCGTTGGCAACGCAGCCTGCACTGCGCATCAGGAATGTGCCCAGCGCGAACAGGACAACGGTGGAGAGCTTGGGGCGGCCTGCAGAGGCAATCCAGATTGCCCACAGGGTGGGCCATAACAGCAAGAGCGTGCCGATGGGTTTGTCGGCGCGCATCAGTTGGAGGTAGGTGGGAAATTGGGTGCGCCAGTTGGGGGCGGGTGATGGACGGGGCGGATGGTGATTGGGCTGGTGGGCATGGTTGTTTTGAGTAAATGTTCTTTTGGGGGATTATAGTGGGTCTTGTTAGGATTTTGTTGGGTTTTGTTAAGGGGTAAGCAATTTTTGTTCCATTGCTGGGGTGGGGGTGTAAAGATGGGTTTCAGGCTGCCTTTGATGCTGGGGTTATCAGAGGCAGCCTGAAAATGGGTTGGTGCTTTGTGGCAAGCATCCGATTAGTTTAACCATGCGCTTCATGCCAGCGGGGCACTTACTTTTCTTTGCTTCGCCAAAGAAAAGTAAGCAAAAGAAAGGCGACCCAGACGTGCAGGTTTGGCTGCGCCAAACTTCCCTCACTACGCATCCTTTTTTCGGCGCGTGCGAACTAGCCGCGCTTTGCGCGTCGTCGAACAAGCGCACGCTTTTTCCCGAAAAAAGGATGCTCCGTTCGGCTGGACGTAGGGGAGGGGATAGCAGCATTAAACAGTCGTGAAGCGTTAGGCAGCCTGAAACGCCAATTTATTTAACAAAACTCTGTTTGATACAACACCAAGCTGGGTTTTTGTTGAATGGCGCAAGCAAGTGTTGGCAAGCTGCCACCGCGCCATTATTGGGCGGATTGGTTTGACAGGGTTTTCAGGCTGCCTTTAACACGCCAAAACACCAAAGGCAGCCTGAAACGCTATTGTTGTTTACCCCCCCCCTCGCCCACCGTCTCCGCCAGAAACCGCAACACGCAGGCGAGTTCTTCGGCGGTTTCTTGTTGCGTGCCGTTGCCTGTGTGTCCGCCGCTGGCGGGGGCGTAAAGATGGCTGGGGGCGTGGTGGGCGCGCAGTTGGGCGTGGAATTTGAGCGCGTGGGCGGGGTGCACGCGGTCGTCGGCGAGGCTGGTGGTGATGAGGGCGGGGGGGTATTTCAGGCTGCCGCTGATGTTGTGATAGGGGGAGAAGGCGGCGAGGTAGTCGCGCATTTCGGGGTTGGCGGGGTCGCCGTATTCTTCTATCCAGCTTGCGCCTGCGTAGAGCTGCGGGTAGCGCAGCATATCGGTGAGCGGCACTTCGCACACCATGGCGCCGATGTTTTCAGGCTGCCTTGTGTACGCGCTGGCGACGATTAGGCCGCCGTTGCTGCCGCCTTGGATGGCGATGCGTTGGGCACGGCTGTAACCTTGTCGGCAAAGGTGGGCGACGACGGCGAGCAGGTCGTCCACGGATTTGTGTTTGTGTTGGCGTTGGGCGGCTTCGTGCCAGCCGGTGAATTCGCCGCCGCCGCGGATGTTGGCCAGCACAAAGGCGTTGCCTTGTTCCAGCCAATGCTTGCCAATCGCGCCCATGTAGTGCGGCAGCTCGGGCACGTTAAACCCGCCGTACACATAAACCAGCGTGGGCGTTTCAGGCTGCCTCGGGGTTTTGCCCACCCAATAATAGGGGATGGGCGTGCCATCGGCGGATGGGGCGTGATGCTGTTCTACGGTGATGCCTTCGGCGTTGAACTGGGCGACTTGGCGGCGCATCACGCTCAGCTCCATCACGCTCAAATCCAGCGCATAGAGCGTGAGCGGGGTGGTGAAATCGCTGGCGGCCAGATACAACACATCGCCGCCCCAAGGCTGGTCGGTGAGCTCAATCGCGCCTTGTGGCAGGCTGGGCAGGGCAACGGCTTGCCATGCGCCCTCTTGCCATTGCCATGCTTTCAGGCTGCCTGAAACGTTGTCCAGCAGGTTGGCGATGATGTAGCGGCGGGTGGTTTCCACGCTTTCTATCGCTTGCTGGGCGTTGGGCGTAATCAGGCATTGGGCTGCGCCCAGCGTGCCTTTGTTGAGTTTCACCGCAATCAGGCTGCCTGCGGGGTAGCTTTGGTTGGCGCGATGCCACGCGCTTTTGAGCTGCACCACCAGTTGCCCCGCAATATAGCCCGCGATGTCAGCATCGCTGGGCAGGGCGAGGGGCTGGGGGTCGCCTGTTTTGCTTACTTGGTAATAGGTTTTTTGGAAAAAGCTGGTGGCAGATTCCACAAGGTCTATCGGCGCGCCTTGCGGGTCTAGGTAACGCCATGCTTGCACCATTACGCCGTTTTCAGGCTGCCTGAAAATGGCTTGGGCTTGGTCAAACGTTTGCCCGCGCCGCATCAGCCACACTTCGCGCGGGTAGCCCGATGGCGTAAGCTGGCGTTCGTCCCACGCGGGGCACACCCACGCGCTGTTTTCATCGCGCCACGCAATATGGTTTTTGCCCAGCGGAAAGTGAAAACCGTTCGGCACAATTTGGCGCGTGGCAAGGTTAAATTCCACCGTATAAGCCGCGTCCGAGCCTGCGGGTGAGAGCGTGAGCAAGGCGATTTCAGGCTGCTCCACATAGTGCGACACGCCGTCTAAATACACATCGTCGCCCAAAATCTCATCAAAATCCGCCACCGAAAACAGCGTTTGCCACTCGGGCAGCCCCGCGCGATAGCTGGCGGCGGTGCACACGCGATACACACCCTTGGGGAACTCGGGCGATTGGTGGAAGTGATACATCCGCGCACGGTGTTCTTGGCAAAACGGGATTTGGCGCTCGTCTTGCAGCTGGGCAAGGATGGCATCGCGCAGGGCGGCGTATTCGGGCGATTGACAGAAGCGGGCAAGCGTGGCGGCGTGTTCTTGCGCGATAAATTGCTGCGTGGCGGGGGCGGCGAGGTTTTCCAGCGATTGGTGCGGGTCTTGCATGGGTGGCTTTCGGGGATGAGGTTAGGTTAAAAAGGGGGCGATTTTAGCATGGCGGCGGGGCGGGTTTCAGGCTGCCAAAAATGGGCGGCGACGGCTCATCGCTCAAATAGTGTGTTGAACCAAATTGCGCAGTTGGTAAACAAGATGTCGGCGAGTCGCCAATGTTTCATTTAGGCAGCCTGAAACGCCTCATCATGCAGCATCCCGCCTTATTTTTGCCAGCGCACGGCTTGCCAGCAAGCCGTAGGGGCGCTGGGCAAGCGTTTCAGGCTGGCTTATGTTTGCGCCCGCGTTTAAGCATCGTATGTAACAGTAGTAGATCGGGCATTGATGCCCGACGTTTTTCGTTGCGGCGTATATAAATGTTCGTGTTTGTCGGGCATCAATGCCCGACCTACGGATAAACATTTGCTAAACCGCGTTTCAGGCAGCCTGCGTAGCGAAGCGGAGTGGCGAAGCTAAAATGGAACA
This sequence comes from Kingella bonacorsii, assembly GCF_016623605.1. Taxonomy (NCBI): domain Bacteria; kingdom Pseudomonadati; phylum Pseudomonadota; class Betaproteobacteria; order Neisseriales; family Neisseriaceae; genus Kingella; species Kingella bonacorsii. The sequence continues at coordinate 740,000 of NZ_JAEHNZ010000001.1, read as the reverse complement.
TCGGCGGCTCGCCGACAAGATGGCAATCAGTGCAACGCTATTCAATACATCATTGGGCGATTGGGCGACGAGCCGTCGCCACGCCATTTTAGATTTCAGGCTGCCATTGTGGTTAAGCCAAAAAGGCAGCCTGAAAACACAAAACCGCTTGGCACAACACCAAACGGTTTCCATTGAATAAACGCGCTTTCAGGCTGTCTCTGCCCCCGCCTCACCCCACCTCCCGCCCCAACGCCACCGACCGCGCCGCTGCCGCATTCACCCCCTCGCGCAAATGTTCCGCCACCGCCCGCCGGCGGAACGTTTCCAGCGCGGCAAACGTCGTGCCGCCCTTGCTGGTAACCGCATCTTGCAACGTGGCAAAATCCGCGCCCGATTGCGCCGCCAGTTCCACCGCGCCGCGAAACGTTTGCAAGCTCAACGCCCGCGCCGCGTCCGCGCCAAAGCCCAAGCCCTGCGCCGCCTGCTGCAAGGCGTGCATCAAGTAAAACACATACGCTGAACCGCTGCCCGACACCGCCGTAACCGCGTGCATCTGCGCCTCGTCGTCCAACCAAAACGTCAAACGGCACGACGCGGCGATAATCGCTTCGGCGGCAGCCCTGTCCGCCGCGTTCACCGCGCCATCGGCAAACAGCCCCGCCACGCCCTCGCCCACCTGCGCAGGCGTGTTCGGCATCACGCGCACCAGCCGTCGCGTGCCGCCCAAATAGCGCGACAGCGTTGCCACGCTCAACCCCGCCGCTAGCGAAATCACCAACGCGCCATTGGGCTGCACATCCGCGCAAGCCGCCCGCATATCCTGCGGCTTCACCGCCAAAATCAACACATCATCCGCGCCGATTTCAGGCTGCCGCTCCGACACCGCCACGCCATAGCGCGCCGCCAACGCCTCGCGCTTGGCTGCGCCGCGATTGGTAACGTGCACTTCGCCTGCTCGCCCCGCGCGATGCAAGCCCGCCACAATCGCCGCCGCCATATTGCCGCCGCCGAGAAAATAAATCGTCATACTGTTGCCTTTCGTTATCTATCAAAATGTTATCCATCCCCACGCGCCATCATCAGGCAGCCTGAAAACGGCATTGCAACCATAAGCCCCCTTTCAGGCTGCCTCAACGCGCTTGCCCTGCCGCCATAAAATACGCATTGTAAACAAACCCAGCCCGTTAAAAAACGTTAAAATACGCCCCATCAACACACAAGCCCACCGCCATGCAACCCCTAGACTACTGCCGCGAAAAAGCCCAAACCAGCCATTCCAACTTCCTCGCCAGCTTCCGCTTCCTCCCCCCCGCGCAACGCGATGCCATCACCGTCCTTTACGCCTATTGCCGCGAGCTGGACGACATTGCAGACGAATACAGCGACCCTAGCGTTGCCCGCGCCACGCTCGCATGGTGGCGACAAGATTTGTCCAAAGTCTTCCAAGCCAACGCCGCGCCCGAGCATCCCGTCAACCAAGCCCTGCGCGCCATCCAACCCGTTTTCAGGCTGCCCGAAAGCGAGCTTGCCGACATCATCAACGGCATGGAAATGGACTTGCACCACAGCCGCTACGCCACCTTTGACGACCTGCAATACTACTGCTACCGCGTGGCAGGCGTAGTCGGGCGGCTCATCGCCCGCATTCTCGGCTACATGCAAGATGCCACCCTGCGCTACGCTGAAACACTCGGGCTTGCCCTGCAACTGACCAACATCATCCGCGATGTCGGCGAAGACGCACGCATGGGGCGCATCTACCTGCCGCAAGACGAACTCTCCCAGTTTGGCGTCAGCGAAACCAGCATCCTCGCCGCCACGCCCACGCCCGAATTTGCCACCCTGATGCAATTTCAGTTCAACCGCGCCCGCGAAAGCTACCGCCAAGCCGTCGCCCTGCTGCCCGCTGCCGACAAAAAAGCGCAAAAAGCAGGGCTCATCATGGCAAGCATCTACCACGCGCTGCTGCTAGAAATAGAACGCGACGGGCTCGCCAACGTGTTGCGCTACAAAATCCGCATCCCCAACCCGCGCAAAATGCGCATCGCCCTGAAAACATGGCTGTTTGGGTTTAAGCCATAAAGCCATTTCAGGCTGCCTTATCACGCACACCAAAGCAGCCTGAAACGCCTCATCCAGCCATTGCCCGCCCCCAATTTTGCCAGCGCACGGCTTGCAAGCAAGCCGTAGGGAGCGCGGGGTAAGCATTTCAGGCTGCCTCCCTCTCGCGCCCGCGCTTAATCAGCGCATTTATTTACGCCACACCAAACAACGTTTCAGGCTGCTTTTGGGGGAGGCAGCCTGAAAATAACTCGGCGAAAGGTGGGCATAGCTGGCTTATTCAACATTTTGGCGACGAGCCATCGCTGCTCCATTTGAGGCAGCCTGAAACCTTTGCCACACGATAAACGCACCCACCCGCCGTCATTCCCGCGCAGGCGGGAATCTTGTTGGATATTCAGAAACGATTGTAAAAACTGTTGTTGTAGGTCGGGCATTTATGCCCGACACTTAGAATACACTACACCTAAAAATGTCGGGCATAAATGCCCGACCTACCTGCAAAGGTTTCTATCTAGCAATGCTTAACAAACGGTGTGTGGCAAAGCCATACACCCTATGCCGATTGAAATAAATGTTAATTAAATAACGGCTCGCTTGCGGCAGCCTGATTGGATGATGATGAAGAAACCTAAAATTGCGGTGATTGGCGCAGGCTGGGCGGGGTTGTCCGCCGCCGCGCATTTGGTTGAACATGCGGACGTGGCGTTGTATGAAGCGGGGCGTGTGGCGGGCGGGCGCGCGCGCGGCGTGTCCGGCGATGCGTTTTCGTTTTTGGACAACGGGCAGCATTTGCTGATTGGGGCGTATCAGGGCGTTTTCAGGCTGCTGGATAAGGCGGGGGCGGATTGGCGGCGGTGTTTTTTTCATCAGCCGTTGCGCTGGTATTTGCACGATGGGCTGCGTTTTGAGGCGGCTTGGTCGCTGCCTGCGCCGTTGAATTTGCTCACGGGGCTGTTGCGCGGGGAAAATGCGTCGCTGGGGGAAAAAACGGCGCTGGTGCGGCAGTTGAAACGTTTGCAGTCGCATCATAAACGCCATCTGCCCGACCAAAGCGTGCAGTCGTGGCTGGATGCGCAGGGGGTGTCGCGCAAATGGCTGGCGGAATTTTGGCAGCCGATGGTGTGGGGGGCGCTGAATACGCCGTTGGATGAGGCGAGTTTGAATGTGTTGTGCGCTGTGTTGGCGGACGGGGTGTGGGCGCAGTGCGAGTTGAGCGATTATTTTGTGCCGAAGGTGGATTTGACGCGGGCGTTTGCCGCGCCGGTTGTGGCGTATTTGCAGCGGCAGGGGGCGGCTTGGCTGCCCAATCAGCGGGTGAGGCGGGTGTTGCTGGATAATCGGCGCGGGGTGCGCGTGGATGGGGAGCGCTTTGATGGGGCGGTGGTTGCGACCGCGCCGTATCATGTGGAGGGCGTGTTGCCGCCGTCGCTGGGGGAGGAGGTGCGCTTGGCAATCAGGGATTTGCGTTATTACCCGATTACCACGGTGTATTTGAAATATGCGCGCGCTTTCAGGTTGCCTGCGCTGATGACGGGCTTTGCGGAGGGGACGGCGCAATGGTTGGTTGACCGCCGCCGTTTGACGGGGGCGAATGAGATTGCGGCGGTGGTGAGTTTGTCGCATCGCATCCGCGCCACGCCGCTGCAATGGGCGCAGCGCGTGCATGGCGATGTGCTGCGGGTGTGCCCTGATGTGGGCAAGCCTGTGGCGTGGCAGGCGATTACGGAAAAGCGGGCGACGATTGCCTCGCGGGTGGGGCGCGTTGTGCCATCGCAAGATGTGTTGAATCGGTATGCGATTTGGTTGGCGGGGGATTGGTTGCATCCGCGCTATCCTGCGACTTTGGAAGCGGCGGTGCAATCGGGCGAGATGGCGGCGCAGGCAGTGTTGCAGCGGTTTGCGGCTGGGGGTGAGGCAGCCTGAAAATGTGGCGGCTGCGCAAAAGGACGGTCGGGTTAAACGCCATCTTGGTTCGGGTTGCGCCGGCAGCGCGGTGAACCGAGACGGTGTTGTTTCGTTTGGTATTAGGGCAGCCTGAGAACGGGATTTGGCTTTGCCGGAACTCGTTTCGCTTGTTTTCAGGCTGCCTTTAATCGTTCCGATTATTGAACCGCTTGTTCCCACCACACATTGCCGTGATAAGTATCGCCGCGCAAATGGTAACGCCGCCGGCAACGGGTGCATTCAAAATACAGCGATAGGCTGTCATACCAGCCGAAGCGGTCGCGCCCGCTGCCCAAGGCACGGCATTCTGCCAGCGATTCGCTCCATGCGGGGTCGATTTCTTTGCCCACATCGCGCAAAATGCCCTGCGACACGGCGGTTTCAACATGGCACAGCGTGCGCTGCAAATGCGCCGCGCCTTCCATTTTCACGCGTGTTTTAAACTCGGCGCATTGCGGGCAGTCTATGCCTTTGCGGGAAAAAACGGGCATGGTGGGGCTCTTGGAATAATAGGCAGCCTGAAAACGGCTTGGAAATGCTTTTAGCTTTGCTGAAACGCGTTTCATTCGTTTTCAGGCTGCCTGTGGTTTATTGCCCGGCTTCTTTTACCTTGTCGGCAACGGCTTTCAGATACGGGAAGACATCAGGGCGCGGGGGTTCGCCGCTGTGGGCGTATGGCGGCGTTTCGTCTGCCTCGATGGCAACGGCGGCGCCGCCCATCAGCGAGGCATCCACGGCGTTGTGGCGGTTTTGCCCGTCCCAAATGCCGATGTGCCAATTGGCGGTACGCAGTTTTTCGGCATCGTTTTGCGCGGAGAGGTAATAGCGGTTGTAATTCAACACGGTGTAGCCCGCTTGAATCAAATCCAGCACGCTGGCGGGGCGGGCGTTTTCATCGCTCTGGGCGGGGGTTTCGCGGTTGCCGTCTCTGCCGTGGTAGGTGATTTCCACGCTGTTGTCCAGCAGGGCGAGGCTGGCGGGGAGAATGGCATCGTTCCACACGCGCACGGTGCGGTTTTTGCCTTTAAGGTGTAGCACGATGCGGTTGAGATAGGCGATGTAGTGTGCGTTGCGGCTGACGCTGCCTGAAAACGCGTCGCCGCCGATGTGGATATGCGTGCCGCTGTCGGCAAACATATCGGCTGCTTCGCCATAGAGCGTTTGCATGAATTGCTGTCCTGCTTCGGTTTCGTAGTGCAAGGTGTCGTTGCTGTCGAAGACTGCGCCTGCTTGGGCCGGGTCTTTGCGCGCGAGCAGGTTTCGGATGGCATTCATCTGCGCGGGGGCGTTGATTTCGGGCACGAGTTCCACGCCTTTTTGCTTGGCGTATTGCGCCAGCTCTTGGATTTGCGCCGCGCTGTAAAACGGTTTGCCTGTGGCGAGGTTGGTGTAGCTGCCGTTGGCGTTTTGTTTGGCTTGGCGGGCAAGCTGGCCGAGCGTAACGCTTTCCAGCGTGTAGTTTTGTTCGTCGGACAAGCGCAGGTGGAGGAATGTGCCGCCTGCGCGCGCCACGTCGTCCACATAGCTTTTGAGCATGCCAAGCGGATAGAAGCGGTGCGCGGTATCCAGCATCAAGCCGCTTTGTTTGCGGTGCTGGGCGGCGGGCATGAAGGCGGCGGCATTTGGGTTTTGCCGCAATGCGCCGCGCTCGTTTTCCGGCTGCCTTTTCTGCGGTTCGGATGCGGGCGCGGGTGGCGACGGGGGGTGTGGCGCATAGACTGGCGGCGGGCGGGGTTGGAGTAGGCGTTGGTGTTGGAGTGGGCGTTGGTGTTGGAGTGGGCGTTGGTGTTGGAGTAGGCGTTGGTGCAATATGCCCGCCGGCATGGTTGCGTTTGTTGTTCACCATAATGCTGTTGTTGCGTTTGGCGGGTTGCGGCTCGGGCGGGGGGCGATGTGGATATGCCCGCCTGAGCGGTTGGCTTGGTTGCCGTGCACCATGATGTTGTTGGTGTGCGTGTTGGGTGTGCGGTTGGGCGCGGGTTGCGGGGCGGGGGAGGGCGAAGGAGCAGGCGTGCGGTGTGTGCGTGCGTTGCCATCGCCGCGTTTGCTGTTGTGGACGATGTTGGGATGGGTGAATGCGTTGTGTTTGTCGGTGTGGATGGTTGGGCGTTTTTCGTCGTTGCAGGCGTTGAGTGCGAACAGGCTCGTCAGCACGAGGGCGATGGTTTTGCGTGTCATTGGGTTTTCCTCGCAGAGGGGTTTTCAGGCTGCCTTAACGGGGTAGGCGGACAACATGGGGCGAGCAAAATTGATGCCCGTTGCCGTGACGGATGCGGTGAGGGCAGCCTGAAACTCCGTTTTGCCAAACAAAACCGCCGTAACCCATTTTCAGGCTGCCTTAATGCGGTATTTTCGCGTAAAATCTGCGCTTTCCCCCAACTTGCAAAAGGAATCCCCAAATGACCGAAATCACTGCCGAAAAACGCATGAACGTGGAAAGTTTCAATTTGGACCACACCAAAGTGAAAGCGCCTTATGTGCGCCTTGCCTGCGTAACCGATGGCGACCACGGCGACATCATCTACAAATACGACTTGCGCGTGTGTCAGCCCAACCAAGACCACATGGAAATGCCGTCTTTGCATTCGTTGGAGCACCTGATGGCGGAGCTGTCGCGCAACCACAGCGACAAAATCGTGGACATCAGCCCGATGGGCTGCCAAACGGGTTTTTATGTAACCCTGCTCAATATGTCCGAATACCAAGACGCGCTGGATTTGATTGAAGCCACGCTAAAAGATGTAATCGTTGCCAAAGAAGTGCCCGCGTGCAACGTGGTGCAATGCGGTTGGGCGGCGAGCCACAGCTTGGAAGGCGCGCAAAAAATCGCGCAATATCTGCTGGATAAACGCAGCGAATGGACGGAGATTTTTGCATGAGCCGCGAGCCATTGGTTGCCAACACCATCGCCATCATCGGCGCGATGGAAGCCGAAGTCTCCCATTTGAAAACGCTGTTGGGCAGCCTGAAAACGCACAGCTTCGGCAAAGCCGCCACCATCTACACAGGCACGCTGCATGGCAAAGACATCGTGTTGTGCCAAAGCGGCATCGGCAAAGTAAACGCCGCCATCGCCACCACGTTGGTGATTGAGCATTTTTCGCCCGATTGCGTGATTAACACAGGCAGCGCAGGCGGTATCGGCAAAGGCTTGCAAGTGGGCGACGTGGTCATCGGCACGCAAGTGGCGCATCACGATGTGGACGTAACCGCGTTTGGCTATGCCATCGGGCAAGTGCCGCAGCAGCCTGCCAGCTACGAGAGTGAACACAGCTTGGTACACGCCGCCGAGCGCGCCGCCAAGGTTTTTCAGGCTGCCCACATCCGCCAAGGCTTGATTGTGAGCGGCGACCAGTTTATCAACGACACATTCAGCATTGAAACCATTTGCCGCGAATTTGCCAGCCCGCAAGCGGTGGAAATGGAAGCCGCCGCCATCGCGCAAACGTGTTACCAGCTTGGCAAGCCATTTGTGATTATCCGCGCCATTTCCGATAGCGCAGACAGCGAAGCGAGCATCAGCTTTGACGAATTTCTCGCCACCGCCGCGCTGCATTCGGCGCAAATGGTGGAGGAGTTGGTGAAAGAGTTGTGATGCCATCGCCTATCGCCGCCCATAAAAGGCAGCCTGAAAACGGGTTTGATTGTTTTCAGGCTGCTTTTATTTGTTGATAGCAGCGGTATGGTTGGCAATATTAGGCAGCCTGAAAAAGCCAAACCGTTGTCGTGGATAAATTGATTTTCAGGCTGCCTTATCGGGCGCGGGCGTGTGAACGTTTATCTGTAAACAATAAGGCAGCCTGAAAACAGAAAAACCCATTTTCAGGCTGCTTCACCCCCCCCCCTCACGCATCAGGAAACCGCGCCATATAAATCCCCACACACAAACACACTACCCCCACGCTCGCCCCCACATACCACCGCTCAGGAAACCGAATCAACAGCCCCACGCACGACAGCGACATCATCCCCCAAGCCATATACTTCCCCCGCCGCGGAATCGCCCGCTTCTCCTGCCAATCGCGCATCATCTTGCCAAACCTCGGATGGCGATACAGCCAAGCCTTAAAACGCGGCGACGCTTTTGCCCAGCAAGTAAACGTAATCAACAAAAACGGCACAGTCGGCATCACAGGCAACACCGCCCCAATCCCCGCCAACACCAAAGCCACCGCCCCCGCCAGCCACAGCAAACCATTGCCCAACATCGTTTTCAAATTGCTCGGCGGCAACAGCAACACCAAGCCCGCCGACAGCATCAGCAGCAGCACCGACAGCAACGAAAAAAAACGCCAGCCATGCAAAAAATGGCTATCAGGCGGCAACAGCAAAGGCAGCAGCAACACAAGGCAGCCTGAAAGCCCCGCCCCAATCAGCAACACGCCCAAATAACCGCGCAGCCAAAGCTCCCGCACACGGCTCTTGGGCATCAGCCCCAGCAGCAGCAACGGCGCCAGAGCCAGCCCCGCCGTCGCCCACCAATCAAAATTGTCATTCATATAGGCAGCCTGAAAATAAAAAGAAGCGGATTATACCAACCCGCAAAATTGGTAAAATATGCCCGTTTAATGCAACAAGGACACCGTGATGAAACAACCCCCCGCCACCATGCGCCTAGACAAATGGCTTTGGGCCGCCCGCTTTTTTAAAACACGCTCTCTCGCGCAAAAACAAATTGAACTCAACCGTGTCAGCGTAAACGGCGCAAAAGCCAAAACCAGCAAATACATCACAGTCGGCGACGTGATTGATTTAACGCTGAACTCGCTGCCCTACAAGCTCACCGTGCTCGCGCTCAACGAACAACGCCGCCCCGCGCCCGAAGCGCGTTTGCTGTACCAAGAAGACGAAGCCACCGCGCAAAACCGCGAAGTGCAAAAACTGCTAGACCAAGCCAGCCGCATCACCGCCGCCTACCCCGACGGCCGCCCCACCAAACGCGACCGCCGCCAGCTGGACAAAATGAAGCGGGATAGTTGGTAACGCCGCCACCGCCCGCCAAGCAAGTTAAGGCAGCCTGAAACGCAGTAAACGGTTTCAGGCTGCCTATTGTTCACAAAGCTAAACAGGGCAGGGCGCAGCAACAGGCGTAGGGTGTGCAGCTTTGCTGCGCACGCGGGTTGCTTAAATGGAACGACAACGGCTCATCGTCAAGATGCTAAATCAAGCCAGCCATGCCAACATTTCGCCCAATCGTTTTCAGGCTGCCTCATCCCCCACCCCAAGCCAGCCCGCAACCAACCTACCCCTCTTCATCCCCCTCCCCACCCTTCGGCGGCATCGGCGCAAACCAGCCCACCAGCAGCAGCAACACCCCCACCACAATAAATGACACAATCCGCGCCACGCCGCCACTGTTGCCCAGTTCCACCAAAAACAGTTTGCCCACCACCACGCCCATCAGTCCCGCGCCCGTAAACCACAGCGGTCGCGCCGCCTGTTGGTTGCCGCGCACCATCAAACCGATCGCCAGCAACGCCCACACAATCGACAAGCTCGCCTGCAAGCCGAACGAAGCCAGCAAATCGCGCAGCCGCCAAGCCACGCCGCCATATTCGTGCCACACGCGCATCACCAGCGCGCTCACCGCAAACAACGCCAACGTCGAAGGCAGCGCAATCTGCACCTTTTTTGCATCGGGGTCGTGTTCGGGCAGCCATGCGCCGCACCAACGCCACGCCTGCCACACAATCGCCGCCGTTGCTAATTCCAGCGGGTTCAGCAGCGGCAGATAAGGCAGCCCGCTGGCGCGCGGCGCAGACCAGTTTGCCCACAGCAGCCAAGCCAGCGCAAACACCACCGCCGCCATGCTGCCCCACCGCCAATACACCGTGCGCGGCTGCAAACGCGGATGATTGCGCCACGCGGTAAACGCCGTCCACAGCAGCATCGGCACCGCCAGCCAAGCCAGCTGCGCCCACACGCCATCCGCGTATCGCCCGCCCAGCTTGCCCAGCCAAGCCGTCCACGCCGCGCCGAACACCGCTAGCGCAATGCCGTGCCACGCCGCGCTGCGCCGCAGCTTTTCAGGCTGCCAAGTCATCGCCCGCAGCGACAGCACCGTCATCATCGCCAAAGTCAGCGTATGGGCAACGGGCGCATCCATTTGCTCATCCCCCACATTCAACAGCAGCCCCGCATACGCCCAGCCCGCCACCGCGCACGTTTGCAAACCCTGCGTCCATCTGCCCCCGCGCGAAACCGCCAGCAGCGGCAGCCACACCAGCCACCACGTTATCCAAAAATAAGCCAACGAGCGCGTAAACGGCAACAGCGCCCACGCCCCGCCCATCGCCAGCAGCGCGGCAAACGGCAGCAACGCCCAGCCTGCCAACGTATTCAGCGTAACCTCGTTTTCAGGCTGCCAACGGCTGCGGTGCAGCAAAAATGCCGCCGCCAACGCCAACACCGCCGCCGTTAATTGCAAACCGCCATTGTTGCCATCCGCCGCCAACAGCATCCCCCACGCGCCCGTGCCCGCCGCAAACAGCGATACCACCTTGTTCTGCCGACGAAACTGCGCTGCCGCCAACGCCAGCGCGTAAGCCGCCATCGCATACGCCGTGCCCGTTGCGCCCCAAAGCATCATCGGCAACGCCACCGCGTTTGCCAACGCCAACGCCTGCACGGCAGCCTGAAAACCGTTTTCCCACGCCGCCAGCTTTTCAGGCTGCCTAAACCATGTCCACGCCATCGCCGCGCTGCCGCCCATCAGCCACAGCGTGCCAGCAACAGAACCGCCCATCAGCGTTTCACTGCCGCGCGGGAACAACTGCCAGTCGCCCAACTGCGCCACCGCCGCCAACACAAACACCGCCAACGCCGCCAAGCGCGTGTGCGGCTGGCGCAGCTTCATGCCAAACGCATACACCAACGCCGCCTCCAACGCCCACGCGCTCGCCGTCCACACGCCATCCAGCCCCAGCGGCACCGCCAGCGTAACAAACAGCAGCGCCAACGCCGCAAACGCCTGTTTCATCACGGCAAAATCATCATCCTGCCGCGCAAACCACAACGCAAAGACGGCATACACCGCCGCAAAGCCCAGCGCCGAAACCGCCGTCGCGTGTTGCCAATGCGCCACCATCTGATATTGCATGGAAAACGCTGCCACCGCCGTGCCAAACAGCAACGTGCTGTCCAAGCCGCGAATATGGCTGGCATAGACGGCAAACGTTGCCATGATGCGTTCCAGCGGCGCATCGTTCGGAATGCGTTTCAGGCTGCCTGACAACGGCTGCTGCGCCAAAGTCCGCCGCGCGAAAAAGCACGCCACCGCCGTGTACAGCAGCCAGTGATACAGCAAAAACGGCTCGGTTGTCGCAAAATGCGCCGCCGTGTAATCGCGCAGCCCCCAAGACAGCGCGATGGCAAACGTGCCCGCAAAGCCCGTGATGTTCAGCCCGCGCCACGCCTTGTGCCACGCAATCCACGCCACCGCCGTGTTGAGCAACGCCAAATAACTAAACAAAACCAAATAGTTGCCCGAGCCATCCGACGTTAAAACCGGCGCAGCCAAGCCGCCCACCAGCGCAAATTGCGCCATGATTTTGGCATCGCGCCGCACTGCCAACGCCGCCATCAACGCCACCGCGCTCAGCATCGCGGCAAACACCATCGGCGCGGGTGCAATGCGGTGCAGCTTCAACGCCGCCAGCGCGGTTAAATACATCACGCCAAAGCCAAACCCTTGCAGCACCAAGCCGTATTCGCGGTTCTTGGTGTGCAATTTTTCGCCCGCCAACGCCGCCGCAATCCCCGCGCCAAACACGGCTAAATATTTGAACCACAACGGCAAATGGCTGCCCACATAGCGCAGCAAAAACGCCAAGCCGAAAAACAGCACCACCACGCCGATTTTCAACAGCGGATTGCCGCGCACAAACCACGCGATAAGCGGGTTGGGGGCGGCTTCGGCTTCATTGTTTTGCCAAGCGGTTTCAGGCTGCCGATGGGGCAGGGGGGATTGAGATTTTTTGCGAACAGGCGTTTGGGCGGCGGTTGCCGTTTCAGGCTGCCGATGGGCGGCGGAAGCGGGTTGCGCCGTAGATTGAGAAAGGGACGGGGCGACGGCGGGGCGGTTATCCAACGTGTCTAAATTGAATTCGTCGTCTTGATTTTCAGGCTGCCCAAGGGCGGCGGGCGCGTGAACGGTTGGTTGAATAGTTTGCTGAACGGTTGGTTGAACGGCAACCGGCGCAGGCTGCGTTTCAGGCTGCCTTGCGGTTTGCCGCGGCACGGCTAAATGGTTTTCAGGCTGCTCATTTTCAGGCTGCCTAAGGGGTTCGCGCGTGATGGCGTTTTCAGGCTGCCGCAACAAAGCCTGAATGGTTTGGTTTTGCTGATTGATGCGCTGGTGCAAAATGTCCAGCTCGTTTTGTAAATCGCGCAGCTTGTTGTCTTGCTGCTTGCGCGCTTGCTCGTGTTGGTTGTCGCGCATCCGATTTTGCAGCCACACCGCGCATAAAATCAAAAAGGCGGTTACGCCCGAATGAAAATCGGCCGCTTGGCCCACAACCAGCGCGGGCAACACCGTGAACAACAAGAAATTCATAGCAAACCGCCTGTTCTTTTTGTTGATGCGAATGAAGCGCAATTATAGCCGCAAGCACAGGAGTTCGGCAGCCTGCGTAGCGCAGCGGAGTTGCGAAGCTAAAACCAGAAATGCCGTGTGTGAATTTAGCTAAGATTGCCGCCTGCGCGGGAATGACGGCGGGTGGAGATATCGGGCGTTTTACAAAGATTTCAGGCTGCCTCAAATGGCGTGGCGACGGCTCGTCGCCAAAATGCCGAATAAATCAAGCCAAGCCAATCATCCCGCAATACGCTTTTCAGGCTGCCTTGCGCAAACGAAATCCCGCCAACAAGCCCCGCACAAATTGTTAAAATCGCATCCGTCCCCCAGCCGCCCCAAACCCCAAAAGGCAGCCTGAAATCCCCAAAATCCACTCGTCAAAGGAACGCCCATGCAAACCCTTACCCTTATCCAACCCGACGACCTCCACGTCCACTTCCGCGACGGCGCAGCCTTGCAATCCGTCGTGCCGCACACCGCCCGCCAAATGGCGCGCGCGCTGGTGATGCCGAACCTTAAACCGCCCGTTACCACAGTAGAACAAGCGCTTGCCTACCGCGCCCGAATTCAGGCTGCCGTGCCGCAGGGCAATCCGTTTGAGCCGCTGATGTCGCTCTATCTCACCGACCACGCCACGCCCGAGCTGGTGCGCCAAGCCAAAGCCGCAGGCATCGTCGCCTTCAAGCTCTACCCCGCAGGCGCAACCACCAATTCCGACAGCGGCGTAACCGACCTGTTCAAGCTCTTGCCCGTGTTGCACGAAATGGCGGCGCAAAACATCCTGCTGCTGGCGCACGGCGAAGTAACCGACCCCGCCATTGATATTTTTGACCGCGAAGCCGCCTTTATCGAGCGCGTGATGCAGCCCGTGATGGCGCAAGTGCCGCAGCTCAAAATCGTGTTTGAACACATTACCACCGCCGAAGCGGCGAAACTGGTGAGCCAAGCGGGCGACAACATCGCCGCCACGGTAACCCCGCAGCATCTGATGTACAACCGCAACCACCTGCTGGTGGGCGGCGTGCGCCCGCATTTTTACTGCCTGCCGATTATCAAGCGCGAAAGCCACCGCCAAGCGCTGATTGCCGCCGTAACGGGCGCGGCATCGCACAAATTCTTCTTGGGCACCGATTCTGCCCCCCATGCCCAAACCGCCAAGGAAAACGCCTGCGGCTGCGCGGGGATGTTCAGCGCGGCGCACGCCATCGAGCTTTACGCGCAAATTTTTGAAGACGCAGGCGCGTTGCACAAGCTGGAAGCCTTTGCCGCCCGAAACGGCGCGCGCTTTTACGGGCTGCCTGAAAACACCCGCACCATCACGCTGGAAAAACGCGAACAGCGCGTACCCGACAGCTTCGCCTTCGGCGATGCGCGCGTGGTGCCGATGTGCGCGGGCGAAATCCTGCGCTGGACGCTGGCGGCATAGCCCCAAGGCAGCCTGAAAACGGATAAGCGCGTTTCAGGCTGCTGTTTGAAGCATCTTTCCAAGCCATGCAAAACCGAGTACATTCATCTTTTCCTTAACCCCTCTTAACGAAAGCGCCATCATGGAACACTTCCCCAAATCCCACCGCTTAGAAAACGTCCGCTACGAAATCCGCGGCCCCGTGTTGCAAGAAGCCATGAAAATGGAAGAAGCAGGGCACCAAATCATCAAGCTCAACATTGGCAACCCCGCGCCCTTCGGCTTCGAAGCCCCCGACGAAATTGTGATGGACATCATCCGCAACCTGCCCACCTCGCAAGGCTATTGCGACAGTAAAGGGCTGTATTCCGCCCGCAAAGCCATCGTGCAATATTACCAATCGCATGGCATCCGCAATTTAGACGTAAACGACGTGTATATCGGCAACGGCGTGTCCGAGCTTATTTTGATGACCATGCAGGCCTTGCTCAACGACGGCGATGAAATCCTGATTCCCGCGCCCGACTATCCGCTGTGGACAGCCGCCGCCACGCTGTCGGGCGGCAACGTGCGCCATTATCTGTGCGACGAATCATCCGACTGGTTTCCCGACATTGCCGACATCAAAGCCAAAATCACCGAAAAAACCAAAGCCATCGTCATCATCAACCCCAACAACCCCACCGGCGCGGTATACAGCCAAGCCGTGCTGGAAGAAATCGCCGAAATCGCCCGCCAACACAGCCTGATGATTTTCGCCGACGAAATCTACGAAAAAATCGTGTACGACGGCGCAATCCACCACCACATGGCAGCCGTTGCACCCGACGTGTTCTGCGTAACCTTCAACGGCTTGTCCAAAGCCTACCGCGTGGCGGGCTTCCGCCAAGGCTGGATGATACTCACGGGCAACAAAAAAGCCGCCGCGGGCTTTATCGACGGGCTGAACACCCTTTCTTCCATGCGGCTCTGCGCCAACACCCCCATGCAGCACGGCATCCAAGCCGCATTGGGCGGCTACCAAAGCATCGACGAGCTTATCGTTCCCGGCGGGCGGCTCTACGACCAAAGCATCATCGCCGCCGAAATGCTCAACGACATCGACGGCGTAAGCTGCGTGCGCCCCAAAGGCTCGCTCTACGTTTTCCCCAAGCTGGACATTCAAAAATTCAACATCCGCGACGACGTGCAATTTGCCCGCGATTTTCTCGCGCAGGAAAAAGTGCTCATCGTGCAAGGCACGGGCTTCAACTGGATACGCCCCGACCACTTCCGCGTGGTTACCTTGCCGCACCAAAGCCAAATTGAAGAAGCGATTGAACGCCTTGCCCGCTTCCTGCACGGCTATCGGCAATAAGCGTTTTCAGGCTGCCTAGGCGCGGGCGGTGCGCTTGCCAAGCCAAAGTGATTGCGTGGGCGCGGTAAAAAGCAGTATGATAGCGGCGCAGCGCTTGCTGTATAAATCCATTCTTAGGGAGACTAACCATGAAAAAACTCGTACTCATCGCCATCACATCCATGCTTGCCCTTTCCGCTTGCAACACCATTTCAGGCGCAGGCAAAGACGTGAGCGCAGCAGGCAACGCCGTAAGCCATGCCGCTCAGGATGTGAAAGACAAAATGTAAGACATTCGGCAGTTCGCAAAAACAAAACCGCCCAAGTTTATCGCTTGGGCGGTTTTGTATTGCATGGCTGCGGCATGATTGCTTTCAGGCTGCCTTTGCAAAACCCGCAACCAATGGAGCGTCGGCGGCTCGCCGACATGATTGCAACAAGTTCCATGTGATGAACGCACGATGATGGGTATTCAATGACAAGCCATCGCCGTTTCAGGCTGCCTTCAACCCCCGCTTCAACCCATTCAGCTGCTGCAACACCTTGCGGCTGTGCAGTTCGTCAGGCAGCTTGAAATCCAACAGCAGGCGCGTTGCCGCCCGCGCGCTCGCCCAATCCACCGCCGCGCGTTCATCGCCCGCGCCCAACGCCAGCAACACATCGCCGCGCACCAGCACCGCATCGCCCCAGCCGTCCGCGTCGCCATCGCCCACCGCTTGCACCGCCGTTTCAGGCTGCACCGCATACCAGCCCTCCGCCGCCACGCGCCGCCCATCCGCATCGCGCGCCCAATCAGGCGCAAAGCCCAGCAGCGTGAGCAAGCGCCATTCAAAGCAACGCAGCGCGCTGGCAAAATGCGGCGCGGTGCAAATTGCCCGCAACACATCGTGCAGCGCCGTAAACAATTCAGGCTGCCCATCCTCCCGCGCGGTCAGTTTCAACACCAATTCGTTCACATACAGCGCGCTCATCAGCCGCTGCCCGACCGGCTGCGCCCAACCGCCGCGCCATTCCGCCCGATGCACCGTTTTCAATTCCTCCTTGCCGAACCACGAAGCCGAAATCGGCACAAACGGCAGCAGCACCCCGCGCAGTTCCGAACCGCGCGTCCGTGCACTGCGCGCCAGCAGCGACACGCGCCCGAAATCGCGGCTGAACGCTTCCACGCGCAAGCTGTTTTCGCGCCACGGCAACGCCGTCAGCAAAAAAATCGGTTGATGATTCACGCGGCCAGACATACCCAAACCTGTTGCAACAAAAGCGCGGATTATAGTTGAGGCAGCCTGAAAACGGAAAACGATGTAGGCAGGTGCATAGAGCGGCATGGCAAGCGGTAACGAAACAGGCAGCCTGAAAACGCCAAGCAGTTTTTCAGGCTGCCTATCCGCTCCCGCCATTCAACAAACATCCCACGCATAAGCCTTCTGAAAATTCCTTAACATTTTTAATGATACAATCGCCCCCTTTTCATCCCCACCAACCCCAGCAAAGGCAGCCTGAAAACAAATGGCATCACTAGAAATATGGATTGGCTTGCGCTACCTACGCGCCAAAAAACGCAGCGGCTTCATGTCGTTTATCTCCGCAATCTCCATCGTGGGCATCGCGCTTGGCGTGATTGCCCTGATTACCGTCTTATCCGTGGTCAACGGCTTTCAAAAAGAAATTCGCGGGCAACTGCTCAACATCGCCCCACACGCCATGGTGAGCTATCTGCCCAGCGAAACCGATGCCGCCAGCGCGCCCACATGGCAGCAATTGCAAACCCAGCTTGCCAACAAAACCGAAATCATCGCCACCGCCCCCCTGTTATCAGGGCAAGCCCTGCTGGCGAACGCAGGCGAAGTGCGCGGCGTGCAACTGGATGGCATCCTGCCAGAGCAAGAGCGCAAAGTGGTGGATTACGCCAACAACCTAGAAGCAGGCAGCCTGAACGACCTCAAACCCGACGAATTTAACATCATTCTTGGCTCCGCCCTAGCTAAAACACTAGACGTAACCATCGGCAACAAAGTAACCGTCATCACCCCCGAAGGCAACGTAACCCCCGCAGGCGTAGCTCCACGGCTCAAACAGTTCAACGTAGTTGGCATTGTGAAAACAGGCGTAGAAGATGCCGACAACGTTAAAGCATTGATTCACCTAGAAGATGCCAAAAAACTCTATCGCCAAGACGAAAGCAGCGTGCTGTTGCGCCTGCGCCTTGCCGACCCGCAAAACGCCCCCGCCGTGATGCAACGGCTTATCCCCGAAAACCAGCGCAACACCATCTGGGTGCAAGATTGGACAGATAACAACCGCAGCTATTTTTCCGCCGTAGAAATGGAAAAACGGATGCTTTCCCTGCTGCTTACCTGCATCATTATTGTTGCCGCGTTTAACCTTGTCTCCTCGCTAGTGATGGCCGTAACCGAAAAACAATCCGACATTGCCATCCTGCGTACGCTCGGTTTGTCGCCACGCGGCGTGATGAAAATCTTTGTGGTGCAAGGCATGGTGGCAGGCATACTCGGCACGCTATTCGGGCTGGTTTTCGGCTTGCTGCTGGCGTGGAAAATCGGCAGCATCATCAAATGGATAGAAATGCAAACAGGCACGCATCTCATCTCCGCCAAAGTCTATTTTATTGACTACCTGCCCAGCGACATCCAAGCCCCCGATGTCATCACCGTTGTCCTGATTTCGCTGCTTTTATCCTTTCTTGCCACGCTCTACCCAAGCTGGCGCGCCGCCCGAACCCAACCTGCAGAAGCCCTACGCTATGAATAAGCCCATTATAGAAGCCCAACACATCGCCAAAACCTACCACGACGGCGCGCTCAACGTTGAAGTGCTGCGCGACCTCAATTTCAGCATCAACGAAAACGAAAGCGTGAGCATTATCGGCGCATCAGGCAGCGGCAAATCCACCCTGCTGCACATTCTAGGCGGATTAGACAAACCCGATTCAGGCAGCCTGAAAATCATCGGGCAAGACCTCAAAACACTCAGCCAAGCCAAACTCGGCGCATTGCGTAACCAAAATCTAGGCTTTGTGTACCAATTCCACCACCTGCTTGCCGAGTTCACCGCGCTGGAAAACGTGATGATGCCGCTGCTTATCGGGAAAACACCCCGCAAGGAAGCAGAAGCCCGCGCCACAGCCATGCTGGAAAAAGTTGGTCTTGCCCAGCGCATCCAGCACCGCCCAGCCGAGCTATCAGGCGGTGAACGACAACGCGCCGCCATCGCCCGCGCCCTTGTTAATCATCCCAAATGCCTGCTCGCCGACGAGCCCACAGGCAATCTAGACCGCAAAAATGCACGGCTCGTGCTAGACCTGATGCTGGAACTGCAAGCCGAGCTGGGCACAGCACTCATCGTCGTTACCCACGACGACGAACTCGCCCAACGCTTCAACCGCGTGCTCACCGTGCAAGATGGGGGCGTTTTCCCCTTTCAGGCAGCCTGAAAATAATTTATCAATAAAAAACAAAACTCTGATTGCCACGCCCCGTTCAATACTTGTCAAACTTAAAAATAGCCGTATAATGTGCGTCTTTCCGTGCCGGTGTAGCTCAGTTGGTAGAGCACCTGACTTGTAATCAGGGGGTCGCGAGTTCGATTCCTGCCGCCGGCACCACAATTCACTCCTTTAACGCCGGTGTAGCTCAGTTGGTAGAGCACCTGACTTGTAATCAGGGGGTCGCGAGTTCGATTCCTGCCGCCGGCACCAAATAAAAAAGCAGCTAAATTTAGCTGCTTTTTTTCATTTGTCGCACAAATAAAACGCTTTTCCCTAAAAAACTTTACATTTGCTAAGATAAAGCAACACTTAAAGCGAGATTTGGTATAATTGCCCGAGAAATTTTACAGTTTAATGCGCAAGGCAGCCCAAGATTTTCAGGCTGTCTAATTAAGCATAAAGAATAAACAGGAAGCAGTATGAGTATTGGTTTATTGCGTATTTTGGTACAGCAAAAACTTGTTCCACAAGAGAATATTGAAAAATATCAAGCAGCCGTAAAAGCAGAAAAACCCGTTATGCCCTTGCTTTTTGGCGACAAAGTCATTACGCCAGAATCGTTGGCAGAATTATGCGCCCGCTTGTTTAATTACCCTGTTTTGGATTTGAATTACTATCCGCGCAGCCGCGTAATTAAAGACGTGATGACATCGGAACAAATGAAAGAATTTCGTTGCATCCCATTGTTGAAGCGCGGACGTTCTTTGTATGTGGGCGTTTCCGACCCCACGCAAATCCAAAATGTGCAAAAACTGGCGTTTGCATCAGGCTTGCAAGTTGAGCTGGTGGTGGTGCGCGATGACCAATTAACCAATGTGTTGGACTGGTTTGGTCAAAGCAACAACGAATTGTTAAAAGAAATGGACGTTGCTGCCACGCAACTGGAAAACGGTCAAGCTCCCGCCATGATTGTGGATGGCGTGGAAGAAGAAGATGGGCCTGTTGCGCGGTTTATTCAAAAAATTCTGGCCGATGCGGTTCAATCAGGCGCATCCGATATTCACTTTGAATTTTACGAATTTATGGCGCGTGTTCGCTTTCGTGCCGACGGGCAGTTGCGCGAGGTGGTGCAACCACCGCTTTCTGTGCGCAACCAGCTGGCATCGCGTATCAAAGTGATGGCAAAAATGGATATTTCCGAAAAGCGTGTTCCACAAGACGGTCGTATCCAATTGCAATTTTCCAAAAACGCCAAAGCCATTGACTTTCGTGTGAACACCATGCCCTGCTTGTTTGGTGAAAAAGTGGTGATGCGTATTTTGAACTCAGACGCGGCTAGCTTGAATATTGACCAATTGGGCTTTGAAGACTTCCAAAAAGAACTGATTATGGAAGCCATCAATCGCCCATACGGCATGGTGTTGGTAACAGGACCAACAGGTTCGGGTAAGACGGTATCGCTTTATACTTGCTTAAATATTCTCAATACCGAAGATATCAATATTTCCACCGCAGAAGACCCCGCCGAGATTAACTTACCAGGGATTAACCAAGTAAACGTAAATGATAAGCAAGGCTTAACGTTTGAAGCGGCACTAAAAGCATTCCTGCGGCAAGACCCGGATGTTATCATGATTGGTGAGATTCGTGATTTGGGCACGGCGGATATTGCGATTAAAGCGGCACAAACGGGGCACATGGTGTTCTCAACCTTGCATACCAATAATGCACCCGCAACATTGTCTCGTATGCTCAATATGGGGGTTGCGCCTTTTAATATTGCCAGTGCGGTAAACTTGATTATGGCGCAACGCTTGGCGCGTCGTTTGTGCGTGGCGTGTAAACAACCGATGGAGCGTCCGCCCAAAGAAGCATTATTGGATGTGGGGTTTACGGAAGAAGATTTGGCAAAAGAATGGACTATGTATCGCCCTGTTGGTTGCGATGCTTGCAAAGGCAAGGGTTATAAAGGGCGTGCTGGTTTATATGAAGTGATGCCGATGACCGAAAAAATGAAAGAAATCATTATGAAGGGCGGTACGGAAGTAGATATTGCCAACATTGCCTACGAAGAAGGATTGGTGGATTTGCGTCGTTCTGGATTGTTGAAAGTTATGCAAGGCATTACTTCGTTAGAGGAAGTAATCGCAACAACAAATGAATAATTGTCTAAATTGAAGGAATTATTATGGCATCTCTAGCAAAACCTGCTAAAAAAGCAGCTCCTAAGAAATTAGTAGCAAAAAAGCCTGCTGCAAATGTTAAGAAAGTAGAAAAAGGCAATCGCTATCAGTTTGAAGGAAAAAGTCTACAAAGTGATTCGATTGTGCGCGGTGAGGTGGTGGCGAAAACAGAAGATGAAGCACGTCAGAAATTAGCCCGCCGCCAAATCAAAATCATCCAACTGACAAAAATGAAAAAACAACGCCAGAAGAAGATTACTTCTGCGGATATTGCAGTGTTTACACGTCAGTTATCTACTATGATGAAAGCGGGTTTGCCGCTGATGCAAGCATTTGATATTGTGGCGAAAGGTCATTCTAATGCAGCAATGACCAATTTGCTGCTGGATGTAAAAAATAGCGTTGAGCAAGGTAATTCCTTGGCAAGTTCTTTTTCACAACATCCTAAATATTTTGATAAATTTTATTGCAACTTGGTTGCTGCTGGCGAAGCGGGTGGTGTATTGGAAGGTTTGCTAGATAAATTAGCAACCTATATGGAAAAAACGCAAGCCATTAAGAAAAAAGTAAAAAGTGCGCTCACTTATCCGATTGCTGTGATTGTGGTGGCGATTGTTTTAATCTTGGTCATGATGATGTTTGTATTGCCATCCTTTAAGAAAATTTATGAGGGACTTGGTGCAGAATTACCAGGTTTGACGCAATGGATGATGAATTTGTCTGATTTTTTTGTAACTCAAGGATGGATAATTATTCCAATATTGATTGGTGCGATAGTTGGCTTAGTTCAATTTCATAAACGTTCTCCTGCATTCCAAAAACGAGTAGATGGATGGTTATTAAAAATGCCGATTTTTGGTGAAATTGTACGCAAAGCAACAGTTGCACGTTGGGCGCGTACAACAGCAACTCTGTTTACTGCGGGTGTGCCGTTGGTTGAAGTGTTGGATTCTGTTGCGGGCGCATCAGGCAATATTATCTACGAAGAAGCTACTTATGAAATCCGCGGTAAAGTAAATCAAGGTATTTCGCTCACATCTGGTATGCAAGCATCGGGCGTTTTTCCTAACATGGTGGTGCAGATGGCATCCATTGGTGAAGAATCAGGTGCGCTGGACGATATGTTAAATAAAGTGGCTGAATTCTATGAAGATGAGGTGGATGCGGCAGTAGCGACACTTTCATCCTTAATGGAACCCATCATCATGGTTGTTTTAGGCGGTATCGTAGGTGTAATTTTGATTGCGATGTATCTGCCATTATTCAGCATTGGTGATGCAATCGGTTAAGGAATAAACATTGGATATTATTATTGTCTTTGCTGTTATCTTTGGTCTAGCAGTTGGCAGTTTTCTCAATGTGGTCATTTATCGCTTGCCCGTGTGGCTGAATAATACGTGGACACGGGCAGCGAGAGAACATTTGGAACTGGAAGCTATTGAGCAGCCGACTTTCAACTTAATTACGCCGCCATCGCGTTGCGAAAATTGCGGGGCTGGCGTTAAGCCTTGGCAAAATATTCCTGTGATTAGTTGGTTGATTTTGCGTGGTAAATGCTATTCTTGTCATACACCGATTAGTATCCGCTATCCCTTGGTGGAATTGTTAACGGGCGTGTTGTTTGGGCTGATGGCATGGCAATATGGCTATTCGCTGGAAACCATCGGCGCGTGTGTGTTTACGGCATATGTGATTGCGATGACGTTTATTGATGCGGATACGCAATTATTGCCTGACGAGCTGACCTTGCCATTGATATGGTTCGGGTTGCTGTTTAACTTGAAAACAGGTTTTGTGTCATTGGAACAAGCAGTTATCGGTGCAATGGTGGGCTATATGAGCCTGTGGACATTGTATTGGGCATTTAAGCTGCTCACAGGCAAAGAGGGCATGGGCTATGGCGACTTCAAATTGCTGGCGGCAATCGGAGCGTGGCTGGGTGTTGCTGTTATACCGATTACCTTACTTGTTGCTTCGTTTGTGGGCATTGCGGCGTTTTTGGTCAAACGCATTGCGCGAAATACGCCGATGGCATTTGGTCCATGCTTGGCAATTGCGGGTTGGTTTGTGTTTTTATTTCACGGCTCGGTGGGCGATTTTGTGCGCTGGTGGCTGATGAAATCAGGCTTTTAAGATGACTGTTTGGATTGGACTAACAGGTGGAATCGGTAGTGGCAAAAGTCAAGTCGCTGCCGATTTTTCTGCTTTGGGCGTGCCGCGAATTGATGCAGATGCGATTTCGCGGCAGCTGACGCAAACAGCGGGCAGTATGGCATTGCAGCAGATTTGCCACCGGTTTGGTGATGATGTGCTCACGGTTTCAGGCTGCCTCAATCGTGCGTATATGCGCGAACGGGTGTTTGCGGACGTGCAGGCAAAGGCTCAGTTAGAGGCGATTTTGCATCCGCTGATTTTTGCGGAAATTGAGCGGCAGCAACAGGATTTTCAGGCTGCCTATGGTGTGGTGGAAATTCCGACTTTGGTGGAACATCCTATTTTTCAATCGCTTGTGGAACGGATTTTAGTGGTTACTTGCCCTGAAAATATTCGTGTGCAGCGTGTGATGACGCGCAATGGTTTGACAGAAGCCACTGTTCGCGCCATTATGGCTACCCAAGCGAGCGATGAGGCGCGTTTGCGTGTTGCGGATGATGTGATTGCCAATACAGGCAGTCTGCAAGATTTGCAGCAGGCGGTCGAGATGCAGCATCGCGCGTATTTAGCGTTGTTTCAGGCTGCCTGAAACGATGTTTTGCCAGTGAAACACAAGGAAAATCATATAGATGTTGAATTTTGACCACCCATTGACCGAGCGCGTTCGCAGCTTGATTCGCATTGAGCATTTGTTCAACCGCTTCAACCATGCCACCTCTGGCGATGATAAATGGTCGCACCATATTGCGTTGAGCACGTTGTTTGAGATTATGGAAAGCTCGTCGCGTGCGGAATTGAAGTTGGATATTTTGCAGGAGCTGGAACGCCAGCGGCAAAGTGAAAAATATCAAAATGATGTGCCGATGTTGGAGCGTTTAAACCAAACGGCGCAGAATTTGCAGGAAGTGCAGCAAAAATTTGGGCAGCATATTCGCGAAAATGAATGGCTGATGGCGGTGAAACAGCGCATATTGGTGGCGGGGGGGACCACGCCTGTTGAGCTGCCGAGTTATTATTTTTGGCAAAAGGTGGATGCGAGAAAACGCAGGCAGGATTTGCAGCGTTGGAGCCAATTTATGATGCCGACGTATCATGCCGTGCATTTGCTGCTGGAAATTTTGCGCAGCAATCAAATTGTTGTGCAATGCCATGCTGAGGCGGGGCATTATGAACACAGCAAAATGGAGCAAAACATTCATTTGCTGACAATTGAAATTCCGCAAAGTTTGGGGGCGTTGCCCGAGGTGTCGGCGAATAAGTATTTCACGCATATTCGTTTTGTGCGGGCGAGCCAAGAAGGGATGCGGGGCGAGGTTATCCCGCATGATATTGATTTTAAAATGATTGTGTGCAGTTTTGATGGTGATTCTGCCATACGGCAGGCAGCCTGAAAACGGCGTTGCGAACCGAGAACATCATGACACGACTTGAATACATCGCATCTGAATTGATTGCGCGTAAACAAAAAATTACCTGTGCCGAATCGTGCACAGGCGGGCTGCTGGCGGCGGAATTGACCAGCATTGCGGGCAGCTCGGCGTTTTTTGAGCGCGCGTATATCACATATTCCAACCAAGCCAAGGAGCAGCTGGTGAATGTGAACAGCGATACGCTGCGGCATTATGGTGCGGTGAGCGAGGAGGTGGTGCGCGAGATGGCGTTGGGCGCGTTGATTGCGGCGAAAAGCGATTATGCGTTGAGCATTTCAGGCATTGCGGGCCCTGATGGCGGCACGGCGGATAAGCCTGTGGGCACGGTGTGGTTTGGCTTTGCTACCAAGCAGCGCATTTGGGCGAAGCAGTATCATTTTAAGGGCGACCGCAAAATGGTGCGCGAACAGGCGGTGCAGTATGCGCTGGCGATTTTGGAACATTATTTAAAAACAACGAAATAGTTTTTCAGGCTGCCTAATATGTAAAGGCAGCCTGAAAACATTTTTTTTAAGGAATAAGCCATGTCTCAATTTTTTGCTATTCATCCCGAAAACCCGCAAGAACGGTTGATTAAACAGGCGGTGGAGATTGTGCGCAAGGGTGGGGTGATTGTGTATCCCACCGATTCGTGTTACGCGATTGGCTGCGCGCTGGGCGATAAGACGGCGATGGAGCGAATTTTGGCGATTCGCAAGATTGATTTGAAGCATCATTTAACGCTGATGTGCGCGGATTTGAGCGATTTGGGCACATACGCCAAGGTGGACAATAGCCAGTTTCGCCAACTGAAAGCGGCGACCCCCGGTAGTTATACGTTTATTTTGCAGGCGACCAAGGAAGTGCCCAATCGCACGCTGCATCCGAAGCGCAAAACGATTGGGCTACGCGTGCCTGATAATGCGATTGCGCTGGCGTTGCTGAAAGAATTGGGTGAGCCGATGTTGAGCAGCACGCTGATGCTGCCCGAGGATGATGAACCACTGACCGACCCGTATGAAATCCGCGACCGTTTGGAACATGCGGTGGATTTGGTGATTGACGGCGGCTGGTGCGGCACGGAGCCGACCACGGTGATTGATATGACGGATGGGGTGGAATTGGTGCGGCAGGGCAAGGGGGATGCGGGGTTGTTTGGGTTGTGATGGGATGAGCTGAACGATAAAAGGCAGCCTGAAAATGGGTTTAACCGTTTTCAGGCTGCCTTTTATAGGCGGACTACTGCGCAGGCGCGAATTTTATTTGCACGCCGTTTTTACCGCGCAAAATCAGCGTTTGCCCATTTACTTCATAGCGCGACACGCGCTTCATGGCGGTGGCGAACGCATCTTCTAGCTGATTGTTTTCGCACAGCATGATGGTGGAAGTCATCTCGCCCAGTTTCAGGCTGCCTGATGTGGCTTGGGCATGGAAGTTCATGTGGTTGCAGCCCATGTAGGCATAGGCGTTGGGCAGTTTTGTCCAATCCATTTTGGCGTTGGCGGGGATGTCGCCTTTAAAGCCGCTTAATTCGGTTAAGTGCCACACTTGGTGGATGGATGCGGGCGCAGCCGATTGCACGGCGGGCGCGGCTTGGGCTGGCGTGGCGGGCTTGGACTGTGCGGTGCTGTTGCACGCGGCGAGCAGCAAGGTTGCGCTGAATAATGTCATGGTTTTGGTTAGCATGATGTTTCTCCTTATTGATTGATGCTTTCAGGCAGCCTGAAAGCGGTGGGTTGAAATTTTTTACATCACTTTTTTCAACTGTTCTATTAAGCCAGTTAGCGTAGCGAAGGTGAGTTGATACATACTGCTTAGTGATTTGGCTTGCGCTTCATTTATGTTAGTAACCAACAGAATAAAATTGTCAGCAGGAATATTCAAGCGTTTTCTTAAATTCAAATATTTATCTAAATTTTGACGGTATTCTCCTGTTTTGCATTCAATCACAATGAGCTGTTTATTTTTTGGTAAAAATAACACGTCCAATTCGTGCAAATCTTCGTTGGTAAAACGAATTTTCGCGCTACGGGCGCAAGAGAAGTTGTAATTTTTACCATATTGTTTAGCTAGGGTAAGTATTTCGTTGAGTGCAAACCATTCTAACCATGTACCGTTAAAAAATTGACGAATGGGTGTTGCGGCTTGCAGTTTTAGGTGTATCAACTTGTCTTGTTTTTGGTAGGTATAACGAGAAAATAATGTATGGCTATAAAATTCACGACAGATGTTGTTGATTTGTTGCGCTTCTTTTTGACTGTATTTTTTTAAGTCTAGGTTTAAGCCACTATGGTTATTACGGTAGTTCCACGCAATTTTGTTGAGAATATCTTGGAATATGGCGAAGTTTTTGCCAATCTTTGCAGCAGCTTCGTCAAAATAACCACTCATATCTATGGCAGCGCAATCAAATTCGGGAGTAATTTGTTTATTTTTAAACCAATCAGTTAGCGGCTGGTGCTGCTCAATATTAGCAAGAATATTGGTGTCGGATAGTTTTACATTGTCCAAAGGGTTGCTTTGATTGTATTCCTGCGTTTGTTGCTGTTCGGTTGGTTCTTTATCTTGATTTTTCAAGACATTGAGTTCACGCACAGCGCTTGCCCAACGGTCAATAATGTGTTGGATAAATGGCGCAGTCTCGTACACCGTTACATCTTGCCCGCAGTTGGCACATTTTGTTGGCGGCATACTGCGATGAATAATGTGTTCACTAATGAATTTGCAATGATTACAACGATATACACCCATTTGGTATTTCCTTATTTAGTTGAGAAATTAGTGTGATTGAAGTTCGGACATCATAAAGTTAAACCTGTTTTCAGGCTGCCTCAAAGATTTACAGCTGCTCAAACGCTTCTTTAAACACTTGCGCGCGATGGGCGTAGCCTTTGAACATATCGTAGCTGGCGCAGGCGGGGGAAAGCAGCACAATGTCGCCTGCTTGTGCGGCGGCGTGGGCGGCGGCAACGGCTTGTGGCAGCGTGTCGCAGAACTGATACGGCACGTTACGCGCGGCGAGTTCGGCGGCGATTTTGGGCGCGTCCACGCCAATCAGGAACACGGCGCGGGCTTTGTCTTGCAACACGGCGGCAAGCGAGGCGAAGTCTTGCCCTTTGCCTTGCCCGCCTGCGATAAGCACGATTTTTTGCGGCAGCCCTGCAATGGCGGCAACGGTTGCGCCCACGTTGGTACCTTTGCTGTCATCAATGTACGCAATGCCGTCTTTTTCGCCGATTTTTTCTACGCGGTGGGGCAAGCCTTGGAAGGTTTGGATGTGTTGAACCAGCTCGCTGCGCGGGATGCCGATGGCTTCGCATAGGGCGATGGCGGCGAGCGCGTTGGCGGTGTTGTGGCTGCCTTGCAATGGGATTTGGCTTTGTACCATCAAGTCGCTATCTTGTTGTTTCAGGCTGCCTGAAACGGAGTCCAGCCAATAATCGGCGGATTGCGCGAGCGAGAAATAACGGGTTTGCTGCGCGGGGCGGTGCATGGCGCGGCAGAAAAGGTCGTCGGCGTTGAGGATTTGCGTGCGGCAGCCGTTGAAGATTTGGTCTTTGGTGCGGGCGTAGTCCAGCAGGTCGTCGTAGCGGTTGAGATGGTCTTCGGAGATGTTGAGGCAGGCGGCGGCGGCGGCGGCAAGGCAGGGCGTGGTTTCCAGTTGGAAGCTGGATAGTTCCAGCACCCACACATCGGCGCTTTTGCCTTGCCGTTGCAGCCATGCGTCTAACACGGGCGTGCCGATGTTGCCCGCGACAACGGTATCCAAGCCGCTTTGTTGGCAAAGATGCCCGACCAGGCTGGTGGTGGTGGTTTTGCCGTTGCTGCCGGTGATGGCGATGATTTGGTCGCGTTGGTGGCGCAGCAGGTCGGCAAGGATGGCAACATCGCCTGTTACCACGCCGCCGCGTTGTTCAAATTCGCGGATTTCAGGCTGCCTGCGGCTGATGCCGGGGCTGAGGATAAGCATGGTTCGGTCTGCCAACGCGGTTTTCAGGCTGCCTGAAAGGGCGGGGAAGCGGGGGAACAGCGCGGCGAGTTCGGCTTGGCGCTCGGCGGTGAGGTTTTCATCGTAGGCGGCGACTTGGCTTGCGCCGATGTGGTCAAGATAGCGGAGGATGGAGATGCCTGTGCTACCCAGCCCTGCCACGAGGATTTTTTGATTGTTCATTTGGTGCCTCTTGTGCGTTCGTATGAAATTACGCCTGCTTCGCCTGTGGGCATTTCTTCCATGCCCAGCTCTTCTTTGATGCTGCGCGGTTTTTCGCGCTTGGCGGGCGCGGGCGGTTCGGTTTCCTGAGGGGCGAGCTCTTGTTCGGCGGGGGCGATGCGCGGCTCGTCGGATTCGTTTGCGTTGCGCTCGTTTTCAGGCTGCGTGGGCGGTTTGGGTGGGGCTGCGGGCACGTCGTCGGGGCTGGGCACTTGGGTGAGCCATTTGCCCGCGCTGCTTTGCGAATAGGCAATGTCGCTTTGCGCTTCGTCGCTTACGCCGACGATTTGGGCGAGGATTTTGCGCGTTTTGGCAGCCTGAACCGCCTCGCTGCGCCATGTTACGCCGTCGGCCGGCACGCCGAGCACCACTTTGCCGCCCGCTTCCAGCGGGGTGTCGAGCGTGATGGGGATGCTTTTGCTTTCGGCTACGGCTTGGTTGCCATCGTTGATGTAGAGCGCGAGATTGATGTAAACGGTGGAAACGGTGAATTTGCCTTTGTTGGTGAGCGATACGCGGATATTCGGCTCGCCGGCGGCATAGGAAAAATCGCCCGCTTGGATGACCACATCTTCGCCTGTGCTGACGGAATCGTTTGCATCGCTGGCGGGCAAGGGCAGCAGCGGCGCGGAGGCTTCTAGGCTGATTTCGGGCAGGGCAACGGGCGAGGCGGTGTTTTGGATGCCCGCCGCGCCCTCGCTCACGGCTTGGATGAAGCGGTAGCCGCCGTAGCCCATTGCGCCGAACAGCACAACGGCGATAGCGGCGACGACTTTGGTGTAAACGGATTTTTCTGCCATGTTGGACTCGCTTTCAGGCTGCGTGGGAAAAGGGGATTTTAACAAACGCAAAGGCAGCCTGAAACCCGATTTCTGGGTTTTCAGGCTGCCTATTTGTTTGCAGGATGCTGCCGGTTATACCACCCCTTGCGCCAACATGGCATCGGCGACTTTGCGGAAGCCCGCGATGTTCGCGCCGTTCACATAGTTCACATAGCCGTCGGCGGCGGCGCCGTTTTCCACGCAGTTTTCATGGATGTTCGCCATGATGTCAAACAGGCGTTTGTCCACTTCTTCCGCGCTCCACGACAAGCGGATGGCGTTTTGGCTCATTTCCAAGCCCGATGTTGCCACGCCGCCTGCGTTGGACGCTTTGCCCGGCGCGTAGAGAATTTTGGCTTGGATAAACGCTTCCACCGCACCCAAAGTGGAGGGCATGTTCGCGCCTTCGGCAACGCATTGCACGCCGTTTGCCAGCAGGGTTTTGGCAGCGGCTTCGTCCAATTCGTTTTGGGTGGCGCAAGGCAGCGCGATGTCGCAGGGCACGCCCCACGGTTTTTGGTCGGCGAAGTATGCCAAGCCTTGTTCTTTGGCATACACCGACAGGCGTTCGCGGCGTTCGTTTTTCAGTTCCAGCAGCGCGGCAACGTGCACTTCGGTCATGCCGCTGTCGGGGAATTTCACAAAGCCGTTGGAATCGGACACGGTGAGCACTTTTGCGCCCAGTTGGATGGCTTTTTCGCAGGCGTATTGGGCAACGTTGCCGCTGCCTGAAATCACCACACGCTTGCCGGCAAACTGCTCGCCGCGTGTGTGCAGCATGGATTGGGCGAAATACACGCAGCCGTAGCCCGTGGCTTCGGGGCGAATCAGGCTGCCGCCGTATGCCAAGCCTTTGCCGGTGAGCACGGAAGCAAATTCGTTGCGCACGCGTTTGTATTGCCCAAACAGGAAGCCGATTTCGCGCCCGCCCACGCCGATGTCGCCTGCGGGCACGTCCAAATCTGCGCCGATGTGGCGGGAAAGCTCGGTCATAAAGGCTTGGCAAAAGCGCATCACTTCGGCATCGGATTTGCCTTTGGGGTCAAAATCGGAACCGCCTTTGCCGCCGCCCATGGGCAGGGTGGTGAGCGCATTTTTGAACACTTGCTCAAAGGCGAGGAATTTCAACACGCCCAAATCCACGGTGGGGTGAAAGCGCAAGCCGCCTTTGTAGGGCCCGATGGCGGAGTTCATTTGCACGCGGTAGCCGCGGTTTACCTGCACGTTGCCCTTGTCGTCCACCCAAGACACGCGGAACATCACCACGCGCTCGGGCTCGACGATGCGTTCCAGCAAGCCTTGCTGGGTGTATTTGGGGTTCTTTTCCAAAAACGGTTTCAGGCTGCCAAACACTTCTTCAACGGCTTGGTGGAACACGGCTTGATTGGGGTCGCGTTGTTTAATTGTTTGAAATAGCGTATTTAAATCGCTCATCGAGGTCTCCTTACTAGCAGGGTTGGAAAAGCTGCCACTATACTAGCGTTTAAAATTGTTTGCAATTTTTAACGATATGCTTACATTTGTTGATGATGTTGCGCGGCAGGGGCGGGCGCGGCAAAGGCAGCCTGAAAACGGGCAGCGCAGGCATCAAGCGATGCGCCGCGCTGCCTGTCGCTTATCGTTTTCAGGCTGCCTAACCTTGCCGCCCGCAATGTTAAAATAGCCGCTTTCAACCCAAAGGCAGCCTGAAACCATGTCTGACTTATTCTCCCAAGCCCCCAGCGCCCCGCTTGCCGAACGGCTGCGCCCGCACACGCTTGCCGAAGTGCTCGGGCAGGAACACCTGACGGGCGCGGGCAAGCCGCTTGCCGTTGCGCTGGCGAGCGGCGAGCCGCATTCGATGATTTTGTGGGGCAGCGCGGGCATCGGCAAAACCACGCTGGCGCGGATTGTGGCGCAGGGGTTTGACGCGCAGTTTCTGCCGATTTCCGCCGTGTTTTCGGGCGTGAAAGATATCCGCGAAGCCATCACCCAAGCCGAAATGGCGTGGCAGCGCGGCAAGCGCACCATTTTGTTTGTGGACGAAGTGCACCGCTTCAACAAAGCCCAGCAGGATGCCTTTTTGCCGCACGTTGAAAGCGGGCTGATTACCTTTATCGGCGCCACCACCGAAAACCCCTCGTTTGAAGTGAACGCCGCGCTGCTCTCACGCGCCCAAGTCTATACGCTCAAACCGCTCAACCCCGAATCGCTCGCCCAACTGTGCGACAAGGTTTTCAGGCTGCCTGAAAACGCCACCGTGCGCATCGCGCCCGAAGCGCAAACGCTGATTATCCAACACGCCGACGGCGATGCGCGGCGATTGCTCAACACGCTGGAACAAATCATCCGCGCCGCGCACACACAAAACATCGCCGAAATCGGCAGCGAGCTGGTGGCGCAAACGCTGGGCAGCCAGCTGCGGCGGTTTGATAAAGGCGGCGAAGCGTTTTACAACCAAATCTCCGCCCTGCACAAATCGGTGCGCGGCTCGCATCCCAACGCCGCGCTGTATTGGTTCACCCGCATGCTCGACGGCGGCGCCGACCCGCGCTACCTCGCCCGCCGCATCGTGCGCATGGCGTGGGAAGACATCGGGCTTGCCGACCCGCGCGCCATGCAAATCGCCAACGATGCGGCGGCGACTTTTGAACGGCTGGGCAGCCCCGAGGGCGAATTGGCGTTGGCGCAGGCGGTGCTGTATCTGGCGGCGGCAGCAAAGTCCAACGCAGGCTACACCGCGTTTAACCAAATGCGCCAGTTTGTGCGCGAACACGGCAGCGCAGCCGTGCCCGTGCATCTGTGCAACGCGCCCACCAAGCTGATGAAAGAACTGGGCTACGGGCGCGACTACCGCTACGCCCACGACGAACCCCATGCCTACGCCGCAGGCGAAAGCTATATGCCCGACGGCATGGACGAGCCCGATTTTTATCAGCCGACGAATAGGGGCTTGGAGATTAAGATTGCGGAGAAACTGGCTTGGCTGCGCGGGTTGGATGAAGCGGCGCAGGGCGAAGATGGCGAATAAACGTTTTAGCTTCGCAGAAGCTCGTAAACTCGCTTTCAGGCTGCCTTTGTTGGTTGAGGCAGCCTGAAAAAGGAGAACGCGATGAAACGAAAACCAAACCATGACGACACAGACCCGCTGTATCTGCGGGTTGTGCTGTTTTTATGCGGCTTAACGGTGGGCTGAGGGCTTTTGCTGCTGGGCATAGTTGTTGTAGGTCGGACATTGATGCCCGACAAACGCGGATATATTTATCTTAATGCGGCACAAAAACTAAAAACATCGGGCATAAATGCCTGACCTACTTGGGCTTTGTAAAGGTTTCAGGCTGCCTCTGATGATTTGAGGCAGCCTGAAATTCATTTGCGCAACCGCAACGCATTGCCCACCACAATCAGCGAACTCGCGCTCATGCCGATGGCGGCAATCCACGGCGTAACCCAGCCTGCCACCGCCAGCGGCACAACAATCAGGTTATACACGCTTGCCCAAATCAGGTTTTGGCGGATGACGCGGCGCGTGCGGCGGGCTTGGCGCAGCAGGCGAGGGATAAGCGCAAGGTCGTCTTGCAGCAGAATCACATCCGCGCCTTCGCGGGCAACATCCGCGCTGCCCGCCACCGCCAGCGATACATTGGCGGCGGCGAGCACGGGCGCGTCGTTGATGCCGTCGCCCAGCATCAGTACGCGCTTGCCTTGATTTTGCAGGGCTTGCACATAGGCGAGCTTGTCTTCGGGCGTGGCTTGGGCGCGGCGGTGGGCGATGGCGAGCTGGTCGGCAAGCTGGTTCACGGCGTTGGGGTGGTCGCCGCTCAAAACGTGGGTGGCGATGCCGCGCGCGTGCAATTCGGCGAGCATGGCGGCGGCGTGCGGCTTGGTTTCGTCGCGCAGGATAAAGGCAGCCTGAAAACCGTGTTCGTTGCCCAGTATGATGATGCTGCCCGTGGGCAAGCCGTCGGGCAGGTTTTCAGGCTGCCTTTGTGGCGCGCTGGGGGCGATTTGGGCAACAAAGTCGGCGCGCCCAATCGCCCATGTTTGCTGCGCGATTTGGGCGGTGATGCCTTGCCCTATATGGTTTTGCCGTTGCGTAACCGCCAGCGGCGCATCATGCGGCAGCCTGAAAAACGCTTGGGCGATGGGATGCTCGGATTGGTGTTCTAGGGCTTGGGCGATGGCAATCAGCTCGCCGGGGCAGCCTGAAAACGTGGTTTCATCGTATAACTGCTTGTCGGCAAAGGCGTAAATATGGCTAATCGCCAGCTTGCCTTGGGTGAGCGTACCCGTTTTGTCAAACACGGCATCGGTGATTTGCGCCAAGTTTTCCAACGCCTGCCCGTGCGCAATCAACACGCCTTCGCTGGCGAGCTTGCCTGTGGACGCAGCCAGCGCGGCGGGCGTGGCAAGCGAAAGGGCGCACGGGCAGGTAATCACCAGCAGCGACACGGTTACCCACAAGGCGCGGGCGGCATCGGCATACCACCACCACGCCAAAAAAGTCGGCACCGCCATGATAATCAGCGATAGCGTGAAGCCCGAGGCATAGCGTTCGGCCAGCTCGGCAAGGCGCGGCTTTTGCGCTAGGGCTTTGTCTAACAGCTTCACAATATGCGCCAAGCGCGTTTGGTTGCCCACTTCGGTGGCGCGGATGATGATGGGGCTGGCAACGTTGAGCGTGCCTGCGGTTACAAGGCAGCCTGAAAACTTGGCAACGGGCAGATGTTCGCCCGTGAGCATGGCTTCGTTGATTTCGCTCTCGCCACTTAACACCACGCCATCCACAGGCACGACTTCGCCCGCGCGCACCAGCAGCACATCGCCCACCGCCAGCGACACCACCGCCTCTTCTTCGCTGCTTTCATCGGGATAACGCGGCAAGCGATGGCAAAACGCAGGCACCAGCTTCACCAAACGCTCCGCCGCATCGCCCGCCTTGCGCCGTGCGCTGTGTTCCATAAACCGCCCCAGCAGCAAAAAGAACACAAACATGGCGATGCTTTCAAAATACAAGCCTTGCTGCGATTGCACCGCCAACGCGCCCACGCCTGCGATAAACGTGAGCGAAATCGCCAGCGCAACAGGCGTGTCCATGCCCGTGCGCCCGTTTTTCAAATCGCGCCACGCGCCTTGGTAAAACGGCAACGCTGCGTAAAACATGGCAGGCAGCACCATAAAAAACGCGCCCCAATGCAGCATGGCAAGGTAGGGCGGCTCAATGTCGCCGAAGAGGTAAGTGGGCAGCGCAAACATCATGGTTTGCATGCTGGCAAAGGCGGCGATGGCAAGGCGAATCAGCATGGATTTACGCTCACGCTGGGTTTGCGCTTCCATTTTTTGCGCGTCATACGGCGCGGCGGTGTAGCCCGTTTTTTGGATCAGCGACAAAATATTGGAAAGCTGCACGCGTGTTTCATCCCAGCGCACGCGGGCGCGTTGCGTGCTGTAATTCAGCTCCACTTGGCTAATGCCCGCTTGGCGCATCAGCCGCTGCTCAATCAGCCACACGCAGGCGGCGCAAGTGATGCCGCCCAGCATCAACGTGGCTTCGCGCTGGTTTTCAGGCAGCGTTTCCACAAATTCGGCTTGCACTTCGGGCAGGTCGTAGAGTTTGAGCTGCGCCATGATTTCATCGGGCGGCAACTCCGCTTTTTCGGCTTGGGCGGTGCGGTTTTTGTAGTAGCTGCCCAGCCCGGCATCGATGATGCCTTGGGCAACGGCTTGGCAACCCACGCAGCAGGTGGGCTGCTCTTGGTTGTTGTAAACAATGGGCAGATGGGTGTGTTCGGGGACGGGGAGTCCGCAGTGGAAGCAAGGTTGAGACATGGGGGGATAGAGAGTGTGTGGATGGTTTTTAAAAGGCAGCCTGAAAATGGGAAATAGGCGTTTCAGGCTGCCTTTGGGCTTGCGGATAACATCAAAGGCAGCCTGAAAACCTAATCTATCATCAATCAGTATCCGCCCAAAAAAACAGCCGCCCCACGCAGAGCGGCTTGTTTCATCATGTGATTACTGCGCGGGCACAATGCTGGCGTTTTGCATCAAATTGCCCACCGCTTCTTGCACACGCTCGTTGGCTAGACCGGCGCGCAAGCCTTCTTTGATTTTGTCTAACGGCTCAACGCTGATTTTGCGCTTGTCGTTGATGTAGTAAACCGCGTGTAGCTTGTCGCCTGAAATCGGCTTGCTGTATTGCCCTTTTTTCAGGCTGCCGATGGCTTGGTAGATGGTGGGGCGGGCTTCTTGCAAATCGCGCAGGGAAATATAGTCGCTAAACACGCTGCCGCCTGCTTTGATGTTGGGGTCTATGCTGTATTTGCGGGCGACTTCGGCGAAACTTTTTTTCGCTTTCAAATCGCGCTCGGCGGCTTTGATTTGCTCGGCGTTATCGGTGATGATTTCGCCGATTTGCACTTCGTCGGTGTTGTCGTAGCGCTGTTTGATTTCGTTGTAACGCTGTTGCACTTGGGCATCGGTTACGGGGTTTTTGTTGATAACGTTTCGCGCGTAAACCTGCATCAGCAGCTGGTTTTGGTAATCCGCCCATTGCTGTTTGAAGTCGGCTTGTTTGTCTGCGCCTTGGGCTTTGGCTTGCTTCATGCTTTCGCTTTCGGCATCTTTGTATTCTTTGCTTTTGTCTAAGCCTTGTTTTTTGGCGGCTTGCGTTACCACGGTTTCCACCACGGTTTGTTGCGCGATAAATTGGCGCAGCTCGGGGCTGTCTTGCACTTGCCCTTGGCTGCCGGCAACCACGGCTTGCACGCGGCGGTCCAGCTCGCTGCTGTCAATTTTTGTGCCGTTTACGGTTACCACGGTTTGGGCAAACAGGCTGCCCGAAATTAGGGCGGCGGATAGGGCGGCGGCGATATAAGTGGGTTTCATGGGGTTTCCTTTCGGTTGGGGGATGGGATATGCTCGGTTGTGAAGTGAACGGTTTTTGCTGCGCGGAACTTTGTTTCAGGCTGCCTTTGCGCTTGCGTTTGCGCGGCAGACGACGCTGTTCTGAGCATTAGGCAGCCTGAAAATACTCGTCAGGCGTTTGCGCGATGATGCTGAGCGCGTGGATTTGCTTGCTGGTAAACAGGTCTTGCAGCAGGGTTTGCACTTGTCGTTGCCGCGCTACGCGACTCATGCCGTTGAATGCGTTGCTCACCACCAAGATGGCGTAATGCCCGCCGCCTTTGTTGCCTGCGTGTCCGATGTGCAAATGGCTTTCGTCGGCAAACTCGTACACATCGGGGGCAAGCGGGGCGAGTCGGCTGGCTATTTGGTCGCGCATTATTTGGGGAACACTTGTTTAAAGGGGCGAATCAGCATTTCGGCATACACGCCTGCGTGCACATAAGGGTCTTCGCCCGCCCATGCTTCGGCGGCGTCCAAATCGGGGAAGTCGGCAACAATCAGGCTGCCGGACATCACGCTGGGGTTATCGGGCAGCGGGTTGGGGCCGGCGCAGAGCAGGCGGTTTTCCCGGTGCAACGCTTCCAAGCGTTCCAAATGGGCGGGGCGGGCGGCGGCGCGCGCTTCGCCGGTGTTTTCGGCATCGGTGGCTAGGAACATAAACAGCATGGGCTTACTCGCTTTCTTTGGGGAGGTGTTTGACAAGGTAAATGCCTTGCGCAATGGAAAAGGCAATGGAAATGGGCAGGTAGCCCCATAGTTTGAAGTTCATCCAAACGGGTTCGCGCTCGGCGGTAAAAGGGTAGGCAATGGCGAGGTTGAGCGCGCCGAGAAACAGGAAAAAGCCTATCCATGCGTAGCCGAGTTTGTGCCAAACGTGGTCGGGCAGGGTGAGCTCTTTGCCCAGCAGTAGGCGTAGACTGTTTTGCCCGCGCAGTTGCATGGCAACCATAATGATGGCGAGCAGCCACGGCAAAATGGTGGTTTTGAGCATGATGAAGGTGCGGTCGTTCAGCGCGATGGTTAAGCCGCCAAACACGACAACCAAAATAAAGCTGAGCCATTGGGTTGGTTCTAGCTTGCGGTGTTTCCAATAGGTGTAGCCTGCTTGGGCAACGCCTGTTACCACGGCAACGGCGGTGGCGAGAATGATGTTTTTGGTGGCGGTGTAGGTGGCGAAAAATAAAATGATGGCGATGAAATCGCTAAGTGCTTTCATGTGGCGGCTGGTGTGTTAAAAGGTGGCTATCATAACCGAAAATAGCGGGTTTGGGCGTAAAAGGTTGGGCTTGGCGGGGTTTTCAGGCTGCCTATTCTTGTTTACTCGGTAAGCAAGAAAAATTCTACCAACACGTTTTTAAACAAAAAGCCCATCACACCCAAGCCGAGCACAAAAAACAGGATAAACATCCCCCATTTGCCCGCTTTGGATTCTTTGCCCAGTTGCCATACGATAAAGCCGAGCATAATTACCAAACCGCCGATGCCCAGCCGCATACCCCATAGGGCGAATTGTTCTTCTGACATGATTGTTCCTTTGTGTGTGTGTGTTGAATATTTTTACGCTTTAGTGCATACGCACTATTATGAGGCAGCCTGAAAACGTGTTTGCAATGCGTTTCAGGCTGCCTTTAAGCCTTGTTATGCCGCCAATGCTTGCGCCAAATCATCAATCAAATCATCCGTATATTCCAAGCCAATGGACAAGCGCAGCAAGCCTTCGGTGATGCCTGCGGCTAATTTATCTTCGGGCGGCATTCTGCCGTGCGTGGTTGTCCACGGATGCGCGATGGTGGAGCGCACGTCGCCAAAGTTTGCTGTTTTGGAAAAAATATTCACGTTATCAATCACTTTCCAAGCCGCTGCCGTGTCGCCTTTCACTTCAAACGCCAACACCGTGCCGCCCGTGCTTTGCTGTTTTTTCACCAACGCCGCTTGTGGGTTTTCAGGCAGCCCCGAGTAATACACCTTGCCCACTTGCGGTTGCTGTTGCAGCCATTGCGCGATTTTCAGCGCAGAAGCCGCCGCCGCATCGGTGCGCAGCATCAAAGTTTCCATGCCGCCGAGCAGCATCCAAGCATTAAACGGCGAAAGGCTTAGCCCCATCGTGTTCACATACATGCCGATTTGGGTAATCAAATCCTGCTTGCCGCACACAATACCACCCAACACGCGCCCTTGCCCGTCAATGGATTTGGTGCCCGATTGCACGCTTAAATCCGCGCCCAAGCGCAGCGGTTGTTGCACCGCAGGCGAGCAAAAACAATTATCTACCACCAGCAACGCATTGATTTCATGCGCGATTTGCGCCAAGGCTTCAATATCCGCCACTTCGCCCAAAGGGTTGGACGGCGTTTCCAAGAAAAACATTTTGGTGTTCGGGCGGATTGCCTTGCGCCATTCGTTTGCATCGGTTTGCGAAACCAGCGTCACTTCAATGCCAAAGCGCGGCAGCGTGCCGATTAAGCCCGCCGTTGTGCCAAACAGGCTGCGGCTGCTGATTAAATGGTCGCCCGCGCTCAGAAAGGTGAGCAGGGCAGCCTGAATCGCGCTCATGCCGGTTGCCGTTGCCATGCCCGCTTCCGCGCCCTCCATAATGGCAACGCGCTGTTGGAACGCCGCCACCGTGGGGTTGTTGGTGCGCGAATAAGTGTAGCCCGCTTGGCGTTTGGCAAACACATCGGCGCATTCTTCCGCGCTGTCAAACATAAAACTGCTGGTTAAAAACAAGGCTTGATGATGTTCTTTAAACTGGGTTTGCGTTTTGCTGCCGCGAATCGCTAGCGTTTGCGGATGAAGTTTTTTGGCGTTATTCATGTTTGCATTCTTTTACAAAAACGGGAAACCGCTATTTTGCGCCTTTTCAGGCTGCCTTTCAATGCTTATAATTTGCCGTCTTAACACTCGTTTACAAGGACGCACACCATGAAATGGACCGACATCCAACGCATCGCCGAAGAACTTTACGACACCCACGGCGACAGCATCAACCCCGCCACCGTGCGCTTTACCCAGCTGCGCGATTTGATTTTGGCGCTGCCCGATTTTGACGACGACCCCAACCGCTGCGGCGAAAAAATCTTGGAAGCGGTGCAACAGGCTTGGATAAACGAAGCGGAGTAGGGCGGGCGCATACGGCAAACCGTGCGGCATAGCGATTGCCCAATCGCCCTGCGGATTGCCCCGCTGTTTTCAGGCTGCCTATCAAGGTTGAATAGGCAGCCTGAAAATTTGTTGTGCCCATTGCGAATAAAACCCGCAGCCGCCCAAACGCATCTTATCCTTTTTAACCCATAGGCAGCCTGAAACGCCGTTTCGTAAAGTTAAAACCATGTCCACATTCTCCACCCGCCTTATCCGATGGCAACGCCAACACGGGCGCAACAGCCTGCCGTGGCAAACGCGCGACCCCTACCGCGTCTGGCTCTCCGAAATCATGCTGCAACAAACCCAAGTGGCGACCGTGCTGGATTACTACCCGCGCTTTCTCGCCGCGTTTCCCACCGTGCAAGCCCTTGCCGCCGCCAGCCAAGACCAAGTGTTAAGCCTGTGGGCGGGACTGGGCTATTACAGCCGCGCCCGCAATCTACACGCCGCCGCGCAGCAAATCGTGCAACAACACGGCGGTGCATTCCCATCAACACGCGCCGAATTAGAAACCCTAAAAGGCGTAGGGCGCAGCACCGCCGCCGCCATCGCCGCCTTTGCCTACCACCAGCGCGAAGCCATATTAGACGGCAACGTGAAGCGCGTGCTCTGCCGCGTCTTCGCCCAAGACGGCGACCCCGCCAACAAAGCCTTTGAACGCCAACTGTGGGCGCTTGCCGAAAGCCTGCTGCCCAGCCAACCCGGCGATATGCCCGCCTACACCCAAGGCTTGATGGATTTGGGCGCAACCCTGTGCACCCGCAGCAAGCCCCATTGCCACGAATGCCCCATGCAAAGCCTCTGCCAAGCCCACGCCCAAAACCGCACCGCCGAACTGCCGCGCAAAAAATCCCCCGCCGCCGTCCAACAGCAAACGCTCTATTGGCTTATCATTGAGCAAAACCACGCCGTCTGGCTGCACAAACGCCCGCAGCGCGGCATCTGGGCAGGCTTGTGGTGCGCCCCCACATTCGACAGCCTAGCCGAGCTGCAACGCTTCGCCGCGCAGCACCGCATCCCATTCCACCACGCCACCGAACTGCCCGCCATCCAGCACCGCCTTACCCACCGCCAGCTAGAAATCATCCCCTATCGCATCGCCGCCGATTTAGGCAGCCTGAAAGCCGAAGGCTGCAACGAAATGCAAACCGCAACCGGCGAATGGGTAACGCCGCAAAAATTCGCGCAATACGGCATGCCCAAACCCTTGGCAAAATTATTGGCAGAGTAAGCAAGATAACCGTTTTCAGGCTGCCCAACAGGGTTGCCCATCAGCAGCCTGAAAACGCATCAAACACACATTTTGGCTTTTGCTTACGCCAACCCACGGTTCAGCCCAAGCTAAAATCTTATCCACAAAACCTGTGCATAATTCCCCGCCCGCCGCGCTGAAAAAATAAAAAAACCGTGTTAAATCATGGCTTATGTTAAGATTGCTGAAAAAATAAGCAAAACAATAAAAATTCAAAATAATCAAAAAGATAAAATAAAAAATTAACTGTCAAGCTGTGGGCAAAAATATTTTTCTTTACAAAAAACGCGCAATAATATTTCCCCAAACAGCAAAAAAGCAAACCGCAAAGTCCGCTGATTGCCCAACCATTTAGGCAGCCTGAAAATCCAACAGCGGCGCAAACGCATCAAAATGCCGCCGCACATGGTTATACACCTTCGAAAAAATCTCCTCGCACTCCATAAAATACCATTCGTCCAACGTCGCAAACTGCGGAAATGACTCGCGCACCGTTGCCGCATCGCCATGCTGCCCAATCGCCGCGCCCAGCTCGCGATACAAGCCCCGCGCCTGCAACACAATATCGGGCAACACAGGCACGCCCCACGCCGCAAGCTGTTCCGCCAGCTGGCCACACAACAATTCCTCGCCATAGCCCAGCGCGATTAACATCGCA
The DNA here is from genome assembly GCF_016623605.1 of Kingella bonacorsii. Taxonomy (NCBI): domain Bacteria; kingdom Pseudomonadati; phylum Pseudomonadota; class Betaproteobacteria; order Neisseriales; family Neisseriaceae; genus Kingella; species Kingella bonacorsii. The sequence continues at coordinate 698,533 of NZ_JAEHNZ010000001.1, read as the reverse complement.
AAACCCTCGTCCTCCGCAATCTTGTCCAAGCGCAAATACGCCAGCAACGCATTTTGCGCGTCCGACAAACGCGGCGAAGTGGTCGCAGCATGCTGTTCCAACTGCTCCAAACAATGCGTAAACAACCGATTCACCCGCGCCGCCGCAATTTTGTGTTCCATAGCCAATCCCATTAAAAAACAACGATTTTACTTTTTAGGAAGCCTGAAAACAATATGGCACAGCAACAGCAGGCTGCCAAATAGCATATTGAGTTGATGGACTGTACCCAAATTTCAGGCTGCCTCACCATAAGGCAGCCTGAAAACAAAAAACAGCCGGCTGCAAAAACAACCGGCTGTTATTCATCTATTCACATTAAAAGATTACAACACCACGCGGCGGAAATCTTTCAACAAGTTTGCCAAGAACACGGTAAAGCGCATACCTGCCGCGCCATCAATCACACGGTGGTCAAATGACAAGCTCAATGGGCACATCAAGCGTGGTTCAAACTCTTTACCATTCCAAACAGGTTTGATTTGAGATTTGCACACGCCCAAAATAGCCACCTCAGGCGCATTCACGATAGGCGTAAAGCCGGTACCGCCGATGCCGCCCAAGCTGGAAATGGTAAAGCAAGCGCCTTGCATTTCTTGTGGTTTCAATTTGCCTTCGCGGGCTTTTTTGCTCAATTCAGTCAATTCTTGGCTGATTTCTTTCAAGCCTTTTTTGTCCACATCTTTGATTACAGGCACAACCAAACCGTTTGGCGTATCTGCCGCAAAGCCGATGTTGTAGTATTTTTTCAATACTAAGTTATCGCCGTCCAAAGAAGAATTGAACTCTGGGAACGCTTTAAGCGCGGTAACAGACGCTTTAATGATAAATGCCAAAGGAGACACTTTCACGCCTGCTTTTTCCCATTCTTTGTTCAATGCTTTGCGGAATTCTTCCAGCTCGGTCATGTCGGCTTCTTCGTTCACGGTAACGTGAGGAATCATCACCCAGTTGCGAGACAGGTTTTGACCCGAGATTTTTTTGATGCGAGAAAGCTCTTTAACTTCCACTTCACCAAATTTGCTGAAATCCACTTTGGGCCATGGCAACAAGTTCAAACCGCCGCCCAAAGAAGCGCCTGCGCCGGATTGCAGCACGCCTTTAACGAATGATTTAACGTCTTCCGCAGTAATACGGCCTTTTTGACCAGAGCCTTTAACCGAACCCAAATCCACGCCCAATTCGCGTGCCAATTTGCGTGTTGAAGGACCGGCGTGTGCTTTGGAGAATGCCGCTTCGTTAACAGCAGAAGATACAGCAGGAGCAGGTTTAGCCGCAGGCGCAGGTGCTGCTGGGGCAGCAGGTGCAGGCGCAGCAGCGGCGGGAGCGGGCGCAGCAGCAGGAGCGGCTTGTGCGGGCACTTCTGCGGCAGCAGCACCCGTTTCAACCGTTAGAATCACCGAACCTTCGGAAACTTTGTCGCCCACTTTAATTTTCACTTCTTGCACTACACCAGCCGCATCCGCAGGCACATCCATCGTGGCTTTGTCTGTTTCCAGTGTAATCAAAGTTTGGTCTAATGCGATGGTGTCGCCCGCTTTTACTTCAACGGCAATCACATCTACATTATCGTGTCCGCCAATATCGGGGACTTTAATTTCTACAATGCTCATGAGTTTTCCTTGAATGAGTCTATTTAAGATTGAAAAATGGTTTTCAGACTGCCTGAAAACCGTGTTTCAGGCTGCCTGAATCAAACGCTAATTACAGATTCCAGCTCGCTTCGCGGTTAGCGTCAATACCGTATTTTTCAATGGCTTGTTGAACCACTTTCGCATCAACTTTGCCTTCTTTTGCCAAACCGCTCAATGCAGCAACCACAACGTTGTAGCGGTCCACTTCAAAGAATTTACGCAAGTTAGCACGGCTATCACTACGACCAAAGCCATCAGTACCCAACACGGTGAACGATTGACCAGCAGGGATGCCTGGGCGGATGCGTTCAGCAAAGGCGCGAACATAGTCGGTAGAGGCTACAACTGGACCAGTATGACCTTGCAATTGACGGGTAACAAATGGAACTTTTTGTTCTTTGGTTGGGTTCAAACGGTTGAAGCGTTCAACTTCCATGATGTCGCGGTGCATTTGGTTGAATGATGGGCAAGACCATACATTGGCTTCTACACCGAAGTCATCTTTCAACAATTGAGCGGCGGCAATCACTTCTTGCAAGATTACGCCAGAACCCAACAGTTGAACTTTCTTGTCGCTCTTACCGCCTTCTTGCAGCAAGTACATACCGTTCAAGATTTCTTGCTCAATGCCTTTGCGAGCAGGCATAGCAGGGTGAGCGTAGTTTTGGTTCATCACGGTTATATAGTAGAACACGTTTTCATGTTCCACATACATACGGCGCAAACCATCATGCAAGATAACAGCCAATTCGTATTGGAAGGTTGGGTCATAAGTGTGGCAGTTTGGAATCAAATCTGCTTGGATGTGGCTATGACCATCTTGGTGTTGCAAGCCTTCGCCGTTCAATGTGGTGCGACCAGAAGTACCGCCCAACAAGAAGCCGCGTGCATTCATATCACCTGCTGCCCAAGCCAAATCGCCAACACGTTGGAAACCGAACATTGAGTAGTAAATATAGAATGGGATGGTGGTGTAACGGCTGTTGGCGTAAGAAGTTGCAGACGCAATCCATGAAGAAATTGCACCAGGCTCGTTAATACCTTCTTGCAAGATTTGACCATCAGTTGATTCTTTGTAGAACATCAACTGTTCTTTATCTTGTGGAACGTAGTGTTGACCTTGGGTGTTCCAAATACCAATTTGGCGGAACATACCTTCCATACCGAATGTGCGGCTTTCATCAGGCACGATTGGCACAATGCGTTTGCCCAATTCTTTGTCTTTAATCAGCGTGTTCAAGATGCGAACGAATGCCATAGTGGTAGAGAATTCGCGATCACCGCTTGATTCCAATTGAGTTTGGAATGCGCTCAATTCTGGGATAGGCAAGGTTTCGTTGTTTGGATTGCGCGATGGCAAGTAACCGCCCAATGCTTTGCGCTGACCGTGTAGATAGTTGTATTCAGGCGTGCCTTCTGCAAAGCGAACGTATGGCAAATGACCGCTTTCAATTTGCTCGTCGGTTACAGGGATGCTGTGGCGCGTACGGAATTGTTTCAATGAAGGAACATCCATTTTTTTCGCTTGGTGAACGGTATTTTGTGCTTCACCTGCTGCGCCCATGCCGTAACCTTTAACGGTTTTAGTCAAGATTACAGTAGGTTTGCCGTTGGCGTGGTTCACGGCTTCGTAGTAAGCGTTGTACACTTTAACGGGGTCGTGTCCACCAAATTCTAGGTTGTAGATTTGTTCATCAGTCAAATCAGCAACCAATGCTTTCAATTCTGGGGTGTTGAACATGTGTTCGCGAATGTAGGCACCATCTTTTGAGTGGAAGTTTTGGTAGTCGCCGTCCACAATTTCTTCCATGCGTGCTTTCAATGCACCCGTGGTGTCTTTTGCCAGTATGGCATCCCAGCTACCGCCCCAAATCACTTTAATTGCATTCCAGCCTGCGCCACGGAAGATACCTTCGTATTCTTGCATGATTTTGCCGTTGCCGTTTACGGGGCCGTCCAAACGTTGCAAGTTACAGTTAATCACGAAAATCAGGTTGTCCAATTTTTCGCGCGCTGCCAATGCGATGGCACCTTGTGCTTCCGGCTCGGTCATTTCGCCGTCGCCACAGAAACACCATACTTTACGACCCGCAGTTTTAGTCAAACCGCGTGAATCCAAGTATTTCAAGAAGCGTGCTTGGTAGATTGCCATGAGCGGGCCAAGACCCATAGACACGGTTGGAAATTGCCAGAAATCAGGCATTAAATGTGGGTGTGGATAAGAAGACAAACCATCGGTAAAGGCTTCTTGGCGCAAGTTGTCTAGTTGCGCATCGCTCAAACGACCTTCAACATAAGCGCGGGCGTAGATACCTGGGGCAGAGTGCCCTTGCATAAATACCAAGTCGCCTTCTACGCCATCGCCTTTGGCTTTCCAGAAATGGTTGAAACCTACGTCATACAATGTTGCGGCAGACAGGAACGAACCGATGTGCCCACCAAGTTCCAAACCTTTGTGTTGCGCATTGATAACCATTGCCGCGTTGTTCCAGCGAACAGCGGCGCGGATGGCGTGTTCTAGATTATGGTCACCAGGCATAGCAACTTGCTTGCTTGTTGGGATGGTGTTTTGGTAAGGGGTATTGATACCTGCGGGTACATTTACGCCTTCATTTTTTGATGTGCCCAAAAGCTGTTCCAACAAGAAACGTGCGCGCTCAACGCCTTCGTTTTCCACCACTGAGCGAATTGCATCAACCCATTCCTTGGTTTCAATGGGATCGACGTCGTTTACTGCGTTGTAGGTTTGAGACATGGTGTCTATCCTTCCTGTTATGAAGTTAAAACTTCGGTTGTGAAATCGTCATTCAATGCAAAGATGCCGCGAAAAAGCATCCTTTCATGACACGAAAGAAAACACTAGAATTGTAGCGTTAATGGGGTTGAATAGCAAACTTGGGCAGCCTGAAAGTTTGTTTTGCGTCATAAAACGATGGATATATTTTTCAGGCTGCCCGAATGGGGAATTTTTGTTGCTATTGTGCTGTGAGGCGTGGCAAAATTTTCGCCTTTTTTAGCGGGCGCGATGGGCGTTGTTTTCATGAATAAGCTGGTTCCTACTTTTCATATTTTGTCCAAATTGGGCATGTTTTTTGCCTTGTTGATTTTGATACCGACGATTGTGTCGTATGTGTATGACGATGACGCATTTCCTGTGTTTTGGCACACGGCGGCGATTTCCGAATTATTGTTTTTCCTGATTTGGCTGTTATGCCGCAAACGGCAGCATGAATTGCGCCCGCGCGACGGGTTTTCGCTGGTGGTGATGCTGTGGCTGGGTTTTGCCTGCATTGCGGCGTTGCCGTTTTATTATTATTTCTCGGAAATATCGTTTACCGATGCATTTTTTGAAGCGATGAGCGGGCTGACGACAACGGGGGCGACGGTGATTTCGGATTTGGACGATTTGCCGCCGTCTATTAATTTTTGGCGGCACATGCTCAACTGGCTGGGGGGCATGGGGATTATCGTGCTGGCGGTGGCGATTTTGCCGATGCTGGGCGTGGGGGGGACGCAGCTGTTTAAGGCGGAGATTGCGGGGGTGCACAAAGACAAAACCTCGCCGCGCATTTCGCAAACGGCAAAACAGCTTTGGCAGTTTTATTTGGCTTGCACGCTGTGGATTGCGATTGCGCTGCATTGGGCGGGGATGAACTGGTTTGATGCGATGTGCCATGCGATGTCGTCTTTTGCGCTGGGGGGCTTTTCCACGCATGACAGCAACATTGCGTTTTTTAATTCGCCTGCGATTGAATGGGTGATTATTGGGGCGACGCTGTTGGGCGGCATCAATTTTGCCAACCATTTTGCGGCATTGCGGCAAAAATCGTTGCGCCATTATTGGCAGGATGAAGAAGTGCGCACCATGATTTTGCTGCTTTCAGGCAGCATTGTGGTGGTTGCTTTGTATTTGACTTATAAGGATTTTTATTCGCTGCCCGATGCGTTTCGGTATGTTACGTTTAATTATGTTTCCATTGGGTTGGCGAGTGGTTTTTCTAATGCGGATTTTGCCACTTGGCCTTTAATTGCTTCGTTGTGGATGTTTTTTTTGGCGAATATTTTGGCGAATACGGGCTCAATGGGCGGCGGCGTGAAATTGGTGCGAATTTTGGCGTTATCCAAAATTTTGAAGCGCGAGATGACGCTGTTGCAGCATCCGAATGCGGTTCATGTGGTGAAGGTGAACGGGCATAAGCTGTCGGACCATGTGGCGATGGCGATTGCGGCGTTTGTGTTTGTGTATTTTTGCACGGTTACGCTATTTACGTTTGCCTTGATGATTTCGGGGCTGGATTTGGTGAGCGCGCTCACGGCGGTGATTGCGTGCATTACCAATGCGGGTCCGGGGTTGGGCGTGGTTGGTCCGAGCCATGATTACACGGTGTTGAGCACGGCGCAAAAGTGGATTTGCGCGGTGGTGATGCTGCTGGGGCGGTTGGAAATTTTTACGGTGTTGATGCTGTTTACGCCGGCTTATTGGCGCAAGTGATGGCACGCTGTAAATGCGGTGGTTGTGCGCTTTTGGGGCGTGGGCGTGCGTTGTGCAAATCCAACATTGTTATTTGGCGCGCGGAATGTTTGCCGGGTTTCGTATAATTTTGCTAGACGGCAAATGTAAACATGGGCAGAATACGTTGGGTTGGCGTTGTCTGATGGTTTGAAACAACGTTCATTTTTTGTAAAACATATATCTGATGAGGTGAAACAAATGGCTCAATCTAAAATTGATGTTGGCGGCATGAGCAGCAAACAAGACGGCGACCGCTTGGTGGAAGCCACCAGCAATGTGGCGGGGGTGCGTTTTGTGAATGCGAACCATGAGGGCGGTTATGTGGTGGTTACGCATACGGATGATTTTGACCCTGCGGCTTATAAGGCTGCGGTGAATGCGGCCGGGTTTAGCGCGTAATGTTTGAATGATAAAAACGGTTTCAGGTTGCCTGAGACCGTTTTTTTGTTGGGGGTAGGGCAGCCTGAAATCTTATCTGTCCCGCTCGCAAAAAAACCGTTTGTCGGGATGGCAAACGGTTTTGTTTTTCAGGCTGCTTTTGGGTTGGGCGATGTTCCAACAACGTTTTCAGGCTGCCTTTCTCTGCGCCAGCACGCGTTCTACGGTATCCACGATGGCTTGCGTTTGCGCGTCAATTTCAATGTTGATGCTGTCGCCCGCTTGGCGGCTGCCAAATAGGGTGCGTTGCAGGGTTTCGGGGATAAGGTGGACGTTAAATTCGTGTGCGGTTACGTCGCCGATGGTGAGGCTGCATCCGTCTAGTCCGATAAAGCCTTTGGGTAGGATGTAGGCGGCAAGCTGTGGTGGCAGCCTGAAATAGAGGGTGCGGTTGTGTGCGCTGTGTTCTATGCGGCTGATGGGGGTGGTGGCGATGATGTGCCCGCTCATGGGGTGCCCGCCGATTTCGTCGCCAAAGCGGGCGGCGCGTTCTAGGTTTACGCTGTCGCCTGTTTTCAGGCTGCCTAGGTTGGTTTTGGCGAGGGTTTCTGCCATTAGGTCAAAGGTGGCTTGGTTGCCGTTGATTTGGGTGATGGTGAGGCAGCAGCCGTTGTGGGCGATGGATGCACCGATTTGTAGGTTGTGTGCCATGTGTTCGGGTAGGGCGACGGTGTGGCTGCGGAAGTCTGCGCTGGGTTGGTGGATGTGGACGATTTTACCTGTGCCTTGCACGATGCCTGTAAACATGGGGGTTCCTTGTGATGGGGTGGGGGATGGCGGGATTTTAGCATTTTTGTGGATGAGGTTTTAGGCGCTGGCTTGTTGGTGGGCGATTAGGCAGCTTGAAACGCAATCCAATCCGTAAAAAGCCGTTTGGTGCAACACCAAACGGTTTTGTTTTCAGGCTGCCTTTGGGCTACGGGGCAGCCTGAAAAGCCATTTGTTCCAGCGCGTGAACGAACGCGGTCAAATCGCGCTGCCATTGGGCGGGGTTGTTTTTGGCGAAATACAGCGAAATATGCGGGGCGTGTTCAACATGGCAGCCGTAGCTTTGCGCCAGCGGCAAAACGGCTAAATCGCCCATGCCTTCAAACGCCAACCGAATGGGGGTAGGCGCGGCGGGGTGGCGCAGCGGCCAAACGGCGGAGATGTCTAGTTCGTTGCCCTCGTGTTTGGCAATCTGCCAGTGATGCGCGGTAAGCAGGCGGGATAGGTCGTTGAGATGTCGTTGCATGGTAGTTCCCCAATATTGAGGCAGCCTGAAAACAGGTGAGACGGGTTTCAGGCTGCCTATGGTCGGATGATTCACGCCACGCCCATTTCATTATCGCCAACCACCGCCTGCACGCCATTCGCCCGCCACGCATCTTGCCAACACGCCACCACATCCGCACTCGCCGCCGCCACAATCGGCATTGCCGCGCCCGCGCGCAACACCTCCGCCAGCGCCTGCGCCATCGCGTTATCGTTCACGCGCCAAATAATCGCATCGGCATCTTGCGCCGCGTGAAACTGCGCCGCATCGTCCACCGCCAGCCACACGCTGGGGGCGTTTTCAGGCTGCCTATTGCGTTGCTGCCAAGCATCCAGCGGCATCCACACGGCTTCGTGCGGCGCTTCTGCCATCGCGTGCGGCGCAACAGTATGCGGCATAACGCGATATTCGCCCGAGGCATTGCTGCCCAGCAAACCCGTTTTCAGGCTGCCTGAAAATGCGCTGGGGATGGCTAACTGCGCCAGCAACGCCGTATTGGCGGGCAGCATCGGCGACACGGTGAAATCGCCCGCCTTTTGCCACGCCCATTGCTGTTGCTCGCGCGCTTGCAGTTTGCCGCGCCATTCATGCGCTGCCACGCGGAAAAAGCGCAGGTTCACATGGGCGTGTTCGTAGCGATAAAACTTCGCCAGCCACGGCGTGGCGTGGGTAATCTCAATGCCCAGCTCTTCCATAAACTCGCGTTGCAGCGCGGCAAATTCCGTTTCGCCCGCTTCCACTTTGCCACCCGCAAATTCCCAGTAGCCCGCATACGGCTTGCCTTCGGGGCGCGATGAAAGCAGAAATTCGCCGCGTTCGTTAAATAAAATGCCTGCAACAACGTGGATTTTAGGGGGCATGGGGATTCCTTTTTGTGATTATTGGAGGGCGATGGTGGGGCGATAAAGGCAGCCTGAAACGGCTAAAACAGCTTTTCAGGCTGCCTTATTGGTTCACAAAAGACTGTTTAGAAAACGGTTCACAAAAAACAAGCGCGTAGTGTGTGAACCTGTTTAGGCGCCATTTATTAAGCATCGCTAAACGGTGCGTGGCATAGCCATACACCCTACTTGTGCCGTTGTGATTTTGGCTGGCGATAGTTTGAAAAAGCGCGGATAGGACAATAGTTGGGCGATAAAGGCAGCCTGAAAACAGCTAAAACAGCTTTTCAGGCTGCCTATTTGTTCAAAAAAGACTGTTCACAAAATATTGTTCACAAGACGGTTTACAAAAAACAAACAGCGCGAAATCTCACGCTGCTTGTTTAACCAACACGGCTAGCCGTGCAAACTTTCCATCCGAATCATCACCACAGGCGCGGCAACGGTTTCTTGCGCTTCAATTTCCGCAATCGCCGCCTTGATGTTTTTCTCAATGGTGGAGTGCGTCAAAATCACAATTTCGGCGTGGGTGCTGTCCAGCACGCTTTTTTGAATCAACGCTTCAATAGAAATATCGTATTTTGCCAACACCGCCGCCACCGCCGCCAACACGCCCGCTTGGTCTTGCGTGTACATCCGCAGATAATAGCTGCTGGTGATTTCGTCGATGGACAAGAAATTTTGCGCTTGCACCTTGTCGGATTGGAAGCCCAGCAGCGGCACGCGGTTCTCGCTGTCGGCATCCAGCAGGCGGCAAATGTCAATAATATCCGCCACCACCGCGCTGGCAGTGGGCAACGCGCCCGCGCCCGCGCCGTAATACAGCGTTTCGCCCACCATGTCCGCTTTCACGCGCACCGCGTTCATCACGCCGTTCACATTCGCCAGCAAGCGGCTTTCAGGCAGCAGGGTAGGGTGCACGCGCAGCTCAATGCCTTTTTCGGTGCGGCGCGTGATGCCGAGCAGCTTGATGCGGTAGCCCAGTTCTTCGGCGTATTGAATATCGCGGCTGTCCAGCTTGCTGATGCCTTCCAGATAGCACGCGCCAAAGTTCACGGGCGTGCCAAATGCCAGCGCCGACATAATGGTGATTTTATGCCCTGCGTCGTGTCCTTCCACGTCAAACGTGGGGTCGGCTTCGGCGTAGCCCAATTCTTGCGCCTGCTTCAACACATCGGCAAACGCCGCGCCTTTTTCGCGCATTTCGCTCAAAATAAAATTGCTGGTGCCGTTGATGATGCCTGCGATGCTGTGAATGCGGTTTGCCGCCAAGCCTTCGCGCAGCGTTTTGATGATGGGAATGCCGCCTGCCACCGCCGCTTCAAAGTGAACCATCACATTATTTTGCTCGGCAAGGGCGAAGATTTTGTTGCCGTATTCGGCGAGCAGTTTTTTGTTGGCGGTAACAATATGTTTACCATTTTCAATGGCTTGCAACACGGCATCTTTGGCGATGTCTGTGCCGCCGTAAAGCTCTACCACAATGTCCACATCGTCGCGTTGCACCAATTCGGTGGGCTCGGTTACCACCGCCGCTTGTGGGCAAAGCTGCCGCGCCCGCACGGTGTTGCGCGTGCACACGGCGGTTACGCGTACTTCGCGCCCCAAACGCCTGCTGATTTCCGCCGCGTTGTCTTGCAGCACTTGCGCGGTGCCGCCGCCGACTGTGCCCAAACCCAAAATGCCAATGTTTACTGCTTGCATAAAAGTTGCCCCTATTGATTGAGAAAGTAATTGAAGTTATGAAAAATTTGAAAACGCGCGATGGTAAACCATTTCAGGCAGCCTGAAAACCGATAAGCGCGATAAATCCTAACAAATCAACCGGGTTGATGAATGGGATTTTTGAATTGGGCTTAATGGTTGGATACGGTGAAAAATGGTTTCAGGCTGCCTCAATCGCTTATCCCCAAAGGCAGCCTGAAAACGTTAAAACATCGCTTCCATCTCATCAAACCGCATCGGCACAAGGCTTAATGCCACGCCAAACGGCTTAAACGCCTTGTTGATGAGTTCCGCCGACACCGCGCGGTCGTTTTCCACATTGCTCAACGATGGAAGGGAAATGCCCACCAGCTTGGCAAACTGCGCTTGCTTTAAGCCCAGCATTTCAATGCGCAGGCGTTTGAGGGCTTGCCCTTGCGTGAGCTTGCCTTGCCACAGCTCGCGCAGGATTTGGTTGCGAAATTCGCTGCGCTGTTGGGCGGAGAGTGTGGTTTTGTTTTTGGTGGCGCGCGGTTGTTTGGGTGTGGGTGGTGTGGGTGTGGTCATAGCAAGCCCCAGCGTTGGAATTTTTCGGGTAGATAATCGTAGCCTAAGCCTGCCATTTCTAGGATGCGCGATGGCACGCCGCGTTGGCGCAGGTTGTGTTTTAAATCCAGCAGTTTTGCGGCGGTGGATTGCAGCTCTGCCAGCAAAGCATCGGGGTCGGCTAAATCGGCAAAGGATTGGGCGATGGCGGAGAAATCGTATTCGCCGCCGTTTTCCAAGGGTGCGCCCCAAGTGGTGCTGCGGATGATGCCCTCGGGGTCGGCTTTCATTGGCGCAAAATCGTAAACAGGGGCAAATTCTATGCTGCCTGCGCGGCGAATAAAGGCGGTGTTGCGCCCGTGGTTGTCACTGTTGCCAAACGCAATATTGAGCAAATCGCGCTGCAACCATTGGCTAATCCACGCGCCCGCATCAAGCTGAAAGCCTTGCGCCTGCACCAAATGGCTGTGTTGAATTTTGCGCACAATGGCGCGGAGAGTTTCGCCGTGGTTTAAATAGCTGCCTGCGCCGCGTTCCAACAGGGAATACACGCTTTCCATCGCCAGCCGCACGGTTTGCCCTTGCGCCTGCTCCACATCAAAGCGCGGCAACCACAAAGACGGATAATGCTCGCCTTCTTCCAGCTTCATCTGGCGGGTGTTGATGGTGGCAAAGCCCAACGCGGCTAATTCGTGATAAAAATAAAACTCGGCGCGCAAAATATCGCAATCAATCGGTGTGCGCTGGTTGCGCGGGTATTTCACCAAATAATACGCATCGGCAGATTTGCCATCCTGCTGATTATCAATCCACACTTCGCCGCTTGGCGTTTGGCGCAGCAGCAATTTGGGCGCTTCGCCGCCTGCGCCCGTTGCGCCGCCTGCAATTGCGCCGTGTTCCTGCGCGTATTCCAAAAAATCGGCTTGGCGGTTAATCGCTTCGGCAGCCTGAAAACGTCGTGTGGCGGCTTCGTGTGGCACGGCTTGTTTGATACGCACGTTGCCAATCGGCGCAATCGTGCCGCGTTGCAGCAAGGTGTAGTTTTGCTGGTTTTCAGGCTGCCTGCCAATGCCCAAATGCCGTATCCAATAACGGCGGCTTGCGCCCGCTGGGATGATGTCGTCCAAAAAGGTAAACGGCTGGTTTTGATAACCCATGATGTTCACAGGATAATTGAGCCCAAGCGCATAGCTATCGTCTTTTTCCCAGCAGAGAAAATCGCCGTTTTCGTCTTGGCAAAAGGCGTAGTCGTTTAGATAATCCAAATGCGTGCACACGAAATTTTCGTTAAACGATAATTCGGCGGCATCGTGCCATTGCTGATGATGGAAAATTTGGAGCGTCAGGTTTTCAGGCTGCATGGTAAATACGAAATGAAAAAATAAGAAACCCGAGTATTATAGTGAAAATTGGCGGATAATTTATAAAATTTTAAAAATTATTTTTCAGGCTGCCTTTTTCAGGCTGCCGCTGTTAGGAATATTTAGGAACATTAAAAATGCAATTTAACGACCAAACCCCGCTCGCCCCCATCGCCATCGACAGCTACACCGCAGGCGAAATCATCATCAACCAAACCGCCTACACGCATAATGTTCAATTGGGCGACAGTGTTGCCCCTTGCCCGCATGCCTCGCCGCACGATTTAACGCTTGCCGATTTTCAGGCTGCCTTAAACGCGGGCGCGCAAATTATTCTGGTTGGCACGGGCGCAAAGCAGCAATTCTTGTCGCCCAAGCTGGCGGCGCAATTATCCGCGCACGGCGCGGCGTTGGAGTGCATGACCACCGCCGCCGCGTGCCGTACTTATGCGCTGTTGGCCAGCGAAGGGCGCAGGGTTTGGGCTTGGCTGTGGGTGTAGCGCGGTTCAGCTATAGAGGCAGCCTGAAACGCGGTTCAGCGTGGTTCAAACGGCTTGCGCTGCGGTTATACCAATGCACATTCAAAATGAACGGCTGCGCCAGATAAACACCAATCAATCTGTTTGAGCTGCGCTGAACTGCGTTTCAGGCTGCCTTATCCCGCATCATCGGCAGCCTGAAAATCCAACGTTCAATTAGGTAAAAACCCAAAACCTTGTTAAAATGCGCCACTTTGCATTTTCAGGCTGCCTCAGCCGTTCATTATTCCAAAATCCAACGCACACTATGAAGACCAACCTACTCAACTACAACCTAAACGGCTTAACCGACCATTTCGCGCAAATGGGCGAAAAACCCTTTCGCGCCAAGCAAGTGATGCGTTGGATACACCAAAGCGGCGCGCAAACCTTCGACGAAATGACCGACCTTGCCAAAGCCCTGCGTGCCAAGCTGCAAGACAACGCCGTTATTGGCATCCCCGCCCTGATGGCGGCGCAAGAAAGCCGCGACGGCACGCGCAAATGGCTGCTGGACGTGGGCACAGGCAACGGCGTGGAAACCGTGTTTATCCCCGAAGCCGAGCGTGGCACGCTGTGCATCTCGTCGCAAGTGGGCTGCGCGCTGGAATGCACGTTTTGCTCCACGGGGCGGCAAGGCTTCAACCGCAACCTCACCGCCGCCGAAATCATCGGGCAGCTTTGGTGGGCAAACAAAGCGCTCGGCGTAACGCCGAAAAACGAGCGCGTGATTTCCAATGTGGTGATGATGGGCATGGGCGAGCCGATGGCGAATTATGACAACGTCATCACCGCGCTTTCCATTATGCTCGACGACCACGGCTACGGATTGAGCCGCCGCCGCGTAACCGTGTCCACATCGGGCATGGTGCCGCAGATGGACAGATTGAAAGACGACATGCCCGTTGCCCTTGCCGTGTCGCTGCACGCGTCTAACGACAAAGTGCGCGACGAAATCGTGCCGCTCAACAAAAAATATCCGCTCAAAGAACTGATGGCCGCCTGCAACCGCTATCTTGCCAAAGCCCCGCGCGATTTCATCACGTTTGAATATGTGATGCTGGATGGCATCAACGATAAGCCCGAGCACGCCCGCGAGCTGGTGCAGTTGGTAAAAGACACGCCGTGCAAATTCAATCTGATTCCGTTCAATCCGTTCCCCAATTCGGGCTACGAGCGGTCTAGCAACAAAAATATCAATATTTTCAAAGAAATTTTAATGGAAGCCGACTTGGTTACCACTGTTCGCAAAACACGCGGCGACGACATCGATGCCGCGTGTGGGCAGTTGGCGGGTCAGGTGCAAGACAAAACCAAACGCCAAGCAAAATGGCAACAAATTTATGTGGAGACCAATAATCATGTTTAAACAACGTTTATCACGCTTTGTGGTGATGTGCGCGGCAGCTTGCGTGCTTGCGGGCTGCGTGTCCGAAAATCCGCAGTTCACCGAATTTAAACCCGAAAGCAAAAGCGAAAAACGCAAAAATAACGCCCGCATCAAAACCGAGCTGGCGATTCAATACACCCAAAACCGCGACTATCGCTCGGCGGTGCAAGCCATTGATGGCGCGATTCAAGACGACCCCAACTTTGAAATTGCTTGGCTGATTCGCGCCCAAGTGTATCAACACCTGAAAGTGTACGACAAAGCCGAAGAAAACTTCCGCCACGCGCTGTCTATGAAGCCCGATAGCGCGGAAATCAACAACAACTATGGCTGGTTCATCTGCGACGCGCTCAAACGCCCCAACGATGCGATTGCCTATTTTGACAAAGCCCTAGCCGACCCCACTTACCCCAGCCCCGAAATCGCTAATATGAACAAAGGCATTTGCTCGGCGCGCGCGGGGCAAATTGCGATGGCAGAAACCTATTTTGAACGCGCCTTGCAGTTGAATCCTGATTTTGTGCCTGTGTTTAAAGAACGCGCCCGCGCGCATTTGCAACAGCATAAAAATGCGGTGGCAGATAAAGAGTTCCGCCGCTATCAAAGCCGCGTGGATAGATTAAGCGCGGATGATTTGCTGCTGGGCTGGAAAATCGCCAAAGCCAACAACGAAATGCAGGCTGCCTCTGAATACGAGGCGCAACTGCGCATGAATTATCCCTATTCCCCAGAATTGGAAGCCGTTGGCGGCAAAGGGGATGACGAATAATGAGCAAAGCGAAAAAACAAACCGAAGCCCCAACCACCAACAAAGCCACCGAATTAGGCATTTTGCTGCGCGCCAAACGCGAGCAAAAACAGCTTTCTATCGGCGAAGTGTCCGAACGCTTGAAACTGCCTGCGCGGCAAATTGAAGCCTTGGAAAATGGCGATTACAACAGCTTGCCCGAGCCTGTGTTTGTGCGTGGATTTTTGCGCAGCTATGGGCGGTTTTTAGATTTAGACGAATCCACGCTCAACGATGCGCTGGAAAACGTTGTGCCCAGCGAGAAAGTGCGCAAAGCCATTCAACACGATGGCAGCCTGAATTTTGCCAACGAAACGCCCAAACGCCCGTTCCCCACTTGGATTTTTGGCATTATCGGTGTCGCCATCATTGGCTTTGGCGTTTACAAATGGCAAACCAAATCGCAAACGGAACACGCCAACGCCAAGCAAGAAGCGGAAAGCAAACCGCTGATTGCCAGCGAAACCGCCAAGCCCGCGTTGGATAACCCCAATGTGGTGGTGAAACCGATGACCGCCAGCGACACGCAAACGCAAACCGCCACCCCAGCCAGCGCGCCCGCAGGCGTGGCAGGCGAATTGGTGATTAACGCGCGTTATCGCACCATGCTCACGGTTACCAACGCCAAGGGCGAAGTGTTGATTAACGAGATTGTGCCCGCGCGCAGCGAGCATCGTTTCCAAAATGGTGCGCCGTTTGAAGTGCGGCTGGGCTATGCCAGCGGCTCAACGGCAACGTTTGGCGGCGAGCCGATTGACATGAACGCCGCGCGTAAAAACGGCAAAACGGCGACCTTTACTGCTGGGGCTTCTGCGCCGCAGTAAAGTTTGCGCCGATAAGGCAGCCTGAAAAACTGTTGCGCTGTTGCTGGCGTGGGATGCGTTTTCAGGCTGCCTTTGCTGAAAAAGCCGTTCATCCGCGCATCCATAGGCAGCCTGAAAACTTGAAACGACCTTTTCCATTCAATCCGCATTATTCTCACCACCCTTTTCAGGCTGCCTTCTCCATCATAGGCAGCCTGAAACCCAGTTCAACCAAGTAAACATCACGCACACACACCATGAAACCCATCCGCCGCACCACCCATCAAGTTCAAATTGACCACATCACCGTGGGTTCAGACCACCCCGTTGTTATCCAATCCATGACCAACACCGACACTGCCGATGCGTCCGCCACCGCGCAGCAAGTGAAAGAGCTGGCAGACGCAGGTTCGGAAATGGTGCGGATTACCGTGAACTCGCCCGAAGCCGCCAGCCAAGTTGCCGAAATCCGCCAACGGCTGGACGACATGGGCTGCGCCGTGCCGCTGATTGGCGATTTCCACTTCAACGGCGAACGCTTGCTGGCGGAGTTTCCCGATTGCGCCCGCGCGTTGTCCAAATACCGCATCAACCCCGGCAACGTGGGCAAGGGCGCGAAAGGCGACGAAAAATTCGCCTATCTGATTCGCACCGCCGCCGAACACAACAAAGCCGTGCGCATCGGCGTGAACTGGGGTTCGCTCGACCAAAGCCTCGCCAAAAAAATGATGGACGAAAACCTTGCCACCGCCGCGCCGAAAACGCCCGAAGAAGTGATGAAAGAAGCGTTGATTGTGTCGGCGTTGCAATCGGCGCAAAAAGCGGTGGATTTGGGGCTGCCTGAAAACAAGATTATTTTGTCGTGCAAGGTGTCTAATGTGCAGGATTTGATTACCGTGTACCGCGATTTGGCGGCGCGTTGCCGTTACCCCTTGCATCTGGGGCTTACCGAGGCGGGCATGGGCAGCAAGGGCATTGTGGCGAGTACCGCCGCGCTGTCGGTGCTGCTGCAAGAGGGCATTGGCGACACCATTCGCATCTCGCTTACGCCCGAGCCCAATAGTTCGCGCACGCAGGAAGTGATTGTGGCGCAAGAGATTTTGCAAACCATGGGCTTGCGCTCGTTCACGCCGCTGGTTACGGCTTGCCCTGGTTGCGGGCGCACCACCAGCACGGTGTTTCAGGAATTGGCGCGCGATATTCAGCAATATTTGCGCGAGCAGATGAGCGTGTGGCGTTGGCAATACCCAGGGGTGGAGAATTTGAATGTGGCGGTGATGGGCTGCGTCGTCAATGGGCCGGGCGAAAGCAAGCTGGCGGACATCGGTATCAGTTTACCCGGTACGGGCGAAACGCCTGTTGCGCCTGTGTATGTGGATGGCGAGCGCAAAGTTACGCTTAAAGGCGACAATATGGCGGCGGAATTTTTGGCGATTGTGAAAGAATATGTGGAGGCGAATTATGGCGAGGGCGGCAAAAAACGCAGTCAAAACAAAATCATCCCGATTCAACCGTGTTAAAGAGGCAGCCTGAAAATGAAAAAAACGATTAGCGAGCAACAGGCAGACAACCGCGATTTGCGCGTTTTGCTGCTGCAACTGTATATGAAAAACAACCCGAAAATGGAACACCAAGTGTTTATTTACAGCTTTCGCGGGGTGTTGAACGCGCAAGCAAATCCGTTTCATTATGTGTATAGCGCGATACCGCCGAGCGTGCGCAAAAGCATTGTGCTGCAAAACTTGGCTTCGGGCGAGATGATGCAGGCGTTTATTTCGTCCATCCGCATGGAGGGCGGGCAAATGGGCTGGCAGATTGAGAACACGGTGATTTACGCCAACCGCAGCGGGGTGTTGATGCAGATTGGGCTGGACGGCGAGAAAACGGCGAAAACGGATAAATATCGCCAGTTCTTGAATTTGGCGCAGTCGTTTATGTATCAGTTTCAGTAGTGTGCCCGATAAACCGTTTCAGGCTGCCTTGCTTAGATGAGGCAGCCTGAAAAGTATTTTCAAGATGGAATTTTGGCGAGACCGGTAAGTGATGGGGCATTAGAGAATTGCCGATGTTGCCCATCTGAAACCTTTGCGAAACCGATAACCGATGGCGCGTCGGCGGCTCGCCGACAGGGTTTCAAACCGTAAGTCCTGTTGAACACGCTATTTGGGCGATGAGCCGTTGCCGCGCCATTTTAAGTTTCAGGCTGCCCTACACGCTGTTTTTATTTTGCATGACATTTAAGATTTCAGGCTGCCTCATCAGTTTGGCAAAGCCGCACTTGCCAACAACCAACGCAATCTCGTTCAACACGCGATTTTGGCAACAAACCATCGCTGCTCCATTTTAATTTTAACTCCGCCCAACGCCATTTCAGGCTGCCTCATCATCACACCCATCCCCCACCATGCCCGCATTCCTTTTCCCATCCACCCTTTATCTCGCCGCGTTGTGCCTTGGCATCATCGCCAGTTTCAGGCTGCCTGCTGTTGGGGCGTGGTGGCTTTGGGTGGCGGCGTTGTTGGCATTATCAACATGGGCGGTTTGCAGCGCGAAACGCCATCGCCTTGCCCAATTTCAGGCTGCCTTTGCGCTCGCTTGTGCGCTGGCGGGCGCGGCGTATGGCATGGTGCGCACGCAAAATGCGCTTAATCATCAATGGACTGTTGCCGATTCGGCGCAGTCCGTTTTATTGCGTGTGGCGGTTACGGGGCTGCCCGAGCGCGATGAGTTGGGCAGAACGCGCTTTGTGGGCATGGCACAGGCGGATGATGGGCGCTCGTATCGGCTGTTGTTTGCGGATTATGCGGCGCGGGATTGGCGCGTGGGCGAAGTGTGGCAGGTAAAGGCGCGGGTGAAGGCGGCGGTGGGGATGCGCAATGCGATGGGGTTTGACAGCGAAGCGTGGGCGTTGGCAAATGGTTTGGATGGCACGGCTTCGTTGGCAAAGGAGCGTTTCAGGCTGCCTCAGCAGGCGCGGTGGACGTGGTTTAACCGGCAGCGCGAGGCGGTGGTGCGCGCTTGGCAGGGCGCGGCGGCGCGTTATCCGCATGGGGCGGGGCTGATGCGCGCGCTGGCGGTGGGCGATAAAAGCGGCGTGTCGGCGCAAACTTGGGCGGCGGTGCGCCCGCTGGGGCTGAACCATTTGTTGAGCATTTCGGGCTTGCACGTGGGCATGGTGGGGTGGATGGCGGCTTGGCTGGCAACGCTGTTGCTGCGCGTGTTGCCGCGTGTACCGCAATCGCCGCGCGTGTGGGCTTCGGCGGCGGGCTGGGCGGCGGCGGTAGTTTATGCGGGGCTGGCAGGGTTTGATGTGCCTGCGCTGCGCAGCGTGTTGATGATTGGCGTGTTTGCGTGGGCATGGGCGCGGCAGCAGCGGGCGGGCTCGTGGCACACTTGGTGGACGGCGATGGCGGTGGTGTTGCTGTGGCAGCCTGCGGCGGCGTTGTCGGCGGGATTTTGGCTGTCGTTTGGGCTAGTGGGCGCGTTGATTTGGGCAACGGCGGGGCGCAAAACGCCGCGCGATGTGCTGGACTACATCCATAACGATGATTTCAGGCTGCCGCAATTAACGTGGCGCGACAAGCTGCGGCTGGCGGCGCAGGCGCAATGGGCGGCGACGCTGCTGGGCGGGGTGGCGACTATTGCGCTGTTTGGTTTGCTGCCTGTGTTTTCGCCACTTGCCAACGCGCTGGCGATTCCGCTGTTTTCGTGGCTACTCGCGCCGCTGGCGTTATTGGCATCCGCCTTGCCGTTTGACGCGCCCAAGCTGGCGGCGGCTTGGCTGGGCGAAAACGTGGTGGCGGCGATTCAATGGGCGGGGGCGCGGCTGCCCGAAATGGCGTTTGCCCACGCGCCTGCGCCGTTGCTGGCATTGGCGGCGGCGAGCGCACTGGTGTTGCTGTTGCCCCAAGGCACGCACCTCAAACCGCTGGCGTGTTGCGCTTTGGCGGCGTTTGCGCTGTATCGCCCGCCCCAGTCTGCCGCCCAAGGCAGCCTGAAAATCACCGTGTGGGATGTGGGGCAGGGCTT
Source organism: Kingella bonacorsii (assembly GCF_016623605.1). Lineage (NCBI taxonomy): Bacteria > Pseudomonadati > Pseudomonadota > Betaproteobacteria > Neisseriales > Neisseriaceae > Kingella > Kingella bonacorsii. The sequence continues at coordinate 678,635 of NZ_JAEHNZ010000001.1, read as the reverse complement.
ATCCGTGTTGCTGCAAACCCAGTCGCACAATATTTTGTATGACAGCGGCACCGCCTACGCCGCCGAAATGGCGTTGTTGCCCAACCTACGCGCCGCAGGCATCACGCGCTTGGATGCCCTTATCGCCTCGCACCACGACGACGACCACGATGGCGGTTTGCCCGCCGTGCAACAGCGTTACCCCGCCGCCGCGCTATGGGCAGGGCAGCCTGAAAACTACCCCCGCGCCCAATACTGCCAAAGCGGCAAAACATGGACGGCAGACGGCGTGTATTTTGAATGGCTCACCCTGCCGCGCACGCCCAGCACGCCCGACAACGACGCAAGCTGCGTGCTGCGCGCCATCGCAGGCAAACACGCGCTGCTGATTACAGGCGATTTGAGCGCGCGCGGCGAAGCGCAACTGCTCGCCCAGTACGGCGACGCGCTGCAAAGCGACGTGCTGATTTTGGGACACCACGGCAGCCGGTCATCCAGCAGCAGCGCGTTTATCAACCGCGTTGCCCCGCGCTGGGCGATTGCCAGCAGCGGCTTTGCCAACGCCTATCATCATCCGCATCCCGATGTCATCAACCGCCTCGCTGCGCATGGCGTAACCCTGCTGCGCACCGACACCCAGGGCGCGTGGGTGATTACGCTGGCAGGCGATGAAGCGAGCGTGGCGCAATTAGCGCGGGGGAAATATTGGTGGCAGAAAAAGCCGTTTGACGGCGCGTAAACGTTTTCAGGCAACAGCATAGAGGCAGCCTGAAAACCAACAATCCGCATCACCCCGCGCTTAACGCCTGCCACACCCGCAGCGCATCGCGCGTTTCCTTCACATCGTGCACGCGCACAATCTTCGCCCCCTGCCGCACGGCAAACAGCGCGGCGGCAACGCTGCCCGCCACGCGCTCGGCGGGCACTTCGCGCCCCGTTAGCGCGCCAATCATGCTCTTGCGCGACACGCCCACCAGCTGCGGCAAATCGTGCCGCAAGGGCAAACGGTTCAGCTGCTGCATCAGCGCGATGTTGTGCGCCAGCGTTTTGCCAAAGCCAAAGCCCACGTCCAACACCAGCCGCTCGGCGGCGATGCCCGCCGCAAGGCAAGCCGCCGCCCGCGCATCCAGATACTGCGCCACCTCCGCCGCGATGTCGCCGTATTGCGGATTGTTTTGCATGTTTTCAGGCAGCCCTTTCATGTGCATCAAACACACGCCCGCCCGCGACTGCGCCACAATCTCCACCGCGCCCGCATCCTCCAAGCCCTGCACATCGTTGATGATGTCCGCCCAGCCGCGTTCCAGCGCCGCCCGCATCACGCCGGCGCGGCGCGTGTCCAAGCTAACCGGCACATTCCAACGCGCCAGCTCCGCCAAAATCGGCTGCACGCGCTGCCATTCCGCCTCGGGCGGCACATAATCCGCATTCGGGCGCGTGGATTCGCCGCCAATGTCCAAAATATCCGCCCCGTCTTCAAGCAGCTGCTCGGCGTGCTTTAAGGCAGCCTGAACGCTTTGCGAATACGTTCCCCCGTCGGAAAACGAATCGGGCGTGATGTTGATGATGCCCATGATTTTGGGCGCGCTCAGGTCTAGCGTGAAACGGGCGGTTTGCCAAATGGTGTGCATGGTTACTCCTCAAAAAACGCGCATGATAGCGCAGGAAAGGCTGTTTTTCATGCCAAGAAACGGCGCGGCAAGCCGATTCGGCTATAATCCGCGCTTTTTTAACAACAAACGATAAGGAACACTCATGGATAACACCCAATACTACGGCGCGGTAAGCCGCTTTTTCCACTGGACGATGGCGGCGGCGTTTGCCTTTATGCTGTTTACGGCGATTCAATTCAAACAAGAAAATTACAGCTGGATGGGCGCGCACAAAACGACAGGCTTCGTGCTCACCATTTTGGTGGCGCTGCGCGTGATTTGGGCGGCGATGAACGCGAAAAACCGTCCGCACGGCACGCTGCCGGTGAAACTGGGACACGCTGCCATTTACGCGCTGATGATTGCCGTGCCCGCGATTGCTCTGATTCGTCAAGCAGGCTCAACGCGCGGCGATTTGGTTGTGTTCGGCATGACCATCATGCAAAAAGCCCCCGTGCAAGTGGACTGGATGACCAACTTAGGCAACGCGCTGCATGGCAAGCTCGGCTTTTTGCTGTTCGCGCTGGCGCTGGGGCATATCGTGATGGCGGTTGTGCATCAGGCGAAAGGCGAAAAAATCATCAACCGCATGATTGGAAAATAACTGAGGCAGCCTGAAACGGCTGTTGCGCTAGAAAACACGTTTTGCCGGCAAGCGAAGCGTGTTTTTTGTTTTCAGGCTGCCTAATGCTGCGCCAAGTCTTTACCTTTATACGTTGCGCCAACGCAATCTGCGTCCACACCGTTTGCTTGCCCGCGCTGCGCCAACAAAATTCCACATCCCTCAAATTTCGCTTGCGCAAAACCCCCCGCTTCACTATAATCCGCCGCAGATTTAAGCCCTACCCCCCAACCACCGGGGCTTAAATTTAGAAACGCCGCAAGCCCGCCCATCCCCGCTTGCGGCGTTTCGCCGTTTGTGCGTTTTATAAACGTAAAAAAAATGGGCTGTATTGGATAAGCAGTCATATCGCCCATTGGAACTTGACACAACATTTTTAGCGCTGAACTCCGTTTCAGGCTGCCTTGAACCCTCCTTTTTCTATTGCGAAACCATGCCGCTCACCCCCCAAGCCATCGCCCCGCACATCCCCGCGCATCAACGCATCTGCCTCGCCCTCAGCGGCGGCGTGGATTCCATCGTGCTGCTGCATCTACTCGCCGGTTTGCGCGCCAGCCACCCGTTCACCCTATCCGCGGTACACGTTCACCACGGCTTAAACCCCGATGCCGACCAATGGCTAGACTTTTGCCGCGAAGCCTGCGCCCGATTAAGCGTTCCGTTTGCCGCCGAGCGCGTGCGCGTCCGGCCCAAAGGGCAGGGCATAGAAGCCGCCGCCCGCGCCGCCCGCTATGCCGTGTTCGCCGCGCAGCCCTGCGATGTCGTCGCGCTGGCGCATCATCAAGACGACCAAATCGAAACCTTTTTCCTTGCCGCCCTGCGCGGCGGCGGCATCCGCGCCCTAGCCGCCATGCCGCCCAGCCGCGAGTGGCAAGGCAAAACCCTGCTGCGCCCGCTGCTGGCTTACAGCCGCGCTGAAATCGAAGCCTACGCCGCCGCGCACGGTCTCGCCCATGTGAACGACAGCAGCAACCAAGACCCCGGCCTGCTGCGCAACTGGCTGCGCCACCAAATGCTGCCGCAACTCGTTTTCAGGCTGCCGCACGCCGCCGCCCATATCCAAACCACCATCGCCACGCTGCAAGACGAACACGCGCTGTTAAACGAAATTATCGCCGAAGACTGGCAGCGCATCCACACGCCCGCTCGCCAATTCTCCCGCCCCGCATGGCAGCAACTCAGCCCGCTGCGCCGCCGCCAAATGCTGCACCGCTTCGCCCATGCGCACAACCTAGGCACGCCCGGCAAACGCAGCCTTGCCGACTTCGCCCGAGTGCTAGACCAAGCCGCCCACAGCGCCACATGGCAGCTGCCGCACGGCAAAGCGCTGTTGCACCGCCAAATCCTGTTTCCGCTGCCCAACCGTCTGTTCAGCAGCCTTGCATGGCAGCAGCCACAAATCGGCAGCCTGAAAACCATTGCCGCACAAGCAGACTTGACATGGCAGCCTGAAAACGATGCCGTGCGCACGCTTTCAGGCTGCCTCCGATGCGCCAGCAAACACGACAGCATCGCCCTGCCGCATGGGCGCGGGCATAAAAACGTGTTCCAACTGCTGCAAGAACACGGCGTTCCGCCCGCCCTGCGCCCCGCATGGGCAGTCATCGCCGACAGCCAAAACCGCTGCATTGCCGTGGCCAACATCCGCTCCGATGCCTGCCTGCAAGGCGCGATGCTGCACAGCGAAGTGTTGGCACGCTTTCAGGCAGCCTGAAAACGAAAATGCTCGCCGATGTTGCCAAGCTGAAACCTTTGGCAAACCTGCAACCGATGGCGCGTCGGCGACCCGCTTTAATAGAATAGGCTGAACGCTTTGCAAAACCCTAGTGGCAGCCTGAAAAACAAAAAATGCCGTCATTCCCGCGCAGGCGGGAATGACGTTGGATAAGTTGAAGCGTTTTATAAAGGTTTCAGGCTATTTTGATTGCGAGCCGCTGCCGTTTCCCTTTTAGATTTCAGGCTGCCTTAGAGGTTTTGCAAAGGGCTCAACCTGTGCCGTTTTAATACACCATTTGGTAACGAACTCTCGCCGCTCCATCGATTGCGTTTCAGGCTGCCTCAATCCATCCCGCTCTTTGCATAGTTTTTCACATCCCCCCACTTTGACAAACGCCGCATATCCATTACTATCCGCCCTTTTTACACCGCACCCGAACAAGCCACCCAAGGCAGCCTGAAACCCAAGGCGCCAACGAAGTTAAAACCACCACCCACAAAGGAACACACATGAAACGCATCGCCCTTTTTCTTGCCACCAACCTTGCCGTCATCCTCGTTATCAGCATCGTGTTAAGCGTGCTGGGCATCAACTCCCGCAGCGGCGGCATGGGACAAATGCTCGCCTACGCCGCCGTAGTCGGCTTCACCGGCTCCATCATCTCCCTACTGCTGTCCAAAACCATGGCGAAGCACTCCGTGGGCGCGCAAGTCATCACCACGCCGCGCAGCGAAGTGGAAGCATGGCTGCTGCAAACCGTGCAAAACCAAGCCCAGCAATGGAACTTGAAAACGCCCGAAGTCGCCATCTACCAATCGCCCGAACCCAACGCCTTCGCCACAGGCGCAACCCGCAACAGCTCGCTGGTTGCCGTGTCCACAGGCTTGCTCAACAGCATGACGCGCGACGAAGTGGAAGCCGTGTTGGCGCACGAAATGGCACACGTCGGCAACGGTGACATGGTAACGCTCACGCTGATTCAAGGCGTGGTGAACACGTTTGTTGTCTTCTTCGCCCGCATCATCGCCAGCATGGTGGCGCAAGGGCGCAACGACAGCGAATCGAGTAACAACGGCATCTATATGCTGGTGAACTTCGTGCTGCAAATCCTGTTCGGCTTCCTGGCCAGCTTTATCGTGATGTGGTTCAGCCGCCAGCGCGAATACCGCGCCGACGCAGGCGCAGCCAAACTGGTGGGCGCGCCCAAAATGATTGCCGCCCTGCAACGCCTGAAAGGGCACAGCAGCGACCTGCCGCAAGACATGACCGCCATGGGCATCGCCAGCGAAGCCAAAGATTCGCTGCTCAGCACCCACCCCAGCTTAGACAACCGCATCGCACGGCTGAAAATGATGTAACCATCCGCGTAAACCGTTTTCAGGCTGCCTATTGGGGATAACCGATAGGCAGCCTGAAAAGTTTGTAGGTCGGGCATTTATGCCCAACAAACGCTAATCTATTTTACATACGGCACAACCAAAAACGTCGGGCATAAATGCCCGACCTACTTATACGGTTTCAGCCCTATTTTTAGGCTACCTTTTGTCAAAAGCTATTCCCCCCGCAAACCCCATCAATCACATTTCCCCGTATAATCAAAAGCCACATAAAACCACCAAAAACCCCAAAAGGAACACACCATGCCATCTACCCCCCAAGGGCAGCCTGAAACGCCCCAGCCCGCGCCTAAACCCAATCCCAAGCCCGCCGCTAAGCCCGCAGTCAAAGAGCAAGTCATCCAATTTCACAGCAGCAAACGCATTCATCCCAAGCGCGCCATCGGCAAATTTGCCAACCTGCGTGTGTTGATGATTGTCGCCACCCAGCTTTTTTTCTACGGCATGCCGTGGATTATGTGGCACGGGCGGCAAGCCGTGTTGTTCAACATCGAAGAGCGCCATTTTTACCTGTTCAGCATGGTGCTGGAACCCGCCGATATGCTTTATCTGGCGGGCTTGATGATTGTATCCGCCTTCGGGCTGTTTTGGTGGACCACCATCGCGGGGCGGCTGTGGTGCGGCTATTCTTGCCCGCAAACCGTCTATACCGAAATCATGCTGTGGATAGACCACTTGGTTGAAGGCGACCGCAACAAACGCCTGAAACTGGACAAAGAACCGTGGCATTTCCACAAAATCCGCATCAAAGCGTTGAAATACCTCATTATCTTTATCGTTGCCGCGTGGACGGGGATTACCTTTGCAGGCTGGTTTGTGCCGATTCGCCAATTTGTGCCCGCCATTTTCGCGGGCACGGCAGGCAGCGTTGCGCTGGGCACTGCCGCTTTTTACGGTTTCGTAACCTGGCTGTTCGGGCATATTTTGCGCGAAAAAGTGTGCCTGCACATGTGCCCCTACGCCCGCTTCCAAAGCGCGATGTTTGACCACGACACGCTGGTAATTTCCTACGACGCGGAACGCGGCGAACCACGCGGCGCGCGCAAAAAAACCGCCAGCAAAGAAGATACCCAGCTGGGCGATTGCATCAACTGCACCATGTGCGTGCAAGTGTGCCCCACCGGCATCGACATCCGCGACGGCCTGCAATACCAATGCATCGGTTGCGCCGCCTGCATTGATGCCTGCGACGAAATCATGGACAAAATGGGTTACCCGCGCGGCTTAATCCGCTACACCACCGAAGCCGTGCTCAAACACGAATACACCGATGCCGATGTGAAAAAACGCCTGCTGCGCCCCAAAGTGGTGGGCTACGGCGTTGTGTTGCTGGTGGCGGTAATTGGTCTATGTGTGGGGCTAGCAACCCGCGCCACCGTGCAAATTGACGTGATTAAAGACCGTGGCGTGATGGTGCGCGAAAACAAAGAAGGCTTGCTGGAAAACAGCTACAACCTGAGCATCAGCAACGCCAGCGAACAAACGCAAATCATCCAAGCCAGCGTGTCGGGGCTGGACGACATCCGCCTCACAGGGCTGCCTGAAAACGGCATCAGCATCAAAGGCGGCGACATCATCACCATCCCCGTGCAAGTGGCAACGCAGCCTGAATACGCCGAAAAAGGCAGCCATCCCATCCAGTTCACTTTCAAATACCGCGTGGCAGGGCAGCCTGAAAACGAAGCGCGCGTGTTGCAGGAAAAATCCATTTTCATCGGAGAATAAGCATGACCGGTCCACAGCAAACCATCACGCCGCAGCCCACCAAACCCGCCCCGTGGTACAAACACCGCTGGCCGTGGATACTGATGAGCGGGCCTGCCGCCGTAGTCGTGGCAGGGTTTTACACCTTTTACCTTGCCAAAACCCACGCCGACGAAATGGTAACCGACGATTACTACAAAGAAGGCAAATACATCAATATGCAGATTGAGCGCGATGAAGCCGCCGCCCAACGCCATATTCAAGCGCAAGTGTTGTTTAACCAAGATGGCACCGCCGCCAAAATCTTTATCAGCGGCGATTTTGACAAAAACGTGCCCATGCAACTGCTGCTGCTGCATCCCGCCAAAAAAGCCTACGACCAAACCGTGCCACTGAAAGCCAGCAACGCGCCGCAATCGGGAGACAAAACCGAATACACCGCCACCTTCAACGCCTTGCCGCCCGCCGTGCATTGGTATTTGCGGCTGGAAGACACGCAAGGCAAATGGCGCGTGGAAAGCAAATGGGAGCCGAAAGCGGGCAATGCTGCCATGCTGATGCCGAAGTTTGATGAGATGGCGGCGAGTGGGGCAGGGCGGTAATTTGCTGATTAGAGGCAGCCTGAAAACGTGCGGTTCAACACGTTTCAGGCTGCTCATTCATTGCAACAGGCAGCCTGAAAATGCTTAGCCAGCGCACGGCTTGCCAGCAAGCCGTAGAAAGCGCGGATACAGTTTTCAGGCTGCCTCAGCATCCCGCCCGCGTTGAGGCAGCCAGAAAAGCAAAATAGAACGGCAGTGGCTCGTCGCTAACGGCTTATTAAACATCGCATCACGGGTTCGTCAAAATATCGGCGAGCCGCCGATGCGCCATCGGTTGCCGTTTTGCAAAGATTTCCGCCCGACAAACCAAACCGTTTGGTGTTAAGCCAAACGGTTTTTATTGGGCGGATAAGGTTTCAGGCTGCCTTTGCAAAAGCGATTAGGCAGCCTGAAAATGAGCGAAGCGAGTTTCAGCAAAGCTAAAACGTGCAGTTCAACATGTTTCTGGCTGTCTAGCCCAAAATTTTCTCCACAATTTCGCGCACGTCTTTGGACAAACTTTCCATGGCGGCGAGCTTGGCGAGTTCGTTGCGCATCAGGTTTTGGCGGTGCGGTTCTAGGCGTTTCATCAGGTTAAACGCGCGTGCCAGCCCTGCGGCGATTTGTGGGTTGAAGGCGTTGATTTCGCAGATTTTTTGCGCCACAAAGGCGTAGCCCGAGCCATCGGCGGCGTGAAAATGCGGGGTGTTGCGGGCGAATGTGCCGATGAGGGCGCGCACTTTGTTGGGGTTGGTGAGGGCAAACTGGGGGTGGTGCAGGGCAGCTTGAACTTGGGCGAGCGTGTCGCTGCGGCGGCTGGATGCGATGAGGCTGAAATATTTGTCCATCACAAGGGGTTGGTCGGCGAATTTGGCGGCGAAGCGGGCGAGCAGTTGGTTGCGTTTGTCATCGGGGTTGTGGTTGATGGCGGAGAGGATGCCCCATTCGTGGGTCATGTTTTTGCGTGCCATTTCGTCATAGTGTTCAAACACTTGCTCTATGGTGGCTTGCTCGTCGTAGCGACAGATGAGGTTGAAGCTGGCGTATTGCAGGGCGCGTTGGGCGGCATCTTCGGGGGTGTATTCGTACACGGCGATGTGTTTGCCGCGTTTATCGGCTTGCTCGGCTTCGCGGGCGTTGAGGGCGGCGGCAAGCAGTTCGCCGTGCAGGGCTTGGGCGAGGGCATCCAGCAGGGCTTCGCGGGCGGCGGTGGTTTGCACGGGGTTGATGTGGTCGCGCTCGCTCCATAGTTCGCTTTCGGCGGGGACTTTGAGCAGCAGGGCTTTGAAGGCGGGGTCTAGCGCGGTATCGCTGATGGCTTGGCGCAGGGCGTTGATGAGGGCGGTGGGCTGGGCGGGCGGTATGCCGTTTGCTAGCGCGGCTTCGTTGGCGGCGATGGCGCGGCGGTATAGGGTTTGCGCGGCTTCCCAGCGGGCGTAGGGGTCGGTGTCGTGGGCAAGCAGCAGGGCGAGTTGGTCGTCGGTGTAGTCAAAATTGAGGTGCACGGGGGCGGAGAAGCCGCGCAGCAGGGAGGGGGTGATGCTTTGGGCGGGCGTTTTAGGCTGCAACACGAAGGTTTGCTCGGCTTGGGTGAGGATTAGGACGGTTTCAGGCTGCCCTTGTGTGCCCGCTGTGTTGAGGCAGCCTGAAATATTGGTTTGACTATTTTCAGGCTGCCTAAACGCCACCTGCTCGCCGTGTTCGTTAAACAGGGCGGTTTTGACGGGTATCATCATCGGCTGTTTGGCGGTGGCGGGCATATCGGAGGTATCAGGCAGGGTTTGCTTGATGTGCAAAACGTAGTCGCCGTTGGCTTTCAGGCTGCCTGAAACGTCGAGCGTGGGCGTGCCGGCTTGGCTGTACCACAGGGTAAATTGGTCTAGGTTCACGCCGTTGGCATCCGCCATCGCGGCGCGGAAGTCGTCGCAGGTTACGGCTTGCCCGTCGTGGCGGGCAAAATAGAGCTTCATGCCGCGCTGGAAGCCCGCTTCGCCCAACAGGGTGTGATACATGCGCACCACTTCCGCGCCTTTTTCATACACGGTGGCGGTGTAAAAATTGTTCATTTCCACATAGCTGGCAGGGCGCACGGGGTGTGCCATCGGGCTGGCATCTTCGGCGAATTGGAATTGGCGCAGGGCTTGCACGTTTTCTATGCGGCGCACGGCGCGGCTGGCTCTATCGCCCGAAAATTCTTGGTCGCGGAACACGGTTAAGCCTTCTTTTAAAGACAACTGAAACCAGTCGCGGCAGGTTACGCGGTTGCCCGTCCAGTTGTGGAAGTATTCGTGTCCGATGACGCTTTCTACGCCTTCAAAGTCGGCATCGGTGGCGGTGTGCGCGTCCGCCAGCACATATTTGGTGTTGAAGATGTTTAAGCCTTTGTTTTCCATCGCGCCCATGTTGAAGTCGCCTACGGCAACGACCATGAACACGTCTAAATCGTATTCCAAGCCAAAGCGGGTTTCGTCCCAGCGCATCGCGTGTTTGAGCGATTGCATGGCGTGGGCGACTTTGTGGGCATCTTCGGCGCGGGTGTAGAACTGGATGGCGACTTCGCGCCCGCTTTGGGTGGTGAAGGTGTCGCGGTTGACGGCTAAATCGCCTGCCACCAGCGCAAAAAGGTAGGAGGGCTTGGCGAATGGGTCGTGCCAGATGGCGTAGTGTTGCCCGTTTTTCAGGCTGCCTGAATCGACCAGATTGCCATTGGACAGCAACACGGGGTATTGCGCGGCATCGGCGATGATTTTGGTGGTAAACACCGCCATGTTGTCGGGGCGGTCTAGGTAGTACGTTATTGTGCGAAAGCCTTCGGGTTCGCATTGGGTGTAGAGATTGCCGCCTGAGGCGTAGAGTCCGTTGAGGGTTTGGTTGGCTTCGGGGTTGATTTGGGTGGTGATGTGAAGCGTGAACGGCTCGGATGGCACGCGGTGGAGGGTGAGGCTTTCGGCGGTTTGGGTGTAGGCGGTTTCAGGCTGCGCTTCGCCGTTGAGCGATAGGGATAACAGCGTTGCGCTGCCATCAAGCGTGAGGCTTTGCGGGGCGTTGGGCTGTGGGACAACGTGTAGCTCGGCTTCTACGGTGGTGGCGGTGGGGGAGAGGTGGAAGGTGAGGTGTACTTGGGGGATGCGGTGGGCGAGGGGGCGGTAATCGGTGAGGTGTTTGACGGTTTGGGTGGACATGGTGGGGCTTTCTGTTGGGGATGTTGAGTGGAAAAGGTGATTATAGGGGATTGGGCGGCGGGCTGAATGGGTTTTCAGGCTGCCTTTGGCGTTGCGCGGTTACCCGTTTTAGCTTCGCAACGCCGCTTCGCTACGCAGGCTGCCGAAACGGCTGTTTGAAGTGTTCCCAAACGGGTTGGCAGATGCCCGGCAATTCGGGGCACGCGCCCAGCACGCCGCCGCTGTAATCGTGTGGGCGATGAAAATCGCTGCCTGCGCTGGCGAGCAAGCCGTGGCGCGCGGCGGCTTGGGCGTAGTTGAGGCGGTCGTTTGCGCTGCATGAGCCGTTGTGCACTTCCATGCCGTGCCCGCCGAGGGCGCGAAATTCGTCAAACAGGTTGCGCCGTGCGGTGGCGGAGAGGTTGTAGCGCATGGGGTGGGCGATGACGGTGATGCCGCCTGCATCTTGGATGGCGGCGATGGCGGCGGGGAGTTCCGCCCATTGGTGGCGCACGGATGCGCTTTTGCCATCGCCCAAATAGCGCGTGAAGGCTTGTTGTTTGTTGCGGGCGTGCCCTTGTTGCACCAGCCAGTCGGCGATGTGGGTGCGCGAGACCATTTCGGGGTTGGCGGCGAGGGCGAGCGCGCCTTCGGCTGCGCCTGAAATGCCGTGTTTAGCGAGCTTGGCGGCGATTTGGTGCAGGCGTGCTATGCGCCCTTGGCGCACTTGGGCGAGCAGGGTTTGCAGGCTGTTGTTGTGTTCGTCAAAGTCTAGCGCGACGATGTGGATGGTGCGGTGTCGCCATGTTACGGAGATTTCTGCGCCGTTGATAAACTGGATGCGGTGGCGGGCGGCTTCGGTGCGGGCTTCGGCAAGCCCGCCCGTGTGGTCGTGGTCGGTGAGGGCGAGCAGGCGGCAGCCGTTTTGTGCGGCGGCCTGCACCAGTTGCGTAGGCGTGAGTGCGCCGTCGGATATGGTGGAATGGGTGTGGAGGTCTATCATTTTGCATACTCGGTTTCAGGCTGCCGTAATCGTTTTTACATTGTCAATCAACCTATTATTCTTTACAGCAGGGATAAGGTTCTTTATGATGGCGCGGCTAAGTTTTTGAGAAACATTCTTAACAAGCGGTGTTTTCGGAGATTTGGCAAGGTTTTTATAACAACTGATTTTTAACGATTAAATGGAGTGTGAGAAATGAAAAAAGTATCTTTAACCGCTGTTGTGTTGGCTTTGGCAACGGCTTCGGCTTGGGCGCACGAGGGGCATGAGCATGGCGGGCATCATTTGAACAATTTGCCTGCCAGCTGCGAGGCGTATTTTAAACGCGCGGATGCGTGTTTTGCCAAGGCGGGCGAGTCGCCTTCTTCGTTTCATGCCACCAACACGATGGTTTTGAAGCATTCGCTGCACGATGCCACGCAGAAACAGCGCGAGGAGATGTGTGTTTACGCGGATACGCATTTTGGCGACATTGCGCAGAAGTTGAAGTGTGAGTGAGCGATTGCGGTAAACGGTAAACAAAGCTGCCCCGGATGGGCGGCTTTTTTGTTTTGCGCTGATTTTTGTTGGGCAGCCTGAAAGCCAATCTATCCGGTAAAAAAGCGTTTGGCAGCACGCGAAACGGTTTGCTTTTTTCAGGCTGCCTTTGGGCTATTTTTTCATTTTGGGGCGAAACGAGCGCTTGGCGTCAAAGCCTTTGCCGGCGATTTTGATGCGGTCGGGCAGCTGCTTGGGCGCGGGCAAATCGGCGCGGGCGCGGCGGTCAAAAATCAAAATCGGGTCTATGCCGTATTTGGCGACTTTGAAATCGTAGAAATCTTTAAATTTGCTGATGATTTTCATGGGGTTGTTCCGTTTCAGGCTGCCTTGGGGGTATCGGCATCGTTATTTGAGGCAGCCTGAAAATAATTGGGGCGGGGCGGCAAGCGTTTTTTTGGCGACGAGCCGTCGCCGCTCCATTAGGGCGTTGGTTTGATTGGACTGCGTTTCAGGCTGCCTTGTTGCGCGGAATAGGCAGCCTGAAAAGTATTTGCACGCGGGTTGGATTATGTTTTCAGGCTGCCTTGGGCGCATCCGTATCGCCATCGCTATCCGAGGCAGCCTGAAACCGCTTCTGCGTCCACACAAACAGCGCGAGTGCACACGCCGCCAACGCCGCGCCCACCCAGCCCACGCTTGCTAGCCCCAGCGTGGGCGCGCGCATCACCATGCCGCCGAGCAACGCGCCGCCGCCAATGCCCACGTTGTAGCAAGCGGAGTAGATGGAATTGGCAACATCGGCGGCATCGGGCGCATAGCGCATCACGTGCCCAATCATGCTCAAACTCACGCAGGCGATGCCGATGCCCCATGCGAAAATCAGCGCAAACAGCGCGGCGGGGTTGTGCCCTAGTGGTTGCAACAGCAGCAGCGACAGCAGCACGATTGTGCCCGAGACAAGCAGCGTGGGGTTGGGATGGCGCGGATAAAAGCGGGCAAACAGCATGCTCGCCACCATGCCCGACACGCCGAACAACAGCAGCACCCAAGTGGTCATTTGCTCCGAAAGCTGCGTGATGGTGAGCGCGTAGGGTTCAATGTAGCTGTATGCGGTGAAATGCGCGGTTGCCATCATGATGGTGAGCGCGTATAAGCCGAGCAGGTGCGGGCGTTTTGCCAGCAGCGGCAGGCTCTCGAGCGAGCCTGAATTTTTGCTTTCCAAGCGCGGCAGTATTTTCATCAGCAACAGCATCACGCCAATGGCAAGGATGCCAATCAGGGCAAAAGTAGCGCGCCAGCCCAACGCTTGCCCAATGATGCGCCCCAACGGCAGCCCCAACACGGTTGCCATCGCCGAACCCAGAGACATCCAGCCCAAGGCTTGCTGCCGTTTGCCGCGCGGGGCAACGCGCATCACCAGCACGGCGGTAATCGCCCAAAACAGCGCGTGGGTAAGCGCAATCATCACGCGCGAAACCAGCAACACGGGAAAGCTCCACGCGGCAACCGACAGCGCGTGCCCCGCGATAAATACGGCAAACAAAATCAGCAGCAGTTTGCGCCGTTCCATTGGGGCAAACAGCAGCATCAGCGGCAGAGAGGAAAGCGAGACTATCCATGCGTACACGGTAATCATCATGCCCGTGTCGGCGGCGGATTGGTTGAAGCCTTTGCCGATGTCGGTGAGCATGGCAACGGGGATGAATTCGGTGGTGTTGACCACAAAGGCGGCGATGGCAAAGGCGAGCACGCGCAGGTAGGCGATGTGGGTGGCGGATTTTTTGGTGAGCATGGTGGGGGGGGGATGTTTTTAGGTGAGGGGGATTTTTGTGAAATGGTGGGGGCAGCCTGAAAAATGGGTTGGGGCTTTGTGGTTAGCTTTGAGTGTAGCTTTAACCATGCGTCTTGTGCCGACGGGGCACTTACTTTTCTTTGCTTCGCCAAAGAACAGCAAGCAAAAGAAAGGCGACCCCGACGTGCAGGTTTGGCTACGCCAAACTTCCCGAAGGCTGCATCCTTTTTTCGGCGCGTGCGAACTAGCCGCACTTCGTGCGTCGTCGGACAAGCACACGCTTTTTCCCGAAAAAAGAATGCTCCGTTCGGCTGAACGTAGGGGAGAGGGGTGGCAGTAGTAAGCAGATGCGATGGGTTAGGCAGCCTGAAATTCAATCTATCCAGTAAAAAATCGCTTGGCAGAACACCAAACGGTTTTGCATTTTCAGGCTGCCTACAATTTTTGCAAACGCCAAAGGCAGCCTGCGTAGCGAAGCGGAGTTGCGAAGCTAAAATAAGTTAGCCGAAACAGCATGGGCAACCCTTTTCAGCCTGCCTCAACCGTTCTGGCTACATACGGCGTAAACGCATCGCTGTAAAACGCGGTTTCGGGCAGACCGCGCTGTTCAACAAACGCCTGCTTGCTGCCGCGTATCATGTCCATTGAGCCGCAGGCGTAAACCTCGTAGCCCGACAAATCGGCGTAATCCTGCAAAACGTGTTCCGTGATGTAGCCGCGCGCGCCTTGCCAAGCGTCGTCGGCGCGGGACAGCACGGGCGTGTAACGCGCGTTGGGCAGCTGATACAGCAATTCGCGCAGGGCGGCTTCGTCATACAAGCCAGCGGCATCGCGCGCGCCGTGGTAGAGGTGTACGCTGCGGCTGGGCTGGGTGTCGCGCAGGTGTTGCAGCAGCGATTTAATCGGCGCAAAGCCTGTGCCCGTGGCAATAAAAATCAAAGGTTTATCGCTGTTTTCGTTAAGCGTAAACGCGCCCAGCGGCGCACGCACGCGCAGCACGTCGCCCACTTTCAGGCTGCCTGAAAACAGCGCGGGCGAAAACACGCCGCCCTCGCGCAGACGCACATGAAACTCCATCACGCCGTTGTCGCTGGGCGCGTTGGCAAGCGAATAGCTGCGCACCGTGCCTTTATACAAAATATCGGCATATTGCCCCGCGTAAAATTTAAACGGCGGCGATTTGGGCAACACCAGCCGCAGCAGCGCCATTTTGCCGCGCACATCAATATGCGCCACCCGCGCGGGCATGGTGCGCGGGGCAATGGCTTTCGCGCCCTCGTAGGCGGGCAAATCCAGCACCACATCGCCTTGCGCGTGGCAGGCGCACAGCAGCACCATGCCCGCCGCCGCGTCTTCATCGGTGAGCGCGCAGTCGTCATACTCGCCCATTTGCACTTCGCCCGACACCACTTGGGCAACGCACGTTCCGCACATACCGCTTTGGCAGGCGTTGGGCAGGTTGTAACCTTGGCGCAACGCGGCTTCTAGGATGGTTTCATCGGCTTGGGTTTCAAATTGGGTTTGGCTGGGGGTGAGGGTGATTCGGGACATGGCGGGCGATAACGGGGCGGTTAATGGGTTGAATGAAAAGGCGCGATTTTAACACGCGGCGGGGGGTTAGGCAGCCTGAAAACCTTTGCCAAACCTGTAACCCATGGAGCGTCGGCGACGAGCCGTTGCCGTTCCATTGTGGTTTCAGGCTGCCTTTGCGCATTCACATCAAGGTAGCCTGAAAACGCTAAACAGGGTGGGGACAAATGGCTTGCCCATCAAAATATAGTGTGCGAACCATGGTGGGCAAACGAGTTGTCCACCCTACGGCTTGCCGGCAAGCCGTGCGCTGGCTAAAAATACGCAGGCAGCCTGAAATGAAAATACCGTTTCAGGCTGCCTTTGCCCCACGCGCATCAAGGCAGCCTGAAAACCACAAATCCGTTTTCAGGCTGCCTCACCCCATCCCCGCATCAATCCAAGGTTTTCAACTTGCCTTTAAAATCGTCAATTTTGCAGTAGCCTTTGCCCGCCATAATATTGCGCAACTCGCGGGTTAAACGGTCAAACACCGCCACGCCCTCTTGATGTAACGCCGTGCCTACTTGCACCATGTCCGCGCCGCACAAAATATGCTCAAACACGTCCACGCCGCTTTGCACGCCGCCTGTGCC
This sequence comes from Kingella bonacorsii, assembly GCF_016623605.1. Taxonomy (NCBI): domain Bacteria; kingdom Pseudomonadati; phylum Pseudomonadota; class Betaproteobacteria; order Neisseriales; family Neisseriaceae; genus Kingella; species Kingella bonacorsii. Next base: position 662,382 of record NZ_JAEHNZ010000001.1, on the reverse strand, counting down.
GATGATTTGGATTTCGGGTTTCAGCCGCTGGCGGAAGGCAAACACGTTTGCCAGCGCGGTGGGTTTCAAATATGCGCCGCCGATGCCGCCCAAGCCGTGTTTGGGCTTAATCAGCACCGTTTCGCTGTGCGGGTTCACCAGCAAACCGTTGCCGATGCTGTTCACCGAGTTGATGTACGCCAGCGGATAGCGGTTCAAAATCGCCGCCATTTGGTCAAAATGCACCAAATCAAAATACGGCGGCAGCTTCACGCCCAAGGGCAGGCGCGTGAATTGCGCGAACACGGTATCCAGCACGCGCGCCACGGTTTCAAAGTCGTAGCCCGTTTGCGGTTTGCCGACCACGTTGGGGCAGGATAAGTTCAGCTCGATGATGCCGTTGAAGTCGGATTGGTAAATCTGCTGCATCAGCGCCACGTCGTCTTCCGCGCTAAACCCCGAAATGGATACGAAATAGGTTTTTTCAGGCTGCTCTTGCTGCGCTTGCGAAACGTAGCTCAAATAATAGGGCAGTCCGAAATTGGGCAGGCCCATGGAATTGATGCTGCCCCAAGCGGTGTCGCGGTAGCGCGGTTCGGGGTTGCCCTCGCGCGGCGATACGGTGGCGGATTTGGTAACGAAGCTGGCGGCGGATGAATTTTGCATCGCGTCCAAATCGGCGCGGGTGTAGTCGCATACACCTGCCGCGTTCATGATGCAGTTGGCAAAAGCGCGCCCTGCGATTTGGGTGGCGGTGTTGGGGGTCATATGGCTTCCTTTGCATAAAAATTTGATTTTAAAGGAAACGATGGTTTTCAGGCTGCCTATGTTTGCCTGCCATGTTTTAAATCAAATAGAGGCAGCCTGAAACGGGGGGAGTTACATTTTCAGGCTGCCTACTCGTGTTGTTTAGCGTTAAAATACTTACCTTTTTTAACACGCTTTCTATTCGTCTCCATTCCCGCCATGAAAACCCCCGCCATTAACACAAAAATCATCAACACCCTGCCCGTGTTAATCAGTGCCAGCTTGTGCGCCTATTTTGTATGGCGGTTTAACAAGGAGCAATACTTCGCCGCGCTGATTCTCGGCATCATCGCAGGCGGCTTGGTGGATTTGGACAACGGGCTCACGGGCAAGTTTAAAAACGTGATGTTTGCCGTGATGGCGTTTTCCGTCAGCTCCCTTTCGGTGCAGTTCACGTTTAACAACCCCATCGCCCTGCCCATCGCGTTCACCGCCATTGCGTTTGTGTTCACCCTGTTTGGCGCGGCGGGCACGCGCTATCGCACCGTCTCCTTTGGTACGCTCGCCGTTGCCATCTACACCACGCTCACCCACGACCCGCACGCCGCGCCCTATCTCAACACGCTGCTCATCATCATCGGCACGCTGCTTTACACGCTGTTTACCCTGCTCGCGCATCTTGTGTTCCCCCATCGCCCCGTGCAAGAAAACATCGCCCAAGCCTACGATGCCCTTGCCGATTACCTGAACAGCAAAGCCAGCTTTTTTGACCCCGATGAAATCGGCGAACACGACCAACAGCAAATCCAGCTAGCCATGACCAACAGCCGTGTTATCAGCAGCTTCAACCTTTGCCGCAACGCGCTGTTTTACCGTATGCGCGGGCAGCACCGCCATCCGCGCACCGCCAAAATGCTGCGCTATTACTTTATCGCCCAAGACATCCACGAGCGGATGTCCGCCAGCCATATGCACTACCAAACCTTCACGCAGCAAATGAGCCACACCGACCTAATCTACCGCATCCAACGGCTCATCCGCCTGCAAGCCCAAGCCTGCCAACAATTTGCCCAAAACCTGCGCCGCAACACCGAATACACCGACTTCCCCAAACTCGCCCGCGCCACCCAAGGTGCGATTCAATCGCTGGATTACTACGCCGCGCACGACACAGGCAACGGCGCATCGCCATACAGCGTGCAACGCCTGCTAGACAACCTTTCCCGCATCAGCCAGCAATTTGCCCAGCTTGGCAACCCCGATGTGCGCGACCTCACCACCTCCACCGAGCAAACCCGCATCCAAGCGTTGGACAACAACAATTTCAAAACCGCATGGCAAATTTTTAAACAACAGCTTACGCTGCAATCGCCCGTTTTCCGCCATTCCGTGCGCATGGCGGTGATTGCCTGCGTGTGCTGCATTGTGGTGCACATCATCAGCAGCCAGCACCTGAACGACAACGATTTAAGCCTCGGCTATTGGATATTGCTCACCGCCGTGTTCGTGTGCCAGCCCAACTATTCCGCCACCAAAAGCCGCCTGCTGCACCGCATTATCGGCACACTCGGCGGCGTGTTGGTCGGCTCTATTTTGCCCGTGTTCGCGCTTACGCTGGTGGACAAGCTCGCCATCGCGGTGATTTTTGTGAGCCTGTTTTTCTACTCGCGCACCAACAAATATAGCTATTCCATCTTTTTCATCACCATCCAAGCGATGATGAACTTTGCCATTATGGGCTTTGATGTGGCAGGCTTTTTTGTGCCGCGCATTATTGACACCATTCTTGGCGCGTTGATTTCAGGCGTTGCCGTGTATTGTCTGTGGCCCGACTGGAAATACATCTCGCTGGAAAAAACCAGCACCGAAGCCATCCAAAGCAACGCGGGCTACCTTACCGCCGTGTTGGACGAGCTGCAACACGGCATCCGCGAAGACATCGCCTACCGCGCCGCCCGCCGCACCAGCCACGACAAAGCCGCCGCGCTATCCAGCGTGTTGTCGGATATGTCCGGCGAAGCCGACAAACACCGCGACAAACTCGACGACGGCTTTATGCTGCTGAAAATCAACTATTCCCTGATTAGCTACATTTCCGCGCTGGGCGCATACCGCGACAAAGTGCAAACCGACAGCGAAGCCACGCAGCAATTTCTCGCCATGTTTTACCCCGCCGCCAACCACGTTGCCCATATTTTGCAAACCATCGCCGAAAGCAGCGAAAGCCATTTTCAGGCTGCCTTAAACGCGCTGGATACGCAACTGGCGCAATTACAAGCAGCCGCCGAACGCGACCCCCACGCCATCCAAGCCCAAGTGCTCACCCGCCAGCTGAGCATGATGCGCGAACTCTTGCCCGAGTGTTACACCGCGCTGCATCGCCAACTAGACCGCGCGCAAAGGCACACGCCGCAGCCGCCGGTTAGCATTCAGGCAGCCTGAAAACAGAGTAGGGCAGCCTGAAAACGCCATGGCGCGGCAACGGCTCGCCGCTAAAAAACGCTTTGAACCAGACGGCATGGCTTGCCCAAACCACGGCAGAGGTTTTCAGGCTGCCGATAACCGGTAAACACCGATAAATCTCGCCCAAAGGCAGCCTGAAAACCACACATCCCCTGCGTGCCACACTAAACCCATCCCCACCTCCAAAGGAATCCCCATGTACATCCCACAAAAAATCAAAACCCTAATCTGGCTCGTTCTCATCGCCATCGCCCTGTTTGGCGCGTACCAAATCCCCGCCGTGCGCACCCTTGTGAACCGCACCGCCGCCAAGCAAGGCATAGACATCGACAAAAACTCCCCCGAAGCGCAAATCCGCCGCCTCAAAGGCAGCTACGACGACCGCGACGACAGCGAAATCCAAAAAGAAAACCTTGACCGCAAAGTGCAGCAATTCCGCGATTACGGCAAAGAGCTCACCCCCAACGCCGGCAGCGCGCCGAGCAACGGCCATGTGCGCATCAAAGAGGGCAGCTATTCCGACCAAACCGACCAACGCCGCCACGGCAAAAGCAGCCGTCATTGATTAGGCTTAGCGCAAAGCACGCAAACACGTTTTCAGGCTGCCTTAACGTGTGCAAACTAAGGCAGCCTGAAATCCATTTCCCACTCCACAAACCACCATGATAATCCGAAAAAAACCAACACCCTCGCCCTGCTGTTCGCATGGCGCGGCACCATCTTCCCCAAAGTCCTGCCCGCCATGCTGCTGCTGTCGAGCGTGTCGCTCTTGCTGGGCAGCGCCGTCAAAGCCAACCTTGGCTGTTCAACGGCTGAAACGACAGGCAACCTGCATATTTCGATGTGCAGGCTGCTTTTCCATTACCCAAAAGCAGCCTGCACTTTTTACGGAGACTCCATCATGCGCCTATGGCATCAAACCCTTATTCCCCAACTCCCACGTGCCCAACTGCTCGGCCAACACCGAGAATGCGCCGCCCTGCGCGGTAACGGCTGGGGCCGGCCGCACGCCACCGTGAACTACGTCTTCACCCACAGCCCCTATCTGCTTTATGCCTATCACGTCCTCATCATGGACGAAATGCAGCGGCGCGGCTACCGACCTGATCCCGCATGGCACGATAAAAACCATCGCGGCAACACCTGCCCGTCGTATCCCGATTTGGCGGAAGAACCTATCGGCAGCCCGATTTATGCCGAACACGATGATGATTACCTTGCCGAATGCTTGGCGAATCTGCGTAGTAAAGGTATTGAAGTGCAAGGATAGGCAATGAATGGCGACCAATTCAGATCCTGCATCCCGTCCCGTCTGCTGATGGCATCAGAATTGACTTGTTCGGCTGCCGGAGAAAGCGCGTAGGGTGTGCAGCCTCGCTGCGCACGCCGTTTGATTTGATACCGTTATCCCAAAGGCAGCCTGAAACCCAAAACAGCACATCAGCAGCTCACAATTTAATTTTCAGGCTGCCTCAATAAAACCAAAACCCATCCCCCACACTTTACAAACCACCATGATAATCCGCAAAAAAACCAACACCCTCGCCCTCCTATTCGCATGGCGCGGCACCATCTTCCCCAAAGTTTTGCCCGCCATGCTGCTGCTGTCGAGCGTGTCGCTCTTGCTGGGCATCGGCGCGCACAACCATTGGTTTCACCTGCCCACCCCGCCCGTGGTCGGCTTCACCATCTTCGGCATCGTCCTCTCCCTATTTCTCGGCTTTCGCAACAACGCCAGCTACGACCGCTGGTGGGAAGGGCGCAAACTCTGGGGGCAACTCATCGCCACCCAACGCCACCTGATACGCGAAAGCCAAATCCTGCCCAACGCCCGCCGCGAGCTCATCCTGCGCCAAGTTATCGTGTTCACCCACCTGCTGCGCGACCGCCTGCGCTACCAAACCGCCCACCCCGAGCTATTCCTAGAATACGGGCAAATGCAAGCCGACCAAATAGAAGCCTTCGCCACCCACATCAACCCCCCGCAATACGCCCTAGAACACATCCAATACGACCTCATCCAAGCCCATCGCCAACACGAAATCAGCGACATCACCTACACCCATCTTTCTGCCCACATCAACACGCTGGGCATGATACAGGCAGGCTGCGATCGCATCGCCAGCACCCCCGTGCCCTTTGCCTATTCCGTGCTGCTGCACCGCGCCATCCACAGCTTCTGCATCATGCTCCCCTTTGGGCTGGAAGCCGCGCTCGGGCTGTGGACACCACTGATGGTGGCATGGCTGGTGTATATGTTTCTCGGGCTGGATATGCTCAGCGCCCAGCTGGAAGACCCGTTCGGCCGGCAAGACAACAACCTGCCGCTCGATTCGCTGGTGCGCCTCGTGGAGCGCGAAATCCTGACCGCGCTCAACGTCGCCCAAGTGCCGCCCGCTTTGCAACCGCACAACGGGCATTTGACCTAACCGCGCCAACCCAAAGGCAGCCTGAAAACGGGTTTATACGTTTTCAGGCTGCCTTAACATTCCACTACCCCAACCCACGCTATAATCCCCCGCCAATCGGCAAATCCCATCATCCCCACAAGGAGCAACCCATGAAATCCGCATACGAAATCCTCAATAACCCCTTTCTCAACAAAGGCACCGCTTTCACCCACGAAGAACGCCAACGCCTCGGGCTCACAGGACTCCTGCCCCACGCCGTGCAAACCATAGACCAGCAATCGCAACAAGCCTACGCGCACTACAACCAAAAGCCCACGCTGCTGGAAAAACGCCAATTCCTGATGGAAATTTTCAACACCAACCGCACCCTGTTCTACCACCTGTTCGGGCAGCACATCGTAGAAATGATGCCGATTGTGTACGACCCCGTTATCGCCCAAAGCATTGAACAATATAGCGAATTGTTTGTGAACCCGCAAAACGCCGTTTACCTGTCGCCCGACAACCAAGCCGACATCGCCGACATCCTCACCCGCGCCGCAGACGGGCGCGACATCCGCCTGATTGTCGCCACCGATGCCGAAGGCATCTTAGGCATCGGCGATTGGGGCTGCAACGGCGTGGACATCGCCGTTGGCAAACTCATGGTCTATACCGCCGCCGCAGGCATACCCCCCGAAAGCGTGCTGCCCGTAGTGCTCGATGTCGGCACCGACCGCCAAGCCCTGCTGGATAATCCGCTCTATCTAGGCAACCGCCAAAAACGCCTGCGCGGCGAAGCGTATTACCAATTTGTCGATGCCTTTGTGAACGCCGCCGAGCGCGTGTTCCACCAACCCTATCTGCATTGGGAAGACTTCGGGCGCAGCAACGCCGCCAACGTGCTGCACACCTACCAAGACCGCATCGCCACCTTCAACGACGACATCCAAGGCACAGGCATCATCACGCTGGCCGGCATACTCGGCGCACTTGCCATCAGCAAAGAAAAACTTGCCGACCAAACCTATGTATGCTTTGGCGCAGGCACGGCAGGCTGCGGCATCGCTCACCGCGTGTACACCGAAATGCTGCACCAAGGGCTGCCTGAAAACGAAGCCCGCGCCCGCTTCTATCTGGTGGACAAACAAGGCTTGCTGTTTGACGACATGGATGATTTAACCCCCGAGCAACGCCCGTTTGCCCGCCGCCGCAGCGAATTTGCCAACGCCAGCGAGCTCACCAACCTCACCGCCGTGGTCAAAACCATCAAGCCCACCATCTTGGTCGGCACCTCCACCCGCCCCAACACCTTCACCCAAGAAATCGTGGAAACCATGACCGCGCACACCGCGCGCCCCATCATCTTCCCATTGAGCAACCCCACCAAGCTCGCCGAAGCCGCCGCTGCCGACCTAATCGCATGGTCGCAAGGCAAAGCCCTCGTGGCAACAGGCATTCCCGCCGACCCCGTGTTCTTCAACGGCGTGCACTACACCATCGGGCAAGCCAACAACGCGCTCATCTACCCCGGTTTGGGCTTGGGCGTACTCGCCGCCAATGCACGGCGCGTGAGCGATGAAATGATTTCCCGCGCCGCCCATTCACTCAGCGGCTTGGTGAACCCCGATGTTGCCGGCGCGGCGGTGCTGCCCCCTGTTGCGCAATTAACCGAGTTTTCGCAAATCGTGGCGCGTGCCGTGGCGCAATGTGCATTGGAGCAAGGGCTGAACCGCGAACCTGTTGCCGATATTGGCGCGGCGATTGATGCGATTCGCTGGACGGCGGAATATCGCTAATCGCGCTTAATGGTTGGTTAAAATAAAATAAGATAGGGCGACAACATTCGCCGTGTACGAATCGTACATAAAATGCGTTTCAGGCTGCCCTTAGCGTGTTCTAGGGCAGCCTGAAATTTAAATAACGGAGCGGCGACGGCTCGTTGCCAAATGGTGTGTCCAATAGGGTTTTACGGGTTGGGAATATCGGTTGCCGGTTTTGCATAGATTTCAGGCTGCCTTGGCGATTGCTGAGTGTAGTTACACACACATTTTGTCACTATTTTGCTACCATTTTGTCATTGCGCAATGACAAAACTGCTGTAAAATCATAGAATGTGTTGTTTGCAAATTTCATCACCACATTCATGATGTACCTCATCAATTTCAATCAGTTGTTTTGATGTCAGATAATTATTCTCCACAGCATTACTGTGCATTCAGGCTGCCTTGTGTGGCATTCGTGCTGCTATTGTTAATCGCCGCACCCGTTGCTGTTCCAAGAAGGTTTGTTATTGCGCTTACGGTTTCTTTCTGTTCTGCCGTCAATGCGCTACGGTCTATTTCTCCATACAGCCAGGTGTTGATTACTGGCACAGCTGCTTCCGCACCGCCTGCGCTAATGGTTACTGCTAGGGCATTATTGTCTCCTGCCGCTGCAACCGCTGCACTCAATACCGCATGAGCTAAAGATATGGGCAGATGAGCCTTCGGTATTTTTACTTTTGAAGTATTGCCCAATCTTATAGGAGATCATGGGCGAAGCAGTTGCCGCTGCAATACCTGCCGCGCTTTGTGTCGGTGTGATTAATTCTGCGGCTATGCTGTTGAGTAGCACTTGTCCGCGCTGCCAGTTGGCAACTTGGCTATCGTATTCCGTTTGGCTGATTTCACCTTTTTCCAGTTGTTTTTTTAAACCGTCCAGATGTTGATTGATTTCGGTATTGGCTGCCTGAATAGGCAGCGGTGTCTGTTGCCGTTTCCGTATACGCTTTGGCTTGGGTTTCGGCTGCCCGGGCATTGAGGGATTCTTGTCCTAATGTCCTGCCGCTGACGGCAATCTCGGTATCCACCCCCAGGATTTCGCCTTGATAGGCGCTATGGTTATGCAGGTCTCTGAATGTGAGCATGTCGGTACTGAATCGGTTTTTGCAGTTGTCTTCTACACTTGGCGTACTGGTGATAAGGCCGCTTTTAAGGTCTGTATGTGCGCCGGCATAGATGCCGCTTTGTTCGGTAACGGCTTCGTGCTCGGCCCTGATGTTGCTTTGGCTGTATGTAATTACCGTTGATACTTGCGCCGTAGCCTGCGGTTATCTGCAGGCTGCCGTTTTGCTATTTGCCATGGTAGGCGGCGGTGTTTTACACACGTTCTATGTTGAGGTTTCGGCTGTCCGCGTCCGCCCGGATGCCTTTGCCGATCACTTGCGCACCTCCGAGTGAGGTGTCGCCACTTCGAATGACGGTTTGGCTGCCCTTGTCGCCAATATGGGTATGCCGGTGGGTGTGGCTTTCGTCATCGCCACAGCTTTGCCAATATTGCCGCCAACACTAATGCCTAAGTTTGCACTATTGCCCAACTGCGCGACAGCCCTGCACCGGAAGCCTGCAGTAGGTTTTACCGCCGGCATGAATGCTGTTGTTGCTACGGTAGTCACTAAAGCGCGGCTCGGTTTCCACAACGGGCGGTCGGGAATGATGAACAGGAGAAGTAATGAAGGAGGTGGGACAAGGCAGTTCATGGGGAACTTTGTCATCATGTCCACATGAATTTACATTTGAATTTGCATTTAATTTAAATGTGTTTTTAACTGTGTTTTATTTAAAGGCAATGAGAATGTGAAAGTATCGGACCAATCCCAAAGCAGCCTGCATTTTCGAAACGGGGTGCAGGCTGCTTTGGGGGATTTCATAACCGTTTCAGTCTGCTTTATTCCGCAAATACCGTTTCCAACCCCAATCCGCTCTCTTTCACCAAGCGCAAATAAGCCAGCATGAATTTATACCGTGCCTGAGCCAGTTTCTGTTCTGCTTGGGCGACTTCCTGCCGCGCCCGTATCACTTCCAGCCGGTTGCGAATGCCGTATTGTTGGCCGGTTTCGGTCGATTTCAGTTTCAAACGGCTGCTTTCCAAAACCCGTTCTTGCGCCATGATTTGGTAACGCGCCGCACCGCTTTCGGTGTAAGCCTGGCGCACGGCGAGTTTGATGTGCCGCTCGGTTGCGGTCAGCTGGGCGCCGGCGGCTCCGTATTGCGCTTCGGCTTCATGGATTTTGCCCGACAATTCTCCGCCGGTATAAAGCGGCATATTCAGCTGTACGCCGACGCTCATCCCTTTGCCCCGATAGTGGTAGTCATTATTCTGTGCAGATGAAGTGTAGAGATTATTCTGATAGCCGACATGGGCGGAAACGGTGGGATAGCGGCTGTTCTGCGCCGCCCGAAGCGCCTGTCCGCTGCTTTGCAGGGCAAGCTGCTGCATCCGGTATTCATGATTGTTGGATAAGGCAATGCGCTGCCATTCATCCAGACTGTAGCGCTCCAGCTTGGGCAGATAGCGCGCCAGCAGGTTGGCGGTATCGATGGCCTCGATTTGTTTGCTGTCCAGACCGGTATAGTCGTTCAGCTGGTTTTCATAGGTTTGTTTCTCGGCCAATACGGCGATTTCTTGGGCCAGGGCATTGTCGTAACCGGCTTTGGCTTCGTGAATATCCAGCGCGGTGGCAGCCCCTTTATTGAATAAAGCCTGCGCCTGCCTTACCTGCTGCGCATAAGCCTCTTTTTCCGCCGCATGGGCGGCAACGGTGTCTCGGCTGAGTAAAACGTTGAAATAACTTTCGGCGACTTTCAACAGCAATTCTTCGCGTGCCGCATCGAAACGCTGTTCTGCAGCCTGCGTATCGAACCTGCTTTGGCGGTATTGTGCAAATTTGGCAGCGTCAAATAAGGTTTGCCCCACCTGCACGCTCCATCCCTGTGTTTCGCGGGTGGAAGAAATCGATGGCGGCTGGCGCTGGTAGCTGGCATTGGCGGATACATGGGGAAGGAATGCGGCCTTGGCCTGTTGCTGCCGTGCGCGCACTGCATCACGCTGGTAATGGGACGCTTGAAAATCAGCCGAATGTTGCTGCGCCGCCCGCCATGCTTCAGGCAGCGTAAAAGCCGAAACGGATGGGGAAAGGGATAGGGGCAAGGTAAAAATCGAAACGGGTAGGATATATTTAGAAAAATAGGATTTCATAGCCGAAAATAGTTCATGTGGCAAATAGGGCGTCAGTGTCAGGCAAACGGAAATACCGTAATCTTGCATTATCATTATATTGGGCAATGCCATCCGGGCAATGGTTTCAGGCAGCCTGCATGCCCGAACCGGCGGATAACAAATACCCAGTGCGGCATCCGCCTATCGCTCCCTAAAGCTTTCGTCCAGTTTGGTTTGCAATGGGCTTAACAGATAATCCAGCACCCGCCGTTTGCCGGTTTTAATCTCCGCCGTAACATTCATGCCCGCCGTCAGATTCACCGTTTTGCCGTCAATATTCAAGGTATGTTTGTCCAGCGACACCACCGCCGTATAGACCAAACCCAACTGCTCGTGGCTTACCGCATCATGGCTGACACTTTTCACCTTGCCCGTCAGATAACCGTAGCGCGTATAGGGAAAGCTCTCAATCTTCACCACTGCATCCTGCCCCGGTTCCACAAAACCGATGTCCTTATTCAACACCAAAACTTCCACATCCATTTTGTCGTCATCGGGCGCAACTACCATCATCTTTTGGGCAGCCTGCACCACCCCGCCCACCGTATAGGTGGCCAATTCCTGCACCGTGCCGTCCGCAGGCGACTGTATCGTCATCAGCTGCTGCCGCTGCTTTGCCTTATCCGTCTGGCCGCGGTATTGGTCAATCTGCTCGTTTGCCTGGCGCAGCGCATCCAGCGTATCGCGTTTCAGGTTCTGCGTATTCAACACCCGATTCTGTTCCGCCTGTGCAATGGCCGCCTGAATCTGCCTCATCTGACCGCGCGTACTTTCCAAATCGTTCTGATTGCTGACCGATTTGCTCTGCTGCTCCAAAAAAGCGTGTTCGGAAATAAAATTGTCGGCCCGCAAACGGCGGTAGTCTGCTGTTTTCTGCTGCTCGATCGCCCCCACCGAAACCAGCTTCTGCTCCTGCGCCTTGGCCGACTGCAATTCCGCCTGATGGCCGCGCAAAGCCGACTGCAGTTGCGCATCCTGCGCCGCCCAAGCCTGATACTGATTCTGCGCCAATATCTGCGCCGATTGCACATCGGCATCGGAGAGGCCTAAAGACCGTGCCTGCGCCGTATCAATATGCGGCACGGTACGGCTTTCCAATGCCGCCAATACCGCCTCATAACGCAGTTTGGACAATTGGGCAGCCTGCAAAGCCTGCTCCGACTGTACCACATCGCTATCCGAGCCCACGGCTTCCAATTCCGCCAACGTTTCGCCCTGCTTCACATGCTGCCCGTCGCGCACATGCACCGCCTTCACCACCGCCGTTTCCAGCGGCTGGATGGTTTTGCTGCGCCCGCCTGACACCGTTTTACCCGAAGCCGCCGCCACAATATCGATTTTGCCGAACCAAGACCACAGCAAAGCCAAAAGCGCAAACGCCATAATAAAACGCGCCGCCCATTTCGGAGCGGCAGAGACCGGCGTATCGGTCAGTTCCAAATGCGCGGGCAAAAACGCCAGTTCTTCCGCCGTGCGTTTGGGCGGTTCCAACTGGTCGCGCACCGCCCAAACATTGCGCCATACGGTGATGTAGCGGGAAAGAAAGGATTTCAGGACGGAAAAAAACATAACGGATATAACCTTGGCAAATAGGAATAGGAAACAATATAAATATGTAAAGGAATTTTAACGGAAAGCGCGCCAGCTGTTAAGGGAAAGACGGGAATATTGACAAAAAATATCCAAGTCGTTACAAATATTCATTATTTTACTGCATAACGCAATGCTGAAGTGCAGGCTGCTTTTGAGATACGGAAAGATTCGGCAAAAAGCAGCCTGCACATACCAACACAGGAACAACCCATGTTTACCACATACGATTTACGCAATTTCCTAGAAGGCTTGGCCATCCTGTTCGCCATCGGCTATTGGGGCACCATGCTGCTGTTGCTTTGGTTTCTCGTCCGCTTTGCCTACAAAAAGCCCAAACGGAACGCCGGCAAAATCCTTTCAGGCAGCCTGACCGCCGCCGTTATCCTGCTGCTGTTTGTTTGGATAATTCCCAAACAATTCGGCCCGAGCAAAGAAGAAATACAAGCACAAGAAGAATGGGACAGAAAATATAAAGAAGCCGAAGCCGTGTTTAACGAACAATGCAAAACGGCAGGGGAAAAGATTTACCGGACGGTGGACAATGTGGAAGGGATTATGCTGTTGAAAGTGATACCAGAGAGTACAGTTTCGGCAGATGCAAGAAGCCATGACCCAATGTGGAAATATGCTGCCTTACAATTAGAATTTCCTAATAAAAAATTCATTGGATCATTTTTATCAAAGTATACATATGTAGATGTTGAACAAGATAAAAAAATTATTCGATATTTCGTTAGAGAAGATAGGGAGCTTGGCGAAAAAGTAATTACTAAACCAGCACGTTATGCAGTTAACTACGAAGTAAATATGGACCCCATATTTCGAAATCATTGGATAGCAGGTGCGAGTATTCAAATTATAGATAGAGAAAAAAAGGAGGTTATTGCTGAAAAAACATGGTTTATTTTTGAAAAAGGATTAGGAGGGAAAGGAGGAGGTAGAATGCCTTGGTTGTTTGCCATAGCCTGCCATGACCCTGTTTCTCCAAGAAAGCAACTAAACTATCATGATAGAATGAGTTCAAGATTCGTTCCTAATGTTCTTAAACCCAGACAGGAGACTCAAAATGTCAAAAACTAATATCCAAAATACCAACCTCCCCAATGCGGCAATCCTTTTGGAGTTTGCCAGCGTGCAGCGAGCCGCCCGCCGCCCCGATATCCCGCCCAGACAGCCTGAAAAACCGTTTGCCCGTGCAGACCGCTTTTCAGGCTGCCTTGTTTTTCAGGCTGCCTGCACATACCAACACAGGAACAACCCATGTTTACCACAAACGATTTACGCCATTTTCTAGAAGGATTGGCCATCCTATTCGCAATCGGCTATTGGGGTACCATGCTGCTGTTGCTTTGGTTTCTCGTCCGCTTTACCTACAAAAAGCCCAAACGGAATGCCGGCAAAATCCTTTCAGGCAGCCTGACCGCTGCCGTTATCCTGATACTGTTTGTTTGGATTATTCCCAAACAATTCGGCCCGAGCAAAGAAGAAATACAGGCACAAGAAGAATGGGACAGGAAATACAAAGAAGCCGAAGCCGTATTTAACGAACAATGCAAAACGGCAGGAGAAAAGATTTACCGGACGGTGGACAATGTGGAAGGGATTATGCTACTTAAAATACCTCAAGAAGATATTTTCTCACATGGTTCAGACCCGACTTGGCAGGATGCTGCACTCGGAGCAGTAAATGGTAAAAAATCATCATTTATCAATATGTTTTTACAGTATAAAGCCATACCAAATGACGGTAATTCAATTATAAAATTTACTAATGAAGAAAAAATATATGAAAACCATACCTATTATAAGGGATATAACTTCGTAGATATTAAAAAAAATACTGGACAAGTCATTCGTTATAATAGGATACTAGAGAATAATGATTTATTAGACAATGTAGAATCTAATATTCATCCAGAAAAACCTGCACGATATGCAGTTACTTATGAAACGGAAGTCTATCCGAACTATTGGATAGCAGGCGCGAAAATTATAATCTTAGACACTCAAACGGACGAGATTATTGCAGAAAAAAATTGGTATATTTTTGATAGAGGGCTTGGCAGTAAATCAGGGGCTCGCACACCTTGGTTATACGCAGATACTTGCGGACATTTAAATGCTAGTCAATCAGAAATACGTCTTTTCGTAGATAAAGTTTTACAACCCAAACAGGAGACTCAAAATGTCAAATGATATCCCAAATGCAGCAACATTGTTAGAATTTGCCAACTTACAGGTGGCAGCGGAAGCTTTATATGTCTTAGATAAAGACAAAATTAAAGATATTCCACTTGGTAGCACTAATCATATTAAAGGAGAGATTAAACCTGAATTGTTACAATTTGGTAACAACCGCACCAGTAAATTCACGGCCACCCAAGCCGAAGAGTTCGCTCAAAAATGGGAAATCGTCTCCCACATTGCCAACACCGGCACAGGCTTTTCCGGCACACCGTCTCGGCAACTAAAAATCTTGCGGGATTGGTGTAGAACTTAGGGCTAATCTACGTCAGCCCCTTTTATATTTGTAAAGGAATTAACTTATGAATAGCATTAAAACCCACATAGACAGTAAACAGTTTACTGATCTTTTTAATCAAAGATATGTAAAGTCATTGAATGAAATTAGGAAAAGTAATCCTTTTTCTAAAATGATAATTAATATATCAAACATAAAAGATTTGTTGGACAATAATGAAGATGGATATGTTAATGATTGTTATCAAATAGATAATAATTTTTTAATTTGGATACCTTTTCCACCTGGCCCTATTGATTCCTATGATCCATATTATCTAAATAAATATCTTCTTTTTACAGAGAGATTTATTGCTCGCGTTATGATGGACGGTAAGGAATCTATTGTCGTGGACGTATCTGGAAATAAAATACATCCAGCCGATGCTGATATAGAAAAAATAAAAGATATTGTTTTTGAGTTTATTAATAGTAAGGAGCTAACTACTGGATATATACAGTTTGAACTAGTTATGGATCGCAATCAAACAAGTTTTACTATTTTAGGAATGGAATAATCATGGAAAAGATATTTATTATTAACGAAACTAACTCTATTAATGATATTATCAATTATTTAAGAGGTAAAAAAATTAATTTTAGCGTAGGAAATGATTATTTATTACATGCTGGAACTATTAATGGAGACTGCACAATTATGAAAAGTCTGACATAAAATTCAAACAAACCTTTACCTTTAACGGCGTGGGTGTCGGTTTGGACAATAACGGAAAAGAAATATCTCGCGAAAATTGAATTATCAGATGACATGATCTTATAATACAAATTGCAAAATGATAATAGAAAGGAATAATATATTTTAAGCCAACTTAAATTAAAAAATCTATTTTATATCGTTTTAAACTTATTAGGAGCTAAATAATGGCATTTGTAAATGAACGGATTACTCCAGAAGACCGCGAGAAATATTTTCCAAAATATGAAATTTTGGAGAGATATTATCCTAGAGATTGGACAATAGATAAAGATAGGGAAAGTATTTTATTTCTTCGTAGCCGAGAAAGAGAGGATATGTATTCAGACGAGTTAAGAGATAAATATGGTGAATATAGAAGGCAGGTGGATGTTTTTATCTACCAAAACTGTATCATGGAGATAGAGATTATCCGACCATTAGATTTTGTTTATCATTTTAATATTGATAAATTTATTATTGGTAAAGTTAATATTTTAAATAATATAGATTATAATGAAACTCTATTTAAGGAAATATTTACCGAAGCAATGTCTATTAATAGGGGTTTTGGCATTTATATGAGTCCTGATCATTTAAATAGATTAAAATTTGAAATTGATTTTTCGGAGATGAAATTATGAAATCATACACAGAAAAAGAAATGAATAATGCATTAGATGAATTGCATAGACGTACAGCCGGTCTAGAAGGGCATGAATTGCGTTCTGCATTAACTCAATTCATAAATGAGCAGCCTGTTTATTCGGAAGGTAAGATAACTGTTTTATGGTCTGGTGTTTGGAATCAAGCAGAATATATAGCTGGACATTCAAGTGAATTTAAAGATATTAGGATGCTTAATAAAACATTGGCCAATGATATTTTAAGTTCCGATGCATTTAATGCTCTAGTAGCCAAGTCATTTGGAGTTAGTTTTGAAGAGTTTAATGATATAAATTTAGATAGAAATAGCCCCTTAGGAAAACTTAAAACCGATTATCTATTTGACGGTAAAAAAGGTTTATGGGCACAGATTTCCCGCCGGTTCGCCCTACGAAACAACTGGCGAGGTGCGGATTATGGCCAAAAACCCGCGGGTCGATTCTGTTTTAGTAGCTACGGAAATTGAGACGCTACTTGAGGAAAGGAAGGTTACTAAAATAGACGGTAGCTCTCTAGATGAAATTATAGCTTCCAAAAATCCAAAAGAATATATTGTTTCCAGCGCTGCTTATCGTACTGCTTTGGCTGATACAGAAAATAGTAAATTTATCCAGAGATGGATGGATATAGGTGATGATAGCGGTTTAAAAAGACTACTTAATAACAGCAGCCAATTAGATTTAGAAAGAGCAAATGAAGCTATTGAGGGCATTTCTAAAACCTTTGGAATACCTGTTTCTTCCTCAGTCTGGGGAAAGCTTTCCAACTTAGGAAATAAGGCGAAGAAAACACTTCCTGTGATAGGCTGGGGCTTTACTCTTCTTGCTGTAATGTCTGTATCGCAGGAAGCAAAAGCTGCCGAAGCACGTGGCGATACGAAACGTGCAAAAGAATTGTGGGTTGAGTTTGTTGCAGGTGAGCTGGGTTCGGAAATTGCCAGTACCGCAGCCGGTGTCGCAACAGGTGTACTTGGTGTTTTCCTACTAGGATTATCAGCTCCTGTAGCTGCAGTGGCCGGTATTGCGGTCGGCATTGTTTCTGGTATCTATGGTGAAGATTTGGGTAAAGAATTTGCTAAATTAACCAGAGATATGGACAACAACCAGCGCATGGACTTGCTGGACCGCATGAGCACGCTCGCGTTCGGACAGGATTTCAATGTTGCCGACCTTCCCGCCGCATTGGAAAAGCATGCGGTTAAACTGAATATAGGCGATATTTCTTTGGAAAATCTGATTGCCAAAGCACAAACGGATATTGCCTACCGCTATGCTTTGCGTGAACTGACTCCCTTTGTTGCAGAAGGTGCGGATTATTCCGCCTATAACACAGACGGTTCATTGGATCTGCTCGGCCAGGACAACCCAAACGGCATGAGTGCCGAATATATTAAAAGCCGTGCGGAAATGCTGCTTTTGCAAATGCGCTATCTCAAAAACGGTCTGAAATTGGGACGCGATTTGACTGACGACATCACGCAAGGCGATTGGGATTATTTGGATTATGGGAAGCATCCGTTTGCAGGCAATCCTGACCGGCCTTTGGAATTTTCCATAGACGGTGATGGCATCAGCACAGATGACCACCGTATCGCATTTGGCAGCAGCAATGACGATATAATTGAAGGAAGTGGAAAATCTGACCGTTTATTCGGTGCAGAAGGCAACGACACGCTCAAAGGCGGCGCAGGCAGCGACTATATGGAAGGCGGCCAAGACTACGATACCTACCATATCCAAGATAACGACACCGTATCCGACAGCGATATGCGCGGCAGAATCCTTTTCCCGAATAAGGTTCCCGCTACCGAAACATCAGAAGAAACCATTCTCGGCTATGACGCCGTTCCTTCTTTCTTCACTAAATCAAAAAACGATGCCAACAAATGGGAAGCGCCGAATCCCAAAGGCGAATATTATCCTTTCTCCGCAGAACAAAAAGACAACGATCTGATTATCCGGCGCGGTTCTGATTCCGTTACCGTTAAGGATTACTTCACCCTCGCCGCCCACACCAAAGATTCCGGCGGCTCGCTGTGGTCCGGTTTGGGCATCCAACTGATAGACAAACCGGCAGGCGCGGCTCAGGTTTACCGCTCGGTTGAGAAGTTCGCTTCAAAACCCGTCAAACTGAACAATTTCCAAATCCGCGCCAATCCGGCCGAAAACGTCATGATTCAAGGCAATGACGGCGTAGACATCGTGATGCCTTTCTCGGCGAAATCGGTTATGGTCGATGCGGCGGGCGGCGACGATGTGGTTTACGGTCTGAAAAGCGGCGGCAACGTGCTTTTGGGCGGAGAGGGCAGGGATATGCTGCTGGGTGCCAATTATGGTGTGCGCGATGCAGATGCCGGCATCGATATGCTGGTGGGCAATGCGGATTCCGATTTGATTGACGGCATGGGTGGCAAGGACATTATCTACACCGGCGACATCAACGAGCATTTGAGCGAAGAAGCCAGCGGAGAAAAAGGCGACTGGGCCTTGGGACATTCGGGCGACGACCTGCTTTACGGCAGCCGCGGCAGCGATTTCCTGCAAGGCGGCGCAGACAGCGACAAGCTTTACGGCGGTGCGGGCGACGATGTGTTGTTGGGCGACGGCGACGTGCAGTTCGACAGCAAATGGCGTTATGTGGGGTCAATCTCTTCCTCTGAAGCCTTCCTGACGGGTCCGGGTGGAGGAAACGAAACGGTGAAGATTGACGGCGGCGGCATTGGTTTGGAACACGAAGTCACCGGCGGCGGATACGAAACCGACAAATGGCAGGAGCGTTCGCGCTTCCCGCATGCCGATATGCACCGTTGGAAATTGGCAATCGACCGTCAGAAGGGGGATTACCGGCTGGATGATGCCCTAATCCGCAAAAATACCGCTTTGGCGGAAAACGGCGCGGCGGATTATCTTTACGGCGGTGCGGGCAACGACCTGGTGATCGGGCAGACGGGCGACGATTTCCTGTTTGGCGAGAAAGGTGACGATATTTTGTGGGGTGATGACAACCGCGATTTGTCCGTTGCCGGCAACGACTATTTGGACGGCGGCGAAGGCAACGATACGCTGTACGGCGGTTTAGGTGATGACACTTTGGCAGGCGGCACCGGCAACAATACGCTGGACGGCGGCAAGGGTTTCGATACCTATGTCATCACCCACAAAGAGTTTGCTCAAACCGCCGCAACTCCTACTGAGAAAAAAACACACAACATCATCCGCGATGCGGATGGAAAGGGCAGGATATTGGTTCAGGACACTGATTTGGGCAACCTGAACTGGCAGTTTGACCAAAAAACCGGCAAATGGTCGGCCAAAGGGAAGGATATTTTCCTGGAACGGAACGGCAGTGATTTGCTGGTGCAAAACAAAGACGGCATTGCCGTTGCTGCCGTTACCGGTTTCCAAAACGGCCATTTGGGCATTACTTTGCCCGGCTTCACAGCACAGACAGACAAACCTAAATCTGGGCCTGTGCCGATGCCACAACCTGTTCAGCCACAACCTGTTCAACCACAACCTGTTCAGCCACAACCTGTTCAGCCACAACCTGTTCAGCCACAACCTGTTCAGCCACAACCTGTTCAGCCACAACCTGTTCAGCCACAACCTGTTCAGCCACAACCTGTTCAGCCACAACCTGTTCAGCCACAACCTGTTCAACCGCAACCTGTTCAGCCACAACCTGTTCAGCCACAACCTGTTCAGCCACAACCTGTTCAGCCACAACCTGTTCAACCGCAACCTGTTCAACCGCAACCTGCTCAGCCAGTACCCGTTCAGCCAGTACCGACCACCCAAACCATTATCGAGGGCGGCAGCGGCAACGAAACCCTCCATGCCGCCCTTTCAGGCAGCCTGATCAAAGCGCGCGGCGGCAACGATTGGGTATACGGCGAAAACGGTAACGATACCCTAATCGGCGGTACGGGCAACGACAAACTCTACGGCGGTAATGGGGACGATACCTATGTGTTTGCCAAAGGCCACGGTTCAGATTCTGTGACGGATTATCAGGGCAAACAGACTTTCCGCTTCGACGATGTCAAAGCGGGAGAAGTGAAGTTCCGCCAAGAGGGATACAACTTGGTTCTGTTCGGCTACAACGGCAGTGATTCCGTTCAAGTGAATAATTATTTCGCAGGTACGGAATATAGAAATATCACATTCCAGTTTGCCGATAAAACCGTTACGTTGGACAATCTGATGCAGAACGGTTTGGCCTTACAGGGCACTGAAGCCAATGAAACCATTAACGGTTGGTCGGGCAGAAACGAGCTGTACGGCCATGGTGGCAACGATACCCTGAACGGAGACAATCAGAGCGATATCTTGGACGGTGGTGCAGGCAACGATACGTTAACCGCTTATGCCGGCAACGATACCCTCATCGGCGGTGCGGGCAACGACAAACTCTACGGCGGTAATGGGGACGATACCTATGTGTTTGCCAAAGGCCACGGTTCAGATTCTGTGACGGATTATCAGGGCAAACAGACTTTCCGCTTCGACGATGTCAAAGCGGGAGAAGTGAAGTTCCGCCAAGAGGGATACAACTTGGTTCTGTTCGGCTACAACGGCAGTGATTCCGTTCAAGTGAATAATTATTTCGCAGGTACGGAATATAGAAATATCACATTCCAGTTTGCCGATAAAACCGTTACGTTGGACAATCTGATGCAGAACGGTTTGGCCTTACAGGGCACTGAAGCCAATGAAACCATTAACGGTTGGTCGGGCAGAAACGAGCTGTACGGCCATGGTGGCAACGATACCCTGAACGGAGACAATCAGAGCGATATCTTGGACGGTGGTGCAGGCAACGATACGTTAACCGCTTATGCCGGCAACGATACCCTCATCGGCGGTACGGGCAACGACAAACTCTACGGCGGTAATGGGGACGATACCTATGTGTTTGCCAAAGGCCACGGTTCAGATTCTGTGACGGATTATCAGGGCAAACAGACTTTCCGCTTCGACGATGTCAAAGCGGGAGAAGTGAAGTTCCGCCAAGAGGGATACAACTTGGTTCTGTTCGGCTACAACGGCAGTGATTCCATTCAAGTGAATAATTATTTCGCAGGTACGGAATATAGAAATATCACATTCCAGTTTGCCGATAAAACCATTGACAAACCGGACATCGCCCATTATGCCAATGCTGCTAACAATCTGATTCAGACGATGGCAGTATTCGGAAACGGCAGCAGTGCGGGAGCGGGTTTAACCGATACTGCCGTGCAACCTGTGCAACCGTTGCTGGCAACGTCGTCGGTATAAAGCCGATATAAATAAGGCAGGATAAACCACCTATATTAAAAAAACAGCAGCCAAAAATAATCTTGGCTGCTGTTTTTATTCGGGCAATTCAGTAAGGGCTATTTCACAGAAAGGCTAATAACCAGCGTGGTTTCACGCTATCCTCGGATATGCAGCACGTAAACAGCAAGTGACTCGCCCTACCTCGCTAAAAACGTTTCGAAAAGGAAGGAAGTTTTATCTATAGTCGATTAAAATTGCAATGATACGGCGTTGGCTCGCCTTGACGTACTACCTGTACGCCTTGCGGCTCGCCGCCTTGTCTCATTTTTATTTTAATCGACTATATTTTGTAATCATCCCACTGTATTTTTTAAGGGGCTGACGTAGATTAGCAGTTATGCCAGGCTACGAAAATGAAGATAACCAATTGTAAATTAAGCAAGAGAGTTCAAAAGAAACTACTTGAATTTTTTGTACTCCAAGTTACCGCCCGTTCCGCTGCCGATATTTTGGGCATTCAGCTCAACTCCGCTATTCTGTTCTACCGCAAAATTCGTATGGTTATCAGCCATTATCTGGTCTTGGTTGCCTATGAGGTTTTTGAGGGCCCTGTCGAGTTGGACGAAAGCTATTTCGGCGGACGGCGTAAAGGCAGACGCGGTCGCAGTGCAGCAGGAAAAGTGGTTGTCTTTGGCATTCTGAAACGCAACGGACGGGTCTATACCGTGGTCGTAGATAATGCCAAGTCTGATACTTTGATGCCTGTTATTAAAAAGAAAATCGGTGGTGTCCTAAAAAGTATGCTGCCTATTTTTTAATCATCACACATAACCATTATTTACATAATGAAACACTAAATCAAAAACCTTGAAATGGTAAAACTCGCTCTTTGAAAAACAACACGACCGCCGTATGGCACGAGCGCAACGATGTCTTAACCGATAATTATTTCCTTCAATACCTACCGTAAACGCTTTACCTTTTATATGCTCGTTTATATGCTCGCAATCGGCAAATGCCTTAGCAAAGCTTTCCCAGTGGTCGCTAACAATGCGCTCGCAGGTAATATTCAAACGTTTCAATTCTGCTTTGAGAGACAAAGCAGTGTGCAAATCTCGTTTACCCCATACGAAAGAGACTATTTCTCCACTCTCTCGTTCGTAAGCATATTGTAGCCAAACTTTGTTTTTCTTATTTCCGATAAATGTATGAAATTCATCAATTTCTAATTCAGAATAGTGTTGCTTTTTGGAACTATGAATATAGTTGCTGCGTGCAATAGTGCGTTGGACTTTACCTTTGCTGTAACCTGTTATGGCACAATATCGCGAATGCCACAGCGGCGAGCAATCATTAGTTTAATCTTATTGTCAGCTTCAGAATGGCAGCCTTGATAAGTCAAATTATGGTCGCTAATAAACTGTCTGCCGCAGTTTTTGCACAGATAGTTTTGTTTGTAGTAGCTTTTCACGCCGTTTTTCTTTATGCTTGCGCTGCGGCATCTAGGACAATAGAGTGGTATGGATATGTTCACACCTTAATCATACAATTCTTTGCTTTGATGCCGCTTGATTTTTTCGGGTAGCATACTTTTTAGGACACTACCGAAAAAGAAGTGCAGGCTGCCTGAAAAGACAGAAAAAGTCTTTCAGGCGGCCTGCACTTTGGTTTCGTTTCAGCCGGCAAACTCAGTAAACGACGGTCTGAAAACGCAGAACATTACGAAAAAGCAGCCTGCACTCCCATCCCCCGCCTTCTACCCGTTCTGCAAATCATACAGATAGCGGTAATATCCGTTCGGCTTCGCCAGCAATTCCTGCTGCGTTCCCGCTTCCACAATCCTGCCTTTGTCCATGGCAATAATCCGGTGTGCCGTTTTAACGGTGGACAGACGGTGGGCGATAATCAGCACCGTCCGGTTGGCGCAAATAGCCTGCATATTTTGCATAATGGCGCGTTCGCTTTCATAATCCAGCGCGCTGGTGGCTTCATCAAAAATCAAAATGCGCGGATTGGTAATCAACGCACGGGCAATAGCGATGCGTTGCCGCTGTCCGCCCGATAAACCGCTGCCCTGTTCGCCAACAACGGTATCGTAACCTTCGGGCAACTCCATAATAAATTCATGTGCCCCAGCCAATTGGGCAGCCTGAATAATCCGTTCCAACGGCAAGCCCGTATCGGTTAGCGCAATATTGTCGCGGATGCTACGGTTCAGCAATACATTCTCCTGCAACACCACGCCCACTTGGCGGCGCAGCCAAGCTGGGTCTGCCAACGCCAAATCATTGCCATCCACCAACACACGACCATTTTCAGGCGTATAAAGCCGCTGCACCAGCTTGGTCAGCGTAGATTTACCCGAGCCAGACCGCCCCACAATGCCCAACACCTCGCCCGAGCGTATCGCCAAATTCAAATCCTGCAAAATCAGCCGCCCATCGGCTTTATAACGGAAATCAACGTGTTCAAACACAATATCGCCGCGAATATCAGGCAATACCAAGCGGGAAGACGTGCTTTCCGTAGGCGCATTTAAAATATCGCCCAAGCGAGCAACAGAAATGCCCACCTGCTGAAAATCCTGCCAAAGCTGCGCCAGCCGAATCACGGGCGCAGCCACCTGCCCCGAAAGCATATTAAACGCAATAAGCTGTCCCACCGTGAGCTTGCCCTCTATCACCAATCTTGCGCCTATCCACAAAGTCGCCACGGTAACCAATTTCTGTATAAGCTGAACACCCTGCTGCCCAATCACCGCCAACTTGGTTACCTTAAAACCAGAAGCCACATAAGCCGCCAACTGGTTATCCCACTTGCGCGTCATCTGCGGCTCAACCGCCATCGCTTTTACTGTACCAACAGCAGTAATACTTTCCACCAAAAACGACTGATTATCCGCATTGCGTGCAAATTTATCATTCAAGCGCGTTCGCAAAATTGGGCTAATAAATGCCGACCAAAAAGCATAGGCAGGCAAAGATGCCAAAACCACCAAAGTCAAGCTAGAACTGTAATACCACATTACCGCCAAAAAAATAAACGAAAATGCCAAATCCAACACCGAAGTCAACGCCTGCCCCGTTAAAAAATTGCGAATCTGCTCCAACTCACGCACCCGCGCCACCGTATCGCCCACACGGCGCGTTTCAAAATACGCCAACGGCAATGCCAACAAATGGCGAAATAACCGCGCACCCAATTCCACATCAATGCGCGAAGTAGTATGCGCAAAAATATAAGTTCGCAAACCACCTAACACAATCTCAAACAGGCTAACCACCAACAAAGCAACCGCAACCACATCCAAAGTAGAAAAACCACGATGTACCAACACCTTGTCCATCACCACTTGAAAAAACAGCGGCGTAATCAGCGCAAAAAGCTGCAATACCACAGAAACCAGCAAAACTTCCAAAAAAATGCGGCGATATTTAATAACCGCAGGAATAAACCAAGTGAAATCAAACTTGGCTAACGAGCCCAATATAGAAGCACGCGAAGCAACCAATATCAGCTTGCCCGAATAACGATGCGCAAATTCTGCGCTATTTAATATAATTGCTTGCTGAGTATTCAAATCCTGAATCAGATATTTGCCACCATCCGCACCGCTATGCTCCACTTTCGCCAAAATAAAATGCTGCCCATCATCGCACCACACCAAAGCAGGCAGCGAAGCCATATGCAAACGCGCCAAAGGCTGGCGCACAATTTTAGCTTTCAATTCAAGCTGTTTAGCAGCCAACAACCATTCAGTTTCGCTTAAATCGCCATTTGGGCTGCCTGAAAAGCGATGCATAATATCGGCAGGATTAGCCGCAATGCCATGAAAATGGGCAAGGATAATAAGGGCAGATAAAGCAGGTTTAGGGTTAGGCGTAGTTTGAGCCATTGCGGTTAGATGTAAACACAAATTAACAAATCTGGCTGAAATTTTAACAAAGGCGCAGAGTGAGTGCAAATTTCGTTTTCAGGCTGCCTATCACTAAAGCTCAAAGGCAGCCTGAAAACCAAACAAACCTTTACCAAATTCATAATATTGACGGCTTGAAAACTGATAAAACACGATCGTTCGTTTAGCAGAATCGATGACACCATTCTCAATCCCAATCATAAAAGCATCCAGTAAACACATTTGACAAAAGCAAAAAATGATTTTATGCTTTTTTGAATTAAGAAAATCGGTAGTGTCCTAAAAAGTATACTACCTATTTTTTTAATCATCACACATAACCATTATTTACATAATGAAACACTAAATCAAAAACCTTGAAATGGTAAAACTCGCTCTTTGAAAAACAACACGACCGCCGTATGGCACGAGCGCAACGATGTCTTAACCGACAATTATTTCCTTCAATACCTACCGTAAACGCTTTACCTTTTATATACTCGCAATCGGCAAATGCCTTAGCAAAGCTTTCCCAGTGGTCGCTAACAATGCGCTCGTAGGTAATATTCAAACGTTTCAATTCTGCTTTGAGAGACAAAGCAGTGTGCAAATCTCGTTTACCCCACCCCATACGAAAGAGACTATTTCTCCACTCTCTCGTTCGTAAGCATATTGTAGCCAAACTTTGTTTTTCTTATTTCCGATAAATGTATGAAATTCATCAATTTCTAGTTCAGAATAGTGTTGCTTTTTGGGACTATGAATATAGTTGCTGTGTGCAATAGTGCGTTGGACTTTACCTTTGCTGTAACCTGTTATGGCACAAATATCGCGAATGCCGCAGCGGCGAGCAATCATTAGTTTAATCGGTGGTGTCCTAAAAAGTATGCTGCTTGTTTTTTTTAGTAATTTAAATTAGCCAAATTCCGCTGTTTTAACAGGAAATTTTGTACGATAGAAATGTCGTTATTGGCTTGACGTTTTATGTCAGCATACTTTTTAGGACACCACCGTTTAATCTTATTGTCAGCTTCGGAATGGCAGCCTTGATAAGTCAAATTATGGTCGCTAATAAACTGTCTGCCGCAGTTTTTGCACAAATAGTTTTGTTTGCAGTAGCTTTTCACGCCGTTTTTCTTTATGCTTGCGCTGCGGCATCTAGGACAATAGAGTGGTATGGATATGTTCACACCTTAATCATACAATTCTTTGCTTTGATGCCGCTTGATTTTTTCGGGTAGCATACTTTTTAGGACACTACCAAGCTGAATATAAAATAGGCTAAATAGGTTTTTTAAGTAATATTTGTTAGTTTTGAGGATTTAAAAATGCACAAGTTTATAGACATAATCATGTGTACTATAATTTACAGTGTAACTGTATTTTATTTCATAGATTTGGTAAGAACGATCGATTCGGATTTGTTTATTTCATTATTAGCAGGATGGGTAATCACAATGATATTACATTATTTTCCCAGTCAAAAAACAAGGAATGATGGAGGTGATAGCGGAAAATAATGGATTAACTTCTTATACTGTAAGCTATTCAAATCTTAAGACATAATTTTCAACTTTATTTATAGGTATAAATATCATGAGCAAAGATAACAATACAAACAATCCTTCATTTCTACAATTCTTAGAAAAGAATCATCCACATATTTCGGCAATGATAGGTGCTGCTGCGACATTAACAAAAGAAGCAAGCGAAACAACTGGTTGGATAAGAGCAGGTGTAAGCGCAACTCGATTGAATGGTGTAATTGCAGCAGCGTATTTAGGTTATAACATTGGAACAGCTCTTAACGAAGAGTTTGGTATAAGCGATTGGCTTTTTGATAAATTATTCAATGATTATGACAACCTAAATCACGATGGCAAATATTACCAATACGACCCACTAACCCTAGATTTGGACGGAGACGGCATAGAAACCATCGCCACCAAAGGCTTTGCAGGCAGCTTATTTGACCATAACCGCGATGGCATCCGCACCGCTACGGGTTGGGTTGCTGCCGATGATGGTTTGCTTGTGCGCGATTTAAACGGTAATGGCAAAATTGACAACGGCGGCGAATTGTTTGGCGATAATACGCTGTTGAAAAATGGCAACACCGCCGCGCATGGCTATGCCGCTTTGGCAGATTTAGATGATAACGGCGATGGCAAAATTGATGCTTCCGATGCAGCATTTGCCGATTTGCGCGTATGGCGCGATCTCAATCAAGACGGCGAAAGCCAAAGCAACGAATTGCTAACCTTGCAAGATTTGGGCATTCAATCGCTTAACACCGCATATAAAGACAGTAATAAAAACCTAGGCAATGGCAACACACTAGCCCAAACAGGCAGCTACACCAAAACCGATGGCACAACCGCCGATATGGGCGATTTGCTCTTGGCGCACGATGCTTTGCACAGCCGCTTTACCGATAAAGTTGAATTAACTGCCGAGCAAGCACGGGCAGCAAATTTAAGCGGTATCGGTCGTTTGCGCGATTTACGCGAAGCGGCAGCATTGTCTGGCGATTTAGCAAACGTGTTGAAAGCGTATTCCGCAGCAGAAACCAAAGAAGCGCAATTGGCATTGCTGGATGCTTTGGTGCATGAATGGGCGGAAACAGATAGCAAATGGGGTAAAAAACCGATTACATTGTCGTCCAGCTGGGTGCGAACTGCTAATGAAGGTGTTGCATTAACACCTGGTCAAGCCAGCAAACTCAAAGGAAATGAAATGATTTTTCTTTCTGATGAAGCTAAAGCTGCGATTGATGCAGCACGCGATCGCATTGCTATTTTGGATGCGTTCTCAGGGCAAGATTCCAGCACGCTGTATTATATGAGCGAAGAAGATGCGCTCAATATCGTAAAAGTAACCAACGATACCTACAACAGCCTTGCCACCAATATCTATCAAAGTCTGCTGTTGCAAACACGTTTGTTGCCTTATATAAATCAAATTGGCTTCAAAATTGAAAATGAGCAATTTGTATTAGATTTTACAGCAGTAATCGCTGCATTTAATCAAGTGCATGAAAGCAACCCACAAAAAGCATTTGTAGATTTAGGCGAATTATTAGCCTATGGCAAGCTTAACGATTGGGCTGAAGGTCGTCTATTGCTAGCGCAATACATCCAAGAAGCACAAAAAAATGGTGCATTGGATAGCTATGTGGCAGCATTAGGCAATAATGCGATTACATTATTAAATGCAACCAAAGGCACAGATAAAGATGATGTGTTACAGGATTTGGAATGGACGAGTAAAAAAGATGTCCGTTTGTCTGCTGGTGCTGGCAACGATACGTTAATTGGGGGCATGGGCAATGATGATCTTTACGGCGGTGCCGGCAACGATACGCTTATCGGCGGCGCTGGCAATGATTATCTTTCCGGTGACGATGATGCCGATACCTATGTGTTTGCCAAAGGTCATGGCAGCGATAAGGTTTATGATTCGTCAAAACAATCTACCGTGCAATTTACCGATGTGAATTTTGCCGATGTGAAATTCCGTAGGGAAGGTAGCAATCTTGTTTTATTTGGTTACAACGGTGATGATTCTGTCCGTTTGCTGGATTATATGAACAGTAGTAGTTGGAATGACAGCGTATTCCAATTTGCTGATAAAACCGTAACTACCGCCGATTTGATGAAAAATGGACTTGTGCTACAAGGTAACGATAGCAATGAGTCCATCTATGGCTGGTCTTACCGTAATGAAATTTATGGCGCAGCTGGTAACGATAAAATCGTAACCTATGATAGTGATGATGTTTTAGATGGCGGTGCCGGAAATGATGATCTTTACGGCGGTGCCGGCAACGATACGCTTATCGGCGGCGCTGGCAATGATTATCTTTCCGGTGACGATGATGCCGATACCTATGTGTTTGCCAAAGGTCATGGCAGCGATAAGGTTTATGATTCGTCAAAACAATCTACCGTGCAATTTACCGATGTGAATTTTGCCGATGTGAAATTCCGTAGGGAAGGTAGCAATCTTGTTTTATTTGGTTACAACGGTGATGATTCTGTCCGTTTGCTGGATTATATGAGCAGTAGTAGTTGGAATGACAGCGTATTCCAATTTGCTGATAAAACCGTAACTACCGCCGATTTGATGAAAAATGGACTTGTGCTACAAGGTAACGATACCAATGAATCCATCTCTGGCTGGTCTGGTCGCAATGAAATTTATGGTGCGGCTGGTAACGATACAATCGTAACTTATGGTGCCGATGATGTTTTAGATGGCGGTGCTGGCGATGATAAGCTTGACGGCGGTGCTGGCAACGATACGCTTATCGGTGGCGCTGGCAATGATGATCTTTACGGCGGTGCCGGCAACGATACGCCTATCGGCGGCGCTGGCAATGATTATCTTTCCGGTGACGATGATGCCGATACCTATGTGTTTGCCAAAGGTCATGGCAGCGATAAGGTTTATGATTCGTCAAAACAATCTACCGTGCAATTTACCGATGTGAATTTTGCCGATGTGAAATTCCGTAAGGAAGGTACCGATCTTGTTTTATTTGGTTACAACGGTGATGATTCTGTCCGTTTGCTGGATTATATGAGCAGTAGTAGTTGGAATGACAGCGTATTCCAATTTGCTGATAAAACCGTAACTACCGCCGATTTGATGAAAAATGGACTTGTGCTACAAGGTAACGATACCAATGAATCCATCTCTGGCTGGTCTGGTCGCAATGAAATTTATGGTGCGGCTGGTAACGATACAATCGTAACTTATGGTGCCGATGATGTTTTAGATGGCGGTGCTGGCGATGATAAGCTTGACGGCGGTGCTGGCAACGATACGCTTATCGGTGGCGCTGGCAATGATGATCTTTACGGCGGTGCCGGCAACGATACGCTTATCGGCGGCGCTGGCCATGTTTTTCTTTTCGGTGGCGATGATGCCGATACCTATGTGTTTGCCAAAGGTCATGGCAGCGATAAGGTTTATGATTCGTCAAAACAATCTACCGTGCAATTTACCGATGTGAATTTTGCCGATGTGAAATTCCGTAGGGAAGGTAGCAATCTTGTTTTATTTGGTTACAACGGTGATGATTCTGTCCGTTTGCTGGATTATATGAGCAGTAGTAGTTGGAATGACAGCGTATTCCAATTTGCTGATAAAACCGTAACTACCGCCGATTTGATGAAAAATGGACTTGTGCTACAAGGTAACGATAGCAATGAGTCCATCTATGGCTGGTCTTACCGTAATGAAATTTATGGCGCAGCTGGTAACGATAAAATCGTAACCTATGATAGTGATGATGTTTTAGATGGCGGTGCCGGAAATGATGATCTTTACGGCGGTGCCGGCAACGATACGCTTATCGGCGGCGCTGGCAATGATTATCTTTCCGGTGACGATGATGCCGATACCTATGTGTTTGCCAAAGGTCATGGCAGCGATAAGGTTTATGATTCGTCAAAACAATCTACCGTGCAATTTACCGATGTGAATTTTGCCGATGTGAAATTCCGTAGGGAAGGTAGCAATCTTGTTTTATTTGGTTACAACGGTGATGATTCTGTCCGTTTGCTGGATTATATGAGCAGTAGTAGTTGGAATGACAGCGTATTCCAATTTGCTGATAAAACCGTAACTACCGCCGATTTGATGAAAAATGGACTTGTGCTACAAGGTAACGATACCAATGAATCCATCTCTGGCTGGTCTGGTCGCAATGAAATTTATGGTGCGGCTGGTAACGATACAATCGTAACTTATGGTGCCGATGATGTTTTAGATGGCGGTGCTGGCGATGATAAGCTTGACGGCGGTGCTGGCAACGATACGCTTATCGGTGGCGCTGGCAATGATGATCTTTACGGCGGTGCCGGCAACGATACGCTTATCGGCGGCGCTGGCAATGATTATCTTTCCGGTGACGATGATGCCGATACCTATGTGTTTGCCAAAGGTCATGGCAGCGATAAGGTTTATGATTCGTCAAAACAATCTACCGTGCAATTTACCGATGTGAATTTTGCCGATGTGAAATTCCGTAAGGAAGGTACCGATCTTGTTTTATTTGGTTACAACGGTGATGATTCTGTCCGTTTGCTGGATTATATGAGCAGTAGTAGTTGGAATGACAGCGTATTCCAATTTGCTGATAAAACCGTAACTACCGCCGATTTGATGAAAAATGGACTTGTGCTACAAGGTAACGATACCAGTGAATCCATCTATGGCTGGTCTGGTCGCAATGAAATTTATGGTGCGGCTGGTAACGATACAATCGTAACTTATGGTGCCGATGATGTTTTAGATGGCGGTGCCGGAAATGATGATCTTTACGGCGGTGCCGGCAACGATACGCTTATCGGTGGCGCTGGCAATGATTATCTTGTAGGCGGTGATGGTAGCGATACCTATGTATTCAACCAAGGTTTTGGTCAAGATACGGTTTATGATTACGGCAGTGGCGATAAGAATGTTTTGCAATTCAATGGCATTAATGCTGCTGATATTTCTGCTCAAAAATCAGGTAGTGATTTGCTTCTAACTGCGGCAGATGGTAATAGAGTGAAAGTGCAAAACTATTTTTATGGTACTAGTTATGGTGTTGAATCGTTTGTATTTAGCGATGGTACGGTAAACCGCGCTGATATAGATGCTTATTTTGCCAAGGCAAGCAACAACCTTGTGCAATCTATGGCTTCGTTTGGCGTGCAGAATGAGGCTACTTCTGCTTCTGTATCAGACAATACAGTTATGAACTTGCCTGTTTTGACTGCACCAGCCGTGTCATAATGATTTAATTGTTGAAATATTAAGAACCTGTATTAACACAGCATAGCCTATGTCAATACAGGTTCTAATATTTTGGATTGCTAAAAAATTTACATTTACACTTCAAATAAATTTTCAAAAGATAAAGAAAAAGTTAGGTAATTTATTGCTAGACCTTTTCTGATTTAATAGAGAAACACCCATGCTCAACTTCACCCTCCACAAAAAAGACGGCTATGCCCGCCGCGCCACGGTAGAACTCAACCACGGCAAAATAGAAACCCCCGTGTTCATGCCCGTGGGCACATACGGCTCGGTCAAAGCTATGACCTCGCAAAACCTGCACGACATCAACGTTAAAATCATCTTGGTGTTGAGAAAGGGGGCGTTGTTTACACTTTTTCGGACTATCCAGCTTCCGTTTTTTGATTGCATAATAGTTTGGCAGATTTTACTGCTTATCAAGAACCATGTAGTCTTTACCGTACCTTACCTAGCTGAAAAACCTACCAGTTTAGTCTGTATCCGAAAAGCATAAGCCCCCTTACCCCCATTAGACCGTCCCGCCATTGGCGGACGCTACATCGTACGCGGTTTTGATGGTGAAATGAGCCTATCTGCCGAACGTGGTTGGTATTGGCGCAACGAGATGGCATGGCAATACCGCGCAGGACATCAAATTTATGCTACCCTCGATGCGGGGCACGTTGCAGGTGCATCTGCGCAATACCTTGTAGGCAAGAACCTAATGGGTGCTGCTGTTGGCGTACGGGGACAGTTTCAAAAAGGATTCAGCTACGATGTGTTTGCTGCCAAACCCATTCACAAGCCCAAATACTTTGCCACTGCTAACAAAGTGTATGGGTTTAATGTGAGTTGGGCGTTTTAAATAATTGGGTTTAAATGGGCAGTTAAGATGATTTAAAAAAACGTTTAATGTGGTTTTAAAGATAAGAACTTGTAAGGCTTAAAAATACGGTGGTGTCCTAAAAAGTATGCTGCTTGTTTTTTTAGTAATTTAAATTAGCCAAATTCCGCTGTTTTAACAGGAAATTTTGTACGATAGAAATGTCGTTATTGGCTTGACGTTTTATGTCAGCATACTTTTTAGGACACCACCAAAAATACAATTCAAAAAGCAAAAAAAAAAAACATGAAAATATGACCTGTAGATTTCTGCCAACTTAATGGCTGTACAGTTAATCAGATCAGCTCTGCGGTTCATATCCTAATGTTACGCTTGGGGCTTTCGCCCTTGTAAAACTCAAAACCGCCTAGGCTTTTCAGGCTGCCCAGCTCCACCGCATCAAGGTTATTCATCGCCGCCGCCTCGGCAAGGTTTACCAAATTCACCGTAACCCGCCGCACGCTGCCGTGTGCCAGCTCCACCAAATGCCGCAGCACATCATCGCCCAGCCGCACATTCGGCGCATAAGCCTCCGCCAGCAGCCGCGCATCCTCCAAGCTCACCGGCTGCGCGGGAATCCAGCTCAACACCCGCCCGTGGAAGCGCTCAAAGCGTTTGAGCTTATTGGGCATCTGCTCCTCGCCCACCAGCAATATCGGCGACTGGCTGCCTTCATACACATCGCGCACCAGCTCCACCATGCCGTTTTTGCCCACCAGATAATCCGCCTCGTCCAAAATCAGCGGGCGCTGCGTGGCAGCAAGTTGCTCGCAAATCGCATCCAAACACGCGGCAGCGGTTTTGGGTGCAGCCATGCCCATTTCAAAACACAGCTTTTCCAGCAGCGTTTTTTTGCTCCACGCGCTGCGCAGTTGCACATAATAGGCTTGCGTTTTGTTGGCAATCGCCACCGTTGCCGTGGTTTTGCCAAAGCCCGATGGACCATACAACACGCCCAAGCCGGGTAAACCATCCTGCCGATTCACCAGCCGCGCCATCGCCACGGCCACCAAAGATAAATTATTGATATTGGCTATTTTCATAGCGTTTACACTCCTGTTTGTTTCATCAAAAACCTCAACCAAATTTCAGCATCTGTTCCAGCTCCGCGCATTCGCGCATCACCAACTGCCCTT
Organism: Kingella bonacorsii; assembly: GCF_016623605.1. Taxonomy (NCBI): domain Bacteria; kingdom Pseudomonadati; phylum Pseudomonadota; class Betaproteobacteria; order Neisseriales; family Neisseriaceae; genus Kingella; species Kingella bonacorsii. Next base: position 628,326 of record NZ_JAEHNZ010000001.1, on the reverse strand, counting down.
TCGGGCTTTCACACCATGCCAAAAAACCTTGCTGCGCCGCGCTCAAAGCCTCATACGGCAAGGCTTTCAGTCGGTTATACGCCGCATACTGCGCATTCGGTAGCGTCGGCACTTGCCAATCCTCCGCCTCCGCTGTTGCTGCCACCTTTTCAGGCTGCCGCCCCAGCTTCAACACCTTGCCATCGCCAGCCGCCCCATCCGATACCCGCACCATCGCCGCCATTGCCGCCTCCCCTTGCGCTTTTAGCTGCGCCCCATCCAGCCGCAAGCCCCCCAAATCCACGCTGCTGGCGTGTTCCAACACCGGTGCAGGTCGCGCCGCCTCCACAATCGCCTGCTTGTCCGCCAAGCGTTTAATCTGCGTATCCACCCGCTTATCCTTCGCCTTATCCAGCATGGATTTGGGGAAGTAATCCGCGTTGTGTGCCTGCCAGTCGGCGCGGCAGATATACCGCCCGTTGTCGTCAAACAGCCAAACGTGCTCGCCGTTATCCGTGCGGTAGGCAACGTGCAGCCGCTCGCCGTGGTATTCCGCCAAATCCCGATGCGCGTAATAGCTGCCGTGCAACCGCACCCGCTCACGCTGAACGGTGCACAGTTTGCGCGGCAAAAACAGATAATGCCGCTCGGCATCGTCCACCCGTTCCACCTTCGCCCCCTGCGCCAGCTTCAATGCCCACAGCTCGTTCGGTGTCATGTTCCGCTTCTTGCCGCCGGTATCCAGCACTTTGGGCAGGCTGCGGTGTGGGCGGTTGTTGTATTCATTTACCCTGTCTTGGCAAAAGCGGCGGAATTCCTGCCAATCGGGCAGCATATTGGCAGACAGGCTGGCAATATTCACCAGCGCGGGCACGCCTTTTAAGCTGATGTTCCGCTTCGCCAGCGCACGGCTGGCTTTGTGCACCCTGCCGCCCGCTTCGGCATCCATATCCTTGCCGATATAGCTTTGCAGCATCTTCGCCCCTTCCACCCACACCGTGCGGTGCAGCCGCTCAATCACCCCGCGCGCCTGCGAGCTATACGGCGCAGAATGCACCAGCGTGGTGCCGATACGCCCCATCAAGCCCGTTGCCGCATCGCCCATCATCGCGTTTTTATAGCCCTTGCCGTTGTCGGCATACAAAACCGCAGGGATGCCGCACAGCGTGCAGGCATTGCTCACCGCATCCAGCACCGCCAGCTGGCTTTCCGCCAAATCAATGCTCCACCCCACAATCTTGCGCGTGGCAATATCAATAACGGTTGTGATTTCAGGGCGAAACGGCTTGCCGCTATCGGGGTGCAACACTTCCGCATCAAAGGTATGCCCGTCCGCGCTGTAAATCTCCGCAGGGTCAAGGTGAATAAACTCGCGCTCGGTATAACCTTGCAAGGTTTTAAGCTCGCGCTTGCCCAAACGCCCGTCTTCGCGGCACACATTGCCCAGCTTGTCGCTCAAAAACCGCCGCACCTGATGAATGCTCGGCAGCTTCGCCAAAGGCTGCCGCGCCTGCCAATCCGCCGCAAAGCGGTTATAGGCAGCCTGAACGCTGGGTTTTTGCGGCTGGCGGTAATACGCCAAAAAACAGCCTGCCCATTCAGGCTGCCGCATATTGGGCTGCTTCACTTTCGCCATCAGGCGGTTTTCATCGCGCTGGGCAAACCAGCGTTTAATCGTGCGGCTACTGGGAATGCTCGCCCCGCCGCCGCGCTTATCGTTGGCTAGACGCAACATTTGCGCGATAGCTGCGCCGCTGGGGTGCTGCGCCATCGTCAGCAGCGTGGTAATCGCCGCTTCCTTGCTCACGTGCGTTTCGGACATCAACGCTTCCACCTTATGCAACACCCCCAGCCGTGCGCCTGCTTGGTTGCGTTGTGCTTGCGTGCTGCTGGCTAAATCGTCTGTATCGTGGGTTTTCAGGCTGCCTGAAACGGTTTCCGATAGCGCAGGTAATAGCTCGGGCTGGGTTTGCGTGAGCAGGCGGGCAGTTTCGCGTTGGCGGAGTTGGGCAAGCAGGGCAGGCGGGAGGGCGTAGATTTTCTTAACACCACCGCGTCCGCCTTTGGCGGGGGCTTCGGTGAATGCCCAGCCTTCACGTTTCGCTTTTTGCTGAATACCACGAGCCGTAGTAGGTAATTCTTCCAAACTCATTTCTAAAAGTTCGGAAACCGAATAACTGTTTTCCATACTTTTACTCCGCATATAGATGTGCCCAACGCGGGCGAATGCGTCTGCCGTCCACCGTCCAGCGTTCAGGAAATAATTCATGCAACGGTTTATTCAAAAAACGTGCAATCGCTTTTTCACCAGCTAAACTGGGTTTACGCAACGCCAATCTCACGGTAGATGAATCAATTTTCGCTTCTCGCGCAACGTCCTCTAATGTGTATCCAGCCATGCGTAGCCGTGCTTTAATCAACTCTGGGTGCATAAAAATCCTTTCTGCAAATTCCTTTCGTTAAATAAAAAATGACTCAATCGGCAACCCGACAATTTCAGGCTGCCTGTTCAATCATCTCCAATCTCGCAGGACAAGAACCTGCGATTTCTTTGCTTTCCAAATTGTTAAAGAACAAAATCAGCAAATTTCGGTACAATGTTTAAAACTCCCGTTTGCGATTTCTAAACATTATAACCAAAGAACAGAATTTCGCAACTTAATTTCATACTTTGCGAGCCTAATTTTAACTATCTAATTGTTTTTATTTAAAATTTAATTTCTGTACTTTGTTCGCAACATTACCATTAAGTTAGGAACTAATATGTATCCCAAATTAAGCATTGCCGAGCTTTTGGAATGGCAGAAAGAACATCATTTAGATTTGCCTGCGACTGACAGGGGAATTGCCTTAAAAATACAAAGAGAAGATTGGGAATTTGAAGAAGTTGCAGGGAAAGGGGGAAAAGGCGGAATAAAAAGAATTTACACCCTGCCCGACTATCTTATTGATGAAATTAAAGAAAAAGGCTTGTCGCATCTGCTCACGGGCGAAAAATCCAGCGATGCCGCCCAGCCCAAGCCGCGCCGTTCGCCGCCTGCCACGCCTGCCGTGGGTGTGCCATTTTTCATGCGCGCCATGGTGGCAGAATACGCCGATTGGGCAGCGGCGCAGCATACCGATGCCATTGTGCCCGTGCGTTATCATGTAAACGTGTTTGGCAGCGCAGGCAACGGCTATCAGGTTAATGAGCCAGTGGACACTGAAGCCATGTGGTTTCGCGCCTCGTTCTTTGACTACTTGGGCGTGCCACCCTCGCACTGCTTCTGCACCCGCGTGCGCGGCGACAGCATGCACCCCACGCTGATTGACCGCGGCACCGTGCTGTGGAAAATGCAAAACGGCTACACCCGTGAAGGCATCTACCTGTTCCGCCAAGTGGACGAGCTGCGCATCAAACGCTTGCAGCGCACCAGCCGCAGCGTGTACCGCATCATCAGCGACAACAGCAACAAAGACATCTACCCCGTTGAAACGCTGGATTTAGCGGAGCTAGGGGAATATGACTTTGAGATTTACGGCTTCTACCTATGGGATTGCGGCATAAAAGAATAAGCGCTCATCATTCCTGCTAGGTTTTTAATCGTTCTATGACAAAAACTGCGTGAAAGTGATGGTTTTTTGCTCACTTTTTCGCGGTTTTTCTCATTTTTTAGCGGCGGTGGGATTATGGGGTTTGTGTTTGATTGGATTAGCATTTTTGCAAGATTAGCCGCTCACGCAGCTATGACAAAACTATCACTCCCCCACACTGAGGCAGCCTGAAATCTGTGCAAACAAAAATTTAGGGCGCGCCGGTGTTGCTTGCGGCTTCGCTGGCGGCGGGGGATGCGCATTGCGCCAAATCGGTGCAGTAAAACGGGTAGGTGCCTGACAGGGCTTGGCGATAGACGGTGATTTCTTCGGGCGCGCTGCAGCTGTCGGCGAAAATGACGAGCTGGGGCAGGTCGGCGCGGTGTTCGGGGTTTGCCCAGATGTGGTAGGCGCTAGGTTGGTAGTCGCTGGGTTTGTGGGATTTGGCTTCGCACGATGTGGGTTTGATTTCTTCGGGCTGGCGGACGGCATCGGGCGGGGGAAAGCCTGCGGGCAGGGAGTATTGATTGCTGTCGCCGCCTAGGTTGTAGCGTTTGCCGCTGCTTTTGGCTATTTGGATTTGGTCGGTGTGGTTGTAGGTGAAGTCGTTGGGGCTGGGCGGCAGGCGTTTGATGTAGAGCGCGGTTTGGGTTTGGTCGTAGGCGAGCATTGCTTCAAACTGCGCGTCGCGCTGTTCTTCGCTTTGGTTGCGGTAGTCAAACACTTTCAAGCCCCACGCGGCTTCCAGCTCGGCGGCGGAGAGGTCAAACAGGCAGCTGCTGCCCAGCTCGCCGCGAATTTGTTGCAGCAAGTCGTCGGTGGTTTGAACGCGTTTCAGGCTGCTGCATGATTTGCCCGCGCTGGTGCTGCTGGCAACGGCAACGGAAGAGGCGGCGCTGGGCGAGTGGGATTGGGGGTGGCAAGCAGTTAGGGCTGCGAGGGTTAGGAGGGTAAGGGGTGTTTTCATGGTGGCTTGGAATGGGTTTCAGGCTGCCTATTTAATCGGCGCTTTTGTGTACCAAGATTTTGCGCTTACCACTAACGTTGTCGGCGGCAGAGACGATGCCTTCGGCTTCTAGCTGGTCAATAATAGCAGCTGCTCTGAAGAAACCAATGTTTAGATGGCGTATCAAGGATGAAATGGTGACTTTTTGAGTGCGTACGATAACTTCAACGGCTTGGTCAAACAGCGGGTCTTGTTCATTGCCGCCGTCGTTGCTATCAAGGCTACATTCGGCTTGTTCGGTGGAGAGGATTTCTTCCACATCGGTATTGAGAGATTTAGACATAAAAATTTCCTTTCTAATTTTTCAGGCTGCCTTTTAGGCGTTCAATTAACCCATCAAAGGCAGCCTGAAAACGCAGTAAACAGCCTTGCCGTCGTTTTCAGGCTGCCTATGCAATCAATCGGCGCTCTTGCGTGCCAAGATTTTGCGCTTGCCTGTGTGGTCGGCAGGGGAAACGATGCCGTCGGCTTCCAGCTGGTCAATAATGGTGGCGGCTTTGTTGTAGCCAATGCGCAGATGGCGTTGCAAGGATGAAATAGTGGCTTTTTGCGTGCGGATAATGACTTCGACGGCTTGGTCAAACAGCGGGTCTTTTTCGCTGCTGCCGCTGCCGTTGGGGCTGCCGTCAAAGTTGAACTCGGCTTGCTCAGGCGACAGGATTTCTTCTACATAATCGGGTTCGCCAAATTGCTTCAAATAATCCACTACGCGGTGCACTTCTTCGTCTGCCACAAACGCGCCATGCACGCGCTGCGGATAGCCTGTGCCCGGCGGCAGGAACAGCATATCGCCTTGCCCCAGCAGGTTTTCTGCGCCCATTTGGTCTAACACGGTGCGGCTGTCGATTTTGCTGGACACTTGGAACGCGATGCGGGTGGGGATGTTGGCCTTGATTAAGCCGGTGATGACGTCCACGCTGGGGCGTTGCGTGGCCAAAATCAGGTGTATGCCGGCGGCGCGGGCTTTTTGCGCCAAGCGGGCGATGAGCTGCTCAATTTGTTTGCCCGCCACCATCATCAAATCGGCGAACTCGTCCACCACCACCACGATAAACGGCAGTTTTTCCAACGGCTCGGGGTCGTTGGGCGTGAAGCTGAACGGGTTGGCGATTTTTTCGCCTCGCGCGGCGGCTTCGGTGATTTTTTCGTTATAGCCCGCCAGGTTGCGCACGCCCACATGGCTCATCAGGCGATAGCGTTTTTCCATTTCGTTTACGCACCAATTGAGCGCGTTGGCGGCGTGTTTCATATCGGTTACCACGGGGGCGAGCAGGTGCGGGATGTCTTGGTACACCGAAAGTTCCAGCATTTTCGGGTCTATCATAATCAGGCGCACGTCTTCGGGCGTGGCTTTGTAGAGCATGGACAAAATCATGCTGTTTACGCCCACCGATTTGCCCGATCCTGTGGTGCCCGCCACCAGCAGATGCGGGGCTTTGGCAAGGTCGGTTACCACGGGCTCGCCCGTGATGTCTTCGCCCAGCGCAAGGGTGAGTTTGCTGTGGCTGCTGGCAAACGCGGGCGAGTCAAACACTTCGCGCAGGCGGATGGTTTGGCGTTTGGGGTTGGGCAATTCCAGCCCCATGCAGGTTTTGCCTGGGATGGTTTCCACCACGCGGATGGCGGTTACGCCTAGGCTGCGCGCCAAATCTTTTTCCAAATTGGTTACCGAGCTGCCGCGCACGCCCACGTCGGGCTCGATTTCGTAGCGCGTAATCACAGGGCCCGCGTAGGCATCCAGCACTTTGACTTTCACGCGATACTCGCCCAGCTTTTCTTCTATGGTGATGCTGTTTTCCAGCAGTTCTTCTTGCGATTGCACGGCTTCGGGGTTGTGTTGCGCGGGGGAAAGCAGGCTGAGCGGGGGCAGCACATAGCCTTGGTCGGGGTCGATTTCAGGCTGCTCTTGTTGGGCGTAGTAGGCGGCGAAGTCGGCTTCGGTGAGGCTTGCTTCGCTTGGGTTTGCATGGCGGGCGGGATAGTTGGCTGCATCGGGCGCGCAGAAGCGGCCGGCGAATGCTTCGGGTTCTTCGGGCTTGCGGGTTTCGGCGGCTTGCGCTTGGTAAAAATTGGCGGGTTCTATGATTTCGGGCGCGGGCAGCGGGCTGGGCTCAACGATGGTGGGCGCGGGGATGGCAACGCTGGCGATGGGTGCAGAGGCAGCCTGAAATGCGACTTGGCTTTTTTCAGCAACAGGCAGCGGCAGGCGGTTGGCTTGGGTAGTGAAACGGGGGGCATTTTCGGCTTGATGTTTGCGCGCGGCGGGGGTATCGGTGTGGGAGAGGTTTGCCCAGATTTCGCGCTCGGGGATGGTTTTCAGGCTGCGTTTGTCGTCAAACGTGCTTGCCCACGGTTGCGGCTCGGGCAGGGGGGCGAGGTTGCCGGCAAGGGCGTTTTGCTCGGCTTGTTGTTTTAACCGGCGGGCGGTTTGCTGTTTGGCGAGGCTGTCTTGGATGTCGCTGAAATCGATGGTTTCCAAATTGGCGGCGGGCAGGATGATTTCGGTTTCGCCGGGGTTTGGATTGTGCGAAAGCGCGCTTTGTTCGTTTTCAGGCTGCGTTTGGCTGGCGGCGATAAAGTTGTTTTCCAGCAGGCGGTTTACTTCGTCTTGCGGGGTGCGGTTGTCTTCGATGACGGTTACATCGGGGGCGACGGGGTTTTCGCTTGCGCTTAGGGTGTGATGGTGCAGGCGGGTGGCTTCTTGCGCGGTGATGATTTCGGCGGCGCGGGCGGGCTGGGTTTCAAGCTGCGCGTGCGGTTGGGCATAGGTGTGCAGGGCGCTGAAATCTAGGTGGATTTCTTCGTCTTGCGGGTTTTCAGGCTGCGTTTGCGGTTCGTGCGGGTGGTTGTGTTCGGCGGTTTCGTTGGGTTCGGCGTGCTGGAAGCGGTGGTCAATCAGGATTTCGGGCTGCTCGGCGGCTTGGGTGGCAGCGGCGCGCAGCATGTTGCGGGTGGCTTCTTCCAGTGTGATGACGTTTTCGGGCTGTTGCGCGGGGGGTGTTTGCTCGGCGGCGGGCGCGGAGGCTTCGGCGGCATCGTCGATAAGGGTGAAGGCGATGCCGTTGTTGGGGAGGGTGGGCGCGGGTTGGGCTTCCGGCTCGGGTTCGATTTCTACGGGGAGTTCCAGCTGCTCGGGCTGCGGTTCGGGTTGGTAGCCGTCGATGATTTTGTAGCGCGGTTGGTTTTTTTGGTGTTGTTCAAGCTCGGCTTGCCATTGGCGTTCGCTTTGGGTTTGTTTGTAAACAAGATAGACGAGGGCGGCAATTAAAATCAGGATGAGGATGAAGTACATGATATTTAAGAGAGTTGCGATGTGTGGAAAGGGCGGATTTTACAGGGTTTCAGGGGGATTTTGTAGGGGTTGGGGGGTGGGATGAGGCTGGGTGAAATGAAGTTTGACGAAGTTTGAATGGATTTTGTTGGAAAGGGCGTTGCTCCGCACATCATGCTTTGGTTTGGTGCTTTGTGGTTAGCATTCGTTTGGCTTTAACCATGCGTCTCATGCCGACGGGGCACTTCCTTTTCTTTGCCTCGCCAAAGAAAAGGAAGCAAAAGAAAGGCGACCCCGACGTGCAGGTTTGGCTACGCCAAACTTCCCTCACTGCGCATCCTTTTTTCGGCGCGTGCGAACTAGCCGCGCTTTGCGCGTCGTCGGACAAGCGCATGCTTGTTCCCGAAAAAAGGATACTGCGTTCGGCTGGACGTAGGGGAGGGGCAGTAGCATTCAACATTTGCGATGGATTAGGCAGCCTGAAATTCAATCTATCTAGATTTAGTAAAAAACCGCATGGTAGAACACCAAGCGGTTTTGTTTTTTCAGGCTGCCTCATTCTCCAAAGGCAGCCTGAAAATCTAAATGATGGATTGGGCGACGAGCCGTCGCCGTTTCATTGTGGGCGTGTTAGCGGCAGCCTGAAACGGTTGTTTGAATGCGGTTTGAACTTCGTTTCAGGCTGCCTTATTACCTTGCTGTGCCTGCGCCCAAGCCACGGCGGCGGTGATGGCGGCTTTGGCTTGTGGGCTGTTTTTCCAGCAGCTTGAACCTGTGATTGCCGCGCCCTGCTGCAAAATATCGGCGGGGTTTGCCGCAGCCAGCTTGGCTACATCGTCCAAGCCCATTTGTTGTAAGCGTTGCAGCACGGTTTTGCCCACGCCTTTGACGGCAAGCAGACCGGCGGTTTCGGTGTTGGTGAGGGGCATGGTTTTTCTTTTGTGGTGGCGGGTGGATGGGAGGGCAGCCTGAAAAGCTAAATGGCGATGTTGTTTGGCGGATTGGGCGACGAGCCGTTGCCACTCCATTGTGGGAATGTTAATGGCAGCCTGAAACGCTGGTTTGGAAGCGGTTTTCGCTTCGCTAAACTGGGTTTCAGGCTGCCTTACCGCTGTTATTTGCTGTGCAAATTTTTATATTGATTTGCTGTGCAAATGGCGCACGGTTTTTTCCAAATCGCCTGCCATGATGTCGGGCATGGCTTGGAGCGATTTGGCGATGGCGTTGTCGATGAGTTCGCGCTCGGCGGCGGGCGGTTTGCTGAGCACGAAGCCGACCACCAGATTGCGCTCGCCGGGGTGTCCGATGCCGAGGCGCAGGCGGTAGAAGTTGGGGGTGCCCAGTTTGGCTTGGATGTCTTTTAAGCCGTTGTGCCCGCCGTTGCCGCCGCCGAGTTTGTAGCGGATGTGTCCGCAGGGGATGTCTAGTTCGTCGTGGACGACGAGGATTTCTTCGGGTTGGATTTTGTAGAACTGGGCAAGCGCGGCGACGGCTTTGCCCGATAGGTTCATGTAGGTGTCGGGTTTGAGCAGCCACACGTCGCCTTGGGGCTGGGCGACGCGGGCGATGTCGCCGTGGAATTTTTTTTCGTTTTTAAACGTGGCGTGCCATTGGTAGGCGAGTTCGTCTAAAAACCAAAAGCCTGCGTTGTGGCGGGTGTGTTCGTATTCGGCGGTGGGGTTGCCAAGCCCGACGATGAGTTTGATGTTCATGGGGGTCCTTTGGGGGATGTTGGGGCAGCCTGAAAACGGGGGGATGGGGGATGGGTTTTCAGGCTGCCTCTGTTGTATGGAATAAGGGGGGTATTAAGCCAAGCCATTTAGGCAGCCTGAAAACGGGTGTTTACTGCTTGGTTGGCTTTGTCGTCAAGTCGCCGACGCTCCATTTTGGCTTTTCAGGCTGCCTTTGACGGTGTGCGCAGTAAAGCTGCACACCCTACGATTGGGTTTTCAGGCTGCCTTGCTTGTTTACCAAATCAACAAGCGCAGTCCCCGCGCTATTTTGTCCCTGCCACGATGCGGTTGAGCTGCCATTCTAAAAATGGGCTGTTGGCGATGGCTTGTTGGATGATTTGTTGGTCGGCGGGGCTGGGGGTGCTGGGTTGCGGGTTGGCAATCAGGGTGTCGCCGTTTTGCCATGTGCGGTATTGCTGGTTTTTGGTGTTGTAAAAGCCGTTGTCGGTGAGGATGACTTCGGGGTTGTAGCCGTAGCCGCAGAACGGGTTGTCGGCGGTTTCGGCGGGGGCGGTGAGGTTGCAGCCTGTTTGGTAAAACTGAGCTTGCGACAGGCTGAGCGCGTACAGCGTGGGGACGATGTCTTTGTGCGAGCCTGCGCGCTCGGGTTGGTATTGCGCCCCTGCGCGGTATTCTGGGGGAACGTACAGGTAAAACGGCACGCCGTGCCCCAGCGCGGTGTCTTGCAAGGCGGGATAGCTGATGGCGCGCATGTTGTGGTCGCCCGTGGCGGCGATGATGGTGTGTGGGCTGGTTTGTTTCACTTGGCTGACGAAGTTGCCCAGTTGGTCGTTGCTGTATTTGTAGGTGTTGAACACTTCGTTGAGGGTGTCGCCTTGGGCTAGGCTGGATAGGCGGCTTTGCTCTTGGGCGGTGAGGTGGAAGTTTTGGCGTTGATGCGGGGCGGGCAGTTGGTAGGGTGGGTGGTTGGTGATGGAAAGCAGCATGATAAACACGGGCTTGCCGTCTTGCTCGGCGCGTTTGAGTTCATCGGCGGCGTAGCGGAACATGTATTCGTCGGGGATGCCCCATGTGGCGGAAACGGCTTGCGGATAGCGGGTTTTGATGGTGTTTTCGTCAACGATTTCGTCTGCGCCCAGATGACGGATAAAGTTGTCAAAATCGCGCCAGCCGCCGTTGCCTGCGGTGATGTACACAATGCGATAGCCCGCTTGTTTATAGGGCGTGAACAGGTTGGTGGGGAAGGGTTTGTTTTTGGCGAGCGATTGGCTGATGTTGTTGCGCGGCGAGCGGATAAAGAAGCGGTGCAGGCTGTCGCTGGTGCCGTCGCCCTCGGAAACGAATTTGTGGTACACCCAATCTTGCTGAAAATGGGTTTTCAGGCTGCCTAATAGGTTGCGCTCGGGGTTGTCGAACGCGAGCAGGTGCGCGCTCATGCTTTCCATCACGGCGAAGACTACATTGGGCTGATGTTGCTCTACGGCGGGGTTTTTCGGCGTGGTGTGGAGAAATTGGTTTAAATCGGCGTTGGTGGTTTTGCCGATAAGCTGGCTGATGATTTTCGCGCCTTCGGCTTCGGACACGGGGGCGAAGTGGTTGCTGTTGCGGTAGTCGTTCCACGCCCAGCTCAGCGAAGTGAGCGCGTTGGGCACGAGCTTGTTGACTTGCTGCACGGCGGAAATATACACGGCGGATTGGCGCAGCGGGAACTTGCCAAACGAGCCGCGGATGCCGATGGCCAGCGCGATAATCGGCAACAAAACGGCGGCAAACCACACGCCTTTGCCCGCGGCGGCTTGCGGGTTGATGCGGCGGGTGCTGCGTTTGAGCAGCCATGCGAACAGCGCGATGGCGGCGGCTAAGCCGATGAAGCCGCGGATAACGGGGTAGTCCGACCACATGGTTTTGACCACGGCGCGGGTGTCTTCATCAAACAGACCGAAGATGAATACGTCAAACTGGCGGTCGTACACGGTGAAATAAAACCAGTTGCCGATAGCGGCGGCAAAGACGACGGCAAACAGCGCGGCTAAAAAGGCAGCCTGAAAACGCTGCCACAGGCGGGCGGCGGCGGGATGCAGCAGGCTGAGTAGTCCCAGCAAAAAAGGCAGGGCGACGGCGATGCTGGCGACTTTGATGTCAAACAGCAAGCCTTTGGTGAACAGCGCGGCGGTTTCCAGATGGGGCTGGCTGCGGATGCTATCGGGCACGAAATGGCGGAACATCAGCCAGCGCTCGGCGGAGAACAGGATAACGATGCTTGCCCAAAGGATGAGCAGTTGGCGGATTTGGCTGCGGTAGTAAGCGAGGCGGGTCATGGTTTCAGGCTGCTTTTGATGGTTAAGAGATGGGGGATGACGTTATGGGTGTTTTAGCTACGCTGAACTTCGTTTCAGGCTGCCTTAACATGCGAAATCATGTAAACAACCGCCGCACCGCTTCCCAGCCGTGATGGCTGATGGCAATGGACACCGCCGCTTGGGTTTTGGGCTTGGCATGATACGCCACGCCAAAGCCTGCGGCTTGCAGCATAGGGATGTCGTTTGCGCCATCGCCAATCGCCAAAACTTGCTCGCGCGTGGCGCCGAGGGCTTGGCGGTGTTGGTTGAGCAAATCGGCTTTGGCTTGCGCATCAATCACGCTGCCCAGCACCTTGCCCGTGAGCTTGCCATCCACAATTTCAAGCTGGTTGGCAAACGCCCAATCCAGCCCCAAGCGGGATTGCAGGCGGTCGGTGAAATAAGTGAAGCCGCCCGATACCAGCAAAAATCGGATGCCGTGCGCTTGGCAGTCGCGGATAAAGTCTTCCGCGCCTTCTGAGAGCGCGAGTTTGTGTTCATACACTTCGGCAAGCCGGTTTTCAGGCTGCCCTTGCAGCAGAGCGACGCGATGGCGCAGCGATTGTTCAAAGTCCAATTCGCCTTGCATGGCGCGTTCGGTGATTTCGGCGATTTGGTCTTTGAGCCCCGCGCTCGCGGCGATTTCGTCAATGCACTCAATGGTGATTAAGGTGCTGTCCATATCGCTGACTACCAGTTTTAACGCGGCAAACGGCGTGTCGGGGATTAGGGCGTAGTCAATTTGCTGTTGCTGAAATTCAGCGGCGGCTGCGGCGGGCAGACGGGGGTAATCGCCATGAGTGGGCAGGCGAAGGATGTCGTTAGGCAGCGTGGCGGGCAGGTCAAAATAGTGGCGGCTGATGGGCAGCGCGGCGCGGGCGAGGTGGGGCGATTGCAGGATAAGGGTTTGGGGCATGATGGGTAGAAGGGATTGCGGGGATGAGGCAGCCTGAAATCTAACATGGAGCGGCGACGGCTCGTCGCCAAATAGTTGATTCAACATGATTGGGTTGATTGAAAATAGGTCGGTAAGCTGCTGACGCTCCATCGGTTGCAGGGTTGGCGAAGGTTTCGGATTTTGGGGAATAGGCAACCTGAAAAGGGATAGGGCGTTTCAGGCTGCCTTTGGGGTTGGCAAACAAGGGCGCATGATTTTTTGCCATGCACTCTACGCCGTATATTTAAAACGCTAAGGCAGCCCGAAACCGCAAAAATGGTTTTCAGGCTGCCTGTGCGCTTATGCCTGACTATCCAGCCAGCGTTCCGCATCCAACGCCGCTTGGCAACCGCTTGCCGCGCTGGTAATCGCTTGGCGATACACATGGTCTTTCACATCACCCGCCGCCCACACGCCGTCCACATTGGTTGCGCCTGTGTTGCCATCATTGCCGCCGCGCGTAATCAGGTAGCCCGTGGCATCCATGTCCAGCTGCCCTTTGAAGATTTCGGTGTTTGGCTGGTGCCCGATGGCGATGAACACGCCTTTTACTGCGATGTCTTCGCTGCTGCCATCGTTGTTTTGCAAGTGCGCGCCGGTTACGCCCGCGTCGTCGCCCAAAATTTCGGCAAGCTGGGCATTGGTTTTCAGGATGATTTTGCCTTCGTCCACGCGCTTCATCAGTTTTTCTACCATGATTTTTTCTGCGCGGAACGTGTCGCGGCGGTGGATTAGGGTAACGCTGCGGGCAATGTTGGCCAGATACAGCGCTTCTTCCACCGCCGTGTTGCCGCCGCCCACCACGGCAACATCTTGACCTTTATAGAAAAAGCCATCGCAAGTGGCGCAAGCGGATACGCCGCGCCCTGCAAACGTTTCTTCGCTGGGCAAGCCCAAATATTTGGCGGATGCGCCTGTTGCCACGATGAGCGCGTCGCAGGTGTATTCGCCCATGTCGCCTTTGAGCGTGAACGGGCGGCGTTGCAAATCCACGCTGTTGATTTGGTCAAACACGATTTGCGTGCCAAAGCGTTCAGCGTGTTTCAAAAATTGCTCCATCAATTCAGGACCTTGCACGCCATCGGGAAACGGAGGGTAGTTGTCCACTTCGGTGGTGGTCATCAACTGCCCGCCTTGCGCCATGCCTGTGATGATAACGGGCTGCAAATTGGCGCGCGCGGCGTAGATGGCGGCGGTATAGCCTGCGGGGCCTGAGCCGAGGATGATGAGTTTATGATGTTGAGCCATTTTGTTTTTCCTTATGAATGTGAGGTTTAGGGTTTCAGGCTGCCTATTGCATTAGCCAAAGGCAGCCTGAAAATGGGGCAAGCATGGGCAAAAACAAGCGCACTGCCTAGCAGGAGCTTAACACTATTTCAGCGTGCGAATGCCCACCGCGTCTTTGGCTTCTGCCAGCAGTTCTTTCGCTTCGGCGCGGGCTTTGGCTGCGCCCGCTTGCAAGATGTCTTCGATGCGCGAGGGGTGGGCAATCAAATCGTTGTACACATCGGTTTTGTCGTCTAACTCTGCGCCGATTTTGGCAGCGAGCAGTTTTTTGGCTTCGCCCCAAGCCAAGCCCTCGTTGAGCATTTTTTCAAATTCGCGCGTTTCTTCTGGCGTGCTGAATGCTTGGTAGATTTCAAACAGCGGGCTTTCGTCTTTTTGCTTGGGTTCGCCCGGCTCTTTGAGGTTGGTTACGATTTTGTTCACCGATTTTTGCCGTTGCTTGGGCGTTTGAAACAGCGGGATGGTGTTGCCGTAGGATTTGGACATTTTGCGCCCGTCCAGCCCCACCAGCAGTTGCACGTTTTCATCAATTGCGGCTTCGGGCAACACGAAAATCTCTTTGCCAAAGCGATGGTTAAAGCGTTGGGCGATGTCGCGCGCCATTTCAACGTGTTGGATTTGGTCGCGCCCGACGGGCACGCTGTTGGCTTTGAACATCAGAATATCGGCGGTCATTAAGATTGGGTAGCTGTATAAGCCCATTTCAATTTCGTAATCAGGGTCTTGATTTTCGGCGATATTTTTGTCCACAGAGGCTTTGTAGGCATGGGCGCGGTTCATCAAGCCTTTGGCGGTGATGCAGGTTAAAATCCAGTTGAGTTCTAGGATTTCAGGGATGTCGGATTGGCGGTAAAACGTGGTGCGTTCGGTGTCCAAGCCGCAGGCGAGCCATGTGGCGGCGACGGCGCGGGTGGATTCGTCTATCATCGCTGGGTCGTGGCATTTGATGATGCCGTGGTAGTTGGCGAGAAAGAGGTAGGATTGGGCGTTGTCTTGCGCGGCGGCGCGGATGGCGGGGCGAATGGCGCCTACATAGTTGCCCAGATGGGGGATGCCTGTGGTGGTTACGCCTGTGAGGATGCGGTGGGTCATGGGGATGCTCGTTGTGTTAAAAAGAGGGGGCAAATCTTAACACAGGCAGCCTGAAAAATCGCTATAATCGCGGTTTTTTCACACCCTATCAAAGGACACAACAATGAGCATTCAAGAGCAGATTAAAGAAGTGGTTACCACGCATCCGATTGTTTTATTTATGAAAGGCACGAAGCAGTTTCCGCAATGTGGGTTTTCTTCTCGCGCGGTGCAAATTTTGAAAGCGGCAGGCTGCGAGAGCTTTGCCACGGTGAACGTGTTGGAAAACGATGAAGTGCGCCAAGGCATTAAGGAATTTAGCAACTGGCCTACGATTCCGCAGCTTTATGTGAAAGGCGAATTTATCGGCGGGGCGGATATTTTGGCGGAGATGTTTGAGGCGGGGGAATTGCAGGAATTGTTGCAGAGCGTTGAAGCGTAAGCGTTGACGGATGTTTTCAGGCTGCCTTTGGGTTTGTTCCATAAGGCAGCCTGAAATGTTTTTGTAACAGGGGGATGGGGTTTCAGGCTGCCTTTGTTTACTTAAAGGCAGCCTGAAAATGAGATGCGCGATGGAGCGGTGACGGCTCGTCGCCAAATGTGTATTCAATGGACTTTGCTGGTTGGCAAGATGTCGGCGAGCCGCCGACGGGCTATCGGTTACAGGTTTGGCAAAGGTTTCAGGCTGCCTTTTGCGGTGCAATCCAAAGGCAGCCTGAAAACAAACGAATGCGGCATCATAATGAACGCGGGCGAAAATATTGGCAGCCTGAAATGGTTACCCCGCGTTCTTACGGCTTGCTGGCAAGCCGTGCGCTGGCAAAAGTTGAGGTTTAACGCGCGATTAGTCTTTTGGCGACGAGCCGTCGCCGCTCCATTTATGCGGCAGCCTGAAAACTATCATTACCCATTCTTGCGCTGAAATTCACGCATAAAGCTCGCCAGCGTTTCCACGCCTGCGAGCGGCATGGCGTTGTAGATGCTGGCGCGCATGCCGCCGATGGTTTTGTAGCCCGCCAGCGATTGCATGCCGTTTAGCGCGGCTTCTTGGATGAAACGCGCGTCTAGCTCGGGGTTGCCCGTGCTGAAAATCACGTTCATGCGCGAGCGGGCTTCGGGGGCGATGGGGTTTTGGTAGAAGCCGCCGCTTTGGTCTATGGTTTGGTAGAGTAGGGCGGCTTTGCGTTCGTTGACGGCGGCGATTTTTGCCACACCGCCTTGGGTTTGCAGCCAGCGGAACACCAAGCCTGCGATGTAGACGGCGTAGGTGCAGGGGGTGTTGTACATGCCGTTGCGGTCTAGGTGGACTTGGTAGTTCCACACGTTGGGGATTCGGTCGGTGCAGCGTTGCAGCAAATCTTCGCGGATGATGACCACGGTTGCGCCCGCCATGCCGATGTTTTTTTGCGCGCCTGCGTAAATCACGCCGAAGTCGGACACGTTAATCGGGCGCGACAGGATTTCGGAGGAAAAGTCGCATACCACGGGCGGCGCGTCGCTGCCGAGCTTGGGGACGGGGTGGTATTGCACGCCGTTGACGGTTTCGTTAATCACATAATGCACAAAGGCGGATTGGGGGCTGATGTCCCATGTTTCGGGCGCGGGCAGGTTGGTGTAGTTGAACTGTTCGCCACCGTGCGCGGCGATGTGAACATTGAGATGCGGCGAGAGTTTGCCCATTTGCTCGGCGGCGATGCGCGACCAGTTGCCTGTAATCACGGCATCTACGCGCTGATGGTTTTGCGCGAGGTTGAGGGCGACTTGGGTGAACTGCGCCAATGCGCCGCCTTGCAAAAATAGGATTTTGTAGTTGCCGGGGATGTTCATCAGGCTGCGCAGGTCTTGCTCGGCGTGGTGCAGGATGCTGAGAAAGGCATCGGAGCGGTGCGACATAGTCATCACGGATATGCCTGTGCCGTTGTAGTCCAGCATTTCTTGCTGGGCGGTGCGCAGCACGCTTTCGGGCAGGGTGGCGGGGCCTGATGAGAAGTTGTAAACGGGCATGGTGGGCGTTCCTTTTTGGGGTGGGGAAATGGTGGGGATTGTAGGCGCGGCGTGTTAAGTTTTGCAAGGATGGCGTGGCTGCGCTTAATTTTCAGGCTGCCTATTATTTCAGGCTGCCGTCTTTGTAAGAGCTGTAATCAATGGAGCGTCGGCGGCTCGTCGACATGGTGCCAACCCGTAAAGCTGTTACACATTAAACATGCTCTTTGGCGACGAGCCGTCGCCGCTCCATTTTGTGTTTCAGGCTGCCTATCGTTCCAGCAACGCCGCTAAATTCTGTTCACACGCGCCCGCCAGTTCATCCAGCGTCATGCCACGCAATTCGGCAACGATTTGGGCAACGCGCAACACGTTGGCAGGCGTGTTTTGCTTTTCAGGCTGCCCAAACGGGCTGTCGGTTTCCAATAACAAAGTGTCCAACGGCAACTGCTGCGCGGCAATGCGGGCTTTTTTGGCGCGCGGGTTGAGCAGCAGCGAGCCGATGCCGATTTTGAAGCCGCGTTGCATCAGCAGCCGCGCTTCTTCTAGGCTGCCTGAAAAGGCGTGGGCGATGCCGCCTTGCGTGAATTTTGCCGACTGGATGGCTTGGACGATGGCGGCGGTGGCGCGCAGATTGTGCAGAATAATCGGGCGGCGATATTGCTGGGCAAGCGCAAGCTGGGCTTGGAAGGCTTGGATTTGCGCGGCGCGGCGTGCGGGCGGCTCGGTTTTATCGTAAAAATCCAAGCCGATTTCGCCCACCAGCAGCGCAGGCTGTTGCGCCAAATGCTGCGCCAATTCGTGCAACACGCTGGCGTTGGCTTGCTCGGCATACCACGGATGGATGCCCAGCGCGATGGCGCGGATTTCAGGCTGCCTCAACAACGCGAGCGCGTTTGCCCAATCGGCGTGTTCGGCGGTGGGCACGATAAACTGGCTCACCTGTGCGGCGCGGGCTTGGGCGATGATTTGCGGCAGCCTGAAAAACAGGGCGGGGTGGGTGAGATGGGTGTGGGTGTCGGTGAACATGGCATTAATCGTTAACATAAAGCGTGTTACTTTTAACACAATTAAACAATGATTAAAATGGTGCGCACTCATCGGCGCGGCTGTTTATCGTTTAATAGGCAGCCTGAAAACGGGTTGAGCCGTGCCGTTTTAGCCGTTTTCAGGCTGCCTTTGGGAACTTTTATGCCGAACCATACCCCAACCCAAATCATCCAAACCGCGCAACAATGCGCACTCGCGCAACGCGCCCAGCAAGCCAACCATTTGAAACGCTGGAAACAGGCAGCATTTGCCGTTGCCATTTTTCCGCCGCTGTTGAGCCTGATTTTAGCGTGGCGACACACGGGCGAATTACCCACATCGCTGCTGCTGTGGTTTGCTGTGATGCTTTTGATTGCTGTTAACGTGTTCAAAAAGCCCCAATAACCCCAAGCCGTTTTCAGGCTGCCTTTCCATTCCAACCGATAGCTCCTTATGACCCGAAACACCCTCACCCTGCAAAACCGCGAACTCACCGCCTACCTCCCCGCCCGCCACCGCCCCGATGCCCCCACGCTGCTGATGTTCCCCGACAGCCCCGCCGAAGCCGACGCGCTCGCTGCACTGCTGCCCGACTACATCGCACTACTTGCCCTGCCCGAAGCCCACTGGGAACACGCCTTCACCCCGTGGCGCGCGCCCAAGCTGTTTGCCAAAGGCGCAGATTTTGGCGGCAGCGCAGACGAAACCCTGCGCCAATTAACCGAACAAATCCTGCCCGAAGCCGAGCGCGAACTCGGTTTGCAGCCGCAATGGCGCGGCTTGCTCGGCTACTCGCTGGCGGGGCTGTTCGCGCTCTATGCCGCCTACCGCAGCGATTTTTTCCAACGCATCGCCAGCGTTTCAGGCAGCCTATGGTTTGACGGCTGGGGCGATTTTGTTGCCACGCACACGCCCGAAACGCTGCCGCAAGCCGTGTATTTCTCGCTGGGCGGCAAAGAAGCGCAAAGCCGCAACCCGCGCATGGCCGCCGTGCAAACCGCCACCGAAGCCGTGTTCGCCTGTTGGCAGCAATACGCCTGCCCCACCACGCTGGAAATCAACGCAGGCGGGCATTTTGACAATGTGCCGCAGCGGCTAGCCCAAGCCGCAGCATGGTTGATAAAGGCAGTTTGAAAAGCGCATAATAGCGGCTTAGCGATTGTTTTT
Organism: Kingella bonacorsii; assembly: GCF_016623605.1. NCBI lineage: Bacteria > Pseudomonadati > Pseudomonadota > Betaproteobacteria > Neisseriales > Neisseriaceae > Kingella > Kingella bonacorsii. The sequence continues at coordinate 608,990 of NZ_JAEHNZ010000001.1, read as the reverse complement.
TGTGTGTTTTTTTTTTTGTGAAAGGATAGCACGATGAGCGACAACAAAATTCTCCCCGCCATCATTCTCGCCGCGGGCATCGCATCAGGCGCAGGGCTGCTGGGGGCGCAATTCAAAAACCTGCGCCAACCCGGCACGATTACCGTGAAAGGGTTAGCCGAAGCGCAACACAACGCCACACTCGGCACATGGCGCGTGGGCGTGGAAGCATGGGGGCAGGATTATGCCGCCGCGCTTAAAGCCAACAAGAAAAACCTTGCCGTGCTCCAAGGCTTTTTGAAAAAGCAAGGGTTCCCCGATGATGCCTTGCAGCTGGGGGAAGTGGACGTATCCGGCCACAGCGAAAGCTATTACGATGACAACGGACGCGAGCGCACGCGCAAAAACGGCTACGATGCCGCGCGCTACATCACCGTAACCACCAAAGACCTCGCCGCGCTGCAAAAAGCCCTGTCCGCCATCCAAGGCTTGCGCGCCGAAAACGAAAACATCACCTTTGGCGAACCCAAATACTTTTTGGACAATTTGGAAAGCATTAAGCGCGATTTAATCGCCAAAGCCACGCAAGATGCGAAAGTGCGCGCCGATGAGTTCGCCAAAACAGGCAACGCCCGCGTGGGCGCGATGACTTCCGCCTCGCAAGGCTCGTTTGACATCAAAGCCGCAGGCGTAACCGATGAAGACGGAGACGACAGCTACGGCGGCAGTTACAGCACCAGCACGATTGAGAAAAAAGTGCGGCTGGTGGTAACGATTCAATACACAATTGAATAACGGCTAAAACCACGCTTTGCCGCGCTGTTTACAGCAAAATCAGGATGACTAAATATTTTAGTCATCCTTTTTTTGTAAAGCATTTGACACACACGCTTACACATCCTTAACATACGCGACTACATCTCACTACATCCTAAGGAGAAAAGAATGACCGTTTCTGTAAGCGCATTGGGCGCAATCGTGGCATTGGTGGTTGCCATTGGTTTGATTTTGCGAAAAGTGCCGCCTGTTTACGGCATGATGGCAGGCGCGTTGATTGGCGGCTTGGTGGGCGGCGCGGATTTGGTGCAAACCGTTACGCTGATGATTGACGGCGCCAAAGGCATCACCACCGCCGTGATGCGGATTTTGGCGGCGGGCGTGTTGGCAGGCGTGTTGATTGAATCGGGCGCGGCAACCGTCATCGCCGAAACCATCGTGAAAAAGCTGGGCGAAACCCGCGCCTTGCTGGCATTAGCCGTTGCCACGCTGATTTTAACGGCGGTGGGTGTGTTTATTGACGTTGCCGTGATTACCGTGTCGCCGATTGCGCTGGCTTTGGCGCAGCGCGTGGATTTGTCCAAAATGGCGATTTTGGTGGCGATGATTGGCGGCGGCAAAGCGGGCAATCTGATGTCGCCCAACCCCAATGCGATTGCCGCTTCCGACACGTTTAAAATACCGCTTACCTCGGTGATGGTGGCGGGCATTATTCCCGCGGTTTTCGGGCTGGCGCTAACCTATTTGCTTGCCAAACGCCTAACCAAAACAGGCACGGCGGTCGCGCCCGAAGAAGCGATGGCGCACACGCCCGATGGGCACTATCCCTCTTTTGCCGCCGCGATTGCTGCGCCCGTGGTCGCCATTGTGTTGCTGGCGTTGCGCCCGATTGCGGATATTAAAATCGACCCGCTGATTGCTTTGCCTGTGGGCGGTTTGGTGGGCGCAATCATTATGGGGCGGTTTAGCAAAATCAACGATTACGCCGTAAGCGGCTTGGGCAAAATGTCGGGCGTGGCGATTATGCTGCTGGGCACGGGCGCGCTGGCGGGGATTATCGGCAATTCAGGCTTGAAAGACGTGTTGATTGATTCGCTCACCGCTTCGGGCTTGCCCGCCTATCTGCTCGCCCCCGTTTCAGGCAGCCTGATGTCGCTGGCGACCGCTTCCACCACTGCAGGCACCGCCGTTGCATCCAACGTATTCAGCGGCACGCTGCTGGATTTGGGCATCAGCAGCTTGGCAGGCGCAGCGATGATTCACGCAGGGGCAACGGTGTTTGACCATATGCCGCACGGCTCATTCTTCCACGCCACAGGCGGCAGCGTGGGCATGGCGATTAAAGAGCGGCTGAAAGTTATCCCTTATGAAACCGCGGTGGGCTTTATTATGACGGTCGTCTCCACCTTGATTTTTGGCGTGTTTCGCTGGTTTGGCTAGGCGGTTTGGTTTCAGGCTGCTTTGATGCGCAGAGGCAGCCTGAAAACAGGATTACCCATTTCAGGCTGCCTCAGCTAGGTTTAGCCAGAGCACGGCTTGCCAGCAAGCCGTAAGGGCGCGTGGACAATTTTCAGGCTGCCCACTATCGCGCCCGCGTTTAGCCGTAGGGTGGGCAACTCGTTTGCCCGCCGTAGCCAAGGGAAATATTTTCAGGCTGCCTCAAACGCAGGCGAAAATATTGAGGCAGCCTGAAAACAGTTTCGCGCCGCTAGATTGGCGTAGGGTGTGTGGCTTTGCCACGCACCATTTATTCAGCATGGCTAAACTGTGTGTGGCTGCCTGCGCCGCACACCCTACTTACTTGCCCAAATGCAGGCGTAAGATAAAGCAGCCTGAAACGCAATGGAGCGGCGATGGCTCGTCGCCAAACAGTTAATTCAACGTGGTTTGTTGGTTAGCAAGATGTCGGCGAGCCGCCGACGCTCCATCGGTTGCAGGTTTTGTAAAGATTTCAGGCTGCCTCAAACGCAGGCGAAAACATTGAGGTAGCCTGAAAACGGTTTCGCGCCGTAAGGTGTGTGGCTCTGCCACGCACGCGGTTTGAAAAATCTCAACCTAAGCCCGCGTGCGTGCCTACGGCACACACCCTACTTGCTAGGGCTGTTTGCAACAAGTGTGTAGGATGGGCAACTCGCTTGCCTACCGTAGCTAATGGAAAACATTTGCTGGGCAGCCCGTTGCCCACCCTACACCCCAAACTCCTTTTCAGGCTGCCTCCCCCTCGCCCCGCTTAAACGCGGGCGCAACATAAGGCAGCCTGCGTAGCGAAGCGGAGTTGCGAAGCTAAAACACCCCCCGCGCCCCCTACGGCTTGCCCGCAAGCCTTGCGCTTTCCCCAAACCAACAAGGACACCCCCATGAAAATCATCATCGCGCCCGATTCCTTTAAAGAAAGCCTCACCGCGCTGGAAGTCGCCGAGGCGATTGAAGCGGGCTTAAAAGCCATTATGCCCGATGCCCAATACGTCAAAATCCCGATGGCGGATGGTGGCGAAGGCACGGTGCAATCGCTGGTTGATGCCACCGCTGGCACGCTGCACACCGCCGAAGTAACCGCGCCGCTTGGCAATCGCATCGCCGCGCACTATGGCATTTCGGGCGACGGCAAAACCGCGATTATTGAAATGGCAGCAGCTTCGGGCTTGCATCTGGTGCCGCCCGGCGAGCGCAATCCGCTCATCACCACCAGCTATGGCACAGGCGAATTGATTTTGGCGGCGTTGAATCACGGCGTGGAAAAAATCCTGCTCGGCATCGGCGGCAGCGCAACCAACGATGGCGGCGCGGGGATGCTGCAAGCCTTGGGCGCAGATTTGCTGGATGAACACGGCGCAGCCATTGGCTACGGCGGCGGCAGTTTGGCGCAACTGGCGCGGGCGGATTTTTCCCGCTTGGATGCGCGTTTGCAGCAGGTCACGCTGGAAGTGGCTTGCGATGTGAACAATCCGCTGTGCGGCGAAAAAGGCGCGGCGGCGGTGTTCGCTCCGCAAAAAGGCGCAACGCCCGAAATGGTGCGCACGCTGGATGCCAATCTGGCGCATTTTGCCCAAATCATTCAACGCGATGCAGGCAAAGACATTGCCAGCGGCGCAGGCACGGGCGCGGCTGGCGGCATGGGTGGCGGCGTGTTGCTGTTGCCACAAGCGCAGCTGAAATCGGGCGTGCAAATTGTGATTGATTACGTCAAGCTCGCCGACCAAATTCGCGATGCCGATTGGGTGATTACAGGCGAAGGGCGGATGGATGCGCAAAGCGTGCACGGCAAAACGCCTGTTGGCGTGGCGCGGGTGGCGAAACAGTTTGGCAAGCCCGTGATTGCCTTGGTGGGCTGCCTGCGCGCCGATTATCCCGCTGTTTACGATTGCGGCATTGACGCGGTGTTCCCGATTATTCGCCAGTTAGACACCTTGGAAGCCACGTTGCAGCATGGCAGGGCGAATTTGCAATCGGCAGCGGAAAATGTAGCACGCTTGTATTTCGCTTTAAAATGAAAAACATGGCTCAACAAATCGGCTGATGCCAATCCAAACAGCCTCTTTTGTTGAGCCTTATTTTATTTTTAGATATTAAGAACGATTTGTATTTGCTACTCAACATCCGTATAATCCGCGCTTCGCTATTTTTTGTAAGAATAGGAAAATTTATGTTAGTGGCGTTTCTCATCATGCTGCGTGAGGGCATTGAGGCGGCTTTGATTGTTGGCATTGTGGCTGGCTTTTTAAAGCAGTCGGGTTATTCGCACATGATGCCGAAAGTGTGGGCGGGCGTGGTGCTTGCCGCGTTGATGTGTTTGGGATTGGGCTTGTGGATTCACAATAAAACAGGCGAAATCCCGCAAAAACAACAGGAATTTGTGGTGGGCGCGCTGGGCTTGTTTGCCGTTGCGATGCTCACTTACATGGTTCTGTGGATGAAAAAAGCTTCACGCAGCCTGAAACAATCGTTGCAGCAATCGGTGAGCAGCGCGTTGCAGCGCGGCGAAGGGCATGGCTGGGCGTTGGTGAGTATGGCGTTTTTAGCCGTGGCGCGCGAAGGCTTGGAAAGCGTGTTTTTCTTGATTGCAGTGTTTAACCAAGCGCCCACCGCAGAAATGCCGCTTGGCGCGGTGTTGGGCTTGGTTGCTGCCGCCGTAATCGGCTATTTGATTTACAAAGGCGGCGTGAAAATCAATCTGGGCAAGTTTTTCCAATGGACGGGCGTGCTGCTGATTTTTGTCGCCGCAGGATTGCTGGCGGGCGCATTCCGTGCGCTGCATGAAGCGGGTGTGTGGAATATCGGGCAAACTATTGTGTTTGACAGCTCGCATATTTTGCACAACGACAGCGTGATGGGTGTGTTGATGGGCGGCTTTTTCGGCTACACCGACCACCCTGTTGTGAGCGATTTGGTCTTGTACTTTGCGTATTTGATTACTGTGTTGTACTTGTTTTTCAGGCAGCAAAAGGCAGCCTGAAACCTTTGTTTGTTTTATTTTCTTAAAGGAATGTTTTATGAAAGCAAAATATTTATCCGTTGTAACTTTGGCTGCCTTGGTTGCTTTGACCGCTTGCCAACCGCCCGAAAGCAAAAAATCCGAGCCTGCGCCTAGTGCAGCATCTGGCGCGGCTTCCCAAGCTGCTGCTTCTGCGCCCGCTGGCGAAACCCCACGCAATGCCGATGGCAGCATTTCCGTTGCTGTGAACGACCACGCTTGCGAACCGATGCAAATCACCGTGCCCAGCGGTCAAACCGTGTTCCAAATTAAAAACGACAGCACCCGCAAGCTGGAATGGGAAATCTTGAAAGGCGTGATGGTGGTGGACGAGCGCGAAAACATCGCCCCATCGCTGTCTGACAAAATGACCATTACCCTGCTACCGGGCGAATACGAAATGACTTGCGGCCTGCTCACCAACCCGCGCGGCAAGCTGATTGTTACCGACAGCGGCTTTAAAGACACCACCGATGAAGCCGCGCTGGAAAAATTGGCGCAACCACTCGGCGAATACAAAAAATACGTTCAAGGCGAAGCCAAAGAGCTGGTAACCAAAACCGAAGCCTTTGTTGCCGCCGTGAAAGCGGGCGATATTGACAAAGCCAAATCACTGTTCGCTTCCACCCGCGTGCACTACGAGCGCGTTGAGCCGATTGCCGAATTGTTTAACGAGCTAGACCCCGCCATTGACGCGCGCGAAGACGACTTCAAACTGGGCGCAAAAGATTCCATGTTCACAGGCTTCCACCGCATTGAACACGCGCTGTGGGTGCAAAAAGACGTGAAAGACGTGCAAGCCACCGCCGATAAATTGCTGGCAGACGTGAAAAAACTGCAAGCCGAAATTGATGCCTTGTCATTCCCTCTGGGCAAAGTAGTCGGCGGCGCGGCAGAATTGATTGAAGAAGTCGCCAGCAGCAAAATCACAGGCGAAGAAGACCGTTACAGCCACACTGATTTGAGCGACTTCCAAGCCAACATGGACGGTTCACAAAAAATCGTAGAGCTGTTCCGCCCACAAATCGCCGAGAAAAACCAAGCCCTGCTGGATAAAGTGGACGCGAACTTCAAAACCGTCAACGACATTTTGGCGAAATACAAAAACGCAGACGGCAGCTACGCCGACTACGAAAAACTCACCAAAGCAGACCGCAACGCCCTGCAAGTGCCCATCAACGCACTGGCAGAAGACCTAGCGCAACTGCGCGGCACCTTGGGCTTGAAATAAGCCAGCAAAGGCAGCCTGAAAAGCCCACAATTGCTTTTCAGGCTGCCTTTTCACATTTATTTTGCTAGCGCACGGCTTGCCAGCAAGCCGTAGAGACGCGAATACCGTTTTCAGGCTGCCTATTCTGTCGCGCCCGCGCCCAAATATCGCAATCGCAACGCATAAGGCAGCCTGAAACGAAGTTCAGCGTAGCTAAAAACCATTCACCCAACGCAACCGCACCATACCCCCCAACAAAAAAGGAAACCCACCATGAGCGAACAACTCCAATCCCCCAGCAAACGCACCCTATTCAAAACCGCCGCCGCTGTTGGCGCAACCCTAGCCACAGGCAGCCTAATCGCCTGCCAACAACAGCCCGCCGCCAGCCCAAGCAACAGCCCAGCCAGCGGCGCATCAAATCCCACCCCCGCCAACAACGACGCTTGCGGCGGCAGCGGACACTCCAACACCAGCATTCCCTGCCACGGCGCACACCAAGCAGGCATCGTTACCCCCGATAAAGAACAGCCCTTCGGCACGCTCTGCGCCTTTGACGTGCTCGCCAAAACGCCCAAAGAGCTGGAAAACTTCTTCCGCACGCTCACCGCCCGCATAGAGTTTCTCACCCAAGGCGGCGAAATCGCCGATATTGACGACAAACTGCCCCCGCCCAGCAGCGGCATTTTGGGCAAACAAGTGCCGCCCGACGGCTTAACGATTACCGTTGGCGTGGGCGTGAGCTTGTTTGACAACCGTTTTGGCTTGGCAAAACACAAACCGCTGCGCTTGGAAGAAATGCGCGATTTTCCCAACGACAAACTGGTTGCCGATTGGTGCGACGGCGACATCAGCCTACAAATCAGCGCATTCAGCCCCGAAACCTGCCAAAACGCCCTGCGCGACATCATCAAAAACACCAGCCACGTCGCTACAATCCGCTGGTCAATCGACGGCTGGGCACCGAAAACCGAAGCCCCCGATGCTGCCGCCCGCAACCTATTTGGCTTTCGCGACGGCACAGGCAACCCCAATATCCGCGATCCCAAAGTCGCCGACACCATGCTGTGGACAGGCATCACCGAAAACAGCCAAGACGAACCCGCATGGGCAAAAAACGGCACCTACCAAGCCATACGCATCATTCGCCAAATGGTAGAATTTTGGGACAGAACCCCCCTGCAAGAACAACAAGACATCTTCGGGCGCGCCAAATACTCCGCCGCACCGCTGGGCAAAAAACACGAACACGACGCGCCCGACTACGCCAGCGATCCGGACGGCAAACGCATTCCCAAAGACAGCCATATGCGCCTTGCCAACCCGCGCGACCCCGAGTTTTTGAAACGGCACCAGCTTTACCGCCGCCCTTATAACTACTCGCTGGGCTTGTCCACCGCCAAGCAGCTGGATGTGGGCTTGATTTTGACCATGTATCAGGCGAATTTGGCAGACGGCTTTATTTTTGTGCAAAGTCTGCTTAACGGCGAGCCGCTGGAAGAGTACATCAAGCCGTTTGGCGGCGGCTATTTCTTTGTGCTGCCCGGCTTTGAGCAAGGCGGTTATTTGGGCGACGGCTTGATTAAGCTGGTTCAACCGCAGCAGTAAGCAGTAGTATCTGAATAAAAATAGGCAGCCTGAAAGCGTAGAAATGGCGTTTTAGCTTCGCAGAAGCTCGTAAAACCCGCTTTCAGGCTGCCTTTTGATTGAAACATGGTTTTCGCTTCGCTGAAATTTGCCTTGCTCGTTTTCAGGCTGCTCTTAAACCGTCAGGCAGCCTGAAACCTACTCCTGAGCAATCGCAATCACCTTCTCAGGCAGCAATTTGGTCATGCAATCAAAATGCCCCAGCGGGCATTCGCGTTTAAAACACGGGCTGCAAGCCAAATTCAGCGTGGCAATCTTCGCCTTGTCGCTCAACGGCGGCGTGTGTTCGGGGCTGGATGAGCCGTAAATCGCCACCAGCTTGCAGCCCACCGCCGCCGCAAGGTGCATCAAGCCGCTGTCGTTGCAAAATACGGTGTCGGCGCAGGCGAGCAAATCAATCGCTTCGTCCAAGCTCGTTTTGCCGCATAAATTGGTGCACAGGCAGCCTGAAAGCCGGTTAATCTCCTCGCCCAAAGCAAAATCTTTGTGCGAGCCAAACAGCCAAATCTGATAACCGCGTTGCGCGTAATGCTGCGCCGTGGCGGCAAAGTGGCGCGGCAGCCAACGCTTCGCCACGCCGTATTCCGCGCCGTGGCAAAACGCAATCACAGGCTTGTCCAAATCCAGCCCATGCGCCGCCAACGCCGCCGCTTGGCTTGCCGCGCTAATGGTAAAACTGGGCTGCGAAGATTGCCCGTTAAACGCCGCCTGCGATTCGTGCGCCAGCGCGGTGTACCGGTCCACCATCAGCGGCAACGCCGCCTTATCCAGCTTGCGGATGTCGTTCAGCAGCCCATAACGCTGCTCGCCCACATAGCCCGTGCGCTGCCTGATGCCCGTGGCAAACGCCAAAAAACCCATTTTCAGGCTGCCTGCGGTGGCAATCACTTGGTCGTAACCGCGCTTGCCCAGCATCCGCCCCACGCGCCAACGCTCGCGCAGTTGCAACGCGCCGTGCCCGAACGGGTTGTCCAAAATCTCGTTCACCTCGTCCATGCGCCGATACACCGCTTGCGACCACTTGGGTGCAAACACATCAATCACGCAATCGGGATGCAATTCGCTCAAGCGGCGCAACATCGGCTGCGTCATCACGCAATCGCCAATCCACGACGGCGACAAAACCAGTATTTTTTTAGCCATTTCATCCTGTTTTCAAAACAAAAAACGCGCCGATTGTAGGGCGAAAAACTGCCGCGCGCAAAAGTTTCAGGCTACAATGCCGCCTTTCGTTTACCAGCCCAACCACCCAACATGACCGCCACCCGACGCTACGCCAACGCCCGCCTCACCGCCATCCGCCATATCCCGCACGAAGACAAACTGATTTTGAGCTTTGATGAACACGAAGACTGCGAGTTCACCGGCGTGGTAGATTTTTCGCTTAACGGCTTTTATCCGCACAACATTTTGTTTGATTTATACGAATACGACCTCGCCTCGCTGCCCCCGCGCATTGCCGCCGATTTCCCCAATCTGTCGTATTACATCCACAGCGGCGAAAACTGGCAGATTTTCCACCTGTCGCCGCAAGCAGGCATGGGCGGCGTGATTGTGTGCGCCACGTTTTAGCCGCAAACCAGCGTTTTAGCTTCGCTACGCAGGCTGCCTTATCGCGCATAGGCAGCCTGCGTAGCGAAGCGGAGTTGCGAAGCTAAAACCCAAATATGGAGCGGCGGCGGCTTGTCGCCAAACGGCGCATAAAACGGCACAGGCTGCAACATCGGCAAGCCGAAAACACACTATGTCTAGTTTTCAGGCTGCCTCATCCCGCAAAAACCACACTCCGCCCCCAATTCCCCTATTCAGGCAGCCTGAAACTTCCCCCGCATCCCATTTTCCGTTAAAGTACACATCTGACAAAAACCCATAATCACAACAAGGATTTACACCGAAATGGCAAAAACCAAAAACAAAACAAGTAAAACAAACAAAACAACCAAAAGCAAAAACACCAGCCTACGCGCCCAAGACCCCTATCTGGCGCGTGAACAACAAAAATACCCCCACCCCTTGCCCAGCCGCGAATGGATAATCCAGCTCCTAGAAACCGCAGGCGTGCCGCAAAAAATCCCCAGCCTCGCCCAACAGCTGTCCATCAGCGAGGGCGAATACGAATTTTTTGAACGCCGCCTCAAAGCCATGGCGCGCGACGGGCAAATTCTGATTAACCGCCGCAATCTTGTGTGCGCCGCCGAAAAATTGGAAATCGTCAAATGCCGCGTGGAAATGCACAAAGACGGCTTCGGTTTCGCCGTGCCGCTCATCCCCACGGGCGAGGGCGATTTGGTGCTGTATGAACGGCAAACGCGCGGTGTGATGAACGGCGACATCGTAACCGTGCGCCCATTGGGGCTAGACCGCCGCGGGCGGCGCGAAGGGCAGATTTTAGACATCATCGAACGCGCCCAAACGTCTATCGTGGGCCGGTTTTACTTGGAACGCGGCATCGCCGTGCTAGACCCCGAAGACAAACGCCTCACGCAAAACGTGATTTTAGAGCCCGACAGCGTGGCGCAATTTGCCCCCAGCGAAGGGCAGGTGGTGGTGGCTGAAATCACCGCCTATCCCGAAAACCATCGCCCCGCCGTTGCCCGCATCACCGAAGTGTTGGGCGATTATGCCGACAGCGGCATGGAAATTGAAATCGCACTGCGCAAACACAAATTGCCGCACGAATTCAGCGCAGGCTCCCTGAAAGCCGCCGCTAAAATCCCCGAAAAAGTGCGCCCCGGCGACCGCAAAAACCGCGTGGATTTGCGCGATTTGCCATTGGTAACCATAGACGGCGAAACCTCGCGCGATTTTGACGACGCGGTGTACGCCGAAAAAATCGGGCGCAACTATCGCCTGATTGTTGCCATCGCCGATGTGAGCCATTATGTGAAGCCCGACGATGCCATCAACCAAGACGCGCAAGAACGCGCCACCAGCGTGTATTTCCCACGCCGCGTAATCCCGATGCTGCCTGAAAATCTATCCAACGGCATTTGCTCGCTCAACCCCGATGTGGAGCGGCTGTGCATGGTGTGCGACATGGAAATCACGTTTGCCGGCAACATCAAATCCTATCGCTTCTATCCCGCCGTGATGAAATCGCACGGCAGGCTTACCTATAACCAAGTGTGGGAATGGATTAGCCAAAAAACGCAAAATCCATACAGCGAGCAGCTCAACACTTTATACAAATTATTCAAAATATTGCAGAAAAAACGCCATGCACGCGGCGCGATGGAATTTGAAACCAGCGAAACGCAAATGCTGTTCAACGACAACGGCAAAATTGACCGCATCATCCCCGTGGTGCGCAACGACGCGCATAAATTGATTGAAGAATGTATGCTGGCGGCGAACGTGTGCGCGGCGGATTTTCTGTTAAAAAACAAGCATCCCGCCCTCTATCGCAATCATGCTGGTCCTACGCCCGAAAAACTAGCCGCGCTGCGCGAACAACTGGGCTTCCTGGGCTTGAAACTGGGCGGCGGCGATAACCCCACGCCCAAAGATTATGCCGCCCTTGCCGACCAAATCGCCGAGCGCGATGACCGCGAATTGCTGCAAACCATGCTGCTGCGCTCCATGCAGCAAGCCCAATACGAGCCGCACAACGCAGGGCATTTTGGGCTGGCGTATGAGCACTACACCCATTTCACCTCGCCCATCCGCCGCTATCCCGATTTGCTGGTGCACCGCGCCATCAAAGCCGTGTTGGCGGGCACACAATACCAAGCCGACTGGCAAGCGCTCGGCGCGCATTCGTCGCATTGCGAACGCCGCGCCGACGATGCCAGCCGTGATGTGGAAAACTGGCTGAAAACCTACTATATGCGCGACAAAGTGGGCGAAGTGTTCGCGGGCAAAATCAGCGGCATGGCGAATTTTGGCATTTTTGTTACGCTGGACGACATCCACGTTGAAGGCATGGTGCACGTGAGTGATTTGGGCGAGGATTATTTCAACTACCACCCCGAAACGCTGTCGATGATAGGCGAGCGCAGCGGCGTGCAATTCAAAATGGGCGACCGCGTAGTCATCAAAGTTGCCCGCGCTGATTTGGACACCAGCAAGATTGATTTGGTGCTGGTGTCGGGCGGCGAATCGCGCTCATCGCGCAAAGCGAAAAAACAAGCGGCGAACGATAGCGGCAGCCTGAAAAAGGCACGCGGCAAGAAAGCGGCGGAAACTGCGGCTGCACCTATTGAAGGCAGCGCGGGCAAGAAATCACGCAAAGCCAAAGGCAGCCTGAAAACGAGCAACGCGAGTTTCAGCGAAGCTAAAACCGAAGGCGCCAACGAAGCTAAAACGAACCAAGCAAAAACAGCGGATGCGAAGGCAAACCAAGCCAAACAAGCCGCTAAGCCAAGCTCATCGCGCAAAGGCAAAAAGCAAGCCACGGCAGAGGATTCAGGCAGCCTGAAAGCAGCGCATAGCAATGCCAACCCGACTGCCGGCGAAAAAGCCGCCGCGTCCATTGCCACCTCAGCCGCTGACGCACCCGTTGAAAAGATTGAACCCGCCCAACAAAAGCAATCGCGCAAAGGCAAAGGCAGCCTGAAAAGCAACCAAGCCAATCGCGATGCCGCCAAAGGCAGCCTGAAAACGAGCAACGCGGGTTTCAGCGAAGCTAAAACCGAAGGCTCCAATGAAGTGAAAACGGGCAAACCGCGCCAAGCCCAAAACCAAGCCGCGCCCGCCCCATCCGCCACGGGCACGCTCAAAATGGTCAATGGCAAAATCACCCTTGTGAAAAAGAAAAAATAGGCAGCCTGAAAACCCAAAACGGCACAGAATTCATCCTGTGCCGTTTTTTATTTGGGCTGCGCCAAACGCGCTTGCTCCGTTTCAACCTTGTTTTCAGGCTGCCTCATGCGTTTGCGCCGCCTGCAACGTATTCTCCAACAAACTCGCAATCGTCATCGGGCCCACCCCACCGGGTACAGGCGTAATCGCAAACGCGCGTTCTTTCGCCGCCGCAAATTCCACATCGCCGCACAGCGAGCCATCCTCCAAGCGGTTGATGCCCACATCAATCACCGTCGCATTCGGCTTAATCCACGCGCCTTTAATAAAATTCGGCTTGCCCACCGCCACAATCAAAATATCCGCCGTTGCCACTTCCAACGCCAAATTTTCCGTAAAACGGTGGCAAACCGTAGGCGTGCCGCCCGCCAGCATAATCTCCAACGCCATCGGCCGCCCCACAATATTCGACGCGCCCACAATCGTAACCTTTTTGCCTTTCACCGGAATTTGATACGCATTGAGCAGCGTAATCACCCCCTTGGGCGTGCACGGACGCAGCGTGGGCATCCGTTGCAGCAGCCGCCCCACGTTGTAAGGATGAAAACCGTCCACATCCTTGTCGGGATGAATGCGCTCCAACACCTCTTGGCTGTTGATATGCGGCGGCAAAGGCAGCTGCACCAAAATCCCATCCACATCATCTTGCGCGTTCAACGTGTCAATCAACGCCAGCAGTTCCGCTTCGCTGGTGTGCTCGGGCAAAATATGCGAAAACGATTGAAAGCCCACCTTGTCGCAGGCGCGTTGCTTATTGCGAACATAAACCGCGCTGGCAGGATTTTCGCCCACCAAAATAACCGCCAAACCCGGGGCGCGTTTGCCTTCGGTTTGGCGTTGTTGCACTTGCTCGCTGATGCGTTGCAAGCATTGCTCGGAAACTTCTTTGCCGTTGATGATTTGAGCCGTCATGGGGTTGCTTTCGTTGTCGTAAAAAGAAAGGCTTATTATCGCATTTTTACAAATGGGTTTACAAATAGCGGCAATGAGGCAGCCTGAAAGCCGAAGGCTTCAACGAAGTTAAAACGAGCAACGCGAGTTTCAGCGAAGCCAAAACAATGGGCAGGGATGATTTTCAGGCTGCCGCCGAAGTTTCGCCAAGGCTTTGCCTGGATATTGAAAATGCCCAATTCGCTGTTTTTAGATTTTTTATTCTTGTTTGTTTTAAAATTTTCCAAAATTAGTTTTGTTTAAAATCAAAAGATTGCATTTATTTTACAAAATAATAATAACTATCATTTGCATAAAGAAACGAAAAAGCGTACTATTCGTTTCACCAACTACACGGCAACAGAAATTGTTCGCAAACTTTGCTGCTGTGTAGTCCATTTGGTAGTGGTTTGTGTTCCTTTTGTGCCCCCGTTGAAAAACGTGGGGCAATTTTTTTGTGGCTGCGCTGTTGCGTGGCGCAGCGATTGGAATAAAAGTTTTAGAAATTGATTTTGAAATTTGCTGATTATTGGCGTTTTTTGTTTTAAATCCATTAATTTTTAAAATTAAATGGCTGCTTGCTATTTTGGCTTGTCAAGATTTGTAAGCAGGGATAGAATTCGGCTTACATTGAATTACAAAAATAAAAAATAACAGACGAGAAATATTCAACCTATTCGGTGCGGGTTTCGTGCAAGCGAAACTGTGTGCTAAATCGCTTTGCTGTGCTGCTTTTTCTCTCCTTTCGGGCAGCATGGCAGGGGCAGGCGAGAGCCTGCATTGTTTGTGAAGCGTAAAATCTCTGATTGAGGTATTTGTGGCAGCTCTTTTTGAGCTGCCTTTTTTTGTTTTCAGGCTGCCTATGCGGGGGAAGGCAGCCTGAAAACTCAATCATCCGGCAAAAAACCGTTTGGCAGAGCACCAAACGGTTTTGCTTTTTCAGACTGCCGCCGGCTTTTGCACAGTGCGGGTTTTCAGGCTGCCTCATCAAACCGCAACACCGCCCAGCCATGCGCTTGGGCGTGTGCCAGCAAGGTTGCGTCGGGATTAACGGCAACGGGTTCGTCCACAAGGTTCAGCAGCGGCAAGTCGTTTTGCGAATCGCTGTAAAAATAGGTTTTGCCGTAGCTGGCAAGGGTTTCGCCCCGCGCGGCGAGCCATTGGTTGAGGCGGGTGATTTTGCCTTCTTGCAGGCTGGGCGTGCCAACGATGTTGCCTGTAAACAAGCCGTTGGCATCGGTTTCTAGCTGCGTGCCGATGATGTTATCAATGCCGAAGATTTGTTGGCAGATGGGGGCGATGATGTATTCGTTGGTGGACGAGATAACCAGCAATTCGTCGCCTGCGCGGCGGTGTTGGTTTACCAAGTCTTTGGCGGCTTGGCTGGCATGGGGGGCGATGTATTGTGCTTGGAATGTTTGGTGCAATTTGTTGCGCTGCTCGGGGGTAAGCTGGGCGATGGGGCTGATTTGAAAGCGGACGAAATCGGCAACGTTGAGGCAGCCTGAAAGGTAGTCTTGATAGAATTTTTCGTTTTGCGCGGTGGCGTAGTCGGCATCCAGCAGCCCTTGTTCTATCAGGAATTTGGGGAAGGCGTTGTCGCTGTCTGTGTTGATGAGGGTGTGGTCTAAATCAAAGATGGCGAGGTTTTTCATGGGCGGGTTTTCTGTTGTTTGAGCAGGCGGCGCAGCAGGGGTAGGGTGATGGGCTTGCCTTGGCTGATGGAATAGTTGGCAAGGTCGTTGAACATGGTAATCAGGCTGCCGAGATCTTGCCGCCAATGGTCTAGCAGGTATTGGTAGATGCCGGGGTCGATGTTGAGCTGGCGGGTTTTTGCCATGTTGGTGAGCGCGGTAATTTTTTCTTCGCGGCTGAGCGATTTGACTTCATAGGCGAGGCAGTATGCCATGCGGGTACGCAAATCTTCGCGCAGGTGGAGTTTGCTGGGCGGGGTGTCGGCGGAAAGCAGCAGATGCCCGTGTTTGCTGTTGCGAAAGTGGTTGAAGATGTAGAACAGGGTGGCTTGCTCGGCATCGTTGAGTTTTTCTATTTGGTCGATGGCGACGAAATCGGCTTGCACGGCGCTGTCGGTGAGCGGGGTGGTGCCTGCGTCGATGTATACGGCAGTTTGCCAGTTTTGCAGGGCTTGCCCCACCCATGCTTGCAGGATGTGGCTTTTGCCTGAGCCTTGCTCGCCCCAGATGTAGAGGAATTGGTCGTGCTCTTGTTGCAGGATGTAGATGAGCTCGGCGTTGGCGTTGCCGAGCAGTTTGTCGAAACGGGGATAGGCGGGGTCGTTGAAATCGAAGGCGGTTTGTTGCACGGTGGGATGGGGTGTTTGCAAGATGGTGGGATGGGGGATTGTAATGTTTTGTGAAGGGGGGTGCAAAGGTTTCAGGCTGCCTTTGGGGTGGGCAGCCTGAAAATGGGTTGGGATGTGTTTTAGGCTGCCTTTTTATTCCAGCCAGTGCACGGCTTGCAAGCAAGCCGTAGGGGGCGCGGATTGGCGTTTCAGGCTGCCCAAGCATTTGTGCTCGCGGTTAGGCAGCCTGAAAGTTTGGTTGGTGCTTTGTGGTTGGTATTTGCGTAGTCTTAACCATGCGCTTCATGCCAGCGGGGCACTTACTTTTCTTTGCTTCGCCAAAGAAAAGTAAGCAAAAGAAAGGCAACCCCGACGTGCAGGTCTGCTTCGCAGACTTCCCTTACTCCGCATCCTTTTTTCGGCGCGTGCGAACTAGCCGCACTTCGTGCGTCGTCGAACAAGCGCACGCTTTTTCCCGAAAAAAGGATGCTTCGTTCGGCTGGACGTAGGGGAGATGGTAGTAGCATCAACCAAATATGATGGGATTAAGCAGCCTGAAACCCAATCTATCCATTAAAAAACTGTTTGGCAGAACGCTAAACGGTTTTATTTTTCAGGCTGCCTTAGGCTGTTAAGGCAGCCTGAAAATATGGAACGGGTAGGGAGTGTTGGGTATTTTTGTTGAGTGGATTGAGTTTCAGGCTGCCTTAAACGGCGTGCGCAGCAAAGCTGCACACCCTACGATTGTTCTGTTTAACCATAAATTTCAGGCTGCCTTAATCATCCAAGGCAGCCTGAAACTTAAATCCACCCCAACGTATTCGCAAACACCAGCAAAATTGCAATCGGCGCAACATAGCGCACGGCGGCGTGCCAAATGCGGGCGATAACGGGCGGCAAATCGCTGCCGAGTATCATGTGCTGCAACACGGTTTCGCGCTTCAACACCCAGCCCACCAGCACGCAAACTGCCAGCGAGCTCAGCGGCATAATCCACGAAGTAATCAAGTAATCCCACAAATCAAACACCGTTTTGCCGAGAATTTTGAATTCCGCCAGCGCGCCAAACGACAGCGCGGAAGGAATGCCCACGATAAAAATTGCCACGCCCGCCATCCACGAAATGCGGCGGCGGCAATGCGGCTGCTTTTGCACAAAATAAGCAATGGCGGTTTCCAGCATGGAAAACGCGGATGTGAGCGTGGCAAACGCCACCAGCACCATAAACACGGCAAACAGCAGCGTGCCGAACGGCATTTTTTGGAACACGGCGGGCAGCACGATAAAAATCAGGCTGGGGCCGGCATCGGGCTTAAAGCCCAGCGCGAACACGGCGGGGAAAATCACCAAGCCCGCCAGCAAAGAAACCAGCATATTCAACCACATAATGCTGTTTGCCGAGCGGAACAGGTCTTGCTTGTTATCCAAATACGAAGCGTAAGTCATCATGGTGGACACGCCTAGGCTGAGCGCGAAAAACGCTTGCCCCAGCGCGGTGAGCCATGTGGCGGGGGTTACTGCGCTGAAATCGGGTTGCAGCAAAAATTTCACGCCCACCATCGCGTTGGGCAGCGTGAGCGAGCGCACGGCTAACACCAAAAACATGATAAATAACAAGGGCATCAGGTATTTATTGGCGCGTTCAATGCCAGACGATACGCCGTTTTGCACCACCCAAATGGTTACCAGCATAAAGGCAGCCTGAAACCCCAAAACCATCGCGGGATTGCTGATGGTGCTGCCAAACAGCGCGGCAAAATCGGTGGTGGGTGTAATCGCGCCGCTGATGGCGTGCCAAACGTAGGCAAACACCCAGCCGCCCACCACGCTGTAAAACGACAGCAGCACGAAACACGCCGCCATGCCCATGCGCCCAATCCACGCCCAAGCGGGATGCGGCGCGATTTCTGTGAGCGCGTTCACGGGGTTTTTGCCGGTTTTGCGCCCGATAAAAAATTCTGCCAGCAACACGGGCAAGCCCACGAGCAGGGTAAACAACAGAAAAATCAGAAAAAACACCGCGCCGCCGTTGGTGCCTGCGGTGTAGGGGAATTTCCAGATTGCGCCTAAACCAATGGCGGAACCTGCGGCAGATAGGATGAAGCCGAGTTTGGATGTCCAAGTGGATGGGGATGACATGGGTTGTCCTTTATGCTGATAAAAACGTTTTCAGGCTGCCTCAAAGCGTTTAAGGCAGCCTGAAATCGGGCGCGATTTTAGCAATTTTTTACAAACTTTGCTTATTCTTCATCATCGGCATCGGCTATTTCGTTGACCTCCATTTGCTCGGCGATATGGTTTAAATCTAGCTCGGCGCGGTTTTCAGGCAGTCTGAAAATAATCGGCAGCTCGGAAATGCCGTTTTCGCCGTTGGGATAGGCATAGCTGCGGCTGTTGCTGCGGTGGATGATTTGGGTATCAAATTCCATGTGCACCACTTGCGTTTTGACTTCATCGGGCAGCTTAATCAGCTTATCGTAGGCGGCAAACAGCAGGCGATTGCGTTCCAGCTTCAATTCGTCCAATTGTTCCATTTGCTTGGCTTTGCGTTTGAACAGCTTATCCATCAAGCCTTCGGGTTTATCAACCAATCTTTGCTGCGCTTCAATCGCCGCTTGGCGCTTGCGGTATTCTTTAATATGCGTTTGGGTAACATCGCATGCGTATTGCGGGAAGGCGCGGATTTTGGCGTTGTTTTGCTGCACATCGTTCCATTCCAGCTGGGTGAACACATCGGCGCGGCGTTTTTCCAAGAAAGTAGCATAGGCAACCAATTGCCCGAAGAGTTCTTCAGCCTGGGCGTTCATCAGCAGCGCAGGTTGGGTTTGGAAATCTTGAAACGCGCCGATGATGCTGGCAAATAGCTGGCGCATACTCACATACAAATAATCAAATTCTTCTTCGCAATTGGGCAGACGGCGAATCATGTCGCTAAACCGTTGCAAAATGCCTGCTTTAAGCTCAATGGCGTATTGCGACAGCCGTTGCGCCACTTCTTTGTTGATGCTGCCCGATGAAGCATCAAACGGCGCAAACAGCAGCGGGATTAACGTGTTTTCGTGAAAGCCATCCAGCTCATCCATAAAATCAATAATCACTTGGCGCACATTGCCGCTGATGGTGATGATAAAGTTGATTTGCTTGCGAAACGCGGCATCCACTTGCGGATTATTGTTTTGCAACAGCGCGCTGTTGACCGCCGTGCCGTTGAGCAGCAATGTGCCGCCATAGAGTTTGTCTTCCTGCAAAAAGCGGCGGATGGTGAACGGGTTGGCGCCGTATGCCACCATGGGTGCGACCACAAACCAATAGCTGGATGCGCGCACGATTTCTAGCTGGCGGGTGCGCTGCTCTTGGCGCAGAAAATCGTTGATTAGCGGGCTGGGCGATTCGGCAAGCTGGCGGTTGCGCATGGTTTTAAACCAAAAGCCCAGCAGTTGTTGTTTCAGATAAATTTCGTTGATAAAGACTTTAACCGCGTTGGTGTGCAGCTTGCGGGCGTTTTCGGGCAGGATAAGCTCTTTATTTGCGGCGGATTTCATCGGCAGCGGCGTAGATAAACGCGCTGTGCAGCTTTTGTTTCCATTTTTGTTGTTCCAAATCGCCACGGGTGTTGGCTTCGGCGATTTGTTCCAAAATGTTTTCTAAAAAATCGGCAATTTTGACGGTTTCGGCATAGCCGCGCAGTTTTTCCATGCTGTTTTGGATGTTTACGCCCAAAATTTTGACGATTTTGAGCTTGGCGGGAATGCTGGCGACAAATTGCTCAAAGGTTTGCTCATTGGCATCTTGAAAAATAAATTTTTTGGCTTCGGCGTGCCATGTGATGCCCATGCGGCTTAATAGCTGCTGGATAACATTGCTGCGGTCTTGCGGCGAGAGCGTGGCGAACACTTCATGCAGGTGTTGTTGCCAAAAGACATCGAGTTTGGGGTCGATTTGGGTGATTTGGGCGCGGACGGGGTAGGGGATATAGTCAGCGGGATAGGCTATGCGCTGCGTTGGTTGGTTGGTTGGTTGGTTGGTTGGTTGGTTGGTTGGTTGGTTGGTTGGTTGGTTGGTTGGTTGGTTGGTTGGCACGATTATGTTCCTAATGGTGAAGTCAAGTGATTTTACGGGATGCAAACAAAGATTTACGTTTCAGGCAGCCTGAAAACGGGAAGCCGGCGCATGAAAATTCGGGCATGGCTGCCCGATGAGTTGGTTGGCTGCTGCTTTGAACGTAAACGGATTTTAACAAAAAAGGCAGCCTGAAACGCTTTTTTAACGGTTTCAGGCTGCCTGATGTTTGATTATCACAACAGGGCTGGCAGGCATGATAAACAGATATGGTTGGCAAGATTTGTGCCGGCGCGGCAAAAGGCAGCCTGAAACGGCTAAATGTGCGTTTCAGGCTGCCTTTTATCTGCGGGTTAATCGCGCCAAGGGCTGGGCACGCGGATGCGGGTGTAGCTGCCGTGTCGGGACGTGCGCTCTTGGTAGTCGAAGCGTTGCTCGGTGCGGTCGTTGCGCTCGAATTGGCGCGAGCGTTGCCCCATTTGTTCACGGTTGCGCTGCATGCGCTGTTCCAAGGTTTGCCCGTGTTCCATGCGCTGATGATGCTCTTGCATACGGTTGTCGCCTGCGCGGTGCATATCAAAATGTTCGCGGTGCATTTCGCCTGCTGGGTGATGCCCGTGAAAGCCTGCGCTGCCCACGCCATCGGTGACCACGCAGCCTGAAAGCAGGGCGGCGGCGAGGGCGAGGCTGGCGATGTGTTTGTGAGAAATCATGTATTGCTCCTTGCGGTAAAAAAGGCGGCTTTATACGGGATTGCGCGGGCGGCGTATAGCGGGGTTGTGCAAAAATGGGTGGGCGGTGGGTAAAGAATGTTAAGGCAGCCTGAAAACAGGAAAACTCGTTTTCAGGCTGCCCTCATGCAATGGGCTATTTAACGAATGCCATTGTTTTTTAACGCTTCTAGATTATCGCGGGCATCTGCTTTGGTTTCAGCATTCTCTGGTGTATCAGGCTGCGCCAGCACTTTTTGAAACCATGCTTTGGCTTGTTGGGGATTTTTTGCCACGCCAATACCGTCTGCATACATTATGCCTAAATTATCTTGCGCCCGAGCATCGCCTTGCTGCGCCGCTTTTTGCCACCATGCTTTTGCCTGCTGATAACTTTGTGCCACGCCACGACCTTCCGCATACATCACGCCCAAATTAGTTTGCGCCCGAACATCGCCTTGCTGCGCTGCTTTTTGATACCACGCCACGGCTTGTTTATCGTTTTTTGCCACACCGCGACCGTTGGCATACAGTAAACCTAAACTGGATTGCGCCCCAGCGTGCCCTTGCTGCGCTGCCTTTTGATACCACACAGCGGCTTGCTTATCATTTCGCGCCACGCCGCGACCGTTTTCATACATTAAAGCCAAATTGACTTGTGCCAAAGCAAACCCTTGCTGCGCTGCTTTTTGATACCACGCCACAGCTTGTTTATCGTTTTGCGCCACGCCAAGACCTTTTTCATACATCAAGCCCAAATTGTTTTGCGAACTGGCGTTGCCCTGTTGGGCAAGCGGTTGCAATAAACGAAAGGCTTGCTTGTAATTGCCTGCGTCATAAGCGGCATTGGCTTGTTGGAATTGCGCTTCGTTGTCCGCCCATGCAGGTGCAGCGCAAGCCAATAGCAACGTTGCCAAAGCGGCATTGAATGGTTTAAACAATTTTCGGGTAGGGGTAAACATCATTTTGCTTGTCTCGTTGATAAAAATTAGGCGGTATTTTGCCGCCATTGGGTTGAAAAATAGGCTTGTTGCCGAGTGTGGCGGATTGTAGCCGTTTCTTTACATGGCGTTTAATATCGTAAAAAGATGCTGGGAATATCAGAAAGGCAGCCTGAAAACAGGAAAACCCGTTTTCAGGCTGCCTCATCCATCACAGCCAATCAAAAATCACGCGCCGTAAACGGGATTTTTCGTGCACAAGGCTTGGGCTTTGGCTGCCACCGCCGCCAAGTTGGCTTCGTCGTTCGGATTGTCCAATACGTCAGCCACCAAGTTTGCCAGCTCGCGGGCATCGGCTTCGGTGAAGCCGCGTGTGGTAATCGCTGCTGCGCCCACGCGGATGCCGCTGGTTACGAAGGGTTTTTCGGGGTCGTTGGGGATGGCATTTTTGTTGATGGTGATGTGCGCTTTGCCCAAGGCTTCTTCGGCGGCTTTGCCGGTGATGTTTTTGGGGCGCAAATCCACGAGGAACACATGGCTTTCGGTGCGGCCTGATACGATGCGCAAGCCGCGTTTTACCAATTCTTCTGCCATCGCTTGCGCGTTGATTTTCACTTGTTTGGCGTATTGTTTGAACTCGGGTTCTAACGCTTCTTTAAAGGCAACGGCTTTGGCGGCGATAACGTGCATCAGCGGGCCGCCTTGCAGGCTAGGGAAAATGGCGGAGTTTAGGGCTTTTTCGTGCGTGTTGTCGCGGCACAGGATAACGCCGCCGCGCGGGCCGCGCAGGGTTTTGTGGGTGGTGGTGGTAACGAAATCGGCGAAGGGCACGGGGTTGGGGTATTCGCCGCCGGCCACCAAGCCTGCGTAGTGCGCCATGTCCACAAATAAATACGCGCCCACTTTGTCGGCGATTTCGCGGAATTTCGCCCAGTCGATTTGCAGGGCGTAGGCGGACGCGCCCGCCACAATCATTTTGGGTTTGTGTTCCAGCGCAAGGCGTTCTACTTCGGCGTAGTCCAGCACTTCGTTTTCGTCTAAGCCGTAGGTGATGGCGTTGTAGAGCTTGCCTGAGATGTTCACGCTTGCGCCGTGGGTTAAGTGCCCGCCATGCGCCAAGCTCATGCCGAGTATGGTGTCGCCTGGTTTGAGCACGCTGGCGTACACGGCTTGGTTGGCTTGGCTGCCTGAATGGGGCTGCACGTTTACATACTCTGCGCCGAAGAGTTTTTTGGCGCGGTCAATCGCCAGCTGCTCGGCAACGTCCACGTGTTCGCAGCCGCCGTAGTAGCGTTTGCCGGGGTAGCCTTCGGCGTATTTGTTGGTTAATTGGCTGCCTTGGGCTTCCATCACGGCGCAGCTGACGTAGTTTTCGGATGCGATAAGCTCAATGTGGTCTTGCTGGCGTTCTACTTCGGCGGCGATGGCGGCGGCGAGTTCGGGGTCGTATTTGGCGATGGTAAGGCTTTTGGAATACATGTAATGCGTCCTTTGCTAGGTTGTGGGGAAATGTAAACTGGCAGGATTGTAACGTAAATTTTTATTAAGGGCAGCCTGAAAACGAGTGAAGCAAATTTCAGGCTGCCTTTGTATGGCGGCTATTCAACCAGCCCAGCAGCCTGAAAAAAGCAGCGATAGGCTTCGGCTTTTTTAGCAAGGCTTAACGGATAGGCGCGAGAGGTGGAGGGCAGGCGGGTGAGTTGCAACTGCCGCTCGCCGCAGGGGTAGGCGATGGTTTCGCCTGTTTTGGGCAGCTTGGTTTTGCCGGGCAGCTTGCCGACGAGCACTTCGGTGGCTTTGCCGCCTGTGGTGCCGATGCGCTGCACCTTGGGCATTTGCGCGAGGATGGCGGGCAAATCCACGCTTTCTACAATCTGCAAAAAATCGTCCGAGGCGTTGCCGTGTCGGCGGATGGCTTTGAACACGGTGGGGCAGGAGGCGATGCCGCGCTGCCACAAGAAGTCTTTGATTTTGTCGGCATCAAAATGCTTGCCTGATGCAGCCTGAAAATGGCTGGGGTCGTCAAAAAACACGATGCCATACACGCGCCACATGTCGTTTTGAAAATTGGGATAGTGAAACGCCATGCTGCGTTTGTCGGCGGGCGGGGGGAAGGTGCCCATCAGCATCACCGTGGCGTGCGGCGGCAGAAAGGGCGGGAAGGGGAGGGATTCGATGGCGGGGGTGTTGTCTGTGTTTGCGTGTTCCATTTTCAGGCTGCCTTTGGTTAGGGGTAGAGGGAGACAGCCTGAAAATGGGTTTTAGGGTTTTAGCTTCGCAGAAGCTCGCAAGCTCGCTTTCAGGCTGCCTTTGATTAGGGATGTTGGATTTTGCTGTATTCTCGTTGCAAATCGTCTAATGAAAACAAATAGTCTCGGTCAAAATCGGGCGTATCAAATCCTGCCAAATACTGCAAAAAGGAAAACATGGGCGGGCTAACGGCGGTATCATCGCGCTCAATTTGTTTGATAAGCTGCGCGGCTCGGGTGGCGATGGTTTCTCGGCTTTCGCGCTGGGTAAGCAGTTGCTTGGCTAGATGGTGAATGGTGGCATCAATCGTTGGCATGATGGATTTTGTATGTTTGGGCAGCCTGAAAGTGGTTTTCAGGCTGCCTCTATCTTATTGTTTAACTGGGTTTTCTGCTACACACGGCAATAAACCCCATGCTCTGCGCGGGATCGTTAAACGTGCGGAACATGCGTTTGAACGTTGCGCGGTTTTCCGCTTTCAAGGCGTTGCGGATGATTTTGAACGTGCGCAGCCAGCCCTCATCGTGAATCAAACCTGCGGGCGAGAGCAGCGTCATGCCGCCGCGCAGCGTTTTCAAATCGGCAAAACCGCCTTGTCGGAACAAATCTTGCCAGCCGCTTTCGGTGAGCGGGGTAACTTTCACTTTAATCGTGTCGCGCAGGCGTTCCACAATCGCTTTGCTGTCGGTGTCGCTTACCACCACATCATGCGTGAGTAACACGCCGCCCGGTTTCAATACGCGGAAATATTCGGCAACCGCCGCCTGCTTGTTGGCAACAGGCAGCATGGTGAGCATGGCTTCGTTGATAACCACGTCAAAGCTGTTGTCGGGGAAGGGCAGCGCGGTGGCGTTGGCGTGTTGCACTTGAATCAGCGACGACAAACCCGCAGCGGCGATGTTGCGTTCGGCTTTTTCCAGCGCGTGGTGATCCAAATCCACGCCGTTGATGTGGCAGCCGAAGCGTTGCGCCAAGCCGATGGCGGTGGTTGCCATATTGCACGCCACTTCCAGCACTTGCGTTTGCGGCGTGAACTGCGCCTGCTCAATCAGCCAATCGGTGGCGCGTCGCCCTCCGGGGCGCAGGCGGGTTTTGCCGAGTTGGGCGAGAAAATGATGACCCGTTTGGCTTTTTTTGTCGTTATCAGACATGATGCTCTCCTTGTTGTGTGGTTGGTGGGAATTGGGGTGGTCTGAAACGTTGTTCTTGCGATACTTTAAATGGAAATAGCCATCTCAATAACTGATGATACATAATTGTCGTTTTCAAGTATTGAATCTCCTGAATATAAATAATCAGGATTTTTCAATTCATCAAATGCATAAAATATCATTATTCTTTTCTGTGGTAAGAATAATTTTTTGTCTTTTTTTCTTAAAAAATACATACTAGATTCCATTATTTTTCCGCTATCATCTATAAATCTAAAACTGTTTGGAATGCCTGTATGGTCCATACCTGTTTCAAAAATTTCTATTATTTCACCGCTGGTAACTATAGTTGGAATTGTGCCATTGTCAATATTGCGCCACCACTCATCTGAAGCAAATAATCCATGATTATATTTAATTTCCATTGTTTTTGACTCATCTAATGATAATTTATGTATTAAATCAATCTTATATTCATTGTATCTAATTTTATCTTTTTTGAATTCATAGATTAGATACATATCATTTTGGATATTTAAATAGCTCATTTCTTATCGCCAGTTTTAGTTAATGTCGCCACATTTGTATCAACAGCCATGACGGCATATTTCAGGCTGCCGCAAAATCAATCCGTGCCGCGCGCGCGGTTTTCGTGGAACTGCGCCTGCCAATCGGCAAACCGCCCTGCGTCAATCGCATCGCGCATCTCTTGCATAATCACTTGATAAAAATGCAGATTGTGAATGGTGTTGAGCTGTGCGCCCAAAATCTCGCCCACTTTATGCAGGTGATACAAATAGGCGCGGCTAAAATGGGTGCAGGCATAGCAAGTGCAGCTTTCGTCCAGCGGGCGCGTGTCGTGGCGGTGTTTGGCGTTTTTGATTTTGATGTCGCCAAAGCGGGTGAACAGCCAGCCATTGCGGGCGTTGCGCGTGGGCATCACGCAGTCAAACATATCCACGCCATGCGCCACACCGTAAACCAAATCTTCGGGTGTGCCCACGCCCATCAAATAATGCGGCTTGTTTTCAGGCAGCATCGGCGCGAGCGCGCGCAGCATGCGATACATTTCGGGCTTGGGCTCGCCCACGCTCAACCCGCCAATGGCAATGCCTTTGAAGCCAATGTCTTCCAGCCCGCGCAGCGATTCTTCACGCAAATCTTCATACATCGCGCCTTGAATAATGCCAAACAGCGCGTTGGGATTGCGTAAATCTTCAAACGCGCGTTTGCTGCGCTCCGCCCAGCGCAGGCTCATTTGCAGCGATTTTTGCGCGACAGCGTGGCTGGCGTTGCCTTCGGTGCATTCGTCTAACTGCATCACAATATCGGAATTGAGCACGGTTTGGATTTTCATGGAGATTTCGGGCGATAGGAATAATTTGTCGCCGTTAATCGGGCTTTTGAAGGTGCAGCCTTCTTCGGTGAGCTTGCGCATATCGGATAGCGAAAATACTTGAAAGCCGCCTGAGTCGGTTAAGATGGGTTTGTTCCAGCCGATAAAGTCGTGCAGCCCGCCAAATTGTTCTATCACTTCCAAGCCGGGGCGCAGCCAGAGATGGTAGGTGTTGCCCAAGATGATTTGCGCGTTGATGTCGTGCAGGTTTTGCGGGGTCATGGCTTTTACTGAGCCATATGTGCCCACGGGCATAAACACGGGGGTTTCTATTTTGCCGTGGTTGAGTTCTACCGTGGCGCGGCGGGCGTAGCCGTCTTTTTTGTGTAGGGTGAAGTTGAGCATAAAGGTCTTTCTGTGTTTTCAGGCAGCCTGAAAATAAAAGCCGCGATTATAACGGTTTTACCCGCAAACCGTATTTTAGGCAGCCTGAAAACCCGTTTGCCTTGTTTATCAAGCCTATCATCTCTATAATTTCGCGTTTTTTGGGCGCGGTTTAGACAGTCTAAAAGCGGTTTAGGCAGCCTGAAAACGTTATATACCCAATCCTGGAGCAACCATGTCTCAACTCAACATCACCCTACCCGACGGTAGCGTCCGCCATTACGAAGCCCCCACCACCATCGCCCAAATCGCCGCCGACATCGGCGCAGGGCTGGCAAAAGCCACCGTAGCAGGCAAAGTAAACGGCATTTTGCGCGATGCCAGCGACCCGATTACCGAAGACGCCAGCGTGCAAATCATCACCCCCAAAGACCCCGAAGGCGTAGAAATCATCCGCCACTCTTGTGCGCACTTGGTTGGGCATGCGGTGAAACAACTGTTCCCCAGCGTAAAAATGGTCATCGGCCCTGTGATCGAAGACGGCTTTTACTACGACATTTTCAGCGAAAAACCGTTCACGCCCGAAGACATCGCCGCCATTGAAACGCGCATGAAAGAGCTGATTAACCAAGACTACGATGTCATCAAAAAAATGACGCCGCGCGCCGAAGTGATTGAAATCTTTAAACAACGCGGCGAAGACTACAAACTGCACCTGATTGACGACATGGCAGACGACATCACCGCCATGGGCATGTATTACCACCAAGAATATGTGGATATGTGCCGCGGGCCGCACGTTCCCAACACCCGTTTCCTCAAAAATTTCAAGCTCACCAAAGTGTCGGGCGCATACTGGCGCGGCGACAGCAACAACGAGCAACTGCAACGCATCTACGGCACGGCATGGGCAACCAAAGACGAACTCAAAGCCTATATCACGCGCATTGAAGAAGCCGAAAAACGCGACCACCGCAAACTCGGCAAACAGCTAGACCTGTTCCACCTGCAAGACGAAGCCCCCGGCATGGTGTTCTGGCACCCGCGCGGCTGGACGCTGTGGCAAGTCATCGAACAACACATGCGCCGCGAACTCACCGCCGCAGGCTACCAAGAAGTCAAAACCCCGCAAATCATGGACAAAACCTTTTGGGAAAAATCAGGGCACTGGGCGAACTATAAAGACAATATGTTCCTAACCGCGTCCGAAAAACGCGAATACGCCGTCAAACCCATGAACTGCCCCGGCCATGTGCAAATTTTCAACCACGGCTTGCGCTCCTACAACGATTTGCCGATGCGCCTCGCAGAATTCGGCTCCTGCCACCGCAACGAACCCAGCGGCGCATTGCACGGCCTGATGCGCGTGCGCGGTTTCGTGCAAGACGATGCCCACATTTTCTGCACCGAAGACCAAATCGCCGAAGAAACCCGCGCGTTTAACCAGCTGGTGATGAAAATCTACCGCCAATTTGGCTTCCACGATGTCAGCATCAAACTCTCGCTGCGCCCCGAAAAACGCGCAGGTAGCGATGAAATTTGGGACAAAGCCGAACAAGGCTTGCGCGATGCGCTTACCGCCTGCGGCGTAACATGGCAGGAGCTGGAAGGCGAAGGCGCGTTTTATGGCCCCAAAGTGGAATATCACATCAAAGACGCGCTGGGACGCTCATGGCAATGCGGCACCATCCAACTTGATTTCGTGCTGCCCGAGCGGCTGGATGCCGAATACGTTACCCGCGACAACAACCGCGCCCGCCCCGTTATGCTGCACCGCGCTATATTGGGCTCGCTGGAACGCTTTATCGGCATCCTGATTGAACAACACGCAGGCTCGTTCCCGCTGTGGCTCGCCCCCGTGCAAATGGTGGTGATGAACATCACCGAAAAGCAAGCCGACTACTGCCGCGAAGTGGTTGCCAAACTGCAAGCCGCAGGCTTCCGCGCCGAGTTGGATTTGCGCAACGAAAAAATCGGCTACAAAATCCGCGACAACAGCTCGCAACGCTATCCGTACCAAATCGTAGTGGGCGATAAAGAAATGGAAAACGGGCAAGTTGCCGTGCGCAAAAAAGCTGAAGATTTAGGCAGCCTGAAAGTGGAAGCGTTTATTGAACGGCTGCTGGAAGAAATGAAAACAGAGTTTTAAGCGCTTTGAATATTGAGGCAGCCTGAAAATGTGTTTTTCAGGCTGCCCATGGCGACAGAAATCTTAAACAAACTTCACAAAACCCATACAAAACGTTTAAAATACGCCCTTTCATTCAGCGGGTTGCGCTAGGGCATAGAGGCAGCCTGAAACATCAATTTTTATAGGAGCATTCATCATCGCACAGCAAGAACGCGAAGCACGAATCAACGGCGAAATCACCGCCAAAGAAGTGCGCTTAATCAGTGGCGACGGCGAACAACTTGGCGTTGTGAGCCTAAAAGAAGCCATGTCTATGGCAGAAGAACAAGACGTTGATTTGGTAGAAATTTCTCCCACTGCCAAGCCGCCTGTTTGCAAACTGATGGACTTTGGCAAATACAAATACGAACAATCCAAAAAACGCGACGAAGCCAAGAAAAAGCAGAAGCAAGTCCAAATCAAAGAAATCAAATTCCGCCCTGGCACAGACGATGGCGACTACAACATCAAAATGCGGAAAGTGCGCGAATTTTTAGCCGATGGCGATAAAGTCAAAATCACCTTGCGTTTTCGCGGGCGAGAAATGGCGCACCAACAAATCGGCGCGCAGCTTTTGGAACGTGTGAAAGCCGATGTGGCGGAAGAAGCGCAAATCGAATCCTTCCCCAAGCTGGAAGGTCGCCAAATGGTGATGATGCTTGCGCCCAAGAAGAAATAACCGTATAATCCCGCGTTTTCCTGATACACGCCGCGTCAGGAAAATGTTTTTTCCAGCGGCACAAAACCGTGGTTTCGGGTTTTAAGCATTGCTGTATGGCAAACGCCCGATGCCTTATCTTAAAAATGAATGGAGTTTTCCCATGCCTAAAATGAAAACCAAGTCTAGCGCGAAAAAACGCTTCAAAGTACTGGGTAACGGTGGTGTAAAACGCGGTCATGCGTTCAAAAGTCATATTTTGACTAAAAAAACCACTAAAACTAAACGCCAATTGCGCGGCACCGCTATGGTGAACGAACGCGATATGGCTTCTATCGCTAAAATGTTGCCCTACGCTTAAAGGAGTTAAACTATGCCACGCGTAAAACGCGGTGTTACCGCTCGTGCTCGTCATAAAAAAGTGATTGCGTTAGCCAAAGGCTATCGCGGTCGTCGCAAAAATGTCTATCGCATCGCCAAACAGGCGGTGATGAAAGCCGGTCAATACGCATACCGCGACCGTCGCCAGCGCAAACGCCAATTCCGCCAATTGTGGATTGCCCGTATTAATGCAGGTGCCCGCTTGAACGGTTTGTCTTACAGCAAATTCATGAACGGCTTGAAACGCGCTGCGATTGAACTGGACCGCAAAGTATTGGCTGATTTGGCTGTATTTGATAAAGCTGCCTTTGCTCAATTGGTTGAAAAAGCGAAAGCTGCTTTGGCTTAATTCAAATAAGAAAACAAGGAAATCTGTTTGGCAGGTTTCCTTGTTTTTGTTTTCAGGCTGCCTTTTATGAAGCTCACCACGCCGCCGCTTGCGCCCAAAGTTATCCAAGCCTTAGCCCAATTGAATGTGCATACCGTGCGGGATGTGCAGGCGATGAATCCTTGTCGCGCTTTTTTGTTGTTGAAGCAATCGGGGTTAAGCGTAACCCGCAGTGTGTTTTGGCAGCTGGTGGCGGTAGGCAGCCTGAAAACGGTGCAGCAGCTTTCGCTGCAGGAGCGCGAATATTGGACGCAACAATTGCGCCAAATGCCGCCTGTTGCCCTGTTTCCGCCGCAAGACGAAATGGAGCGATGGATGCGCGCTGCGCTTTTTCAGGCTGCCGAAGCGGCGAAATTGGGCGAAGTGCCTGTGGGCGCGGTGGTGGTGCATCGTGGCGAAATCATTGCGCAGGCGCATAACCGTTGCGTGGCGGATTGCAGCATCAGCCATCATGCGGAGATTCAGGCGCTGGCGGCGGCGGGTCAGGTGCTGGGCAATTATCGCTTGAATGAATGCGATGTGTATGTGTCGTTGGAGCCGTGCGCGATGTGCGCGAGTGCGATGATTCAGGCGCGGGTGGCACGGGTGGTGTTTGCGGCGCATGAGCCGAAAACGGGGGCGGCGGGGAGTGTGTTAAATCTGTTTGCAAACAAGCAATTAAATCAACATACTGCCATGTTGGGTGGGCTGTTGGCGGATGAAGCGAAACAGCAGCTGCAAGCGTTTTTCAGGCTGCGGCGTTGAGGCAGCCTGAAAAGTGGGCATGATAAAAATTCTGCTTTTTACGCGGTTTAACGATTTAAAAATTCAATCTATATGGCAAATTAGCGTATAATCTGCCTAAATCCGAGTAAACCAGTATGATTTAAGAGAAGGAAAAATAATTAGATGAACAACGCTTTTGCACTATCGGTTCCAAGCGGTCATGGTAGCTTGGAGCAATATATTCACACGGTAAACAGCATCCCGATGCTGACATTGGAAGAGGAGACTTCGCTGGCGCAACGCCAATTGCGCGGTGATTTGGAAGCGGCAAAACAGCTGATTTTGTCGCATTTGCGCGTGGTGGTGTCGATTGCGCGCGGTTATGATGGCTATGGTTTGAATCAGGCGGATTTGATTCAAGAGGGCAATGTGGGCTTGATGAAGGCGGTGAAACGCTTTGAACCAACGCATGGTGCGCGTTTGTTTTCGTTTGCGGTGCATTGGATTAAGGCGGAAATTCACGAATTTATTTTGCGCAACTGGCGTTTGGTGCGGATTGCCACCACGAAACCGCAGCGCAAGTTGTTTTTCAATTTGCGCAGCATGCGCAAAAGTTTGAGCGCGTTGAGCCCGAAAGAGGCGCAGGATATTGCGGACGATTTGGGCGTGAAGCTCTCGGATGTGCTGGAAATGGAACAGCGCATGACGGGCAATGATGTGGCTTTGTTGGCAGACAACAGCGATGATGACGACAACAATTTCGCGCCGATTGACTGGCTGAGCGATGACAGCAGCGAGCCGAGCCAGCAGTTGGCGAAAAAAGCGCATTATGCGTTGCAAACCGAGGGCTTGCGCAATGCGCTTTCACAGTTGGACGAACGCAGCCGCCGTATTGTGGAAACGCGATGGTTGCAGGATGACGGCGGTTTGACGCTGCATGAGCTGGCGGCGGAATTTGGTGTTTCTGCGGAGCGAATTCGCCAGATTGAGGCGAAGGCGATGCAAAAATTGCGCGCACTGTTGGCGGAAAATGCGGATGATGTGATTGAAGATTGATTGCTTAATACAACATGGGAAACCGATGATGGGGAAAATCATCGGTTTTTTGTTTTGCTTGTGCTTTTCAGGCTGCCCAATGTGTTGAGGCAGCCTGAAAACGGTGTGCGGGTGTTTTGCCAATTCGGGCGGGTTCAGCAAGCATATTGGTGATGAGCCGTTGCGGCCTCATGTTGATTTTGCTTTTCAGGCTGAGCGCTTTGTAAAGGCTCAGAGGCAGCCTGAAATCTGAAATGGAGCGGCGACGGCTCGTTGCCAAATGGCATATTCAACAGGACGGTTGCAAAGATGCCTGCGGGCCGCCGATGCGCCATTGGTTAGGTTTGGCAAAGGTTTCAGGCTGCCTATTGTTGAGATAGGCAGCCTGAAAACCATGTTACGCGCCTAAATCAATGTTCAGCCGTTCTAGGCGATAGCGCATGGAGCGGAAGCTGATGCCGAGCGTTTTGGCGGCTTGGGTGCGGTTGCCTTGGGTAAGACGCAGGGCGTATTCCAGAATTTGGCGTTCAATGTCGTCCAGATAATCTTGGATTTGGGTGGTGCCCATTTGGAAGTTGGGCAAGCCGCTGATGACTTGGTGTTGGCTGGTGCCTTCCAGTTCTACGGCTGCGCTGCCGCCGCCAAGTGGGTCGGTGGTGATTTGCAAATCGCTTACGTCAATGGTGTGGTTGCTGGCGAGGGCGACGGCGCGTTCTAGGATGTTTTCTAGTTCGCGGAAGTTGCCGGGGTAGTTGTAGCGCAGCAGGGCTTCGCGGGCGGCGGGGGTCATGTTGATGTCGCCGCTGTGGTGTTTGCGTAAAAGATGGGCGATAAGGTTGGCGAGGTCTTCGTGCATTTCGCGCAGGGCGGGCATGTGCAGCGTTACCACGTTAAGACGGTAGAACAAGTCTTGGCGGAAGGCGCCGCTTTCCACCAGCGCGGGGAGATTTTTGTGGGTGGCGGAAATGATGCGCACGTCCACTTTCACTTCTTGCGCATCGCCAATGCGGCGCACGGCTTTTTCTTGGATGGCGCGCAAGAGTTTGACTTGCATGGCAAGCGGCAGGTCGGCGACTTCGTCCAAGAATAAGGTGCCGCCGTGGGCGTGTTGGAAGAAGCCGAGACGGTCTTGGTCGGCGCCTGTGAAGCTGCCTTTTTTGTAGCCGAAGAATTCGCTTTCCATCAGGTTTTCTGGGATGGCGCCACAGTTTACGGCGATGAACGGGCCGTCTTTGCGCGGCGAGAGTTCGTGGATGCTGCGCGCGGCTTGTTCTTTACCCGAGCCGCTTTCGCCCGAAATGTAAACGGGCACGTTGGCGGGGGCGAGCTTGCGGATAAGGTTGCGCACGGTTTCAATTTGCGGCGACGAGCCGAGCAGGCGCGGCAGGTCGGCTTCCATTTTGAGCTTGCTCTCGTTTACGGGCACGGCGGGTTTGCCGGCGGCGGCTTTGGCGGGGCTGCGCGGCAATTCGCCGGCTGCGTTTTCAGGCTGCCTGATGGTTTCGGGTTGTTTGGCGATGGGTTGGGCGGCGGGTGTTGCGGCAGCCTGAAAATCGTCTTCGTCATCGATATCGATGATAACGGGCGGCGATTGGGGCGGGGCGGCTTGCGGCTTGGGTTCAGCAGCGGCTGGCGGCGCGCTGTTGTCTTCTTGCACCTTGATGGCGGATTTCACCAGCGTGCGCAGTTGCGCCAGCGTGATGGGTTTTTGCAGATAGTCAAATGCGCCTTCTTTTAACGCTTGCACGGCTTGGTCGGCGCTGCCGAACGCGGTAATCACGGCAACGGGCACATCCAGATGCTGCTGGTTGATGTGTTGCACCACTTCCAAGCCCGAACCGTCGGGCATACGCATATCGGTGAGCACGAGGGAGTATTTGTTGCTGCTCAGTTTGCTTAACGCGGCGCGCACGCCCTCGGCGGTGTCTACGCGCAAGCCCATTTTCATCAGGGTCATTTCCATCAAATCGCGGATGTCGGCTTCGTCGTCAACGACTAATACGGGGCGGTTTAGGTTGTTGGTGCTCATTTGGGGGCTCTCGGTAGGATAAGTTCAAAGGATTTGGCGTGCGGCACATAGCATAGGTCGCCGTTGTTGGCGTGCGCCAGCTCGCGGGCAACGTATAGCCCTAAGCCTGTGCCTTCGGCTTCGGAAGTGTTAAATGGTTCAAATAGATGCTCGCGGATGGTTTCGGATACGCCCGGTCCATCGTCCCACACGCGCAGGCTGATGTTGTTTTTGCCAAACACGCGCAGGCTCACCACGATGCTGCCTTTTTGCTTGCGGCAATGCCGCCATGCGTTGTTGCAGAGATTCCACATGATTTGTTGCAGGTGGGCGGCATCAAACAGGGCGATGAAGCTGGAACCGTTGGGCACGTCAAGGCGCAGGCAGTTTTTAGCCTCGGGATTGGTGAGGTAAAACTCTTGGATGAAGCTGAGCCAGAATTGGGTGAGGTGGATGCCTTTGGTGTCGATGCGGTCGCTGCGGTTGAGCGAGGTGATGTCTTCCAGCATTTTGTCGATGCGGGTGATGTTTTTTTCGATGATGTCGCTGAGTTTGCGGTACATCGGGTTTGCGTCTTCTTCGGCGGTTTCTTGGATTAGGCCGCTGGCTTGGCGCATGGCAGAGAGCGGGTTGCGGATTTCGTGCGCCAGATTGGCGGTGAGCAAGCCCAGCGCGGTGAGTTTGAGCGTTTGCGCTTCGGCTTGGCGTTCGCGTTCGGCGCGGGCAAACAGCATCAGCAGCTCGGTGTCTTCTTGAATAATGGGGATGGCGCGAACATACATCAGCGTGGAGTTAATCGGCGATAGATTGGAAAAGGATTCTTCGGGTTTGAGCCGCCATGTTTTGACTAGACCGCTTAAAAAGGGGGCAAGCTCGTTACTTTCTAGTTCGGAGAAATATTGCTTGGCTTGGCGGTTGTGCGTCCACACAAGGCAATCTTGATCCACCACAATCACGGCTTCTTGGATGCGGTTGAGCACGATTTTGTTTAACGCGCTTAATCGCTCAAAGGCGGTGCGGTGGTTGCGCACGGAATCATCGGCGGTTACCAAATAACGGGCGGAAAGCGAAGTGAGCAGGGGCACGATGTAGCAGGCGGCCATCAGCAGGATTTTCCCTGTGAGCAACGAAAGGTTGCTGCGGATAACGTCCATGCTAAATGGATAGAATTTCCACAGGATGTCGCCTGTAATCAGCAAGGCGGCGTAGCTGCCGTAGAGCAGGGGATAGCGCCCGTAGCTGAGCACGCAGGCGGTGGCGAGAAAGGGCAGGGCGAGGATGCCGAAGCCTGAGGATACGCCGCCGGCAAGGGCGGTGAGAATGCCCATCATGGTGATGTCAGACACTGCGCTGGCGTTGGGCAGCGTGCGGGTTTTGGGTTGCAGCTGCCATTTGGGGTTGGCAAGGCTGAACATGATGATGGCGCCATACACGGTGCACCAGATTTGCAGCCAGCCTTCGTTTCGCACCATGGGGGCATAGGCGGCGAGGGTTTGCTCGGTGCCGCGAATGTTGTGGATAACGGCGAGGAAGATAAGCAAGGAGCAGAAGATGGAAATCCTTGCGATGTTTATCATGTTGATAACGCGCTTGCTTTGCTCGTCCCAGTCGTCGAGGATGCCGATGTCTTTGTCTTTGAGTGCTGCCATAGGGGGCTTTCGGGGTGGGGCTTCGTTTCAGGCTGCCTTTGGGGTTGAAGGGATGGGGGAACTGTGTTGCGTTGATGCGTTTTTAGTTACGCTGGACTTCGTTTCAGGCTGCCTCAGATGTTGGAAAATGTCGTGCTGTTATGCTTTTCAGGCTGCCTACCGTGTTTCAATCGCTTTCAGGCTGCCTGAAATATCCAACAGTTTGCCTTTGCCGGCGCGTTTGCCGGCAATGTCGGCGATGCGCAGCGTTTCTTGGTGCGCCGCGCCGCGCTTGCCGATGATGTGCAGCGTGTAGTGTTCGCTGCGGAGCGCGGCGGCAAGGGCGAGCGTGTCGCCGTCTGCCAGCTTGATAAGCTGCAAGCCGCGCCCTTTTGCCATGATTTTCATTTCGCTCACGGGGAAGGCGAGCAGGCGTTTGTTGGCACTTGCCAGCACGATGCGGCTATCGGGCGCAATCAGCCAATCATTCGCAATGCGAACGGGCGGCAGGGCGGTTTCGTTATCATCCAGCGTGAGCACGGCTTTGCCTGCTTTTTGGCGCGTGAACAAATCTTCCAGCTTGGCGATAAAGCCGTAGCCGTGGCAGCCTGAAAGCAGATAATAATCATCCGCCGCGCCCGCCAACAGCGCAACCACGCTGGCTTGGCTGGGCAATTCAATCAACGAAGCAATCGGCACGCCGTCGCCGCGCCCTTTGGGGATTTCGGCGGCATCCAGCGTGTAGCTGCGCCCATGCGAATCCCACACCACCACAGGCTGCACGGTGCGCGTTTCCAGCACTTGCTGCAAGGCATCGCCTTCTTTAAACGCAATTTGTGCGGCATCCACGCCATGCCCTGCACGGGCGCGTAGCCAGCCTTGTTGCGACAAAATCAGCGTGATGGGTTCATCGGCGGTGGTTTGCGTGAGCGTGGCGCGTTCGGCGGCGGCAACCAGCGTGCGGCGGGCATCGCCAAATTGCTTGGCATCGGCTTGGATTTCTTTGATGATGAGCTTGCGCTTTTCGTTTTCGTCGCCCAACAGCGTTTTCAGGCTGCCTGCTTCTTCGCGCAACTCGTTGAGTTCGCGTTCGATTTTGATGCCTTCCAAGCGGGCGAGCTGGCGCAGGCGGATTTCCAAAATGTCGTCGGCTTGGATTTCGGTGAGATTGAACGCCGCCATCAATTCGGGCTTGGGTTCGTCTGCCTCGCGGATGACGCGAATCACTTGGTCGATGTGCAAAAACGCAATCATGCGCCCGTCTAAAATATGGATGCGCTTTTCCACGGCATCCAAGCGGTGCTGCAAGCGGCGCGTTACCGTGGCGGTGCGGTAATCCAGCCATTCTTGCAAAATGGTTTTCAGATTTTTTTGCGCGGGGCGGTTATCCAGCCCCATCATCACAAGGTTTACAGAAACATTGCCTTCCATGCTGGTTTGCGCCATCAGCGTGTTGATAAACGTTTCAGGCTGTATTCGGCTGGATTTTGGCTCAAATACAAGGCGCACGGGGTGTTCGCCATCGCTTTCATCGCGCACTTTTTCCAGCAAATCCAGCATCAGCTTTTTAGTGTTGAGCTGGTCTTGGTTAAGCTGTTTTTTGCCCGCTTTGGGCTTGGGATTGGTTTGCTCTTCAATTTCTGCCAAGATTTTGGCGGCGGAAGTGTTGGGCGGCAATTCGCTTACCACCACGCGCCATTGTCCACGCGCCAGCTTTTCCACGTCATAACGCGCGCGCACGCGGATGCTGCCTTTGCCTGTTTCGTAAATTTGCGCGATGTCTTTGGCGGGGGTAATGATGTGTGCGCCGCCAGCAAAATCGGGCGCGGGGATGTGGTGCTGCAAATCGGCGGTAGTGAGCGCGGGATTTTTCAGCAACGCCACCGCCGCTTGCGCCACTTCGCCCAGATTGTGCGATGGAATTTCGGTTGCCATGCCCACTGCGATGCCGCTTGCGCCGTTGAGCAGCACCATTGGCAGCCGCGCGGGCAGCGATTCGGGCTCTTCAAACGCGCCGTCATAATTGGGGATAAAGTCCACCGTGCCTTGGTTGATTTCGCTCAATAGCAGCTCGGCAAGCGGGGTTAAACGCGCTTCGGTGTAACGCATCGCCGCCGCGCCGTCGCCATCGCGCGAGCCAAAATTGCCAATGCCGTCAATCAGCGGATAGCGCAGGGTGAAATCTTGCGCCATGCGCACCATGGCTTCGTAGGCGGAGCTGTCGCCATGCGGATGGTATTTGCCGAGAATTTCGCCAACCACGCGGGCGGATTTAACAGGCTTTGCGCCATGGGTTAAGCCCATGTCTTTCATGGCAAAGAGAATGCGCCGCTGCACGGGCTTTTGCCCATCTTGCACGGCGGGCAGGGCGCGCCCTTTGACCACGCTCATGGCGTATTCTAGGTAGGCGCGTTCGGCGTATTGGGCGAGATTGAGCGTGTTTTCGGCGGCGTTGAACATGGGTTTAATGGCGTGAAAAAATGGCGTATTTTAAACGAAAGAAGGGCAGCCTGAAAACTGCGGACGGGGCGTTCAGGCTGCCTTTGGGCTGTGTTATTCAGCCGTACAGTTTCTCTCGCACCTTAACCAGCGCATCAATCGCCGCTGCGCGGTTTACCGTTTCAGGCAGCCTGAAAGCGTTTTGCGCGAACAAATCGTCAATTTCTGCCATCAGTTCTTCTGCTTGCGCTAGCAGCTCTTCGTAGGCAAATGCGCCGCGTTTAATCGCCAGCAGCTCTTCGCGGTTTTCTCGCCATACGCGAATTTCGCCATAAAGCGCGATGTCGCGGGCGGTTTGCAGTAGGCGGAAGGTGTGCATCATGTTTTTGGCATCGTAGCCTTGCCCGTGCGCGGCGGTGCTTTGGTAGCGGGTTTCGTTGCGCTCGGCAAGCCATGTTTGGTAGGAGGTGTATTCGCGGCAGTAGCTGCTGTATCCGTCTTGGTTGAAGAATAGATAGCCTTGTGGCGTTTCGCCTGCGGGGATACTGCTTAATGCGAGATGATTGGCGGTGTCTTTTTGCATCACGCCATGATAGTTGCGTGTGCCGTTGGTATCGTAAAACAAGGCAAAGAGGTTGCGTGCGTGTGGCACATTCACCAGTCCGATGCGCTCTTGTTGCCAGTTGCGTGTGTTTAGCCAGTGTTGCAGTGGAATGGTGTTTATGCCGTCAATCATGTGGCAGAAATCCAGCACGGTTTTCTTTTCAGGCTGCATGGGGTTAACGATTTTTTTGTTTAGTCCGCGTGCTTTGCGAATTTGTCCCAATGCGTAGCCTGCGAAACTTTGGCGACAGGCGAGTGAGATAAACCATTCAGGGCGGAATGCGCTCATCAGCGGGGAGCGATGGCGCACGCAGTCGGCGGGAGAGGCGAGCAGTTCTAGGGTGTTGGGGTTGCTTTGCAGTAGGAGTTCTATGAAGCGACCGAGTTCGTAGTACACGATGTCGTTGGTTTTGTTGGCGATTTGGGGGATGTAGCCCAGCCCGTAATACAGGTGGTGCGGCAGGTAGAACACGCCTTTGATGTCGGTGTCGGATTCGGGCGTGGCGAGGTTGTAGGCGCGGCTGCCTGATAGGGCTTCTAGGAGGATGAGATTTTGTTGGTGGAGGTCGGTTAGGGTGAGCATGATGGGGTCTCGCTGTGGTTTGAGGCAGCCTGAAAAGGTTTGATTAGGCTTTCAGGCTGCCTTTGCCCACACGCGCCGCAGCGTTGCCCGAAACAGCTCGTCCAGTGGTTCGCTTGGCATGGCAACAGGTGCTGAGACTTGCAGCACGGTGGTTTCATCTGCCAAGTCTCGCGTAAAGCGTTTCAGGCTGTCTGAAAGGGTGTGGCGGTAGCTTTCGTCTTGCTCGGCTTTGTGGGTAATAAGGTCGGTTATTTCTTGCACGATTGCGTTTGGCACGCTGTCTAACAGTTCTGCCAGCGTCATGGGTGGAATGCCGCCATGTGTGACTGCCCAGCGTGCTGCCAGCAGGGGGCGGATAACATAAAACCATTTTTTCAGGCGGATTTCGCCGTGCAAATCCATGTTGGACAAGGCGTTGCGGGCGATGCCGCGATAATGGTGCAGCAGCGGGGCGGTTTGGGCGTATTGCGGAGCGAGTTCGGCAAGGGCGTGAACAAATTCATCATCTTGCGCGTAAACCATCGGCGAGCGCAGCCATTCCAGCAGCACGGCATTGCTTTTGCGCAGCAAGCGTAGAGCTTTGCGAATGTCCCAGCCGCCTACGTCAAACCATTGGTTTTCAATGTATTCAAAGGTGTCTTTTTGTTCATCGATGCAAAGGTAGTTTTCAGGCTGCTTGATGTAGATGGCGCGCACATCGTAATCGCTGTCGGGTGAGGGGAAGCCCCATGCACGGCTACCGCTTTCTACGGCAAGCAGGAGATGTAAGGGTTCGCTGGTGGCGATTTGGTGGAGTTTGGTTTGGATGGATTGATACATTTTATGTTTCCTATTTTCAGGCTGCCTTAGGCAAATAAACATCAAACCGCGTAGATTTGCCTTCATATTGATACGCAGGTTTTTCGCCGCATAAAAACACCCCCAAGCGCGGGCGTTTGACCACCACGCGCTTTTTGGCAACGGTGCGGGCAGCCTGAAACAGCGCGGCATCATCGGCATTTTCAGGCTGCCCCACCAGCTCATGAAAATACGCCATTTCTTTTTTTACTGCGGCGGACTTTTGCCGCTCGGGATACATCGGGTCAAGATACACCACATCGGGCTTGCCGATTTGCGCGGCAAGCGTTGCCATTTGCGCGGCGGCGTTGCCCTGATGCAGCGTGATGCGCGCGGCGATGGCGGCGATTTCGGGCGATTGCGCGGCGCGGTGTAAACCGTCTTGCAACAGCGCGAACACGGCAGGATGCTGCTCAAACGTGTGCACGGCAAGATTCAAATTCGCCAACACAAAACTATCGCGCCCCAGCCCACCCGTTGCATCCCAAACCACGGGGCGCGCGGTATGTTGCACCGCTTTGGCAATCAATTCGCCACCGCCCTTAGTGCGCCGATATTGCGCCGCGCCGCTGGCAAAATCCACTTGCACCACGCCTTTTTCGCCTTGCTTGCACAGGGATAAACCGCGCTCGTCGTAGCGCAGGTAAACATCGGTTTCAGGCTGCCTTAACACATTGGCGTGGGCGAGATAATCAGGCAAGGGAATTTGGCTAACAATAGAGAGAGTATTCATAATCAAGATAAAAGTTTTGGCTTTGCAAAGGCTTGCGAACTTATTTTCAGGCTGCGTTCGTTAAACAGGGCAACACGATAGGCAGCCTGAAAACCACAACCACGCCCTTTTCAGGCTGCCCAATCCAGCAACAAGCGCGAGCGATTGTAGCCTTGGCAGCGCAAACTTGCCACAAGCGCATTTCAGGCTGCCTAGTCTTGTATAATAGGCAGCCTGAAAACCACACACAGACCATCATGCAAACCCTTCCTGCTTATCT
The DNA here is from genome assembly GCF_016623605.1 of Kingella bonacorsii. Classification (NCBI taxonomy): domain Bacteria; kingdom Pseudomonadati; phylum Pseudomonadota; class Betaproteobacteria; order Neisseriales; family Neisseriaceae; genus Kingella; species Kingella bonacorsii. Next base: position 567,616 of record NZ_JAEHNZ010000001.1, on the reverse strand, counting down.
TGCCAACATCCGCATCGTGCTTTCGCGCACCCGCCATCCTGCCAACATCGGCGCCGCCGCCCGCGCTATGAAAACCATGGGTTTAACCCAGCTCACGCTTGTTGCCCCCAACATCATGGCAACGCCGATGACCCCCGATCCGCCCGAATTCATCGCCGAGCAAGCCACCGATTTCAGGCTGCCCGAAGAGAGTTTCGTGTTGTCATCAGGCGCAAGAGATGTGCTGGAACGCGCCCAAATCGTTGCCACGCTGTCCGAAGCCATCGCAGACGCCACACTAAGCTGCGCCCTAACCAGCCGCCGCCGCGAACTCACCACGCCGCTGCAAACCCCGCGCCAACTCGCCCCCAGCCTGCTTGCCGCCGCCCAAGCGGGGCAGCAAATCGCGCTGGTGTTTGGCAACGAAACTTATGGGCTTAGCATCGACGAAGTGCAACAATGCAACCGCCTGATGACCATTTCGGGTAACCCCGATTACTTCTCGCTCAACCTTGCCCAAGCCGTGCAAGTGGTGTGCTACGAGCTGTTTAGCCATGTAAACATGGACATGAGCCACCTGATTCCCGAGCGCAATCTGGCGACTGCCGAGCAAGTGGCAGGCATGGTGCAGCATTTGGAAGACACGATGGTGCAACTGGATTTTTTTCGCCGCCGCAACCAAGAGCGCATGATGCGCCGCCTGCATTCGCTGTTTAACCGTGCCGACACCACCACGGAAGACATTGATATTTTGCGTGGATTTTTAAATAGGGTGCAGCAGAAGCTGCCCAAAGAATGACTTTCAGGCTGCCTAATACGTTGAGGCAGCCTGAAAATCGTATTTCTGTTTACCCATCATCAACCCCATTACCCAAGAAAGCCCAGCCATGAACCTAGAAGAATTTTTAGCCAACGAAAAAACCGCCGCCGAAGGCTATCGCTGCGGCTTTATCGCCATTGTGGGGCGGCCCAACGTGGGCAAATCCACGCTGATGAACCACCTGATTGGGCAAAAAATCAGCATCACCAGCAAAAAAGCCCAAACCACGCGCAACCGAGTAACGGGTATCTATACCGACGACACCGCGCAATTTGTTTTCGTGGACACCCCAGGCTTCCAAACCTACCATCGCAACGCCTTGAACGACCGCTTAAATTTAAACGTAACCGAAGCCGTGAGCGGCGTGGACGTGATTGTTTTTGTGGTGGAAGCGCTGCGTTTTTCCGATGCCGACCGCATTGTGCTGAAACAATTGCCCAAAAACACGCCTGTGATGCTGGTGGTAAACAAAATTGACAAAAACAAAGCCAAAGATGCCGCAACGCTTGATGCATTCATCGCCGAAGTGATGCAAGAATTTGATTTTGCAGGCTATGAAGTGGTGAGCGCCAAGCATGGGCTACGCATTGCCAACTTGCTGGCGAAGCTGAAAAGCTATCTGCCCGAAAGCGTGCCGATGTACCCCGAAGACATGATTACCGATAAATCCAGCCGTTTTTTGGCGGCGGAAATCGTGCGCGAAAAGCTGTTTCGCTATCTGGGCGAAGAGCTGCCTTACGCGATGAACGTGGAAGTGGAAAAGTTTGACGCGGGCGAGGGCATTTATCATATTTATGTTGCCGTGTTGGTGGATAAGGAAAACCAAAAGCCGATTGTGATTGGCAAGGGCGGCGAAAAGCTGAAAAAAATCTCCACCGAAGCGCGGCTGGATATGGAAAAGCTGTTTGACTGCAAGATTTTCTTGAAGGTTTGGGTGAAGGTGAAATCGGGGTGGGCGGATGATGTGCGGTTTTTGAATGAGTTGGGGTTATGAGAGAGCCTAGATTAGCGTTGGTTTTATTGACTTTTTTGGTAATGCTATCCATGGCATTGGTGGCATTTTTATTGGCGCGAATGCCGCAAAAAATCAGTGAAAAATTTGATTCCACCCACCGTGATTCACCATTGGATGGTTTGCGCGGCGTGTTGGCAACTTTTGTGTTCGCTCATCATTTTTATTTGCTGCATCGTTGGAGTTTGCAAGGAGAGTGGGCTGTTGCTGATAACTTTGGCTTGCATTGGATGTATTTTGCACAAAACCTTGGCGCGATTCCCGTTAGCCTGTTTTTTATGATTACAGGCTTTCTTTTTCTTAATAAACTCAAACAAAAAGAAATCAATTGGAAAAACTTATACATCGCGCGCATTCGGCGGATTATGCCGTTGTATCTGCTGTCGCTACTGTTTGTGGTGTATGCCAGCTTTAAAGCAGTGGGTGTGGAAAATGTGGCGTTTTGGGATGGTGCAGATTGGCTTTTTCACTGGGCAACTTTTCGCTATCAGCCACTCAATGGCTTTATCAGCTTTGTTTCCAATGCAGGCGTGCAATGGACGTTGCTTTATGAATGGGGGTTTTATTTCAGCCTGCCGTTTATTCATACGGCAATGCACCAATTGCCTGCGAGCAATAAAAAACAATGGGGCGTGATGGCATTATGCGGCGCATTGTTTGTTTGGATTATCACGCAAACCGATACCCACCATTATTGGCAATTTGTGCTCTCCGCTGCGGCGGTGAGTTTGAGCGGGGTGCTGTTGCCATGGATACAACAATATAAAAAATGGCTGAATGTGGCAGTGCCGCTTTTGCTATTGGCAACGGCATTTTTATTTCCGCCTTACACACCGCTTAACCGCATTTTGGTGGCGTTGCTGTTTGTGATGCTGGCGGGTGGTTACGATTTTGGTGGTATTTTGCGCCATCGCGGCATGAAAATGCTGGGCGACATGAGTTACAGCATTTATTTGATGCATGGTGTGGTGTTGTATAGCGTGTTTGCGCTGGGTGGTTGGTTTGATTTCCAAGCACATGGTTTGTTGGTTTATATAGCAACATTCCCGCTGATTTTTGTGCTGGTGTTATTGCTGTCGTGTACTACTTATTTTGGTGTGGAACGTTCATTCTTGCGGAAGCGACAATAGAGTAGGGCATTCATCTACACCACAAAAAAGGCAGCCTGAAAACGGTTCTCCCCATTTTCAGGCTGCCTCAATCATACTGGCTTACAAATACACAATCTCCCCGCTGCGCCCCTTGCTTTGCTCGCTCGCCCACCAAACAAAATCAGGCGTAATGTCTGCCATATCCTTGCGCTCCGCCGCCGTTTCCCCAGGGTGCGTTTTAATGCGCTGCGGCGAGTTAATAGACCCAGGTACCAGCACATTTGCCCGCAAATTCGGAAAACGCTCCCACTCATCCGCCGCCACTTTACACAAATAATTCAACGCCGCCTTGCTCGCGCCAAAGCCGCCCCAATAAGCCTGCGGCGTTTCACCATGGCTTTCGCCCACAAAAATCACCGAAGCATCGGGCGATTCTTTCAGCATCGGCAACACCGCCCGCGTCAAGGCCATCGGCGCCACCGTGTTAATGCGATATTGGTTCACCCACTCGGCAACCGTTTGAAAATCCAGCGGCGAGAGCGCATAAAAATAGCTCGCGCAATGAATCACCCCATCCAATTTACCCTGCGTCGCCTCTGCCAACGTGCGCGCCAGTTGTTCAAATTCCAGCTCCTGCGCGCCCATCATGTCAAAGCAAATCGCAAACGGCTCCACATCGCCCGCCGCCAACACCTCGTCATACACCTTTTCCAATTTCTTTTGACTGCGCCCCAGCAACACCACCGTTGCCCCCGCCGCCGCGCAAGACTTCGCCACTTCCGCGCCCAAGCCCTGCGATGCCCCCGTTACCAAAATCACTTTATTTGCTAATGCGTTGTTTTCCAATGATTTCGTTGTCATTTCAATCTCCTTGTCTCTAAAAAATTTCAGCCGAAGCCAGCAGCAACGCGCGGCAGCCTGCGTAGCGAAGCGGAGTTGCGAAGCTAAAATCCAACCCCAATTTAGCATAAAATAACACGTTTTAACATAAGCATCTATAATGCCCGCTTTCTTTCAGGCAGCCTGAAAGCGTGGTTAATCCCCAAAGGCAGCCTGAAAACAAAAAACGTCCATTTCAGGCTGCCTGTTGTTTATTTTTTGCCCGAGCAGGCGTTTCGCCGCCTACCACGAGCAGGGGCAAGCCCCTGCACCCCGCGCTATATCTACCATTCGCAGCAATCATCAAGGCAGCCTGAAAGCCAAAGGCTTCAACGAAGTTAAACCCCCCAATCAACAAACTATGCCCGCCATCCTCCTTATCCGCCCCGAAAACCGCCTCGCCCCCGACATCGCCATCTGCGCCGCCGCAGGCTGGCAAGCCATCCCCTTTTCCCCCATCCGCATCGCCCCCATCCCCGATACCCTTTTCAGGCTGCCGCAAACCATCGCTCCCGCCCAAGCCCTGTTTTGGGTGAGCCCCACCGCCGTAGAAATCGCCGCGCCCCATATAGGCAGCCTGAAAACAAAAATCCCACACATCGCCGTTGGCAGCCAAACCGCCCAAGCCCTGCGCCAACAAGGCTTCGCCAACATCCACACACCGCAACACGGCAACGACAGCGAAGCCGCCCTCGCCTTACCCATCTGGCACACGCTGCCCCAAGGCGGCACCATCGTCATCATCCGTGGGCAGGGCGGGCGCGAACACCTCGCCCAAACCCTGCACCAACGCGGCTTCGCTGCGCAATACGCCGAATGCTACCAACGCATTCCCCAACCGCTCAACTGGCAAACTTTTCAGGCTGCCCAAGCCCAAGCCGCATGGGTAACCTCATCGCAGCTCGCCCAAGAGCTGTTTACGCAATGCCCGCAAGCGTTTACGCAAAATCTCAAATCCTTGCTATACTTCACACAACACACGCGCATCGCCCAAACCCTAACCGCGCTCGGCGCAAGCCACGTTCACACCGTAGCCCGACTCAGCGATGCGCTTCACCATTTTTCATCACGGAGCATTCCCAAATGACCGACAACACACCCAACCGGCAGCCTGAAAACCAAGCTGCCCGCAGCGAACCAGCCATTGAAACCCAAACAACCGAACCCCAAACGCAGCCTGAAAAACCCGCCGAACCCGTTGCCCAATCTGCTCCGCAAAAGCAGCCTGAAAAACAGCCGGCACAACAATCCGTAAAACAGCCCGTAAAACAACCGGAACCCGCGCCGCAACCACAACCCATCGTCATCCAACAAAAAAGCAGCGGCGGGCGCGGCATCGCCACAGGCGCGCTCGTGCTCTCGCTGATTGCACTGGGCGCAAGCGGCTTTTTATTCGTGCAAGGGCAAAACGTGCTCAAACAACAAGAAATGCGCATCGGGCAAGATTTAAACAAAGCCGCGCTGGGCAACAGCGAAAACGCCGCGCTGCTGCAATCCACCCTCGCCAAACAAGCCGAGCTAGACGCACAGTTAAGCAAAATCCTGCAAAACGAAAGCGACACCGCGCAAACGCTAGACGGCATCCACCGCGCCTACGCCGAGCTGCTCAAAGGGCGCGTAAACTGGCTGGTGGACGAAATTGAAGTAACGCTCAACACCGCATCGCAACAGCTCTTGCTATCGGGCAATGTGCCCGTTGCCACCGCCGTTTTGGAAAACGTTGAACAACGGCTCAGCCGCTTTGAGCAGCCTGAATTGCTGCCCATCAAACAAGCCATCAGCCAAGATTTGGCCGCGCTCAAAAACCGCCCCTATCTCAACGTTTCCGCCACCGCCCTGCGCCTAGACCGCCTAGAAAGCGCGGTGGACAGCCTGCCGCTGCTGGTGGACAGCACCATGAACGCCCAAAACGCCGAGCCCGCGCCCACATCCAAAGCAGGCAGCTTTTGGACACGCGCATGGGACAACACCAGCGAGCTAGTCAAAAGCATGGTAGAAGTGCGCAAACTGGATAACAACGATGCCATGCTCATCGGCTCGGAACAAGTGTTCTACCTGCGCGAAAACCTGCGCATGCGCCTGTTGGACGCGCGGCTTGCCCTGTTGCAGCACAACAGCGAAGTCTATCAAAACGACCTTGCCGCCATCGAAGAAACCGTTAAACGCTATTTTGACGTGCAATCGCCCAACACCCAAACATGGCTCAAAGAAGTGGGCGAGCTCAAATCGGTAGAAATCCGCATGATTTCAGACGAATCGCTCAAAGCCAGCCTTGCCGCCGTGCGCGATTATCAAAACAACGTGCGCACCGCGCTGCCCGTTGTGCTGCCTGAAAGCAAGCCTGCCGCGTCCGCTGCGCAAGCGGCATCCGCGCCCAAAGCGGCATCGCAACCCGCGCCTGCTGTTGCGCTGCCCGCCGCGTCTGAGCCCAAATCCGAAAAATCAGACAGCAAAGCCGCCAGCCAGCCTGCATCCAAACCATCCGCCTCCGAGCCGGCGGCTAAACCCGCCAGCGAAACCAAAGGAGCCAAAGCATGAAACAGCTCATTTGGATAATCTTCCTATTTCTCTGCGCCATCGGGCTTGCCATGCTCGCCAAAACCTACACCGGCAACGTTTATTTCGTGGTGGAGGGCTATTCGCTGCGGATGAACCTGAACTTCTTCATCATTGCTGCTTTGCTGAGCGTATTCGTGTGGTATTTGCTGATTAAATTGTTGGTGAGCATTTTCGGCACGCCGCACCGGTTAAGCCAGTTTGGCGCATCGCGCCGCAGCCGCAAAGCTGCGCAGGAGCTCAACGCCGCAGGCTTGGCATATTTTGAAGGCAAGTTCCAAGAAGCCGCGCAACATGCCGATAAAGTACTGGCAAACAAACAAGCAGGCGACAACCGCATTCTTGCGCTAATGCTCGCCGCGCACGCCGCCGACCAAAGCCACAACACCGAAGCGCGCGACCAATATCTGAACGACATCGCCCAGCTGCCCAGCAAAGCCCAGCTATCGCGCCATTTGCTGCTGGCTGAAAGTGCGTTGAATCAACAAGATTACGACACCGCCACCACCCATCTCACCGCCGCCGCCCAAATCAACCCGCGCCTTACCCGATTGGCGCGCTTGCAACTGCGCATGGCGTTAGACAAGGGCGACGCGCTGGATATTTTGGACAAAACCGAAAAACTGCACCGCGCGGGTGCGATGAACGAAACCGAAGCGCAACAAACCGCCGAAGTCGCCTACCGCAAACTGCTGGATTTGGCGACCGATGCCGCGGGCATGAAAGCCTGCCTCAAACGCATCCCCGAAACCCTGCGCAACAACGCCCTGAACGTTGCCATCGCCAGAAAATACAACGAGTTGGGTTTATACGACCAAGCCATCGCATGGGTAAACACCCATTACCCCGCCACGCGCGATGCCAACTTGCTGCCCCCGTTCGTTGCCAGCGTGCGTTATTTGGACGACCGCCGCCAGCAAAAAGCCATTGACACGGGCGACGCATGGCTCAAAGACAACCCCAAAGACGCACGCCTGCTGATGTATCTGGGCGAACTTGCCGCGCAAAAACAACTGTGGGGCAAAGCCCAAGGCTATCTGGAAGCCAGCCTTTCCCTGCACCCCACGCCGCAAACCCGCCTTGTGCTCGCCAAAGTGTACGACCATTCAGCGCGCCAAGATGCCGCGCAAGAGCAGCGCCGTTTGGCGTTGGACAGCATCAGCGAAGAATAGCGTAAACCGTTTCCGCGTCGCCAAACCGCGTTTCAGGCTGCCTATGGAAGATGAGGCAGCCTGAAAACGTTAAACGCATCACACGGCGCACTAAGGCAGCCTGAAACACCGTTTGGCGCAGCAACAACGCATTCTTGCAAATAGACAAGCCCGCGCCCGCCACAACCCCAAAGGTAGCCTGAAAACCAGTCCAGCCAAGCAAACACCATTCAACCCCGTTTTCAGGCTGCCTCATCCCGCAAAAAGGAATCCCCATGACCGACCCCGTCCGCCTATCCAAACGCATGGCAGAACTCGGCATCTGCTCACGCCGCGAAGCCGACAGCTACATAGAAAAAGGCTGGGTGCGCGTAAACGGCATTCCCGCCGTGCTTGGGCAAAAAGTCAGCCCCGCCGACCGCATAGACCTCAACAAACAAGCCCACGAACAACAAGCCAACCGCGTAACCATTTTGTTGAACAAACCCGTCGGCTTCGTGAGCGGGCAGCCTGAAAAAGACTACCGCGCCGCCGTTGAGCTCATCACCGCCGAAAACCAATGGGAAGGCGACACCAGCCGCATCGCCTTTCACCCCAGCCACACCCGCAACCTTGCCCCCGCAGGCAGGCTGGACATCGATTCGGTCGGCCTGCTGGTGCTCACCCAAGACGGGCGCATCGCCAAACAGCTCATCGGCGACAACAGCAACAGCGAAAAAGAATACCTTGTGCGCGTGAAAGGCAGCCTGAAAGAAAACGGGCTTGCCCTGCTGAACCACGGATTAAGCTTGGACGGCGAAAAACTGCGCCCCGCCCAAGTAAGCTGGCAAAACCAAGACCAGCTGCGCTTCGTGTTGAAACAAGGAAAAAAACGCCAAATCCGCCGCATGTGCGAACTGGTGGGGCTGCGCGTGGTCGGCTTAAAACGCATCCGCGTCGGGCGCATCAAACTGGGCGCGTTGCCGCAGGGAAAATGGCGCTATCTACAAGCGAACGAACGCTTTTAACCGCGCCGCCTACACCCCGTCCCGCCGCCAAAAACCGCTTGCAATTCTGCCGCAAAACCGTATAATCCGCGCTTTCACACGAAACGCGGATGTGGCGAAATTGGTAGACGCACCAGATTTAGGTTCTGGCGCCGCAAGGTGTGAGAGTTCGAGTCTCTCCATCCGCACCAAGATATTTAATATAAACAATAATTTGCAAGTAGCTTGGTGTAAGTTTGGTGCAAATGCATTTTTCAGTAAAAGGAGCATTCAAGATGGAATGCTCCTTTTTTCATACTGCCGCGCGCTTTTCTTTGTTTCGTTCCAGCCATATCATCACTTCACTTTGTTTCCACCAAAATTTACGTTTGGATATGGCGATACGACCGGGGAAATCAGGACGAATAGCATAACGCTCTAAAAAAGTTCGCTTGGAAAGGCATAATATCTTGGCAACGTCTTCCGGCGTCAATAATTCATCATTGGTCTCGGATTGTTTCATTCTTGCTCCTTCAAATTTTCAAATCAACTCTTTCATAAGCTGCGTGGCAATCTTAGCTTCCCGCGCTTCTAGGTTTCTGCCCACAAACACGCCTGTTTGCTGCTCGGCTTGGCGGCATAACCAGCGGGCGATGGAAGCGCGGTTTCCCACGCGCAGGTTGTAGTCATATTCCCGCCCTCTCATCAGGAAAAACGATAGGCACGGCATCAATAAACCGTTTGATTTTTCTCTCGTCAAAATGAGATATATGGCATTCGTCCCTTGAAATCCCTAAATGTGCCGCCATTCGTGCATAGGCTTTTTTTCTGCGGATTGTCCCATTCCTCCAAACAGGGTCAAATAGGCTATGTGCTTTCATCCGTAGCTTACGTAGGACGGCATTCGCGGGGACGCCAAGGGGAAGAGTGCCGTCTGATATAACGATTCCTCCATTCTGGTTAACCCGTGCGCCTTTTTTGTGGCATCCCGTATATGCCCCGCAATTCGGGCATGCCCAAAAATTCAGCTCGTATAAGTCTCGGCGGTGCGGATAGACGTACTGCCCAGTCTTTATTTCGGTCTGCATATTGCAGTATCCGCAGATTGGGGGAATATTCATCACACATCCCCCCTGCAAATCGCATTCAACACATCGGCGTGGGCTTGGGCGGCTTCGCGGGATAAGTGAATCATACGATTCTCCAACAGGTCGAAATCGGTTTCATCGCCGCTCCAAATCAAATCATCAGGAGCGAAACCTTCTGGATGCAGTCTGATAACCCAATAGATTGTGTCTTTTTCAGGGGTAAAGGCAATCGGTTTCGGAAACTCCCATTTGCCGACTTTGATAGTTTGGGGTTTGCGGCGGTATTTCATATTAACTTCCCAGACGGGGGGATTCGAACACGGATACCACGACTTATCATCAAACCACTCCCACCGCTCCCACGGCTTATCCGTCTCCATTGCGTCTTTCGCGTATTGCAGCATCAAAGCTGCGTGTTTATGTGCTGCCATTATTTATCTCCTTGTTTGGCGGGGTTGGAAGCGGTTGCCAGTGGGTTACTTCGCAAATATACGAATACAAAAAATCATACCAATCTTGTTCTCCTTCGGGTTTTTCGCAGTCATGGTGTAATTCGAGCCTGTCTACACATTGAGATAATTTGCCATTCCAATTTCTTAATACCAAGACAGACTGGTTTACCTCAGGCATCCTGTCCTCTATGCTTATCCATTCCGACTGCGCCGCATGGCTCTTCGCGGCGCGCCATGCGAGATACATGTTTTCCGTTTCAGGATTGCGAAAGCGGCCGTTCGGGTAGCGTTTCATTCCGATAGATTCGCTTGTTTTGCTGCAATACCATTCTTCAAACGCCTTGCGTTCCAAATTTTCTTTTCCGTCTGTCATTTCTGTTTCCTTTATGGATTAGTTGAATCGGTTATTTCGTGTTGGATTCTCTTGCCGATAAATCTCATCACGGGGACGGCCATGCTGTTGCCTACGGCTTTGTATCGCGGGCTGTCCGGGCATTCGGCGGCGGGTTTGCCGCGCCACGGGATTTGCGTGTGGTTGTCGGGGAATCCCTGTAAACGTTCGCATTCGGTGGGGGACAACCGGCGGATGTGCAGCCCGTCGGATATGACGTGCCGGTCGGTGGCGGTCAGGGTGTAGCTTGTTCCGTCCTGTATCGCGCCCGTACCGTTGCCGCCGTTGTGGTGCTGCCTGCCTATGGTGTTGCCGTGGATGCAGACAAGCAGCGTTTCGCTGCCGCCCTGCAATGCCCCGCCGCTGGCTTTCACCGTTCCGCCGACGGCGGATTGCCTGTAAGTTCCAAAGCTGCCTTCAATAAAGGCGGCAGGGTCTTCCCGCGTTTCCGCGCCCGCTCCAAAATCCCCTGTTTCGCCCTGTCGCTCAAAAAGTATTTCTGCGGGGTCTGCGTTTCCAGCACTTGCGACAAGGAAGACGCGGCGGCGGCGTTGGGGCACTCCGAAATATTGCGCGTCAAGGATGCGCCACGCGATGCGGCGTTTGTGTCCAAGCACACAACCTGCGTTCGTCCATTTTTTCCCTGTTGGGACAAGCGGCATATATTCTCCAGCCAGCCCGCCCAAAAAGCATCCGAAGGCGTTGTCTTTGGTGCTGAGTACGCCCGGCACGTTTTCCCAAACGAGGATGCAGGGCGGCTGCCCGTTTCGGGCGCGAATAAAGTCAATTGCATCTAAAATCCTGATTAAGGTAAGGGTCAAATTGCCGCGCTCGTCTTGCAGGCTGCCGCGCAGTCCTGCCACGCTGAACGCCTGGCAGTTGTGAACGACGGCGTTGTTGACGATATAGCTGTGGTCGTCGGCAACTTCGATGTTGTAAACGGTTTGTGCGGCGGTTTCTTCAAATGCCTGCACGGTTCGCAGCAGGCGGTTTGCGTCGGTGCGGCTTTTTCGCGAGCCGTCCAGACGGAAACAGCGCATTTGGAAATAGTCGCTTTGGTTCACGGTTCGTCCCTGTATTACGGTGGTTGCGGCGGTTTTCACTTTGGCTACGGATGCGGCGTATCCCAATGTCTGCGCCAAAGCGGATATGCCGTAGGCGAGTGCTTGGGAAACGGTGTTCGCGGCGTATCCGTTGCCGGTACGGCTTCCGTCCGTGCGCATATAGCCGTCGAACAGTGCCTGCCTGTGCGGATGGGACAAAACCCATGCGGGCAGGGTTTTGCCCGCCGCCTTTTCGCCAAATTCCGCCGAAAGCAGTCCGGCAAGCTCCGTGTCGCAAACGGTAACTTTGACAACGGTCTTTTCCTGCGACACGCAATGTGCGACGTCCGGAAAGCTGCTGCGGAAATCTTGGTATTTTTCGGCATTCAGCCCGAAAACCACGGCTTTTTTGTTTTTATCCGTCCAACGGCGTATCCAGCCGTCTCCCAAGTAGAAGCCTGCGATATGCATAACGTCTGCATCTGCCAGCCTGCTGTGCAGCTTCGCTGTGCGTGGCACGTCAAACGCGGTCAGTGAAATCCACTGCCTGCCTGGCATTTCGGCGGCAGCAGTCCATTCCGGGGAGGTTATGGAGACGTCTCTAAAATATCTGCCGTTCTGTTTGGCGGGCTTTGCCTGCCAAATCTGCGAGTAAAAAGGGTGCTCCGGCGTGCAGGTTATTCCCTGCGGTTGCCCGACGGCTTTCATGCGCCCTACCGTTTTCACCGTGCGGCCCACACGGACAACTGGTTTCAGGCGGCCTTGATGGGTTACGACCAAATCATCCGGGCGGATGTGTTCGATGGGCTTGTAACCTTTTTCGGTCAGTACAAGATGTCCCGCCGTGAAGCACGGCGTGCCGCCGACCAAAACATCAGGGGCTTCAACCGTGCCGTTGAGTATTTTGCCGACCAGCCGCGTCATGTCGCCGTGATTGGGGACGTGCGGCCAATGGTGGGACAGGACGGCGCAGGGAAACGGTTCGATTTCGGCGAACCATGCAGGCTGCCAGCCCAACGGTTCCCACGCTACGGATGCGGCTTCGATGCCGCTGCACAGGCTGCCGTAGCGCATTTCAGGCTGCCTTTTCGCGCATAGCGGTGTCGATGGCTTCTCTGACAGTGCAGCCGCCGTGCGGCTTTTCTCCATGCCAGCATCCGACTTCTATTGGTGCGCAGCCGTGTTTTATGTCTTCTGCGATGTTGTGGTACAAGATTGCGCGGTTCTTTTCCAGCCAATCCAGCCGCACGGTGTCGGGGTGAGAAATCAGGGTTAAATTACTAATTAACACAGCCCCTGATACGCCTGTTTCACTCACCACATGGGCGCGTCCGTCGCCTTTGTCATGAATAAATAAAAAATCAGTAGCACGGTATTTCACGCGGTCGCCAAATTTAAATTGTTGGGTCATTTGGGCTCTCCTGTTTCGTGAATGGTTTTGCGCTGCTTGAGTACCAGGGCTTTGAGTTGGGCGCGCATGGGTTTTTGCAGGCGTTTGGGGTATTGGTTCAGGCGGCGGTAGATTTCGATGATTTGCATTGCTTTATCCTGTGGTTGAGCATGGCGCGGGCGATAAAGGCGCGGCGCAGGCTCGGGGGTTGGTGTTTGTAGCCCCAGCGGTTTAGGGTTACGGATACGGCGCGGGGGATGGCTATCAGGTTGTCGGGGGCGTCGTTGTAGCGGTCGCCGTCGATGTGCAGGACAACGTATCCGATGGGAAAGGTGCCCAGAACAAGGCGACCGCGCGGTATCCAACCGTTTTCGGTTTTGACTTCGATGCCGTCTCGGGTTTTGCGTTCGCTGCCGACGGGGCGCTCTTTCCAGCATTTGTTGCCTTTTTGAAAGCCGTTGATGGGTTTGGGCATGATGCCTTTGCTGCCTTTGTTCCACGGTATTTGCCCTTTTTTGAATTGGCCGGCGTTCATTCGAGTTTCTCCAATAGCGGGCTGTTGATGCCGCGCCCGACCATTTCGGCGGCGGCAAGGGTGAGGCGGCCGGTTTCGATGATGTCGCCACTGACCAGGTGGACGGCGCGGGCGCGTTCGATTTCGGCATTCATGCGTTCGGTGTCTTCGGGGTCGAGCCTTTCGAGACGGTCGAGTTGGTCGAACAGGGCGTCGGTGAGGCGGGCGATGCTCATAGCTGCTCCTTCAGTTGGCGGTATTTTTCGGCGATGGCGGCTTCTTCGCTGGCGGTGGGTTTGCTTTGTTTTTGGTTTTTCAGGGCAATCAGGCGGTTTACGCGCGCTTGGCCGATTTTGTCTTCAAGCCAGCGGGCGGCTTCGGGGACGTCTTTGGAATACCAGTAGTTGTGGCAGTGGTGGCACAGGGCGGCGGCATTGTCGGGGTCAAAGCGAATGTTGTAGTGGCGGCGGCTGAAGTGGTGGCTGCACTGCAGGCCGTTGCTTTTGGCTTTGTACTGTTTGCCGCAGCGCTCGCACCGGTAGCCTGCGCGGGCGCGGATGTAGTCGGAAAAGGCGGCGTCGGCGGGGGTGTGGGTAAATTCTTCAAACACTTTTTTACCTTCGTCATTTAGGGCTTTTTCCTGCTTTTTGATGTGGGCGGCGGTTTCGGCCAACAGGTCGTACAGGCCAGTCTGATTGGATTTTTTGGCGTCGCGCTGCCATGTTTTCAGGCTGCTTAGGATTTGCTCGGTAGGGCTTTGGTCTTTGACGGTGATAACGGTCATTGCGGGGTTCCTATACTTCGGGTTTCAGGCTGTCTTTCAGGCGTTGATAAAATTCAATCGGCGATACACTTCGCGGGTGGCGGCAACGTCGCGGGCGCAATAGTCGACGACTTCTTGCACGCGCCCTGCTTGGATAGCATCCCACACTTGGCTGCCGTCTAGGCTGTCTTTGGGGGTGGGGATGTTTAGAATGGTGCATAGCTCGTCTAGTTTGATGTGGCTGCCGTAGCCTGCCCATGCTTGCATGGTGTCAAACAGGTGTTCGCTGTATCGGTTGTGGATTAGGTGGGCGGCTGGGGCGATGCGGTTAATCACGAAGCGGTGGTAGAGAAAGCGCAAGTCCCATTCTATGTTGTGCCCGATAAAGTGGATGGCGTTTTTGGGCAAGCCGTTCAGTTGCTCGGTTATCCATTGGTTAAATTGTTGCAGCAGGGTGGCTTCGTTGGCGTTTTCCAGCACGCTTACAGGGTTGTCGTTGGCGGCGATGCCGATTAGGCGGACTTGCCCGTAGCCGCCGTTTAGGGCGGTTTTGCGGTGCTTGGCTTGGGCTAGTTCAGGGGCTTTGGTGTCGCGCATTTCGGCTTCCCATTGGGCAATCATGGTGGCTTTGGATGTGTATTTGATGGCGTCTTTGTCGCTGATGCCTAAATCGGCGGCGGCTTGTTCTTTGGTGAGGTCGCCGGGGGCTTTGAAGTTGGCTTTGGTGGCTTCTAGCGTGGCTTCATACGCGCTGGGGCGCTGGTCGGGAATGGTTTCTATGTCTAGGTAGATTTTGAGCATGGTGTTTTGGTCTTTCTGGTTGGGGCAGCCTTTTCAGGCTGCTTTTTTTGCTAGAAGGGAATATCGTCGTCAATGTCGTCTACGGGGAGCGCGGGGGCGGGCTGTGTTGCTTGTCGTTGCGGCGGTTGTGGTGCGCTTTGCGTTTTGCGTTTGTCGTGCAGGGGTTTTTCGGCGATGTATGCCATGATTTTGCCTAGCTTTTCGGGCTGCGTTTTTTGGTCCAGCACTTCGCTGGCGGTTAGCTCGGTATCGGCTTCAAATAGGCTGTATAGGCGGGGTTGGGGTTTGTCTTGTCCGTCTTGCCATTCCATTTGGACAACGATGCCGATGCGTTTGTTGTGTAGCTTGGTAAAGCATTCGCGTTGGACTTGTTCGTCTTGTTTACTGTCGGGGTTGTATTCAGTAATGGTGGCGGGGGTGGGGTCGCCGCTGTCGCGCTCGCGTAGGCATACGAGTAGGGCGTTGATGGTTTGGATGCCGCCGTCGTTGGGTATGCCGTTCTGGTAGCTGGTATTGATGAAGAAGGTGGCTTTTTGTTTGCTGTCGCTTTCAAACACGAGTTTGACGTTTTCGCTGCGCCCTTTGGGGCTTTCGCCGATGTGCCACACGGCGGCTTTGATGATGCCTGTGTATTTGCCTGCTTCGTTGATGTAGCCGCCGCGTTGGTCGTAGGCGCGGGCTTGTTGGGTGTTGATTTTGAACATGGTTTTACTCCTGTTTGAGTTGGTAATAGTCGCAGATGGTTTGGTCTATTGCGGCTAGGTCGTTGGGGATGGTGTCGGTGTCAAATAAGCCGATGGGGCTTTTTACGGTGTCGTTGCCGTTGTTTTGAGTGCGGAAGCTGTATTGCCCGCTTTCTACTTGGGTTCTTAAAACAATGGTAAACAAGCCTTCTAGTGTGATTTTTTCGTCTAGCATCTTGCCTATGGTTTTGGCTTTGACTTTGCCAAATTCGTCTGTTTGAGTGTGCGCCATGATGTAGATGCGTTTTTGGTTGGGCAGGGTTGTGGCGGTGTTGATGACGTCCCATGCGTGGCGGGCAATCTCTGTGAATTTGTCGTAGCCTTTTTGTTCGCTGCGGCGCATGAATTCGTTTGCCATCAAATACTGGAAGTCGTCTATCACTATGATGTCTTTTGTGATTTTGAGCAGGATGTGGCAGATTTGCTCGCTAAGGTCGGTGATGTAGATGTTGCCGCCTTGCCCTGTGGCTTTCAGGCTGCCTTGTTGGTTTTCGGCGGCGGTTTGCCAGCCTTTGGGGCGGAATGGCAGGGGCTTTTTGACAATTTGGATGAGGGCGACTTGGGCCGGGTCTAAATTCATCATGCTGCTGCTTTTGCCTGTACCGCTTTCGCCTAGAATTAGGGTGGTGATGCTCATGTTTGCTCCTAGAATGGCGGGAAAGTTTCGTCTGTTTCTATGGGGTCGGGCTGGGTTTGGGCTTCCAAATCCTGCCATTGCTCCCATTGCCCGACTGTTTGCCAGTATTCGCTGTTGTCGTCGTCTTGGTCGTATTCCATGTTTTTGCTCCTAGATGTAGCGGTAGTGGTTGCCGTGGCGGTCGGTTTGTTGCTCTTGGCATAACCTTGCTATGGTTATGCGGGATGCGCCCATGTATCGGGCTGCTTGTACGGTGCTGTTAAAGCGTTTGATTTCGCCGCTCGGGGTGCGTATCTCTATGGATTTTGGTTTGCTGGATGGTTTGCCGCCTACCGGTTTGTTGGCGAAGGTTTTTTCTAGCTTTGTCGGGGTTAAGAGTTGCGTCCAGCTATTCATCGCCGCGCTCCAATACGATGCCTGCGGTTGGGTCTTTGTCCCATGTTTTTTGCAATAGCAGGGCATTGCGTTGTTGCTCGCATTGGTCGCGCAGGCGTTGGATGGGATGGGCGGCGGATGGGTTGGTTTGCAACTCGCCGGGAATGTCTTGCAGGGTGTCGCAGTCGTAGGTTTTGATAACGGGCTGCGGTTTGGGTTGTGTTTCTGGTTTGGTTGCTTGGGCGGCGCTGAATGCGCCTAGCACAAAGCCAAAGATTAGGGCTGCGGTGGCTGTGATGCGGGTTTTCATGTCGGTTTCCTGTGGTGGGTAAAAGTATTTCATGGGGTTTCAGGCTGCCTGAATGGGTGTTAATAATCGCGTTCTAGGATGTTGGCGTGGTAGTGCCGCACCATTTTGTGCCATGCGTTTTGCTTTTGTTGTTCGTCTTGCTGGGTTTGGATTTCTGTCGTGGTTTGCGCGGTGATGCATCGGTCGGTTAGCTCGCGCAGGCTAATGTCTTGCTCGTCGCCGTTGAGATAGCGGGCGATGTAGCCTAATAGGCTGTTGAGTTCGTTGTTAGGGGTGTATTCAACCAAAATATCGGCGGCTTCATCATCTGGCAGGGCTTGCGTCCAGTCGCAGAGTTGTTCGTCGCCGCTGGATAGGTCGGCATCTACTTGTTGGATGGCTTGGCTTAATTGGTTGTTGTATAGGGCGTTGTTTGGGGCGGCGTGCATGGTGGTCTCCTTGTGGGGGCTTGCGCCCCCTTTGGGTTAGAGTGTTTTTAGCGTTGCGATGCTGTCCGCGCTTAAAAAGTAGGTGCTGGGGTTGTTGCGGTAGGTGTTGCGTTGCAGCCATGCCCATGCTTCGTTTAGGGTGGGAAACTTCATCACTTCTTTGCGTCCGGTAAACCTTAACTCTGCCTGCTTTCCGTGTTTGGTGGCTTTTGCATGAGCTATGGTGCGGTCGGCTTTGCCGCGGGTGTGTTCTACTAGGGTTAGTTTGACTTCTTTCATTTTGGTCTCCTTAGGGCATGCCGCGCATAAAGTTGTATTGGGCGCGGGTTTGGTTGCGGGTTTGTTTGGGTTGGGGTTGATAGTCTTGCTTGGGCTGTTTGAGTTGCTCTTTGTGCTGCTCAATCTTGGCTAGGGCTTCGGTTAGGGTCATTTCTGTTGCTCCTTGAAAGCTGTTGTTTGTTGCGATGAGTGAATAATACTATTGTACTTAATACTTGTAAATACTATTGTACTTAAAATTTCGCAAGAAAACACTATCCCATTGTTTTTAAACAAAACAAAGTTTTCACAAGGCGCAAAAAACCGCCCTCAAAAAGGGCGGTTGCTGAAAAATATTTAAAAAATGTGTTGTTTATTTGCCTCTGCGGCGGAAATTTTCATCATCGCAACAGAAAGCATAGGATTCGCGCACCAACCATGATAGGCGGAATATGTTTTCGGGAATGTCTATGATGATGTGTTCGCCTTGCATTTCCAAGCCGTTACGTTCTATGGCTTGGATGTCTGATTCTTCTAGCTGAATAGGGAAAATAACGGATGGGCGTTTTTTGTTGTCAAAGTAGCGCAATATCCAGCGGTTTGCTTTGCCAAAGGCTAGGATGTTGTAATAGGTCTCGGTGTCTTTGGCTTCTATTTCTGCATCATCGGGTAAGATGGATTGCGTAAACGCCAAAACTTGCCGCTCGGCGTAGGTGGTAACGATTTTACTGTTGTTGGGGTCAACAATGGGCAGTTTAAAATCCTCGTCGGCGGTGTTATCGGATTCTGCGGGGGTGTTTAAGCCTGAAACCACCATTGAGCTTACGGCGGTTTGGATGGCTTGTTTTACCAATGGCTGCATGCTTTCCAAGAATTTTTGTGTGAGTGTTCTTTGTACGCGGGCGCGGGTGGCGATGTAGCGGATGAAATCGGTATCAGCTTCTTTTAGGCTGGTGGTAATGGCTTCTGTTAACGCGCTTAAATACACGCTTTCTTCGGCTAGGCTGCGCAAGGCTTCGGGCTGGAATTGGTCGTGGCGGAATTGGTAAAGCTGGGCAATATCCAGTTCGTTTAGGGTGGTGATGTCTATGGTAAGGAACGGGTCATCATCCATGATGTTTTTGTTATTTAAGTCCGTAAAAAATCGCCACTCCTTGCCGTTGGTGATGGCGCAAACGGAAACTTCGGGTGTGGCGTTGAAATAGCGGGCAAGTTGCGGACAATGGTTGTCCAAATCTTCAACGTAGGCTTTGGCTTCAATAAACATCACGGGCTTGCCGTCGCAAAATAGTGCGTAGTCCACGCGCTCGCCTGATTTAACGCCTTTGAAGTCGGCTTGGTATTCGGCTTTAACTTTGCGCGGGTCGTAAGCGGAAAAGCCTAAAATATCCAGTAAGGGTAGGATTAGGGCTTGTTTGGTGGTTTCTTCGGTGTTGCATAATGTGCTCATTCTTTGGATGTGTTCGGAATGGGCGTGCAGCCGCTCCTGAAACGCGGTATCTATATCAGGAACTTTAATAGCAAGGGGTTTTGGGGGCTGGGCAGCGGGCTTGGTAGGCTTTTTCTTTTCAGCGGGTGCCGGCTCGGAAAGGTTGTTAAATGCTTCGGGGTGTTCCTCGCGCAATTTTTTGTCATAACGGGCGCGGATATAGCTATTGAGTAGCCATTCTTGGCTTTTTTCCAAATAAACGCTTGGTACTTTTTGCGTTTCTTTGGCTTGCTCAATGGCAGCCTGAATTTGCTCGGCTGTGGCGGTGGGTGGAATGCCCAGTGATTGATAGAGGTTAATCATTTTGTTTGTCTCCAATTTTGCTTTCTGATTTAAATGAGTTGCTGCGTTATTTCAATATGGATAATGCGTGGCGATGCGGGCTAATCCAACACGCTCCACCAAAACACGCGCCCGATGATGCGGATGTCTTCGCCATCTACTATTTCGTCCTCGTAGTTTTCGTTTTCGCTGCGGATGCGGACTTTGTTGCCCGGCAAACGGGAAAGGTATTTCACGCGGAATAATTCGCCATGTTGGAAGGCGTAGATTTTGCCGTCCCTGATGTTTTCTATCCCCTTATCTACGGCAATGGTGGCGTATTCTGGTATGCGCGGCTCCATGCTGTCGCCTGTGAGCGTGCAGCAAATTACGTTGTCGGGCATGATGCCTTTGCGGTGTAGCGTGGCTTTGCCAAAAGGCAGCCTGAAACCGTTGTAGTCGGGGATTTCAAACGAGCCATCGCCGCCCCTAAGTTCGGTTTCTTTTAAAAACGGTGCGAATACATAATCATCTTTGGGCAATGGGGTGTTGTTGCTCCACAGCATCGGGCGGTGGATGTCGTGCAGTTCGTTGATGCGCGGGGCGAAGTTGGCGGGGTTTAGGGAGGCGGTGGTGATGGGGTACATCTCGCCTTGTCCTGTTTCCAGCCACATAGGCGATACGCCTAGAACATCCGCAATTTTTGCAATATGTGTTGTGCCTTGATTGCGACCAGTTTCAAGCGCAGCAATAGCGGATTGTGATTTCCCTATTGCTTTTCCAAGAGCCGTTTGGCTCATCTTTTTTTGTTCTCTCGCATAAACCAAGCGTTCTTTTAGCGTTTTCACAGTAATACCTTTCTATCAACAAATACGATTGTATTTTCTTTTAAAAGTACTATGGTGCTTTACATTCTAGTACGATAGTATTTATAATGCGGTAATTTTTAGAGGAGTACTCAATGACCCCAGATGTTTTGTTAAAAGAAATCGGGCAACACGGGATGAGTACAGCGCAAATTGCAGATGAGATTGACGTATCTACTGATTATCTCGTGAAGCTACGCAGCGGCGAAAGAAAAACGCCGTCTTACATCATCATGGACAAAATCCGAGAGCTTCATAAAAGGGTTGTCAATGACTGAATTATCCCCCGCCCAACAAGAAAACGCCCGCAAGAATGAACGCGCGATATTGCACGCGCTTGCGGTGGTATCGCAAAAGCGAGTAGCCGAGCTATCGGGCATTTCGGAAACAAGATTAAGCCGCCTGAAAGATGGCGATTTGGAAAAGTATTGCGCGGCTTTGGCTGCGCTGGATTTGAAGCTAGTGCCTGCTGATGCTGCCATTGTTACCCGCGCGGAACGTAAGTTTATGGCGGAAAAGATGGTTGAGCATTATCAGGCGATAGCGGATGAGGATTAAAGAAAAAGCCCACGCGCTAACGTGGGCAATGACTGAATTACTTAGGAGATTTGATTATGACCGAATTATTTGTACTCGTCAATCGCCCCGTAGCAGGGCAGGCGCAACAAACGGTAAACGCGCGTGAGCTTCATGCGTTTTTGGAAAGCAAACAGGAATTTTCAAACTGGATAAAAAATCGCATTGAAGATTACGGCTTTTTAGACGGCGTGGACTTTTTGACAAATTTATCAAAAACCCAAGGCAGACCGCGCATTGACTACTTTTTGTCGCTAGACATGGCAAAAGAACTCTCAATGGTGGAGCGCAACGCCAAAGGCAAGCAGGCGCGGCAGTATTTTATTGACTGCGAGAAACGGCTTTCAGGCAGCCTGAATATCCCGCAAACCCTGCCCGATGCTTTGCGCTTGGCTGCTGATTTAGCGGAGCGCAATCAACAGCAAGCGGCGCAGATTGCCGAGCTTGCGCCCAAGGCGGAAGCATTGGCACGGATTGAAGTGGCGCAAGGCGATTTGACGGTTACGCAGGCGGCGAAGATGTTGAAGATGCAGCCCAAGCAGTTGTTTGACTGGCTGGCGCAGCATGGTTGGTTGTATCGCAGCGGGGGCAGCGGGGTGTGGCTGGGCTATCAGGACAAGGTGCACAGCGGTTACGTTACCCATAGCGTGTATCGCTACACGAGCCAATCCACGGGCGCGGAGCGTGTGAATACACAGGTTTATTTAACGCCTAAGGGCATGAGCAGGATTGCAGAGAAGTTGGGAGTGGCGGCATGAGCATCATCCGAACCAAGCGAAGTAACAATTTCACAGTCGTTGATAACGATGTTTTCAAGGCCGGGGGCTTGTCGTGGGATGCGCGCGGGCTGCTATGCACGCTGCTTTCCAAACCAGATGATTGGCATGTGATTGTGAAAGCCTTGGAAAAAGAAACCGAGGGTACGCGCAAACATACCAAAGAACGCGGTCTGTGGGAGATTTTTAAAGAGCTTGTTGAAGCAGGTTATGTTGTACGCAAAAAGCGTCAAAGCGGGGAGATGGACTATTACGTTTACGACACGCCGCAGACTGCTAAAAGCGCAGACTGCGAAAACCGCAGACTGCTAAAAGCGCAGACTGCGAAAACCGCAGACTGCTAAAACCGCAGACTGCTAAAAGCGCAGACTGCGAAAAAAGCAGTGTATTACAAAGAACTGAAACTACTTACCAAGAACTGAAAAAAGATAAACAAGAACTGATTTGCGACCCATCTTGCGGTTTCGCTTGCGAAATCGCAGCCGCCGATTCTGTTGCAGACGATTTCAGGCTGCCTGAAAACGCTGTTGGTGCGGATGCTGAAACCTTGCCTGCGGGCAAACCTAAAAAACCTGACCCGCGCAGCAACCCTGACAACGTGAAAACATGGGAAGCCTATGCCCGTGCCTATCGGGCGCGCTATGGCGTGTTGCCGATGTCCAACGCGAAGGTGCGCGGGCAAGTGGCGCAGTTTGTGAAGACGGTGGGAGCGGAACTTGCGCCTGTGTTGGCGGCTTACTACCCCTCCCACAACAAGCAGTATTTCGTGCAGCGCCGACATGATTTTGGCGCATTGCTGCACGATTACCAGCAAGTTGCCACCGATTACCAAATCGGGCAGCAGATGACCGGCGTGCAAGCGGCGCAAGCAGAGAAAACCCAAGCCAACCGCAGCAGCCATGACGAGGCGTTGGCAATTTTGAAAGCGAAAGGATTGGCATGATGAGCCCGATGGAAGAGATTTTGCAGGCGATTACCGTGGTGTGCGAACTGACGGCAACCGAGATGAGCGGCGTGGCAAAGGCGGCTATGGCGGAAGAATTGTTGCCTTACCCGTTGGCAGATGTGTTGGCAGCTTTGCGCCGCTGCCGCCGTGAATTGACGGGACGCTTAACCCTTGCCGCCGTTTTGTCGCGCATGGATACGGGCTTGATTAGCTCGGATGAGGCGTTCGGGCTGTTGGTGGATAGCTGGAAAAACGAGAGTTTGACGCTGGTTATCCCTGAAATTGCCATGCAGGCTATGGGCATGGGCGCACAGGGCTTGCTCAATGCGGGCGACAAGGTGGGTGCGAGAATGGCATTCAAGGAAGCCTATAACCGCCTTGCGGGCAGCCTGAAAACGGGGGAGAAGCCCCAATGGTTTGTATCGGCGGGTACCGACAAGCAGCAGATGACGCAAGCGATTATGCAGGCGGTGGAACAAGGTAGATTGACCAAACCGCACGCCAATGCGCTGTTGCCCGGCGAAGCGGACGAAGCCAGACATTTGCTGGAAACAGGCAAGCCGTTGAGCCTTGAAGACAAAACCAAGCAAGCCAAACGCATTGCCGCGTTGCTTGAACCTTTGAAAGCGAAAATCGGGCAGCCGCATTGGTTGGAAGCGGAAGCGGAAAGGGAACGCCAAGCCGAGCGCGAACGGTTTGAACAGGCGCGGCAGAAAGCGTTGGCACAGGGGGCGGAATATGCAGCCTGAAATCTGTCTCAACTGCCAACACGCCGACTTTCGCGCAGCGGCGGATTACTGGGGCTGGAAATCGGCATCGGTGGTGTGCAAAAAGGGGGAGCCGTGGCGGTTTATCCCTTGTCGGTTTGAATGCAGCAATGGGCGTTTTCAGGCTGCCTCGGATGATGTGATTGCCAAGCGGCGGGCGTATGTGGAGGTGTTGCTGGGATGGGACTAAATGCAATGTATCGCCAACGTGCAGCGCAAGATGATTTTATGTGGCGTTTTCGCGCGCTGCTGCACGAGAAGGGCTTAATCAGCAACCCGAATGCAACGCGTATCTACGCCGAATCGGACAATGTGTTGGGTGCATGGCGGCGCAGCAATCCGCAAGTGCTGGTGAGCGTAATCGCGGTGCAGGATTGGCTAAATGGCGAGCGGCTGCCCAAATGGGGAACGGTGCAGGCGTTGGCGGATTGGTTGGATTGCGAAGTGGGGGATTTGTTGGATAGGCGGTTTTGGGATTGTTGTGTGGGGTTTGTGAACCGTGGGCATGATGACCACAGTTGAACCGTGTGCATTATGCACACAGTTAAACCGCAGCCATGATGAGTACGGTTGGAATTTTCCGATTTGAAATCGGGAAAAATAATGTTGAGAGGTTTTCCGATTTGAAATCGGACAACTGGCCGATTGAAAAAGGAACAACACAATGAAAACTTGGTACATCGGCATAGACACAGGCGTTAAAACAGGCTTTGCCTACTGCTTGGACGGCAAGCTGACCAACGTGCTGACCCTGCCCATTCATCGCGCCATGAGCGAAGTGCGCCACGCGCTTTCAGGCTGCATCAGGGACGGCGACAAGCTGCATATCGTGGTGGAAGATGCCCGCAAACGCAAATGGTTTGGTGATAAAGGGCGCGAAGCCTTGCAAGGCGCAGGCAGCGTGAAACGCGATGCCAAGATTTGGGAGGATTATTTGTGCGACCTGCAACAGCAATATCCCAACGTAATCAGCTTTGAGATGGTGTCGCCCGCCGCCAATACTACCAAACTATCCAAAGAGGCGTTTGCCCAATTGACGGGCTGGACGGAGCATAGCAGCGAGCATGGACGCGATGCGGCGATGTTGGTTTGGGGGCGGAAATGAATGAACGCAAATTCCGCTGCCAGGTGTCCAACCAGCGCCCTTTGTTTGAAAACCTATACAAAAACATCGTCCCCGAGCTACTGGCAGCGCATGGCGATTTGGAAGTGGTTATCCGCCCGTATAAAGCCAAGCGCAGCTATGAGCAAAACCGCCGCTTGTGGAGCTTGTATAACCAAATTGCCGAGCAGGTTTGGCTGGACGGGCGGCGATACGGCGCAGATATGTGGCACGAGTATTTTAAACAGCAGTTTATCGGCTGCGACGAGCGGGTGTTGCCCAATGGCGAAATCCAAAAAATCGGATTATCAACAACCAAGCTGAACACGCAGCAAATGGTGGATTATCAAACACGCATTGAAGCATGGGCAGCCGAGCAAGGAGTGATTTTTGAATACTGATAAAGATTTTCAGGCATGGGTGCGGCGGCAGCCAAGTTGCATTTCAGGCTGCTTTTCGGAGTGGCAGGATGGAGAAGGGCGCTGCGAGTTTGCCCATGTGCGCCGTGTGTCGCGTGGCAGCGGTGTGGGCATCAAGCCGTTGTTTTCGGGGGTGCCGCTGACGCACGCGGAACATGCCATGCAGCATCAGCACGGCGAAGCGTATGTGTTGGCAGCCAATGGAATTATTGCCGAGGATGCGGCGGCTTGGTTTGAGGCGAAAGCGGATGAGTATTTGGAGAGATGGAGAAAGGGTTAATTTGAAGCACTACAAAAAAGCACCATTGCCGTTTATCGGGCAAAAGCGCAATTTCATTAAACACTTTATCCCGCTATTACAACAGCATATTCACGATGATGGCGCGGGGTGGACGATTGTAGATGTGTTTGGTGGCAGCGGTTTGTTAGCACATACAGCCAAGCGCACGCTGCCTGCGGCGCGGGTAATTTACAACGACTTTGACGGTTACGCCCGGCGATTATGGCATATAAACGATACGGAAAAACTGCGCCAGCAATGCGCGGCGATTATCGGTAATCGGAGAGATGAACGAAAATTAAGCGAGCAAGAAAAACAACAACTAATTGCTTTGATTGAAACGTTTGATTTTGTAGATATGCAAACGCTGGCATCGTGGTTTTTATTTAGCGGCAATCAAGCGGGAAGCTGGCAGGAATTGAAGCAAAAAATTTGGTGGAATAATTTGCCTAAATCGCCCTATACCGATGCCAGCGATTATTTGGACGGCTTGGAAATTCGCCATCAATGCTTTACCGATTTACTGCCTGAATTTGCAGGGCAGCCTGAAACATTGTTGCTGCTTGACCCGCCTTATCTTTCCACCATGCAAGGAGCGTATGCCAAAGAAAACTATTTCAGCTTGATTGACTTTTTGAAGATGACGGAACAAATCAAACCGCCATTTATGCTGTTTGGCAGTACGCGCAGCGAAGTGTTGGATTATGCGGCATGGACGGTGCAGGAAAAACGCACAGGCTGGCAGCATTGGGATGGGTATCAGGTGCAGAGCTTGGAGACAGGGGTAAACCATTCTGCCAAATATCAAGACAATATGGTTTGGCGGTTTTAGGAGAAAAAATGTATCGTAATTTGGATGAGTGCTTATCGCAGGTGTACAAAATCAGCAGCGTGATGATTGAGCCGCGCGGCAACACGGCAAGCGTGATTAGCCATATTCAGGGTGATTGCCCCAGCAGCAGCGGTTTAACACAGGCGGAATGGCACGCCAACGCGGCGATGATACGCTCGCAGGTTTCAGGCTGCCTGAATAGCCCGTTGTTGGTTGCCGTGGTGGAATGCGAATACGGCAAATTGGACGGCTTACTGATTATTGCTGGCGTGCTGGTGGCGAAAAAGATTTGCGATGATGTGTATCTGGCAGCGGATATGTTGCGCCATATTTACAGCGAGATGCCTAAGCGGGTGGCGATTATGGATAAATATGACTTGCCAAATATGACCTTTACACGCAGGCGCGAGCGCATCAGCAATCATTTGGCGAATTGGGAGCGTGTCGCACGGTTTAAATTGCAAGAATGTTTTAGAGAAAAAGGGATTATTGGGCATTGATAAAGTGGTAACTTTTTGATACAATTTTGCTATATTCGGGACGTTGTTGCGAGTGGGCGCAATGTTTCGTGATTCAGAGAGAGTTTGATGGCTTTCTCTGTTTTTATTTTGCAAAAACAATCCAACATAAAACCCGCCAAGAGCAGTAGTCGTCTTGGCGGGTTTTGCTTTTGTGATCCGTTTCAGGCTGCCATTACAATATCCAACCGTTTGCCCAATTGCACGGCGGCTTGTTCCACAAATTCCAGTTTGGTGCTGTGGCGCAAGTCTAGCAGGCGGTCAATTTGGGGCATGTGGACGTTTAGCCGTCGTGCCATTTCTGCTTTTTTCACGCCCTGCGAAAGCATCTCGTTGAGCAGCAGGATTTTGGCAGTTGGCAGGGCTGGCAAGGTTAATACTGCTTGCCCTTTTTTGGCACGGCTGGGCGCAGGAATAATGCGTTTGTCGGCGAAATAGCCATCTAGGGCGCAGAGTAAACCGTCCATGGCTTCAATTACGGCAGCTTCTTTGTCCTCGCCTGTGGTGGCGGCTTCGGGAATGTCGGGAAACGTTACCAACCATTCGCCGTTGTCGTCTTGGGTTAAATCGTAGGGATAAGCTAACATGGTTTTTCCTTGTGGCAGATAGCAGCCCTTTCGGGCTGCCTTTGTGGTTACTTCAAATCTAAATCGCGCTTAATCTTGTTTACCAACCCAGTGCCGATTTCTTTTGCGCCGTGGTCGGGGAAAACGGATGTTTTGCCGTTTAACCTGATTAAGATGTGGCTGCCGCGCTGGGTGGTAAATTCTACGCCTTGCGCTTTGAGCCACCGTTTGAATTCGTTGTATTTCACATAACTGCCTTTCGTTGTTGAGATGGCTGAATAATACAACATTTATGTTGTGTTTGCAAGTATTATATGCAACTTTTTTGTTGTTTTTTAGCTGCCTTTGGGCGGCTTTTTTTGTTGGAGTGTAAACATGTGCGATTCGTGCAACAGAAGTTGGGGCGATGTTGTGCATGGCGCAGTTGGGCTGGCAAAAAACATACTGCATATAGAGCAGGTGGATGATGCCACGCGCAAGAGTCGACTAGCACAGTGCGCAGCTTGTGATGATTTGAAACGCTATCATCCGCTGCCCAAAGGTGCGGATGTGTCGCTGCTGGATACTTGCGCTAATTGTGGTTGTATCGTGCGCGAGAAAGTGAAGCTAGAAAATGAGCAATGCCCAAAAGGAAAATGGTAAGAGCTGGCGCGCAGGCAAGAACAGTGGCGAGCGCGGATACGGCAGCCGATGGCAAAAGGCGCGGCACTATTTCTTATTGAAGCATCCCTTATGTGTGTATTGCCGGAAACAAGGCAGAGTAACCGCCGCCACCGTAGTTGACCATATCAAACCACACAAAGGCGATATGGAATTGTTTTGGGATAGTGATAACTGGCAGCCATTATGCAAATCCTGCCACGATAGCATCAAAGCGCGTGAAGAAGCGCGTGGCGAAAAGCTGGTTGTGTTTGGATTGGATGGCTACCCTATTGATGGAGATGAGTAATGGATACGCCCTTTATGAACTTTTGCATTGGTGCGTCTATTTTGAGCTTGGCTGTGAGCGGCTCAATCGCGATTGTAATGTGGGCGATGCACCTTGGTTGAATGCGGGGGGGTAGTCGCCAAAATTGGGACGTTGCCGCTCCTAACCGTCTGCGCAACTTTTTTTAAACGCTAACCGTAAAAACGCCCCTACGCGCGTGCGCGCGCGAGAAAGCCAGCCATGACAACTAAAAAACGCCCCCGCAGCGACAGCGCAGCCGCCGCCGTCGCCGTCTTTGCCGCTAGTGCAGCCACCGTAGAGCCGCCCATGCCATTAAGCGAAGCCGAGCTGTACTACTGGAACGCCATTATCCGCGCCCGCCCGTTGGATGAATGGACAGCCATAGACAAACTGCACGCATGGAACTTGTCCAAAACCATGCAATACATCGCCGACAGCCATGCCGACATTGCCACCAACGGCTTAACCATAGTGAACGAGCGCGGTACACCGATAGACAACCCCGCTATTCGTCGCCTAGAAACCCTATCGCGCTTGAGCATCACTTATTCCGTCAAGCTCCACATCCATGCCGAAGCCACCGTCGGCAGAAGCGAAGACAGCGCCAAGCGAGCCACTAAACAACGCCAAGCCCAAGACACCCTAGGCAGCCTGAAAACGCAAGAACACGAGCTAAGCGACTTTATCAACACCCCTGTGAATTAACATGACACTCGGCAATAAAATTATCGCATTCATCGAATGTCTCAACATTCCCGAAGGCGCAAAGGTTGGGCAACGCATCCAGCTAGATGACTTCCAAAAACGATTCATCCTTGATGTGTACGACAACCCCGCCCGCACCAAAACCGCCATCCTAAGCATCGCCCGCAAAAACGGCAAATCTGCCCTGATTGCGGGCTTATTGTTGGCGCATTTGGTAGGACCTGCCGCTGTGCAAAACAGCCAAATCGTGTCGGGCGCAATGAGCCGCGAGCAAGCCGCCCTCGTGTTCAAACTCGCACACAAAATGGTGATGCAAAACCCCACCCTACAAAAAATCATCAAAGTCATCCCATCCGGCAAAAGCCTAATCGGCTTGCCGATGAATGTGGAATACAAAGCCATCGCCGCCGACGGCGCAACCGCGCAAGGCTTGTCCCCCGTACTGATTATTTTTGACGAAGTCGGGCAAGTCAAAGGCAGCCAAAACGACTTCTACGATGCCCTGCTTACCAGTCAAGGCGCACACGCCGCCCCCCTGATGATTAACATCAGCACCCAAGCCCCCAAAGACGACGACCTACTCTCCATTCTGATAGACGATGCCCAAAGCAGCGGCGACAAACAAACCATCTGCCACGTTTACAGCGCCCCCGAAGATTGCGACCTGATGGACGAGACCGCATGGAAAGCCGCCAACCCCGCATTGGGCAGCTTCCGCAGTCTAGACGATATGCGCAGTCTCGCCCAAAAAGCCCAGCGCATGCCTAGCTTTGAAAACACCTTCCGCAATCTCAATCTCAACCAGCGCGTGAACCCTATTGCTCCCTTTATCCCCGTCAGCGAATGGAAAAAATGCCAACAAGCCCCAAACCACGACTTTCAGGCTGCCTTTGAACACGGCGAAGTGTATGCAGGCTTAGACTTATCCGCACGCAACGACCTAACCGCCTTTGTCCTCGTTGCCCAACACAACGGCATCTGGCACGCCCAAGGCGAGTATTGGACACCCCGCGCCACCCTCGCTGAGCGCGCCAAAACCGACCGCGCCCCCTACGAAGTCTGGGCAAAACAAGGCTATTTAACCCCATTAAGCGGCGCAACCATAGACTACAACGAAGTCGCCGAACGCATCATCACCTTATGCGAACAATACAACATCCGCGCCATCGCCTACGACCGTTGGCGGATAGACGTATTCAGAAAAGCCCTAAACGGCATAGAACTGCCCCTAGTGGAATGGGGACAAGGCTTCAAAGACGCCACCGTTGGTATAGAAGCCCTAGAAGAAGCCATTTTCAATAATAAGTTTCGCCACGACGGCAACCCCGTGCTCAATATGTGCGTGCACAACGCCCGCATCATTGCCGATGCCGCCAACAACCGAAAATTTGAAAAAGCCAAATCCACAGGGCGCATCGACGGCATCGTTGCCCTAGCTATGGCAATGGGCGTAGCCAGCCGTGAAGCAGCACCCGAGCAAGCCGACTACCAAATCCACTTCATATAGGCAGCCTGAAAACACGTTTAGGCGCAGCCAAAACTAAACCGCCCCAAGGGCGGATTTTTTATGGGAGACAGCATGAACCAATACACCAAAGCCTACGGCAAATTTGAAATTAAAGAAGCCAGCGAAAGCAGCGACGCGCGCATCATCAAAGGCATTGCCACCACCCAAACCCTAGACCGCGACGGCGATATTGTAGAGCCCAGCGGAGCAGAGTTTGCCCTACCCATCCCCTTTTTATGGCAACACCAACGCGACAAACCCATCGGCGAAGTGATTGCCGCCCGCGTAACCGACAAAGGCATAGAAGTAGAAATCCAACTCGCCCAAATCAACGAAAGCGGTAAGCTAAAAGAGCGGCTAGACGAAGCCTGGCACAGCATCAAAAGCGGTTTGGTTAAAGGCTTATCCATCGGCTTTCGCGGCAAAGAATACGCCTACACAGAAAGCGGCATCCACTTCACCAAATGGGACTGGCACGAGCTTTCCGCCGTAACCGTCCCCGCCAACAGCGAAGCCACCATCACCGCCATCAAAGCCGCCGCATTAGGGCAGCCTGAAAAGCAATCTGAACCCCTTTCGCCGCCCACGGCGGCAGAAACCGCGCCCACCAAAGCGCAAAGCGAAGCACCCGCTTCATCTTTTTTAACTGTAAAACTGCCCATCACCGGGCAAGGAGTCAAACTATGAACTACGCAGAAATGCTCGCCGCCGTGAATCAATCCTTGGCGGAAAAACAAGCCCAAATTGGCGAGATTATGAGCCAAGCCGTAACCAAAGGCGCAACGCCCGACGAAGCGCAAGAAGCCCAAATCAAAGCCCTAGAAGCCGAGATTGAAGTGGTAGAAGCCAACCAAGCTCGCCTAGAAAAACTGGTTGCCGCCGAAAAAGCCGTCCAGCAAAATGCAACACCTGTGCAAGGCGACACCCCAGAAAAAGGCAAAAACGCCAGCGCAGGCATCGTCAAAGCCCAAAACCTCGGCGAGCTGGAAAAAGGTATTGCCTTTGCCCAATACGCGCGCGCCAAAATGTATGCCGCGTTGGAACTCAAAAACGGCAATTACCTCTCCCCTGTTGATGCCGCCAAACAGCTGGGCTACAACGACAGCGTAGTAGAATTTACCAAAGCCGCCCTTGGCACAACCACCGACACAGGCTTTGCCAAGCCCCTCGTAGAACCCCATGTATACACCGCCGACTTTGTAGAACTACTGCGCAACGCCAGCGTGTTTGACAAACTCAAAGGCTTTCATAGCGTCCCCTTTAACGTCAAAATCAACGGGCAGCTTACAGGCGGCATTGCATCATGGGTAGGAGAAGGCGAGAAAAAACCGCTCACCAACCCCACCTTTGGGCAAGTTGAAGTGGGCGAACACAAACTCGCCGCCATTACCGTTTACACCCAAGAATTGCTGCGCCGCGCCGACCCCGCTATTGATAAGCTCATCCGCGACGACTTAATCGCCGCAGCTACCGCGCTGGTGGATAAAACCTTTTTGGACGACCAAGCCAAAAACGACACTCGCCCAGCAGGTATTTTGAATGGCGCAACCAAAATCACCAGCACAGGCGACACCGCCGACAAAGTAGAAGCCGACCTATTGAGTTTGTTGAGCGAATTTGCCAAAAACAACCTCTCCGCCGACAACAGTTACTTCATTATGAGCGAAACCCGCGCCATGAAATTAGCCCTGTTGCGCGACGCGCTGGGCAGAACCTACTTTGAAGGCATGGCATTTGCAGGCGGCAGCCGCCACTTGCTCGGCGTGCCCGTAGTAACCAGCCAAGCCGTCGGCAACCACATTATCCTTGTGAAAATGAGCGAATTGCTGGTTGCCCAAGACGGCGGCGTAGATGTGAGCTTCAACGACACCGCCACGCTGGTTGATGGCGCGAACACGCACAACTTATGGCAAGAAAACAAACTTGCCGTGC
This sequence comes from Kingella bonacorsii, assembly GCF_016623605.1. Taxonomy (NCBI): domain Bacteria; kingdom Pseudomonadati; phylum Pseudomonadota; class Betaproteobacteria; order Neisseriales; family Neisseriaceae; genus Kingella; species Kingella bonacorsii. Next base: position 535,479 of record NZ_JAEHNZ010000001.1, on the reverse strand, counting down.
GCGTAGAACGCTTTATCACATGGGCAAAACGCCGCCCATTAGCCGCTGCGTATATTGAATATACCAATTAAGGCAGCCTGAAACGCAAAAAACCCCGCAAAGTTCGCAGCTTTGCGGGGTTTAACCTTAACTAATAAGGACAATACGTTGTGAAAGATTATATAGAACTTTTCCTGAAATGGGTAGAGAAAATGGAAAAATTATCCAATAAACGGCTGTTGCTTTTATGGTTTGTGGTGATTAGCTGTATTTTTGCATGGCAATTCGCCCCGATTTTGAATGCGATTAGTCAATTAATTCAAGCATCAAAAGGGTAAAAAATTTGCCGATGTTGGCAAAGCAGTGGCAGCTTTTCAGGCTGCCTTTTTTAATTGATTTGGAGATTTAATTATGAATCCAGAGAAACAAAAAACTTATGTTAAACTTATCAAAAGTTTGTTTAATGGCATGGTTGATGCTGAACCGTATCAAATCACGGAAGAAGTCGTAGAAATGGTGGATACCATGTTTGACGAAATTTCCACTTGCCATGAGCGCATCCGTCCGTTAGCTATTATGGCTGATTTCATTGCAGGCAGCGTGTACAAACTCTTGCCCAATGAACTAACCTATTTGTTTGGACACAAAAATTTTACCGAATATCTGAAAGCTACCGCACGCGATGAAGTCATGTCTTTTTTACGACAAAGCAAGACAAATGCAGCTTTGAAAGTGATGGAAGCCTTTGTTGATAGTTGGCTGAAATACACTGCCAAAGACCGCCGCATGAAAATTTGTATTGTTTCAGGGCAAACTCGCTGGCGTTCGGCAATAACTAACGCCTTAATGGGCATTTAAGGAGCAAGCGATGTGGGATAAATTCAAGAAAAACATGGATATTATCCTTTGGTTAGTCTTAACGATTTGGATTGTCTTTTTTCCCGATACCGACCCCGAAGCATTAAAATATGCGCGGCATGGTTATTGGAATATCCATTCGCCCTTGTATCCTTATGCCCGCATCGCTTTTCCCATTATTGTTGGCTGCGGCATTATTTACCGCAGAACCCGAAAATAACTACGCCTAGATTAGAACCTAAAACGCGAAAACCCCGAAAGTTCCAGCTTTCTGGGTTTTCTATTTGATTGTAATTAAAGGAAATCCCATGAACAAAAACTTACTGCAAACCCTATCCCAGCTTGCCGAACAAGGCGAACAGCTTGTTCCGATTGCAGGCTACGACGGCATGCACGTCAAAATCCACACCGTAGGCAGCCTGAATGCCGTAAGCGAACGCGCACAAGAGCTGCGCAATAAATACCCTAACGACCCCTATTTATCCGAACGGCTTGCCGCGCTGGATTTTTACGACGAAAAAGGGCAATGGCTGTTTGACAGCGACAATACCGAACAAATGGCAATGTTGCAAAAACTGCCCTTTGGCATCCGTCAAGAATGGCAGCAAGCCGTGGAAGCCGCCCTATCCAGCCAAACCCCAAAAAACTTAGCGATAGGCAAACCTTCCTGATTGACCTATCGCTCAATTTAGGCAAAACCCTAGCCGAAATTCGCCAAATGAGCGAATACGACTTGCAACTTTACGCCGCCTATGCCGCCGAACACATGCTGCCCACGCGCCGCGCCGAAATCTACGCCGCGCAAACCGCCTATATCGTGGCGCAAACTATGGGCGGCTACAAAGGCGTGTTTGAGGACTTTTTGCTGCATAAGGCAGATGAGCCAAGTGGGCAAGATTTCTTTGATGATTTTGACCCAGTTTAAAAGGAAACCCTATGTTCAAACTCTGGCAAAACGAAACCATGACCACCGAATACGGCAGCCAAGGCGCAAACAGCCGCTTTCAAACGCTCAACTTTGATGCGGCAGGTGGCAGCATAGATTTGGTGATGTATTTTGGCAGCCCAAACAAAGCCTACACTTTGCGCACCGCCAAAAACAGCGGCATTGACAACATCATGCTCACCGTTGCCGATGCCCTTGTCGACCGCGCCGACAACACCGCATACGCCCAAGGCGCAATCGTAGAACCGGCAGGCGGCAATGGCTATTTGTATCAATGCAGCAAGGCAGGCAGCAGCGCAGCATCCGCACCCCGCTTTCTCACCACCGTAGGCGCAACCATAGCCGATGGTACAGCCGTGTGGACGTGTCTAGGCAAACGCCACGCCCCCAGCGAAATCAAACTCGCCCTATCGCAAGCAGGGCTAGACAGCGCAACCGCGGGCGGCGCGTTATCGCTGGGCGCAGAACTCAAAGGCGGCGCAGCTATCGCTATTTATGTGCGCATCACTTCCGCCGTAAACGACCTATACAACGCAGGGCAAACCCCACAACTCGCTATCAACATCAATGAGTGCGCTATTGGTGCAGCCTGAAAAGGATAAAACATGGAAATCCGCTATTTAACCCCCACTCACAACGCCCAAGCCGGCGACATTCAAGACATCCCCGAAGCCCAAGCCAACGTGTTAATTTTGCTTAAAATCGCCGAAAAAGTAGAAAAAACACCAAAAAAAGCCCCTAAAACTACGCAAAAAGGCTAAATCATGGGATTATTAAGCAGACTGTTCACGCCAAAATCCATGCAAAGCGTGCCAACGCAAGGCTGGATGCGCGCCTTTGGCGTTGGTTTTCAAGACTTCGCCCCGCGCGCAAATCAAGACAACATTCATAGTTTTTTTGCCGTGTTTGCCTGCGTGTCCAAAATCGCCCACGACATCAGCAAATTGCCACTCTTAACCAAAGTCAAACAAAAAGACATTTGGGTAGAAAAAGCCGTAGCGGATTACCTTGTACGCCCCAATCCTTATCAAACCGTGCAGCAATTTTTTGAATGCTGGTTAAGCAGTAAGCTACTCAACGGCAACGCCTATATCTACAAGCAGCGCGACATTAAAGGCAGCGTAAATGCCCTTTATGTGTTAAATGCCGACCTTGTGCAGCCCATGATAGATGAGACAGGCGCGGTTTGGTATCAAGTGGGCGGTGACAAATTGGCAAACATCCAATACACCGCCCTTTTTGCCGCCGAAGACATCATCCACGACCGCTGGAATTGCTTTTATCATCCGCTGATGGGGCTGCCGCCGATTATGGCGTGCAACATCGCCGCTGGCAACGGTTTGGCAATTCAAGAAAGCAGCCGCAACTTCTTTGCCAACCGCGCCTTGCCCAGCGGCATCTTAACCGCCCCTGGGCATATTGACCATGAAAGAGCCAAAGATATGAGGCAACGCTGGAACGAAGCCTACGGCAACGGCAAAATCGGCAAAACCGCCGTGCTGGGCGATGGCATGAGCTACCAACAGCTTAGCGTGAACGCCGTAGATAGCCAGCTTATTGAACAACTGCGCCTATCCGCCGAAATTGTATGCAGCGCGTTTCACATGCCCGCGTTTCTCATCGGCTTTGGCAGCCTACCCGCAGGCATGAAAGTGTCCGATTTGAACGAACTGTATTATTCAGGCTGCCTACAAAGCCTGATTGAAGCGATTGAAGCCCTGCTTACCAACGAGCTAGGCGAGGCACGCGCCGAATTTGACTTGCACAGCCTAATCCGCATGGACGCGCAAAGCCAAATGCAAGTCATCACCGATGGGGTAAAAGCCAGCGTGCTTACTATCAACGAAGCCCGCAGCAAACAAGGCTTGCCTGCCGTGGCGGGCGGCGACACGCCCTATATGCAACAGCAAAATTACAGCCTTGCCGCGCTGGCAAAACGCGATGCGCAAAACAATCCGTTTGCGCACCAGCCATCTTATCGCCAAAGGCAGCCTGAAAGCCCCTAAATGCAAAAGTTATGCTAAAATGCAAAAAATATTCCAACAGTCGGAACAAAACAGATGATATTCACGCGAATTTTTTTGGATAATTGCTTCAACTTTCAACAAGCTCAGCTGGATTTAACGCTCAAAAAAGCCGTACATAACAGCACTGTGCCGTTTGAATATCTGGAAGAATGCCCCAAATTCCGCTTTCGCCGCGTGTGTATTCTTTCAGGTGCCAATGCCAGCGGCAAAACATCGCTGGGCAGAGTGATGAGTGTTTTCCAATCGCGCATCCGAGAAGCGGATTTGCGCGGCATCCTGAATTTTTTGCACGTTAGCCAATACGACAAAACGCGTCCAGTAGTGGCTGAATTTGAATTTGCCACCTTAACGCCGCCACGCCTTCACCGCATCTGCATCAGCACCGAAGACGAACACGGCAACATACGCTATGCTGCCACGCCGATACGCACCAACGACAGCGCACAAACGACCCGCCGCACGTTGGATCTTGTTTGGGAAAACCAAAAAACGGGACGCAAACAAGTTTATTACGCCTTTTCGTTAGACAGCTCCGTAGCATCCGTCACCCAAGCGAGCCAAATGCTGGACGAAATGAGCAAACATATCCGTTGCGGTTGGTATTATTTACTGTCAAGCAATCAACCCGAAACAGGGCATGATTTTGCAGAAGCCCCCGCCGACAGCAAGCTGATGTACCGTATTTTGCATACCTTTGACTCGTCTGTAATCGATGTATTAGACAGTCGGGACGATGACGGGTTAAACGGCTACACCGTCAAATTCAGCAACGGGCACACCATCAAGCTGGATTTGGAAGGCAACCCCACTTCGCAAGAGCGTCTGTCGCGCGGCACGTTTGATGCCATCCAGCTGGTCGGCTTTATCGCTTTCATGATGAAAATATCGTCAGACAGAATGGCTAATGATTCTGGCAGTATGACTTATTATTTAGACGAGCGCATGGCATTTGCCCATTCCGAGCTAGAACAAGCAATAGTGAATCTGATTACCGAAAAACTGGGACGGCATTCGCAATTTTTTTATACCACGCACAATTACGACATACTGGATTTAAATTATCCCGTGCATTCCTATGTTTTTTTAAGAAAAGAAGGCGCGCAAAGCCAGTTTGTGCAACCCGAGCAAACGTTTAATAAAAACGACCGCCGTCTGTTGAACTACGTTAAAAACAATTATTTTCATACCTTGCCCGACACATCCTGCGTGGAGGATTTGTTGTATGAAGATTAAAAAAAACAGTCAGCAACTGCTTATTTATGTGGAAGGGGAAACGGAAAAAGCGCTTGTTTCCGATTTAAACGTGTTAGGGAGGATAAGTAAAATCAATTTATGGGAAAAACCGCTGCATCCGCTTATCCGCACTTTGCGTCCAAACCAAAAAGTATTGGTTATTTATGATACCGATCATGTTCAATCGCCTGTCAATATTGAGCGCTTTATTGCCAATATCTGGCTGCTTGAAAAGTACCGCGCCTTGTTTGGCATCATGCAGCAAACCCAAAATTTGGAAGACGAACTGGTTGCTGCCTGCGCCAGTCTGAATGACAGGCAGCAGCTGTTCCGTCTGTTTGACGCGACAGGTGCGAACGAATTCAAAGAGCTGTTTATTAAGGCGGGCAACAGAATAGTTAAGCTGCAAAAAAACGGCTTTAACGCCGACAATTTATGGAGGCAGGCAACACATAACAAATTGTCAATTTTGGATGCCCATCGCACCTTCCATGCCAATTTACCAAAAAAATAACGCTGTCCAACCGTTATCTGATTTTTAGGCTGCCTATTGGCAGCTTTTTTATTTCTGAACAATAAAGGAACCTCCATGCCCATGCTCACCCTAGAAGAAGTCAAAGCCCATCTGCGCTACGACAGCGATGATAACGATGCCGCCCTGCAAATCATGCTGGATGCTGCCGAGCAAGCCATCAAAACCCATTGCGACCCCAATCAAGACCTAAACACCGCAGCCATCAAACAAGCCGCCTTGTTGCTGATAGGCTATTGGGACAACAACCGCAATGCCGAAAAAGACGATGCCAACGATTGGTATTTGCCGCAGCCCGTTTTAGCCTTGCTTACCCCCTATCGCACCCCTGTTGCCGTGTAAAGGATAGCCCATGAAAGCCAGCAACCTTACGCAACGCATCCAAATAGAACGCCCCATTATCCGCCGCGACGACTACGGCGCAGAAATCATCGAATGGCAGCCTGAAAGCACCGTGTGGGCAAACATCCGCTTCCCCAGCGGCAAAGAATACCAAGCAGGCGGCGTGGATTTACACAGCGTTGCCGCATCGTTTCGCATCCGCCTGAACCGCCGCATTACCCACCAAATGCGCATCATTTTTCGCGGGCAAATCTACGCCATTCTCGCTATCTTGCACGACGAGCAAAACCGCGAATACACCGATATAGTCGCCAACCTGCAAGCAGGCGAAGGCAAATAGCGTTAAAAATTCCCATTTTTTAAACCTATTTTCTTGATATATCCATCCCATCAACAGGAGCAACACTATGTCCCGTTATGGCAAAAACATGACTGTAAAAGGGCTAGACCAGCTAATCCAGCACCTAGAACACTTGCCCGATGAGATACGCGGCAAAGTTGGCAGAGCCGCCACCGCCCGCGCCGCAGATTTTTTGCGCAACGAAATCATCAAAAACACGCCGCGCGCCGCCCAAGCCTACCGCGTAACCCTTGGCGACGGCACACGCATCACGCGCAGCCCAGGCGATTTAGCGCGCGCCCTGATTATCAAATACATCCCCGAATCCGAGCGCAAACGCAACGCCGCATCCTGTCACAAAATCACCTTCAAACGCGGCGCGGATGTGCACGGCATCGGCTACATTGCCCACTTTTTGGAATACGGCACATCGCCGCACGAAATCACGCTGAAAAACGGCAACACATGGCAACACCCCGGCACGCAGGCGCAGCCTTTTATTGAGCCAACCTTTAAAGCCAATAAAAAGCAAATTGAGCAAATCATCAAACAAGCGATTCAAGAAGCCGTGAGAAATGCAATATGACCGCCGAACAGCAAATTTACGCCCTGTTATCCCCCTTGTTGGGCGTTTTCCCCGAACACTTGCCCAACAACACGCCGCTGCCTGCGCTGTTTTACCAACGCATCGGCGCGCAAAAACGCAGCACTAATTGCGGCTATGATGAGCAGCCTGAAATCCGCCTCACGCTGTTTGCGCCTTATCCCAAAGAACGCGCCGCGCTGGTGGCGCAAATTAAAGCCGTATGCGCGGCGGCAGGCTTGGAGCAAGACAACCCCACCCAATACAGTTTTGATTACGCCACCAAAGCCCATGTAGCGATATGGAGCTATCGCGTGGACGAATAGGCAGCCTGAAAAGGCTATTTTTGCCCCCTAGGGGCTTTTTTTATGGAGTAAAACAATGGCACGAGCTATTAAATTCAACCAAACCCAAATCAAAATCGCGCTAGGCTATGCCACGCAAACGGTTACGCCAAGCAAGATAGAGCGCACCGACCCACGTGCCCCCGTGTTCACATCGGCAAAACACGGCTTGGCAACAGGCGATGTGATTTTTCTAAGCGGCACGGATTATTCCACCGCCAGCGGCTATTTCAGCGTGGCGGTAAGCGATGAAAACACCTTTACCGTTTCGCGCCCCGATTTTTCGCTGCTATCCGCCGCCGATTTAGCCAAGCTGGTTTACGCCAAAGCCGAAATGTCGGGCTTGTGCGAAGCTAAGGATATTGACATTACGCCGTTTAGCGTGGACTATGAAACCGTAACCACCAACTGCGACGAAGTTTCGCGCGAAGAAGGCACGGTTAAAGCAGGCGAAGGCAGCATGAATATTTATTGGAGCATGGATAAAGAGCTGCATTTGAAATTGGAAGAAATGGGGCAAAACCAAATCGCCACCTATTTCCAATTTCGCCAGCCTAACGGTAAGCGCGTGCGTGGCTACCAATGCGCCGTTTCCGAGTTTAGCTATTCGGGCGAAGCCGACGGCAACTATTCGGGTAAAGTGGGCTTCAAGTTCCAAAGCCTGAAGCATGATGTGTTGTTACCTTAATGCAAAACGCCCCCTTGTGGGGCTTTTTTAAAGCGAGAAAATCATGGCGCAAAACCCAACATTGAGCGGTGCGCTTATCCAATGGGCTTTTACTCAATACAACCCGCAATATATGAGTGGCGATTTATTGCAACTTGCCTTTGCCCAACGCCATCCCATCGCAGGCAGTCTATTGGATTTAGGCTTTGCCCAACAAAGCACGCTGGCTGGCAGCCTGATTGAGTTGGCTTTCAGCCAAAACCGCCCGCTTACAGGCAGCTTGTTGCAATATGGTTTTACCCAACACCATGCCACGCGAAAATTCAAATTCAAAGGCAGCCAAACGCAAGGTTTTGGCGATTTTGATATTGCGGTTTATATCGGCGGCGTGGCGGTGAACATGTGCGAGTTCGCCCAAAGCATGACCATTTCGCACGGAGAAAACGAGAGTTATTTGTGCAGCTTTGTGATTCGTCCACGGCGTGATCGCAAGTTGCCGCGCGAGATTGATTTGTATCGTTGGTATGCGCAGCCTATTGTGGCGCAAGCCGTCAGCGCAAGCGAAACGGTGCAGTTGTATCAAGGCGTGGTGGACAGCGTGGACTACGATATGCAAGGCGCATTGACCATTCAATGCAGCGACCGCCGCGAGCAGCAAATCAACGCATTGCCACACAGCACCATCGCCGCTATTGGCTACACTTCCAAAGCCGCGCACGGCAACCAATTTGACACGCAAAAAGACGAGCTGGATAAACGCCTAGCCACCATTCCCGCTAGTTTTGAATTTGATGCCTACGGCACACCTTATTTAACCCCATGGCAGCCCAAAGCCGTTGCCGATGCCGTGCTATCGCCTTGTGTGATATACAAGCGCGAGCCCAAATTATCGCTTGCCAGCGTGGGCGGCGTAACCAACGCGGTTGAAGTGGAAGTGTCGTTGCAGCACACGCGCCTGTTGCAGCGCAGCCATGTGATTAGCATGAATTTGGGCATAGGTGTGTGCGAATACGCCAAATTTGGGCAACTGCCCGATTTGAACGAAATCAACAGCGCAGTCAATGAAACAGGCTGGACAATGTGGGGATTTAGCTTGGAGCGCGTAGCCCGCACAGGCTGGTATAACTGCAATGGGCGGCAAATGGCGTGGTATCGCGATGGCAACGCGCGGCAATACGACGACAACGGCAAGCTGGTCAGCAAAAGCAAGCTGTTTAACAGCGATGTGGTGTCAGGCGAAATTGAAATGATTAAACGTTGGACGCAAAACATCGCGCAAACCATCAAGCTGCGCGTGGAAAACCGCGCTTCCATCGCCCGCTATCAAGAAGTGAAGCAAGGCATCAGCTTTAATGTGAACGTTGAGCCGCCCAAAGGGCTAGATTGGGATACTGCCGATAATCCACACGCGGATAAAGTGCAATACGAGGCGAGCAGTCAAAATAGGCTGGATTACCCATTTTCCCGCCAAGGCAATTTTCCGCGCATCCCCCATGCTCGTTTTCAGGCTGCCGATAATGGCGATTGGTATGCCGATTTTGACGATTCGGGCGGCGAGTGGGCGCGCACCTTGCAAGTGGCGTATCACACGGCATACACGATGATTCTTGCCGCGCATCGGCAAAACACGGTGGAATTGGAAGTGAAATTTATGCCGCACCTAGACCTGCGCCACACGCATGAAATCCAGCATCCGCTGTTTCACGGCAAAGCCAAGGTATCGCATTTCACCCACAGCTTTAACTTTGAGACCAAGCTGGGGCAAACCACCGTGCAATACCGCTTTTTCCAAAACGCCGAAGACAATGGGCAATACACGCCATTTAGGCAGCCTGAAAACCCTACGCAGACCTTTCCGCGCTACACGAATCGCAGCAGCGTGGGCAAAGTGTTGTTGCCCAAGGGTGGTGAAGATGAAATCGCCGGCAGCATGATGGGCGGCAGCCTAGAAATAGGCATGGAACGCTATCGCTACGGCATGATTTATCAGCGCGTGAATGGCGCGGTGGTGCAAGGCAAGGAGCAAGAGAAGTATCAAGCCGTTGTGCTGCGCTTTAAAGCCCCCGATATTGAAGCAGCGAGCACGGATACGCGCACCTTGGAGCGTAAATTAACGTATAGCGTGGGCGTGCCCAATGACGCAATCAGCGTGAGGATTTAAATGGATTCCAACGAATTAAGCCAAGCCATCCGCAAAATCATCGGCTATCCCGAAAAAAACAACCAAAGCCAAGAAGCCCGCCAAGGCAAGCGCGTGTTGGGCGGGGTGGGCGAATATTGGTACAACGGCGGGGGAAGTAGCAAGAATGGCGATAAAAAAGGGGATGACAAAAAAGGGGATGACAAAAAAGGCGACAAGAAAAAGGGCGGGAAAAAAGGCGATGACCAAAAAGACCCCATCGGCGACCCGCTGCGCCGCCCACAAGTAGGCGAGCCGATGCCGCGCTTGGAAGGCTTGCACGATTGCGACACAGGGCAATGCGTTGCGGTGAATTTTGACCCTAATATGGTTAAAAAACCCGACGGCTGGCAAGACCCTTGCACGCCGCCTGCGGCGAAAAAAGGGGAGGAAGTATATGAAATTCCACTGAGTTATTGGGAGAATGGGTGGAGTAAGGCAAAATTGATTAAGGTGGTTTATACACGTAACCCTGAAAAGATTGAAAGTATTGCCCAACGACTTGTTAGCGAAGTTAAATTTCCTACTAATGTGAAGCAAGAACCAAATGATGAACCACCTAATTTCCCTTATTCTTTAAGTAAAGTTTATTATGGGTGGGGCATGTATAGTAGAAAAATGTGGTACGGCGGAGAGCTACGCGCGGATGCATGGGTGCCTTTGTTGTATCAACCCATTATTGCAGACGGCGGCGAGCCTGTAGATGATGGAAGTGGCGGCAAACCAGCCGATTGCGCCGAAATGGTAGCCACCTCAGGCGGCTTTAAACCTGCCTGCGAAAACACAAGCAGCTATCCGCCTGCCTTGCAAGGCTCAACCACAGGCTTCACGCTGTGCGATGCCAACGGAAATCCTGTGGACATTGAAACCAATGGGCGCGGCTGGAAAATCACCACCAAAGACTACACCGCGATTGTGGATGAAGAGTTTACCGTGCAATCGGTAACAGATAATTAAATCAGGCAGCCTGAAAGCTGCCTTTTTTGTGGAGTAAAACATGGCAGCCACCGATATATCCATCAACCTAGATGCAAGCGGTTTAAACAGCAGCACGCAATCGGCGATTGATAGCTTAACGCGGATGCGCGGCAGCTTGGGCAGTTTGTCGCGGGAACTGCAACGCAGCGAAGCTTATTTGCGCGGCGGCGCGAACGCGGTAACAGCGTTGCGCATCCAGAATGTGAACGCCACCGATGCACAACGTGCCACTTTGAACGCCGTGCATCAACACAATATCGCGCTTGCCGAGCTGCGCAACCGCATTGAAGCGCAGGTTGCCGCTGAAAATCGCCGCCGCGCTGCGGTAGAAAGCACCTTATCGGGCTTACGCAACCAAACCCTTGCCATCGGGCGCACCGCCGCGCAGATGCAGCTTATGGAGTTGCGCAGCAACGGTGCAACCGCCGCGCAAATCCGCCAAGCGCACGCCATGCAAAACTTGATTGCCGCTCACGAGCGCATCAACCTCAGCAGCGGCAGTTCGTTGGGCAACGCCGCAATTGCCGCAATCGGCATTGGCAGCGTGGCAGGCATCGCGCAGATGATGGACAAGTGGACGGAGTTTAACAACCGTCTGAAGCTGGTTACCGCATCCAGCCAAGAGTTGCAAACCGCGCAAAGCGAGCTGTTAAACATCGCCACGCGCACGGGGCAGAACTTGGACGGCGTGGCGAGCGTGTATCAACGCTTTGCCGCCAACGCCAAGCAGCTAGGTATCAGCCAGCAAGACACGCTGGGCATCACCGAAACCGTGAACAAAGCCATTGCCATAAGCGGGGCGAGTGCCGCTAGCGCCAACGCAGCGCTTATCCAGTTTGGGCAGGCGTTGGCAAGCGGCGTGTTGCGTGGCGAAGAGTTTAACTCGGTGATGGAAAATGCCCCAGGTCTCTCCGCTGCGATTGCCAAAGGGCTGGATGTGCCTGTGGGCAAATTGCGCACGTTGGCGAACACGGGGCAGCTAACCGCCGATGTGTTGGTTAAAGCCTTGCAACGTGCATCAAGCAGCGTGGATGCCGATTTTGCCAAAACCGATAAAACCATTTCGCAAAGCATGACCAATCTCAAAACGCGGCTGGTGGAATTTGTTGGCAAGTCGGGCGAATCATCGGGCGCGGTGAAAGTGCTTTCAGGCAGCCTGAATTTGCTGGCGAACAACATCAAGCCTGTGGTAACGCTGCTCACCGCATGGGCGGGCGTGAAGCTGGTTTCGTGGCTGGTAACGTCTGCCGCGTCTATGGCACAAAACGTCGCCGCGCATATTGCCTTGCGCCAAGCCGCCGCCACATCTGCCATTGCCAACGGCAGCAACGCGGTGGCGATTACTCGCGCAGGCACGGCGGCGCAGATTGCCGGTTTGCAGGTAACAGGCTTTTCAGGCAGCCTGCGCGTGTTGGCAGCATCGGCAAGGGTGAGCACCGCATCGTTGCACAGCTTTGCCAGCACGCCTGTGGCGGCAGGGCTGGGCAAATGGTCGTTGGGCTTAACTGCCGTGGCGGCGGGCTTTACGGGGCTTGCCGCCGCCATCCAAGCCGCGCAAGGCAAAAGCGCGGACAACTGGATTTATGGCATGGCAAACAGCTTGGTTGGGCTGGATAACGAAACCGAAAGCATCGGCACCAAGCTATACGATTGGCTGCACCCGATAGACCAAGCCACGCAGAAGCTGCAAGAACAGCAGAAAATGGCGCAGAAGCTGCAAGAAACTTTGGGCAACACCCAACAATCCACCGCCGAGAAAATAGCCCAAGCAGGCAGCGTTGCCGCCTACAAAGCGGAGAACACCAAGCTGGATGATTTGCGCAAATCGTTGTCCGGCAGCGTGGTTAAGTACACCGAGCAAAACGAGCAACTGGGCAAAAGCAAGGAGCAGTTGGAAAAATTGCGCTTGGAGCAGGAAAAAGCCGCCGCCATCATCAAAGCCCGCGCCGAGATTGAAAAATCGTATGCACAATACACGGGCAGCGACAAGCAGGATTTAATCAGTAAAGATTTGGCGCAGGCATCCAAGCAGATTGAGCAGGATTTCCAGGCTGCCACGCGCGAGCTGGATAAATACACCCAAGCGCAAGCCGCCGCAGCCGCTGCCACCAAGGCGCGCGAAGCGGTAGAAAACAGCATCAATGGCTTGCAAGAGAAGCTGAAATTGTCCTACGCGGCAACGCAAGACGAAGCCGAGCGCATGAAATTAGCCATGCAAGGCGCGAGCGCGGCGCAGTTAAAGCAGGTGGAGGCTTTGCAAACTGCCGTGGCGCTGCAAGAAAAACAGAACAAGGTAAATCAAACCTTGGAAGACTTGCGCCAAGAATTGCAGCGCGTGGGTAAATCCGCCGCTGAAATCAAGCTGATGGATTTGAAAAATGCAGGCGCAACCGCCGAGCAATTGCAAGAAGCCCGCGCCTTGCTGGATGCCACCGCTGCCAAAGAAGCCAGCTTCAAAACCATTGAAGGCGCGGGCAACAAAATGGACAAGGCGGCAGACAAAATGCTGCAAGCCAACGGCGAAAGCAGCATCGACGCGCAATGGACAAAATACAAGGCGCAGGCGGATGAATACAACGCCACGCGCAAGTACAACGCGCCGCTGCAATCGCTTGCCAAGGCAGGCATAGACCCGCAAACAGGCGAGAAGCTAGATAAAGCTGCCGCCATGCAAGAGCGCATCGCCAACGTGATGCAAGCCGTTGCCACGCTGCAAGGCAACGCTACGCAGCAGCAAACCGCTAGCATGGAGCGGGCATCCACGGCAATGCAAACCGCCGCGCAAAACCTTGCCACGCCTGCCGCGCAAAACAGCGAAACCCTGTTTAGCCAAGCGGTGAATGCGTTTGGCGCGGCGGTGGGCAGCTTTGCGGGCATGATGGGCAAGCAGGATGCGATGCAACACATTACGCTGGATTTCAGGCTGCCTGATGGCAAGGCATTAAGCGGCAAGCTGTTTGCCGAAAGCAGCTTTGTGGAGCAGTTGAAAAAAGTGAGCCAACAGGCGATGTTTGAAACGCTACAAGGCGCGGCGCGGGCGAAATCTTAATCTACTGTACTTGATACAAATAATTGATTTTTATTAAATTATTTATTTTTGTTGTACCTAAATATAGGCAGCCATTTTCAGGCTGCCTTTTTTTATGGAGAAAAGCATGGATTTAAATGGCAGAAAGGAGCGGCAATGCCAGTAAACACAATCAACACCGCTGCGGCGGTCAATATCAGCGCAATCGGCATCGCGGGGACGTTTTTTGGTATGCCGATTGAAGCCCTAGTGCTGGGCGCGGTGGGCGGTGCGGTGGCTTTGGGGCGCAGCGAGCCGAGTGGACGGCGGCAGGCGGTGTCAGGGCTGATTGCCAGCATGATGTTGGCGGGGACGGCATCGCCACTGGTGGTGGAAATGGGGGCGCATTATCTGCATTTGAGTGATGCGTCGCTGCTCAAAGCCTTTGTGCCGTTTGCCATCGGGGCGACGTGGCAATGGTTTTTGCCCAAGCTAACCGTGTTGGCGGAAGCGTGGTTGCAGAAAATCTTTAAAAAGGGAGACGGGCAATGAATGAATATCTGGATATGCTTTGCGGAATGATTATTTTTGTGTATTGCGCGTGCCGTTTGGGCGGACGTTGCTGGCGTTGGCATGATTTGGAATTTTGGGCGCATTTGGTGCTGATTGGCAGCGCGGTGGCGATTGTGGCGCAACGCGAAGATGTGCCGATGGAAGCGGTGCTGTTCCGCTTGGGCGTGGCGGGCTATTTTTGCGCGCAGACGTGGAAGATTTGGCAGATGCAGCGGCGGATGAAACGTTGTGAATGATGGCAGCTTTTTCAGGCTGCCTTTTTTTTGCGCCCATGTGGCGCGTTTTTTATGGAGTGAACTATGAGCTATAAATTAGGCAATACCAGCCAACAACGCCTTGTCGGTGTGCATCCGAACTTGGTTAAAGTGGTGCAGCGGGCGATTGAAATCACCGCGCAGGATTTCGCTGTAAACGAGGGTTTGCGCACTTTGGAACGCCAACGCCGCCTTGTGGCTTCTGGCGCATCGCAAACGCTTAACAGCAAGCATTTGAAGCAGGCGGATGGCTTTGGGCACGCGGTGGATTTGGTGCCGTGGGACGATTTTGACGGCAACGGCACATCGGAAATGAGCTGGCATTGGGGGCATTTTTACCCCATCGCCGAAGCGATGCGGGCGGCTGCCAAGGAATTAGGCGTGCGCGTGCGCTGGGGCGGCTGTTGGCAATGTTTAAACGACACCACTAAACCCGCGCAGGAATTGGTGGCAGATTATGCGGCGGCGCGGCGGGCGGCGGGCAAAAAGGCGTTTACGGACGGACCGCATTTTGAGTTGTGTTGATTGGAGGTTATCCGATGAATATCTACTGGAAATTTGGGCTGGCGTTGGGCGTATTCGCTGCGCTGGTTTCAGGCTGCCTGATGTATGGGCGGCAGGAATATCAGCGCGGACACGCAGCGGCAACAGCCCACTACGAAAAACAGGCGTTGGCAGCCGAAAACGCGCGAATAGCCGCCGTGCGCCAAACCGAACAAAAAGCCGCGCAGGATTACGCGGCGAAATTGCAAACCATTGAACAGGAGAAACAAGATGCGAAAAACGCTAATCTTACTTTGCGCCGCGAGCTTGACCGCTTGCAGCAGCGTGTCGCCCAACAAAGTCGTCAAGGCGGAAGTGTCAAAAACCTGCCCCAAACCGCCCGCCCATCCGCCGATGCAAACGCTGCCCAAGGCTGGGTTTTATTCGGAGAGTGCGGCAAACACTATGCAGCAATGGCTGAAATAGCGGATGGGCAACGCGATAAGCTGGCAGAGTGGCAGGCTTGGGGGGAAGTGGTGGATGGGATGTAGCTAATCCAGCATATCGGGCGTTGCAGCCGAAACGGGATTAGAATGCTTGGGCGGTACTCAATAATTTATTTGATGGTGGCGACATAGGCGTCGCTGCCATTTTTGAAAGGGAAACCCAATAAAAAAATCCGCACGGGGCGGATTTTGGGGAAGCCGTTATTCTTCGGTGTTCCTCTGTTTTTCCAAAACCTGGGCCTTGCCCCGGTTCAGCCCGGCGAAGTAGCCCAAAAGCACTGCCCCACCGATTTTAATCAGTTCCAGTGCGATTTCCGTATTGCCCGTCATCATGGCGCAAATGAGAACGAGTGCGATGAGCAGCGATACGACGCCGAACAGCATGAGACGCGATTTGCTGACCGAGGCAAACACATTGCCGCGCTTGTCAAAGTCCTCCTTTTGCGCGGCGATGGTTGCCAAAGCGATGCGCTCGTTCGAGGCGATTTCGTCGCGGCGTATGTCGAGCTCGGCGCGTTTGTTGGCAAGCTCCTGTTTTTGGTATTCCAAAAATTCGCGTACCAGTTCCTGCTGGTTGTCCGGCTGTTCGGGCAGCATGTTCATACCTCTGCCAAAACGGGGACTTTATAGTGCACACGGAAAAAGCCGTAGCCGTCTTTGCCCAATTTGGGCGGGACGAACTCCACTTTTTCTATGTTGTCTGATTTATTTTTGATTTCGTCAAGATAGGTTCGGGCGTCAAAAACGCGTTCTTTATACGGAATAAGTATTTTCATATCGAATCTCCTTAAGGGGATTAACTTACTGCGCGAAATTATCGCGGGATAATAACCGCCGCAAGGCAAACTTGTCAAACGAAAGGACAAAACATGAACGAAAACTTGAAAGTAGATGATTACGGCCTCGAACTGCTGGAAAAATTCGAGGGTAAAAGCCATCAGGCATACCGCGATAGTGTGGGCATCCCGACTATCGGCATCGGCTTTATCCGCTACACGCTGGGCGATAAGGCGGGACAAAAGGTGCAGATGGGCGACGTGATGACGGACGGCGAAATCCGCGCCGAACTTGCGAGCCAAATCCAAACCTACGAAAAAGCAGTGCGTGATGCGGTGCGGGTCGAACTGACCCAATCACAATTTAACGCCTGCGTGAGCCTATGCTACAACATCGGCGCGAAAGCGTTTGCGGGTTCGAGCGTGGTGCGTGAACTGAACCAGCGAAAATATCAGGCAGCCTGCAAAGCCTTTGAGCTGTGGAACAAGGCGGGCGGCCGCGTGGTGCAGGGGCTGGTGAACCGCCGCGCGGCAGAACAGAAAGAGTTTTTCCGCAATGGTTAGACGGGATACGGCCTAATCCAGCATATCGGCAATTTCTGCCATATCGGGTCGGTAGTACACATTGAGCAAGATGCTCAAATCGCGGTGCCCTGATATTTTTGCCAGCGTTTCCACAGGCACTTTTTTGGATAGTCGCGTTAGGGCTTCGCGGCGGCTGTCGTGGAAATGCAGGTCTGTGATGCCGCAGTTGTCGCGGGCGCGGCGAAACAGCACGTCTAGGCTGTGCGCTTGGATTTTGAACACGCTAATCGGGTCAATCGGGCGCAGTTTTTCCAATAGGGCGATGGCACGTTTGGTTAGAGGGACATCGCGCGGATGCCCGTTTTTGCTTTGGGCAACGTGGGCGATGCGGCGGTCAAAGTGGATGTTTTCCCATTTGAGCGCGCAGATTTCGCCTGCTCGCATGGCGGTCTCTATAGCAAAGAGTAGGGCGATGGCGCAACGCTGGGTAATCAGATGCGGTGTTCCGTTTTCGGTGTAGTGTAGGGCTTCGCAGATTTGCCGGATTTCTTGCGCGCTGGGGCGGCGGGTGCGCTCTTTGGATGCTTGTGGTTTGCTGATTTTGCGCACGGGGTTTTCGCGCAATAGCCCCCATTCTTTCATGGCGTGTTCGCAGACGGCGGAAAGTGTGGATAATTCGCGTATTACGCTGTCGGTTGATACTTGTCGCAGGCGCTCGTCGCGCCAGTCGGCAAAGTCTTGCGGGCGCAGGTCTTCCAGGCGGATATGTGATAGCGGCGATTTTAAAATGCCGTTGATGCGATAGGTTTCGGAACGGCTGCCGCGTTTTTTGACGGTTTCGGTGCTCAAATATCGTTGTAAAATGTCGCCAAAGAATACGTTTCGGCTTTGATTGCCTTGTATCCCGTCTCGGATTTCTGTTTCTACGCGCGCCGCCCATGCTTTGGCATCGGAATGCCGCTCAAAGGTGGCAGAACGCGAAACGCCGCGCATTCGGATTTGCACGCGCCATTTGTTGCCTCGTTGGATAATGGTTGCCATGGTGTTTTTGGTGTAATTTTTGGTGCAATCATTATCGGTTAAAAGCGGTTTTGTGTGTAGGTTTGGTGGGCGTGTTATTTTTTAATACGTTGTTTTATAGAGTGAAATAGGGTGTTTGTGTAGGATGAGTGGGCGTTTAGAGTTGCTCTCCATCCGCACCACACTCAAAAAGCAGCCTGAAACGGCTGTTTTTTTACGTCTTAACGGCATGAAGGTTGAACGGATGTTGCTTGCGGCTGAAATCCCAAAAGCGCGAACCATGCTGTTAATTTCCGCAGTAGGCAGCCTGAAAACTATGGCATAATTGTGTGTGATTTTGTAATAAAAGGTAAACACCATGACAACCTCCAAAGGCAATGTATTCGTTATCTCTGCCGCATCGGGCACGGGCAAAACCACGCTGGTTTCGCGTTTGACCGCACACAATCCGAACATTCGCGTGTCCGTTTCGCACACCACGCGCGCGCCGCGTGAAAACGAGCAGCACGGCAAGCATTATTATTTCACCACGCGCGAGCATTTCACCGAATTGGTGGGGCAGGGCGCGTTTTTGGAGCATGCCGAAGTGTTTGGCAATTTGTATGGCACCAGCGCGGCGGCGGTGCAGGAAATGTGCGCGCAAGGCTTGGATGTGATTCTGGAAATTGATGTACAAGGCGCGGAACAAGTGCGCAAGGCGTTGCCCGAAGCGGTGAGTATTTTTATTCTGCCGCCTTCGCTTGCGGTGTTGGAGCAGCGTTTGCGCAACCGCCAAACCGACAGCGAGGAAGTCATCTCGCGGCGGCTGAGCGAAGCGGAGCAGGAAATCCGCTATGCGTTTGCGTTTGACTATATTGTGGTGAACAACGATTTGGTGCAGGCGGAGAGCGATTTGCTGCATATTTTTAAGGCGCAACGCTTATTGCTGCGTAATCAAACGTTAAACGTTGAAAAAATATTGCAAAATCTTTAAAATTCAATTCTTAACAATATTTTCAGGCTGCCTTATATTTTAGCTTTGCTACGCAGGCTGCCTCAAACCCACCCGCAACAAGGAAATAAGCAACATGGCCCGTATCACTGTTGAAGAATGCATTGAAAAAATCCCTAATCATTTTGATTTGACCCTTGCCGCCGCGCGCCGTGCCCGCCAGCTTGAAAACGGCACCACGCCTTTGGTGGAGGATATCCGCCACGACAAGCCTACGGTAACGGCGTTACGCGAAATCGCCGCCAGGCAGGTTACCAGCGAAGAGATGTTGTCGCGCGTTAAATAATGGTTTTCAGGCTGCCTATTGCGTTTGCTTGCGCGTTGGGCAGCCTGAAATGTTTAGAACCTGCATTCACTATTTACATAGGCATCTTTTATGCCCTAAAAACGCGGCTACCGCGTTAAAAATGCCCGCAAGGTGTCCGACCTTGCTGCGCTTTTTGTCTTGTACCCGCGCTTTTATGTCATAAAATCTACCTATGTAAATAATGGATACAGGTTCTTATAACTGGAAGGAATCATCATGTTAAAAAAATTGGTTTTGCTCGCCCTGATTGCCCCCGTGTTGGCAAACGCATCTTGGTTGGAAGAGCGCCGCTGCGGCAATCTTTACGAAGCAGGCTTTGCCACAGGCTTGTATTTGGGGCAATGCGGCGTATCCGCCGAAGCCATGCGGCAAAAATACGAACCGCGCTTAACGCAGGCGCTGAATAAGCATAACTGCGCCCAATACAACGAAAAAAACATCGCCAAGCTGAACCAAAACACCGAAGCGCTGAAAGCTAAATATTTGAAAAAAGCCGGCGCGCCCAATTTCTGCGCGAATTTTGATGCAGAAATCGACAAGCTGTTTCGCAAGTATGAATAGTTGCATTAAGGCAGCCTGAAAACCTGTTTGCCGTGTTCAACACGCATGCCCGCTGCACGGTTTTCAGGCTGCCGGATTGCTTTAAGCGTCGGCCATGCGCAAAACGCATGATGCCTTTTTCAGGCTGCCTAAACTCACGCGCAAAGGCAGCCTTGCTCCTTTGCCCTGAGTATAAAAGGGCATACCACAGCGCAACACGCAAGTTAATCAAGTCCCAACACCCCCATGCCCATTCCCTCTCTCCAAGCCTCTTACGACCCGCTCACCGCCGATTACCGCAACAAGCTGTTTCGCGAAGCCGGCTATCTTTCCGATGCCGAGCAACGGCAGCTTGAAACCGCCTGCGCCTACGCCTTTCGCGCCCACGACGGGCAAACGCGCAAAAGCGGCGAACCCTACATCACCCACCCCATCGCCGTCGCCACCGAGCTTGCCCGTTGGCACATGGACATCCAAACACTCAGCGCAGGCTTGATGCACGATGTATTGGAAGACACGCCCGTAACCAAAGCGCAAATGGCAAGTGATTTTGGCGACACCATCGCCGAAATGGTGGATGGTTTGTCCAAATTGGAAAACCTAAAATTTGACAGCCAAGCCGAGCAGCAAGCCGAAAGTTTCCGCAAGCTGATTTTGGCGATGACCAAAGACGTGCGCGTGATTATCGTCAAGCTGTCCGACCGTCTGCACAATATGCGCACGCTGGGCGCAAAAAGCCCCGCCAGCCGCCGCCGCATCGCCACTGAAACGCTGGAAGTCTATGCCCCCATCGCCAACCGCTTGGGGCTGAACCACGTTTACCGCGAGCTGCAAGATTTGTCGTTTTACGCCATGCACCCCCATCGCTACGAAATTCTCAAACGCGCCATGACCGCGTTCAAAAAAAATCGCCACGACGTGATAGACCGCGTGTTGCGCGACATCAACCTGCGCCTTGTTGCCTGCAATATTGAAGCGCAAATTCGCGGGCGCGAGAAAAATCTCTACAACATTCATCAAAAAATGCTGTCCAAAAAACTCAAATTTGAAGAAGTGTTGGACATCTACGGCTTTCGCGTGATTGTGAACAGTATCCCCGCCTGCTATGCCGCCTTGGGCGCGTTGCACAGCTTGTATCAACCGCGCCCTGGTAAAATCAAAGACTACATCGCCATCCCCAAATCCAACGGCTACAAATCGCTGCACACCACGCTCAACGGCCCATACGGCTTGCCAATTGAAGTGCAAATCCGCACGCGCGAAATGCACGCCATCGCCGAAGTGGGCGTGGCAAGCCATTGGGCATACCAATCCAGCAAGGAAGATGAAGCCACGCTGCGCACCAACCAATGGCTGCAAAATATTTTGGATTTGCAAGCGCGCAGTGCCAACGCGATGGAATTTTTGGAACACGTTAAAGTGGATTTGTTCCCCAACGAAGTCTACATCGTTACGCCCAAGGGCAAAATTATCACGCTGCCGCGCGGGGCAACGCCGATTGATTTTGCCTACACCATCCACACCGACATCGGGCATCGCTGCGTGGGCGCGCGCGTGAACCGCGTTGCCGTGCCGCTCAACACCACGCTTAAAACGGGCGACACGGTGGAAATCATCACCTCCGCGCAGGGCAAGCCCAACCCCGCTTGGCTCAATTTCGCCAAGTCCAGCCGCGCCCGCAGCGCCATCCGCAGCTACATCAAAAACACCAACCATGCCGACGCGATTGCCTTGGGCGAACGCCTGCTCGCGCGCGCGTTAAACAGCTTGCTGCCCAAAAAAGTGGCGCAGTCTGAAACGCTGAAAGACAAATATTTGCAATCGCTGGAAGAGAAAAAACAAACGTTTGAAAACGTGTTGTATCAAGTGGGCATGGGACGGCTATTGCCCGTGTCGGTGGCGATGGAAATTGCCGATTTGGCGGGTGAACATTGGGGCGGCGAAGTGAAATTAAGCCCAATTCAAGTGAACGGCAACGATATGCCGCATGTGCATTTGGGCAAATGCTGCCTGCCCCTGCCGGGCGACAGCGTGCGCGCCGTGATTGTGGCCGACCAAGGGGTCATTATCCACCGCGACAACTGCGCAGCCTTGCTTAAAACCGACAGCGAGCACCAGCTTGATGCCGATTGGGCGATGCTGCCCGACAACGCCGGCCGAACGTATGACGCGGCGGTGGTGGTTTCGTCGCTGGATGCGCACGCGCTGCTGGCGGCGATTACTTCCGCCATTTCCGACAACGGCGCGGACATTGCCTCGGTAGACACGCTGTCCAAATCGCAAAGCGGCACGGAAGGTTTTGTGGCGTTCCGCTTTAACTTGAACGTGCGCGATTTGGCGCATTTGAACGCGGTGATGGCGGCGTTGCATCAGATTCCGCAGGTGCGCAAGGTTACGCGGGTGTGAGGTGGCTTGAGGCAGCCTGAAAACCATGCCAAACGGTTTTCAGGCTGCCTCATCGTGTATGCGCTGCATTGCCGTTAACGCGATGCATTATTTCCCGCCCCCAAAAACATTTCAGGCTGCCCATCATTATCAAGGCAGCCTGAAAATCATCTTGCGCTTACTTGCGTTCGCATCATTCCGCAGCGGGCGCAGTCGTTTCCACTTGTTGCAACGCAGGTTTGTTGCTGTTGCCGTCGTGTTGCACGCTTACTGCGCGGGCGGGAACAATGGTAGAAATCGCGTGTTTGTACACCATTTGCGTAACCGCCGTGTTGCGCAGCAGCACCACATATTGGTCAAACGATTCCACTTGCCCTTGCAATTTAATGCCGTTTACCAAATAAATGGAAACGGGAACGTGTTCGCGGCGTAATGCATTCAAAAAAGGGTCTTGTAGAAGTTGTCCTTTGGTTGTCATTGTTATTAAACTCCGATGTTATTATTGCGAACCTGTTTTCAGGTTCAAAAACGGGCGCAAACGCCCAGCCGTAAAGGATTTGAATTGTAATTCAAACCGCTGCTTTTACCAAATTGTTTTTGTTATTTGGCTTATAATTTTTGACCGTAATCATATTCACTGCGCAAAAATGCGTTTTCAGGCTGCCAAACCATGACTTTCCCACCCACCTTGTTCCCCTATCTTGCGTAAACAGGCGCGCAAAGTATCGCCGGCTTAACCGCGCTGGCGATTTCGCCCGATGAACGCGCCGAACACGCGGCGGTGTTGCGCCAAATTTTCACCGAGCAAAACGGCTATTTGTCGCGCGAACAAAGCGGCGCGTATTATCCCGCCGAGCTGTTGGAATACGCGCTGTATCACCCCGAGCACGCCCAAGCCTACACCATGAGCGTGTTGATTTTGTTGCAAACGGCGGTGTGGCACAGGCAGTTTCCGCCCGATTTAGAAATGGCGGCGCAGCGTTATCAGCAAGAGGTGCGCGAAACATTGCCCGCCAGTATGCGGCAGGCGTTGGATGAGGCGTTTCGCTATGCAGCAGGTATGTTCAGGTGGATTGAGTAAACCATTTTTCAGGCTGCCTCTGGCTATGCCACACGCCAAAATAGGCGAATAACAAACATTATATTAATCAACAACATAAGGCAGCCTGAAAACGGATGCAGCGCGTGGGGCAAACGCAAAATAAACGCAAACCACATCCCATCGCGCAACGGCTTTTAGCTTCGCCACTCCGTTTCGCTACGCAGGCTGTCGCCATCATGCAAAGTAAAACCATGAAATTGAACCCCCAACAACAAGCCGCCGTGGAATATTTGGGCGGCGCATTATTTGTGCTGGCGGGCGCGGGCAGCGGCAAAACGCGCGTCATTACTGAAAAAATCGCCTACATGATTACGCAGGCGGGCTACAAGCCGCACCACATCGCGGCGATTACGTTCACCAACAAGGCGGCGAAAGAAATGCAAGAGCGCGTGCTGGCGCGGCTGGGGCGCGAGCAAACGCGCGGCTTGACCGTGTGCACGTTTCATTCGCTGGGGATGCGGATTTTGCGCGAAGAAGCGCAACACATTGGCTACAAAAAGAATTTCTCTATTTTGGATGCGTCCGATAGCGCGCGAATTATCGGCGAATTGCTCGGCAGCACGGGGCGCGAGGCGGTGTTTAAGGCGCAGCATCAGATTTCGCTGTGGAAAAACAATTTGCAAACGCCCGAAGCGGCTTTTCAGGCTGCCGATGATGATTGGGCAAAGCAAATCGCGCAGGTGTATGCCGCGTATCAAACCACGTTGGCGCATTATCAAGCGGTTGATTTTGATGATTTAATTCGGTTGCCCACGCTGCTGTTGCAGCAAAATTCGGAGGTGCGCTTGAAGTGGCAACAGCGTTTGCAATATTTGTTGATTGACGAATGCCAAGACACCAACGCTTGCCAGTATGCGCTGATGCGCGCGCTGGTGGGCTTGGAGGGGCGGTTTACGGCGGTGGGCGATGATGACCAGTCTATTTATGCGTGGCGCGGGGCGAATATGGAGAATTTGCGCCGTTTGCAAGAGGATTATCCACAGATAAAAATCATCAAATTGGAGCAGAATTATCGTTCCACCGCGCGGATTTTGAAGGTGGCGAACCAAGTGATTGCCAACAATCCCAAGCTGTTCCCCAAAACGCTGTGGTCGCAGCTGGGCGAGGGCGAAGTGGTGCGCGTGGTGGCGTGCCAAAGCGAAACGCACGAGGCGGAATTTGTGGCGCAGCAGATTGCGCGCAACAAGCTGATTTATGGTGCAAATTTTGCCGATTTTGCCATTTTGTACCGCGGCAACCACCAAGCGCGGCTGTTTGAAGATGCGCTGCGTTCGGCGCGGATTCCCTATCAGATTTCGGGCGGGCAAAGTTTTTACGACAAGGCGGAGATTAAAGACGTGTTGTCGTATCTGCGCCTGCTGGCGAACCCCGACGACGACCCCGCGTTTTTACGCGCGGCAACCACGCCCAAGCGCGGCATTGGCGACACCACGCTGGGCAAGCTCAACGATTACGCCAAGCAACATGAATGCAGCTTGTTTCAGGCTGCCCAAAGCATGGAGGCGTTGGCGGCGTTGAGCGCGAAAAACCGCGAGGCGGTGCAGCAATTTGTATATTTGATGCAGGATTATCAGGCGCGAGCGGCGGCGGACGACGCGGGCGAAGTGGTGCAAAATTTGTTGCAAGAGATTGAATACGAAGCCTATTTGGCAGGCGCAGATGAGGGCGGCAAGGCAGCGGAAATGCGTTGGCAAAATGTGCAGGATTTAGCTGGCTGGTTGGCGAAAAAGGGCGAAGAGGGCGAGAAAAATTTGATTGAACTCACGCAAACCATCGCGCTGATGACGCTGCTGGAAGGGCGCGACGATGGCGAAATAGACGCAGTGAAAATGTCCACCCTGCACGCCTCTAAGGGCTTGGAATATCCGTTTGTGTATTTGGTCGGCTGCGAAGAAGGGCTGTTCCCCCACGCCGACAGCGTGGAAGCGGGCGCGTTGGAAGAAGAGCGGCGGCTGATGTATGTCGGCATCACCCGCGCCAAGCAGCAGCTCACGCTCACGCACTGCATCAAACGCAAGCGGCAGGGCACGTTTGTGTTCCCCGAGCCGAGTCGTTTTATCAACGAAATGCCGCAAGGCGATTTAGATATTTTGGGGCGCAAGGGCGGCAAGCCGATTGTGTCCAAAGAAGAGGGGCGCGAGCGGCTGGGCAATATGCTGGCGATGCTGAAAGCGAAAACGGGGCGGGAATAGCTTTTCAGGCTGCCCAAGCATTGATGCAGCCTGAAACAGAACATGGCGTATCGCCGCCATACCCACTCTTTCCATTGCCGTAGCGCAAACGTTTCAGACTGCCTTTGGGCAATGCAAAGGCAGCCTGAAAACACAATACGCAATGGAGCGGCGACGGCTCGTCGCCCAATGCTAACTGATTGCGCCAAGGCAGCCTGAAAACACAAAACCGCTTGGGCATTGCACCATTCCATTTTTACTGAATAGATTGCCTTTCAGGCTGCCTAACTATTCACGAATGGTTAATACAACTGCCCATTCCCCTACGTCCAGCCGAACGCAGCATTCTTTTTTCGGGAAAAAGCGTGCGCTTGTTCGACGACGCACGAAGTGCGGCTAGTTCGCACGCGCCGAAAAAAGGATGCGTAGTGAGGGAAGTCTGCGAAGCAGACCTGCACGTCGGGGTCGCCTTTCTTTTGCTTACTTTTCTTTGGCGAAGCAAAGAAAAGTAAGTGCCCGCTGGCATGAAGCGCATGGTTAAAACTACACCCAAAGCTAACCACAAAGCACCCACCCAAAGCGTGGTGTGCGGCGCAACGCACGTTCTGGCAAAAATTCATTTGGCGTTGCCACACCCTATTTACCACCCGCCCACAAACTTTTACTTACCACCAATTTGCGTTAAAATCGCGCATTCCAACACAGGTATCACCATCATGACAAAATTCATCTTCGTAACGGGCGGCGTTGTTTCTTCATTGGGTAAAGGCATCGCCGCCGCTTCTATTGCCGCCATCCTAGAATCGCGCGGGCTAAACGTAACCATGCTCAAACTAGACCCCTACATCAACGTGGACCCAGGCACCATGAGCCCGTTTCAGCATGGCGAAGTGTTTGTAACCGACGATGGCGCAGAAACCGATTTAGACCTCGGACATTACGAACGCTTTATCCACGCCACGCTCACCCGCGCCAACAGTTTCAGCTCGGGGCAAGTGTATGAAAATGTTATCGCCAAAGAACGGCGCGGCGACTATTTGGGCGGCACGGTGCAAGTCATCCCCCACATCACCGACGAAATCAAACGCCGCATCCACGAAGGCGCGGCAGGCAAAGACGTGGCAATTGTAGAAATTGGCGGCACGGTGGGCGACATTGAATCGCTGCCGTTTTTGGAAGCCATCCGCCAAATGCGCAGCCAGCTCGGTCGCGCCAACACCTTGTTCGTGCACCTGTCTTTCGTGCCCTACATTGCCGCCGCCGGCGAAATCAAAACCAAGCCCACGCAGCACACCGTTAAAGAAATGCTCAGCATCGGCTTGCAGCCCGACATCCTTATCTGCCGCATGGACAGAATCTTGCCCGATGAAGAACGCCGCAAAATCGCGCTGTTTTGCAATGTGGAAGAACGCGCCGTGGTGGGCAGCTACGATGCCGACAGCATTTATGAAGTGCCCGAAATGCTGCATAATCAAGGCATTGACACCATTATTTGCGAACAGTTGCAGCTTAACGTACGCCAAGCCGATTTAACCGAGTGGAAAAAAATTGTTTATGCAATCAAAAATCCGCAGCACAAGGTAAACATCGCCATGGTGGGCAAATATGTGGATTTAACCGAGTCATACAAATCGCTCACCGAAGCCCTGCGCCACGCGGGCATTCACACGCAAACCGATGTAAACATTACATATATTGACAGCGAAACGCTGGAACAAGACGGCACAGGCAGCCTAAAAAACTTTGATGCCATCCTTGTACCGGGCGGCTTTGGCTCGCGCGGTGTGGAAGGCAAAATCGCCGCCGCCCGTTTTGCCCGCGAGCACAACATCCCCTATTTGGGCATTTGCTTGGGGATGCAGATTGCGCTGATTGAATACGCCCGCGATGTGGCAGGCTTGGCAGGCGCAAACTCCACCGAGTTTGATTTGAAAGCTGCCCACCCCGTTATTGCGCTGATAGACGAATGGCAAACCGCTGATGGCAGCGTGGAAACGCGCGATGAAAACACCGATTTGGGCGGCACCATGCGCTTGGGCGCGCAAGAAGTGGAATTGAAGCCAAACAGCCTGGCCGCCAAAATCTACGGCGCAACCCAAATCCGCGAACGCCACCGTCATCGCTATGAAGTGAACAACCATTATGTGCCGCAGCTGGAAGCGGCAGGCTTGGTGATTGGCGGCGTGTCGGCAGGGCGCGAGCGGTTGGTGGAAACGATTGAGATTCCGAACCACCCTTGGTTCTTCGCCTGCCAGTTCCACCCCGAGTTCACATCCAATCCGCGCAAAGGGCATCCGCTGTTTACCGCGTTTGTGAAAGCGGCGTTGCAGCATCAGAAGTGACGGATGAACACATAGGCAGCCTGAAAACGGGATAAACCGTTTTCAGGCTGCCTTTTATGGCGGGTTAAAATAAAAACGAGGCAAGGCGACGATTACCAACGGATGGATGGCTTTTCAGGCTGCCTTATCTCTTGCCGCCAGCAAATCCGCCAGCAGCCGCGCCGATTGCTGCAAACGCGCGATTTCGCCCACCAAATCTTCCTGCGTGGAAGCCAGCCGCGCGCGCAATTCGGCGCAGAACTGTTGCGGCTCATCGCGCAGGCAATCGCGCATCAGTGCCAAATCTTTCAGCGGCACGCCCGCGCGGTTGAGCTGCGCGGCTTTGCCGATAAACACCGCATCCGCCGCATCGTATTCGCGCCAGCCTTGCGCAGTGCGGCGCGGCATCAGCAGCCCCGCCGTTTCGTAAAAACGCAGCATCCGCACGCTCACGCCGCATTGCCGCGAAAATTCGCCAATTTTCATTTTGCTTTTCCTATTGCTTCTCACATGGTGTCAGGCTGTATGCTGGCCGCTTTCCATTTTTTGAGAGGGCAAACCGACCATGAGCCGCCGTCAATTTTGCACCACCGCCGCCGCAGGCGTGCTTACCGCGTGCGCCAAACTGCCCCGCCGCAGCAATCGCCCCACTATGTTTATTATCCACGGCTACGGTGCAACCATAAACAACCACTGGTTTGGCTGGCTGCAAACCCAGCTAGAACAGCGCGGCATCGCCGCTGTGCGCGTGCCGATGCCCGATAGCACGCAGCCCGATTTTGACCGCTGGCAGCAAACGCTGGCGCAGTATATCGGCAAACCACAGGAAAACCATATATTTGTGGCGCACAGCTTGGGCACGATTTCGCTGCTGCATTATCTCACCGCCACCCAGCCGCGCAAAATTGGCGGGCTGGTGCTGGTATCCGCCTTTGGCGCGCGCATTCCCACGCTGCCCGAAATCAACGGCTTTAATATTGATGCCTACGTTGACCGCTGCCGCATTGATTTTGCCGCCATCGCCCGCATGGCAGGCAACCGCATTGAGCTGATTAGTGCCGATGACGACACCATCGTTCCCGTTGAAAACACGCGCTATGTGGCAAAAGAGTTGAACGGCTATTTGCATATCCGCGCCACGGGCGGGCACTTTTTGGATAGGGACGGGTTTACCCAATTCCCGCCCGTGCTGGAATCGGTGGAGCGGATTGTGCAGATGTTGCAAGAATAGGGCATTGAGGCAGCCTGAAAATGGGTTTGGTGTTTCGGGCTGCCTAAACCGTTGCCAACAGCCAGAGGCAGCCTGAAAATACTCCACGCCAATAAAAAGGAAACCCATGCCCCGCCGCATCATCGCCCTCATTTTTCTCGCCCTTTCCATTATGTTTGTAGAACAAGCCTTGACGAATTACGCCTTTCAAGACTGGCTGTTTGCGCGGCATCACAACATATTAAGCTGGTATATCCGCCCGCTGCTGCTGATTCCCATTATGCTGGCGGCGTGGTGGCGCAGTTGGGCGGGGCTGATGGCGGGCATCTTCGCGCTGCTCACCAGTATGGCATGGTTTCCCGCGCCCGCCATTGCCGATGCCAACGTTACGCGCTTTCTTGCCGATGAAGTCGCCTTTTTGCGCGGCGGCTGGACGCTGCAAACAGGGCTGTACACGCTTGCCGTGTTGGCGTATTTCGCGTTGCTGCTGGGCGCGGCTTGGCAGCGCAGCGGCAAAGGCTTGGCGGCGGTTTTAGCCGCAGCAGCGGTGGGCAAAGTGGCGTTTAGCCTGATGGGCAGCGGCGCATCTGCCCGCGCATTGATTGCGCCCGCATTGCTGGGCTTGGCGATTGGGCTGGGCGTGGTGTGGCGGTTGTGGCGGGCGAAGCAGAAGTAAGGCAGCCTGAAAGCAGGATACGCAATGGAGCAGCGATAGTTCGTTGCCAAAATGGCGAATTAAACGGAGGCAGCCTGAAAGCGGGTTTGGCGTTTCAGGCTGCCCCAACCCTTCGCGCTGCCTGAAACAGAACATGGCGTATCGCCGCCATACCCACTCTTTGCGTTGCCGTAGCCCAAGCGTTTCAGGCTGCCTTTAAGCATCGTAAAGGCAGCCTGAAAACAAGATACACAATGGAGTGGCGGCGGCTCGTCGTCAAATGACGGATTACACAGAAGAGTTGGTAGGTCGGGCATTTATGCCCGACAAACGCTGACCTATTTATCTATAGTCGTTCCAATTAAGACTTAGACAAGGCGGTGAGCCGCAGATAGTACAAGTAGTACAGCAAGGCGAGCCAACGCTGTATAAGGCTTAATTGGGACGACTATAATACGCCACTAAAAACGTCGGGCATAAATGCCCAACCTACTTAGGTTCTACAAGCGTTTCAGGCTGTCTTTGCGAAACATCAAAGGCAGCCTGAAACTTATTACGCGGTAAGCAACCGCAGGGCTTCTTGATACTTGGCAACGGTTTTGGCCAGCACGTCGGCGGGGATGGTGGGTGCGGGTGGTTGTTTGTTCCAGCCGCTGTGTTCCAGCCAGTCGCGGATGAATTGTTTGTCAAACGAGGGAGGATTGCTGCCGATTTGGTAGCTTTGCGCTGCCCAGAAGCGGCTGGAATCGGGGGTGAGCACTTCGTCCATTAGGGTGAGCGTGCCGTGGGCATCTAGCCCAAATTCAAATTTGGTGTCGGCGATGATGATGCCGCGGGTGGCGGCGTATTCGGCGGCTTCGGTGTAGAGCTGGATGGCTTTGGCGCGCACTTGTTCGGCAAGTTCGCTGCCGATGATGTCGCAGCAGCGGGCGAAGCTGATGTTTTCGTCGTGGTCGCCCACTTCGGCTTTGGTGGAGGGGGTGAAGATGACTTCGGGCAGTTTTTCGGCTTCGCGCAGGTTGGTGGGGAGTGGGATGCCGCAGATTTCGCCTGTGGCTTGGTAGGCTTTCCAGCCGCTGCCGCTGATGTAGCCGCGCACCACGGCTTCTATTTTCACGGGTGCGAGCCGTTTGGCGACAACGGCGCGTTGTTCTATGGCGCGGGCTTGTTCGGCAGGCAGGATGTCGTACACGGTTTGCCCTGTGAAATGGTTGGGCATGATGTGGGCGAGTTTGTTGAACCAGAAGTTGGAGATTTGGGTGAGGATTTCGCCTTTTTGTGGGATGGGTTCGTTGAGAATCACGTCAAAAGCGGACAGGCGGTCGCTGGCAACGATGAGCATGGTTTGCTCGTCAATTTCGTAGAGGTCGCGGACTTTGCCTGAGTAGAGTTTTTTGAGGGGGATGGTGGTCATGGTTGGGCTTTCTTGGCGGTGGGAAAACGGGTTTCAACCTTGCGCGTTGCGCTGCGGTATACCTCTTTGGCTTTGCATCAGTTCGCATGGCTAAATCAAAGAAAGATTTAGATGCTCACTAGATACCCAAATCAAAGATTTGGACAAAGAGGCAAGGCTGCCTTTGGGGCGGTATCTGAAAGATTGGGGCAGCCTGAAAAGGGCGGGGCTGCGGCAAGAGTGGGTATGGCGGCGATACGCCATGTGCTGTTTCAGGCTGCATCAAGGCTTGGGCAGCCTGAAATGGGATTGGGCGACGGGGCTGTTCTCGCGCTATGGGTTGAGCTTGGGCGCAGCGCGCAAACGCATTTTCAGGCTGCCTCGGGGTAGCTGCCTTTAACCAATATATCGCGGGTTACGTTTTGGATGTCGCGGTGTCCTGTGAACGCCATGCTCAAATCCATTTCGTTATACAGGATTTCCAGCGCGCGGGTTACGCCTGCTTCGCCGTAGGCGGCAAGTCCGTAGAGATAGGGCCGTCCGATGAATGCGCCGCGCGCGCCCAGCGCCCATGCTTTGAGGATGTCTTGCCCCGTGCGGATGCCGCCGTCCAGCCAGACTTCGGTTTGGCTGCCCACGGCTTGCACGATGGCGGGCAGGGCGCGGATGGAGGATGGCGCACCGTCTAGCTGCCTGCCGCCGTGGTTGGAAACGATGATGGCATCCGCGCCGTGCTGCACGGCTTTTTCGGCATCTTCGGGGTCTAGGATGCCTTTGATAACGAGTTTGCCGCCCCATAGGTCTTTGATGCGGGCGATGTCGTCCCAGCTGAGTTTGGGGTCAAATTGTTTGGCAACCCACGGCATCAGCTGCGATAGGTCGGTTACGTCTTTGGCGTGGCCGGCGATGTTGCGGAAGGTGCGCCGTTGGGTGTTGAGCATTTTTAGCCCCCATTCTATTTTGGTGGCGAGATTGAGTAGGTTGAATAAGGTGGGGCGCGGGGGGACGGTGAGTCCGTTTTTGATGTCGCGGTGGCGTTGCCCGACGATTTGTAAATCGGCGGTTAAAACGAGCGCGCTGCATTGGGCGGCTTTGGCGCGGCGGATTAAATCCGCCATAAATTCGCGGTCGCGCATCACATAAAGCTGAAACCAGAAGGGGGTGGTGGTGTTTTCGGCAACGTCTTCGATGGAGCAGATGGACATGGTGGAGAGGGTGTAGGGGATGCCGAATTTTTCGCAGGCGCGGGCGGCGAGGATTTCGCCGTCGGCGTGAAACATGCCTGCCAGCCCTGTGGGGGCGATGGCGAGCGGCATTTTGACTTCTTGCCCGAGCATTTGGGTTTTCAGGCTGCGGTTTTCCATGTTTACTAATACGCGCTGGCGAAATTGGATGGGGGCGAAATCGGCGGCGTTGGCGCGGTAGGTGGTTTGTGTCCATGAGCCTGTGTCGGCGTAGTCGTAGAACATTTTGGGGAGCTTGCGGCGAGCGACTTGGCGGAGGTCTTCGATGGTGGTGATTTGGGATAGGGGTGGGGTGAATAGCATGGGGGTGTCCTTTTGGGGTTTTCAGGCTGCCTATTGATAGAGCGTCGGCGGCTCGCCGACATGGCGGTTGGGTTGATGAGATGGCTGAGGGTTAGCGTTTATGGCGACGAGCCGTCGCCGTTCCATTGTGGGCAGAAAAACAATAGGCAGCCTGAAACACAAAATCCGTTTCAGGCTGCCTTTGTTTACGCGCTGCGGTAGGCGAGTAATAAATTGCGGAATACGTTGGGGTCTTTGATAAAGGTCATTTCGCCCTCGGCGGGGAAGTGGTAATCCAACAGGCGCGATACCCAGAAGCGGATGCAGCCTGCGCGGTAGGCGGTGGGCAGGTAGTCTTGTTCGGCGGGGGTTAGGCGGCGGATGCTTTGGTAGCCGTTTAGGAAGGCGTGTTGCAGGGTGGGGTCTATGTGGTTGTTGGCGGTGCGCGCCCAGTCGTTGATGGCGATGGCGATGTCGTAAACAAAGCTGCCGTTGCAGGCGTAGTAAAAATCTATAAAGCCTGCGACTTGGTCGCCGTTGAGCAATACGTTGTCTTTGAATAAATCGGCGTGGATGATGCCGCTGGGCAGGTGGGTGTCGGGGTGTTGGGCTAGGTGGGCGATTTCGTCTTGCAGCAGTTGCGCGTCTTGGGGTTCTAGGTGGGGAATAAGTTGCGCGGCGCTGTCTGTCCACCATTTTGCGTGGCGCGGATTAGGCATGGTTTGGGGGAAACTTGCGCCTGCTTGGTGCATTTTGGCGAGCATGATGCCTGTGTTGTGGCATTGGGCGGCGGTGGGATAGGCAACGTCGCTGCCGTTGAGTTTTTCTACGATGCAGGCGGGTTTGCCGGCTAGGGTGGCGGTGAGCGCGCCGTTGCGCTGGGCAACGGGGGCGGGGCAGGCGACGCCGTTTGCGCTAAGGTGTCGGGTGAGCTCCATGAAAAACGGGACTTCGTGCGCTTTCAGGGTTTCAAACACGGTGAGCACATAGCTGCCGCTTTGGGTGTGCAAAAAATAATTGCTGTTGGTTACGCCTTGGGCGATGCCTTGCAGGGATTGAAATTCGCCAAGATTGTATCGGGTGAGCAGTTGGCGCATTTCGTCGTCGGAAACGCTGGTGTAAACTGACATGGGGCAGCCTGAAAACGAATGGGGTTGAAAGGGGGCTATGATAGCAAATTTGGGCAGCATAGGCAGCCCGAAAAGGCTAAGTGGCGGGCGGCGGGTAGCTTTCAGGCTGCCTTTTGATATGGTTGGGGCAGCCTGAAATCTTGGCAAAACGGGCATCCGTTGCACTGCAGCGTTTTTCCGACATCTTGCCGACATTTTGTTAGCACGGTACGCCATTGGGGCGATGCGCCGTTGCCGTTCCATTTTAGGCTTCAGGCTGCCGCAAACTCCGTTTGGGGGCGATTGGGGTTTTGTGATACATTTGCCACCGTTTCAGCCAAGCAATTCAATTATTTAATCTAACCCAGTTCAACGGAAGCCCAAACCATGCCCACATCTGTTATCCGCCCCGATATTCTCGCCCAAACTGCCTACCACGTTGCCGATGCGCCCGCCGATTTCATCAAGCTGGATGCGATGGAAGTGCCGTTTCTGTTCCCCGAAGCCCTGCGCGCCGAACTTGCCGCCGAGCTAGCTGCCGCGCCGATTAACCGCTATCCCAACATCGCCGCCAGCCCCCTGCCAGAATTATTGCGCCGCACGTTTGCCCTGCCCGAAAACGCGCAAATTGTGCTGGGCAATGGTTCAGACGAAATCATCCAATTTATCGCGCTGCTGGTTGCCCAAGCCAACGCCAGCATGCTCGCGGTTGAACCCAGCTTTGTGATGTATCGCCGCAACGCTGAATTGTTTGGCTTGAACTACATCGGCGTGCCGCTCAACCCCGATTTCACGCTTAATTTAGAAGCCACGCTCAAAGCAATAGAACAACACAAACCCGCGCTGATTTTCCTCGCCTACCCCAACAACCCCACGGGCGTGCCGTTTAGCCGCGAAGCCGTGGAAGCCATTATCCAAGCCGCCACAGGCATTGTGGTGATTGACGAAGCCTACGGCGCGTTTAGCCACGACAGCTTTGCCGCCCAAGCAGGGCAGCCTGAAAACCTCGTGGTGATGCGCACATTAAGCAAAATCGGCTTCGCAGGCTTGCGCGTGGGCTACGCGGTGGGCAGCCCCGCCGTGATGGGCGAGTTGGCAAAAATCATGCCGCCTTACAACATGAACCAGCTCAGCCTAGCCGCCGCCGCCTTCGCCCTGCGCTATGCCGACGTGTTCGCGCAAAACATTGAAACGCTGAAAAACGAACGCGCCCGCGTTGCCAACGCGCTGGCGGAGTTGGAAGATGTAACCGTGTTCCCCAGCGAAGCCAATTTTGTAACCACCCGCCTGCCCGATGCGCCGCTGGCATTTAACGCGCTCAAAGACAACAAAATTTTGGTGAAAAACCTGCACGGCACACATCCTTTGCTGCAAAACTGCCTGCGCCTGACCATCGGCACGCCCGAGGAAAACGACCAAGTGCTGCGCGTGCTGGCAAACGTGATTGCCGAGCATATCCGCGCCAAACAAAGCGGCTTTTATGCCAACGCCGATGCCATCGCGCGGCTGAACGCAGGCATGATTAAAGGCGTGTTGCTGGCGGTGGCGCTGTTTTCGCTGATGAGCATTTATTTGTGCAGCCATTATTTTGGCGATTTGGTGGTGGCGATTTAGCCGAATTGAGTAGGTTGAGGCAGCCTGAAAATCGTTTTAGCGCAGCCCAAAGGTTGCCATTTCATGCGTTGCGCCGCATACCACGCTTGCCGTGCGCTGATGGCAATCATGCGCTCTCCGTTGTAATCCGTTGTAAATAACCCCAAAGGCAGCCTGAAACGTATCAAAAGCCGTTTCAGGCTGCCTCAATCCCATTTTCTCCCCATTTTCAAACACAACCACAAGGACACCCCATGCGAACCGCCACCATCACCCGCAACACCAGCGAAACCCAAATCACCGTCGCCCTCAACCTAGACGGCACAGGCAAAGCCCGCTTTGACACAGGCATCCCCTTTTTGGAACACATGCTAGACCAAATCGCTCGCCACGGCTTAATAGACCTAGACATCGTGTGCCACGGTGATTTGCATATTGACGACCACCACAGCGTGGAAGACATCGGCATCACGCTGGGGCAGGCGCTCAAAGCCGCTTTGGGCGACAAAATCGGCATCCGCCGCTATGGGCACAGCTATGTGCCGCTGGATGAAGCATTAAGCCGCGTGGTGCTGGATTTATCAGGGCGCGCAGGGCTGGAATACCACATTGACTTCACCCGCGCCACCATCGGCAAGTTTGACGTGGATTTGTTTAGCGAGTTTTTTCACGGGCTGGTAAACCACGCCATGATCACGCTGCATATTGACAACCTGCGCGGCAAAAACGCCCACCACCAAGCCGAAACCGTGTTCAAAGCCTTCGGGCGCTCGCTGCGGATGGCGGTGGAATACGACGAGCGCATGGCAGGCAAAATGCCTTCTACCAAGGGGACGCTTACCGCATAATGCCCGCTGTGTTGTGTTTCAGGCTGCCTTTGAGTGATGCAAAGGCAGCCTGAAAATTGGTTGTGGAATGTATTAAGAACCTGTATTCACTATTCTCATCGGTATCTTTTATGTCATCAAATCTACCTATGCAAATAGTGAATACAGGTTCTTATTCCGAAATATTAATTAATTATTTTTTAATCATTTTTCGCAACACATTTACTGCCATTTTTTCTGTGCCATTATTACGCCACAAACCAAAATAATCCTCTGCTGTAGTAAGCTCTAATGCATCAGCTTTGCCATTATGGTCAGTATCTAAATTTGCATCAGGTTTACCATCATTATCGGTGTCAATATTCACATCTAATATTTTGTCATTATTGGCATCTTGGCTGATGATTCCTAAAACATATGGTTTACGATCATTTTCACCATTATATAAAATGATTGGTCCTTTATAATTTTTGCTTTTTTCAGCCGTTTCCAATAGCAAGCGAATAGTATTGGCTTGTTTTTCTTCATCTAGCCCTTCATACATAGCGGGTACGCCCACTTCTGTTGCCCAAATTTCTTTAGCATCGCCGTTATCAGCCATAATCTGATATAAGGTTTTTTCGTTAGCTGCTTGAGGCGCAAGATCAATATGAACTTTGTCGCCATACATAATTGCCCAGCCATTGGTACGCCATTCTTTGCCCGTAATCCCATATGGATGGTGTGAAAGCGTATCAAAATAACCTTTTGCACCTGCTGCATACATACGGTTTAGAAACTCAAATGGTGAAATGTAACCATCGCTATAGGGGCGTGAATCCCCCACTGTCATGCCTCCCGCTAAAATATTTACATTGGGATTTGCTTTGTGCGCAGCGATATAAGCTAGTTTAAGCAAATGTGTATAATTTTCAGGGTTTGGTTTAGGGTTCGTTAAGCTGTCATGCCAGAAACCAGGATTGCCAGGCTCATTCCATACTTCAAAATTGGATATTCCTTGTGGCGCATAGCGATGTACCACATCTCCCATAAATTTAGCAAAATCAGCATAATAAGCAGCTTTGGGCGCAAATGACGCTATATACATCCCATTGGTTTCCCATATTTCTTTTTCAGTATTAGATAACTTGTTGGCATCGCTTGCCCATTCTGGTGTGCCGCTAACTTGCATGAGAACTTTCATGCCATATTTTTTTGCTAGTTGCACAGCTGCATCAGTATCAGACCAATCGTATGTACCATTTTCTTTTGGCTGAATGCGATGCCATGAAGCAATTATGCGTACCCATGTAACACCTAATTCGGCAGCGCGTTTATATGAAATCTCTGCTTTCTCTAAATTGCTTCCCCAAAAAGGGTTGGTTGGCTGAATACCTATATTATTTAGAGTAGAGGATGGATTATGTATATTGTTGTGATTTTGTGTAGTGTTATGACCATTTGCGCCTGAATTGGAGTTATCGGGCGCAGGGGTAGGTGCGGGCGCAGATGGCGCATTGTTGCCATTGTTGTTGCTGTTGTCGGGCGGGATATGGGTGCCGTTGCCGTTGTTATTGGATGGCGGTGGGGGCGCGGGGGGATTGTTGTTTCTGTTTGGGTCTGTGGGATGAGTGCTGGAGTTTCTGTTTTTCTTAGTCGTTATTATGTGCGCATTTTTGTTGGATGATGCGCGCGATGATGCTGTTGTCATTTTTTTATCGTTTAAACAGCCTGTTAAACAAAGTGCCAGCAGCGGCAAGAACCAATAGTGCTTTTTCATGTTGCAACCCTAATCAAAAATTGAAAAACGAATGTTTGCGGCTAGGTAAAATTGAACCGTATCAAAAAACGCAGTAAGAACGATGCCGTTTTGTAAATTTTTGCCTTGTTTTTGTAAAACCATACGGCATCCTGAAATAATATGCTGGTGTGATTTGCGCACTAAAAAACCTGCATCCACCAACAGCATGGCGAATACAGGTTTGCACGTTTTCAGGCTGCCTCAGCCGCCGCACACGCCGCAGCAACCGCTTTTGCCGTGTTCGTCTTTTTTCTCGTTGTTCAAAACGGGCAATTCCACCTCTTTGGCGGGCGCGTCTTTTTGCTCGTTGACATCGTTTACTTGAATGGTGTTTTCGCTCATGGTTTTTCCTTAAAAGCGGGGTTAATCAAGCGGCGGATTATAGCGAGTTTGCACGGCATAGGCAGCCTGAAAAATCCCCCGCCCCCTGTTTCAGGCTGCCTAAACCCCGTATCATCCCATCCTTTTCATCCCACCACACAACCATGCGCTATCCCATCCGCCCCGCCAGCGACCACTACAACCCCATCAACCAAACATTCTACGTTACCCCGCCGCAGCAGCCCGTGCAGGGTGGCATCCAAACCGTGTTGCGCTGGCTCAAAGCCATGACCTTCGATGCACCCAAATACGCCCCGCCCGCGCCACTGCCCAGCCAAACGCCCGATTGGGCAACCTTTTTGCAAGACGACCAACCGCGCCTTATCTGGTTTGGGCACAGCAGCGTGTTTATCCGCATCGCCGGCAAAACCCTGCTGCTGGACCCCGTGTTCAGCCGACACGCCTCGCCCATCCCGCTTATCTCGCGCCGCTATCAAGCCCCGCCCGCCAGCCTTAGCCAACTGCCGCCCGTGGACTACATTCTATACAGCCACAACCACTACGACCACCTGGACAAGCTCACCGTGCGGCACCACATCGACAGCGATACCCAATTTATCGTGCCGCTCAATCTGGGCACGCTGCTGCAAAAATGGGGCATCCCGCCCGCGCGCATCATCGAGCTGGATTGGTGGCAACACACCGCCATCGGCAGCCTGAAAATCCACGCCGTGCCCGCGCGGCACAACAGCAGCCGCGGCTGGGGCGACTTCAACAAAACCCTGTGGGCAGGCTACGTTATCCAAACCCCGCAGCACACCGTCTATTTTTCGGGCGACAGCAGCTACGGCAGCCACTACCGCCAAATCGGGCAACGCTTCCCCAAAATAGACCTCGCCCTCGTTGAAAACGGGCAATACAACGCCAACTGGCGCGACAACCACATGCACCCCGAAGAAACCGCCCAAGCCGCCGCCGACCTGCGCCCCCACCGCTTTATGCCGATACACTGGGGCATGTTCAGCCTCGCTATGCACCCGTGGGATGAACCCGTGCGCCGCAGCTTGCCGCTGATTCGCGCGCAAAATATCGCCACGCTCACCCCCACGCTCGGGCAAGTGTGCACGCTAGATACGCCAACCAGCGACTGGTGGGAAAACATAAAATGATATAATCCACACCGTTTCAGGCTGCCTTATCTTGTTTACCAGAACAACACAGGCAGCCTGAAAACCCGTTTACCCGCCCGTGATGGAATAGCTTGCCCACCCATAAAGCCCAGTCTCAATACACCATTTAACGACAGACCATCGCCGCCCCATTTCAGGCTGCCTGAGCGTTCACACAAAGTTTCAGGCTGCCCCATCCCAACTGTCAAACCCCAACACGAAAGCACCCACATGGCAATCCAATGGTTCCCCGGACACATGAACAAAGCAAAAAAAGCCATCGCCGAGCGCCTAAAAAGCGTGGACATGGTGATAGAAATGCTGGACGCGCGCCTGCCCGCATCCAGCGAAAACCCCCTGCTCGCCCAGCTAGCCAAAGGCAAGCCCAAGCTCAAAATTCTCAACAAACAAGACCTTGCCGACCCCGAGCGCACCGCTATCTGGCTGGATTACTTTGCCGCGCAAGAGCAAACCCAAGCCATCGCGCTAGACAGCTCCGAAAAAGCCGCCGCACCCAAAATCACCACCGCCTGCCGCAGCCTTATGCCCAACCGCAAAGGCATAGACAAACCTCTGCGCGTGCTCATCTGCGGCATCCCCAACGTGGGCAAATCCACGCTTATCAACGGCATGATAGGCAAAAAATCCGCCAAAACAGGCAACGAACCGGGCATCACCAAAGCCGAACAACGCCTGTTCCTCGCCGACGACTTCTGGCTCTACGACACCCCCGGCATGCTGTGGCCCAAAATCATCGTAGAAGAATCGGGCTACAACCTTGCCGCCAGCGGCGCCATCGGACGCAACGCGCTGGATGAAGAAGAAGTCGCGCTGGAACTGCTGGACTACCTGCGCCGCCACTATCTGCCCCTGCTGCAAGCGCGATACGCCGCCGACAAAGACCCCAGCAGCCATTGGCAAGACACCCAATGGCTAGAATGGATCGCACAAAAACGCGGCGCCGTATTAAGCGGCAACCGCATCAACTACCAAAAAGCCGCCGAGCTGGTGCTCACCGATTTTCGCGAAGGCAAAATCGGGCGCATCACGCTGGAAACCCCCAACCAATGGGAAACATGGCTCAAAGCCGCCCGCAAAAAAGAAGCCGAACTCAAAGCCGCCCGCGAAGCCCGCCAAGCCGCGCGCAAAGGGCAGGCGCAAGGTTCATAAAGGCAGCCTGAAAATGGGAAAAACCGTTTTCAGGCTGCCTCAACATCCGCTTATCTTTGCCCATAAGCGTGGCGTCTTGCCGCCACACCCACGCCCCGCAGCCCAACCCTCCGCGCATGGTTCAACAGCGCAAACAGTAAAGGCAGCCTGAAACCTAAAATGGAGCGTCGGCGGCTCGCCGACATTGCTCCAACCCATCAAGCTCTGTTAAATCGTGCCATTTAGCAACAAGCCATCGCCACGCCATTTTAAATTTTCAGGCTGCCTCAACTTACCCCCAAAGGCAGCCTGAAAACCCAAATCACCCCTCCCCAACAACTCTCTCACCATCCCCCATCATGCACTCCCACACTCCCCGCCCCCTATGGCAACTCCCCCTGCTCGTACTCGCCCTTGCCGCGCTGGTTTTCGCCGCCCTGCGCCTCGCCCTACGCGTCGCCTATCCGCACTATTTCGCCGACACCCACCTGCTGCCCGCCTTGCTCACAGGCGCGCGCTTTGACCTAAAACTCGCCGTTATCGCCCTTGCCCCCTGCCTGCTGTGGTGGCTTGTGCCCACCCGCCGCGCCCGCGTGGCAACGGCATGGCTTGCCTTTGCGCTGCTGGTTGTGTTGCTCGGCTTGGGCATCGCCGATTTAGCCTATTTCGGCGAAGTCAGCCGCCACATCGGCAGCGATTTGCTCAACATCGGCGGCGACCTCGGCAGCATCGTCGGCATCGCGCTCGGCTCGCGCGTGGGCTACACGCTCGCCGCGCTCGCCGCCTTTGCCGCGCTTGCTTGTTTTTGGCAGCGCGTGGTGGTTCGCACCGCCCGCGCGCCGATTAAAAGCAGCCTGAAACGGCAAATCCCATCCGCCGTCGTGTTGCTGGCGGGCTATGTTTTACTCGCCCGCGGCATGGTGCTTACCGGCAAGCCGCTGGGCAGCATCGATGCCTTTAACGGCAACGGGCAAAGCCAAGCCAATCTCAGCCTAAACGGCATACTCGTTACCCTGCAAGCCCTAAACGACCGCCGCCAAGCCGCCCCGCTGCGTTATCTTGATGATGCCACCGCCCAGCGCATCGCCGCCCAGCATCCCCATCCCTTCCGCTACCAAAGCAGCAACCCGCCCAGCCGCAAAAACGTCATCATCCTGCTGCTGGAAAGTTGGAGCTACAAATACATTGACGCGCTGGCAGGCAAAGGCTACCGCGCCACGCCACACATGGACGCGCTCATCGCCCAAAGCCAAGTGTGGACGAACTTCTACGCCGCAGGGCAACGCAGCATTATCGGCATCCA
Organism: Kingella bonacorsii; assembly: GCF_016623605.1. Classification (NCBI taxonomy): domain Bacteria; kingdom Pseudomonadati; phylum Pseudomonadota; class Betaproteobacteria; order Neisseriales; family Neisseriaceae; genus Kingella; species Kingella bonacorsii. The sequence goes on along the minus strand of NZ_JAEHNZ010000001.1, from coordinate 493,475 downwards.
AGCCAGCTTAACTTCCGTGCCCGCCCTGCCCAACCGCCAGCCCATCGGCTTCGGGCTAGAACTCAACAACATGAGCCGCATCGCCGAAATCGCGCAAAAACAAGGCTACCGCACGCTGATGCTGCAAACCTCCAACCGCCGCTCGTTCCACATCGACGGCGTAGCCAAAGCCATCGGCTTTCAAGAATACTACGGCAAAGAAGACGTGCCCATTATCCGCGCCTACCCGCAAGACCCGCCGCCCTTTGGCTGGGACTACGACAGCCTGATGTATTTTGGCAAACAAATCAGCAGCAAGCCCGAGCCCTTCTTCGCCTTCTTTTTCAGCGGCACCACCCACGAACCCTACGCCCGCACAGGCAAAGAATTTGACACCCGTCCCCACGCCGAAACAGGCGAAAACGGCTTTCTCAACACCCTGCAATACAGCGATTGGTCGGTTGCACAATTCATGCAATACGCCGCCCAACAACCGTGGCACAACAACACCATCTACATCTTTATGGCCGACCACACCCGCAACGAACCCATCCGCAGCGACAGCGTGCGCGAGCAATACCACATCCCGCTGATTGTGTACCACCCGCAATGGCAGCCTGAAAAACATCCCGAACTCGCCAGCCAATACGACATCCTGCCCACTCTAGCCGACTGGCTCGGCATCCAGCAGCCCGTGTACACCTTCGGGCGCAGCCTTGCCAACCGGCAAACACGCGCCAACGAACTGCCCCTGATGCTCAACCACGGCGACGATGCCTACATCCTCAGCTCCAACGGCATCGCCCCGCTCGCCCCAGGTAGCCTGAAACCGTTAGACAGCAACCACAGCAGCGCATGGCAGCAAGATTGGCAATACGAGCAATGGCGCATCCAAACCGCCGACCAAAAACTACGCTATAACCAATGGGCGCAGTAAGCAGGCGATAAGGCAGCCTGAAAGTGGCGCATCGGCGGCTCGCCAATATTTCGCTGGCAACTTGCCAATAAGCGCAGCAAATAGTGCGTGAACCAGTTCACACACCCACACCCGCCCATTTGGTAACAAGCCATCGCTGCACCATTTATTAGCTTTTCAGGCTGCCTTTGCCCATCCCCAATCCAAAAAACGCCGCAGGTCGTCCTATTGACCTGCGGCGTTTGTTTACATCAGATGGACGGCGTTTGCCCGATGGCGGCAACGCTTGATTGCACAACGGCAACCAAGGCAGCCTGAAACCCGCTTAAACATAGTCTTTCAGGCTGCCTAATGCGGCTTGCCAGTCGCTGGGGGCGATGCCGAAGGCGGCTTGGATTTTGCTGCAATCGAGGCGCGAGTTAGCGGGGCGGCGGGCGGGGGTGGGGTAGTCGGCGGTGGCGATGGCGTTGAGCGTGGGAATGCGCGGCAGCAGGTTTTGCTCGGCGGCGCGGCGGAAGATTTCGCCGGCAAAGCCGTGCCAGCTGGTGTAGGGGCTGCCTGAAAAGTGGTACACGCCGTATTCGACGGGCTGCCCTGCGGCGATGTGTCGGGCGATTTGGATGAGCGCGGCGGCGATGTCGCCTGCGTAGGTGGGCGCGCCGAATTGGTCGGCAACGATGCCGAGCGTGTCGCGTTCGCGTCCGAGCCGCAGCATGGTTTTCACGAAATTGTTACCGTGTTCGCCAAACACCCATGCAGTGCGCAAGACGATGGTGCGCGGGCAGGCGGCGAGCGCGGCGGTTTCGCCGTCTAATTTGGTTTGCCCGTACACGCTTTGCGCGGCGGTGGGGTCGGTTTCGCGGTAGGGGGCTTCGCCTTTGCCGTCAAACACATAGTCGGTGGAGATGTGCAAAAACGCTGCGCCGACGGTTTGGGCGGCTTCGGCGAGGTGGCGCGTGCCGTTTACGTTGATGGCGCGGGCGAGTTCGGCTTCGCTTTCGGCTTTATCCACGGCGGTGTGGGCGGCGGCGTTGATGATGATGTGGGGGCGGTGGGTTTGGGCAGCCTGAAACACGGCGGCGCGGTCGGTGATGTCCAGCGTGTCGCGGTCGGCGGCGATGACGGTGGCGTCGGGCCGGGCTTGCAGTTGGCGCACGAGCTGGCTGCCGACTTGTCCGTTTGCGCCGGTGATAAGGTAGGTGGTCATGGGGTGCTCCTTTGGCGTGGGGGGCGTGGGGGTTAAAGGGGGAAGGTGTTTTCAACCTTGCGCGTTGCGCTGCGGTATACCCCTTTGGCTTTGCATAAGTTCGCATGGCTAAATCAAAGATTTAGATGCTCACTTATACCCAAATCAAAGATTTGGACAAAGGGGCAAGGCTGCCTATTATAAGGGGTGGTTGGGGCAGCCTGAAATCTAAAATGGAGCGGCGATGGCTCGCCGCCAGATGGTTGCTTGAATGGGCTGTGCGTTGGTTGCCGTGATGTTGGCACTGCTGACGCTCTATTACCATTTCAGGCTGCCTGTGGTGGGGGCGATTGAGGCAGCCTGAAAATAAATGGGCGGGGGATTAAATAGGCGGTGCGGCTGCGTTGCCAAGATGTTGTCGTGCTGCCAATGCTTCATGCGCGGATGGCAGTTGGGTAAGATTTTCGGGCTGAGCTATGTGCTAAACATTGCGGGAAACAAAAAGAATGGTCTATTTCTCTTGAATTGCTACATAAAAAATCGGGCAGCATGGCTACGCTACGAGAGTTTCGCCGTGCTGTTCGCTCAATGGTTGCCAGCAATGATTTGCCCGATTACAGACTGACTTATGATGATAAGAAAGATGTGTTGAGAGTGCGGAATCGGGATTGGTCTAAATTTCTCAAAAAATCACCATAGGCAGCCTGAAAAGCCTAAATTGAGAGTTTTCAGGCTGCCTAAATGGGGTAACATCATTCAAGAGGTTTATATTCAGCTGGAAACTCATCTACCCCAATCGGTTGCCAATTATCTAAAATCTGATTTAAGAAATCGCGGTATTTTTGCTCGGGGTGGAGTTCTAGAAAATGCTCACAGGCTTGCTTGGCGTAAGCAAAACAAACACTCTCTGGAACACGAACTACCCAATCGGGTAAGTCAAATCCCCATACAAATTCAATGCCTAAGAAGTGATCTCTAGGATCTGGGCTATTAAAATCTGGGTAAAAACAATAAGTTCCCTCTATGCAAAAGGTATCATATTCTGCCAAAATACAATGAATTGCCTCTAAAAATAGACCATCATGATAAAAAACACTAAAACAATATTTAATTGTTCTTTCTGGATTATCCATGTCATCCGTATTTGGATAAAAAAAGCCAAAATTATCAGGTTCTATTGGATTATAAAGAGGAATATCTTTATTCTGGATGCACATTATTTATCACTCCTGTGTTTTTATCTACATAAACCTTAAATTTTTCAAAAAATCACAATAGGCAGCCTGAAAAGCCTAAATTGAGAGTTTTCAGGCTGCCTAAATGGGGTAACATCATTCAAGAGGTTTATATTCAGCTGGAAACTCATCTACCCCAATCGGTTGCCAATTATCTAAAATCTGATTTAAGAAATCGCGGTATTTTTGCTCAGGATGGAGTTCTAAAAACCGCTCGCAGGCTTTCTTGGCGTAAGCAAAACAAACTTTTTCTGGAACATAAACCATCCATTCTGGATCATCAAAGCCAACGACAAATTGGATACCTAGAAAGTGATCACTAGGATCTGGACTATTAAAATCAGGATAGAAACAATAAGTCCCCTCTACATAAAATGTATCATGTTTTGCTAGAATATAGTAAATCGCTTTTAAAAATACACCATCATTGTAAAAAATGCTAAAACATTGCTTAATGGTTCTATCTGGATTATCCATAAAATGGTTTACCGAATAAAAAAAACTAAATGTGTCTGATTTTGTTGGATTGTATGATGGTAAATCTTCATTCTGGATGAACATTTCTAACTACTCCTGTGTTTTTATCTACATAAACTCTAAATTTAATACCATTAAAATATTCGCTGTATCGGTCTTCTCCTTGATTTGTGTATTTGTAATACCCTTTTGCAGCGGCTTTCTGCCCCCACTCCAATATATCTTTCATTCCCGCCTGCGCGAGAATGACGGCAGTTGTTGCGTTTCAGGCTGCCGTTGGGGTTTTGCCAAGGTTTCAGGCTGCCTATTATGGCGACAGCTAAGGCAGCCTGAAATCCAAAAACCGCATCACAACAGCCGCTCAATCGGTAGCCATGATAAAAATTTGCTCAGAGCGAGTTTAAATAGGCTGGCTTGTGGTTCGGTGGTGGCGGGTGGTTGCTCGGGGTGGTCGGGGTCTTGCCATTGCACTTTGCCGTTGTGGCTTAGGGTTACGCGGTAGGCTTCGTGCTGGGCTTGTTGGTGTAGCTGTTGTTGCAGGGTTTGGGCGAGCTCGGGGCTTTGGATGACCACGCCCATTTCGGTGTTGAGCCGTGCGCTGCGGGGGTCTAGGTTAAACGAGCCAACAAACACGCGCTGTTGATCCACGATAAAGGTTTTGGCGTGTAGGCTGGTGCTGGAATTGCCGGTTAGCCCGCGGTCTTTGAGTTTGCGTTTTTTGTCGTTGCTTTCGGCTTTGAGTTCGTAGAGTTCTACGCCTGCGCGCAGCAGGGGTTTGCGGTAGCGCATATAGCCTGAATGCACGGGGGCAACGTCGGTGGCGGCGAGGGAGTTGGTGAGGATGGTGGTGTGGATGCCCGATTGGGTGATGGTTTGCATGATGTCTGCGCCTGTGCGCGTGGGCACGAAATAGGGGCTGACGAGATAGAGTTCGCGCTGGGGCGTGCCGAGGGCTTTTTGGATTTCGTGCCACACGTTGACGCGCACTTTGCGGTCTAGGGCTTTGGCGGGGTCGTCGCTCACCAGTTGGATTTGGCTGGGGTAGTATTTCAGGCTGCCTTGGAGGGGGGATTCGGGGGCGGGCTCTGGCGCGGGGGCGTTGAGCTGGGCGTTGCCTTGGGCGATGCGGCGGGCGGTGGGCTTGATGATGGTTTCTATCGGATAGGCGGAGTCGCTGCGCCAATAGCGGTCAAATTCTTGCGAAATGCGGGTTACGATGCTGCCGCTCACTAAAACGTCCATGTCGGCGAAGGTGGTTTTTTGTGCGCTGTCGGTGAGGTATTCGTCGCCGATGTTGCGCCCGCCGATGATGCTGGCGCGGTTGTCGGCGATGAGGGTTTTGTTGTGCATACGGCGGTTTACGCGGGGGAAATCGGCAAGATAGCCCAGCGCGCGCCATTTGCGGATGAGAAAGGGGTTGAACAGGCGGATTTGGATGTTGGGATGGGCGTTGAGCGCGGTGAGGATGTTGTCCATGCCGTTGGTGTTGTTGTCATCCAGCAGCAGGCGCACGCGCACGCCGCGTTCGGCGGCTTGTTGCAGCTTGTGCAAGAGTTGCTTGCCTGTGGCGTCGTTGTGCCAAATGTAGTATTGCGCGTCGATGGACACGCTGGCGTGGTCAATCAGGCTGGCGCGCAGGGTGTAGGCTTGGTTGGCTTGGTCGATGATGTGGGTGTGGGCGTTGAAGATGGGCTCGGTTTGTGGTTTGGGCTGGGTATCAGGCGGTGGGGCGGCGGGGTTAGGGGCGGGGTCGCTGTTGGGTGGCAGGTTGAGGGCGTGTTCTAGCTGGGGGCTGTGGACGGTGGGGATGTAGATGGAGGGCTCGCGCTGGGATAGGTCGGGGAGCGTTTGGCAGGCGGTAATCAGCGGGGCGAGTAGGAGTAGGGTGTGGCGCATGATGTGGTTTTAAGGGCGGGCGGGATTAAGGCAGCCTGAAAATTGTTAATTGTTAAAAGTGGCGCGTATTGTAGCAAAAAGCAGCCTGAAAACGCGGTTCAGGCTGCTGGGGGTTTATTGGCGTGCTAGTCAAGAAAATCATAAACAAAATAACTGTCCACATAATATCCAAAGATATTTGTTTTTGTATGAGCATGAACAAATACTACTTTATTGCAGTAATCATGATGATTATTTAAATATTCACGTTCCAATGAATAATATTTCTTACCCGATGGAAAGCTAAGGGGAAATAATGACCGCGAATTATTCACTATTGAATGCTGATTACCGCTTTTATCTTTATAAACTAATTTATATACTTTGCCCCAACGACTGTTATGCTGATAATACAAACAACCTTGTTGCAAATTATTTTTATCTTTTGATTGCCACCAACCTATCCAAAACGGCATGTGCATTGATATAAATAAGTGCAAAACTATCAAAATAAGCATGAGCACAAAGCCATAAGGTATCAGCATCAGTAATCTGTTTTTCTTTCTGATAAGGGTTATTTCGCCATCTATTATTTTAATAATTGCGGTTTTATCTTCAAATTTTTTCATTTTTTATGCCTACTGCTTGCGCGGCAAAAACTGCACCAAATGCGTATTTTCGGGCAACAGAGTTTTGCGCAGCGCGTGCCCTTGGATGATTTCCAGCGTGAGCGTTTTCAGGCTGCCTTGTTGCCATGCTTGTTGCACAAGGTTTTGCGCGGCGGCTTCGTCGCTGGGGCGCAGGGCTTGCCAGATGCCGAGTTCGGCGATGTCTTGCAGCAGGGCGGCGGGGCTTTGGTAAGTTAGTGTAAGGCTGATGGTGTCCACGATGGGGTCGTAGAATTGGTGTTCCAGCAGGGCGTCGCCGAGGTCGTGCATATCAACCAGCGTGGGGGCGGAGTAGGGGATGTTGTGCTGGCGCAGGAGGTGGCGGATTTCGGGCAGGCTTTGGTCGCCGAGGTGGCTGAAAAAGAGTAGCCCGTTGTCGTGCAGGGCTTGCGACCAGTTGGCGAGGGTGTCGCCGATGTTGTTGGCGTGGTGCAGCATCAGGTTGCTCCACAGCATTTCTGCGCTGTTTTCAGGCAGCCTGAAAGTGGGCGAAAGCTGGGTTTGCGGGATTTGCCCTTTGCCTGCGAGTTTGCCGAGCCAGCCGCTTTGGGCGCGGCGGGCTTGCGCGGCTTGGGCGAGCCATTGGGGGCGGTGGTCGTATTCGCTGAATGCGGCTTGCGGATGGCGTTGGGCGAGCAGGCGGCGGCTGGCGTCGCGGTCTGCGCCGTGGAGCAGGATAGTTTGGGGCTGGCGGCGCAGCAGCAAGAGGCGGCTGTCCATTTGTTCGGCGATGTGGGCGTGGATGGGGAGCATGGTTGTTGTGCGGGTAAATAAAAAGCTGTGATTTTAGGCAGCCTGAAATGGAGCGGCAAGCAATGATGCGTTTCAGGCTGCCTGAAAACAGCGTTTGGGCTACAATGCGCCTTTCTGTAAACATCGCATTGAAAGGCGCATCATGTCGCAATCCATTATCAGCGTGATTGGCAAAGACCGCGTGGGCATCGTGTACAACGTATCCAAGCTGCTCGCGGAAAATCAAATCAATATTGTGAATATCAGCCAGCAGCTGATGGGTGAATTTTTCACCATGATTATTCTGGTGGACACCCGCCAATGCAGCAAAACGCCGCCGCAGCTGGCGGAGCTGTTTGCCGCGGAGGGCAAAAAATTATCGCTGGAAATCCGCATTCAAAACGAAGAGATTTTTCACGCCATGCACCGCATTTGAGCCATCGGGCAGCCTGAAACGGCAACCTGTTTTTAGGCTGCCTTATTGCAACCCCATCTTTCCCCAAAGGCAGCCTGAAAATGAAAAAACGCCTGTTTGCCGCCTTGTTCGCCGCGTTGGGCACAATCGCCAGCCCAACCGCCCAAGCCGCGCCCTATCCGCCGCACGACATCATGAGCATCGTCCGGCCCGACCATATTGACATGCCGCTTGCCGACAAAGTGATGAGCGATTTGTATGACCACGCGGGCAACTACCCACCGCGCTTTGACAACGATGCCGACCGGCAGCGCGCCCAAGCCGAAGCCGCACAGCTCAACCGCCTGTTTGCAGGCATCATCAAAGTGAAAGCCGTTACCCCGCAGCAGCCTGAAAAATACATCAACGTGCTCTACCGCCTCGCGCGGCTCAACGCGATGGCGCACAACATGGACATGCCCAACGCCGCCGCCCAAGCCGACCGCTATTTTGAAGAAATGATTAAGCTCTTGAGCGGCAAGCCCAAAGAAAAAGCCCGCGCCCAAGGCGAATACGGTGCGTTTTTGGTGGGCAGCAACCGCATAGACCGCGCCATGCCGCTGTTGCAGCAGGCGGTTAAAGGTGGCGACGGCAACGCCCATTTGCCGCTGGGCATGGCGTATCTGATGAAAGGCAAGCAAGCCGAAGCGGTGAAACATTTGCAAACCCATCAGAAAAATCACCCGCAAGACGAGCGCGCCCGCGTGCTGTTGGAAGCGATTGAAAAAGGCACGTTTAAAGTGCATCGCGTCAATCCCTGATTATTGCGGCAGCCTGAAACGGCGAAACCCACTTTCAGGCTGCCTTGCCGCCATCTTTGTTTTATCCCAGCCAAAGGCAGCCTGAAACGGCGTAGCAACGGCTTTCAGGCTGCCTCTTTCACGGAAACTCCTATGAACACCCTACAATCCACCGAAATCCTAGAAACCATCCGCATGGTGTCCGACCAAAACTTCGACGTGCGTACCATCACCATCGGCATCGACCTGCACGACTGTATCTCGCCCGACATCAACACGCTCAACCAAAACATCTACAACAAAATCACCCGCATCGGCAAAGACTTAGTCGCCACCGCGCAGCATCTTTCCGCCAAATACGGCGTGCCGATTGTGAACCAGCGCATCTCGGTAACGCCCATTGCGCAAATCGCCGCCGCCACAGGCGCGGATAGCTATGTGAGCATCGCGCAAACGCTGGATCGCGCGGCAAAAGCCATTGGCGTGTCGTTTATCGGCGGCTTTTCCGCGCTGGTGCAAAAAGGCATATCGCCCGCCGATGAAACGCTGATCCGCTCCATTCCCGAAGCGATGCGAACCACCGATATTGTGTGCAGCTCCATCAACATCGGCTCCACCCGCGCGGGCATCAATATGGACGCGGTGAAGCTGGCGGGCGAAATCATCAAGCAAACCGCCAACATCACGCCCGAAGGCTTTGGCTGCGCGAAGATTGTGGTGTTTTGCAACGCGGTGGAAGACAACCCGTTTATGGCGGGCGCGTTCCACGGCGTGGGCGAGGCAGACGCGGTGATTAACGTGGGTGTGTCGGGGCCGGGCGTGGTTCAGGCTGCCTTAAAAGACTGCGACAGCCAAAATCTCACCGAAATCGCCGAAATCGTGAAAAAAACCGCGTTCAAAATTACCCGCGTGGGTGAGCTGATTGGGCAGGAAGCGGCGAAAATGCTCGGCATTCCGTTCGGCATTTTGGATTTGTCGCTCGCGCCGACTCCTGCCATGGGCGACAGCGTGGCGCGGATTTTGGAAAGCATGGGCTTATCCGTGTGCGGCACGCACGGTACCACCGCCGCGCTCGCGCTCTTAAACGACGCGGTGAAAAAAGGCGGCATGATGGCTTCCAGCGCCGTGGGCGGGCTAAGTGGCGCGTTTATCCCCGTGTCGGAAGACGAAGGCATGATTGCCGCCGCCGAAAGCGGCGTGCTCACGCTGGACAAGCTGGAAGCGATGACCGCCGTGTGCTCCGTGGGCTTGGACATGGTTGCCGTGGCGGGCGACACCCCCGCCAGCACCATCGCGGGTATCATCGCCGACGAAGCCGCCATCGGCATGATTAACAGCAAAACCACCGCCGTGCGAATTATTCCCGTGCGCGGCAAAGGCGTGGGCGAAAGCGTGGAGTTCGGCGGGCTCTTGGGCTACGCGCCGATTATGCCGACCAAAGCAGGCAGCTGCGAAGCGTTTGTGAACCGCGGCGGGCGCATCCCAGCGCCTGTGCAGAGTATGAAAAACTGATTTGCTGTCAACCATCAGAGGCAGCCTGAAAACGGATTGACCGCGTTTCAGGCTGCCTTTTGGCTAACGGAGTAACCCATGATTGTTTTACCAATCGACACCTGCGAAATGTTCTGGCGCGCGTTTGCCGGCGAAGCGCTGCCCGCCGAGTTGGAACAATGGATTTACGCGCACGATGCCGAGCTGGAAGCCCTGCTGCCCGATGATGTGTATCTGGATTTGATTGCGCTGGATTTTGCCGACAAATGGGCGTTGCACGAGATTGAAAAGCTGGTGGGCGCTTATGTGCAGCGCGACAGCCAAGCCTACCAACGCTTTGAAGACGGCAAGCCCGCGCGGGAAACGCTCCGATATTTGCGGCGGCTGGCGGCTCAGCCCGACGATACTTTGGCGTTTGAAAACCTGCTGGATTACACGCAGCATTTCCCCTTTCTCTACGATTTGACGAACGAGCTGCAAGACTGGTTTGCCGATGGCTACCGCACGCCGCTTCCGCCCCAAAAGCAAGCCCAAATCCGCGCGCTGGCGCAAGGCTTGCTGGACGACATCGCCGCCGGGCGGATTGTGTTTGCGTTTACCACCCAAGGCGTGCTGTTTTGCTTGGACAAAAGGCAGCCTGAAAACGGGCAAAACGGGTTTTCAGGCTGCCTCAAACGCTTATTCAGACGATTGAAACGTTAAATAAAACGAAAGGCAGCCTGAAAACCGAATGCTCCAACAAAGCCCAAACCAGCCAAGCCCAAGCCGAGCCGCCCGTTTTCAGGCTGCCGCAGCCCATCAATAACCGCGTTCAAATTTCATTGATTTGCATCAAACAACCTGCGCCGCATGAATCATTTTTATATAACTTTGCGTTTTTTTACGTTATGCTTGCGCCCGCTGCCGGGCCGCACAAGAAAAATCACGGGAAAACGGTTTGAAAAATAATTATATTTCAGCATGATGGCTTTAATTTGCCGTCTGCCGTCCATTTTCCCCAAAAACAAACACGCAATCTAACGCAGCCAAGCAAACAGGGCAACGCAAAACCGCCCATGCTGTTTTGTGCTTGCAAAATATTTCTCTACAAAGGAAATCCCAATGAATCCAAAACACCGCCACAAAATCCGCACGCTCGCGCTTTGCCTTGCTGCGCTGCCCGCTGCCGCCTTTGCCGAAGATGGCAACACCGCAACCGAATTGGAAAACATTACCGTAACCGCCAAAAACCGCAGTCTGAAAACGGAAAACCGCAACAGCTACGGCGTGGGCGCGTTGCGCTCCACCACAGGCTTGGTGCTTTCGCCGCGCGAAGTGCCGCAATCGGTAACCGTGCTCACCAAAAAGCAGCTTGAAGACCAAGGCATCACGCGCCTTGAAGATGCGCTGAAAACCGCCACAGGCATCAATGTATTCCAATCGGGAGGCCGCACGCACTTTATGTCGCGCGGCTATTTTATTGAGCAGATTGAAGAAGATGGCATTGCTGCGCAAACTGGCTCGCCCGGTGGCTTTGGTCTTGGCGGCCCATCAGGCGACCCGACCACCGCCACCGACTTGGCGATGTATGACCGCGTGGAAATTGTGCGCGGCGCGGCGGGGCTAACGCAGGCGAACAACGAGCCGGGCGGCACGGTCAATCTCGTGCGTAAAAAACCGACCGCGCAAACACAGATTTCCGCCGACCTTTTGGCGGACCGCTTCGGCAAAATCAACGGCGTGTTTGATGCTTCGGGCACGCTCTCACCAGAAAACGGCCTGCGCGGACGTTTTGTTGGCTCAATAACGCGCAACAAAACCTTCCAAGAAGGCTCGCACGGCCGCGACTATATGCTGTACGGCATTCTTGAAAAAGACATCGGCGACACCGGCAAACTCACATTGAGCGCAAGCCACCTTGACCAGATGAGCCGCCCCGACCCCGACGGCCTGCCGCTGTTTGCCGATGGCAGTGGCTTTGAGCGCAAACGCTATTTGGGCGCAGATTGGAACACCGAACGTCAGAAAAAAGACACGCTGTTTGCCGAATACGAACACTATTTCAACGACAACTGGAAACTGGACAGCAAACTAGACTGGCGCAAAACACGCGGTTATAAAGAGTATTACACGCTGGGCGGCGGCAACCGTGGCATCGGCGCAGACAACCTTGCTGGGAACAACAGCTTTGACCGCTACGACAGCAGCAGCCGTCTGTTCACCTTTCAAAACAACCTTACTGGTCGCTTCCAAGCCTTTGGTCGCAGCCACGACATCTTTTTCGCCCACACTTTCGCGCAAGAAAAAGACACCTCGCTTAACCGCTGGCCTGCAAGCGATCGCCGCAAATTTAATGTAAACACATTCAACGGCAGCGAAATCGCCAAACCCGATTGGGACGCAGCGGGAAACAGCGCACGCGGCGGCGAAGGCCGTTACAAAACCCATTCTTTCGGCGCAGGTTTCCGTATCAACCCGCTAGACAATCTGCACATTATTGTAGGCGGTCGTTATACCCGCTGGTATCGCGCCCTTGACTGGGACAGAAACCTCAAAGACCGCACTCCCGCCACCACGCAGGAGCTCAAACGCAACCGCTTTGTGCCCTACGCAGGCATCACGTTTGACCTGACACCTAACCAAAGCCTGTATGCCGCCTACACCTCCATTTTCAAACAAACCATGAACCGCCGCGCTGACGACAGCCTGCTGCCGCCGATTATGGGCAAAAACTACGAAATCGGCTGGAAAGGCACATGGAACGGAGGCCGCCTGAACACATCACTCGCCGCCTACCTCACCGACAAAGACAACAACAACCAGCGCGTCAACCCGCCCGCAGGCAGCGGTCGCCAAGCCTATTGGACTTCGCTTGACCAGCGCAGCAAAGGTGTGGAAGCTGAAATTTCAGGCAGCATCACCGACCGCTGGAACATCTTTGCTGGCTACACCTTCAATCGCAGCACCAACCGCAACACCATTCAGGAAAACATCGCCAGCAGGCAGGCGGGCTACAATTTCAGCAGCCACACGCCCAAGCATATGTTCCGCCTTTACACCAGCTACACGCTGCCCTTTGACAGCGACAAATGGACAGTTGGTCTCGGCATCAACAGCAGCAGCAAATCCAGCACCAGCGGTGGCACCATCCGCCAAGGCGGCTACACCGTGTGGAACGCCAATCTGCAATACCGCCCCACCAAGCAGATACAGTTGAGCCTTGCTGTGAACAACCTCACCGATAAACGCTACTATGCCAACCAATACAGCCGCAGCTTTAATAGCGGCAATTTCTACGGCGAACCGCGCAACGTGCTGCTTGGTTTTAAATGGAAAATGTAAGGTGGTTTGATTTAAACCCGATAAGGCAGCCTGAAAACGCTTTTCAGGCTGCCTTTGGTGTGTCAGAAAGATTTGGCAACCGCTAAATCCGCCCAAACATCGTCATTCCTGTACAGGCGGAAATGACGATATAGAGATATAGATGATTTCAGCCTACCGAAAGGAAAAAATGGCATTACTCAAACAATTCCTCCACCTCGCCCGCCCGTTTTGGGGTGGCAAGACCCAATGGCGCGAGTGGCTGCTGCTGGCCGCCCTGATCGGCTTCACCCTGTTTTCCATTTTCATGAGCGTGAAAATCGCCGCGTGGGACAAACGTTTTTACGACGCGCTCGCCGCGTTCGACGGCAAAGCCATGCCCGCGCTCATCGTCGAATACTGCGGCTACATGGCCTTGATTATCGGCTGCATCGTCTGCGGCGACTGGCTGCAAAAACGGCTGGTTTTCCGCTGGCGCACCCATCTGACCGAACGCTTCCAGCAAAACTGGCTCGGCGGCCACAAACACTACCGCCTGCAACTCACGGGCGAGCCCGACAACCCCGACCAGCGCATCGCCGACGACATCTACCAGCTTGCCGACAAAAGCATCGTGCTGTTTCGTTCGTTTATCAACAACATCGCCAAATTCAGCGCATTTGTCGGCGTGCTGTGGGGCTTGTCGGGCGTGCAGCATTTCACGCTTTGGGGGCATAGCTTTACCGTGCGCGGCTATCTGGTGTGGGTGGCGCTGGCGTATTCTGCCGCCAGCACGCTGCTTGCCCATCTGGTCGGGCGCAGACTCAAAGACCTCAACATCGACCGCCAGCACCGCGAAGCCGACTACCGCGCCGCCCTGCTGCGCGTGCGCGACCATGCCGAGCAGGTAGCGTTTTATCAGGGCGCGGATGCCGAACAAGACCGCCTGCAACAGCGCTACCGCCGCATTCTCGACAACTGGCGCAGGCTCACCAACTGCGAATTCCGCCAAGAAACCTTTTGGGCGGCGTATGTGCGCATCAGCATTTTCATCCCCATCATCGCCACCCTGCCGATGTACCTCGCCAAAACGCTCACCTTCGGCGACATGATGCAGACGCGCACCTCGTTCGCCCGCGTGCAGGACAGCTTCGGCTGGTTCACCGATTCCTACCGCCGCCTCGTCGAATGGGCGGCGGTGGTGGAACGCCTGGGCGGCTTTCAGGCTGCCTTAGACAGGGCGGACAGGCAGTCTGAAAACGCCGCAGGCCGGATGCCCGAATCCGACAAAATCCCCGCCGCGCAAGAAACGTCGGATACAAGTATCCGACCTACGCCGCCGGAAACCGCAAGGCAGCCTGAAAACGCCCATCCCAACAGCCCGTCCGCCCCCTCTTCCGCTTGCGGGGGAGGGCTGGGGTGGGGGCAACCTGCCGAGCCGCAGCCGCCCGAACCCCGCCCCGCCCTTATCCTCGCCCAAACCACCGTCCACACCCCCGCAGGACGCACCATGCTGCGCCCCGTCAGCCTCACCGCCGCCGCGCCCGAATGGCTGCTGCTCGAAGGCAAAAGCGGCATCGGCAAGTCCACGCTCCTGCGCGTGCTCGCCGGCTTGTGGCCGTATTACGGCGGGCAGTACCGCATCGAAGGCAGCCGCCTGTTCCTGCCGCAACGCCCCTACCTGCCCTACGGCAGCCTGCGCAATACCGTCAGCTATCCGTACCCTTGCCGCCTTGCCGACAGCGTTTTGCGCGACATTTTGCAACAGGTCGGCTTAGGCAGCCTGAAAAACCGTTTGGACGAAGCGTCCGAATGGCACAGCCGCCTCTCCGGCGGCGAACAGCAGCGCCTCAGCCTCGCCCACGCCCTCGCCGCCCGCCCGTCCATCCTGTTTCTCGACGAAGCCACCAACCAGCTCGACGACCAAGCCTCGCTGGCCCTGATGCGGATGCTGAAAACCGCGCTGCCCGACACGCTGGTGGTCGGCATCAGCCACCAAAGCGGCGTGAAGGCGCTGTTTGACCGCAGCATTCGGCTGCAACAGGCAGAGGCAGGCTGAAACGCCGTTCAATTTCAAAACCTGCAAACTCGTTTTGTCTTCGCAAAAGCCTGTACACTCGTTTTGGCTTCGCCGAAACCTATAAACTCGTTTTGGCTGCGCCGAAACCTGTAAACTCGTTTTGGCTTCGCCGAAACTCACTTCGTTCGTTTTCAGGCTGCCTCAAACGCTCATTCAAACTATAATTCGCCTATCCCGCGCATTAGCCGCATCCGTTTATCCCGTCCACAGTCCACAAAGGAAATCGCCATGCCCGCCCCCCGCTCCGTCTTCTTCGTTTCCGACCGCACAGGTCTCACTTCCGAAAACATGGGCAACGCCCTGCTGGAACAATTTAGCGAACTTGCGTTCAAGCGCAGCACCCATCCCTTTATTGACAGCCCCGAAAAAGCCCACGCCCTTGTTGCGCAAATCAACGCCACCGCCGAGCGCGAGAACATTCATCCGCTGGTGTTTTCCAGCGTGGTCAACAACGAAATCCGCGCCATCGTCAAAACCGCCACCGCTGCCCATTTCAGCTTTTTTGATGCTTTTTTGGGGCAGCTAGAACAAGAGCTAGACAAACCCGCCCGCCACACCGTGCGCAGCCGCGCCGACGACGTAGTCCGCTACGATGCCCGCATGGAAGCCGTCAATTTCGCCCTAAACCACGACGACGGCGTGTCCGACCGCGAGCTGCAAGAAGCCGATGTGATTCTGCTGGGCGTATCGCGCAGCGGCAAAACCCCCACCTGCCTGTATCTCGCCCTGCAATACGGCATCCGCGCCGCCAACTATCCGCTCACGCCAGACGATTTGGACAGCGACGATTTGCCGCGCATGGTCAAACCCTATCGCAGCAAACTATTCGGGCTCACCATAGAACCCAGCCGCCTGCATCACATCCGCCAAGAACGCCGCCCCAATTCCACCTATTCCCACCCCAACACCTGCAAGCAGGAAATCGCCGACGCGCAAGCTATTTACCGCCGCCACGCCATCCCGTTTGCCAACACCACGCATAAATCGGTGGAAGAGCTTGCCGTAGAAATCGTTGAAGCCTGCAAACTCAAACGGCGGTTTTAAGCGGCAGGTTTTAACTAACAAGGGCAGCCTGAAAACCATACCCGCGTTTCAGGCTGCCGCAACCCATCACACACCATCAATGCAACCATGTCCAAAAAAATCCCCATCTCCGTGCTTATCCTGCTGCACGACAACGCAGGCAACGTACTTCTGTTTAACCGCCTCAACCCCGACGGCTTTTGGCAATCCATCACAGGCAGCCTGAACACGCCCAACGAACCCCCGTTTCAGGCTGCCTTGCGCGAAGTCGCCGAAGAAACAGGTTTCAGGCTGCATCCGAACCAACTGCGCGACTGGCATCGCAGCGTAGAATACGAAATCTATCCCCATTGGCGCTACCGCTATCCCGCAGGCATCACCCGCAACACCGAGCATTGGTTCTCCGCCCAAATCCCCGCAGGCAGCGCGCCCATATTAAGCGAACATTCCGCCTACGCATGGCTGCCCGCGCGGGAAGCCGCCGACAAAGTGTTCTCGCCGTCCAACCGCGAAATCATCCTTGAATGGCTCGCCCAATTTGAGGCAGCCTGAAAAAGCAAAATCGCTTGGCGTTTTACCCAATGATTTTTGCTGAATAGATTGTTTTTCAGGCTGCCTAATCGTGCGAACAAAGGCAGCCTGAAATTTAAAATGGAGCGAGCGACGGCTCGCCGACATCTTGGCAATCCACCCCACCCAATTCAACACACGCTTGGCGACAAGCCATTGCCACGCCCACTTTCAGACTGCCTTAATCGTGTAAACAAAGGCAGCCTGAAAAAATATGCAAAGCGCATAGCACAATTTCTTAACACACTTTAAAATACGCCCTTTTTTGCGCCCCAAACTCCCACACGAAAGCCCATCAACATGAAAAACAGAGTCAAAAATATCCACTTCGTCGGCATCGGCGGTTCAGGCATGTGCGGCATCGCCGAAGTGCTACACAATCTAGGCTTTAACGTGTCGGGGTCAGACCAAGCGCAAAGCGCCACCACGCGCCATCTCAGCAGCCTTGGCGTGCGCGTGTTCCCCGGGCACACCGCCGAGCATATCGACGGCGCGGAAGTCGTGGTCGCCTCCACCGCCATCAAGCCAGACAATCCCGAAATTCAAGCTGCCATCGCCCGCCATATTCCCGTTATCCCCCGCGCCATGATGCTGGCGGAAATCATGCGCTTTCGCGAAAGCATCGCCATCGCCGGCACCCACGGCAAAACCACCACCACCAGCCTCACCGCCTCCATTTTAAACGCCGCAGGGCTGGATCCCACCTTCATCATCGGCGGCAAACTCACCGCCGCAGGCACCAACGCCAAGCTCGGCAAAGGCACATGGATGGTTGCCGAAGCCGACGAAAGCGACGCGTCATTCCTCTATCTGTCGCCCGTGTTCACCGTCATCACCAACATCGACGAAGACCACATGGACACCTACAACCACGATGCCGACAAACTGCGTCAAGCGTTTATAGACTTCGTGCACCGCATGCCGTTCTACGGCAAAGCCTTTCTCTGCCTAGACAGCGCCAACGTGCGCGCCATCCTGCCCAAAATCCAAAAACCCTTCGCCACCTACGCCATCGACGACGAAACCGCCGACCTCTGGGCAAGCAACGTGCGCACCCACGGCGCACAAATGCAGTTCACCGTAAACGTCAAACAAACCGACGGCGTACAAACCTTTGATGTAACCCTCAACTGCGCAGGGCGGCACAACGTGCTCAACGCACTCGCCAGCATCGGCGTGGCGCTCGAATGCAAAGCCCCCGTGGAAGCCATCCAACAAGGCTTGGCAACCTTCGGTGGGGTAGGGCGGCGTTTCCAAAGCTACGGCGAAATCGCGCTGCCGCAAGGCGGCAAAGCCCTGATTATCGACGACTACGGGCATCACCCCGTGGAAATGCAGGCCACCCTCGCCGCCGCGCGCGGCGCATATCCCAACAACCGCCTTGTGCTCGCCTTCCAGCCGCATCGCTACACCCGCACCCGCGATTTGTTTGAAGATTTTGTCAATATTCTCAACAGCGTGGACGCGCTCGTATTAACCGACGTTTACGCCGCAGGCGAAGAACCCATTGTCGCCGCCGACAGCCGCGCGCTTACCCGCGCCGTGCGCGTGCACGGCAAGCTGGAACCCATCTACTGCGCCGATGTAAACGCCGTGCCCGAAACCCTATTGCACAACGTGTTGCAAGACGGCGATGTGGTGCTCACCATGGGCGCGGGCAGCATCAACCGCGTGGCGCAAGGCTTGGTGGATTTGGCGCAGCAAAAGGCAGCCTGAAATAAAATATATGGAACGGCGACGGCTCGTCGCCAAAATAGCCAAAACATAAAGGCAGCCTGAAACATCGTTTAGCAAGTAGGGTATGTGGCTTCGCCACGCACCACCGCAAACACTCCACCATCCCCTTTTCAGGCTGCCTCTACTCATCCACCATCACCATCGTTACAAACACCCAAGGCAGCCTGAAAACAAATAAACCCCACCCCAAAGGCAGCCTGAAACTCACCCCCGCAGCAAGAAAGCCCCATCCATCATGCAATCACCCCAATCCTTCGGCAAAATCGCCGTCCTAATGGGCGGTTTCTCATCAGAACGCGAAGTTTCCCTCGCCAGCGGCAAAGCCATCCTCGCCGCCCTGCAAAGCAAAGGCATTGATGCCCACCCGTTTGACCCCGCCGAAACCAACCTCGCCGAACTTAAAACCCAAGGTTTTCAGGCTGCCTTTAACATCCTGCACGGCACCTACGGCGAAGACGGCACCGTGCAAGGCGCGTTAGAAGCGCTCGGAATCCCCTACACAGGCTGCGGCGTGCTCGCCTCAGCACTCGGCATGGACAAATACCGCTGCAAACTTATCTGGCAGGCGCTCGGCTTGCCCATCCCCGCCTTTGCCGTATTGCACGACGATAGCGACTTCACCGCCGTAGAACAACAACTTGGCTTACCCCTGTTTATCAAACCCGCCGCCGAAGGCAGCAGCGTAGGCGTGCACAAAGTCCGCCAAGCAGGCGAGCTTGCCCAAATCTACCGCCAACTGCGCCGCGAAAATCTACACGGCGAAATCCTTGCCGAGCAATTCATGTCGGGCGGCGAATACACCTGCGGCGTGCTCAACCAACAAGCCCTGCCCAGCATTCGCATCATCCCGCAAAACGATTTTTACGACTGGGAAGCCAAATACCAACGCAACGACACCGTTTACCTTTGCCCCTCCGATTTAAGCGCAGAGGATGAGCAGCTTATGCAAAGCCTCGCCCGGCAAGCCTTTGCCGCCATCGGCGGCGGCAACACCTGCGGACGCGTGGATTTTCTGAAAGACGAAGCGGGCAAAATCTATATCTTAGAAGTCAACACCCTCCCCGGCATGACCGGCCACAGCCTCATCCCCAAAGCCGCGCAACAAAAAGGCATCGGATTTGCCGATTTATGCGTTGCCATTTTGCAAACCGCGTTCAGCAAATAGGAAGCCGCCGTGAGATTTTTGCTTTACCTGACGCTCCTATTCCTGCTGATGACAGGCGGCATTTGGCTCTCACGCCAGCCCTATTTTCAAATCGCCGAAATCACCATCATCACCCCCGACGGCACGGAAAAACTGCACCACGCCGACAAAAAACGCCTGTTTGAAACCATGCGTCCCTATTTAACAGGCAGCTTTTTCACCGTAAATCTACACGAAGCCCAACGCGCCGCCAGCAAATTAGACTGGGTGCGCAGCGTGAAAATTGACCGCATTCCCCCCGCCCAAATCAAAGTAACCATAGACGAATACGAACCCGCCGCCCGCTGGATACGCAACGGCGAACAAGCAGGGCTGGTTTCCACTCACGGCGAGGTTTTTCAGGCTGTCTATGCCGAAGAATTGCCCGAGTTTGACGGCGATGTAAACGAACAAAAAGTGATGTTTGAACAATACGAAAATTTTAATAATCAACTCAAACCTTTGCGATTAAGGATTATCCGTTTACAATATAGCCCGCGCGGTGCATGGTCGATGATGCTCAACAACGGCATAGAAGTTCGCCTCGGCAAAGACGAAACCAGCACACGCATGGCGCGGTTTGTGCAATCGTTTCCCCGCTATTTGCAAGCCAGAGCGCAATATATTGATTATGTGGATATGCGCTATCAAGACGCATTTGCCACACGGCTGCGCTCCGATGCCCCGCCGCCCGAGCCCAATATTGAAGACATGATGCTGGATGATGAACTTATCACTGCCCCCAGCAATCAATCTTCCCCCAAACAAAGCGATAAACCCAAGAAAAACATCGCCAAAATTCAAGCAAAAACCAAACCCAAAAAACAATAAACTGGAACAAAAATATGGCTGAAAATAAGCAATACGTTAGCGCACTAGATGTCGGCACATCAAAAGTCATCGCCTTAATTGGCGAAGTGGTGGCGGATGAAATCAACATCGTAGGTATGGGATTAGCCGAATCTCGCGGCTTAAAAGCAGGCATGGTTACCAACATTGATGCCACCGCCCAAGCCATCCATCAAGCAATGAGTGAAGCCGAGCGCATGGCGGAATGCAAAATTACCAGTGTGGTAACAGGCATATCAGGCAACCACATTCGCAGCCTTAATTCGCAAGGCGTGGTCAAAATCAAAGACGGCGAAGTAACCAAAGCCGACATTGAACGCGCCAAAGACACCGCCAAAGCGGTGAACATCCCCCCCGACCACCAAATTTTGCACACCGTGGTGCAAGAATACATCATCGACAACCAACCGGGCGTGCGCGAGCCCATCGGCATGAGTGGCGTGCGCTTGGATACGCGCGTGCACATCATCACAGGCGCAGTAACTGCCTTGCAAAACGTGCAAAAATGCATTGAGCGCTGTGGCTTGAAAGTAGACGAAATCATGCTGCAACCGCTGGTTTCCGCCGATGCGGTGCTCACCGAAGACGAAAAAGAACTGGGCGTTTGCGTGATTGACATCGGCGGTGGCACAACCGACATCGCCGTTTACACCAACGGCGCGATTCGCCACACCGCCGTTATTCCAATTGCGGGCGATTTGATTACCCGCGATTTGGCGCAAGCCTTGCGCACACCCTACACCGCTGCCGAGCGCATCAAAATTTTCCACGGCGTGGCGTTAGAAAACCTAGAAGGCTTGGATGAAATGGTGGAAGTGCCTAGCGTGGGCGACCGCTTGCCACGCCAAATTTCGCGCCGCACGCTCGCCAGCGTCATCGGGCCGCGCGTGGAAGAAATTTTGGAGCTTACGTTAAACGAGCTGCGCCGCGCAGGCTTCCCCGAAGAAGTTTTAACTTCGGGCATCGTGCTCACGGGCGGCGCATCGTTGCTGCGCGGCGTGGTGGAGCTGGCGGAAGATGTGTTCAACTTGCCCGCGCGCATTGGCGTGCCACAAGAAGTGGGCACACTATCCGACCGCATCCGCAATCCACGTTATGCCACAGTAATCGGCTTACTGCACGCCGCGAAAAAACGCGCCCAGCAAAACGGCATCAGCGCAGGCAAACCCAATCGCCGCACCAGCAACACCGTTGCCGAGAAGCCCGTTATCAGCAAAAACGAAAAACGCCCCTCGCCACGCGAAGACGACGAACCCGATGATTTGCTGCTGCCGCCCGAGCCGATACCGCGCAAGCCAAGCTGGATAAGCAGAACGATTAATTGGATGAAAAACAATCTCTAATCTTTTTTCAGGCTGCCTATCCCCGTTTGAAACCGCATGAGGCAGCCTGAAAATCCATTTTCACAATAACGACAAGCGCATTTTGGAGCTTAACTATATGGACAACAATTCTGTTTACAATTTAGCCGAAGGCAACACCGGACCCGCCGTGATTAAAGTCATCGGGGTGGGCGGCGGCGGCTGCAATGCCATCAACAACATGATTGACAACCCGATTCAGGGCGTGGAATACATCAGCGCCAACACCGATGCGCAATCATTGGCAAACAACAACGCCGCCAACAAAATCCAGCTGGGTGCCAGTTTAACGCGCGGCTTGGGCGCGGGCGCAAACCCCGATGTGGGGCGCGATGCGGCGTTGGAAGACCGCGAGGCGATTTCCGCAGCTATCAGCGGCGCGAATATGTTGTTCATCACCACCGGCATGGGTGGCGGCACAGGCACAGGCGCAGCCCCCGTGATTGCCGAAATCGCCAAAGAAATGGGCATTTTGACCGTTGCCGTGGTAACGCGCCCGTTCAAACACGAAGGCAAACGCGGCATCGTAGCGCAGCAAGGTATTGATTTGTTGAAACAACACGTTGATTCGCTGATTGTTGTGCCCAACGATAAATTGCTCACCGCGTTGGGCAAGGGCGTTACCGTGCGCGAGGCATTCCGCGCGGCGAATAACGTGTTGCGCAACGGCGTGGCGGGCATTTCCGAGATGATTACCAGCCCCGGTTTGATTAACTTGGACTTTGCCGACGTGAAAAACATGATGAGCATCACCGGCATGGCGATGATGGGCATCGGCGAATCCAAAGGCACAGACCGCGCGCGCATCGCCGTGGAGCAAGCCATTTCCAGCCCCTTGCTGGACGATGTAAGCCTGAGCGGCGCGCGCGGCGTGTTGGTGAACATTACCACCGCGCCCGATGCGTTTATTTTGGACGAATACGAAGAAATCATGGCGGTGGTGAACGAATACGCTTCGCCCGATGCCGAGCTGAAATTTGGTACTGCCGAAGATGAATCCATGGCGGAAGATGTGATTCGCATCACCATCATCGCCACGGGGTTGAAAGAGAAAAACGAATCCAGCCTGACCACGCACCGCCATGCGGCTGCGCCCGTTGAGCCTGATTACAGCCACAAAATGAACAGCATTTTCCGTTCGGCGCGCGATGTGCACAGCGCGAATTTGGTGGCGGCGGATTTTGCCAGCCAATCGGTGATTGATGATTTTGAAACGCCCGCGGTGCTGCGCCGTCGCGGCGGGGGCAACAAGCCCGAATAATCATTAGGGATTAGGGCGTGTTGACAATCAACATTTTGGCGGCTTTTTCGCCCTAAAACGGCATCTGCTGCGTTAAAAATACTCGCCTATGGACAACATAGGCTCGCATTTTTGCCTTGCATCTGCCATTTTATGATGCAAAATCCGCTGCAAAAGTTGAATGCTGACACGCCCTAGGGCAGCCTGAAAACGTGTTTTCCGTTTTCAGGCTGCCTATGAGAGTAGTGAATACAGGTTCGAACGTGCAATGAAAGGACGTTACCATGCAGGACACGCAATATTTGGATAAATTCCAAGCCATGCAGTTGGCGGCGATTTTGATTTCCGCCAAATCCAGCGCACAAGACGACGCGGAATTAACCCACCGCCTGTTTACGCTGGCGGAGCAAATTCGCAAGAAAGACCAAGAAGCCGTGCGCGCTTTGATTGGCAATCCGAAATTGGGTTGTTGATTAAACGACAACGCGAACAAGAAAAGGCAGCCTGAAACGGGATTTTCAGGCTGCCTTTGGTTTTGTGAAGTTTTGGCAAACAACGGCTGTATCCACCTCCGTCATTCCCGCCTGAGCTGGAATGGCGGCATCTATGTCTTTCAGGCTGCCTCGGGGCTTGGCAAAGGTTTCTATGTTGTTATGTGCTGCCGCTTTGCTTCGCTTCCAGCATTTCCCAGCGTTCCAATTTCTCCAACAACGCCAGCTCGATTTCTTCCGCGCGCGCTTGCAATGTGCCTGCTTGTTCGTAGTCCTTAAAGATGTCGGGATGGGAAAGCGCGGCGTTGATTTCGGCTTGCTCGGCTTCCAGCGCGGCGATTTCATCGGGCAGCGCGTCCAATTCGCGCTGTTCTTTGTACGATAGTTTCACCGTGCGGTTGGCTTTGGGTTTTTCTTTTTCAGGCTGCCTATCTGGCGTGGCGACGGCTGCGGCAGCCTGAATTTTGCTTTCGCGGGCTTTGGTGTCCACATAATCCTGATAGCCGCCGATGTATTCTTTCAGGCTGCCGTTGCTCTCGAACACGATGCTTTGCGTGATGACGTTGTCTAGAAACATACGGTCGTGGCTCACAAGGAACACCGTGCCGGTGTAGTCGCGCAGCAGGTCTTCCAGCAATTCTTGCGTGTCGATGTCCAAGTCGTTGGTGGGCTCGTCCAGCACCAAAATATTGGCGGGGCGGGTGAACAGCTTGGCAAGCAGCAGACGGTTGCGCTCGCCGCCCGAAAGCGAGGACACGGGCGATTGGGCGCGGGCGGGGTGGAATAAAAAGTCTTCCAAGTAGCTCATCACATGGCGTTTTTTGCCGCCGATTTCCACAAAATCGTTGCCTTGTCCGATGGTGTAGAACACGGTGTCTTGCTCGTTTAACGCGCTGCGAAATTGGTCAAAATAGGCGACTTCTTGCTTGCTGCCGATGCGGATTTTGCCACGCGTAGGCTGCAATTCGCCGAGGATGAGTTTGAGAAAGGTGGTTTTGCCGATGCCGTTGGCGCCGATTAAGCCGATTTTGTCGCCGCGTTGGATAATAGCGGAAAAGTCGTTCATAATCAGTTTGTTGTCGTATTGGAACGAGGCATGTTCCAGCTCGACGACGATTTTGCCGCTTTTTTCGCCCGCGTTAAGCTGGAACGACACTTGCCCTTGCCGCTCGCGGCGGGCGGCGCGTTGGCGGCGCAGTTCTTCCAAGCGACGCACGCGTCCTTCGTTGCGGGTGCGGCGGGCTTCTATACCTTTGCGTATCCATGCTTCTTCTTGCGCGTGGAATTTGTCAAACAGGCGGTTGTGTTCGGCTTCTACGGCGAGTTCTTGCGCTTTTTTTTCGCTGTATTTGGCGAAGCTGCCGTCGTATGAGCGCAGCGTGCCACGGTCCAGTTCGACGATGCGGGTGGCGATGTTGTCCAGAAAACGGCGGTCGTGGGTGATGACGATGAGGCTGCCTGAAAAGCCGCGCAATAGGTTTTCTAGCCAGATGATTGCGTCGATGTCTAGGTGATTGGTGGGTTCATCCAGCAGCAGCACGTCGGGTTTTTGCACCCATGCTTGGGCGAGGGCGACGCGCTTTTTTTGCCCGCCTGAGAGGTTGCCGATGCGCTCGTTTTCAGGCAGCCCTAGCTCGCTGATGGTTTGGCGGATGGCGGCATCAAATTGCCAGCCGTTTTGCGCTTCAATTTGGTTTTGCAGAGTGTTGAGTTCTTTGATTAAGTCGTTGTTTTGGCTGTGTTCTAGTTCGTGGCTGATTTGGTGGTAGCGGCGCAGCACGTCGCGCATGGTGCCCAAGCCTTCGGATACGATGTCAAACACGCTCGCTTCGGGCGGGAACACGCTTTCTTGTGGCACGTAAACGATTTTCAGGCTGCTTTGGATGATGAGTTGCCCGTCGTCGAGCTTTTGTGCGCCTGCGAGGATTTTGAGCAGCGTGGATTTGCCTGCGCCGTTGCGCCCGATGAGTCCGATTTTTTCGCCTTGCGCGAGTTGGAAGGCGGTGTGGTCTAGCAGGGGGACGTGTCCGACTGCGAAGCTGGCGTTTTCTAGGGATAGGATGGTCATGATGTTGATTTTAAAGTGAATATAGATTTTCAGGCTGCCTCTGGGTCGTAGCCTGCTTGGATTTCTAGCTCGTTGCCGTGGAGAGTGATGATTTCGCCTGCGCGGATTTTGGCGGTTTTGCGGGTTTCGGTTGCGCCGTTGCGCTGCACTTCGCCTGCGGCAATCAGAGCTTTGGCGTGTCCGCCGCTTTCGGCGAGTCCTGCCAGTTTAAGCAGGTCGCATAGGGCGATGTATTCTTGGTTTTCTAGGTAAACGGTGGCTTGCATGGGGGACTTTCGGATGGGTTGGGCAGCCTGAAACGGGGGTGGCACTTGGCTAAACTGGGTTTCAGGCTGCTTTTGGCTGTTGAGCATAGGCAGCCTGAAAACTATTCAAAGGTGTGTTCCGCGCTGGGGAAGGTACCTGCTTTAACTTCGCGCACATAGGCTTCAACCGCGGCTTGGATGCTGGTTTGCCCATCCATAAAGTTTTTGACGAATTTGGCGGTTTTGCCGTGGTACACGCCGAGCATATCGTGCATCACCAGTACTTGCCCATCGGTGTCTTTGCCTGCGCCGATGCCGATGGTGGGGCAAGAAACGCTTTGGGTGATGGTTTTGCCCAGCGCGGCGGGCACGCATTCCATCAGTATCATGCTTGCGCCTGCTGCGTCGTGTGCTTGGGCATCTGCCAACACGGCTGCGGCGGCATCACCGCGTCCTTGCACTTTGTAGCCGCTCAGGGTGTTCACATATTGCGGCGTTAGCCCGATATGGGCGCAGACGGGGATGCCGCGCGCTTGCAGAAATTCGGTGGTTTCGGCAAATACCGCGCCACCTTCCAGCTTGACCATGTGCGCGCCTGCTGCCATCAGCGCGGCGGCTGCGGCGAAGGCTTGTTCTTTGCTTTGCTGATAGCTGCCAAAGGGCAAATCGGCAAGGATAAGGCTGTGGCTGTTGCTGCGGGCAACGTTTTGGGTGTGGTAAACCATGTGTTCTAGCGTTACGGGCAGCGTGCTGCTTTGCCCTTGCACGGTCATGCCCAGCGAGTCGCCAATCAGCAGGATTTCTACGCCCGCGCGGTTCATCAGGGCGGCGAAAGAGGCTTCGTAGCAGGTAAGCATGGCGATTTTTTCGCCGTCGGTTTTCATTTTTTTGAGTGTGTTTAGGGTAACCATAGTTCGTATTCCCGTTTGATTTTTAGGATGAGCGCGGCGCGCTCGGCTTCGTCTGGTGCAGAGGCGATGGTGCGTAGCCATTCTTGCAGGTTGTCTTTGTGTTGCATGAAATTAAGTAAAGACAAGAGTGCTCCTTGGTCGGTATAGATGATAAGCCACTGATTGGGGGGGGAACGCCCATTGAAGAGGGTTGCGAAGTCTATTTTTTTTCCCGCGCATCTTGTTCCAAGCGATAAAACGCTGGGGGCGGCGATGCCGGGATTTGAATCTGGACGACTTGAAGCGTGATATTTTGAAACGGCCCGCGAAGAAAGCGGAGCTTCGGCGCAAATCAAGCCCTAGCGGCGAAATGATGAGCTGCGGGCTTCGGTCAAATTGCCGGCGCAGAATGACAATGGCGGGCAGCACGAAAATGGCGGCAAATACGAGCATTAGCGGCTTAAACCTCTGTTTTTCCCACAAGTCAGTCCAAAACCAGTGTAGGTGGCCACCAGAAAAAAACACACACAGAAGGAGCGCCATGCACTCGCCCAGTCCAATCGTGCTGTTTTGGATGACGATTTTCGGCAACATCTTTGTTCTCATTTTGTTAAAGCTCCGTTTTCAGGCTGCCTTGAGTTGGAACGCTTTGCCGTTGTGCGGATTGCGCGCCTTTGCGTCCGCCAGCATTCGGAGAAAGTTTAAGCCGTATTGCTGCGATAGGGTTTCCGCACGCTTTTTCAGGCTGGCGAGCCGAAGGTCTTCGGGGGTAGCCTGAAAGGCGAGCACGGCGATGTTGCCATGCGTTTCGGCGGGAATTTCCAGCACACGGTTGTGGAAAATCGTGCGCAGGCGTTGGATAAACAGCGGATAGCGTTTGTCGCCGCTCCACCAGTTGGTCACGAAAATGCCGTGTTCGCTTAGGGCTTGCTGGCTGTCGTGGAAAAAAGGTTCGCCCACCAGTTCATCAATAATTTGCACGCCGTCAAAGCCGTCCACCAAAATCAGGTCGGTGCTGCGATTCAGAATTTGGACGTATTCCGCGCCGTCCGCTTCTATGATTTGAAACTGCTCACCTTCGGGCGGCAGGCAAAACGAAGCGCGGGCGATTTTGATCACTTGCGGATTGATTTCAATGCAGATTTGCTTGGCTTCGGGCAAATATTCCGCCAGCCAGCGGGCAAACGAGCCGCCGCCCAAGCCGATTTGCAGGATGTTTTGCGGCACATCGTCGGCAAACAGCATCCAGCCCATCATCGCGCGGCTGTATGACAGCACCAGTTCGCTGGGGTTGTGGATGTTCATGGAGCTTTGGATGGTGGGCGTGCCTAGATGCAGGGAACGGATGTTGCCCAGCTCGGAGATGTTGGCATCGGGCAGCGTGTGGCGAAAGAAGCGGGAACGGCGAAAAGGGTGGGTCATGTTTAATCTGGCGCGAATAAAAAGGGTTGAGGCAGCCTGAAAATGGGATGCGAAATGGAAAAAAGGGCGGATGGGAAATCCGCCTTGCTTTTTCAGGCTGCCTATTGGTTTTCTTTGTTGATGAGACGCAGCAGGTGTTGCCCGTATTCGTTTTTCTTCATCGGCTCGGCAAGTTGGCGCAGCTCATCGGAAGTGAGCCAGCCGTTGCGCCAAGCGATTTCTTCCAAGCAGGCAACTTGCAGGTTTTGGATGTTTTGAATGGTGCGCACAAAGGCGGCGGCATCGTGCAGGCTTTCGTGTGTGCCCGTATCTAGCCATGCGAAGCCGCGCCCCAGCAGTTGCACGTTCAGGCTGCCGTCGTTCAGATACATTTCGTTTAGGCTGGTGATTTCCAGCTCGCCGCGGGCGGATGGTTTAACTTGCTTGGCAAAATCCACCACGCGGTTGTCATAAAAATATAAGCCTGTTACCGCCCAATCGGATTTGGGCTGTTTGGGTTTTTCTTCAATAGAGAGCACTTTTTTGTTGTCGTCAAACGCCACCACGCCAAAGCGTTCGGGGTCTTTGACTTGGTAGGCAAACACGGTTGCGCCGTGTTTTTGCTCGGCCGCGGCTTTGAGCGTTTGGCTGAAATGTTGTCCGTAGAAAATATTGTCGCCCAACACCAAGCAAACGTTGTCATCGCCAATAAATTCTTCGCCGATGATAAAGGCTTGGGCTAGCCCGTCGGGGCTGGGCTGCACGGCGTAGCTGATGTGGATGCCAAAGCAGCTGCCATCGCCTAATAAGCGGCGAAAGGCGTGATTGTCTTCGGGCGTGGTGATGACCAAAATTTCGCGAATGCCTGCCAGCATCAGCACCGACAGCGGGTAGTAAATCATGGGTTTGTCGTAGATGGGCAAAAGCTGCTTGGATACACCGCGAGTGATGGGGGAAAGACGGGTACCGCTGCCGCCAGCTAGGATGATGCCTTTCATGTGATTTCTCCTTATTTTGCGATTGTGGATGGGGTTTGGCTGGGCTGAAATGCGCTTTGCTCGGTTTCAGGCTGCCAAAAAAAGGCACTATTTTACTGTGTTTAAGGTTGAGTGCCTATTTTTCAGGCTGCATGGGTTGCGGCAGCCTGAAAACGGTTGGGCGTGAGACGCAATAAACGCATGGAAAACAATAGGATGTTGCTGTTAAACGTTTTCAGGCTGCATCAATGGCGGGCGCGATGGCAACAAAAGGCAGCCTGAAAACGATTTTAGGCAACCTTTTTTCAGGCTGCCTAAATGGGTGATTTTTTGCCATTTTAAAAATTGCCAAGCAATGTGTGAACTTTTAAAGCGTGGGTATGGCGGCAAGACGCCATGAAAATGCTCAAACCCAAGCAACGCCCAAGGCAGCCTGAAAATGGGTTGTGAACAAGACTTTTACACGCTCACGCCTGCTTTGCGCGCGATTTCTAAACCTTCTTCTTGGGTTAAATAAACGGGGTTTTCGGGGCGGTGGCGGCGCACAAGTTTGCCGTGGTCAAACATCATCAGCTCATCGCAGGCGAATTGCCGCCATGTTTCGTTGTCGGTAAGGGGCAGGGTGGTGATAACGGTTACGCGGTCGTTGGGCGTGGTTACTTTGGCGAAGTCTATTGCCATGTCTTCATCAATCAGATGGGCTTGCCCAAAGGGCGGCTGGCGGGTGATGTAGTAGAGCAGGGTGCTGGCGTGGGCATACATCACCCGCCCGTCCGATAGGATGAAGTTGAACATGCCATGCTGGCGAATCTCGGCGCACAGCTCGGCAAGCGCGTCAAACAGCGTGTTGGGGCAGGGGCGGTCGGGGAATTGGGCGCGCAGGCGGTTGAGCAGATAGCAAAAGGCTTGCTCGGAATCGGTGCTGCCAACGGGGCGATAGGCTTTGCCGTTGAAATCGGGGGCGAAGCTGGGGCGCAGCTGCCCGTTGTGGGCAAACAGCCAGTAGCCGCCCCACATTTCGCGCTGGAATGGGTGGGTGTTTTCCAGCGAGTTGATGCCTTGCGAGGCTTTGCGGATGTGGGCG
Source organism: Kingella bonacorsii (assembly GCF_016623605.1). Lineage (NCBI taxonomy): Bacteria > Pseudomonadati > Pseudomonadota > Betaproteobacteria > Neisseriales > Neisseriaceae > Kingella > Kingella bonacorsii. The sequence goes on along the minus strand of NZ_JAEHNZ010000001.1, from coordinate 463,244 downwards.
ATGACGTTTTCTGATTTGATGTGGTAATTGCGAACCAGCTCGGCAACGGGCGATTGCGCGCTGGGCTTGTCGTCTAAAAACAGGCGCAAGCCGCGCCCTTCAAAAAAGCCGATGCCAAAGCCATCGGTGTGGTGGTCGGTGAGCCCGCCGCGTTTGGAAAAGCCTGCGAACGAGAAGCCGATGTCGGTGGGGGTGTTGCAATTCATGCCGAGTAGTTGGCACATGGGGTGTTCCTTGTTGGGGGTGGTTGTGGTTGGGTGATTGGTTGTTTTAGCTTCGCTGAAATTCGCTTTGCTCATTTTAGCTTCGCTGAAATTCGCTTTGCTCATTTTAGCTTCGCAACTCCGCTTCGCTACGCAGGCTGCCTATTATTTTCAGGCTGCCCGAAATGTAAAATGTGATTATAATGCGATTTTTACTTATGGAAATCAACAAAAAATGCGTTTTCACCCAGATGTGATGGGCGTGGATAATCTCGCCGCACAAATCCGCAAAATCCCCAATTTTCCCAAAGACGGCATTCTGTTTCACGACATCACCACCGTATTGCAAAGCCCCGAATATTTCCGCTTGCTGGTGGATTTGTTCACCTATCACTACATGGGGCAAAAAATAGACGTGGTGGCAGGCTTGGAAGCGCGTGGATTCATTATCGGCGCGGCGTTGGCGTATCAATTAAACGTTGGCTTTGTGCCGATTCGCAAAAAAGGCAAGCTGCCGTTTGACACCATTTCGCAAACCTACGCGCTGGAATACGGCGAAGCCACGGTAGAAATCCACAAAGACGCCATCCGCGAAGGCAGCCGCGTATTGTTGATTGACGATTTGGTGGCAACGGGCGGCACCATGCTGGCAGGCGTGGAGCTGATTCGCAGGCTGGGCGGCGAAGTGGTGGAAGCCTGCGCCATTTTGGAATTCACCGATTTGGACGGCGGCAAAAAAATCCGCGAAAAAAACGTGCCCTTGTTTTCATTGCTGAAAAACGACGGGTCGATGTAACGCCATCCTGAAATATAAAAACAGCTCAATCCGCGCGATTTGAGCTGTTTTGGTTTTTAGCTTCGCAGAAGCTCGTAAACCCGCTTTCAAGCTGCCTAAGGGTTATTCGTCATCCGGGCGTTCGCGGTACAATACCAACAGTTTGCCGATATGCTGCACCAACTGCGCCCCTGTTGCCGCGCACAAAGCTTCGCCAATCAGCAAACGCTCATCGCGCTCGTCGCCCAACACGCGCACTTTAATCAATTCATGTGCACGCAATGCCGTTTCCGTTTCGCGGATGACCGCCTCGGTTAAACCATGCTGGCCCACCATCACCACAGGGTTCAAATGATGCGCCCGAGCGCGCAACGCCAAAATTTCTTGTTTGCTTAAAACGGGTTTCTTTTCCATTCGCTTCTCGTTGTTGATTGTTCATAAAATCTAAAGCGCGATTATACGCGAAAACCAGAAAAACTTGCGCTCAATCGCCAAACATTATTATAATCCGCCGTTTTGCAACCTTGCTGCCCGCAATCGCATGGCGGGCGGCTGTTTTTAACCAACCGTAAGGAGATAACATGCGTCATTACGAAATCGTGTTTATCGTTCATCCAGACCAAAGCGAGCAAGTGCCCGCTATGGTTGAACGCTATAAATCCATGATTACTGAAGCAGGTGGCAAAATCCACCGCTTGGAAGACTGGGGTCGCCGCCAATTGGCTTACCAAATCAACAAGTTGCACAAAGCACACTATGTGTTGATGAACATTGAAGCCACCCCCGCAACCATCGAAGAGTTGGAAACAGGTTTCCGCTTTAACGATGCCGTGTTGCGTCATCTCACCATCCAAAAGAAAGCAGCCGTAACCGAGCCATCTGTGATGATGCAAGGCGAAAAATCTAAAAATCTGCTTAACGGCGAAGCTGCTGGTGAAGCAACTGCTGAAGCCTAATTGAACAATCAGTTTCAGCTCACCGCTCTGTTGCACAAAGTGGATGTTTTGCGCTACACGCCGGCAGGTGTTCCTGTGTTGGATGTGGTGTTGCAACACGAAAGCGTGCAAGAAGAAAACGGTTTGCAGCATCAAGTCAAATTTGAACTGCCCGCAAAGATTATCGGTGAGCAAGCCAAAGCATGGCAACACAAAATCGGCACAATGGTTGAGGTGAGCGGCTTTTTAGCCCAACGCAGCCAAAGAATTTTCCGCCCTGTGTTGCGAATTCAAAATATTCAAGAATATAAAGGTTAAACGACATGGCTCGTCAAACATTTAAACGTCGCAAATTCTGCCGTTTTACGGCTGAAAAAATCCAAGAAGTGGATTACAAACAAGTTGATTTGCTTAAAGACTTCATTACTGAAAACGGCAAAATCATTCCCGCTCGCATCACTGGCACAAAAGCGCACTACCAACGCCAATTGGCTGTTGCTGTGAAACGCGCTCGTTTCTTGGCTTTGTTGCCTTACACTGACCAACATAAATAATTAGGAGTTCACATTATGCAAATTATCTTGTTGGAACGCGTTGCTGGTTTGGGCAACTTGGGTGATGTGGTAACCGTAAAAAACGGTTACGCACGCAATTTTTTGATTCCTACTGCCAAAGCCAAACGCGCTACCGAAGCAAACTTGAAAGAGTTTGAAGCACGCCGTGCTGAATTGGAAGCAAAACAAGCCGCTATTTTGGCTGATGCGCAAGCGCGTCAAGCTAAATTGCACGGTCAAACCATTACCATCGCGCAAAAAGCGGGTGTGGACGGTCGCTTGTTCGGTTCTGTTACCAATGCGGATATTGCTGCGGCGATTGTGGCTACTGGTGTGGAAGCGTTGAAATCTAACGTTCGTTTGCCAGAAGGTCCGTTCAAAGCGGTTGGCGAATACGAAATTGAAGTGGCTTTGCACGCTGATGCAGTAGCAACAATTACTGTGGCTGTGGTTGCTGCGGCTGAGTAATTTTGCTGATTAAAGGGCAGCCTGAAAACGATAAATAGTCGTTTCAGGCTGCCTTTTTGCGTGTGCGCGGTTTATTTACGCGATAGGAGCGGACAAAAAAGGGCGGATGGGAAATCCGCCTTTTTGCATTGCCGGTTGTTTGATTGCGCAAACGCGTTTTCAGGCTGCCTTAGTGTTGCATCAGCCCCAAATAGGTTTCCGCGCATTTGAAACCGAAGCCTACATAGGCGCGGTTGAGCGCTTCGTATTTCACATCGGCTTCGGTGCGCCCGCCGCGGCTGAGTGCGGTGTTGAGGTGCCCCAAGTGGGCGGCGGCGTGTCCGATTTCGGCTAGGGCGAGAATGTAGGCGGTTTGGCTGTTGTCCATGTCGGCGACTTCTTCCACCAGGTGCGACATCACGCGAAACCAGCGTTTGGTGCCAAGGTCAATGTCTAATTCGCCTGCGCCGAATTTGCGAAAATCGCGCAGGGCGGATTCTACGTGGAATAGGGTGCGCGGATGGGCTTGGTCTTTCAGGCTTTCGGCTTGGGCGATGGTGCGCTCGTAGTAGTCGTAGAGTTGGTCTAGCGAGTAGTCGGTGATGTCGTAGAGTGTGGTCATGGTTTTGTCCTTTGCGGGGGGTAAACTTTGTTTCAGGCTGCCTTTTGGATGTGGGCGACGGATTCCAGCTCCACCAGCAAATCGTCGCGGCACACGTCGCCGATGGTGTAAACCACGGGCACGCCTTGCAGCTGCTGTTCGCACACGGCGCGGACGGTTTCGTAATCGGCGGCGTGTTTCACATAGGCGCGGACAACGGCTAAATCTTGCAGCGTTGCGCCGTAGCCTGCGAAGCCTGATGCGGCGAAGTTTTCGGGGGCGATGAGCGCGGCGATGTTGAGCAGCGTTTCTTCGGTTTGCTTGGCGGTGTTGCCGATGTGTTGGGTTTCGGATGCGGTGATGGAGGCGGTGCCCGACACATACACGGCGGCCTGGTTGTCGTATATCACCGCCATGGCGCGGGCGAATTTGGGCGTTTCGGGGCTGTAATGTCGCGCGTATTCAAAGGCGGGGGTTTGGCGGGGGTTTTCCAGCGGCAGGGTGAACACGTCGGCGCGGTCGGTAATCAGCGCGGTGCTGCCCAATGCCACGTCTTCGCCGCCCATGCCGATGCCTGTGGAGGCAGGGTACACGTCAAAGTTGGGCTGGGTTTTCAGGCTGCCTTTGAGAAATTGGGTGTCGCCAAAGGCATCGGTGCGGGCGCGGTTGAGTTCTTTGTAGCGTTGTTCTTGGTTGGCAACGCGGTTATCGGGGGCGACGATGCTGCCCATGTAGAACCATGTGCGGAACACTTGATCCAGCCTTGCGCCGCCTTGTTTGAGCAGAGCGATGTTGTCGTTTAACACGGCGAGGGTGTCGGCGTAGGCATTTTCGCGCGGGGCTTTGCCGCCGAGGTAGGCATCGGCATGGGTGTGGATGAAGGTGATGCCGTTATGCTGCACGGTGGTTAAGCCGTTGTTTACGCGGGTAACTTCTGCGCCCGACACGGCAACGATTTCGGCGGCGAGCAGGTTGCCATCGGCAGGGGCTTGGCTCACAAACGCGGTCAGCGGCTGCGCTGCGCCTTGTTGCGCGGCAAAGAACTGCGCGGTTTCGTCTAGGCGGTTGGGATCGCGTAGGAATACGGTTTGGCGGATGATTTGTTTGTCGGCAAAGTGTTGTTGGATTTGCGCGACGATGTCGGCGGCTTGTTCGGCGTAGCTTGCGCCGCCTTGGGGGACGATAACGGCGTAGGCGTAGTTGGAGAAGCGGTCGGCTTTGAATTGGGTTTGTTGCGGGGTCATGGGTGGCTCCGTTGGGGGGGGGGGATTGAGGTGAGTGAAAAGTTTTTATGTTTTCAGGCTGCCTTGGGCGCGCCGATAAAGGCAACCTGAAACCGCTCTTGCTTACGCCGCAACGGTTTCATCGTTAAACGCAAAATTGGGTTGAATTTTGCCATCCGCTAGCACGAGAAATTCGTCCACGCCTTTAAACGCGAAGTTCACATAGGCGGTTTGCAGTTTCACATATTCGGCATCGGCTTCGGTGCGCCCGCCGCGGCTCAGGGCCATGTTTACATGCCCCATGTGCGATGCGGCGTGCCCCACTTCGGCGGCGGCCAAAACATAGGCGGATTGCTCGGGGGTCATGTCGCCCACTTCTTCGGCGAGCTTGGTGAGCTTTTTGAACCACAGTTTCGCGCCTTCGTCGGTGCCCAGCTCGCCCGACACAAAGCGGCGCATGTGGTCAATCGCTTGTTTTACCGTGGGCAGGGCGCGTTTGTGGGCGTAGCCGATGTGTTGTTCCAATAGGTCGATGGCTTGCACCAAGCGGCGGTATAGCTCGGGCAGGGGCGTGCTGTCGGATACGGTGAAAAGCAGTTTTTTTGACATGATTGTGTTCCTTTTGGTGGGTTGTCGGTTGGCAATGCGGCGCAATCATAGTCTTTTGAAATTTCGTTTTCCAAGAATGGTTTTGAATATTCGTTATGCCAAGCGGCGTTCTAAAAGATATGAAAGAAAGGCATAAAGGCAGCCTGAAAAGCAGGTTGGCACAGCGAAAGCGGATAAAGCCCACCATCCGTTGTAAAATTCGCCTTTCCCTTTCTACCCATCCAAGCCGTTTTCAGGCTGCCTCAACATCCACCATGAACCGCCGCCAATTCCTGCAAACCACCGCCACCCTCGCCACCGCCGCTTCCGCATCATGGTTGGGATATCGCTATCTCTCGCGCCCGCCCAGCATCACAGTAAACAAAGTCGGCTTGCCGCTTGCCCACCTGCTGCGCGACCAGCAACTCAACGCCGCCCCCAGCCGCGAACACGTTTGCGAAACGCTGATTTTGGGCAGCGGAGCCGCCGCGCTTTCCGCCGCGTGGCACTTCGCCCGCAACGGCTACACCAATTTCTGCCTCGCTGAAGGCTTTGAGCGCAACGGCAACAACGCCGCCTACGCCTATTCAGGCAGCCTGAAAACGCCCTTAACCGCCCCCAGCGGCGCGCACTACCTTGCCCAGCCATCCGCCGAAAGCAGCCACATCCGCCAAATGCTCGCCGATTTCGGCATCCTGCAAGGCTATGATGACGCAGGCAAGCCCATCTACCGCGACACCGACCTTGTCAACGCCCCCGATGAACGCCTGCTGATTAACGGCGCATGGCAAGACGGCATCATCCCCCAGCCGCACGACCCCGATACCCGCCGTTTCTTCGCTCTAATCGCCCAACTGTTGCACGCACGCGGCAGCGACGGGCGCAAAATCTTCGCCATCCCCATCGCCCTATCATCGCAAGACCCCCAATGGCGCGCGCTAGACCGCCAAACCTTCGCCCAATGGCTCGCCACCCAAGGCTATCAATCTCCCCGTCTGCTTTGGTATTTGGATTACTGCTGCCGCGACGATTACGGGCAAGGTATTGCCCACGTTTCCGCCTACGCAGGGCTGCACTACTTCGCCGCGCGTGGCAACGAACACGCCCCCGTGCTCACATGGGCAGACGGCTTAAACCACCTATCCGAAGCCCTACGCGCCCACGCCAAAATCCAAAGCCACGAGCAACTGCCCAACACCCGTGAACTCACATTCAGGCAGCCTGAAAGCTATCCCTACGCCGCCAGCCACATCGCCGAACACAGCGACCACGTTCGCATCACCCTGCGCCACATCCACACAGGCGACACACGCAGCATCCGCGCCCAAAACGTCATTTGCGCCATGCCGCTCAACATCGCCCAACGCATTATCCAAAACCCCCAGCGCTACGGCTTCGCCCCCGATTTCAGGCTGCCCCCATCCGCCCCGTGGCTCATCAGCAACTTCGTACTCCACAGCTTCCCCGCCGAACCCAAGCGCAGCGAATTAGCATGGGACAACATCGTTTACGGCAGCCAAGGGCTAGGCTACGTGGTCGCCAGCCACCAACGCATCCACGTCGCCCGCCCCAGCCACACCATTTTCACCGCCTACACCGCGCTCAACCACGACAGCCCCGCCAACATCCGCCGCCAACTGCTTGCCGCCGAAGCCCGCGACCTACTAGACATCGCCGCCCAAGACCTACTCACCGCCTACGGCAAAACATTCTGGCAACACGTCGCCCATGTGGACATCACCGTCCGCGCCCACGCCATGAGCGTGCCCAGCGCAGGCTATCTCACCCAGCCCACACTACTCACCCTGCGCCAACACCAATCCCGCCTGCACTTCGCCCACAGCGATTTAAGCGGCTACTCCGTGTTTGAAGAAGCCGCATGGTGGGGCGTGGAAGCCGCCCGACGCATACTCGCCCAACGATAAAGGCAGCCTGAAAACGCTACCACCCATTTTTCAGGCTGCCTTATCGTGTCAACAAAAGGCAGCCTGCGTAGCGAAGCGGAGTTGCGAAGCTAAAACCCAACCCAATGGAGCGTCGGCGGCTCGCCGACATAGCTGTTTACCCCTCCCATCATTGTTTACACCAACCACGTAGGGTGTGCAGCTCCGCTGCGCACGCCGTTTGCCCAATCTTTGCCGCCCCAAAGGCAGCCTGAAAAAACAAAATCGTTTGATGTTGAGCCAAACGATTTTTGCTGAATAGACCGATTTTCAGGCTGCCTCATCCCCCAACCCATCCCAAACCACCCCCTATTAAATAATGCTATAATCGCGCCCATTTCATGCAGCCTGAAAACCCCTAAAACCCCTTTTCAGGCTGCCTTATTCATTCCCATCACACCATCCACAGGAGCACACCATGTTCGGCAAAGCAGGACTCGGCGGCTTGATGCAACAAGCCCAAAAAATGCAGGAAAACATGAAAAAAGCGCAAGCAGAACTCGCGCAAACCGAAGTAGAAGGGCAAGCAGGCAACGGCTTGGTCAAAGTAACCGCCACGTGCAGCCACGTTGTCCGCAAAATCAGCATCAGCCCCGATTTAATCAGCGAAGCCGCCGACGACCCCGAAATGCTAGAAGACCTCATCCTCGCCGCCATCAACGACGCGCACGAAAAAGGCGAAGCCGCCACTTCCGCCAAAATGGTGCAGTTCACCCAAGGCCTGCCCGCAGGCATGGGCGATTTCTTCAAATAAGGCAGCCTGAAACCCCGTTCAGCGTAGCGAAAAGGATAATCCGCCATGGCAAAAATAGGCATCATCATGGGCAGCAACAGCGATTGGCACATCATGGAACACGCCGCCAAAATGCTGCAACAATTCGGCGTGGACTATGAAGCCCAAGTCGTTTCCGCCCACCGCACGCCCGATTTAATGTTTGACTACGCCAAAACCGCGCGCGAACGCGGTCTGCAAGCCATTATCGCAGGCGCGGGCGGCGCGGCGCATCTGCCGGGCATGGTGGCGGCGCAAACCACGCTGCCCGTGCTCGGCGTGCCCGTGCCCAGCAAATACCTGTGCGGCGAAGATTCGCTGCTGTCCATCGTGCAAATGCCCAAAGGCGTGCCCGTTGCCACCTTTGCCATCGGCGAAGCAGGCGCAGCCAACGCCGCCCTGTTTGCCATTGCGTTGCTTGCCAACCAAGACAACGACTTAGCGCAAAAGCTGGCAGACTTCCGCGCCCAGCAAACTCAAAGCGTGCTGGCGATGACCTTGCCGCCCGTTAGCGCATACCAGTGAACGCGGTTTAACCCAAGCCCACCACGCTGCGCCATAGCCTGTGTAGGCAGCCTGAAAACGGCAAGCAGCCTATTTCGCCCAAGGAGAATCCCATGACCGAAGCAGAATACCGCGCCCAATTCAGCGAAGACGAAGCCGTAGGCTGGAACGCCATAGATGTCGCCATTGACGCCCTTTATCCCAACCAAGAACCGCGCCACTACGGCACCATCGTCAAATACATGATAGGCGGCGAAGACCCACTAGACGGCGTAAGCATCTACGATTGCGAAGAGCAGCAGTTCCACCGCCATCTGATTTCCTACGGCATGAGCGAATTGTATTTTGACCCCGAAAGCGCCGAAGCCGATTTCAGCAAATGGGGCTTTGAATTTACCTGCCGCATCGCCCCTGTTACAGACGACAAAAACCAAAACGGCGCAAACCATGAGCCTATATGGGTGATTAATGTGATGAACAACCTTGCTCGCTATGTGTTTGACAGCGGCAAATGGTTTGAACCCTATCACTTTATCCCTGCCAACGGGCCCGTGCGGCTGGACACCGACACCGCCATCGTCGGCATCGCCTTCGCACCCGACCCCAAGCTGCCCGAAATGGATACGCCCAACGGCAAGGTGCAGTTTTTGCAAATGGTGGGGCTCACCCAAGCCGAGTTAGACTGGCTGTGGCAAGAACCCAAAACCTACCGTTGCCAAGAGTTAATTGACAAAATGCGCGAAGATAATCCCTTGCTGATTATGGATTTAACCCGCAGCAAAAGCTATGTGTAATTCATAGCAGAGGCAGCCTGAAACGAAGTTCAGCGTAGCTAAAACCGCCTCACACTCCCCATCAACAACGCCGCCTTGCGCGGTTTTAAACCATGAATTTTCACCCCGAATTTTCCATCCCCCTTGCCGAACAAAACCAAGTTGGCGTGTTGCTTGTTAATCTGGGCACGCCCGAAGCGCCCACGCCCGAAGCCGTGCGCCCCTTTTTGCGCGATTTTTTATCCGACCCGCGCGTGATAGAGCTTTCCCCTTGGCTGTGGCAGCCGCTGCTGCGCGGTATCATCCTGCCGTTTCGCAGCCGCCATGCCGCGCGGTTATACGAAAAAATCTGGCTCAAAGAAGGCTCGCCGCTCAAAGTGTTCACCCACCGCCAGCTGGAAGGCCTGCGCGAAAGGCTGCCTGAAAATATCCATTGCGCCTACGCCATGAGCTACGGCAAACCCAGCATCCACGAAGCCATGAGCACGCTCAAAAGCAAAGGCGTGGGGCGGGTGATTGTGTTGCCGCTATATCCGCAATACGCAGGCAGCAGCACTGGCGCCGCGCTGGATAAAGTGTTAGACGAATTGGAACACGAGCGCAACCAAATGTCGGCGCGCACCATCGCCCGCTTTTATTACCACGCAGGCTACATCCGCGCCCTTGCCCAACAAATCACCGCCTATCGCAAACAATACGGCGCAGGCGAAAAACTGATGTTTAGCTTCCACAGCATCCCGCAAAAACACAGCGATTTGGGCGACCCCTATGCGCAAGAATGCCGCGAAACCGCCCGCCTTGTTGCGCTGGAATTAGGCTTAAGCGAGCAAGACTACATTGTTTCCTTCCAAAGCCGTTTTGGCGGCGGCAAATGGCTAGAACCCAGCACGCAAACCCTGTTTAAAGAATTGCCACGCAAACACAAAATCACCAAGCTAGATGTTATCTGCCCTGGTTTTGTGAGCGATTGCTTGGAAACCATGGAAGAAATCGCCATCCGTGGGCGCGAGCAATTCCACGCCGCAGGCGGCACGCAATTCCAATACATCCCCTGCTTAAACGACAACCCCGCATGGCTAGACGCATTAAGCGATATTGTGAAAGAAAGCGGTGCAGGCTGGATTAAAGCGTAACTCCATTTTCAGGCTGCCTGAACGCAATAGGAAGCCTGAAAACGTAACCATGCTGCCCATTCATTGCAACCCAGCGAATTCATCATGAAAAAACCATTGCTTGCCCTTGCGCTATGCGCCAGTTTAACCACCGCCCAAGCCGCCGAGCCATTTGTTGGGCACTACCACAGCGGCGGCGTGGATTGGGCGCAAAATCTTATGCTGATGGACAACAATCGCTTTTGCTTCGCGCTCATCGCAGGTAGTTTAGACCTGATAACAGGAGGCACATGGCAAGCCAGCAAACAAGGCAACATCAGCACCATAGAGCTTACAGAAACGCGCCTCAAACTGCCCGATTTGTTGCTGGCAGCCACCAGTAGTGGTAGACAAGCCAAAATCGGCAAAAAACGCGCCATGATGTTCTCGGCTTATGAACTGGATTCTGTTTTGTCAGCTCATCAAATCCGCTACGCATTCAGCCACAGCGACACGCCCCCCCAAGCCAAGAATTACACCCCATTGCCCGATACCGACAAAATGGCATCCTATGTTGTCGTTCCAGACAACGCCCAATATGTTTTTATCCGCACCGATTCCGATAGCCCTGTTTATCGTTTTCACATGGGCAAAAACCGAAATGTCGCGCTGATGCCCAATTCCCAAGCGCGCCACGACCCTTTTAATATCACTCTTGTTTACAACCATCAAACTCATTTTTTAGGCAATACGCGTTCCCCAACAGAATGGGGGCAGCCTGAAAAAGTTTCGTCAGAAACGCAAGAGCAAGCATGGCAACAATGCCAGCCCAAAGCAATTGAAACCGTGCGCCAAGTAACCAGCAGCGAGCCTACTCTTGTGGAACCCGACATCCTCCCAGCACACTGATTTTCAGGCTGCTTCTTGAAAACGCATCGCCATACCGTCATGCTGGGAGGCAGCCTGAAAACGAGCAAAGCAAGTTTCAGCAAAACCAAAACCCTTTAACCCCAAGGATGCCCCATGAAAAAAATTGAAGCCATCATCAAACCCTTTAAGCTCGACGACGTGCGCGAAGCGCTCACCGAAATCGGCATCACAGGCATGACCGTAACCGAAGTCAAAGGCTTCGGGCGACAAAAAGGGCACACCGAAATCTATCGCGGCGCAGAATACGCCGTTGATTTTTTGCCCAAAGTGAAGCTGGAACTCGTGTTGCCCGACGACATGGTGGAACGCGCGATAGAAACCATCGTAGAAACCGCCCGCTCGGGCAAAATTGGCGACGGCAAAATCTTTGTTTACCCCGTTGAGCAAGTTATCCGCATCCGCACGGGCGAAACCGACCACGCCGCGATATAGGCAGCCTGAAACGCAATTTCAGCCAAGCAAAAACTTATCCCAGCTATTTCACCCGCCCATGACCCTGCTACTCATCACCCTCGCCATCATTCTGCTTGCCCTCGGCGCAATCGGCACAATTTACCCCGCCCTCCCCAGCCTGCCGCTGATGTTTGCAGGCGCGTGGCTGATGGGCTACGCGCAGGATTACGAAGTCATCGGCACAACTACCTTGCTGGTGTTGTTTATCGTCTCCGCCTTTGGCTTGGCGATGGATTTTGTGGCGGGGATGCTCGGCGCAAAATACACGGGCGCGAGCAAAGAAGCCCTGTGGGGCGCGTTTATCGGCGGCGTTGTGGGCGCGTTTTTTGTGCCAGCGGGGTTGATTCTCGGGCCATTGCTGGGCGCAGCCATCGGCGAGTTTGCCGACAAACGCAACCTGTGGCTGGCAGGCAAAGTGGGCATCGGCGCGTTGGCAGGCTTTATTGTCGGCACCGTTGCCAAAGTGGGCGCGGCGCTGGGCATCGTGTTGATTATCTTGGCGCAATATATTGTGTACTGGCTCGCTTAGGCAGCCTGAAACCTTATTTTTATCATTAAAGCCATGCCCACCTACCGCCTATCCATCAACGATTTGCTCCGCGCCTATGCCGATTTAGACCAAGCCGCCGAAGAAATCGCCTATTTCGCGCAAGCCCACAGGCAGCCTGAACCCGCATTTGATTTAGATACGCAGCACAGCAACCCGTGGTATAACGCTCTAGTGGTGCAGTTTTCCGCGCTGGATGCGGCGCAGCAACGGCTGTGGCAGCAATACCTCGCCGAGCGCGATATTGAGATTTTTGCCCCCGCAGAATAGTTTTCAGGCTGCCTCAAACAGCCCAACACGATAACCCTTTTCATGGCGTTGTGCCGCCATACCCACGCCGTGTAGCCCAAACATCCGCAGATTAAATCCGCTTTTCAGGCTGCCTCAAACACCTGATGCAGCCTGAAAACGGTTAATCCCAAAACACAACCCCTTTTTCAGGCTGCCTAACTGCCTTTCAACTCCCTCAACCACCACCATGACCACCCTCCACACCCTAGCCCAACGCCACATCCCCCAAATCACTCACCTCCCCGACGACACCGAAGAAACCCTAGAAGCCGAATGCACCCTGTGGGCAGCCGACAGCACCCTGCTGATTGACAGCGACACTGCCCCCAGCATCGCCGCGCTAGAAGCCGTCTCCGCCCAACTCACATGGCTAGACCAACATCAAAGCGACATCCTGCAACTTATCGCCGCAAACAGCCGCCTAGCCGCCCCCAGCCAGCCCCAAATCGCCTACGCCGCCTTTTGGTTGGAAGACGGCACCAGCTTTTGCGACTTCGCCGTCTGCGCCGCCAACTGGGGCGAGCAGCTTGCCGAATGCGCCCTAGAAAACGGCGCATTAACATTCAGCCAAATCAGCACCCCATAATACCCAAAGGCAGCCTGAAACCCATTAACCACACACAAAGGAAACCATCATGCAAACAACCCAACTCCCCTTTTTCGCCGTTATCCGCGCCACAGGCAGCGATGCCGCCGATTTTCTGCACAACCAATTCTCCAACGACATCAAACACCTGCAAGCCAACCAAGCCTGCTACGCCACCTACAACACCCCCAAAGGGCGCGTGATTGCCAACCTGATTGCGCAAAACACAGGCAACGAAATTCTGCTCGCCCTTGCCGCCGATTTAGTCGAAGCCGTGGTCAAACGGCTAAAAATGTATGTGCTGCGCGCCAAAGTGCAATTTGAAATCCTGCCCGATTGGGGCGTTGCAGGCAGCCTGAAAGCCGATGCACAACCGCAGCACCCCAGCGAGCCGCAACTGGCGTTTGCCGTAAACGAACAAGGCGAAATCCAACTGCCACACACAGGCAGCCTGAAAATCGCCCCACGCGATGAACTGCCCGCCTACGATGCCGCCGCCGAAGCCGCGTGGCAGCAACACGAAATCCTAAGCGGCTACCCGTGGATTTGCGCCGCCACCAGCGAAACTTGTGTCGCCCAAATGCTCAACCAACACACCATCGGCGGCGTGCATTTCCGCAAAGGCTGCTACCCCGGGCAAGAAGTCATCGCCCGCGCCCAATATCGCGGGCAAGTCAAACGCGGGCTTGCCATCGCCACCAGCCCCGCCGCCCAAAGCGCAGGCGCAATGGTGCAAGACGAGGCAGGCGCAGAAGCAGGCATCGTCATCAACACATCAGGCAGCCTGAATTTGCTCGTTATCAAACACAGCGTAGCGCACAGCCCCCTGCGCGATGCCGCAGGCAACGCCTTTGCCGTGCAACATCTATTTTTCTCAACCAGCGACAACGAAAACAAGGAATAAACATGGCAGCCCTGCCCCGCAAACTCCCCAAATCCGCCGCCACCCTGCGCCGCCGCATGAACCTTTGGGCGCCGCTGCGCTATTCAGGCATCGTGGTTACGCATATTTCGCCCGATTTCACCCACCTGCGCGCCAAACTGCGCAACCTGCCCTACACCCGCAATATGAACGGCAGCCAATTTGGTGGCAGCCTGCTTTCCATCACCGACCCCATCTATTCCGTGATGCTGCTGGGCGCGCTGGGCGATAACTATTATGTGTGGGACAAATCCGCCGCCATCGATTTCATCAAACCAGGCTTCGGCGAAGTGTACCTAGACTGCAAACTCAACTACGACGACGTAGAACGCATCCGCGCCGCCACCGCAGGCGGCGACAAATACCTGCCCGAGTTCACCGTGCGCCTGTTTGACCAAAACGACGAAACCATCGCCCTCGCCACGCGCGTGATTTACATCCGCTTGAAAAAAGAACTTCGCCCCTAAGCGTTTTCAGGCTGCCTTTGGCGTATCAATAGCAGCCTGAAACCGACCCCTCCCGTTTTCCGTTATGAAAAAATCGCTATTTATCGTATTGGCATACAGCACGCTGCTCACATTGAGCGAGCTGGCTTACCGCATTGGTGTTCAACATTCCCCGGCTCAACGCAGGTCAAACTGCGGAAACATTCGCGCTGATTGCGGCTTTTGCCGCCGCGTATCTGTTTGCCCGATACCGTGCCAGCCGCGTTTTGATTTTCGCCTTTTTCGCGGCAAGCATGATAATCAACAATATCCACTACACGGTTTACCAAAGCTGGATAACGGGCATCAATTATTGGCTGATGTTCAAAGAAATCACCGAAGTGGGCACCGCGGGCGCGTCGATGCTTTCGCTGGTGTGGCTGCCCGTGCTGTGGGCGCTGGCGGAAAGCGCGCTGTTTTTCAGCTTGGGCAGATTCCGCCGCAAAACGCACCGCCTTGCCGATTTCGTTTTTTTCGCCGCCATGGCGCTGATTGCCGTGCGCTCGTTCAAAACCACCCAAGAGCACGGCATTTCCCCCAAGCCCACATACAGCCGCATTAAAGCCAATTATTTCAGCTTCGGCTATTTCGCCGGCAGAATCTTGCCCTACCAAATCTTCCATTTGAGCAAAGTGCCCGTTTACAGCCACCCCGCGCCCGCCAAAACCGCCAGCGCCGACAGCCCGCAAAACATCATCTTGGTTATGGGCGAAAGCGAAAGCGCGGCGCATCTTAAAATGTTTGGCTACGAGCGCGACACCTCGCCGTTTGTCGACAGCCTGAAAAACCAGCCCTCCGCCATCGTGTTGCCCGCCTATTCGGCAGGGATGATGACGGCGGTGTCGCTCCCCAGCTTTTTCAACGCCATCGCCCATGCCAACGGCTTTGAGCAAATCAGCAGCGGCAAAACCAATATGTTCCGTCTCGCCAAAGAGCAGGGCTATCAAACCTATTTTTACAGCGCGCAGGCGAGCAACGAAATGGCGATTTTCAACCTGATTGGGCAGCGCTGGATAGACCATCTGGTTCAGCCCACGCAAATGGGTTACAGCGGCAGCCAAAACATGCCCGACGACAAGCTCATCCCCCTGTTTGAGCAAATTGATTTAACGCAGGGCAAACACTTCATCGTGTTGCACCAGCGCGCTTCGCACATCCCTTATGGCGCGCTGCTCGCCCCGCAGGACAATGTGTTCGGCACGAATACGGCGGTGGACAAATACGACAACACCATCCGCAAAACCGACCAATTCATCCAATCCGTTTTAACGCGCTTGCAGCGGCAGCCTGAAAATAACTGGCTGTTTGCCTACACATCCGACCACGGGCAATATGTTCACCACGATGCCTACAACCAAGGCACCAACCATCCCGACAACTATACCGTTCCGCTGGTGTTGTACAGCCCGCACCCGCCCACGCAGCAGCTGACGCAACGCACGTTTGCGCCCTGCGCCACCGCGTATCACCAACAGCTTGCCACCCTGCTGGTTCACAGCATGGGCTACGATATGCCGGTTTCAGGCTGCACCGAAGGCTATGTAACCGGCAACCTGCTCACGGGCGATGTCGGCAGCCTGAAAATCGAGCGCGGCAAAGTGCAGTTTGTCGCGCCCAAATAAAGCGGTGCGAACGTTGCGGACAAGCTGCCGTCCTGTTTTCAGGCTGCCTAGGGCGTATCCCGTTCGGCAGCCTGAAAACCATAAAGCAGGCATTGGTGAACATAGTGGCAGCCTGAAAACGCAATGGATGCTCCATTAACTGTTTTCAGCAACCGTTTTCAGGCTGCCTATCACCAAAAAAGCCCGACCATTGCCGGTCGGGCTTTATTTATCTCCATCGCGCCGATTATTTGGCGGTAACGCCTTCCGATGCGTTTTCTGTTTTCACAGTGTCCGCTTTTTGCTTGTCAAACTTCTGTTGCAACACGGCAATGGAATCGTCTTTGCCGCCTTTGGCTTTAATCGTTTGCATCATTTGTTTTTCCACGGCTTTCATTTCTTGGAACAGTTTTTCCGAACGCGCAATCGCGTCGCGGGTTACTTCGCCGCTCAACGCTGCCGCTTGGGCATCGGTTTTGCCGCGGTATTTGGCATCGCGCGCGCGTTGCTCGGCTTCCTCGCGTTTTTCCAGCGCCATCCATTTTTGCTTGATGCTGCTGCCAAACAAGTTTTGGTTTTGCATCACCATTTGGTCAATATGCCATGCCACCCAGTAGAACGAATCGGGGTTGTAGGTGAAATCTTGCGGTTTAAACGATGGGTGCGTGTCGGTTACTGTGCCGTAGAACGGGATATACGGCGTGTTGCGCGATGGGGCGTTGCTCAACCACAAGATTGATGCCATAGACGCGGGCAAATCGGGCTTGATTTGGTAGATATGCGCGTCAATCACGTTTTCGTTGCCGGGGGCGAATTTATAGGTGTCGCCGTCATACGCCGCTTTCACTTCAGGGCGACCGTCTGCGCCGCGTTTGTCGTATTGGTCGTCTGGGATAAAGCCTTCTTTCAGCGTTTCAAAGCGGTTGCGCTGAATGGCGATGGCATCGGCAAGCGAGTATTTTTGGTTGGGATTGCTGGGGCTTTGCAGCAATTCAAAGTGGTGGTCAAAATAGCCAATTTTGGATTGCGGATCAAGCAGCTTCAAGCCAGCGTAAGCGCGGGAGCGGTTGCGCGCGGCGTAGTGGTCGAGGTTATACGAATTGGCAACGTGGAATTTGCCGTTTACTTCGCGGTAGTGGTTGGCTTTGCGGGCTACGTTTTCCAAATCTTTGGAGACGATGTAATTGCCTTTGCCCAGCTCATAGGGGTTGCCCATAAAGAAGGTGTTGGGGTAGATGGAATATTTGTCGTCGGGGTATTTGATGGCGGCGTATTGGTGCCCCGATAGGATTTCCATGTACCACAGCTCGTTTTTATCGGCGATAACGATAATATTGCCTTCGGCTGAGCCTTTTTCGTCCAACACTTTGGCAACCAATTCAATGCCTTCGCGGGCGGATTTCACGCGCGGCAGCACCAAATCCACCAGCGCGGCTTCCGCCAAGCCGTTTTTCACCAGCGGGTCGATTGCTAGGATTTTGTCGTGAGGCGTGGCGGAGGTGGTGGCGGTCATGGTTACGCCGTATTCGTTTTGCCCGTGCGCGCCATACACGCCCTCATCGGTGTCGCGGCTGGCGTCGGGCACGGAGGTGTATTTGAACTCGTGCGCCAGATGCGGGTAGGTGAAGCCTGTGGAGCGGTCTTTAAGCTCGCTGCCTGCGGGGTAGTCTTTGGCGGGGGTTACGATGTAGTTTTTATTGTGCGCCCCAGGTTGCGGCAGGAAGGGGTAGTCTTCGGTGCGCCCGTAAAGCACCGAACCATCGGTGGTCAATTTTTTGCCGATGATAAACGAAGAGCAGGCTTCGGCAGCAGGCGCGGCAAGCAGCGATAAAACCAAAGCGGATAAAACGGTTTTTTTGAATGCGGATTGCATGATTGAATCTCCTTGTGATAATTATTTGTTTGACGTGGAGATTTTGTTATAGACCTTTGTGTAAATAAATGCAAACAAAACGGGCGGTTTCTGCAAGGTTTTTGATGGAGCGCAAAAAGGCGGCGAGGCAGCCTGAAAACGGCAAACCCGCTCTGCGCCTGTCGGATAAGGGCGCAACCCGGCCGCAAAATGGGCAGCCGAAGATGCAAAGGCAGCCTGAAACGGCGGCCAAGCGTTTTCAGGCTGCCTTGACCGGGCGCATGAAACCCCCTACAATCCGCGCTCTTTTTGTGAAGCCATCGTCTTCAACTTAAATCTTCTTGTTATTCAGTTTAATGCCTGCGCGGCATTTTTATTTTGCAAGTTGTCGCCGATGAAACCTACCAGCGCACGCTGGCGACAACCTGCTGTTCATTCTTTTTGCCCTCTCCCGTTTTCAGGCTGCCTGAAAACACCGCAATCAAAATAATCCGCACCCCCGCTTCAAGGCTGCCTAAAAACCGCTTGTTGATTGGTTTTGGCAGAATGTTGTTGTTTTTCAACAGGAAAACCTATGACCATCAAATTCGCCGATTTAAACCTCGACAAAAATATTCTCTCTGCGCTCAAAAGCGCGGGCTACGAAGAACCCACGCCCATCCAAGCCCAATCCATCCCAGCCGCTTTGGCAAACCAAGACATCATGGCTTCGGCGCAAACAGGCTCGGGCAAAACCGCCGCTTTTTTGTTGCCCAGCTTGCAAAAAATCATCAAACGCAGCGAGCAACCGGGCAAAGGCCCGCGCGTGCTGGTGCTCACGCCCACGCGCGAGCTTGCCCAGCAGGTGGAAAAAAACGCCCAGCTTTACGCGCAAAACATGAAATGGGTGCGCACGGTAACGCTGGTGGGCGGTTCGTCTTTCGGACAGCAAATCAAAGCCTTGTCGCGCCCGATTGATATTGTGGTCGCCACCCCCGGCCGCCTGATGGACCACATGCGCAGCGGGCGCATCGATTTTGACCGCTTGGAAGTGCTGGTGCTGGACGAAGCCGACCGCATGCTGGACATGGGCTTTATCGACGACATTGAAACCATCGTTGCCGCCACGCCCGAATCGCGCCAAACGCTGCTGTTTTCTGCCACTTGGGACGGCGCGGTGGGCAAGCTGGCGCGCAAATTGACCAAAAACCCCGAAGTGATTGAAATTGAACGCGCCGAAGCGCAGGGCAAAATTGAAGAGCAGCTTTTGTATTGCGACGACCGAAACCACAAAAACCGCTTGCTGGACCACATTTTGCGCGATGCCAACATCGACCAATGCGTGATTTTCACCGCCACCAAAGCGATGACCGAAACGCTGGCAGACGAGCTATACGAAAAAGGTTTTGCCGCCAACTGCTTGCACGGCGATATGCCGCAAGGCTGGCGCAACCGCACGCTGATGGACGTGCGCAAGGGGCGCTGCAAAATCTTGGTGGCGACCGATGTCGCCGCGCGCGGTATTGATGTGCCCACGATTACGCACGTGATTAACTATGATTTGCCCAAGCAGGCGGAAGATTACGTTCACCGCATCGGGCGCACGGGGCGGGCAGGGCGCACGGGCATTGCGGTGAGCTTTGCCGATGCCAAAGAATATATGATGGTGCACAAAATTGAGCGTTACATTAACCGCAAGCTGCCTGAAATGGTGATTGAGGGC
The DNA here is from genome assembly GCF_016623605.1 of Kingella bonacorsii. Lineage (NCBI taxonomy): Bacteria > Pseudomonadati > Pseudomonadota > Betaproteobacteria > Neisseriales > Neisseriaceae > Kingella > Kingella bonacorsii. Next base: position 443,466 of record NZ_JAEHNZ010000001.1, on the reverse strand, counting down.
ATGGAGCCTACGCGCAAACGCAATAAAAACGCCGAGCGCAAGCCCAAAGGCAAAGGCGGCTGGGGCGGCAAACGCGGCGAGGGCGAGCGTTGGGGCAGCCGCGATAAGAAACCGTTTGGCGAGAAGAAATTCGGCGGCAAGCGCGAAGGCGGGTTTAAGAAAGAGGGTTTTAAAAAGGATGGGTTTAAGGCGAAGCCCAAGGGCGGGAAGTTTCGTGATTGATTGATGGATAAGCAATAGGCAGCCTGAAAACGGGTTTTCTCGTTTTCAGGCTGCCTTTGTTATGCGAAATGTTGGCGAGCGGCTGATGTTTTATTTTCAGGCTGAGACCTTTGCAAAACCCCTGAGGCAGCCTGAAAAATAAGAAATGCCGTCATTCCCGCGTAGGCGGGAATCTTGCTTAATATTAAAAAACAATTGTAAAAACAAACTGTTGTTTCAGTTTAGCCAAGATTCCCGCCTGCGCGGGAATGACGGACGTTACTATTTCTTGTTTGATTTTAGGTTTTACAAATGTTTCAGGCTGCCTTCCATTTTCGGCTGAAACCTTTGTAAAACCAAGTAGGTCGGGCATTGATGCCCGACGTTTTTAGTTGTGGCGTATTGAGATAAATAGGTCAGTGTTTGTCGGGCATAAATGCCCGACCTACAAACTGCTTTCTATTTTCAGGCTGCCTTCGGTGGCGGGGGCGCGCTCACTTTCCCGCCGTCGCCAGTTTTTCAATCGCCAACACAATTGGCGGGCAGTTTTGCTGGTTGATGAATTCGTAGCGCAGGGCGCGGTATTGGGTTTGCGGCAGGGCTTGGGCGAACGATAGGATGGCGGCGGTTTCGGGTTTGCCTTGTTCGTGCCCGTGATACAGCACGGCAATCAGGATGCCGCGCGGTTGCAGCAGGGCAAGCGCGGCTTGGAGCGCGGCGATGCTGGTTTCGGCTTGGGTGGTGATGTTGTGGTCGCCGCGCGGCAGGTAGCCCATGTTGAAAATGGCGGCAGCGATGGGCTGCTTGACGTGCCGGGCGAGGTGTTGGTGTCCCGCGTGGATAAGCTGCACGCGCTCGATGAGCTGGTGCTGTTGCAGGCGGTCGGCGGTGGCGGCGAGGGCGCTGTCTTGAATGTCAAACGCGTAGACTTTGCCTGCGCTGCCTACGAGTTGGGCGAGCAGGAGGGTGTCGTGTCCGTTGCCTGCGGTGCCATCCAGCACGGTGTCGCCTGCGTGGATGTGTTGGCGCAGTAGGTCGTGGGCGAAGGGGATTTGGGCGGTGAGGGTCATTTTCAGACTGCCTTTCTGGGGTGGGGGAAGGGGTGGCGGCTTTACTTCAAATGATGTTCGCATCATGATTTTCAGGCTGCCTATTGTTGCTATTGGATAGGCAGCCTGAAAGTTTGCAAAGGCAAGATGGGGATGTGGGTTTCAGGCTGCCTTGGGCGGTGCAACGCGGAGGGGATTATTTTCGCGCCAACACTTCGTCGGCGAGTTCCAAATAAGCCAGCGTGCCTTTTGCCTTGGCATCGTAGGCAAGGGCGGGCAGGCCGTGACTGGGGGCTTCGGCAAGGCGCACATTGCGCGGGATGGTGGTGGCAAACAATTGCGCGCCGAAATGTTCTTGCAGCTGCGCGCTCACGTCTTGGGCAAGGCGGTTTTGGTTGTTGTAGAGCGTGCGCACGATGCCGAAGATGCCGAGTTTGGCGTTGATGGCGGTGCGGATTTTGCGCACGGTGGCAACCAAATCGCTGATGCCCTCGAGCGCGTAGTATTCGCACACCATCGGCACGAGCACGCCGTCGGCGGCGACCAGCCCGTTGAGTGTGAGCAGCGTGAGCGTGGGCGGGCAGTCAATCAGAATATAGTCGTAATCATCGGCAACGAGGGCGAGGGCGTTTTTCAGGCGCATTTCGCGGGCGATTTCCTGCACCAGCTCCACTTCTGCGCCCGCCAGCTCGCGGTTGGCGGCGAGCAAGTCGTAGCCGCCCGCTTGGCTGTGGATTTTGGCAGCCTGAATGTCGGCTTCGCCAAGGAGAACGTGGTACACGCCTGCTGCGATGGCGGTTTTGTCCACGCCGCTGCCGGTGGTGGCGTTGCCTTGCGGGTCTAGGTCTATCAGCAGCACGCGCTGTTTTTTGTGGGCAAGGCTGGCGGCGAGATTGACGGCGGTGGTGGTTTTGCCCACGCCGCCTTTTTGGTTGGCAATGGCGATGATGTTCGCGCTCATGGCTGGGTTCCTTGTGTGGGGCGCAGCAGGACGATGTGGCGCTCTGCGTTGAGTGTGGGAACGTGGATTTTGTCGGTTTGATAAGCGACCACGTTTTCAGGCAGCCTGAAAATCTCATCGGCGGGATACACGCCTTTCATCGCTGCCCAATGCCCGTTGTCGTTCAGCAGATGGCGCGTTAGGCGCACGAAATCCGCCAGCTCGGCAAAGGCGCGGCTGGTAACGATGTCCGCCCGCCGCTCGCCCAGCTCTTCCACGCGGCTGCTGCTCACGGCGACGTTTTCCAGCCCCAGCTCGATGGCGGCTTGGCGCAGAAACGTGGTTTTCTTGCTGTTGGCATCCACCATCGTTATCTGCAAATCGGGGCGGCAAATGGCGGCGGGAATCGCGGGCATGCCGCCGCCGCTGCCCACGTCAATCATGCTTTCCGCCTGCGCCAGATACGGCAGCAGCGTTAAGCTGTCCAGCAGATGATGGCTGACCATTTGCGCGGGGTCGCGCAAGGCAGTGAGGTTGTAGGTTTTGTTCCATTTTTGCAGCAGGGCAAGATAGGCAAGCAGCTTTTGCTGCTGCGCGGGGGAGATATTGAGCCGCATTTGGGCGATGCCGGCGGCGAGCGAATCGGAAAACGGGGTCATGGCGCGGAGAGAATCGGGAAATAATAGGCGCGGATTATAGCATTTTGCGGCGCGGTTTCAGGCTGCCTATGCGGGGCAGCCTGAAAAGCGGTCAGGCGTTGTTCCGCTCGGTTTATTTGTTTTCAGGCTGCCTCAATCAGGCTGCCTCAAACGGCGCAGATGGTTGAGGCAGCCTGAAAACGTTATTGCCCCGCGCAATGATGTTGCCGGTGCACGGCTTGCCAGCAAGCCGTAGGGGGCGCGGATTGGCGTTTCAGGCTATGCGCCCGCGTTCAAGCCGCCTGTTTCTCGCGCCACATCAAATAATCGCGCAAGGGCGGGGCAGGGGGGTTAATGCAATGCGGGCAAATGCCCACGTTGTCTTCATCGTCATCCACATCCGCCCAATGCCCGGAGTTGGGGTCAAAGCGGCTTTGTTGCAGCACGGCTTGGGCAAGGGCTTGCTCTTGGATGGGGTCAAATTCAAAGCGGTTGAGGATTTCGCCTAGCAGCTCGGCTTCGGCGGGGGAAAACGCCGCAGCGTGCTGTTCAATCATGCGGCGGTAATCGGGGTGGCGGATTTTGCTGAACATGGGATTCCTAAGTGTGGGGCAGCCTGAAAAACGGTTGCTTGGCATCGCCTGTTTTCATTTTGTTGCGGTTTTCGGTTTTCAGGCTGCCTTTGGGTGGGTGTGATGGTTTGGCGCGAGGGCTTGCGATTGCATTACGCCTGCCGTTGGTAATGCACCAAATCATACGCGACTCCCTTTGCCGAAACATGGGCTTCGCGTGAGATTTCGCGCCAGACGTTGCGGGCAAATTCGGGGAAATGCGTGTCGCCGGCGGGGTTGAGCGCGATTTCGGTTAAGCGCAAATCAGTGGCAAACGGCAGCGCAGCGGCATAAATCTGCGCCCCGCCAATCACCACGGCTTCGCGCTCGCCCGCGCAGGCTTGCAAGGCAGCCTGAAAATCGTGTGCCGCTTCCGCGCCTGCTGCCTGCCAAGGGTTTTGACGCGTAACCACGATGTTGCGGCGGTTGGGCAGGGGCTTGCGCGGCAGGCTGTCCCACGTTTTGCGCCCCATGATGATGGGTTTGCCTGTGGTGTAGCGTTTGAAAAAAGCGAAGTCTTCGGGGATGTGCCATGGGATTTGGTTGGCGTTGCCGATGACGCGGTTTTGTGCGAGGGCGGCGATAAGGGTGATTTGCATAGGCGTGTCGGGGGATGGGAATAAGAATAGGCGGCTGAAAACAATAGGCAGCCGAAAACGGATTGTCGGCAGTCAGTAAAAAAGCCAAGTTCCGAAAAACTTGGCTTATGGGTCGTGAGCGATTCGAACGCTCGACCAACGGATTAAAAGTCCGCTGCTCTACCGACTGAGCTAACGACCCGAAAAACGCGCATTATAGGGATGTTGCATGATTAGGTCAAGAAAAAATGTGTCTGTTCAGTCAAACAAGGCGTTGGTGGCATCGGAATTGTCGCGCTTGGCGGGTCGCGGCGCGGGGGCAAGAGGGCGTTCGCCTGTGGTGTCGATGTCGGCATTGCGTGGTTTTTTGGCAGGGCGGGGGGCTAGGTCGTTGGCAACGGGGCGGGTTTGCCGTTCTTCTTGGGCGATGAGGGGTGTGCCGTCGTCGCTGTTTTGCGGGATGAGTTCACGCTCGGCGTTTTTTGGGGTGAGTTTTTTCGGTTTTTTGGGGGCTTCGCCACGGGTGAGTGCTAAACCTGCTTCGGATGCGGCTTGGTTTTGCGCCTCAATTTGGTAGGCAACGGCGGAGGCGGCGCTTTTTTGTTGTGGGGTTAGACCATTTGCTTGGGCGGCGGGGGTGCTTGCGCCGCAGTCGCGCCCTGATTTGTTGGTGGGCGACCAGCATTCGATTTGGGCTTGGCTTTCTTGTTCGCGTTTGTAGTTGGCGGCGGTTTGCTCGGGGGTTTTGGTGAGGGTAACGTACAGCGTGCCGATAAGCCCGATGACAACAAATAAGCCGAGCACCAAGAGGGTGAGCATGATGTTGCCGAAGGTGATTTTTCCTTTGTTTTTGCGGTTTGTGAACATGGTGTTTCCGTGTTTTAGGCAGCCTGAAAAGCTGCCTTTGGGGGTTGATTATTGCGCGGGCGCGGGTTGCACGCTGGCGGGGGTGTAGGTTTCATAAAGTGTTACGACTTGTTGCACACCTGATACGCTGCTAACGGTGTTGCTAACAAGGGTTTGTTGCTCGGGGGTGAGCAAGCCGAATACATAGACGACGCTGTTGAAGGAGACGACTTTGACGTGCCCTGGATATACGCCTGCGGTGCTGAGTGTGAGTAGTTTGCTGCGGATTTTGGAGGTGAGCCATGTGTCGTAGTTGATGTTGGCGACGGTGCGGGGTTCGCTGGATACGTTGATGTAGTTGTAAACGTTTTGCACTTGGGGTTCGTTGCGGGCGGCTTGTTCGGCAAGCTGTTTGTCGATTTCGCTGGGGACTTGACCCAGCAGCAGCACTTTGCGGTTGTAGCTGATAACGGATAGGGTGGCGGTGCTGTTGGCGTTGTTTTGTTTGATAAGGGCGTAGGCGTTGGTGCGGATGTGCATTTCGGTGGTTTCGTCGTCAAATTGGGTGCCGATGGTGCGACGATTGGCGATGGAGTTGGCGCCTGCCGCCGCGCCGCCGATGATGGCTGTGGCGCAGCCGCTGAGTGTGCTGGCGATGAGACCGGCGATGATGAGCTGTTTGATTGGGGTCATGGGGTGTCTCCTGTGGTGGTGTGGATTTTGCCGGGGCTTTCGGTTTTCAGGCTGCCTTTGGCTTGCTTGAACGGGGTGGCGGGGGCGGATTATAGCGTAAATGGTTGATGCTGCGTAATGATGGGATGGCAGCCTGAAATGGGGGCGGAGGGGTTTTAGGCTGCCTTTGGGCATCGGGCGGGGTGTCAGGCGATGCCTTCGGTGAGCATGGTGTCGATGCAGTCGCACATGGCGTGGATAAGCAGGATGTGGACTTCTTGGATGCGGGCGGTGCGCGGGTAGGGGACGTTGAGCAATACGTCGCCCTCTTGCAGCATTTGGGCGATTTTGCCGCCGTCGCGTCCTGTCATAGCGATGACTTTCATGCCGTTTTGGTGGGCGGCTTGGATGGCTTCGATTACGTTGCCAGAATTGCCTGATGTGGAGATGCCCACGAGCACGTCGCCTGCGCGCCCGAGTGCGCGGACTTGTTTGCTGAATATGTGGTCAAAGCCGTAGTCGTTGCCGATGGCGGTGAGCGCGGAGGTGTCGGTGGTTAGGGCGATGGCGGCAAGTTCCATGCGTTCTTTTTCAAAACGCCCTGTCATTTCGGCGGCGAAGTGTTGGGCATCGGCTGCGGAACCGCCGTTGCCGCAGATTAGGAATTTGCCGTCGTTGGCAAGGGTGTTGAATAGCAGTTCGGCGGCTTGGGCGGTGGGCTGGGCAAGCACTTGGGCGGCTTGCTGCTTGGCTTGGATGCTTTCGGCGAAATGTTCGGCAACGCGCTGGGTTAAGGTGGTCATGATGGGTCTCCTGTGGTTTAAGCGGTGATGTTTTGTATCCATTGGGGCGGGAGATTGCCTTCTATGAGTAAGGCATCAATGCGGCAGGCGCCGTTGTGGGGATGTTGTTGCAAATAGAGCTCGGCGGTGGCTTGGAGTTTGCGCAGTTTGCTGGGGGTGATGCTGTATGCGGCGCCGCCGTAGCGGTTGTTTTTGCGGTATTTTACTTCAATAAAGAGCAGCAGGCAGCCTGAAAGCATGATGAGGTCTATTTCGCCGTGCTTGCAATGCCAGTTGCGGGCGATGAGTTGGCAGCCTTGTTGTTGCAGATAGGCGAGGGCTTGTTCTTCGGCGGCTTGTCCTTGGGGGTGATTGAGTTTCATGTTTTCAGGCTGCCTATTGCGGGCTTTGTTTGCGGGCGAGTTGCTCGGCGGCGGTAAGGGCGATTTTGTTGCGGACGTATAACAATTCGGCGTGTTCGGGCGCGGTGGCGGGATAGCGTTTGCTTTGGGCAAGGGCAAGATAGTCGGCGGCGGTGGGCATTTGGGGCGTGCCTGCAAAGGGGGGCTGGCTGGTGAGGGCGTAGGCGTTGCCGATGCCGATGACTGCGTCGGCGGGGATGTTTTCAGGCTGCCTTATGTCGGCGGGCTTGGCGACTTTGTAGCTGCTGAGGCGTTGGTGGGTTTGGGTGTTGAAAAAGGCGTAGAACACTTCGCCCATGCGGGCATCGGTGGCGGCGAGCACGCAGGGATGATTGGGGATTTGGTAGGCAACGGCGTCTTGGCAGGGGATGCCGATAAGTGGTGTGTTGTAGGGCGTGGCGATGCCTTGGGCGATGCCGATGCCGATGCGCAGTCCTGTGAACGCGCCTGCGCCTTGGGCGTAAACAATGGCGGATAGGTCGGCAGCCTGAATTTGGGCTTGGGCGAGCAGGGCTTGGATTTGGGGCAGGATGTGTTGGGATTGATGGTTGCCTGCTTCGGCGTGGTAGAGCTGGGTTTTGCCGTGGGCGTGCAGGGCAAGGGAGAGGTATTGAGTGCTGGTGTCTATGGCTAGGATGGGCATGGTAGTTTGGTTTGTGGTTTTGGGATGGGTTGAGGCAGCCTGAAATCTTTGCAAAGGCTTTGAGGCAGCCTTGCTCTTTTGTCCAAATCTTTGATTTGGGTATAAAAGGGTATACCGCAGCGTAATGCGCAAGGTTGAAAATTAAAATGGGGCGGATGATTTGTTGCTAAAGGTTGTATTCAACAGGGTTGCATGGGTTGGCAAGATGTCGGCGAACCGCTGATGCTCCATTGGTTGCGGGTTTGGCAAAGGTTTCGGTTTACATGGCGAAGTGGCGTTGTGAAGCGGAAAGGGTTGTGCCGAAGCGCACTTTGTTTTCAAGCTGCCTATGGGGTGGGTTGGCTGATAGAGGCAGCCTGAAATGCTGTTTGGGAGTTGGGGGTTGGCTGCGCGGTGTTGGATTGTGCTGTTTCAGGCTGCCTTATTGTAGGCGCGTCATTTAACCATCCAAACTTCTGCCAACCATAAAAAACACGCATCCATACCCTGCAAATATAAAAATCATATTCATCATATCGGCAATAAACGCTATTTTTGCATTTTTATCGCCTTTTTGGGTTAAGGCTTTGATTTCATCAAGCATTTCCACCATGGATATTTCCCCCCAGCCCATAAATTCTTTTTCTGACTTGGCAGCAAAATGCGCACAGACTTTTCTGCAAACCCAAGCCAAAATAAAGCACAAAAACAAAAGCGATGACATTTCAGTTCCTTTACAAGGGCAACACAACGCGGCTATTTTCAGGCCGCCTAATCCTTCACATAAACCACATCCACATCGTAATCATCTTCGTTCCAATCATCGTCGTCTTCACCGGCGAATTTCTCCGCCCATTCTTGCTCGTGGCTGAGCGCGGAATCCATGCCGCTTTCAAGGCGCAGCACGGAAAGCAAGTGATACATATCATCGGGCATCGGCGCTTCAAACGACAGCGTTTCGTTCGTTTTGGGGTGAACAAAGCTCAGGCGATAAGCGTGCAGGGCTTGGCGGGCAAGGGCTTTGACTTCGGCTTTCACTTCGGGCGAGCAAGGATGGCGCGGGTTGCCGTACACGGGGTCGCCCGCCAGCGGATGGCGCGCTTCGCGCATGTGTACGCGGATTTGGTGAGTACGCCCCGTTTCCAAGCTGCATTCAATATAACTATGCGCTTGGTAGCGCTCCAAAACTTTAACGTGGGTAATCGCTTCTTTGCCGCCAAATTTCACCACCGCCATTTTCAGGCGATTGTGCGGGTCGCGCCCGATTTGGGTTTCAATTTTGCCATCAAACGGTACAATGCCATCGGCGATGGCGCGGTAAATGCGCTTCACGCTGCGGCTTTGCAACTGCTGCACCAAATGGTTTTGCGCGGGCAGCGTTTTGGCAACCACCATCAAGCCGCTGGTGTCTTTATCCAAACGATGCACAATGCCTGCGCGTGGCACTTGCGATAATTCGGGCGCGTGGGCAAGCAAGCCGTTAAGCAGCGTGCCTGTCCAGTTGCCTGCGGCGGGATGCACCACCAGCCCTGCGGGTTTGTTGAGCACCAACACGCTGTCATCTTCGTACACAATGTCCAGCGGCATGGCTTCGGGCGTGTAGGCTTGCGTTTCTTGGCTGGGCTGAATATTCACCGCCAACTGCTCGCCGCCGATGAGCTTGGTTTTGGGCGAGGCGGGCTGCCCGTTGCACAGCACTTCGCCGTCTTTTATCCAACCGGCGATGCGGCTGCGCGAATAATCGGGCAGCATTTTGGCGAGCGCGGCATCAAGGCGCAGCCCCGCCAAATCGATGGGAACGCTTAGGCGCAGGGTTTCGGCGGGTTGGACGGCGGGGGAAAAGTCGTTGTCTTCGTCTAAATCGGTGTCTGGGATGGGATGGTTCATGGTGTTTTGCGGGCTTAAAAATGGCGCGCAGTATAGCACACGCAGGGTGGTTAAATTTTGTTAAAATCGCGTGGCTGTCGGCAGCCTGAAAAGGCGTGCGGCGCAAATCCGTGCGCGCTTCGCCGCCCCGCTTCGCTTTTCAGGCTGCCTTAATGCGCGGGCTTCGCTGCCTGCCGCGCCAATCTATCTGTTTACAAAGGAAAAAGCATGATTACTCCCCAGCAAGCCCTTGCCCGTTTGATTGACAACAACGAGCTGTTTTATGACGAGATGACCGATTTGATGCGCCAAATCATGCGCGGCGAAGTGTTGCCCGAGCAGATTGCAGGCATTTTGACGGGGCTGCGGATTAAGGTGGAAACCGTGTCCGAAATTGCCGCCGCCGCCAGCGTGATGCGCGAGTTTTCCAGCAAGGTTGCCACGCCGCACGCCGGCGAATTGGTGGACATTGTGGGCACAGGCGGCGATGGCGCGAAAACGTTTAACATTTCCACCACCGCCATGTTTGTGGCGGCGGCGGCGGGCGCGAAAGTGGCGAAACACGGCGGGCGTTCGGTGTCGTCGTCCAGCGGCGCGGCGGATGTGCTGGAAGCGATGGGCGCGAATTTGCAGCAATCGCCCGAGCAAGTGGCGCAATCCATCGCCCAATGCGGCATCGGTTTTATGTTTGCGCCCAACCACCATGCGGCGATGCGCTATGTTGCGCCCGTGCGCAAGGCGTTGGGCTTTCGCACCATTTTCAATATTCTTGGCCCGCTCACTAACCCCGCAGGCGCGGTCAATCAGCTGATTGGCGTGTTTCACATTGATTTATGCGGCATTTTATCGCGCGTGTTTCAACAGCTGGGCTCGCAGCACGCTTTGGTGGTGCATGGCAGCGATGGCTTGGATGAAATCACGGTTTCAGGCAGCACGCGCATTGCCGAGCTGAAAGACGGCGCAGTGCGCGAATACGACATCCACCCCGAAGAATTCGGCTTGCCTGTTTACCGCGATTTAGGCAGCCTGAAAGTGGAAAACGCGGCGGATTCGCTGGCGATGATGAACGCGGTGTTGCGCGGCGAAGCGCGGGGCGCGGCGCGGGATATTGTGTTGCTGAATGCGGCGGCGTGTTTGTATGTCGGCAATGTGGCGGGCAGTTTGGCAGAGGGCTTGGCGCGCGCGTGCGAGGCGTTGGACAGCGGCAAGGCGGCAGCGAAGCAGGCGGAATTTGTGGCGCAAAGCCAAGCGGGGTAGGCTGGCTTGATGTTGTTCAGATGATTTTCAGGCTGCCTATCGGTTGGGATAAGGCAGCCTGAAACTTTTGTAAGACTCAAAATAAAACCATAAATAAATAGTTAACTTGCCGTCATCGCCGCCTGCGCGGGAATGACGGTATTTTTTGGTTTTCAGGCTGCCTTACAGCAAATGCAGCACGCGCACGCTAAACGTGTCGCGCATGGTCAGGCTGTCTGTTGCCACTTCGTGAACCTGCACGCGGTCGTGGTCAAACAAGTAGGCATACATTTTTTTGCGGCGGCGGTCGTAGGCAAAGCCTTCGTATATCTCCTCGTCGTTTTGGTCTTCCACAAAATCGGTAATCAGTACATCACCGCTATCGGCGTTGAGGCTTTCGCAAAGGATTTTGAATGATTGGGGAAACCAAACGGGGAAAAGCTCGGTTAGTTGGGTGATGCCTTCTAGAAAAACTTCATCGGGAATATTGTCTAACGCAACGGGCTGCATGGCGGCTCCTGTGCGGGGATGGGGTTTGACAGTGGCAGCCTGAAAGCAAAGGTTTGGCTTTTCAGGCTGCCTTGGGTGTGTGATTGCGCCCATTGGTTTTCAGGCTGCCTATCTGTTGCGGATAAGGCAGCCTGAAATCTGTTGCGCGCTTATTTTAAAAAGTTTTGCATCACGATGCGGGCGATGTCGTCCAAGCCGAAGCCGTCGGCATCGGCGGCGTTGCCGTTGGGCGTGATGGCGTTGATGATGTTGGGCAGATATTGCGCCAGCAGATTGCTTGCGCTGCCGGTGTCCAAGCCCACTTTGGCGGCGGCGTTGGACAGGCTGCCGCCCAGCGCGTTTTGGATTTGCGCGGCATCCACGCTGGCGTTGCTGCCCGTGCCAATCCAGCTTTGCAGCGCGTCGCCCAAGCCGCCTTGCTGTAATTTGCCCAGCAAGTCGCCCACGTTGCCGCCGTTTTGCTGGATAAGCTGGCTGACCAGTTGCATGGCTTGGCTTTGCTCGCCGTTGCCGCTGATGGCGGAAGTGGCGGCGTTGATAACGTTATCTAGCAAACTCATGATTTTTCCTTTGATGGAGGTTGAACAAGAGGCGCGATTGTAGCGGGTTGGGGGATTTTGTCTAGGGGCATCGGCATCAATGGGCAGCCTGAAAAGCCCAATCTTGTTTTCAGGCTGCCTAAACAGAATTTGCCCATGCCAAAAATTCATTCGCCAAGCCTTTCGGATTGGCGTGTTTTGTCCAGCTGTTGGGCGCGGCGTAGTATTCCAGCTCGTGAATAATCGCGGGGATGTCGCGCCCAAACGCGCCCGCAATCGTGCCATCGGCAAACAGTTGCCGCATGGTGTTTATCACCGTTTCTATAAATTCCGCGCAAAAGGCGGCGCCCAACGCTGCTTCGTGGTCGGCATCGCTAAAATGATAGGGCGAGGCGGCGAACCATTGCGCCAGCGCGGCATCGTTTTCGCCGCCAAGGGTAACGCTGGCAGGGGCTTCGTCTTGCAGCCAAAAGGCGAAATTCCACCGCGCTTCGCTTGTGCCGGATGCGCGGGCGATTTGCCGGCGATAGTGCGTTTCGGTGTTGTAGCTGAACAGGATGCAAGGGTAGCGTTCGTCATCCTCCTCGCAGTAGAACCACAGCGACAGGGCGTAGATGTCGCCGCGTTGGGCGGCGGGAATGGCGGCGATGGCTTGGCGCAGTCGGGCTGCAAAATCGGCGGCGTAGCGGGTTTGCGGGTTGGGCATGGTTTTCTCTGCGGTTTGACAATGGAAAGGCAGCCTGAAAAGCGGAAATGGGCTTTTCAGGCTGCCTGTTTAGCGGTTACTCGGTGGCGTTTTCAATTTTCTCGCCCACATGGGAGATGCCGCGCCCGACTGCGTTGCCGCCTTTTTTCACGGCGGATTGCGTTTTGTCCCAGCCGTGTTCAATGCCGTTGCCGACTTTTTCTACGGTGTTGGCGGTGTCGCTTTTTACGCCGTGCCAAGTGCCGGAACAGGCTGCCAGCAGGGTGGCGGTGAGGGTGAGTGCGAATGCTTTTTTCATAGTAGTTCCTTTCATTGGGATGGTTAAAATGCACAGCGAACCATGCGGTGGGGATTATAGCGGGAAACGGGGTGTTTGCCGAATGGGGTGTTTTCGCTTTGTTTGCTTTTCAGGCTGCCTCAACGCGGGTGCAACTGTTGAGGCAGCCTGAAACCTTGCCCCGCGCTCCTACGGCTTGCTGGCAAGCCGTGCGCTGGCAGGGTAAACCGTTACTTCACTTTGTCCTTCCACGCGCCATAGCCTTGCGCGTCCATTTGCTCGTAGGGCACGAATTTCAGCGATGCGCCGTTGATGCAGTAGCGCAGGCCGCCTTTGTCTTTCGGGCCGTCGTTGAACACGTGTCCCAGATGGGAATCGGCGTGGCTGCTGCGCACTTCGGTGCGTATCATGTTGTAAGACGTGTCTTCGCGCTCGGTTACGGCTTCGCGGGCGATGGGGCGGGTGAAGCTGGGCCAGCCGCAGCCTGATTGGAATTTGTCGGTGGAGGCAAACAGCGGCGTGCCGTCCACGATGTCCACGTAGATGCCTTTGGCAAACAGGTTGTCGTATTCGTGGCTGAATGCGCGCTCGGTGCCGGCTTGTTGGGTAACGCGGTATTGCTCGGCGGTGAGTTTTTGGCGCAATTCGGTATCGCTGGGTTTTTTCAGGCTGCCTGAAACGGCTTCTTTGCCTTCCAGCGGTTTGTCTGCCAATGAAACGTCAATGTGGCAGTAGCCGTTGGGATTTTTGAGCAGATAATCCTGATGGTATTCTTCGGCGGGATAGAAGTTTTTGAGCGGCTGGTTTTCCACCACAACGGGCGCGGTGTATTTTTTCTGCTCGCGCGCGATGGCGGCGGCGGCGATTTTTTGCTCGGCGGGGTCGGTGGTGTAGATGCCTGTGCGGTATTGTTCGCCGCGGTCGTTGCCTTGTTTGTTCAGGCTGGTGGGGTCTATCACGCGGAAGTAATAGCGCAGGATGTCGTCTAAGCTGAGCTGGTCGGCATCGTAGCTCACTTTCACGGTTTCGGCGTGCCCGCTGTGGCGGTGGGATACGTCTTCATAGCTGGGGTTGGCGGTTTTGCCGTTGGCATAGCCCGACACGGCATCGGTTACGCCCGGGATGCGTTGGAAATAGGCTTCCAAGCCCCAGAAGCAGCCGCCTGCTAGGTAAACGGTTTTGATGTTCATGGGTTTTCCTTTTTGCGCGAAATCAGGTTTGTAGAATTTTTTGGTGTAGGCAGAGAGTTCGGCTTGCGGGTTGGACAGCAGGGCGAGGGCTTGGGCTTCGTTCAGGCTGCCTTTAACGATGCGTTGCACATCGCCGTTTTCGCTGAGCAACACCCAAGAGGGATACACGCGCACGCCCAGCTCTTGCGCGATGGTGCCGCCCGCATCGGTGCGCACGGGCAGTTTTTGGTATTCCAAGCCGCGATACCATTGGGCGAAATCGGCGGCAGGTTTTTCGTGCAGATAATTGGGCGAGGCGATGGCGACAAGGTTGGCGGCGGCAAAGCGTTTGTCTTGCGCCCATGCTTCGGTTTGCGCCAATTCGCTCAGGCACAGCGGACACCAGCTTGCCCAGAATTTAATCAGCGTGGGGCGGCGCGGCAGCGGCGGGGCGGCTTTGCCTTGGCTGTCGGGCAGTTTGCCGATGCGCTCGGTCAAACTTTCGGCGTGGGCGGCGGCGGAATGCGGCATCAACACGGCTTGCCCCGCCCAAAACACAGCGGCTGCGCTGGCGGGGAGCAGTAAAAATCGAGCGATGCGGTTCATGGCGATTTCTCCTGTGTAGTTGTTAGTAACGCGGGCAATCTTAACACAGGGAAAAGGGGGCGCGAGGCGTGATTAGCGCGGCTTATTTGCGGGATAGGCAAACGCGGCGGGCGATGGTTGAGGCAGCCTGAAAGGGCTATAATGCGCGGTTGATTGTGGTGGTGGGCAATGCGGGGTAGATGAATTGATGTGATAAGGCAGCCTGAAAATGGTTTTTCCCGTTTTCAGGCTGCCTTATTATGTTTATGGGGCGGTTATTCCAGCGTTACGCCGTCTTCCTGCATTTTCGCCAGCAGCGCGGCGAGTTTTTTCTGCGGGTCCAGCAGCGGGTCTAGAATATGCGCCACCATGTTGTCGGCAGACTGCCGGACGGCGGCTTCGCTTGCGCCCACCGCGCCGTGGAAAATAAACGGCGGCAAGAATTTGGTTTGGATAAGGTTGGCGGTTTGTTGCAGCGGTTTCAAAAATTCGCTCATGGAATAGCTGTTGTAGCCGCCCGCCTGATACGAATCCGCCGGCCCGCCCGTGGAAACGGACGACACCCATTCTTTGCCCGCCAACGCTTTGCCCTGCGGGCCGTATGCCCAGTTGTAGGTCAGCACGTCGTCAAACCATTGTTTCATCAGAGGCGGCACGGAATACCAGAAAAACGGATGCTGGAACACCAAGCGGTCGTGCGCCAACAGCGTGGCTTGCTCGGCGGCAACGTCAATTTTGCCATCTGGATACAGGCTGTACACACGGCGCACGGTTACATCGGGCAGCCCTTCCAGCCGCTCTGCCCACAGGCGGTTTACGGTGGATTGTTCCAATTTGGGGTGGAAAACATTGACCAGAGTTTTCATGGCAGAGTCCTTTCTAACGCGGTTGGGGAAGTTTTCATTATAGACCTAGCGCGGCATGGGGAAAACCGATGGCGCAACGGAAACACGTTTTCAGGCTGCCTACGGATGAACCGATAGGCAGCCTGAAATTCGGGTGCGGCTAAACAAGCAAGGGCGGACGGGGATAGGCGCGTTATTCCACCTGAATGCCGCATTCCATTTTCGGCTTGTTGCCCAAGATGTTAATCACCTTGCGCGCGGGTTTTTCAGGCTGCCCGTCGTCTTCGTCGCGCGGCGCGGTGAACGATACGGTTTCGCTGTCAAACGCCAAATCGCCGCCGTGTTTCAGCGCCTGCCCGCGCTGCAAGCCTGCAAAGTCAAACAATTCAGTATCCGCCAAATGCGATGGCACAACGTTTTGCAGCGCGGAAAACATGCTTTCAATGCGGCCGGGGAAGCGTTTGTCCCAGTCTTTCAACATATCACCAATCACTTGGCGTTGCAGATTGGGCTGCGAGCCGCACAGGTTGCAGGGGATGATGGGGAACTGTTTTAACTCGGCGTATTTAATCAAATCTTTCTCTTTTACATACGCCAGTGGGCGGATAACGATGTGTTCGCCGTTGTCGGAAACCAGCTTGGGCGGCATGGCTTTGAGCTTGCCGCCGTAAAACATGTTTAAAAACAAGGTGGCGATGATGTCGTCGCGGTGGTGGCCGAGCGCGATTTTGGTGCAGCCCAGCTCTTTGGCCGTGCGGTAAAGAATGCCGCGGCGCAGGCGGCTGCACAGCGAGCAGGTGGTTTTGCCTTCGTCGAGCACGCGCTTAACGGTGGAATAGGTGTCTTCTTCCACGATTTTGTAGGGCACGCCGATGCTGCTCAGGTATTCGGGCAAAACGTGTTCGGGAAAACCCGGTTGCTTTTGGTCTAGGTTTACAGCAACCAGCTCAAACTCAATTGGCGCGGATGCTTGCAGTTGGCGCAGGATGTCCAACAGCGCGTAGCTGTCTTTGCCGCCCGACAGGCACACCATAATCTTGTCGCCGTTTTCAATCATGTTGAAATCGTTAATCGCATCGCCAACGGCATGGCGCAGACGTTTTTGCAGTTTGTTGTTTTCTAATTCGTGTTTAGGTTTTTTAGACATGATTGCGTGTTCCGAAAATGAAAAGGCGCGATTATAGCGGGTTATAGTGTTTTCAGGCTGCCTCACCTATCTTTTCCAGCGCGTGAGGCAGCCTGAAAACCGCTTGCGGTGTTAAAATCGCCGCATCAATCTTGCCAACAAAGGACACGCCATGAAATACCGCATCGCCCCCAGCATTCTTTCCGCCGATTTTGCCCGCTTGGGCGAAGAAGTGCGCAACGTGGTCGCCGCCGGCGCAGACATGATTCATTTTGACGTGATGGACAACCACTATGTGCCCAACCTCACTTTCGGTCCGATGATTTGCGCCGCGTTGCGTCCGCACACGAGTGCGCCGATTGATGTGCACCTGATGATTGAGCCCGTGGACAACATGATTAGCGCGTTTATCAAAGCAGGCGCAGACATCATCACCTTCCACCCCGAAGCCAGCCGCCATGTGGACCGCAGCCTGTCGCTGATTAAAGACGCGGGCAAACAGGCGGGCTTGGTGTTAAACCCTGCCACGTCGATTGCAGTGTTGGAAAACGTGTTGGACAAGCTGGACATGGTGTTGTTGATGTCGGTGAACCCCGGTTTCGGCGGGCAAAAATTCATCCCGCACACGCTGGAAAAACTGCGCCAAACCCGCGCCCTACTGGATGCCTACGAGCAACGCAGCGGGCGACACATCCGCCTAGAAGTGGACGGCGGCATTAAAGTGGACAACATCGCCGCCGCCGCCGCCGCAGGCGCGGATACTTTTGTGGCAGGCTCGGCGATTTTTGATGCGGATGATTATGCGGGCGTGATTCAGGCGATGCAGGCGGAGTTGGCGAAGGGGTAGGGCAGTCGTTGCCGCGCCATGCGATAGAGGCAGCCTGAAAATAGATTTGCGCCTTGTGTTGATGCGGTGCAAGCGTTTTCAGGCTGCCTTTCTTGTTAAATAATTAGGCAGCCTGAAATCTTTGCAAAACCTAAAATCAAACAAGAAATAGTAACGTCCGTCATTCCCGCGCAGATGGGAATTTTGGTTAAACTTAAATAATAATTTGTTTTTACGATAATTTTTGAATATTAAGCAAGATTCCCGCCTGCGCGGGAATGACGGCATTTCTTATTTTTCAGGCTGCCTCTTTTATGTTTACAGTAAGCAGCCTGAAATCACCCAAAAAACAAAAAACAAAAAACACCGTTATCCCCATCAACAAAGGATAACGGTGTCTTTAATCATTTCAGGCTGCCGTTTAGCCTACCCAGCTTGCCACTTTGGCAATGCCCGCTTCGCTAAACAAATATTTCGCCAAGAAGAACCAGCCCGCCGAGCCCACCAGCGCGATGCCCATGTTCATCCCCATGCTTTCGGAAAAGCGGTCAATCGCTTCCAACACCACCACGGTAAACAAATACAAAATGCCCCAAGTGGTCAAAAGATGCGCGTCAAAATCGGGCATGCCGCTCCATTCCATCGTCGACTTGATGACAATCGCCAACACGGTGAAGCCCAACGCTTCACCCAATGAATTGACATCGCGGTTGGCAGACCAAATGCACCAAAAACCTAAAATAAACGCAATTAGCAAAAATGAACCGTACATAATTGTTTCCTTTTTTGTTGTTTGTTATGAAAAAACGTTTAATTTCAATTTTCAGGCTGCCGTTAAGAAATCGGCAAGCCGTTGCGCCTCGTTGAATTGAATGCTGCCTTCATAGATGGCGCGCCCCGTAATCACGCCGGCGATGCCTTCGTGTTGCACGGCGCAGAGCGCGCGCACGTCGTCCAGATTGGTTAGGCCGCCCGATGCGATGACGGGGATATTGACCGCGCGGGCAAGATGGACGGTGGCTTCAATGTTTACGCCGCTCATCATGCCGTCTCTGCCGATGTCGGTGTAGATAATGCTGTTTACGCCATCATGTTCAAATTGTTGGCTTAAATCGGCGACGCGGTGTTCGGTTACGGTTGCCCAGCCATCAATGGCAACCATGCCGTCTTTGGCATCCAGCCCCACGATAATATGCCCTGCAAATTCGCGGCAGGCTTCGCGCACAAATTGGGGGTTTTTAACGGCGGAGGTGCCGATGATGACATCGGTTAGCCCGAGATTGAGGTATTTTTCAATGGTGGCTAAATCGCGGATGCCGCCGCCCAGTTGCACGGGAATATGGGCGGATACGGCGGCGAGGATTTCGGCGATGGCGGGGAAATTTTTGGGCTCGCCCGCAAATGCGCCGTTTAAATCCACCAAATGCAAACGGCGCGCGCCTTGTTCCAGCCAGTGCTGCGCCATTTTGGCGGGGCTGTCTGAAAAGACGGTGGCTTGTTCCATTAAGCCTTGTTTGAGGCGGACACATTGCCCGTTTTTGAGGTCAATGGCGGGGATAAGTTGCATGATTTGAGTTAAGCTATGTAATTTATTTTGTATTTTAGCAAATTTACATAGTTAAGTGTTAAGTCTTTATGGGTTTAGGGTTGCCAGTGTAGGAAATTTTGCAACAGTTGCAGCCCTGCTTCGTGGCTTTTCTCGGTGTGGAACTGGGTGGCGAATACGTTGTCTTTGCCGATGATGCAGGCAAATTCTTGTGGGTATTGGCTGGTGGCAAGGGTGATTTCAGGCTGCGCGGGGGCGAAATAATAGCTGTGGACAAAATAAAAGCGTTCATCTTGCGGGATGTGGGCAAACAGGGGGTGGGCTTGGGTTTGGTGTACGTTATTCCAGCCCATGTGGGGGACTTTGAGGCGGTTGCCTTGGGCATCGGTTTGCTGGGCATCAAAGCGTTTGACGCAGCCTGAAAACCAGCCCAAGCCTTGGGTGTCGCCTTCTTCGCTGTGTTCAAACAAGAGCTGCGCGCCCACGCAGATGCCGAAAAAGGGTTTGTTTTTCAGCGCATCGCGGATGGCTTCGGCCAGCCCGCTTCGGTTGAGCGCTGCCATACAGTCGGGCATCGCGCCTTGGCCGGGGAAGATAACGCGGTCGGCGGCGTAGATGTCTTGGGCGCGGGAAGTGAGTTGGATTTGGGTGGCGATGCCTGCGCGCGTTGCGGCGGCGTGGACAGATTTTTGCACGGAGTGGAGGTTGCCCATGCCGTAGTCGATGATGACGGTTTTCATGCGGATGTTCTTTGAAAGGGGTTAGGCGTTTTCAGGCTGCCTTGGCGCTTAGCTGTCGCGCAGTTCGCGGCGCAAGATTTTGCCCACGTTGGATTTGGGCAGTTCGTCGCGGAACTCTATATCGCGCGGCACTTTGTAGCCTGTGAGCTGGGTGCGGCAGTAGGCGATGAGTTCGTCGGCGGTGAGGCTGGGGTCTTTTTTCACCACGAATAGTTTTAACGCCTCGCCTGTTTTGTCGCTTTTCACGCCGATGCAGGCGGCTTCCAGCACTTTGGGATGGGCGACTACGATGTCTTCAATCTCATTGGGGTAAACGTTAAAGCCTGAAACCACAATCAGGTCTTTTTTTCTGTCCACAATTTTCAGCCAACCCGCTTCGTTCATCACGGCGATGTCGCCCGTTTCCAGCCAGCCGTTTTGGTCGATGGCTTTGGCGGTTTCATCGGGGCGATTCCAGTAGCCGCGCATCACTTGCGGGCCACGTATCCAAAGCTCGCCTGCTTCGCCAATGGGCACTTCGCCGCCGTGTCCATCGCGCAGTTGCACCTCGGTGCTGGGCAGCGGCAAACCAATGCCGCCCGAGTATTCGGTGGCGTTGAGCGGGTTTACGCACACTCCGGGGCTGGCTTCGGTTAGACCGTAGGCATCCACAATGGGGATGTGCACCAGCTTAAACCATTGTTCGGCAACGGCTTGTTGGGTTGCCATGCCGCCGCCGAGGGCAAGTTTCCATGTGGAAAAATCCACGGTTTTAAATTCGGGGTTGTTCATCAAGCCGCGATACAGCGTATTTAAGCCGATGAACACGGTTACGGGGTGTTTTTTCAATTCTTTGATAAAGCCGTCTAAATCGCGCGGGTTGGCGATGAGAATGCTTTTTGCGCCCGCCTTGAAAAACAGCAGCAAGTTCACGGTGAGCGCGAAGATGTGGTAAAGGGGCAGGGCGGCGATGACCACTTCTTTGCCTTCCACCAGCTTGGCTTTTATCCATTCGCCGCCTTGCATCATGTTGGCGCAAATGTTGCCATGCGTGAGCATTGCGCCTTTGGCAACGCCTGTGGTGCCACCTGTGTATTGCAAAAAGGCGAGATCGTCGCGGGTAAGCGCAACGGGTTTAAAGGGCTGGGCTGCGCCTTGCTTTAAGGCAGCCTGAAACGAGGTTGTGCCTGCTAATTGATAGCTGGGCACGGCTTTTTTGACGTGGCGCAGCACAAAGTTCATCAACGTGCCTTTGATTGCGCCAAACATTTCGCCCACGCTGGTGATGATGATGTTTTTGATTTGCGTGCGCGGCAGTACCAATTCCAGCGTGTTGGCAAAGTTTTCCAGCACAACAATGGTGCTTGCGCCGCTGTCGTTAAGCTGGTGTTCTAGCTCGCGCGGAGTGTAAAGCGGGTTGGTGTTTACCACCACCAAGCCTGCTTTCAGGATGCCGAACACGGCGATGGGGTATTGCAGCAGGTTGGGCATCATCACGGCAACGCGCTCGCCGCGCGGCAGTTTGAGCACGTTTTGCAGATAGGAGGCGAAGTGGTCGGACAGCTCGCCGATTTGGCGGTAGCTGAGTTCTTTGCCCATGCTGTAAAAGGCGGTTTGGTCGCCGAACTTGGTAACGCTTTGCTGCACTACGTCTATCATCGAGGTGTAGTGCGCGGGGTCGATTTCGGCGTTTACGCCTGCTTCGTAGCTGTTGAGCCAGATTTTTTCCATGTTGGGTGTCCTTGGGTGGGATTGAAAGGGCTGGATGGGCAGCCTGAAAACGGCATACGGCTTTCAGGCTGCCTATGGCACGATAATCGGTTTATCGGTTTCGGTGATAATGCCGCCGCCAAGGCAGATGTCGCCATCGTATAACACGGCGGATTGCCCGGGGGTAACCGCCCATTGCGGCACGGCAAAAATCAGCTCGGCGGTGTCGTCATCCAAATAGCGCAGTTCGCACGGGGCATCTGCCATGCGGTAGCGGGTTTTGCAGGTGTAGCGCCCTGCGGCGGGTTTTTCGGGCAGCGTCCACGATAGCTGGTTCATTTTCAGGCTGCCTGAATAGAGCAGGGGGGCATCATGCCCTTGCACCACGATTAATTCGTTGCGGGCGAGGTTTTTGCCCGCCACAAACCACGGCTCGCCCGCGCCGCCGATGCCCAAGCCTTTGCGTTGCCCGATGGTGTAAAACGTGAGCCCGATGTGTTTGCCGACGATTTTGCCCTCGGGCGTTACCATGTTGCCGTTGTGGGTGGGCAGGTATTTTTGCAGAAATTCGCGGAACGGGCGCTCGCCGATAAAGCAAATGCCCGTGCTGTCTTTTTTGGCGGCGGTGGGCAGCCTGAAATCGCTGGCAAGGCGGCGCACTTCGGTTTTTTGCATACCGCCCAGCGGGAATAGGGCGCGTTCAAGCTGAAAGGGTTGCAAGCGGTAGAGGAAATAGCTTTGGTCTTTGCTGCCGTCCGCGCCTTTGAGCAGGTAATGCATGCCATCGCGCACTTCTTTGCGGGCGTAATGCCCCGTGGCGATGGCTTCTGCGCCTTGGGCGATGGCGTGGTCTAAAAAGCATTTGAATTTGATTTCGGCGTTGCACAATACATCGGGATTGGGCGTTCTGCCCGCTTCGTATTCTTGCAGAAAATAGGCGAATACTTTGTCTTTGTATTGCGCCGCGAAATTGACGATGTCTATGTCTATGCCGATGATGTCGGCGACCGCCATCGCGTCGAGCGAGTCTTCCTTGATGCTGCAATATTGGTCGTTGTTGTCGTCTTCCCAATTTTGCATAAAGATGCCGCGCACGTTGTGCCCTTGTTGGTGCAGCAGCGCGGCGGTTACGGAGCTGTCCACCCCGCCCGATAAGCCGACGATGATGTTTTGGGATTGCATGATGAGTGTCCTTATGAAGTGGGCTATTTTAGCATGATGGCGATATTTTCAGGCTGCCTACGCGGGGGCGGATAGGCAGCCTGAAAATGGGTTGGCGGGCAACAATATGCCGATGGTAAAGCCAAAGGCAGCCTGAAAACAGTTTTGCATTGCGCAAACTCGTCATCCCGTTTTCAGGCTGCCTCTGTTTATTTAATCATCGTGCCCACGCGGCTCATGTCGCCCGTGTTCAACCAAATCATAAACGCCTTGCCCACAATCAACTTATCGTCCACAAAACCCCAATAGCGGCTGTCTGCGCTGTTGTCGCGGTTGTCGCCCATGGCAAAATATTTGCCCGCGGGCACTTTGCATTTAAAGCCGCTGCCGTCTTCCGCGTATTCGCAATTTTGCTGCAAGCCGCTTTCAAAGCCCGTTTGCGCGAACATGGCTTGGTAATGATTCCATGTGGGCGCATCCACCGAAGGCGCGCCGTCCACTTTCAGCACATCAAACGTTTTGCCCTCAAAGGTGGACTGAAAACGCTCGGCTTGGCGCGGGATATTGCTGTTGCCATCATCGGGATAAGTGTAGCCGCCTTGTGGCACATCCACGCTGGCTTTGCCGTTTACCGTTAAAATTTTGTCTTTATATTCAACCGTATCGCCGCCCACCGCCACAATGCGCTTGATGTAATTATTTTGCGGCTCAACAGGATAGTTAAACACCACCACATCGCCGCGCTGGATGCTGCCTGTGGGAATCGCCACCGTGTTCAACACAGGCACGCGAATGCCGTAGCTAAACTTGTTCACCAAAATAAAATCGCCTTTCACCAGCCCCGAGCGCATGGAGCTGGACGGGATTTGAAACGGCTCAACGATAAACGTGCGCACCACAAACACCACGGCAATGATGGGGAAAAAGCCCGCCATGTAGTCGCGCAGATGGTTGCTGTCGGGCAGGGTTTCAGGCTGCCCTTTGCGGCTTAATTTTTGCCACAGCCAAACCGCCCCTGTGAACGCGGTAAACAGCAGCAGCACGGCGGTGAAACTCCACGCCAAGCCCGCGGAGAGCATGCCGAATACGCCTATCATCATCAGCAGATAGCCCCATTGCAGGGTGTTGCTCCAATCGCCTGTTGCCAAGCGGTTTTTGTTGCTGGTTGCCAGCATGATGATGCCGACGATAAAGAGCGCGATGGCGCCGTAGAGAATGAAGTTGGTGTTCACTTGGGGGGATTCCTTTGTTGCGGGTGGTTTAGATTGGGTGGTTTTAGGCAGCCTGAAAATGGGTTGGGCAGCTATTTTTGCTTTTCAGGCAGCCTGAAAACTGCGTTTTATATGTTTCCGTAAACAGCCATCCAAAGCCACAGTAAAACGGTGAGAAGCAGGATGGTTTTCCAAGAATGGTCGCGTTTGCCGATTAGGGTTTTGACAAAAAACACCAGTGAAAAAACAGCGGCAAGAATGGTCCAAAAAATAACGACCATGCCGACCATCTGCATGATTTGCGACATGGGCTTGGGCGTGCGTGCCAAAGTATTCAAGCCGAAAACGGCGAGCCATGTGCCGACTAGGATGCCGATATTTTGCGCTTTTTCTGTTGCGGTGAGCTTGTTGCTCATGGTGGGTTTCCTTGCGGTGTGGGTGGGTTGGCGAATGGTTTTTCAGGCAGCCTGAAAACCTTATTTATCCCCAATCTCCAAAATCGCTAAAAACGCGCTTTGCGGAATCTCCACATTCCCCACCTGTTTCATGCGTTTTTTACCGGCTTTTTGTTTTTCCAGCAGTTTTTTCTTGCGCGTAATGTCGCCGCCGTAGCATTTGGCGAGCACGTTTTTGCGCAGGGCTTTGACGTTTTCGCGGGCGATAATCTGCCCGCCGATGGCAGCCTGCACGGCAATGTCAAACATTTGGCGTGGGATGAGTTCGCGCATTTTCGCCGCCAGCTCTCGGCCGCGCTGCATGGCGGTTTGGCGGTGGACAATCAGGCTGAGCGCGTCCACTTTGTCGCCGTTTACCATAATGTCCAGCTTCACCAAATCGGCAGGCTGAAATTCTTTGAACTCGTAGTCCAGCGAGGCATAGCCGCGCGAGGTGGATTTGAGTTTGTCAAAAAAGTCCATAACGACTTCGTTCATCGGCAAATCGTAGGTGAGCATCACCTGCCGCCCGAGGTACTGCATATTGCGCTGCACGCCGCGTTTTTGGTTGCACAGGGTCATCACGTTGCCGACATAATCCTGCGGCACAAGGATGGTGGCGGTGATAATCGGCTCCATAATGGTTTCTATCGTGCCGATGTCGGGCAGTTTGGACGGGTTTTCCACGTCTATTTTTTCGCCGTTTTTCAGGATCACTTCATACACCACGGTGGGCGCGGTGGTAATCAGATCCATATCAAACTCGCGCTCCAAGCGCTCTTGCACGATTTCCAAATGCAGCAAGCCGAGAAAGCCGCAGCGGAAACCGAAGCCGAGTGCCTGCGACACTTCGGGCTCAAATTTTAACGACGCATCATTGAGTTGCAGCTTTTCCAGCGCGTCGCGCAGGGCTTCGTAGTCGTGGCTTTCCACGGGGTACAGCCCTGCGAACACTTGGCTTTGCACTTCTTTGAAGCCCGGCAGCGGCTCGGCGGCGGGATTGGTGGCAAGGGTAACGGTGTCGCCCACTTTCGCCTGCCCCAGCTCTTTCACGCCGGTAATCAGAAAGCCCACTTCGCCCGCTTTGAGCTCTTGTTTCTGCACCGATTTTGGCGTGAACACGCCGAGCTGCTCCACCTGCGATTCGGCTTTGGTGGACATAAAGCGCACTTTGTCTTTCAGTTTCAGGCTGCCGTTTTTCACGCGGATGAGCATCACCACGCCGACATAGTTGTCGAACCACGAATCGATAATCACGGCTTGCAGCGGCGCGTTTTCATCGCCTTCGGGGGCGGGGATTTTGGCCACGATTTCTTCCAGCACGTCTTCCACGCCCAAACCGGATTTGGCGGAGCAGGTGACCGCGCCCACCGCATCGATGCCGATGATATCTTCGATTTCCTGCGCCACGCGGTCGGGGTCGGCGGCGGGCAGGTCGATTTTGTTCAGCACGGGCACGACTTCCACGCCCAAATCAATCGCCGTGTAGCAGTTGGCCACGGTTTGCGCTTCCACGCCCTGCGACGCGTCCACCACCAAGAGCGCGCCTTCGCAAGCGGACAGACTGCGCGATACTTCATAGGAAAAATCGACGTGTCCCGGGGTGTCAATCAGGTTCAGCAGGTAGGTTTCGCCGTTTTTGGCTTTGTAGTTCAGCGCGGCGGTCTGCGCTTTGATGGTGATGCCGCGCTCTTTTTCGATGTCCATGCTGTCCAAAACCTGCGAACTCATTTCGCGGTTTTCCAAGCCGCCGCAGTGTTGGATGAAGCGGTCGGCGAGGGTGGATTTGCCGTGGTCGATGTGGGCGATGATGGAGAAATTGCGGATATTTTTCATACGGTTGTCGAAGTGTCGGGATAAAGGTTTCAGGCTGCCTGAAAAGCGGATGGTATTTTCAGGCAGCCTGAAAGGATAAAAGGAAATAAAATGCGGATTTTAACAGAATTTAAAGATAAGGCAGCCTGAAAATCCCCACGGTTTTCAGGCTGCCTCGGCTAATACGAATTTACGGATGCGGCGGTTTAGTCGCCATTGTTTTCATATTCAGATTCCAGCGGGTCTTCGCCGTAATCGTTGTCGCCTTCCGTCCCTTTCATGGCGCACAGAACCAAAACAATAATAAGGCCCACATAAGGAATAATTCCGATTAGACTGAACCAACCGCTCCGGTTTGTGTCGTGCAGACGGCGTATTTGAACTGCCAACCCAGGCAGAAAGGTTGCCAAAAGATACAGACCGCAAATGGGCCCCAAACCTGTTTTTGGGTTGATCATGCCCAACAATCCATCAATAAAACCAAACACAAATGCCGCAATGACATGGAACAGCATAAACATCCAAAATTCTTTGAGGCGGGCCCGCCCGCTGAATCCCACATAATTTTTCAAAACGGCAAAATACCAATTCATTGTTACATCCCTTTCAAAACGGTTAAAAAATGCAAAATGCGCGCGCATTATAGCTGTTCCTAGGGAGCTGTAAAGCAGAATTGCCTTTATTCTTAACGGGTTTGGCGGATGTGCAACAATCCGGTATACGCCAAATGGAAGGACGGTATATTTTCAGGCTGCATCAGGCAAAAAGATTTGTGGCAGAGTAGCCAACCCGCCCCGCCGAAAATGCTAAAATCCGCCACCTTTTGATTGTGAATAGGCAGCCTGAAAATGCAAACTCCCCGCCCCAAGCGCACGCTATCCATTGCGCCGATGCTAGACTGGACCGACCGCCATTTCCGCTATCTCGCCCGCCAAATCAGCCGCCACGCATGGCTCTACACCGAAATGATTAACGCAGGCGCGATTATCTACGGCGATCCTGCGCGGTTTCTGGAATACAACGAATGCGAACACCCCATCGCCTTGCAATTGGGCGGCAGCGACCCCGCGCAGTTGGCGCAAGCGGCGAAAAAAGTGGCGCAATATCAATACGATGAAATCAACCTAAACTGCGGCTGCCCCAGCCCACGCGTGCAAAAAGGCGCGTTTGGCGCGTGTTTGATGAACGAAGTGGCGCTGGTTACCGATTGTCTGAACGCCATGCAGCAAGCCGCGCCCGATTGCGATATTACGGTGAAACACCGCATCGGCGTGGACAAGCAAACCGAATACAGCAGCGTGCGCGATTTTGTGGGCACGCTGCGCGAAAAAACGCCCGTGCGCACTTATATCGTGCACGCCCGCAACGCATGGCTGGATGGCTTGTCGCCCAAAGAAAACCGCGACATCCCGCCGCTCAAATACGAGTATGTTTACCAATTAAAACAAGACTTTCCCGATTTGGAAATCATCATCAACGGCGGCATCAAAACCCACGCCGAAATCGCCGAACACCTGCGCCATGTGGACGGTGTGATGATTGGGCGCGAGGCGTACCACAACACCATGATGATGCGCGATTGGGATAGGCTGTTTTACGATAGCAGGCAGCCTGAAATCAGCTACCCCGAGCTGATACAACGGCTCTACGCCTACGCGCAAACGCAGCTGGCTGCGGGGCGCGGTACGATTTTGCGCCACATGGCGCGCCACTATCTCGGCTTGATGCACGGCCTGCACGGCGCGCGCGCATGGCGGCAGATGTTGTCCGATGCCGAATTGTTGAAAGCCAATCGCGCGGAGTTGATTTTGGAAGCGTGGGCGGAGGTGGAAAAGGGGTTGTGAAGGCGGATTGCGGGTTTGGGCTACGCCGAACTGCGTTTCAGGCTGCGCCTGCGTATGGGCGGATAATTCGTTGTTTGCAAACCAAATCATAAGGCAACCTGAAACCCAAAATGGAGCGGCGGCGGCTCACCGCCAAATGGCTGATTAAATAGAGTATGACTGGTTTACCAAGATGTCGGCGAGCCGCCAACGCTCCATCGGTTGTCGGTTTTGCAAAGGTTTCAGCCTGAAAACGCTCAATCGCAACCACCGTAGAATCATCCGTTGCTTACACCATCCAACCATCAAATAGCCCAAGCCGCCCGCCATCCATTAAGGCAGCCTGAAAACACAACAACATGAAAATCAACAAAAAATTCAACCAAATGAGTATAGCGGAATACCGCCATTACATCGCCCACCATCAAAAATACGCCGACTTCAACCCGCTCGGGCTATACCGCTCCATTTTGGAAAACCCCAAGCTGAACGAAGCCGCGCAACTGGAAGTGTTGGCACTCGCCAACCGGCATTTCCAACGCTTTTACGATTTTCTATTCGCCAAAAATCCATTCACATACAGTAGGCTCGCTATGCTGGGGCAAGGGTTAAGCGAAACAGCGTTAAGGCAACATTTGCGCGACACTTGGGACAGGCGTGAAAAATGGTGCGCCGAAAAAGACATACGCCTGCAACGCATCGGCATCGGCACCACCTCGCAATATTATTTTGCTGATGCCAACGAAGCCACAGGCTATCGCATTGAGCGGCACATGAACCGCCCGCTTAAACTGAGGCAGCCTGAAAACCGCCTTACCGGCAAACAGCAACGCAAGCGGGAAGCGCACATCCTACGCCAAGCATGGCAAGAGAGTGATGAAGAGTAGTTTTCAGGCTGCCTTTGGGCTTAGGCAATCAGGCAGCCTGAAAACTAAAAATGGAGCGGCGGCTCGCCGCCAAATGGCTGATTAAACAGAGTATGACTGGTTTCCAAGATGTCGGCGAGCCGCCGACGCGCCATCGGTTGTCGGTTTTGCAAACGGCAGAGGCAGCCTGAAACCGCCAACTGTAAAAACCATTGAAGCCAATGTAAGCAAGCGTTAAAATTCGCGCCCAATCACTCAAAGGCATACGCCTCATGACTTCTCTTGACGATATTCTTCCTGTTTCCCATATTATTTTAGACGCTGAAATCAGCAGCAAAAAACGCCTGTTTGAATGCGTGGCGCAGCTTTTTGCCGAGCAAAGCGGGCTGTCGCAAACCGAAGTGTTTGACTGCCTGATTGCGCGCGAACGCTTAGGCTCAACTGCGCTGGGGCAGGGCGTTGCCATGCCGCACGGACGGCACGCCGGCGTGCTCGCCGCCACAGGCGCGTTTGTGCGGCTGAAAGAGCCGATTGAATTTGACGCACCCGATAACAAACCCGTGTCGCTGGTGTTTGTGCTGCTGGTGCCCGAAGCGGCAACCGGCGAGCATTTGGCATTGCTGTCGCATTTGGCGAGGCTGTTCAACGAAAAAAGCGTGCGCGAAGCCTTGCGCTCCTGCCAAACGCCCGAGGAAGCGCGGGCGTTGTTGTTGGCATAAAGGCGGTTTTAGCTACGCTGAACTTCGTTTCAGGCTGCCTTATGGCGTAAACGTGTAAACAGGGTGTATGCGCAATACGCCCTTTTGTATTTGTATTTGAGGCAGCCTGAAAAGGCGATTGGCTCATATCCGATTAAACCATTCCAACGCTTTTCAGGCTGCCTTATGCCCCGCCCCCAAAGGCAGCCTGAAAACCCAAAAAGGAACTCCCATGCCCAGCATCTCCGTGCGCAAGCTCTATCAAGACAACCAACACAAACTGCAACTGGCGTGGGCGGCAGGCGCGGCAGGCGGCGATAACCGCATCGCTGTGGAAGCCGATCGCCCCGTGCTTGCGCTGGTGGGGCATCTGAATTTTATCCATCACAACCAAGTGCAAGTGCTGGGCGTTGCCGAAGTCGCCTATCTGCAAAAATTGGAACAGGCCGAGCACCACACGGGCTTGAACGAGCTGTTCAACTTTCCGATGACGCTGGTGATTGTCGCCAACGGCTTGCCCATCCCGCAAAGCCTGCGCGATTATTGCCACACGCACAACACGCCGCTGCTCACCTCCAAGCTAGAAAGCCCCTATCTGATGGACGTGCTGCGGATTTATTTGCAGCGCGTGCTTGCCGCCTCCACCATCAAACACGGCGTGTTTTTGGACGTGTTTGAAATCGGCGTGCTGCTCACCGGCAAATCGGGGCTGGGCAAAAGCGAACTCGCGCTGGAACTGATTTCGCGCGGGCACAGCCTGGTTGCCGACGATGCGATTGAGCTGTATCGCACCGCGCCCGAAAACCTGGAAGGCCGCTGCCCGCCCGTGTTGCGCGACTTTTTGGAAGTGCGCGGCTTGGGCGTGCTCAATATCCGCCATATGTTTGGCGAAACTGCCATCCGCCCCAAGAAAACCCTGCGCCTGATTATCAACCTTGTGTTGGCGGATGACGATTACATGAAAACGCTAGACCGCCTCAGCATCCGCACCGAAACCGAAACGATATTGAACGTCCCCGTCCGCTCGGTAACGCTGCCCGTTGCCGCAGGGCGCAACCTTGCCGTGCTGGTGGAAGCCGCCGTG
The DNA here is from genome assembly GCF_016623605.1 of Kingella bonacorsii. Taxonomy (NCBI): domain Bacteria; kingdom Pseudomonadati; phylum Pseudomonadota; class Betaproteobacteria; order Neisseriales; family Neisseriaceae; genus Kingella; species Kingella bonacorsii. The sequence goes on along the minus strand of NZ_JAEHNZ010000001.1, from coordinate 413,353 downwards.
CGCAACTACATCCTGCAACGCCACGGCAAAGACAGCACCAAAGAATTCCTGGAACGCCACCAAAGCATGATGAACAAACCCGAAGAGAACAGCCATGAAAATAATCTTGATTAGCGGCTTATCAGGCTCAGGCAAAACCATCGCCCTCAATCTGCTGGAAGACAACGGCTTCTTTTGCATAGACAATTTGCCGCTGGAACTCCTGCCTGAGCTGATTGCGCTGCACAGCCACCAACGCCCCGCCAACGACCAAATCGCCATCAGCATAGACATCCGCTCCAACCTCAACACCCACACCGCCCACGAAACCCTAATTGCCCTGCGCCGCGCGGGGCATCAAGTCAGCCTCCTATTTTTAGAAGCCAACGAAGCCGTGTTACTGCGCCGTTTCTCCGAAACCCGCCGCAGCCACCCGCTCGCCCGCAACCACATCACCCTGCCCGAAAGCCTGCACCGCGAGCGCGAATGGCTAGCCCCCCTGCGCGAACACGCCTACTGCATTGATACCAGCAGCCTTACCGCGCAACAACTGCGCCACCTTGTTGCCCAATGGATAGGCATAGACCACAACCGCCTGCTCGTTAGCATCATCTCGTTTGGCTTCAAACACAGCGCGCCGCCGCACGCCGATTTCGTGTTTGACGTGCGCAGCCTGCCCAATCCTTATTACGACCCCGCCCTGCGCCCCTACAACGGCAAAGAGCAGCCCATCCGAGACTACCTTGCCACCCAGCCGCTGGTGAACGAAATGATAGGCGACATTTTCCACTTCCTGCACCGCTGGCTGCCGCGCATCCGCCAAGAAAACCGCAGCTATGTAACCATCGCCATCGGCTGCACAGGCGGGCAGCACCGCTCGGTTTACATCGCCGAGCAGCTGGGCAGGCAACTGGCGGATGAATACCAAACGCTCGTGTTCCACCGCCAGTTGAGCTAATAGGCAGCCTGAAAAAGTGGGTTTTTGCTGTTTACGTTAAACCCAATTTCAGGCTGCCTTGTAGGGTGGGCAACTCGCTTGCCCACCAAGCCACAGCCCAATCTCATTTTCAGGCTGCCTATCCGATACCCAATCGCCAACATTAAGGCAGCCTGAAAACGCCCATTTAACTATTACGCCAAACCACATTTCAGGCTGCCTATGGAACGGCGACGGCTCGTCGCCAAATAACCATTAAAGCTAGGTTGCGCTCGCCATTAAAATATCGGCAAGCCTTGTAGGTTGGGCAACTCGCTTGCCCACCAAATCACAACCAATCCAACATTAAGGCAGCCTGAAAACGCCTGTTTGACCATTACGCCAAACCACATTTCAGGCTGCCTATGGAACGGCGACGGCTCGTCGCCAAATAACCATTAAAACTAGGTTGCGCTTGCCATTAAAATATCGTCGAGCCACCGATGCTCCAAGAGTTTCAAGCTGTTCATCCAATGCCGTAGGGTGGGCAACTCGCTTGCCCACCAAGCCACAGCCCAATCTCATTTTCAGGCTGCCTATCCGATACCCAATCGCCAACATTAAGGCAACCTGAAAACACCTGTTTGACTATTACGCCAAACCACGTTTTTCAGGCTGCCCATTAACCCCACCCCAACCCACCCTAAAAAAACCATGACCAAAATCCAAACCAAAATCTGCGGCATCACCCGCCCCCAAGATGCCCAACTCGCCGCGCAACTGGGCGCAGATGCCATCGGGCTGGTTTTTTTCGCCGGCAGCAAACGCTGCGTAACCATCGCCCAAGCGCAAGCCATCGTGCGCGTGCTGCCCCCGTTTGTCAGCGTGGTCGCCCTGTTTGTGAACGAAACCGCCGAGCGCATCCGCGAAATCCTCGCCCGCGTGCCGATTGACGTTTTGCAGTTCCACGGCGACGAAACACCCGCCTTCTGCCAACAATTCCGCCGCCCCTATCTCAAAGCCGTGCGCGTGCAAACCCCCGCCGACATCACCGCCGCCCTGCGCGATTTCGCCGATGCCCGCGCCGTGCTGTTTGATGCCTTTGTTCACGGCGCATACGGCGGCACAGGGCACACCTTCGATTGGACGATGCTGCCTAAAAAGCTAAACGGGCATTGGATTTTGTCGGGCGGATTAAACGCAGAGAATGTTGCCGATGCCTTGCGCGTTACGCACGCGCAGGCGGTGGATGTGTCCAGTGGGGTGGAAAGCGCGGCGGGCGTGAAATCGCCCGAGAAGATGGCGGCGTTTATGGCGGCGGTGCAGGCGTTTCAGGCTGCCTAAGCGGGGAAAAACGGCAGAGGCAGCCTGAAACCCTTGCGAAGCCTGCCGCCGATGGCGCATCAAAAGTTCGCCGAGATGGCTGACCCGTATTCAGGTTTCAGGCTGCCGCAAATCGCAGGCAAAAAAAACGGTGTGAACCAACAGCGTTCACACCGAAACACACACATCAAGAGGAAAACAATTTAGAAATATCTCAAAACAACAACTTGCGTCGTCTTTACGATGCAGCGCATTATGGGGGATAGCTCAAAGTTTCGTTTTGACATATGTCAAACAAGATTGGGGCAACGGTTAGAATTTGAGTAAATAAGCAAAATTTGCCTAAGCAACAGGCGGAAAGTGCTAAACTGCGCCCGTTTTTTTGTAAACAAATATTAAGGAAACAACCATGTTACTCGGCATCAATATTGACCACGTTGCCACGTTGCGCAACGCGCGCGGCGCATCTTACCCCAGCCCTCTGGAAGCGGCTTTGGTGGCGGAAACCAACGGCGCGGACGCGATTACCCTGCATCTGCGCGAAGACCGCCGCCACATCAAAGACGCGGATGTGTTCGCCATCAGGCAGGCGATTAAAACGCGGATGAATCTGGAAATGGCGATGACCGAAGAAATGCTGGCTAACGCGCTGCAAGTGATGCCCGAAGACGTGTGCATCGTGCCCGAAAAGCGCACCGAGGTAACCACCGAGGGCGGTTTGGATGTGGCGGGGCAGCCTGAAAAGGTGCGCGATTATGTGGCGCGCCTGCACGCGGCGGGCATTCGCGTGTCGCTGTTTATTGATGCCGAGCGGGCGCAGATTCAGGCTGCCTATGATTGCGGCGCGCGGGTGATTGAATTGCACACGGGCGCGTATGCCGATGCGCCCACGCCTGCGGCGCGCGCGGCGGAGTTGGCCAAAATCCGCGAGGCGGCGGCGTTTGCCGACGGCTTGGGGATAACGGTGAACGCGGGGCACGGTTTGACCGTGCAGAATGTGGGCGCGATTGCGCAGATTGAGCAGATTGTGGAGCTGAACATCGGGCATTCCATCATCGCCCAAGCGATATTTTTGGGCTTGCCCGATGCGATTCGGCAGATGAAGGAAGCCATGTTCCGCGCGCGCAGCGGCATCCGATAGGCAGCCTGAAAATGATTTACGGCATTGGCACGGATATTGTCGCCGTGCCACGCATTGCGGCGTTGCATCAACGCTATGGCGATGCGCTGGCACGGCGCATTTTAACGGCGCAAGAATGGGCAACCTACGCCGCGCACGCGCAGCCCGCGCGCTTTTTGGCGAAACGCTTTGCGGCAAAAGAGGCGTTTGCCAAGGCGGTGGGCACGGGCATCCGCGAGCCGGTGAGCCTGCGTTTTATCGGTGTGGCGCATGACGGGCTGGGCAAGCCGGTGTTTGCCTGCGCGCCCGAATTGGCGGCTTGGCTGGCGGCGCGCGGCATTGCGCGGGTGCATCTGAGCCTGAGCGACGAGCGGGAGCAGGTGGTGGCGTTTGCGCTGGCGGAAGCGGAGTAGGGCAGCCTGAAAACGCTTGATGTGCCTTAATATAGATTTCAGGCTGCCTATCGTTGCTGATAAGGCAGCCTGAAAACCGGGTAACACGGATTGGCGCAATCATGGAGCGGCGGCTCGTCGACATTGGGGCTTGCAATCCGCGCCGCTGATTCAATGCACCATTTGGCAACGAACCGTTGCCATTTCGTCCAATAATTTTCAGGCTGCCTATCGCATCCGATAAGGCAGCCTGAAAACCATCTGCGGCGGTTAAACCACCGCTTCTTCTTTTTGCACTTTCTGCTTCACAATATTGTGGCGGTCTAGCCCGAACATCAGCAGCAAGGGGCTGGCCACCAGCACGGAAGAGTAAATCCCGAACACAATGCCGATGGTCAGTGCCATGGCGAAGCCGTGCAACGCTGCGCCGCCAAATATCAGCATGGAAATCACCATCGCCTCGGTTGAGCCGTGGGTAATCACGGTGCGTCCCATGGTATGCGTAATCGCGTTGTCAATCACTTCGGGCACGCTGTGGTTGCGCATGGAGCCTTTGTAGAAATTCTCGCGGATTCGGTCAAACACTACCACCGATTCGTTCACCGAATAGCCCAACACCGCCAACACCCCAGCCAGCACGGTGAGCGAAAACTCCCATTGGAAAAAGGCAAAGCAGCCGAGAATAATCACAATATCGTGCATATTGGCGATGATGGCAGACACGGCAAACCGCCATTCAAAGCGCATTGCCAAATAGATGATGATGCCGAAAACCACCATGCCCAGCGCGGTCAAACCGTGGCTCACCAATTCGTCGCCCACCGCAGGTCCGATGAACTCCACTTGGCGCAGGCTCACATCGCTGCTGTCTTTTTTCAGTACGTCCATCACTTGGTTGGACAGCTGCGCGGAAGACAAATCTTCGCGGTTGGGCAGGCGAATCATAATGTGTTTGTTGGTGCCGAGTGCCTGCACTTGGATTTCGCCCATTTTCAGCGTGTCCAAGCTGTGGCGCACCTTGTTCAAATCCGCGCCTTGTGCCGAAGCGTATTCCACTTCCATCAGCGTGCCGCCCGTAAATTCCACCGACAGATTCAGCCCGCGCGTCAATAAAAAGATAACGGCGAGGATAAACGTTGCCAATGAAATGAAGGTGGTGAGCTTGCCATAGCTCATAAACGGAATGTCGCGTTTAAAATGAAAGAGTTCCATATCAAGCCTCCTCTTTTTTGTCTAACACGGCGGGATAGCGCACGCCGATGGAGAGATGTTGCAGCTTTTTGCGGTTGCCGTACCACAAATTCACCAAGGCGCGAGACACCACAACGGATGAATAAATGGAAGTCATAATGCCCAAGCAATGCACAATCGCAAAGCCGCGCACGGGGCCCGTGCCGAAAATCAGCAGGGCGATGCCCGCAATCAGCGAGGTTAAGTTGGAATCCAAAATGGTGTCCCAAGCGTGGTCATAGCCTTCTTTGATGGCGATTTGGGCTTTTTTGCCCTCGCGCAGTTCATCGCGGATGCGCTCGTTAATCAACACGTTAGAGTCAATCGCCATACCCAGCGTTAACGCCATGGCGGCGATGCCCGGCAGCGTGAGCGTGGCTTGCAGGGCGGATAAAATGGCAAACAGGAACAACAGGTTAGCCGACAGCGAAATGGCTGAAAAAATGCCGAACAGGCGGTAATACACAATCATGAACACGGTAACGACCACAAAGCCCCACACGGTGGAATGGATGCCTTTGCTGATGTTTTCCGCGCCCAAAGAGGGGCCGATGGTGCGCTCTTCAATAATTTTCATCGGCGCGGCCAGCGAGCCTGCGCGCAGCAGCAGGGCAACGTCGTTGGCTTCGGCAAGGCTTGCCATGCCTGTGATTTGCACGCGCCCACCGGTAATCGGTTCGTTGATGCGCGGCGCGGTTACCACTTCGGCTTTGCCTTGGTCAATCAGCACCATTGCCATGATTTTGCCTTTGTTGGCGGTGGTCAAATCGGCAAAGGTGGACGAGCCCGAGCTGTCCAGCGCAAGGCTCACAATCGGCAGCTTGGTTTGCTGGTCTTGGCTGCCCTGCGCTTGGTTGATGTTTTCGCCGGTCAGTTCCACCTGCTTGCTCACCAAGAACTGATGCCCTTCGTTGTCGCTGAGCAGTTCGTAGCCATCGGGGATGTTGCCGTTTTGCGCTTGCGCGTACAGCGCCATGTCGCTGCTCACCATGCGCACTTCCAGCGTGGCGGTGCGCCCGATGATGTCTTTGGCCTTGGCGGTGTCGGTCATGCCAGGCAGTTGCACCACGATGCGGTCGGTGCCCGCCTGTTGGATAACGGGCTCGGCGGTGCCCAGCTCGTTTACGCGGTTATGCAGCGTGGTGATATTTTGCTTCACAGCATCGCTGCGGATTTGCGCCAGCAGCGCGTCGGGCAGCGCCACGGTAATCTCGTTGCCGTTGCTGCTGATTTGCGCGCCTTCCAGCATTTTTTGCAATTCGGGCAGGGCCTTTTGCATGTCGGCCGCGTCTTGGAACGGCACCACAAGGCTGTTTTCCTGCTTGCGGATGCCGCCCACGCGGATGTCTTGCTGGCGCATGGTGCGGCGGATGTCGCCGGCATAGCGGTCAAGCGTTTTTTCCAGCGCGGCTTTCATGTCTACTTGCATGGTGAAATGCACGCCGCCGCGCAAGTCCAAGCCGAGGAACATGGGTTTGGCGCCGATTTTTTCCAGCCATTCGGGGCTGTTGGCGATTTGGTTTTGCGCGACGATGTAGCCCTCGCCCAGCGCGGCATCAATGGCATCGCGGGCGGAGATTTTGGTGGCGTCGGACACACGCACTTTCAGGCTGCCGCCTGCGATAAACATGCCGCCGTGCTGGATATTGGCTTTTTGCAGCGCATCGGCAACGGTTTTTTCGGTGTTGCTGTCAATGGTGATGGATTGTCGGTTGGTGGAAATTTGGATGGCTGGGGTTACGCCGTACAGATTGGGCAGCGTGTAGATGACGGCTAGCACAATCGTGAACGCAATCAGCAGGTATTTCCAAAGCGGATAACGATTCATGTTTTTTCCTTTGGTTTTCAGGCTGCCTGTGGCTTTTCCGTTTTCAGGCTGTCTTGAAAGGATAATCGGTAAAACGTGGAAAACAGCAACGGACGCGCCATTGCTGTTTTCGGGGGGCGGGCAGCCTGAAATCAGTTGGCTGCGGGCGGCTGGCTGTTTGCGGCTTCGGGCTCAACGGGGTTGGCGTTGGCATCCACTTTGGCGGCGATGGCGTTTCGGTCCACTTCGATGTTCACGCCTCGGGCAAGCTCGATGGTGAAGACGTGTTCGCCTGTTTTAATCACGCGCCCGTAAAAGCCTGCGGCGAGCAGCACGCGGTCGCCCTTTTTCAGCTCGCTAATCATGGTTTGGCGGGCTTTTTCGCGTTTTTGGTTGGGGCGAATCATCATAAAGTAAATAATGGCAAACAGCGGCAGCCACATCAAAATGGCTGACCATGGGCTTTGGCCGGCTGCTGCCGCGCCATCGGCGGCGTGTGCGAAATCGATCATTTGCGTTCCTTTGCGGATGAAGTAAAAAACGTGCGATTTTAGCAGAGTAATGGGCGGGGCGGGGGATGCGTTTAAACAATCAGGCAGCCTGAAACGGGAAATACGTTTTCAGGCTGCCTTTGGGGCGCGGATTGCCGCGTTTGAAATCACACAATCAATTTGGAAATGGCTTTGAACTGCGGATGCTGCGCGTCTTTGAGCAGCATAAACAACAGGCTTTCATTATTGCTCACCACGCCGCCTGCTGCTTGGATTTGTTGCAAGCCGTTGGCTTTGTTGGCGGCGATGCGCGATGTGGCGCATTCTTGCGGGATGAAAACGTTGTAGCCTTGTTGGCGCAAATCTAACACGGTTTGCAGCATGCAAATATGCGTTTCGCAGCCGATTAGAATGATGTTTTGAGCTTGCCCACTTTCAGGCTGCCTTTGTTGCAGCGCGGCGGCGACTTCGGGCGTGTAGGCAGAAAACTGGGTTTTGCTGAATTTGGGCGCATTGGGGGTGAGCAAGGCGATGTCGGGCACGGTGGCACCCAAGCCTTTGGGATATTGCTCGGTAATGATGCTGGGGATGCCCAGCAGGTTTGCGCCAGTAATGAATTGGCGGCAGGCGGCGAGAAATGCGCTGTTTTCGTGCAGGGCGGGCAACAGCCGCTCTTGGATGTCCACAACGAGTAAAACGGTGTTTTCGGTGTTAATCATTTTTTCGCTCCTAGATTAGCAATGCATTGCGCATCGCGGTTACTGAATGCTTCTGCGCCGCCTAGCAGCGCCAATTGCTGCTCGGGCGAGATTTTGGCAAACGATTGGATTTGCTGGGCGGAGAGTTTTTGCAACGGCTCATCCCACATGCAAAGGCAATATTGGGCAACGAGTGCGCCATCGTCGTCTTTCAGGCTGCGTTTGGCAAGATCTTGCTGCCATTTGGGCGCGTGTGGCACGTTTTGCACGCAGCTTTGCACGATGGCGGCTTTGGCTTTGGGCTTGCTCATGCCGCATTGGCTAAGCAGAAAAAAGCCTGCGAACAAGAGCGCAATCACGCGCAGCCAAATAACGATGGTTTTGCGTTTTTTTTGCGCGTGGGCGGTGGCGCTGTCTGGCGTTTTCAGGCTGCTGTTGGGGTGTTCGTTTGGTGTTTCAGGCTGCTGTGGGGGCGATGTAGTCATGGTGTTGATGGTAGGGAGAAGGTGGATGGGGTAGGGCAGCCTGAAATGAGTGAAGCACGTTTCGGCGTCATCAAAATGATTTCCCATTTTCAGGCTGCCTGTGGGTTGCAAACATTATCCGCGCTTGAATAGCTGCGGCGCGCGTTTGCCCAAGTAATACAAAAAGCCGATATTGCCCAAGGCAACGACTAAATAAAGCAGCAAAATGCTGTTGAACAAGGTGAGCAGCACGATGCTCATCAGCGCGGCGGCAACCATAAACACGGCATTAAGAATGTTGTTTACCGCGATGGCGTTGGCGCGAAATTCATCAGATGATGCGGTTTGCAGCCATGTGTACAGCGGCACCGAAAAAAATCCGCCAAAAAAGCCGATGCCAATCATCAGCAGGATAACGGGATACGCCATGCTTTGCGCCAGAAACGCGCTTGCGCCTTGCAAGTCGTTCAGACTGCCTGAAAACTGCACGCCGTATAACACAAACACCAACGCGCTGCCAAAAATAGCCAGCCCCGTTGCGCCCACTGTTACCAGCCAAAGTTTCAAATTGCCTTTGCTGAGCTTGGCGCAGGCGATAGAGCCTGTGGCGATGCCGATGGAAAACAGCGTGAGCATTAGATTGTAAACAGCGGTGTTGCCATGCAAATGGATGCGCACAAAGGTGGGCAGCTGGGTGGTGTACACCGCGCCGATAAACCAAAACCACGAAATGCCCATGATGGCGGTAAACAATTCAGGCTGCTTATAGGCTTGGGCAACCAGCGATTGCGTGCTGCGGGCGATGTTCCAATCCACTTTCAGCTCGGATTCTTTCGGCGCAACCGATGGCATGGCGGCGCTGGTTGCCAAGCCCAAAACGGCAATCAACACCACCCAGCCTGCGAGAATCAAAGGACTTTCGCCCGCCACCGCCGTGCCGATGATTTGACCGAGCAAAATGGCGATAAACGTGCCCGATTCAACCAAACCGTTGCCCATGATGAGTTCTTTTTCGGCAAGATATTCGGGCAAGATGGCGTATTTAACAGGACCAAACAGCGTGGATTGCGTGCCCATCACAAACAAACACAACAGCAGCAGGGGCGCGGATTGGATGTAAAAACCGAAGCCTGCCACCGCCATCACCGCCACTTCCAACACTTTGGTGGCTTGGGCGAGGCGGGCTTTGTTGTAGCGCGTGGCAAGCTGCCCCGAAAACGATGAAAACAGGAAATAAGGCAGGATAAACAGCAGCGCGCCCACGTTGAGCATTTGTTCGGACGGGATGGTGTCGTTTTTGCCCAAGCCGTAAAAGCTAATCAGCACGAACAGCGTGGTTTTGAACGAGTTGTCGTTTAACGCGCCTAAAAATTGCGTGCCAAATAGCGGGGCGAAACGGCGGCTGGTGGCGAAGGCGAAATCGTTTTTCATGGCGTGTCTTTCGGAGGGGTTTTGTTGTAGGTGTCGTCGTCATCCATCAAGATGCGGTGGGCGGGGCCTTCCAGGTCGTCAAACTGCCCGCTTTTGCCCGACCACCAAAAAAAGTAGCCAATCAAAAAGGCGAGCAGGATGCTGATGGGGATAAGGATATACAGGCTTTCCATGTTTACAGGCTGCCTTCTAAGTCGTTGAGTTGGTAGTGTTCGCCGCCGACGATGAGCCATTCTTGGCGGATGTTGGCGCGGTGGTCGCCGTCTTCGTCGCGGATGCGGACGTGGTCGCCGGCGGTTTGCCAATAGAGCGTTTGCGCTTGGGCAAGGCGGGCGAGCGCGGTGTTTTTCGCGGCGGGTTGGATTTGCAGGGCGAGCTGCCCGCTTTCGGGCTGGGGGCTGGTTTCATCGTCGGCAAGCATTACCAGAAAGCCGAGGTGTTCGCCGCTGCGGGTGTGGATGGAGAATTGGTGCATGGTGTGGGAGATAGGACGGAGTAAAGCGTTGGGGCAGCCTGAAAAGGGCAGGGCGGGGAAACAGCGTTTCAGGCTGCTTTTGGGTTTTCAGGCTGCCCGAGCGGGGCGGCAGCGCAATGCTGGTAAACCTGTTGCCAAGGGCAAACGCCAGAGGCAGCCTGAAATCTCACATGGAGCGGCGAGGGTTCGTCGCCAAATGGTTTATTTAATAGGGCTTTATGGGTTGGCAAGATGTCGGTGAGTCATCAGTTGCAGGTTTGGCAAAGGTTTCAGGCTGCCTTTATCGCGCAATTTGCTGGGCAACGCTTGCCAAGCCTTTATCCAAGCTGTTGAGCATGGCGGCGTAGCCATCGCCTTGCTGCGGCGTGGTAACGTGAAACGGGGTTTGCGTGCCGTTTTGCCAACGGGCATAGCCACTGATTTCGGTTTCGCCGCGATAGCTGCCTTGGAAGCGGTCTATGTAAACAGTAAGCTGCGCGCTACTGGCTTCGGCGGGCTGGTATTTCAGGCTGCCTGCTGCGTTGAGCTTGTTTGCCAAGGCGCGGGCAAGGGCTTGGTCCAGCGGCGATGCCCACAGGTTTTGCTGCGCGAGGGTGAGCGTGTGCTCATCGCTTTGGTAGAGCAGGCTGTCGCCATTGATCGGCGCTGCCAACACGATTTTCACGCCGATGTTGTGCGCGGGATTGCTTTGCGCAGGCAGCCTGAACGCGCTGTCGGGCAGTTGGTAATATTGGGCGGGCGGTGTGCTGCTGCACGCGGCAAGCAACAGCGCGGCGGCAATGAGGGATAATTTTTTCATGATGAATGCTTGGGGATGATGGTAACGCGGGCGGCTTTTCAGGCTGCCGAACAAACGCCGCATTATACTCAAAAAGGCAGCCTGAAACTTGCTTTGCTCGTTTTCAGGCTGCCTTTTATCGGCGTTAGGCTTGGTTTTTCGGCTCTTCGCCGTTGTCGGATAGCGCAGCGGCTTGCGCTTGTTCAACGGCTGGCGTGGCTTCGTCCGCCGCATTATCTGCCGTTTCAGGCTGCGGTTTTGCCAAGTTTGCCGCCTCGGCTGTCGCTTGCTCGGCTTCGTCCACTTCGGGCAGCGTTTCAAACTCCACGCCGTCAATCACCTCGCCGTTCCCGCGCACATTATGGCTGTAATCCTTGGGCGGGCTGGGCTGTTTGCCTGCCATAATTTCCAGCACTTGGTCGCGGTCGATGGTTTCCCATTCCACCAACGCTTTGCACATGGTTTCCATTTTGTCGCGGTTTTCGCTGAGGATTTTGTAGGCAACGGCATATTGCTCGTCCAAAATGCGGCGCACTTCGGTATCCACGTCTTGCTGCGTTTTCTCGGAAATATTTTGCGAACGGGTAACGCTGCGTCCCAAGAACACTTCGCCCTCGTTTTCTGCATACACCATCACGCCCATGCGCTCGCTCATGCCGTAGCGCGTAACCATATCGCGGGCGATTTGCGTGGCGCGCTCAAAATCGTTGGATGCGCCGGTGGAAATGCGTCCCACGAAAATATCCTCGGCAATGCGCCCACCAAACAAAATCGCAAGCTGGCTCAACATTTGGTCTTTGTACATAGAAATGCGATCGCGCTCGGGCAGCTGCCAAGTTAAGCCCAGCGCGCGCCCGCGCGGCATAATGGTTACTTTGTGCACAGGGTCGGTAAACGGCAGGCTTTCCGCCACAATCGCGTGCCCCGCTTCGTGGTAGGCGGTGGCGCGTTTTTCGTCTTCGTGCATCACCATGCTGCGGCGTTCGGGACCCATGTAGATTTTGTCTTTTGCGTCTTCAAAATCGCTTTGGTCCACTTTGATTTTGTTGCGGCGGCCTGCAAACAGCGCGGCTTCGTTCACCAAATTCGCCAAATCCGCGCCCGAGAACCCTGGCGTGCCACGCGCCAGCGAAGTCAAATCCACGCTCTTGTCCAAAGGCACTTTTTGCGCGTGCACTTTCAAAATCTGCTCGCGCCCGCGAATATCGGGCAGCGGCACCACCACTTGGCGGTCAAACCGCCCGGGGCGTTGCAGCGCGGGGTCTAACACATCGGGGCGGTTGGTCGCGGCGATAACAATCACGGTTTGATTGCTTTCAAAGCCGTCCATTTCCACCAGCAGTTGGTTCAGCGTTTGCTCGCGCTCATCGTTGCCGCCGCCCAAGCCTGCGCCGCGTTGGCGACCCACTGCGTCAATCTCGTCGATAAAGATGATGCACGGCGCGTTTTTCTTGGCTTGCTCAAACATATCGCGCACGCGGCTTGCGCCCACGCCCACGAACATTTCCACAAAATCCGAACCCGAAATGCTGAAAAACGGCACGCCCGCTTCGCCCGCAATCGCTTTGGCAAGCAAGGTTTTGCCCGTCCCAGGGCTGCCCGCCAGCAAAATGCCGCGCGGCACACGCCCGCCCAAACTTTGATAGCGGTCGGGCGCTTTCAGATAATCCACGATTTCCTGCACTTCTTCTTTGGCTTCATCGCAGCCGGCCACATCAGCAAATTTCACCGTGTTGGCATCTTTATCCAGCAGCTTGGCGCGGCTTTTGCCAAACGAAAACGCGCCGCCTTTGCCGCCGCCCGATTGCATCCGCATGAACCACATCCACGCGCCAATCAACAGTAGCACGGGCAGCAGGCTCATAAACATGCTGCTTAAAAAGCCTGGTTTTTCTTCGGGTGTAACTTTAAAGCGCACTTTGTTGTCCACCAGCAGCGTTACCAAGTTGTCGTCCATCGGCGCGTTGGTTTTGAACGTGGTTTTGTCTTTGCGCTCGCCTTTGATTTCGTAGCCGATAGGCGAGCCTTCAATATTCAGGCTGCTGATTTGCCCTGCTTTAACTTGTTGGATAAATTGAGAATATTCAATTTGCTGGTTATCCACTTTGGTTTCGCGCATATATTGCACGCCAAAGGCGATGCCCAAAAATAAAATCGCCCCTGCAACGAGGTTTTTTAAGTTGCTTCCCACAGAAACAAACTCCTATTGATGAGAAAAATGAAAGGGATTGTAAAGTATTTTTCAGGCAGCCTTAGTGTTTATTCTTGCCTAATAAATAAATCTCACTAGACCGATTGCGCGAGGCATCGGGTTTGCGCGTTTGCACCGTGCCGAACACTTCGCGCATGGCAGCCATGTATTCTTGATAGCCCGAACCTTGAAACACTTTCACCAAAAACGCGCCGCCTGTTTTCAAATGCCCGCGGGCGAAATCTAACGCCAGTTCGCACAAATAAAAGCTCCGCGCTTGGTCTATGGTGTCGTTGCCCGACATATTGGGTGCCATATCGCAAATTACAAGGTCTAGCGCGCGGTTATCCAGCAGGCGTTCAAACTCGGCCAACACGGCTTCTTCGCGGAAATCGCCTTGGATGAAATCCACGCCGTCGAGCGCGTCCATCGGCAGGATGTCCAGCGCGAACACTTTGCCTGTTTTGCCTACCAGTTTGGCGGCGATTTGCGACCAACTGCCGGGGGCGGAGCCTAAGTCGGCTAAAACCGTGCCTTGTTTGATGAGCTTGTCTTTTTCGTTGATTTCTAACAATTTATACGCGGCGCGGGCGCGGTAGCCGTCTTTTTGGGCGCGTTTGACATAGGGGTCGTTAACGTGTTCGTGCAGCCATGCGGGGGAGGATTTGGAGCGTTGTGCCATAGTTATAGTAATGAGGTGTGTTTTAGGCAGCCTGAAAACGGATTATGGTTTTCAGGCTGCCTAATGAGCAAAAAATTATTGTTCTACAAAGGCGCGTTCAATCAGATAATCGCCGCGCACGCCTGTTTTTGGGGAGGCGACCAAGCCGAAGCTGTCTAGTATGGCGGAAGTGTCGGCGTTCATCGGCATGCTGCCGCAGAGCATGGCGCGGTCGTCTTTGGGGTTGATGGGCGGCAAGCCGATGTCGTCAAACAGTTTGCCGCTTTTCATCAGGTCGGTTAAACGCCCGTGGTGTTCAAAGGGTTCGCGCGAGACGACGGGGTAGTAAATCAGTTTTTCGCGCACCATGTCGCCGAGAAATTCATGATTGGGCAAATCGCGTGTGAAGTGGTCGTAATAGGCTAAATCTTGTTTGTGGCGCACGCCGTGCACCAAAATCACTTTTTCAAATTGCTCGTAAATATCGGGGTCGCGCGTGATGCTTAAAAACGGGGCAAGCCCTGTGCCGGTGGAGAGTAGATAAAGGTGTTTGCCGCCTTCGTTGAGGTCGCTGGCGATGAGCGTGCCTGTGGGCTTTTTGCTGATGAAGATGTCGTCGCCCACTTTGATGTGTTGCAGGCGGCTGGTGAGCGGGCCGTCTTGCACTTTGATGCTGAAAAATTCTAAATGTTCTTCCCAGTTGGGGCTGGCGATGCTGTATGCGCGCATGATGGGTTTGCCGTTGTCGCCCATCACGCCAATCATCACGAATTGCCCGTTTTCAAAGCGCAGGCTTTCGTCGCGCGTGCAGGTGAAGCTGAAATAGGCATCGGTCCAATGGTGTACGGTGAGGACTTTTTGGGTGTTGTATGCTGCCATGGTGGGGCTTTCTGTTGATTTTGCAAAATGCGGGATTGTATGCAAAACGGGAGTGGCTATCAAGTGAATGCGCTAACAGAGGCAGCCTGAAAATGGGTTTCAGGCTGCCTATCGTCTGCTTGTTTACAGTTCAAAGTCTTCCAAATCTTCGGTTTTGACTTCGGCGTCAATTTGCCCGATGAGGTAAGACGAGATTTCCACTTCCTGCGGCGCAACTTGCACGTTGTCGGACGAGAGCCAGGTGTTAATCCACGGAATCGGGTTTTGCGTGGCTTTTTCAAACGCCGGCTGCAAGCCCACGGCAAGCATGCGGGCGTTGGTGATGTATTCAACGTATTGGCACAGGATGTCTTTGTTCAAGCCTATCATGCTGCCGTCTTTAAACAGATATTCTGCCCATTCTTTTTCTTGCTCGGCGGCTTTTTTGAAGAGTTCGAAGCATTCGTTTTGCAATTCGGCGGCAATTTCCGCCCATTCCGCGCCTTCCGCGCCGCCGCGCATCAAGTTGAGCATGTGTTGCGTGCTGGTGAGATGCAGTGCTTCGTCGCGGGCGATGAGCTTGATGATTTTGGCGTTGCCCTCCATCAGTTCGCGCTCGGCAAAGGCAAACGAGCAGGCGAAGGAAACGTAAAAGCGGATGGCTTCCAGCACGTTCACGCACATCAGGCAGAGGTAAAGTTTTTTCTTTAATTCGCGCTCGGACACGACGACGGTTTTGCCGTTCACTTGATGCGTGCCTACGCCCAACAGGTTGAAATATTGGGTGTATTCAATCAAATCGTCGTAGTAGCAGGCGATGTCTTCGGCGCGGGCGATGATGTATTCGTTTTGCACGATGTCGTCAAACACGACGGAGGGGTCGTTCACGATGTTGCGGATGATGTGGGTGTAGCTGCGGCTGTGGATGGTTTCAAAAAACGACCAGGTTTCAATCCATGTTTCCAGCTCGGGCAGGGAAACGAGCGGCAGCAGGCCAACATTGGGGCTGCGCCCTTGGATGCTGTCCAGCAGGGTTTGGTATTTCAAGTTGCTGATGAAGATGTGTTTTTCGTGTTCGGGCAGGTTGGCGTAGTCTATGCGGTCGCGCGATAAATCGACTTCTTCGGGTCGCCAGAAAAACGAGATTTGCTTTTCAATCAGTTTTTCAAAGGTTTCGTATTTTTGTTGGTCGTAGCGGGCAACGTTGACCGGCTGCCCGAGAAACATCGGTTCCAGCAGGGCGTTGTTGGGGGTTTTGGGGAAGGTGCTGTATTGCATGATGAGGTGTTCGCAAGACATTGGGGTATCCTTTTGTTTTGGGCGTGTCAAAAAACGGGCGGATTATAGCATTTTCAGGCTGCCTGATTGGGAACTTCAACCGGCGGGGCAGCCTAAAATGCGCACGCCCTTTTTCAGGCTGCCGCAAGTGCGCTAAAATCCGCGCTTTTGTTTAAACAAACGCAGCCTGAAAACGCGTTAACAGGTTTTCAGGCTGCCTCAATATACGAAAGACTGCCATGTCGTACTCGCTGAAAAATCTGCAACTCAACACTGCGTTCGCGCACATTGAAAAGGGCAACTACAAAGCCGCCGCGCCCATCATCCGCCGCTTTGCCGAGCAGGGCGATGTGGACGCGCAATATCAGCTGGCGTTTATGTATGAGCAAGGCTTGGGCGTGAAAACCGACTTTGCCGCCGCCGCCAAGTGGTACAACGCTGCCGCCGAGCAGGGCGATGCGGCCGCGCAAATGAACATCGCCACGCTCTACGAAGACGGGCTGGACGGGCTGCCGCAGGATTACGCCGCCGCGCTCAAATGGTACGGCGCGGCTTTTGAGCAGGGCGAATGGGACGCCGCCAATTCGCTGGCGCGTTTATACGCTGAAGGGCTGGGCGTGCCACAAGATTACGCCAAAGCGGTGCAATACTGGCAGGCCGCCGCCGAGCAAGACGACGATGAAGCCTTGTATAACTTGGGCGTGTGCTACGACGACGGCTTGGGCGTGAAAAGCGATTACGCCCGCGCCGCGCAGTATTACCGGCAAGCCGCCGAGCTGGGCAACAGCGATGCGATGGTGAATTTGGCAATGCTTTACCAAGAAGGCTACGGCGTGGAAAAAGACGAAGCCGTTGCCGCGCAATGGTTTCGCCAAGCCGCCGAGCTGGGCGATGCGGATGGGCAGTTGAACTTGGGCTTGTCCTACGCCGAAGGCTCGGGCGTTGAATGCGATTACCAAGAAGCGCAAAAATGGTGGCGGCTCGCCGCCGAGCAAGGCAACAAAGAAGCCGTTCGCGCGCTGGCGGCGTTGGACAAACTGCTTCAAGGCGAAAGTTGAATACTTTGAGGCAGCCTGAAAACGGGCAAAGCGAAACGCCGCTGCATACATTTTCAGGGTGCCTCCATACCATTAACCATGACCTCTCCACGCAAAATCATCCATATAGACATGGACGCGTTCTACGCATCGGTAGAACTGCGCGAACAGCCCCACCTGCGCGGCAAGCCCGTTGTGGTGGCGTGGGACGGCGCGCGCTCGGTGATTTGCGCCGCCTCGTATGAAGCCCGCAAATACGGCTTGCGCTCCGCCATGGCGGTCGCCACCGCCAAACGCCTGTGCCCGCATGCCGTTTTTATCCCGCCGCAATTCGCGCTCTACCGCCAAGTCTCCCGGCAAATCCACCAAATTTTCAGGCTGCATACCGACCTTATCGAACCGCTCGCGCTGGACGAAGCCTATTTGGACGTAACCTGCAACAAGCAAAACATCGCATACGCCCGCGACATCGCCCTCGCCATCCGCGCCGAAATCCACCGCCAAACGGGGCTAACCGCTTCCGCAGGCATCGCGCCCAACAAATTTCTCGCCAAAATTGCCTCCGATTGGCGCAAGCCCAACGGGCAATTTGTGATTGCGCCGCAAAATGTGAACGCGTTTTTGCACACCCTGCCGCTGGGCAAAATATCGGGCGTGGGCAAAAAAACGCTCGCCAAGCTCAACGCCCAAGGCTGGCGCACCGTGGGTGATTTGCAGCGCGTGCCGCTGGGCATGCTCATCAACCTGTTCGGCAGATGGGGCTACCGCTTGCACGACCTCGCGCACGGCGTGGACAACCGCCCCGTCGAGCCCGAGCGCGAGCGCGTGCAAATCTCCACTGAAATCACTCTGCCCGACGATTTGCCGCTGGGCCAAATCGTCCGCCACATTCCCGATTTGGCGCGGGACTTGGCGCAGCAGATGCAACGCCGCCACACCATCGGGCAAACGCTCACGCTCAAACTCAAAACCAGCGACTTTCGCACGCTCACCCGTTCGCAAACCTATTCGTCCGCCCTGCCCAGCGCGCAAACCCTGATTCAGGCTGCCCAACAGCTCGCCAAGCGCATGCCCAGCGAACACGAATACCGCCTCATCGGCATCGGCATCAGTCACCTGCAAGACGAAAACCGGCAGCCTGAATTGCCCGAACTGGCGTTTCAGGCTGCCTCGGCAGAGTAAAGCAGGCAGTCGCGCCAACGCATCGGGCAGCCTGAAAAACACCCGCGCGGAACGCTCGCCACCGCCACCGCCCGCCCGTTTTCAGACTGCCCGCCGCCTGCTGTTTTGACCCAAATCAAATCCGACCCATCCCAACAGCCAACTCCATTTTTCAGGCTGCCTAAAACCATAAAAACCACTATAATACGCGTTTTTCCCAATTTCCCCAATCAATCGAAGGATACAAAATGACCATGTTGCAAGGCAAAAAAATCCTGATTACAGGTATGATTTCCGAGCGCTCCATCGCCTATGGCATCGCCAAAGCCTGCCACGAACAAGGCGCGGAGCTGGCGTTCACCTATGTGGTGGACAAACTGGAAGAGCGCGTGCGCAAACTCGCCGCCGAATTCAATTCCGAACTCGTGTTCCGCTGCGACGTGCAAAGCGATGAAGAAATCGCGCAAACGTTTGCCAGCTTGGGCAAGCATTGGGATGGCTTGGATGGCTTGGTGCACGCCATTGCCTTTGCGCCCAAAGAAGCCCTGAACGGCGATTTTTTAGACAGCATCAACCGCGAAGCCTTTAACATCGCCCACGAAGTTTCCGCATACAGCCTGCCCGCGCTTGCCAAAGCCGCCCGCCCGATGATGCGCGGGCGCAACGCCTCCATCTTGGCATTGACCTACCTTGGCGCAGTGCGCGCGATTCCCAATTACAACGTGATGGGCATGGCAAAAGCCAGCTTGGAAGCAGGCATCCGCTTCACCGCATCCTGCTTGGGCAAAGACGGCATCCGCTGCAACGGCATTTCCGCCGGCCCCATCAAAACCTTGGCGGCATCGGGCATCGCCGATCTCAGCAAGCTGCTGGCGCACGTTGCCGCGCAAAACCCCTTGCGCCGCAATGTAACCATCGAAGAAGTGGGCAACACCGCCGCATTCTTGCTGTCTGACCTCGCATCGGGCATTACCGGCGAAATCACTTATGTGGACGGCGGTTACAGTATCAACGCGCTCAACGACGGCGACGAATAAGCCAAGCAAATAACGCAAAGGCAGCCTGAAAACGGAAATTCTCGTTTTCAGGCTGCCTTTTTGTGTTTTGTTTGGCGGTTATTCAATGCACACGGAAACTTTGCCGCCGCGGTCAAAGCGAACGGCGTAGCTGCCCGCTTCGGGCAAATCGGCAAAATGAAATGCTGCGCCGCTGTCGGTATCGATGCCGCGCGCCATGTATAAGGTTTCGCCGTCGGGGGCGGTGAGCACGCCGCTCGCGCTGCTGTGCAGGGCTTTGCCCTCATCGGGCACGAAAAAGCGGTAGCTGCCTTTGCCGGCGGTGAAGTGGGCGCAGCCGTTTGCTTTGAGCGGCAAGGCGTTGCCCGAGGCTTGGGCGGCGTGGCGGGCTTTGGGGCTTGCTTTGGCGTGGCGGGTTTTTGCTGTTGCCGTGCCTGCGCTTAGGCTGAGCGATAGCGCGCAGAAAATCAGGGCGAGGGATGTTTTCATGATGATTCCTTTGCTGGATGGGAGAAGTGAATGGTAGGGCGGATTGGCGCGTTCGGCAAGGTTTGCGGCGGATTGCGCCGTTGGCACGAACAACAGGGCAGCCTGAAACGCGCCCATCCGTTTTCAGGCTGCCTCTGGCTTGTCGCTGTCGTCCGCATCTGCTTGGCGGTCAAAAAAATCTACCGCGCCGCTGTCAAAAAAACTTTGCAAAATGGCTTGCGCGGCAACTTGGTCCAGCACGGGCTTTTGTTTGCGCCCGCGAACGCCGTTTTCGCGCAACAGCTCTTCGGCGTAAACCGACGATAGCCGTTCGTCCACCCAATACACGGGCAGCCTGAAACGCCCGTTCAGGCGATGCCCGAATTTGCGGGCGAGCTGAGTGAGCGCGTGTTCGCTGCCATCGATGTGTACGGGCAGGCCGACAATCAGGTTTTCAGGCTGCCATTCTTGAATCAGCGCGGCGATGCGGGCGAATTTTTCATCGTTGCTGTTGCCGGTAATCGTGGCGATGGGGTGGGCGATGCGGATGCGGCAATCGCCTTGCGCTGCACCGATGCGTGTTTCGCCGAAGTCGAAGGCAAGGCAGCCGCCGCTGGCGGGTGCGGCAAAATCAGGCATGACCCATCGCTCCGGCAAAGTTTTCGCGGCGGATGCCCAGTTTGCCGAACGCGGCGGCATAGCGTTCTTCGGGCGGGATGCCGAACAGAATATGCGGGTCGGCGGGCACGGTAAGCCACGAGTTTTGCGCGATTTCTTGTTCAAGCTGCCCCGCGCTCCAACCGGAATAGCCGATGGTGAGCACTGCGCCTTGGATTTCGTCGTCTTGGTGCAAGCCTTCGATGATGTCGCGCGAGGTGGTGAGTGCGATGCTGTCGGTGATGCTCAAACTGCTGTCCCAGTTGCCGATGGGCGTGTGCAGCACGAAGCCGCGCTCGGTTTGCATCGGGCCGCCCATCATCACATATTGGTTTTTAAAGCGCGCGGGCGTGTCTTTGCCGATGGCGGCGAACACCACGTTCATGGTTACAGGCGAGGGTTTGTTCACGATAACGCCCATTGCGCCGTTTTCGCCGTGTTCGCACAGGTAAATCAGGCTGCCTGAAAATAAGGAATCTTCAAGATTGGGCATGGCAAGCAGAAAATGGTTGGCTAGGTTCATGATGGTGCCGTGGTGGATGGTTTGGCTGTTTATATTGGGCGCGGGCGCGGTTTTTCAAGGCAGGCGGGGCCGCTGTTTTCAGGCTGCCGCGGCGGGGTGGGACGAAATTGTCTCTATAAATTGAGTAAAAGCAGTTGAAATTGTTTAGGCAAACTATTATATTACGCACTTCGTTTGTTAATCTTAACTCAGGGAAGAGTATGAAAACTGTACAAGAAATTCGTTTTGAAAACTTTGAATTGTTGATTAAAGAAGCGGGCACGATTGCCGAATTGGCGCGCAAAACGGGCTACGACAAGCCTGCGTATTTGTACCAACTGCGCGCGCAAGTGGTGAAACCCAACGGCAAGGCGCTGCAATTGGGCAGACGCGTGGCGTTGCGCTTGGAGCAGGGCATGAACAAGCCCGCGGGCTGGATGGATATTGACCACGCCAGCGAACCCACTTTGGCGGCCGTTGCGGTTTCAGGCAGCCTGAAATCAACCGGCAACAGAGTGGGCGTGGCATTGACTTCGCCCGAAAGCGCGGTTTACGGCGCGGCGGTGATTCGTGCGCTGCTGAGCGCGGGCAAACAAGTTTGCCTGGCATTTAACGATGCGGCGGAGCGCGCGTTTGCGCAAACGGGCATTGCGCTGGACGACGCGGCGGCGGTGCGCAAACATTTTTATGCGACCGAAGCGCAACTGAGTTTTGCCGATGAGCATTTGTCGCCTTTCGCTTTGAATGCGGTGGTAGTGCCTGCGGCGCGTGGCGGCAGCTTGGCTTTGATTGCCAACGGCGCAACCCAATCGCCCGCCGCGCGCATGGCGGAATTGGCGTTGGCAACCAAACGCCCTGTGGTGATTGCGCCTTGCGAAGCGGTGCTTTCCGCGGCGCAGTTGCACAATCTGCAAACTTTGTCGGCGCAAGGCGCGGTGATTTTGCCCGTTTCGGCAGCCGCTTCTGCGGAGCAGGCCGAGTTTTTGACTGCTTGTGTGTTGGCACAACTGGGCTTGCAATAAGCGCGCATGGAAGGCTTGTATGAACTCGTTTCGCTGCTGGTGCGCTTTGTGGCTTGGTTGATTAGCTTGCTGCCGCGCGGCGATTCCTGAAACGGGTAAAACGATTTTCAGGCTGCCTCAACCCTTGTTTGCAAGGGAAAGGCAGCCTGAAACGTTTGTTGCGAACGGGTTTTGCGGCGTTTGATTGACCATTGAGCCTTTGGGCGTTTTCAGACTGCCTCCGGTTTAACCGCCGAGGCAGCCTGAAATCTAATCTAAATAGAGCGGCGGCTCGTTGCCGATGGCTGCATCACCAATGCGCCATATTGTCTCGATGCACCAGCTCGTCTTCGTGCGCGTAGCCCAGTTTGGCGGCGATTTCGTCGGCATGGCAGCGCAGGATTTTCTCCGCTTCGGCGCTGCTGTAATTGCTCAACCCGCGCGCGATTTCCTTGCCCGCGCTGTTCACAATGGCGATGAGTTCGCCGCGCTGAAAATGCCCGTTCACGCGCACGCAGCCCACGGGCAGCAAGCTGCTGCGGCTTTGTTGCAATGCGGTTTCCGCGCCCGCATCCACCACAACGCTGCCTGAAATTTGGATATGCCCCAGCAGCCATTGTTTGCGCGCGTTCACGCGGCTGAATTCGCTGGTGAACAGCGTGCCGATGCTCTCGCCCGCGCACAGCCGCACCAACACATCAGGCTCGCGCCCCGAGGCGACCACGGTGTTGGCGCCGCTCAATGCCGCGCGTTTTGCCGCCAGCACTTTGGTGTACATCCCGCCCGTGCCCACGCCTGTGCCCGCGCCGCCCGCCATGCTTTCCAAATCGGGATGGGCGGCGGAAATTTGGCTGATAAACTGCGCTTGCGGGTTTTTGCGCGGGTCGCTGTCATACAAGCCGCGCTGGTCGGTGAGAATCACCAGCGCGTCGGCATCCACCAGATTGGTAACCAGCGCGCCGAGTGTGTCGTTGTCGCCCAGCTTGATTTCGGCGGTGGTTACGGTGTCGTTTTCGTTAATCACGGGCACGATATTCTGCGCCAGCAGCGTTTGCAGCGTGCTGCGCGCGTTCAGATAGCGCGTGCGGTCGCTCAAATCTTCGTGCGTGAGCAGGATTTGCGCGGTGTTGAGCCGGTGCGCGGAAAACGCGTGTTCATAGGCTTGCGCGATGCCCATTTGCCCTACGGCGGCGGCGGCTTGCAGCTCGTTTAACGCGGTGGGACGCTTTGCCCAGCCCAGCCGTTTCACGCCCTCGGCAATCGCGCCGCTGGATACCAGTATCACGTTGGTGCCGCTGCGTTTGATGGCGGCGATTTGCGTTGCCCAGTTATCCAGCGCGGTTTGGTCTATGCCGCGCCCCTCGGCGGTTACGAGGCTGGAACCGACTTTCACAACGATGAGCTTGGCTTGGGATAGGGTGGTGTGGGTCATGGTGGTTTGCCTTTTTGAATACGAAAAAGAAATTTCAGGCTGCCTTGTTTACATGGTTCACACGATAAGGCAGCCTGAAAACAGGAGCGCGATTTTACCCGATTTTGCGCAGCAATGCGCTGGGCGGTGCTTTGAATCGTGTTCATCGCAAGCCCAATCGCGTTTCAGGCTGCCGCAATGGTTTCAGGCTGCCTCAACGCACCCGCTTCCCCGTGCCCGAGCAAAATAAATGCTTTACAAAACAACCCCCGCTTAACAAAACCCAACAAATCGCTTGCGCCCCGCCCCAAGCCTGCATACAATGCGCAGCTTCTCGGCCAGATAGCTCAGTCGGTAGAGCAACGGATTGAAAATCCGTGTGTCGGCAGTTCGATCCTGCCTCTGGCCACCAAATTGCAGCCTGAACAGCAAATGTTGTTTGGGCTTTTTTGTTTTGCCCGTTTTCAGGCTGCCCTCAATGTTATTTTATGTTAAAGTCCACCCTTTCCTTTGCCTCATAAACTTGCTTCATAAACAGGACAATAATCATGCAAACGTGGCAGCTTCCCGAACACATCGCCGACATTCTCCCCGAACGTGCGCGCCAACTAGAAAGCGTGAAAGAACAGATACTCGCCCAGTTCCGCACGCATGGCTTTGAGCTGGTGCAGCCGCCTTTGATGGAATACAGCCGCTCGCTGCTCACGCACATCGACGACGGCCTATCGCTGAAAACCATCCGCCTTGCCGACCAAATCACAGGCTGGCAGCTTGGCATCCGAGCCGACATCACGCCGCAAGTGGCGCGGATTGACGCGCATTTGTTGATGAAAAACCAAGGCATTAACCGCTTGTGCTATTCAGGCAGCGTGTTGCACGCCCAGCCCGATGGCTTGCTGGCAACGCGCGAGCCGATTCAAACGGGCGCGGAGTTATACGGCTGCGCGGATACCGCTGCCGATGTGGAAATTATTGATTTGATGATGAAAACGCTGAAAGTGGGCGGGCTGGGCAATATTATTTTGTCGCTGGGGCATTTGGGCGTGTTCCGCGCGATTGCAGCCGCCGCGCAGTTGGGCGAGGCGCAAAGCCGCCAGCTGCTCGCGCTGATGCAGGATAAAGATGGCAACGCGGTTCGCCGGTTGGCGCAACAATGGCAGTTGGACAACATTTGGATTGACGCGCTGGCGGCGCTGCCCGAGCTCTACGGCAGCCGCGATGTGTTGGACAAAGCCCGCGCACGGCTGCCGCAGCTGACCGCCGTGTCGCAGGCGTTGGATGTGCTGGCGCAGGTGTGCGCGGCGTTTCCCGAGCAGGCGGTGCATATTGATTTGGCGGAAGTGCGCGTGGACAACTACCACACGGGCTTGCTCTACGCCGCCTACACGTCCGATTACCACGACGCGGTGGCGCGCGGCGGGCGCTACGACGGCTTGGGCGCATACTTTGGGCGCAGCCGCCCCGCCACGGGGTTTAGCTTTGATTTGCGCTTGTTTGGCGCGTATCTGGCCGCCAGCCAACGCCCCGAAGCGGTGCGCGTGGCGCAGAAAGATTATGCGGCGGCGAAAAATGCGGTGGATAAATTGCGCGCGCAAGGCGTGTGCGTGGTGGTGGATTATGGCTTGCCCGACAATTCGGGCAGCCTGAAAACGCTGGTTCAATGTAATGATGAATGGAAAGTAGAATAAGCAATGGGTGTTTTACAATGGTTTGATTTGAGCGAATCTGCGCTGCACATGCTGAGCCTTGCTGCGCATATCATCGGCTTTGCGGGTATGGGCTGCGTGGTACTGGCGTTTTGGCTGGTGGTGAGCGAAAAATGGAAGCCCACTTCGCTGTCGTATAACTTGCTCAACGGCTTGGGCGCGGTGCTGCTGATTTTGAGCCTGTGCGTGCATTTCAATTTAGGCTCGTTTGTGATTGAGATTTTTTGGATTGCGATTTCGGCGATGGGGATTGCAAAGCATTGCAAACGCCAAAGGCAGCCTGAAAACGAATGAAATGAGTTTCAGCGGAGCTAAAACGAGTAGCCCCCCAACCCATCCTTCCCCTTTTCAGGCTGCCTAACCCATCCAAAGGCAGCCTGAAAACCCACTTTCTCTAACCTAAAAGGTAATCAAAAATGGCACAAAACGTAGTCGTTATCGGCGCACAATGGGGCGACGAAGGCAAAGGCAAAATTGTGGACTGGCTGGCGGAGCAAGCCACGGGCGTGGTTCGCTTTCAAGGCGGGCACAACGCGGGGCACACGCTGGTGGTGAACGGCAAAAAAACCATATTGCGCCTGATTCCCAGCGGCATTTTGCATGAAAAGCTGGACTGCTTTATCGGCTCGGGCGTGGTGCTCTCGCCCGAAGCCCTGCTCGGCGAAATCGACGAACTCAACGCCGCAGGCGTGCCCAATGTGGAACAGCGGCTCAAAATCGCCCGCACCGCGCCGCTAATTTTGCCTTACCACATCGCGTTAGACCAAGCCCGCGAGCAATCCAAAGGCGACAAAAAAATCGGCACCACAGGGCGCGGCATTGGTCCTGCCTACGAAGACAAAGTGGCGCGGCGGGCGGTGCGCGCGGGCGATTTGTTTAACATGGAGTTGGTTGCCGAAAAAGTGCGCGCCAATTTGGCGTTGTATAACGTGCAACTGGTGCATCTGCACGGCGCGGCGGCGATTGAGTTTGACGATGTGATGAAGCAAATCGACGGCTTCCGCGCGCGCGTGTTGCCGATGATTGCCGACGTGCCGCGCACGCTGTACGACAAAAACCAACGCGGCGAACGCCTGCTGTTTGAAGGCGCGCAAGGCACGCTGCTGGATATCGATTACGGCACTTATCCGTTTGTAACGTCATCCAACTGCTTGGCGGGCGCGGCATCGGCAGGCGCGGGCGTGCCACCGCAAATGCTGCAATATGTGCTGGGCATCGTGAAAGCCTACACTACGCGCGTGGGCGGCGGGCCGTTCCCCACCGAATTGTTTGACAACATCGGCGCGGGCTTGGCGGAGCGCGGCAACGAGTTTGGCTCGGTAACGGGCAGACCGCGCCGCTGCGGCTGGTTTGATGCTGCCGCGCTCAAACGCTCCATCCAAATCAACGGCATCACGGGGATGTGCATCACCAAATTGGACGTGATGGACGGCATGGACGAAGTGAAAATCTGCACGGGCTACACCTTGCCCGATGGCAGCACCACCGACATCCTGCCTTTCGGCGCAGACGCGGTTTCAGGCTGCACGCCCGTTTACGAAACGATGGCGGGCTGGCAGGAATCCACCTTTGGCGTGCAATCGTATGACGCGCTGCCCGAAAATGCCAAAAAATACCTGCGGCGGATTGAAGAAGTGTGCGGCGCGCCGATTGCGATGGTGTCCACAGGGCCCGATAGGGAAGAGACGATTTTGATTCAGCATCCGTTTGCGTGATAGCGCGAGGCGCAGCGCATAGAAGGCAGTCTGAAAATGGGTTTTATCCGTTTTCAGGCTGCCTTTTGTTGTGCGTTGAACGAGTTAAATTGTAATGACGGCATTTCTTGTTTTTCAGGCTGCCTTTGGGCAAATGGCGCATATTGCGGAGTAAACAAGAAACGCCCAATTTAATCAGCGCGTAGGATGTGTGCCACAGGCACGCACGCGGATTTAGATTGTGATTGAACTTGTGTAAACCGCCTGCGTGGCAAAGTCGCACTCTACTTATTGTGTCGTTATGATTTTGTCTTGCTTACAGCAAAGGCAGCCTGAAAACGATTAAACCCGTTTTCAGGCTGCCTTGATTGCGTGGGGAACGCCTTACGACTCAATCACAATTTTCGGAAACTTGCTGCTGAAATCGCGTCCTTTATCCGCCACCGCCAGCACAATCTGGAACGCGGCTTGGGTGTAGATTTCGGCAATGGCGGGCTGGTTATCCAGCAATGCGCCCGCTGTGCCCGCGTCCATGGCTTCGCGCACGGGCAGCGACAGCGGCAGTTGCCCCAGCAGCGGCACGTTTAATTTTGCCGCCAGATTTTTGCCGCCATCCGCGCCAAACAAGGCTTCGCGATGCCCGCATTGGCTGCAAATGTGCACCGACATATTTTCCAGCACGCCCAAAATGGAAATGTTCACCTTGTTAAACATATCCACCGCCTTGCGCGCGTCAATCAGCGCAATGTCTTGCGGCGTGGTAACCACCACCGCGCCCGTTACAGGGATTTTTTGCGACAGCGTGAGCTGAATATCGCCTGTACCAGGGGGCAAATCCACAAACAAATAATCCACATCATCCCATTGGCTTTGCATCAAAAGCTGTTGCAAGGCTTGCGACACCATCGGCCCGCGCCACACCACGGCTTGGTCGGTGTCCACCAAAAAGCCGATGGACATCACTTGAATGCCATCCGCATTGGTTACGGGGATGAGCTGTTGCGCTTGTTTTTCAGGCTGCTGCGTTGCCACGCCAAGCATGGTGGGCTGGCTGGGGCCATATAAATCGGCATCCAACACGCCCACGCGCGCGCCCATTTTTGCCAGCGCGGTAGCCAAGTTGGCGGTGGTGGTGGATTTGCCCACGCCGCCCTTGCCCGATGCCACGGCGATGATGTTTTTCACGCCTTTAATCGTGGGGATGCCATTTTGCACTTTATGCGCGACCACGTTGTGCGTGATTTCCAGCTTCACGGGTTTGCCCGTGGCGGCGGCGATGGCTTCGTGGATTTGCTGCGCGATGTGGGCAACGGGATAGCCGAACTCCAACGCCACTTTCAGGCTGCCGTTTTCTTCGGCAACGCTTTTTACGGCTTTTTCGCTGCCGAGCGTGCGCTGGGTGGTGGGGATAAGGATTTGTTCTATTTGTGATTTCATGGTGTTTCCTCTTGTTGTGGGTGTTTGCGTTGTGAATGTTGTGAATTAGACAGATAAAGCCATTTTCAGGCTGCCTAACCGTAAACATGAATGCGAGATGCAATTTTACGGCAAAACCCGCCTGCGCGGGCGACGTTTTCATGGTAGGCAAAATGTTTTACCGCGCTTGATGCCGTTTCAGGCTGCCTTATCCCATCATGATTAGGCAGCCTGAAAGCTACAAAACCGCGCCAACAAAGCGTATCATCACGGCTTCTTAACCACCGCCACCGCCATGTTCTACCAAATCGCCGCCATGATGATATGGAGCAGCGCATTCATCGCTGCCAAATTTGCCGAAACCATGCTAGACCCGATTTTGCTGGTGCAATTTCGGCTGCTGATTGTTGCCGTTATCTTGCTGCCCATCGGCATCCCGATGTTTCGCAAGCTGCCCAAAAGCGCGTGGAAACCGCTGATTTGGCTGAGTTTTTTGAACTACATCGCCGTGCTCATCTTGCAATTTAAAGGTTTGCAATACACATCCGCGTCCAGCGCATTAACCATGCTGGGGCTAGAACCGCTGCTGGTGGTGTTCATTGGGCATTTCTTTTTTGACGACAAGGCACGCAGGTATCACTGGATTTGTGGCGTGTTGGCGTTTATTGGCGTGTTCACGCTGATTTTGGGCGGGCAACACGCGGGCAAGGGCGGCGAAATTAGCCTATTGGGCTGCGCGATGGTGTTATCGGGGGGCATCGTGTTTTCTGCCATCCTGCGCCCCACGCAAAAATTTATGCGCCAAATCCCCGCCAGCACTTATACCACGCTGTCGTTTATCATCGCCGCGCCGTTGTGCCTGCCGTTTACCGCCGTGCTCACCGAAAGTTGGCACATCGCATGGAGTTGGCAAGGCATTTTGGGCATGGCGTATTTGAGCATCGGGTGCAGTTGGCTGGCTTATTGGCTGTGGAACAAGGGCATGGACAGGGTGCCCGCCAATTTAACAGGGCTGCTGATTACGCTGGAACCCGTGTTTGGCATTTTGATGGCGGTGGTGCTGCTGCGCGAGCCGATTAGCGCGCTGTCGTGGCTGGGGATTGCCATTGTGATTAGCGCGACCGTGTTGGCAAGCATGATGCCCAGAATTTATAATCGTGCTCGTAAATAGTTTTCAGGCTGCCTATTGGGAATGATAGGGCAGCTTGAAATTAAGAACCTGTATTCACTATTTTCATAGGCATCTTTTATGCCCTAAAAACGCGGCTACCGCGTTAAAAATGCTCGCAAGGTGTACAACCTTGCTGTGCTTTTTGCCTTGTATCCGCGCTTTTATTTCATAAAATCTGTCTATGTAAATAATGAATACAGGTTCTAAGTTTAGCCAGGCTCAAACCTATTTTCAGGCTGCAACTTGGCAAAATTGGTCATCAATGAAGCGTTTGCCCGCGCCGACATCTTGTCCATTTGGCGACGAGCCGTCGCCGCTCCATTTTAGTTTTCAGGCTGCCTATTCATCCACGAGAGGAAACCCCATGCAACTGCAACCCTTTTTCAACCAAGCCCCCAGCATCCAGCTTTACGACCCGCTCGCCCAATTTCTCGGCGCAACGCCCGATGGCGTGCTGGAATACCACTATGCCGATGCCGTGAAACTGTGCGGGCATTCCTGCCCCACCGTAGCCAGCGCGTGGCTGATGGTGATTAAAGCCCTAGCCGCGCTGTATTCGCCCGACGAATTGCCCGAGCGCGGCAACATTGAAATCGGCATGAGCGGCGAGCGCGACGCAGGCGTAACAGGCGTTATCGCTTCCGTTGCCCAGCTCATCACAGGCGCAGCCCCAGAAACAGGCTTTGGCGGCATCGGCATGGCAGGGCGTTTCGCCCGCCGCAACCTGCTCGCCTTTGGTGCGGGCGGCGATGCCGATATGACCGTGAGCC
The DNA here is from genome assembly GCF_016623605.1 of Kingella bonacorsii. Lineage (NCBI taxonomy): Bacteria > Pseudomonadati > Pseudomonadota > Betaproteobacteria > Neisseriales > Neisseriaceae > Kingella > Kingella bonacorsii. Next base: position 383,251 of record NZ_JAEHNZ010000001.1, on the reverse strand, counting down.
GCCGCGACACAGGCAAAGCCGTGCGCGTGTCGTTTAACGGCAGCGTGGTGCCCTTTGCGCCCGAAATGCGCGACATCATGCCGCAAGCGGTGGCGGGCATGGCAAGCCCCGAAGAATTGCAACGCTTTGGCGAATTGTGGCAAGCGCGCGTGTATGCGATTTTGGTGGAGCAGGTGGATAACCCCGAGATGATTGTGGTGGAAGCAGTGGCGTAATCGCGCGAAACCGCTTGGCAACATAAAGGCAGCCTGAAAACGCATTCAATACGTTTTCAGGCTGCCTTTCACGCTTCTGTGTAAACCGCGCGATTACCCCGCAAACACCGATTTAAACCACAACACAATGCTGTCCCACAGCCGCCCAAAAAAGCCCGCTTCTTCCACATTTTTCAGCGCCACCACAGGCTGCTCCGCCAGCACTTTATCGCCGTCCATCAGTTTGAGCGTGCCCAGTTTTTGCCCCGCTTGCACAGGCGCGACCACAGGCTGCATGGTTTCCAGCACGGTTTTCACGCGCTCGCCTTGCCCGTGCGGCAGGGTAACATAAGCATCTTGTTGAAAGCCCACTTCGGCTTCGCTGTTCGCGCCTTTATACACGCGCACTTTGCCCACCACTTGCCCCGCTTGATACATTTTCGGCGTGTCAAAGCCCTGCAAGGCGTAGTTCAGCAATTTGCTGCTTTCGGTGGCGCGGGCTTCGGCGCTGGCTGCGCCAATCACGATGCTCAACACGCGGCGGTTGTTGCGCTTGCTGGTGGCGATTAGGTTGTAGCCCGCGCTGGATGTATGCCCCGTTTTCAAACCGTCCACGCTGTCATCGCGGAACAGCAGCAAATTGCGGTTTTCTTGGGTGATGTTGTTATAAGTGTAGGATTTGTAGGAATAAACCTCGTAATACTTGGCGGGCAAATCGCGGATGATGGCGTTGGACAAAATCGCCAAGTCGTTCACGCTGGTGAGATGCTTGGGCGCGGGCAAGCCTGTGGCATTGACAAAATAGGTTTGCGTCATGCCCAGCCGTTTGGCTTCTTCGTTCATCATTTGGGCAAACGCCTCTTCGCTGCCCGCGATGCCCTCGGCAAGCGTAATCGCCGCGTCGTTGCCCGAAACCACAATCAAGCCGCGCATCAAATCCCACACGGGCACTTCGCTGTGCGCTTTGAGAAACATCCGCGAGCCTTCCACTTTCCATGCTTTTTCGGATACGGTGAGCTTTTGGTCGGGCTGTAATTTGCCTTCTTCCAACGCTTTAAACGCAAGGTAGGCGGTCATCAATTTGGTGAGCGAGGCGGGCTCGATTTGTTGGTCGGTATTCTTGGCAACCAGCGTTTGATTGCTTTGCAAATCGCGCACCAAATAGGCGGTGGCGGCGATTTCAGGCTGCTTTAAGGCTTCGGCGGCGTTGAGCTTGGGCGCGGCGGGGCTAGATGCGGCAGCGGCAGAAGCGGCAGCAGGCGCCGAGGCGGCGGGCGCGGCTTTGGTTTTTTTCGGCGCGCGGGCGGCAGCGGGGGTAACGATTAAAGCGGAAAGAGTGAGAACGGAGAGAATTTTTTTGACCATGTTGTGTTACTCGTTTGATGGGGTTTAGGCTGCGCCGAGGTGGATAAATGATTGAGGCAGCCTGAAAACGGAAAACGGCAGCAATCTTAATCAACAAGCTGCGCGTATTGGATTTTCAGGCTGCCTTATTGCGCCCAAGCGTTGTTACGCGATGGCATCGGCAGCCGCAAAAGGCTGCGATTATACCCACAAAACTGCGTTTTACCTATTTTCAGGCTGCCTAAACCCATTTTGGCAACAATAATTAACTTGCGTTTACACAATCACGGCGTTAAGGTTACGTTTTCTTACTTAATCGCAACAATTCGCTTCAAATCAAATCACATGAACACAGAACGCTTCCCCGCTTACCGCCACTATCTCACCCGCATTCTCACTTCCGCCGTTTACGATGTCGCCATCGAATCGCCGCTAGACCTCGCCAGCAATCTGTCGCATCGCTTGGGCAACAAAATCCTGCTCAAACGCGAAGATTTGCAGCCCGTGTTTTCTTTCAAACTGCGCGGGGCGTATAACAAAATGGCGAAACAGCCCGAAGATTTGTTACGCAAAGGCGTGATTACCGCCAGCGCAGGTAACCACGCGCAAGGCGTTGCCCTTGCCGCGCAACGATTGGGCTGCGCGGCAACGATTGTGATGCCCGAAACCACGCCCAAGATTAAAGTGGACGCGGTAAAAGCGCGCGGCGGCAATGTGGTGCTGGCGGGCGTGTCGTACAACGATGCCTACGACCACGCGATGAAACTGGTTGCCCAAAGCGGTTTGACCTACATCCCGCCGTTTGACGACCCCGAAGTCATCGCGGGGCAGGGCACCATCGGCATGGAAATTGTGCGCCAACACGCCAAGCCCATCCACGCCGTTTTTGTGCCGATTGGCGGCGGCGGCTTGGCGGCGGGCGTTGCCGCGTTTATCAAGCAGGTGCGCCCCGAGATTAAAGTCATCGGCGTGCAAACCAGCGACAGCTGCGCGATGAAAGCATCGGTTGCCGCAGGCGAGCGCGTGGCGTTGAAAGATGTAGGCTTGTTTGCCGATGGCACGGCGGTGAAGTTGGTGGGCGAGGAAACGTTCAAAATGTGCCGCGATTTGCTGGACGACATCATCACGGTGGACACCGATGCGGTGTGCGGCGCGTTGAAAGATATTTTTGACGACACGCGCAGCATTTGCGAACCATCGGGCGCGTTGGCGCTGGCGGGGCTGAAAGCCTACATCGCGCAGCATCATCTTGCCGATGAAACGCTGATTGCCGTGTGCAGCGGCGCGAACATGAATTTCCACCGCTTGCGCCATGTGTCCGAGCGCAGCGAATTGGGCGAGGGAAACGAAGCGATTTTTGCCGTGTCCATCCCCGAACGCGCGGGCAGCTTCCGCGAGTTTGTGAACGTGGTCGGCGCGCGCAGCATCACCGAGTTCAACTACCGCTACGGCGATGACGATGTGGCGCATATTTTTGTCGGCATCCAAACCGCGGGCGCAAAAGACATCGCGCAAATCAGCCACCAATTTGATGCCGCAGGCTTGCCCTATATTGATTTGAGCAACGACGAAATGGCGAAAGTCCACCTGCGCTATATGGTGGGCGGGCGCACCCACAAGGTGCAAAACGAGCGGCTGATTAGCTTTGAGTTCCCCGAGCGGCCGGGCGCGTTGGCAAAATTTTTGAACACGCTGCAAAGCGATTGGAACATCAGCCTGTTCCACTACCGCAACCACGGCGCGGACTACGGGCGCATTTTGGTGGGCATCGACGTGCCGCCCGCCGACAGCGCGGCGTTTGACGCATTCTTGGCGCAGCTGGGCTATGCCTATGAAGAGCAAACGGATAACGCGGCGTATCGGCTGTTTTTGTCGGCGTGATGGTGGGATGGGATGATGTTTTCAGGCTGCCTTTGCGGGATAACAAAGGCAGTCTGAAAATAATCATGGCGCGTGGGCGATGGGGTAGGGTGTGTGGCTTTGCCACGCACCATTTGTTGAACAGGGCTAAAATGTGCCATTCTTTTTGCTTCCCGCAATGTTTGGCACATAGCTCATAAATGCGTCTTAGGTTAAAGGAGTAAGAATGAAGTCAATTAGCGATTTGATTTTCAGTAAACTAATTAGCTTTGAACCTAATATCAATCCTGTTTCAAGAGAAGAAATCATTGATTTTTTTACAAAAGAGCAAAGATTTATACGAGAAGACCATATTAAATTTTTGATGGAATATGGTGGCGAACCATCTCCAATTTGCTTCGATGAAACATACATAGACTGTTCTTTTAAGGAGATTAAAGAACTAATTGAAGATGAAAAAGAATATGGCAGAGAAATTCCTAATGATTTTCTATATTTTGGCAACCCCGTTGCTGGCTCGCAGATTATTATTAATGATAACAATGGCGCGTTATATAGATTAGGAAAACACTCTATTGGTCAGGAGGTTTGTGGAAATATTAAAACATTTACTTGGATCGCTTCATTATCATATATAGAGAAAATATCCCTTAAATCTCTAACAAAATCCGACTTGACGGATGACCAAATATATGTCTTTTTAAAACTAAACAACAACTATTTGTTATCTGATTTAATATCACCAGATATGCAGTACTATTTTAAAAATGACACCATGTACAGTGTTTCTATTAAGGGAAACTACATCATTTCACATAAAATAAAACCAGAAATAGTTGAATACATAAATGTTAATATGATGCGTAACTAGTTAAGTTGTCTAGTTAAGAATTTAAAAGAATCCCGATTCTACACTTTCAACACATCTTTCTTATCATCATAAGTTAGTCGGTAATCGGGCAAATCATTGCTGGCAACCAACTCCTTAATTGCCTGTTTAAAACGGCGCAACGTTGCCGTGATGTCTGATTTTCATGGTGAGTTACTGGCTTACCGACATAATTTGTTTGATGACACGCAACGCTTTATTTTTTGAACGCGCATTTGGCAACAAAGGCAGCCTGAAACCCAATCCACCACCCCAAAACCACAAACCCCGCCATCCCTACAAAAGCCATTTCCTGCCAACATTCTCCGTTAAACACAAAATAATTGCCAACCACCCCGTCTATCCTCACACATAAAGCATAAAATTCCACCCCATCCCGCCCATTAAATTTTCAGGCTGCCGTATTTTTTGCCCGCGCAACCGTTTCAAAGGCAGCCTGAAATCTTTTATACTTACATTTCTTAACGCCACGCAGAAAGCCCAACCCATGTTTCAGCATCTCGCCCCGTATGCAGGCGACCCCATTTTAAGCCTTGTGGAAACATTTAACCGCGACCCCCGCGCCCATAAAATCAACCTGTCCATCGGCATCTATTTTGACAACAACGGCAAAATGGCGCAGCCTGAAAGCGTGAAAACCGCCGAAGCGCGCGTGGGCATCGGCGCAAAAGCCTATTTGCCAATGGAAGGACACGCAGGGCTACGCGCCGAATTGCCAAAATTATTGTTTGGCGACAAGCATCGTGTCATCACCGAAAACCGCGTAACCACCGTGCAAACGCTGGGCGGCTCGGGCGCATTGAAGTTGGGCGCAGATTTTCTGCACAATTGGTTTGGCGAGAGCAAAGTGTTTGTGAGCGACCCGACATGGGACAACCATCGCGGCATCTTCGCTGCAGCGGGCTTTGAAGTGGGCGATTATCCGTATTACGACCCTGCCACCATCGGTGTTAAATTTGCCGAACTGTGCGCGTTTCTCAACAGGCAGCCTGAAAACACTATCATCCTGCTGCATCCTTGCTGCCACAACCCCACGGGCGTGGATTTATCGCCCGAGCAATGGGATGAAGTGTTGAACATCATCGCCGCGCGCCGTCTCATTCCGTTTATGGATATTGCCTACCAAGGCTTTGGCGATGATTTTGAGCGCGATGCTTATGCCATCCGCCGCGCGGCGGATTTGGGCTTGCCGCTGTTTGTGAGCAGCTCGTTTTCTAAGAATATGTCGCTGTATGGGCAGCGGGCGGGCGGCTTGATGGTGGTGTCGCCCAATGCCGAAGAAGCAGCGCTGGTGTTGGGGCAGCTGCAATTGGGCGTGCGCCGCATTTATTCCAGCCCGCCCGCGCAAGGCGGCTTAACCGCGTATCACGTTTTAAGCGACGCGCAACTTGCCGCGCAATGGCAAAGCGAAGTGTATGCCATGCGCGACCGCATCCGCGCCATGCGCCAGCGCATTTACGACGTGCTGCAAAGCAAGCTGCCCGAGCGCGATTTCAGCTATTTTGTGAAACAGCGCGGGATGTTTAGCTACACGGGTTTGAGCGTGGCGCAGGTGCACCGCCTGCGCGACGAATTTGCCATTTATCTGCTGGACAGCGGGCGCATGTGCATCGCGGGGCTAAACGATGGCAATGTGAACACGGTGGCGGATGCGTTTGCGGCGGTGTTTAAAGGGTAGGGCGGTAGCGTGGTTACGCCGTTTCAGGCTGCCTCAATCCACCGCCGCATAGGCAGCCTGAAAACCGAAAACAAAACCCGGCAACGCCAAACGTTGCCCGGCCGCGCATTATCCGAATAACCATTAAGCGACAAGCCCGTGCCGCTTCATTTTCAGGCTGCCTCATCCGATGCAACCCAATCGTCCCAACCTTTTATTTACGCTGATTGCCATCGCCCTCTTGTTAGCCGCAGGTTTTTCCGTGCATTACGCGCTTGTGCCGTGGCTGCTTGCCTTGCCATGGTTGCTGTGCACGCCCGTCCATCTTTTTTGGCTGCATTCGGGCAAGCATTTCTCTTGGCGCAACTGGCGGATACAGTTTGCGATGTGGCTGATGGCATGGGCAACGGTTTATTTCGGGCAACAGCATATTGAGCAACGCATCCGCCAAGATGCCGTGCAAATTGTGGCGCAGATTGAGCAGTATCACGCCCAACATCATCGCTACCCCGCCGCGTTGGGCGAAGTCTATCCGCGCAACACGCTGTATCACGAGCGGCGCGTGCGCTATCAAATGCCCGCCCCGCAACAGCCGCCCATCTTGGAATACGAAAGCATCATCCCGCTGGATTGGCATCGTTATGATTTCGCCCTGCGCCAATGGCAATATATGTCTGATTAGTTTTCAGGCTGCCTATGCGGCTAGCTGAGGCAGCCTGAAAACCACACTCCCGTCAATCACCCAATAAAGGAACAACCATGTCTCATAAAAAACACTTAATCGCCCTTGCCGCGCTGCTGCTTGCCCGCGCCGCCTTCGCTGAAACGGTAAACTACAACGTGTTCGTGAAGCTGGACAACACCGCCGAAAGCCGCGTGAACGACATCTCGCAAGCGCTTGCCCGGCAAGGCGTAAACTCGCTGTTCGCGCAGGGCTATCAAGTGCACCTCACGCTTTATCTCACCGAATACGACAGCAAAAGGCTGCCTGAAATCCAAAAAATCGTCAGCCAATTTGCCCGCCGGCAAAGCAAATTCACCATTTCGTTCACCGGGATGCACAGCACCGCAGGCAAATGGCTGATGCTGGACAACCAACCCTCGCCCGAATTGCAGCAGCTTGCCGATGAAATCACCGTGCAGCTCGTTAAACTGCGCGACAAAAACGCCAAGCTGCCCGATTGGGTGAGCGCCTATCCCGAAAAGGTGAAAACCTTTGAGCGATACGGCTCGCCCAATGTGTTCGCCCAGTTCAACCCGCACGTTACCCTGCTCACGCCCAAAGAATTTAACGACGGCGTTGCCAAATTTGAAGCAGGCTATGCGTTCCGCCCGTTCAGCGCGCAAGCCGTGGGTATCGGCATCGCCCAAGTGGACGCGCTGGGGCAAGCTAAAAATGTTTTATATTTCAAACCGTTTAAGTAAACCATCATGCTATCCAAACAATCTTTGCTCAATATTTCCCTTTCCGAAGCCATTATCGTTGCCGCGTGCGCCATCGCCATCATGGGCTACACCATTATCTCGTTTGAATGGGTGCCGCATTTGTCCATTTTGCTGGCTCTGGTTGCGCTGATGCTGTATGGCTTGCTGCGCGGCGCAACATGGCGCGACATGATTAAGCGCATGGCAGCGGCGGTGGAACAAGGCATGGGCGCGATTTATCTGTTTTTTTTCATCGGGCTGCTGGTTGCCGCGATGATGATGAGCGGCGCGATTCCCACGCTGATGTATTACGGCTTTGGGCTGATTTCGCCCGAATATTTTTATCTTTCCGCGTTTTTGCTGTGCGGCATCATCGGCATTTCCATCGGCAGCAGCTTGACCACTTGCGCCACCATTGGCGTGGCGTTTATGGGCATGAGCGAAGCGTTTCACGCTGTGCCCGCGATTACCGCAGGCGCGGTGGTTTCGGGCGCATTTTTTGGCGACAAAATGTCGCCGCTGTCGGACACCACGGGCATCGCCGCGTCCACCGTGGGCGTGGATTTGTTTGAACACATCAAAAACATGAGCTACACCACCATCCCCGCCTTGCTGCTCACCGCCGCTGCGCTGGTGTGGGCGGTGCCCGATGTGGTTTCAGGCAGCCTGAATTCGGTGCAAAAGCTCAGCGGGCAATTGCAAGCGAGCGGCTTGGTGCATGGCTACGCGCTGTTGCCGTTTGCCGTGCTGGTGGTGCTGGCGTTGTTTAAAGTGGACGCGATTTTAACCATGCTCGCCACCATCGCCGTTTCCATCGCCATCACGTTTGTTCACACGCCGCTATCGGCGGGGCAACTGGGCGGCTGGCTGTTTGCAGGCTTTAAGCCCGAACATGTGGGCGAAGGCATCGCTAAACTGGTGTCGCGCGGCGGCTTGGAAAGTATGTTTTTCACGCAAACGGTGGTGATGCTGGCGTTGAGCTTGGGCGGCTTGCTGTTTGCGCTGGGCATTGTGCCCGCCTTGCTGGACGCGATGCGCCGCTTTCTCACCAACGCGGGGCGCGCCACCTTTTGCGTGGCGATGACCAGCGTGGGCGTGAATATTTTGATTGGCGAGCAGTATTTGTCTATTTTGCTGGCGGGCGAAACCTTCAAGCCCGTGTATGCCAAACTCGGCTTGCATCCGCGCAACCTATCGCGCACGCTGGAAGACGCGGGTACGGTGATTAACCCGCTGGTGCCGTGGAGCGTGTGCGGCGTGTTTATCGCCAAAGTGCTGGGCGTGAGCGTGTTGAGCTATCTGCCCTATGCGTTTTTCTGCTACCTGTGCTTGATTTTAACCGTGCTGTTTGGCTTTACGGGCGTTACGTTGAGCAAAGTGGAAACGGAGCAGAAATAGGTTTCAGACTGCCTAATCGGTTAATGCTAAGGCAGCCTGAAAACCTTTGCGAAACCTAAAACACAACAAGAAATAGTAACGTCCGTCATTCCCGCGCAGGCGGGAATCTTGGTTAAATTCACGCAATAGATTGTTTTTGCACACATTTATGAATGTTTGACAAGATTTCCGCCTGCGCGGGAATGACGGCATTTCTGTGTTTTCAGGCTGCCTAATGGGAGTTATGACAAGGCAGCCTGAAAACCACGCCAACCACAATCAACCCCCATCCCATAAGGAACCCCCATGTCCAACCAACGCCTTATCTACGGCTTCCACGCCATCAACGCCCGCTTGTGGCAAAACCCCAAATCCATCGTAGAGCTTTACGTTTTAGAAAACAAAAACGACACGCGCACGCACGAAGTGCTGGAAAAAGCATCCGCCGAGCGCGTGCGCGTGCATTTTGCCGACATAAACCGCCTGAACACCATCGCCAAAGGCGCGCGCCATCAAGGCGTGGTCGGTTTTATTGACGCATCCAAAAACCATGTTCACTTGGAAGACGTGCTGGAAAACCTGCGCGAACCCGCATTCTTGCTGGTGTTGGACGGCATCACCGATCCGCACAATCTCGGCGCTTGCCTGCGCACGGCAGACGCAATGGGCGTGCACGCCGTAATCGCGCCCAAAGACAAAAGCGCGGGGCTGAACGCCACCGTAAGCAAAGTTGCCTGCGGTGCGGCGGAAACCGTGCCCTATATCACCGTAACCAACTTGGCGCGCACCCTGCGCGAGCTGAAAGAATACGGCATCTGGGTGGTTGGCACCGATATGGGTGGTGAAGCGGATTTGTTCCATTACGACATCCCCGAAAACGTGGCTTGGGTGATGGGCAACGAAGGCGATGGCATGCGGCGGCTCACGCGCGAGCATTGCGATGCGCTGGTGTCCATTCCCATGTTTGGCACGGTGGAAAGCATGAACATTTCCGTATCCGCAGGCATGGTGATGGCTGAAACACGGCGGCAGCGCGTGCTGCGCGGGGAAGCGGGGTAAATCCCCCAGTAAACAGAATAGGCAGCCTGAAAACGAGTTTTCCCGTTTTCAGGCTGCCTATTATGATTGCTCTGGTGTGATGCCTTATTAAGGCAGCCTGAAACCTAAAATGGAGCGGCGACGGCTCGTCGCCAACGTTTATTAAACAGCGCATAACTGATTTATCAAAATGTCGGCGAGCCGCCAACGCTCCATCGGTTACAGGTTTTGCAAAGGTTTCAGCCTGAAAGCCAACCGCACGACAACGAATTGCCAAATGGTGCATGGCAGAGCCGCACCCTCTTGCTTTACAAAATTTCTGATGCAGCCTGAAAATCAAAATGGCGCGACAACGGTTTGCCACCATCCACCGCCAACATCGCGGCAAAACCGTAGGTCGGGCATTGATGCCCGACCTACCCGCAGTGTTACCACACCCATTCAACACACAAAAAGGCAGCCTGAAAACGAGTATTTCCCGTTTTCAGGCTGCCTATTCGTTCACACAACTACTTCGTCAAATCCACATCTTTCGTTTCGTGCGTTGTCCACAGCGCAATCAGCGTCATCACACAGTTCACCGCCAAATACGCGCCCACGCCAAAAATGCCGTAGTGCAGGTTCAGCTCAATCGCCACCATCGTAGCAATGGATGCGCCCACAATCGCTGCCAAGTTATACGCCAGCGATGCGCCCGAATAGCGCACTTCGGTAGGGAACAGCTCGGGCAACAGCGCCGCCATCGGGCCAAACGTCATGCCCATCAACACCATGCCAATCAGCAAAAACGCCAGCACCGACATTGGCGTGCCGTTGGTCAAAAACAGCGGCATGCACAAGCCAAACACCAAAATCGCAGCGGTAACCAGCAGCAAATAACGGCGACGCCCAATCTTATCGGCATGGATGCCCGATAGGCTGATGGAAATGCCAAATATCACCGCCGCAATCAGCAAAAAGCCTGTGAACGTGTTGGCGGGGATGCCCAAGCCGGTCGGATGCCCCCATTCGGAAACGCCCACCTTGGTTTTGGAATACACCTGCACAAACGCAGTCATCACATAAAACAACACATAAGTCGCCGTCATAATGAACGTGCCTTGCAAAATCGGTTTCCAGTGTTTGGTAATCACTTCCTTCACCGGCGCGTTTTGCGTTTTGCCTTTGGCTTCCGCTTCGCGGTAAACATGGCTTTCATGCAAGGTCATCCGCATCCACAAGCCCACAATTACCAGCACAAACGACAACACAAACGGAATGCGCCAGCCCCATTGCACCAATTCGTCATGCCCCACCAGTGCGCTGATGGTGAAGAACGTGCCGTTTGCCATAAACAAGCCAATTGGCGCGCCCAGTTGCGGGAACGTGCCGAACCATGCGCGTTTGCCTTCGGGCGCGTTTTCGGTGGCAACCAAAGCCGCGCCGCCCCATTCGCCGCCCAAGCCCAAACCTTGCCCGATGCGGCAAACACACAATAAAAGCGGTGCCCAAAAGCCGATTTGGTCATAAGTGGGCAGCAAACCGATGCACACGGTAGACAAACCCATGGTAAGCAGCGAAGCGACCAGCGTTTTTTTGCGCCCAATCTTGTCGCCAAAATGCCCGAACAGCGCCGAGCCAATCGGACGGGCAAAAAACGCCAACGCCAAAGTAGAAAGCGACAGCAAGATGGCGACGTTGTGGTCGGATTTGTCAAAAAATTGGGTGTTGAACACCAGCACGGCGGCCGCCGCGTAGATGTAGTAATCGTAAAATTCAATTGCCGTGCCCACCATAGAAGCGATGGCAACTTTATAGGGGTTATTGCGCAACTGCGCCTGCGTTTGTGTGGCAGTCATTTTTTTATCCTTAAAATTATAGGTTTCAGGCAGCAGCGATTCCTTTTGAGAAGCGTATCTTCGGTTAAGGCTGGCTGGGAGTGCGCCACGCCTTGCTGTTACCAACCGAAGGCGCGAATATAGCGGAGTTTACAAAAAACGTCTAGATGTCAATATTTGCTAAACTTTGTCTGTTTTTATTCAAAGCGCGGGCGAAATGTAAATTTAGAAATTGTCCGCATCGGGCATCTCACATAAAATGCGCGTTTTTCAAAGCACAAGGAAATCCCGTGAACATCGCTTCCAAAATCTTGTTATCCGCGCTGATGGGCGCAGCCAGTTTCGCCGCCCAAGCCGAAACCCGCGCCGTGATTGAAACCGATCTGGGCAATATTGAATTGAGCCTAGACGAGCAAAAAGCGCCGAAAACCGTTGCCAATTTTGTGAACTATGCCAACAAAGGCTTTTACAACGGCACGATTTTCCACCGCGTGATCGACGGCTTTATGATTCAAGGCGGCGGCTTCACGCCCGATATGTTGCAAAAATCCACCGATGCGCCGATTGCTAACGAAGCCGCCAACGGCTTGAAAAACACAGTCGGCACAATCGCCATGGCGCGCACCGCCGCTCCGCATTCCGCTACCAGCCAGTTTTTCATCAACGTTGCCGACAACACTCCGCTCAATTACACCGCGCCCACCCCGCAAGGCTACGGCTATGCCGTGTTCGGCAAGGTGAACAAGGGCATGGATGTGGTCAATAAAATCGCCAAAACGCGCACGGGTTACAAAATGGGGCATGGCGATGTTCCCCTGCAAGCCATTAAAATCAAAAAAGTTTATATTGTTAAATAACCCAAAGGCAGCCTGAAACTGGATAAAACGGCTTTCAGGCTGCCTATTCTTTCCACCCAGCATAAGGACAAATCCCATGATTAAACTGCACACCAATCTCGGCGTAATCAGCATTGAGCTAGACCACGAAAAAGCGCCCATCACCGCTGCCAATTTTGAGCAATATGTGAAAGACGGCTTTTACAACGGCGTGATTTTCCACCGCGTGATTAACGGCTTTATGATTCAAGGCGGCGGCATGACGGCAGACATGAACGAAAAAGCCACCCGCGCCGCGATTGAAAACGAAGCGCACAACGGCTTGCCCAACAACAAATACACCATCGCCATGGCGCGCACATCCGACCCGCATTCTGCCAGCGCGCAATTTTTTATCAACACCAAAGACAACCATTTTCTGAACCACCGCGCCAAAGAAATGCACGGGCGCAATGTGGTGCAAGAATGGGGCTACGCCGTGTTTGGCAAGGTGGTGGATGGGCAAGATGTGGTGGATGCGATTGAAAAAGTTGCCACCACGCGCAAGGGCTATCACGATGATGTGCCTGTGGAAGCGGTGGTGATTGAGAAGGCGGAGATTGTGTAGCCGCTGTTGGCAGCGGATGTAGAGTCAGCCTGAAACCTTTGCAATGCAATAAAAATAGTCCATTTTCCGTTATTCTTGCGTAGGCGGAGATGATGACATTTCTTGCTTTTCAGGCTGCCTTTAACCCATATATAGGATGGGTAACTGGTTGCTTATTAGAATGTTAGCCAATGGTTTTGGGCAATTCAGCAATTAAAAATTAACGATAGAAATGGAAGGAATAATAATGGTTAAGCGTAGTTTTATGGTTTCTTTGTTATTGTTCGCAAGTTCAGGGGTGTTAGCGCAAGTTTGCGACCCATCTAACGCAACAGGGCAATGTGGTTTTCGTGATGCCAATGGAAATTTGGTTCGTTCACCAGAGGAAGTGTATTCTTCATATCAACAACAAGGCAGGACAGCATATAACCCCCCCCTCCCTCCGAGAATTGTGATGTTGCCCGATAGGTTTGGGGCTGTCGCTGTTGCAATAAATAATCATGGGTTTAGCTCTGTTTATAATATGAACTCCAAACGGGAAGCCAAAGAGAAGGTTTTACAGCTTTGTAAAAAAGAAAATGCAAGCCCCTGTAAGATATATCTTGAATATGGTAATGGTTGTATAAGCATGGCTTCTGGCAAAGGTCGGTTTAACCGTTATTATCCCGTTTATTCATTTTCTCGACAGCAAGGGCAAACTCAAAGAGATGTAATGGAGCAATGTTCAGCTCAATACAGCGATTGTGGTATTGCAATTGAAGAAGAATGTTCTATTGCACGACCGCCACGCTAGTAGATTTTGGGTTGAGTCAATGCTAAGGCAGCCTGAAAACCTAAATCCCATTTTCAGGCTGCCTTTTGCACGCCATGCCCACCATGACCCCACGCAAAATCATCCACATAGACATGGACGCATTCTACGCATCGGTAGAACTGCGCGAACAACCCCAGCTGCGCGGCAAGCCCGTGGTGGTGGTTTGGGATGGCGCGCGCTCGGTGATTTGCGCCGCGTCCTACGAAGCCCGCAAATACGGCTTGCGCTCGGCAATGGCGGTAGCGACGGCGAAACGGCTTTGCCCGCACACCATTTTTATCCCGCCGCAGTTCGCGCTTTATCGCCAAGTCTCCCAGCAAATTCACCAGATTTTCAGGCTGAAGCCTTTGCAAAACCCCAATGGCAGCCTGAAACCTAAAAATGGAGCGGCGACGGCTCGTCGCCAAACTGCTTATTAAATATCGCATTACTGATTTGCTAAGATGTCGGCGAGCCGCCGACGTTCCATTGGTTACAGGTTTTGCAAAGGTTTCAGGCTGCCTTTGGGCGATGGCAACGGTGCATAAAGCCATAAACATAAAGGCAGCCTGAAACCATATTTCTACCGTTTTCAGGTTGCCTTTATCACGCCAGCTTGATTATTCAATAATAATCACACCATCATCTTCGTCTTCATACACCACAGCGGGGATGATTTTCTTGTGCTCTGGCTGGTGAACAGGCGTGGCGGCTGGTGCGGGCTCATCGTCTTGCACCGTGATAACGTCATCATGGGCATCGTTATGCACAGGCGTGGGTTGTGCGTGAACAGGTGCAGCGGGTTGAGCTACGGGGGCGGGTTGGGTTGCCATTGCTTGCGCGTGAACATGAGCTTGCGCGTGTGCTGCCGTTGCCGTAGAAGTTGCTGCCGCAGAAGCCGCCATCGCAGGTTTAACAGGCGCAGCCGCTTTTTTCAGCGTGGCGGTTTGCAATGCCGCCGCCAGTTTCACCACCAGCATTTGCGCCGCTTTCTCTTTGCTCATTTCGGGCAGGGCGGTTTCGTTTTCATCATCAATAATGGTGATTTTGGTGGTTCCCTTGCCCATTGCATCGGCAATATCGTTGGCAATCATCATCGGCACGCCTTTTTTCAGGCGTTTTTCCCGCGCGTTTGCTAACACGTTTTCGCTTTCCGCCGCAAAGCCCACGCAAAACGGCGCGGAGGCAAACGAAGCCACTTCCTGCAAAATATCAGGATTTTCAATAAATTTAACCACAGGCATCATGCCGTATGCGCCTTTTTTCAGCTTCTCTATGCTGCGGTTTTTCACGCGATAATCCGCCACCGCTGCCACCGAAATAAACACATCCTGCCCCGCGTCAAGCTGTTTGAAAATCGCATCGCGCATATCCATCGCACTTTCCGCGTATTCGGTGTGCGCCATGCCAAACGGGATTTCCGCCGTCATTTTGCCGTGCACAAGGCTTACTTTCGCGCCCGCACGGCGGCAAGCGCGCGCAATCGCCACGCCCATTTGTCCGCTGGAAATATTGGTGATGCCGCGCACGGGGTCAATCGCCTCGTAAGTTGCGCCCGCGCTGATTAACACGCGTTTGCCGCGCAAGGGCTTCGGTGTCCACACATCGGGCAACACTTCCACAATATCCGCAGGCTCAACCATGCGCCCCACGCCCACTTCGCCACAGGCTTGCTCGCCCGAAGCGGGCATCAACACGCGAATACCATCTTTGTGCAACTGCTGGATATTGCGCAGATTGGCGGGCTTTTGCCACATTTCCACGTTCATTGCAGGCGCAAGTACCAACGCACATTTGCGCGCCGAAGCCATTTCGGTAATCAAATTATCGGCAAAGCCATGCGCCAATTTGGCGATGGTGTTTGCCGAAGCGGGCGCAATCAGCATCAAATCTGCCGCGCGGGTGGCGTTGATGTGCGCCATGCTGCCGTTGTTTTCGGTTAAAACAGGGTTGCCGCTCAACGCTTCAAACGTTTGCGCCGACACAAATTCGCTCGCCGCTTTGGATAACGCTACGGTAACGCTGTGCCCTTCTTTTTTTAACAAGCGCACCAGTTCGCAAGATTTATATGCCGCGATGCCGCCCGTAACCGCCAATAAAATTCGTTTTTGCATTTTGGATTCCCTGAAATTTGAAAAAGCGACATTGTAGCCCAGCCGCGTAAATTTCGTTTCAAAATCGTTAAATTACGCCAAATTTGGGCAAGAAAACGGATTAAAAAACAACAAAAAGCAGAGGGCGATTTCAGGCTGCCTTTAACGAATATTTACGTTAAAATGCGGCTTCGTTTTGCCAGAGGCAGCCTGAAAAGGCTGAAACGATATGCAGACGATGGCGTATGGTGTTTTCAGGCTGCCTTTAACGCATCGCAAACGATAACGCTTATCCCGCACACACCCCAAAGGTAGCCTGAAAAAGCCACCACAAACAAAAAAAGCGGATACCAACCCCAATCCGCATTACCAAAGCACAACCCACAAGGAACACACTCATGACCCATCCCCAGCGCATCCGCGAAATCCCCTACAACTACACTTCCTATTCAGACCGCGAAATCGTCTGCCGCTTGCTGGGCGAAGATGCTTGGCAAACTTTGGAATCCCTGCGCGGCGAGCGCAAAACGGGGCGTTCGGCACGGATGTTGTTTGAAGTGCTGGGCGATATGTGGGCGGTGGTGCGCAATCCTTATTTGGTGGACGATTTGCTGGAACACCCCAAGCGCCAAACCGCGCTGGTTGCCGCCATGCGCCATCGTTTAAACGAGATTAACAAACGCCGCGATGACAACGAACGCGTGTTGCGCCTGATTCAGGCTGCCGAAAGCGCGGTGAACCAGTTTGACAACAGCTTTGCGGCAACCAAATCAAAACGCGCGCAAATCCTGTCGCGCCTGTCAAAAATCACGAAAAAACATAATATTATGTTTGATGGCTTGGCACGCGTTACCCACGTTACCGATGCCACCGACTGGCGGGTGGAATATCCGTTTGTGGTGGTGAACCCCGATAGCGAAGCCGAAATCGCGCCGCTGGTTCGCGCCTTGATTGAGCTGGATTTAACCATCATTCCGCGCGGCGGCGGCACGGGCTACACGGGCGGCGCAGTGCCTTTGGATGCGATGTCTGCCGTAATCAACACCGAAAAATTGGATAAACACCACGGCGTTGAGTTGGTGGAACTGGCAGGGCTGGATGGCAAGCATCCGATTATCCGCTGCGGCGCAGGCGTGGTTACGCGACGGGTGGAAGAAACGGCGCACGCGGCAGGTTTGGTGTTCGCGGTTGATCCCACATCGGCGGATGCTTCTTGCATCGGCGGCAATATTGCGATGAACGCGGGCGGTAAAAAAGCCGTGCTGTGGGGCACGACGCTGGATAATTTGGCGTGGTGGAAAATGGTGAACCCGCAGGGCGAGTGGCTGAAAATTGAACGCGTGCGCCACAATTTCGGCAAAATCCACGACGAAGAAACCGCGCTGTTTGACGTGCACACCTTAAAAGAAGACGGCGAAACCATCGTCCACACCGAGCGTTTGGCGATTTCAGGCTGCCGTTTTCGCAAAGTGGGCTTGGGCAAAGACGTTACCGACAAATTTCTCAGCGGCTTGCCTGCGGTGCAAAAAGAGGGCACAGACGGCATCATCACCAGCGCGGCATTCGTGTTGCACAAAATGCCGCAGCACACGCGCACCGTTTGCTTGGAATTTTTTGGCACGGTTGCCAACGCCACGCCGTCTATCGTGGAAATCCGCGATTTTTTGCTGTCGCATGAAAGCGTGCGACTGGCGGGCTTAGAGCATTTGGATTGGCGATACGTTCGCGCGGTGGGCTATGCCACCAAAGCGGCGGGCAAAGGTCGCCCCAAAATGGTGTTGCTTGCCGATGTGGTGTCGGATGACGAAGCCGCCGTTCAGGCTGCCGCCGAGCAAATCGTTCGCTTTGCCCAAGCGCGCGATGGCGAAGGCTTTATCGCCATTTCGCCCGAAGCGCGCAAAACCTTTTGGCTAGACCGCAGCCGCACCGCCGCCATCGCCAAGCACACCAACGCCTTTAAAATCAACGAAGACGTAGTCATCCCGCTGGAACGGCTGGGTGA
This sequence comes from Kingella bonacorsii, assembly GCF_016623605.1. NCBI lineage: Bacteria > Pseudomonadati > Pseudomonadota > Betaproteobacteria > Neisseriales > Neisseriaceae > Kingella > Kingella bonacorsii. The sequence goes on along the minus strand of NZ_JAEHNZ010000001.1, from coordinate 365,340 downwards.
ATATTCCGACGGCATTGAGCGCATCAACATTGAATTGTCTATTAAAAACAAGCTCAAACTTTGCGCTGCGCTGTTGCAATACCTTTCAGGCAGCCTGCCTGTTGAACAGTTTGACGGCTTGCCCAAAAGCGATTTGCTGGGCGAGCGTGCCAATTATGCCGCTGCCCACGTTGCCCAAGTGCAGGCGCGCTGGCAATGGCTGCTGGACAATTTGGACGCGCCGCTTGCCGATTACCAAGCGCGTTATGGCGACAAAATCCACGCCGCGCCCGAAGCCAATCCAGCCGAGAGCTGCTTTATCGCCTTTCGCGATTTCAGGCTGCGTGTGTCCATTAAATCGGATGTGATGACCCCGCTGGCGGAAATTTTCAGCGGCAAGGCAGACACCAAAATCATGGCAGGCTTGGGCAAAATCCACGCGCAAGTGGTGCGCGGCAGAGTGTTCGTTGCGCTGCACATGCACGCGGGCGATGGCAATGTGCACACCAATATCCCTGTTAATTCAGACGATTACGAAATGCTGCAAACCGCGCATCAGGCGGTCGCCCGCATTATGGACATCGCCCGCAGCCTGAACGGCGTGATTTCGGGCGAACACGGCATCGGCATCACCAAGCTAGAATTTCTTACCGATGAAGAAATGCAGCCCTTTTGGGACTACAAAGCCAAAATCGACCCTAAAGGGCATTTCAACCGCCACAAGCTGATGCGCGGCGCAGATTTGCGCAACGCCTACACGCCCTCGTTTGAGCTGCTGGGCTTTGAAAGCCTGATTATGGAGCAGTCGCATCTGGGCAAAATCACCGACGCCATCAAAGACTGCCTGCGCTGCGGCAAATGCAAGCCCGTGTGCAGCACCCATGTTCCGCGCGCTAATTTGCTATACAGCCCGCGCAACAAAATCCTCGGCGTGGGGCTGCTTGCCGAAGCGTTTTTATACGAAGAGCAAACGCGGCGCGGCGTGTCGCTGAAACATTTTGACGAGCTGGGCAACATCGGCGACCACTGCACCGTGTGCCATCGCTGCGTGAAGCCTTGCCCTGTGAACATTGATTTTGGTGATGTAACCGTGGACATCCGCAACTTTTTGCACCAAACAGGGCATACGCATTTCAACCCCGCTGTGGCGGCGGGCATGGCGTTTTTGAATGCCAAAAATCCAACTGTTATTAAAATCTTGCGCGCGGGTGTGGTAACCGCAGGCTTTAAAGCGCAAACCATTGGCTACGATTTGGGGCAGCAGTTCCACATCGGCGCCAACAAGCAAAAACGCGCACCCAAAGCCACCACACAGAAAGCCGCGTTAAAAGAACAAGTTATCCACTTTATCAACCGCCCCTTACCGCGCAACGTGCCGTTGAAAACCGCGCGTTCTCTGCTGGGGCTGGATGGCGATGGCAGCACCGTGCCGATTATCCGCAACCCCAGCCTGCCCGAAGATGCCGAAGCCGTGTTCTATTTCCCAGGGTGCGGCTCGGAGCGATTGTTTAGCCAAGTGGGGCTGGCAACCCAAGCCATGCTGTATCACGCGGGCGTGCAAACCGTGTTGCCCCCCGGTTATCTTTGCTGCGGCTATCCGCAATCCGCGCATGGTGATGCAGGCAAAGCCAACGATATGGTTACCGAAAACCGTGTGCTGTTTCACCGCATGGCAAACACCTTGAATTATCTGGACATCAAAACCGTAGTCGTATCCTGCGGCACTTGCTATGATGCGCTAGCGGAATACCGCTTTGAAGACATCTTTTCAGGCTGCCGCATTGTGGACATCCACGAATTTCTGCTGGAAAAAAACATCAAATTAGACGGCGTGTCGGGGCAGCAATACCTGTATCACAACCCCTGCCACACGCCCATCAAAAGCATGGACGGCGCAAAACTCGCCAGCGAACTCATCGGGCAAAACGTGCCGTTGAGCGACCGCTGCTGCGGCGAAAGCGGCATGTTTGCCGTAAAACGCCCCGACATCGCCACCCAAGTGAAATTCCGCAAGCAAGAGGAAATTGAGAAAAACCTCGCCGCGCTGCCGCAAGGCGAACCGGTGAAAATGCTCACCTCCTGCCCCGCCTGTTTGCAAGGGTTAAGCCGCTACGCCGAAGACAACAACCTGCCTGCGGACTACATCGTGATTGAAATGGCGAAACGGATTTTGGGCGAGAATTGGCTGAACGAATTTGTGGAAACCGCGAAGAACGGCGGCGTGGAGAAGGTGTTGTTGTAGCAGGATGGGCGGCGGATAGGCAGCCTGAAACCGCAACCGCGCCATAAAAGCAAAAGGAAGCCCCATGCGCCACGCCGACCCCGACTTATGAAGCCTTAACCCGCGAAATCGCACAAGCCGTTTTTCAGGCTGCCGCAGACCTGTTTGCCGGCACGCGCGAGCGGTTTTACTTTTTCGCGCTGTGCACCACGGGCGAGGCTTTTCCGCCCTATGTCGCCGCATGGTCGCACGAAGCCTTGCAGCGCGTGCCGGCGGCAGAGCGGGCGGATGTGAAATGGGATACGTCTTCCAGCCCGTATTTTGCCTTTGGCGCGGAATATTTTGCCGGCGTGAACCGGGTGTTTGAAGCACGCGGCGAGCTGTTCGGCATGGACGACGCGGCTTCGGAGCGGGAGTTTGAGTTCAGAATCAACGCCATGATCGAAGCGCTGCGCCGTTGCGACCAACAAGGCATTTTTGCGCTGAACCAGCCGCGCGCGGAAATAGTGATTAATGTGGAACTGCTGCCGCCTGATGAAACCAACACCCTGCGCGCCAAACGGCTGAACCCGCCCGAAGCGCTGGGGCAATGGCTGATAGAGGCGGCAGAATAGGCAGCCTGAAACGGTGCAATCTTGTTTCAGGCTGCCTTTTTGGCTTGTTGAGATGCCGCAAGGGGGATAGGGCGCGGCTCGCGGTAGGCGGCGAAACGCCTGCGCTGTGCGATTAAGCGATGTTTGTTGGCGAGTTGAAACGGGTTTTGTCATCCGTATTCTATTGCCGTTTTTTGTTTTCAGGCTGCCGTATTCATGATTGATGTTTACGGCAGCCTGAAAACAAGGCAAGCCGCTCGGCTGCCATTTGCTGCCATTTGATTTGCGCGTTGCGGAACGGCGTTTCAAGCCGCCTAGCGCAACCGCCTGTTTTCCGCCCAATCCACAATCTCACTCGGCTGCTTACGCTTGCCCACGCGCCCGCCCACAATCCACAGCTTGCGCCCAAACAGCCGCCGCACTTCGCGCTCGCTTTTGCACGCGCGTTTGCCCGATTGGTTACACGAGGTGGACACCAGCGGCGTGCCTGCGATGCGACACAATTCCCGCGCAACGGCATGGTTGGGCACGCGCACGGCAAGGCGGTTGCGCTGGTTGCCACGCAGCAGCGGCAACACGCGCGGATGGGCAGGCAGTACAAAGCTAATCGGCGCGGGCCATGTGGCGCGCAGATGTTGGCGCACGTTTTCAGGCTGCCTTTGCAGCAGCGGTTCAAGCTGCGCCAAGTTATTGCCGATGGTGATAAAGCCTTTGTGCTGCGGGCGTTTTTTCAGGCGCAAAATGGCGCGCAGGGCGTGCGCGTGGCGGGGGGTTGCGCCGATGCCGTAGCAGGATTCGGTGGGGTAGGCGATTAAGCCGCCGCGTTGGATGTGGCGGCGGAGGGCGGATGGGGCGTGGTGGGTGAGTAGGCGGGGCATAATAGAATGATTGAGGGAATGGATTTGTGGGCTGAAATCTTTGCAAGGTAGGTCGGGCATTTATGCCCGACGTTTTTAGTTGTGGCGCATTTAAAGATAAATAGGTCAGCGTGTGTCGGGCATAAATGCCCGACCTACAAACAACAGTTTGTTTTTGCGGTAATTTCTGAATATCAAGCAAGATTCCCGCCTGCGCGGGAATGACGGCATTTCTTGTTTTCAGGCTGCTTATATGGAATGAATGCAATATCCGTTTTAATCGGCAGGTAGGGCGTGAACTTGTTCGCGCACCATTAAACAAACATTGCTAATTGCTAAACGGTGCGTGGCAGAGCCATACACCCTACGCCGATATTCCGATACGCAACCCGGTAGGCAGCCTGAAACAAAACTCGGCATCGCTCAAACAAACACGCCGCATAAAACGCGGGCGCACACGTTGGGCAGCCTGAAACGCTCTCCCGCGCTCTTACGGCTTGCCGGCAAACCGTGCGTCGGCAAAAGATGATGGACGGAACGGATTGGGCGGCGAATCATCGCTGTGCACCATTCGCTTTTTGCTGCATTAAACGCTGTTTTCACTCAACGCGGTTTCAGGCTGCCGTTTGTGGTAGCAATCCATTTTAGGTTTCAGATTAGGTAGCCTGAAACCCGAATCTTGCTTTTCAGGCTGCCTCAAATATCAAGCTAGTCAAACCGTTAAACTAAACCAGCACAATATCGTATTGTTCCTGCGTGTAAGCCGTTTCCACCGACAGCGAAATCGGCTTGCCGATAAAATCAATCAGCATCGCCAGCGATTGCGATTCTTCGTCCAAAAACATATCAATCACTTTGGGCGAGGCGATGATGCGGAACTCGCGCGCGTCAAAACGGCGGCTTTCGCGCACAATCTCGCGCTGGATTTCGTAGCACAGGCTTTGCGCGGTTTTCAGGCTGCCTTTGCCTTGGCAGGTGGGGCAGGGCTCGCACAAAATGTGTTTCAGGCTTTCGCGGCTGCGTTTGCGGGTTAATTCCACCAAGCCTAGCCGCGTGAAGCCGTTGAGGGTAACGCGCGTGCGGTCAAAGCTCAACGCTTTGGCTAGCTCCTGCAATACGGCTTCACGGTGCTCTTCCAGCATCATGTCGATAAAATCAATGATGATGATGCCGCCCAGATTGCGCAGCCGCAGCTCGCGGGCGATGGCGTGGCAGGCTTCCAAATTGGTTTTGAAAATGGTTTCGTCAAAATTGCGCGCGCCTACGAATCCGCCGGTGTTCACGTCTATCGTGGTCATCGCCTCGGTGGTTTCGATAATCAGATAACTGCCGAAATTCAGGTTTACACGCGGCTGCAAGGCGCGGTTGATTTCGGCTTCCACGCCAAACGTTTCAAACAAAGGGCGTTCGCCCTGAAAACGCTGCAATTTTTCCACCGCGCCTTGCACATATTGCTCGGCAAAATGCTTCATGCGGGCAAAGTTCTGGCGCGAGTCCACCAAAATTTCGTGCGTGTTGTTGTTAAACATATCGCGCAGCACGCGTTGCACCAGCGGCAAATCTTCATACAGCAGCGATTCGGGCGGCAACACTTTCGCCTGATGCTGGATATTGCCCCACAGCTTGGTTAAATAATCAACATCGGCTTGCAATTCGGCATCGCTGGCGTTTTCCGCGCTGGTGCGGATGATGTAGCCGTGGCAGGCGGTTTCAGGCAGCAGCGCGTTGAGCCGCTCGCGCAAGGTGTGGCGGTCAAATTCGTTGTCGATGCGCTGCGAAATGCCGATGTGTTCGTCCTGCGGCAAATGCACCAGAAACCGCCCTGCCAGCGAAATTTGCGTGGAAAGTCGCGCCCCTTTGCTGTTAATCGGGTCTTTAATCACTTGCACCAGCAGCGTTTGCCCTTCAAACAAAACGTGTTCAATGCGTTGATTGGATTCAGGGTTTTGCCGCTGCTCCACAATATCCATAATGTGCAAAAACGCCGCCCGCTCCAAACCCACGTCCACAAACGCGCTTTGCATGCCGGGCAACACGCGGCGCACAATGCCCAAATAAATATTGCCCACCAAGCTATGCTCGCTGTTGCGCTCAATATGCAGCTCGCAAATATTGTTCTCTTCCAAAATCGCCACGCGCGTTTCCTGCGGCGTGATGTTCACCAACACCGTTTCGGGCGGGCGCGGTAAATCCTTGGGCAAAGGGTAGGTTTCAAAAGCCATGATTCATTCCAATATGCAAAAAAATAGAAAAATGTTTTGCCATGGCGACTGAACCAATGCAGAAGTCATGGCAAAACAGTTTTCAGGCTGCCTCAAACGCGTAAATTATACGCGAAAATATCGCGCCGTTTTTTGGGATTACATTTGGCTATGCCCCGTTTTTACCGCGTATGTTCATTTTGCATGAACATTTGCTTTGGAGTAAAATCCGAGCCACTTGAATCTCGCGCGACACGCCCAAATCTCGCGCCCACAACACACTAAGGAGACACATCATGTCAGAAGAATTCGAATCCCCCATTAACTTCACCGATTCTTGCTGCACCAAAGTAGCCGAGCTTATCGCCGAAGAAGACAACCCCGAATTGATGCTGCGCGTTTTTGTGAACGGCGGCGGCTGTTCAGGCTTCCAATACGGCTTTACGTTTGACGAAATCAAAAATGACGACGACTTTGAAATTGAAAAAAACGGCTTGAAATTTCTGGTTGACCCCATGAGCTACCAATACCTTTTGGGCGCGGAAATTGACTACACCGACGGCTTGCAAGGCTCGCAATTCGTTATCCGCAGCAACCCCAACGCCGTAACCACTTGCGGTTGCGGTTCATCTTTCTCCGTTTAATCGCCTAACCATTTTCAGGCTGCCTAATCATTGCAAACAGGGTTAGGCAGCCTGAAAACGCATTTTGTGTTAAAATTCCACCCGTTTTTCAACCGCTCGCCGCCTGAAATACTACCCATGTTTATTGCCGTGTTTCGCAGTAAACATCGCTAGTGTTTTAGCGCGGGCAAATTTTTGCAAAGGTCTATTATGTTTAACAAACACATTAAATCATTCCAATATGGCAATCACACCGTAACCCTAGAAACGGGCGAAATCGCACGCCAAGCCGCAGGCGCGGTGAAAGTATCCATGGGCGATACCGTGGTTTTGGTTGCGGTAACCACCAATAAAGAAGTGAAAGAAGGGCAAGATTTTTTCCCGCTCACCGTTGATTATTTGGAGCGCACCTATGCCGCAGGCAAAATCCCTGGTGGCTTTTTCAAACGCGAGGGCAAACAAAGCGAAAAAGAAATCTTAACCAGCCGCTTGATTGACCGCCCGATTCGCCCGCTGTTTCCCGAAGGCTTTTATCACGACATCCAAATCGTAGCGATGGTGATTTCTTGCGACCCTGAAATTGACAGCGACATCCCTGCGATGATTGGCGCATCCGCTGCGCTGGTGTTAAGCGGCGTGCCATTTGCTGGTCCAATTGGCGCGGCGCGCGTGGGCTATGCCAATGGTCAATATTTGCTCAACCCCAGCAAAACCGAATTGGCGACTTCGCAATTAGACTTGGTGGTGGCAGGCACCAAACAAGCTGTGTTGATGGTGGAATCCGAAGCCAATATTTTGCCCGAAGACGTGATGCTGGGCGCGGTGGTGTTTGGTCATGAGCAAATGCAAGCCGTAATCAACGCCATCAACGAATTGGCAGACGAAGTCAACCCCGAAGTGTGGGACTGGAAAGCCCCTGAAACCAACACCGAATTGGTTGCCAAAGTGCGCGAAATTGCGGGCGCAACCATCGCCGAAGCGTTCAAAATCCGCCAAAAACAAGCCCGCAGCGCCAAATTGGACGAAGCGTGGGCAGCCGTTGAAGCAGCGTTAATTAACGAAGAAACCGACACGCTCGCCAAAAACGAAATCAAAGGCATCTTTAAGCAATTGGAAGCCGATGTGGTGCGCGGTCAAATTTTGGCAGGGCAGCCGCGCATTGACGGACGCGACACACGCACCGTGCGCCCCATCAACATCCAAACCAATGTGTTGCCGCGCACCCACGGCTCGGCATTGTTTACCCGCGGCGAAACGCAAGCGCTTGCCGTTGCCACGCTCGGCACTTCGCGCGATGAGCAAATTATTGACGCACTGAGCGGCGAATACACCGACCGCTTTATGCTGCACTACAACTTCCCACCATATTCAACAGGCGAAGTAGGACGCGTGGGCGCGCCTAAACGCCGTGAGATTGGGCATGGTCGCTTGGCAAAACGCGCTTTGGTGGCAGTGTTGCCCGATCCGGAAGATTTTAACTACACCATGCGCGTGGTTTCGGAAATTACCGAATCCAACGGCTCGTCTTCTATGGCAAGCGTGTGCGGCGGCTGTTTGAGCTTGCTCTCGGCAGGCGTGCCTTTGAAAGCACACGTTGCGGGCATCGCGATGGGCTTGATTTTGGAAGACAACAAATTCGCCGTGTTAACCGATATTTTGGGCGACGAAGACCATTTGGGCGACATGGATTTCAAAGTAGCAGGCACCACCGAAGGCGTTACCGCTTTGCAAATGGATATTAAAATTCAAGGCATTACCAAAGAAATCATGCAAATTGCGTTGGCGCAAGCCAAAGAAGCGCGTTTGCATATTTTGAGCCAAATGCAAGCCGCGGTGGCAGAGCCGCAAGAGCTGTCGCAACACGCGCCGCGCTTGTACACCATGCGCATCAACCCCGATAAAATCCGCGAAGTGATTGGCAAGGGTGGCGAAACCATCCGCAGCATCACCGCCGAAACCCACACCGAAATCAACATCAGCGATGACGGCGTGGTAACCATTGCCGCCACCACCGCCGAAGCGGGCGAAGCCGCTAAAGCGCGCATTGAGATGATTACCGCCGAAGTGGAAGTGGGCAAGGTGTATGAAGGCACAGTGGTGAAAATCTTGGATAACAACGTGGGCGCGATTGTGTCTGTGATGCCAGGCAAAGATGGCTTGGTGCACATCAGCCAAATTGCGCATGAGCGCGTGAAAGATGTGAACGATTATCTGAAAGTGGGGCAAGTGGTGAATGTGAAAGCATTGGATGTGGACGAGCGTGGTCGTGTGCGCCTGTCTATCCGCGCTTTGTTGCCGCAGCCTGAACGCAGTGCGCCTGCGCAAGAAACGGAAGCGGCTGGCGAATCATCCGCAGAATAATTGAGCGCACACAAAGGCAGCCTGAAAACGATTTCAGGCTGCTTTTTAGTATGGTAGTTTGGGAAAGCGGTGGTGTGTATGGGTTTGCGTTGCCCAATTTGCTTTCTAGAACAATCAATAGACAAGCACTTGATGCTCAACATCGCCCACCAATCAATAAGGAATTAGATTCATGGAAAAAATAACTGCTGATTTTGCTTATAAAGAATTAAAAAAATGATTAGTGAAAATTGTGATAATCAAATGATATCCAAATCTGCTACTAGTTTTTTTAATTTATGGTCAGATAGTGAATCTATAAATTCCCGCAATATTATTTATGATTTAGCCTTGCTAGATGAGCCTGGAATGGAGTTATCTCGTAATGAGGTAATTGAGTTAATTGAGAAATTAAGAAATGTGAAATAGGGTTACTCGCTTTCAGGCTGCCTATCCCGTCATTTTTTTAAGGAAATCTAAAGATGTATGCCACTTTTATCCGCCCCCTGCTGTTTAAACTTGACCCCGAGCAGGCGCACAACCTGACCATCCAAACCCTTGCCCGTGCCTATTGCCTGATGCCGCGCGTGAACCCGCACACCAAGCCCACCGCGCTGATGGGCTTGCATCTGCCCAACCCCGTGGGGCTGGCGGCGGGCTTGGACAAAAACGGCGAGGCGATTGACGGCTTGGCGGCGCTGGGCTTCGGTTTTATTGAAATCGGCACGGTTACGCCGCGCCCGCAAGAAGGCAATCCGCAGCCGCGCCTGTTTCGTGCGCCCGAGCATCGCGCCATCGTGAACCGCATGGGCTTTAACAACCACGGCATTGACGCGCTGATTGCCAATGTGAAACGCGCGCGCTATACGGGTATTTTGGGGATTAACATCGGCAAAAACGCCAGCACGCCGATTGAGCGCGCGGCGGATGACTATTTGATTTGCTTGGAAAAAGCCTACGAATACGCTTCTTACATCACCGTCAATATTTCTTCTCCCAACACGCAAAACCTGCGCTCGCTGCAAGGCGGCGACGAGTTGAGCAGGCTGTTGGGCAGCCTGAAAAGCAAGCAAGCCGAGCTTGCCGCGCGTGTGGGGCGGTATGTGCCGCTGGCGGTGAAAATCGCGCCCGATTTGGACGAGGCGCAAATCGCCGACATCGCCCATGTGGTCGTGCAAAGTGAAATGGACGGCTTAATCGCCACCAACACCACTATCGACAAAACCGCGCTGGGCGCATCGCCGCTGGCACAAGAAGCAGGCGGGCTGAGCGGCGAGCCTGTGCGCGAACCGAGCAACCGCGTGCTGGCAGCGTTTGCGCGGGAATTGGGCGGCAAAGTGCCGATTATCGGCGCAGGCGGAATTTTGTCGGGCGAAGATGCGGCGGAGAAAATGCAGCTGGGGGCGAGCGCGGTGCAGCTTTATAGTGGGTTGATTTATCGTGGGGCGGGATTGGTGAAGGAGTGTTTGCGGGCGTTGGGGTAGGTTTCAGGCTGCCTTCGGGGGATGAGGTTGAGGCAGCCTGAAAACGGTTTGCGTGCGGGGTGCAGGGGCTTGCCCCTGCTCGTGGTAGACGGCGAAACACCTGCGCGGGCAAAAGATTAGCTATGTTTAAAGGCAGCCTGAAACAGGGTTGGAGCGTTTTCAGGCTGCCTTTGGGTTGCGGCAATCAGAGTAAGCAGGCTGGGCACGTTATTGCCCCGTGGCATGTTTGCCGTGAAATCATCGCGGGCGACCGCTTGCCCAGCCTGCGGGCAGCGCAATTAAACAAACAGGCAGCCTGAAAACGCATTTGAACCATTCAAGCGTTTTCAGGCTGCCTTTTATCTGCGCGGTGGTTAGGCAAACAAACCTTTATTCAAACGTAACGGCTTCGGCAAGCGGTTTGCCGGCCAAGTCTTTGGCGGACAGGCTGGGCTCGCCGTTCAGTTGCCAGTCGATGCCGATGGTGGGGTCGTTCCAAATCAGCGAATGTTCGGCTTTTGGGTTGTAGTAGTCGGTGCATTTATAGACAAACTCGGTGTGGTCTTCCAGCACATAAAAGCCGTGGGCAAAGCCTTCTGGCACCCAAAGCTGGCGTTTGTTGTCGGCGGAGAGCACCGCGCCTGCCCATTTGCCGAAGGTGGGCGATGAGCGGCGCAAGTCCACGGCAACGTCTAACACGCTGCCTACAACCACGCGCACGAGTTTGCCTTGGGTGTTTTCAGTTTGGTAGTGCAAGCCGCGCAGCACGCCTTTGTTGGATTTGCTGTGGTTTTCTTGCACGAAGGTGCGGCGAGCAATGTGTTCGTTGAACCAGTTGTCGCGGAAGGTTTCCATAAAAAAGCCGCGTTCGTCGCCGAAGACTTGCGGTTCTAGGATTTTTACGTCTGGGATGGTGGTGTCGATGATGTTCATGGTTGTCCTTTGGGGGTGGGGCAGCTTGAAAGCTGCGTTGGGGGGGATTTATGTTTTTCAGGCTGCCTCATATAGATGGCGTTGAGGCAGCCTGAAAAGCGTTATTCAAACGTTAAGCCTTGCCAGTATTCATCCAAGGCGTGCATTTGCGAATAGGCGGTCAAATCAATTTGCAGCGGCGTGATGCTCACATAGCCTGATTCGCAGGTGGCAAAATCGGTGTCTTGTTCATTGTCGGCAACGGCGCCGACTGCGCCTATCCAGTAGATGTCTTCGCCGCGCGGGTTGGTGGCGTGCACGATGCTTTGGGTGTGGTGCCGCCTGCCCAGCCGCGCGATTTTGTGTCCGCGCAGGGCTTCGGGGGCGACGGCGGGGATGTTTACGTTCCATAAAATCGGCGCGCTAGGCGGGTTTTGCACGAGCTGGGCAACGATGTTCCACACGGCTTTTTCGGCGGTGGCGGCGTATTTGTGAAATTCGTGGCTGGTGAGCGAGAAGGCAACGGCGGGGATGCCCATTAGATAGGCTTCGGTGGCGGCGGCAACGGTGCCTGAATAGAGGGTGTCGTCGCCAAGGTTTGAGCCGTGGTTGATGCCTGATAACACGAGGTCGGGCTGGAAGTCGGCAAGGGCGTGCAAGCCCAGATGGATGCAGTCGGTGGGCGTGCCGCTCACATAATAAAAGCCGTTTTCCGCGCTGCGGATTTTGAGCGGGCGGTCGAGCGTGAGCGAGTTGGACACGCCGCTGCGGTCGCGCTCGGGGGCAACCACGCGCACGTTGGCAAATTCGCCTGCGATGCGGGCAAGGGTGGCGATGCCTTGCGATAAATAGCCATCGTCGTTGGAAATCAAAATATTCATGTTTTACCTTTGTTTGATTTGGTTGCGGGCACGGGATGCGGCGGGGCTTTTGGGATACTGCTGGATGATTTTGCGCCATGTGTCGCGGGCGATGTCTTGCTGCTGGATGCGCCATTGGCATTGGGCAACCAGCGATAGGGCTTCGGGCGCGTTCAGGCTGCCTGAAAAGCGGGTAGCATAGCGTTGCCCGATGTTGATGACGCTTTGGCAATGGTTGAGCTTTTGATGCACTTGCAGCAGCAGAAACATACTTTTTTGCGCGGTTTCGCTGCCATCGCCGCCGCTATCGGCTTCGCGCAGGGTGGCGGTGGCGGCTTGGTATTGCTGGGCGCGGTATTGCTGCTGGGCTTTGTCTAGCAAAGCGGTCGCGTTTTCCGTTTTCAGGCTGACTTGATGGCTGGCAAAGGGCGGCGCAATGGGTTTATTGCTGTGCACACGGGTGGGACGTTTTACCGACGCGGCGAGGCGTTGTTCTAGCTGTTCTACGCGCTCGTGCAGCTCGGCAACTTGGTTTTCCAAACGGCTCACTTGGATGGCAAGCTGCTCAAATTGCTCGTTAGCCGTGGTTTCGGGATAGGGCAGCGATGACGCGATTGGGGGTGTTTCAGGCTGCCTCGGCGGCGGCGTAGTGGGCGGGGTGGCGCAGGCGGCGGTTGCCAAAGCGAGTGCGGTAAGCGATAGGCGGTTCATGTGAGCGGTTGGGATGGCTTAAAAAAGGGGCGATTATGCCATTTTTGCGCGGCGCATGGCTAGGGTTGGCAGGGGCATTTTGCCACTTTCAGGCTGCCTCAACCCCACGAAGCGCAAGGGATTTTGCTATAATCCGCCCCTTTCGTTTTATCGCACAGGACACTCCCATGAAAGCCAGCCAATTTTTCATTTCCACCCTCAAAGAAGCCCCTGCCGAAGCCGCGCTTGCCAGCCATAAGCTGATGCTGCGCGCGGGGCTCATCAAAGCCAACGCCTCGGGGCTTTACACTTGGATGCCGATGGGCCTGCGCGTGCTGCGCAAAGTGGAAGCGATTGTGCGCGAGGAAATGAACCGCGCCGGCGCGATTGAACTGCTGATGCCCGTGGTGCAACCCGCCGATTTGTGGAAAGAAAGCGGGCGTTGGGATTTTTACGGCGACGAGCTTTTGCGCATCACCGACCGCCACGACAACGCCTTCTGTTTCAGCCCCACCTGCGAAGAGCTGATTACTGACATCGTGCGCAAAGAAATCAATTCATACAAACAGTTGCCCAAAAATTTCTACCACATTCAAACCAAATTTCGCGATGAACGCCGCCCCCGCTTTGGCGTGATGCGCGCGCGCGAATTTGTGATGAAAGATGCGTATTCGTTCCACGCCGATTTTGAATCACTCAAAGCCACCTATCAAACCATGTATGACGCTTATTGCCGCATTTTCAACCGCTTAGGCTTGGATTACCGCCCCGTGGCGGCCGACACAGGCAGCATCGGCGGCACAGGCTCGCACGAGTTCCAAGTGCTCGCTGATAGCGGCGAAGACGTGATCGCATACAGCGACGCTTCCGATTACGCGGCAAATGTTGAACTGGCGCAAACCTTGCCGCTTTCAGGCTGCCGTGCCACGCCCGCGCAAGCGTTAGCCAAAATCCACACGCCCAATGTGAAAACCATCGCGCAACTGGTTGAGTTTCTGAACATTCCTGCTGAGCAAACTTTGAAATCCATCGTGGTGGAAGGCGAAGCCGAGGGCGAATTGGTGCTGCTGATGCTGCGCGGCGACCACGAATTCAACGACATCAAAGCCGAAAAACTGGCGGGCGTGAAATCGCCGCTCACCATGGCATCGCCCGAAGCCATCGTGGCGCAATTTGGCGCAAACGGCGGCTCGCTCGGCTGCGTGGGCTTCGCGGGCAAAGTGTATGCCGATTTTGCCTGCGAAAAAGGCGCGGATTGGGTCATCGGCGCAAACGAAGACGACTACCACTACACAGGCTTCAACTTTGGGCGCGATGCCGCCGAGCCTGAATTTGTGGATTTGCGCAACGTTATCGCAGGCGACCCCAGCCCCTGCGGCAAAGGCAGCCTGAAACTGGCGCGTGGCATTGAAGTGGGGCACGTGTTCCAACTGCGCGACAAATATTCCGCCGCGCTAAACGCCAGCTTTTTGGACAACAACGGCAAAAGCCAAATCATGGAAATGGGCTGCTACGGCATCGGCATCACGCGCATCGTTGCCGCCGCCATTGAGCAAAACAACGACGAGCGCGGCATCATCTGGACAGAAGCCATGTCGCCGTTTACCGCCGTGATTGTGCCGATGAACTACAAAAAATCCGACAGCGTGCGCGAGGCGGCCGACCAAATCTACGCCGATTTGCAAGCCGCAGGCGTGGATGTGTTGCTGGACGACCGCGACGAACGCGCAGGCGTGTTGCTTAACGACAGCGAATTGCTTGGCATCCCGCACCGCATTGTGATTGGCGACAGAGCGCTCAAAGAAGGCAATGTGGAATATGCCGAACGCCGCAGCGGCGAAAGCATCAGTGTGCCGCTCAATGAAATCGTGGCAAAAATCTGCGCGATTTAATGCCAAGGCAGTCTGAAAGTGGGTTTTCAGGCTGCCTTAATATTGTTCACATTTATCTGAAAGGAAATCCTATGATTAAACCCGCCCTAACCGCATTGGCAACCGCCGCCAGCTTAACCGCTTGCGCACAAAACAGCGCGCCCGAAGCACCTGCCACGCAAGCCACAAACGCGCCGCGCATCCACACCGTTGCCAGCCAATACCCATTTGATGAAACGGTAACGCGCTTGCAAAACGCCATCCAAGCCAAAGGCATGACCGTGTTTGCCGTGATTGACCACCGCGCCGCCGCCCGTCAAAGCGGCTTGGAAATGCAACCCGCCACCGTGATTGTGTTTGGCACGCCCAAAGCAGGCACGCCGCTGATGGTGAAAGACCCCACCTTCGCGCTGCAACTGCCGCTGCGCGTGTTGGTAACGCAAACCCCAGCGGGCGTGCAAGCCGTGTTCACCGACACCCACGCGCTGATTGACGGCAGCCGCATTGAATACAGCGAAGTGGAAAACACGCTGGCAAATGCGGAGAAGTTGATACGCGCGGTAGTGGCGCAATAACCCACAATAGGCAGCCTGAAAACGGTTTCAGGCTGCATTCTTAAATCCAACCCATTATGCAAACCACCTTCAACCTTGTCTTTTCCCTGCTGCTCACCAAACTTTGCTTGGATGCCGCCACGTATTGCAGCGCGCTTTATCAACTGTTTCGGCAGCCTGAAACCGAGTCGCGCAGCGTTTCCACCAATATGCTGATTAACTTTGCGCTGATGCTGGCATCGGCTATATTGGCGGCTTGGGGCGGGGTGTCGCTGTTGGGGCTGCGCGTGTGGCAGACGGTGCTGGCGATTGTGTTGTCGCCCGTGTTGCCGTTTGCTTTGGCAATGGTGTTTGGCGCGGGGCTGAGTGTGATTTTGCGGCGGCGGTGAAGTGGGCAGCCTGAAATGCTGCACGCCCTACGCCAAATACACGATGCTGTTTTAACGATGATTTAACGATAACGAACGAATTTGTCGGCTAGCCGCCTACGCTCCATTTTTAATTTTAGCTTCGCAACTCCGCTACGTCCCGCAGGCTGCCTTGACGGATTGAGGCAGCCTGAAAATAATTTGTGCTTTGTGGTTGGCTTTGGGTGTAGGGGAAAGGGCAGTAGCATCAAGCAGTTGTGAAGCATTAGGCAACCTGAAACCATTGCCAAACCTAAGTAGGCCGGGCATTGATGCCCGACGTTTTTAAATTTCTGGCGTGTTAAGAGACAAATAGTATTTGTCGGGCATCAATGCCTGACCTACAAATGCCTTGATGGAATAGGCAGCCTGCGGAGCGTAGCGGCGTTGCGAAGCTCAAACCAATCTATCCAGCAAAAACCGCGTGGCAGAACACCAAGCGGTTTTTGTTTTTCAGGCTGCCTTTTGTTTATGCGATAAGGCAGCCTGAAACGGGATGCGGCGTGTGAACGCGGGCGCAAAGGTTGGGCAGCCTGAAAAGCTAATCCGCGCCTCTACGGCTTGCTTGCAAGCCGTGCGCCGGCAAAGGATGATTTGGCTGAATGGGCTGATTGGGCGGCGCGCCGCCGACACTCCATTGGATTGTTTTAACTTCGCAACTCCGCTATGGTTTCAGGCTGCCTATTGTGTATGCGACACACACAATAGGCAGCCTGAAACCGTATGCGCGGGGTTTACCCTAGCCGTTTAAACGGCGGTAAGCAGGCGAGCAGTTGTTGCCCGTAGCGTTGAGTGGTGATGCGGTTGTCTAGGATGGTGATGCGCCCGTAGTCGCTTTCGGTGCGAATCAGCCGCCCAACGGCTTGCACCAGTTTGATGCTGGCTTCGGGCACGGTGATTTCCATAAAGGGTCGCCCGCCGCGTTTTTCTATCCAGCGGCTTTGGGTTTTTTCTATGGGGTTGTCGGGCATGGAAAAGGGGAGTTTGACGATGATAACGTGCACGCAGGCTTCGTGCGGCAAGTCTAGCCCTTCGGCAAAGCTGTCTAGCCCGAAGATGATGCTGGGCTTGCCATCGGCAAGGTTTTGATGATGCTGGGCAAGCAGCTTGGATTTGGATTGTTCGCCTTGTATCAGCAGGTGCGGCAGGTAGTTTTCAGGCAGCCTGAAAGCGACTTCTTGCATTTGCTTGCGCGAGGTGAATAACACCAGCGTGCCTATGGGAGCGGTGTCGCTGATGAGCTTGGGCAGCCATTCAATCACTTCGTTGGTGTGAGCGACGGGGTCTTTGGGGCTGGCGCTGATGGGCGGGAGATAGAGTTCGCCTTGCTCGGCGAAGTTAAACGGGCTTTTGAGGGCGAGGGTGGTGGTTTGCGGCAGCCATGTTAAGCCTGTTTGGTTGAGCAGCAGCTTGAAGTTGCCGAGGCTTTGCAGGGTGGCGGAGGTGAGGATGGCGCCCGCTGCGCGTTTGAATAGTTTGTTGGCGAGCATGGTGGCGGCGGTGATGGGGCTGGCGTGGAATGTCCAATCTATTTTGTCGCTTTGCTGGCGGCTTATCCATTTGGCGAGCGGTTCTTTGTCTTCGCTGGGGGCGGTGGCGATGAGTTGCCACACGGCGGCGATTTGCTCGGTGCGGGCAACGAAGATGCCAAATTCGGTGCTGATGCGGTCTATTTGGCTGCTGTCTTGGTCTTTGTCGCGGCGGGCGGCGGCAAGCGCGTCGGCAAGCTGGCTGACGTTGTTGGCAAGGGCTTGGGCGGCGATGTTTGTGTTGTGAACAAGGTTTTCCAATTCGGGCGGGATGATGCCGTCTTGCCACAGCCAAATGGTTTCGTGCTCTTGCTCGCTGGCGGCTAATTCGGGCGCATCCATCAGGTGAAATTGCCATTCGTTTAGGCTGTCTAGCAGGCTGTTGGCGGCTTCGTTGGCTAGGTTGGCAAGTTCTAGCTTGTCGGTGAGCAGGGCGATTTTTTGCGTGTGCTGCGGCAGTTTTTCGGCTGTCCACATGGCGTGTAGCCAGGTGTGTTCGGCGGCAAATTGGTTCAGGGCTTTTTTCGGCAGATGATGCGCTTCGTCAATGCAGTAGAAGCTGTTTTCGGGCGCGGGCAGAATCACGCCGCCGCCCATGCTGATGTCGGCGAGCAGCAAATCGTGGTTGGCAACGATGACATCGGTGTGTTCCAGCGTGTCGCGGGCGAGGTAAAACGGGCATTCGGCGCGGTTGGGGCAGGCGGATTTCAGGCAGCCGTGGCGGTCGTTGGTTACTTGCTGCCACAGGGCATCGTCGATTTTTTCGCTCCATGTGTCGCGGTCGCCGTTGAATTGGCGGCTGGCAAATTGGTTTGCCATGTTTTGCAGAGTGGCGATTTCTTCGGCTTTGGGCTTGTTGCTCCACAGCACGGCGGGCTGTTCTATGCCGTCTAGGGTTTGCTGGGCGTTGGTTTGAGTGAGCTGGTAGAGTTTGTAGGGGCAGAGGTAGCGTCCGCGCCCTTTGGCGAGGGCGAAGCTCAGTTCCAGCCCGCTTTGCGCGACCACAAACGGCAAATCGCGTTCCACCAATTGCTCTTGCAGGGCGATGGTGGCGCTGGAAACGATTAGGCGCTTGTTGCGCGTTTGCGCCATGATGCCGCCTGCCAACAAATACGCCAGCGATTTGCCTACGCCTGTTGGGCCTTCGATAACGGCGATGCTCTCGCCTTGTCGCTCGGGCGCGTCGCCGCCTTCTTCGCGCGTGAGCGTGCGGGAAAAGGCGTTGGCAATGGCGGCAATCATTTCGCGCTGGGCGGGGCGGGGGCGAAAGTGGGGCAGGTTTTCGGAGATGGCGCGGTAGTGGTCGCGGATGGCGTTTTTTTCTAGGTCGGTGAGCATGGTGATTTGTTGGTTTGGTTTTCAGGCTGCCTTTTGGGGCAGCAAAGGCAGCCTGAAATCTAAAAATGGTGCGTTCAACTGGGCTTAAAAAGTTGCCAATATGTCGGCGAGCTGCCGATGTTCCATCGGTTGCAGGTTTGGCATGAAATAGAGTAGGGCGGGGATTAGGCGTTTCAGGCTGCCTGTTAGGTTAAGGCAGCCTGAAAACGGGAAAACAGTTGTAGAGCAAATGAAACAAGAGCAGGGCGATGCGCCACAGTGGCAGATAGGCAGCCTGAAACAGCTTTTGGCAAACAACCATTTTCTCATCTTTAATGATGCGTTCGCCAAGTTTCAGGCTGCCTATCCGCATCCGCCTTATTTACCCTTCGGAATCGGGTCTTTGCCGCCCCTGTTAAAAATCAACGCATTGGGCTGTTCTTTCAGCGTGCGGATAACGGGCTGGGCGGATTGCAAGGTGCGGTCTATGCTTTGCAGCGTGTTTTGCACGTCTTGATACACGGGCGATTGCGGCGACACGCCTTGCAGCGTTTGGCGCAGCTCGCGCAGGGTTTGGTTCAGCTCGGCGGGCAGGCTTTGCGTGCTGTTTTGCGCGATGAGTTTGTTTGCCGATGCCAGCATGGTCTGCGCGGATTTCAGCGTGCCGCGTAGCTCTTTCAGGCTGCCGTTAAGCTCGCCCACGGTTTTATCCAACGGCAGGGCGTTGAATTTGTCCAACAGCTTGGCTACTTGGTTTTGCAAATCATCCAAGCCGCCGCCGCGCGTGCCAATCACGATGTCGCCGCCGTATTCGCTGTGCGGTTTCAGCGGCGGCGTGCTGCTGGGGCTGTCGTTTAGCTCCACCAGCTTGCTGCCGAGTACCAAATTGTTGCTGCCCAAGCTGGCGGTTAAGCCGTTATCTAAGGCAGCCTGAAACGTGCTTTGCCAGTATGCTTTGCTTTGGGGCGTGTCGCCACGTTGTTCAATTCGGTCGGGGTCTATGCGAATGCGCACGGGAACGTAGCCGTGTTCAAACAATTTCGCGCTGTCGCCCGCTTGAAAATAGGGCACAGCGGCAACGTTGCCAATGCGGATGCCTTTGTACACCACGGGTGCGCCGATGTCTAAACCGCGTACGGAGCTGTTGAAAAAGGCAACGTAATACAAAGTGCGCTCGTTGGGCTGGTTTTCAATTTCGGCGCGGTCGTTGTGGATGGTGAAGGTGGTGCCGCTGCTCACATTGTTGGCAGAGGGGGGCGAGTCAAACGCAATTGCGCCCGACAAAATGGCAGAAAGCGGTGCGCTGTCCACTTTAATCCCGCCGCCGTCCAGCCGCACGTCTATGCCGCTGTCCAGCCAAAAATGGCTGCCCGAGTTCACAAGGCTTTCGTTGGGGCTTTGGATGAAAATGCTGTATTGCACGCTTTGCGTTTTCGGGTCAAATTTCGCGCTTTCCACCGTGCCCACGGTGTGATTTTCATACATCACGGGGCTGCCCGCGCCTATCATTTTGCGGTTTTTGCCCGTGAGCGTGAGGCGCAAGCCTGTTTGCCCTGCGGCGGAAATCGGCGGCAAGTCGGATACTTTAAATTCGTGTTCCACTTCGCTTTGCGGGCTGCCTGCGCTAAACGCGATGTATGAGCCTGAAAGCAGCGTGCCCAGCCCGGTTACGCCGTTTTGGTCTATGCGCGGTTTGACCACCCAAAACTGCGTGTCTTTACGCATCAAAGCCGCGCCGTCTTTGTCAATTTTGGCAGTAAGCTCCACACCTTTTTGGTCGGGCTGCAAGCGGATGCGTATCACGCGCCCCACTTCCACATTCAGCATCCGAATGGTGGTGTTGTTTACTTCAATGCCATCGGCGTTATCCATATACAGCTTGATTTCTGTGCCGCGCGAGCGAAAGCTGTCAATCAACAGATAGCCGCCCACAATGGCGGCGGCAAGGGGAATCAGCCAAACGGTGGAAACCAGCGTTTTGCTGGGGCGAACTTTGGCGGTGTGGGGATGGGGCGTGTGTGCAGTCATAAAATCGGCAAGATAAATGGCAGCCTGAAAATAGGCAGCCTGAAAAAAGCCGCTAGTTTACCGCAAAACGGCTAAATTTTCAGGCTGCCTCATCATGCGCAGCATCAATCTCGCGTATAATCCGCCTTTTCTCCAACCCCTTGTCTGAACGAAAGATTGAGACCATGTCTGTTGTTACTGCTTTTCGCGGCGAAACCGCGCTTTCTGCTTTCCGCATCAACAAATTGCTGCAAAAAGCCCAAACGCTCGGGCTGCCTGAACACGCTGTTGCCAGCGAATATTGGTATTTTGTGGCATCGGATGCGCCGCTATCAGATGCGGATGCGTTGCAATTAAAGGCTTTGCTGGCTGCTGAACGGGTAACTCCCCCAGATGCCACGCAAAGCCTTTTTTTAATCACCCCGCGCATCGGCACGATTTCCCCGTGGTCGTCCAAAGCCACCGACATCGCGCACAACTGCGGCTTGGCGCACATTGAGCGCATAGAGCGCGGCATGGCAGTACATCTTTCAGGCAGCCTGAAAACGGATGAGCGCGAACAATGGGCTGCCTTGTTGCACGACAGAATGACCGAAAGCGTGTTGCCCGATTTTCAGGCTGCCGCGCAATTATTCGCGCAACACAGCAACCAATCATTCGCCACGGTGGATATTCTGGGCGGCGGCAAAGACGCGCTGCTCGCCGCCAACGCCGAGATGGGCTTGGCACTTTCGTCCGATGAAGTGGACTATCTGCTGGAAAACTACCGCGCGTTGAACCGCAATCCAACAGACGTAGAACTGATGATGTTCGCCCAAGCCAACAGCGAGCATTGTCGACACAAAATTTTCAACGCCGATTTTGTGCTCAACGGCGAAAAGCAAGAAAAATCGCTGTTTCGCCTGATACGCGACACGCACGAAGCCAGCCCTAGCGGCACGATTGTCGCCTATAAAGACAATTCATCCATCATCGAAGGCGCAACCATCGCGCGGTTCTATCCCAGCGCAGCCCGCCACCAAGCCTACGATTTCCACAGCGAAAACACGCATATTTTGATGAAAGTGGAAACGCACAACCACCCCACCGCCATCGCCCCCTTTGCCGGCGCGGCAACAGGCGCAGGCGGCGAAATCCGCGACGAAGGCGCAACAGGGCGCGGAGCACGCCCCAAAGCAGGGCTAACAGGCTACACCGTTTCCAATCTGCAAATTCCCGATTTCAGGCTGCCTTGGGAACACGATTACGGCAAACCCCACCGCATTTCTTCCGCGCTGGACATTATGCTTGAAGCCCCCATTGGCGGCGCAGCGTTTAACAACGAATTTGGTCGCCCCAACTTGCTGGGTTATTTCCGCACCTTTGAGCAAGCCTTTAACCAACAGGTTTACGGCTACCACAAGCCGATTATGATTGCGGGCGGCTTGGGCAACATCCAAGCGACGCAGTCGCACAAAAACGAAATCCCCGAGGGCGCATTGCTGGTGCAGCTAGGCGGCGCGGGGATGCTGATTGGCTTGGGCGGCGGTGCGGCTTCTTCCATGGCAACAGGTAGCAACAGCGCGGATTTGGATTTTGACTCGGTGCAACGCGGCAATCCCGAAATGGAACGCCGCGCGCAAGAAGTGATTGACCGCTGCTGGCAGCTGGGCGAAGCTAACCCGATTATTTCCATTCACGATGTGGGCGCGGGCGGCTTGTCTAACGCCTTCCCCGAATTGGTAAACGATGCAGGGCGCGGCGCGGTTTTCAGGCTGCGTGATGTGCCACTGGAAGAGCACGGCTTGTCGCCCTTGCAAATTTGGTGCAACGAATCGCAAGAGCGTTATGTGTTGGCAATTTTGCCCGACGATTTGGATACATTCCGCGCCATTTGCGAGCGCGAGCGTTGCCCATTTGCCGTGGTCGGCACGGCAACCGACGACGGGCATTTGCGCGTGCGCGATGATTTGTTTGCCAACAGCCCCGTTGATTTGCCGCTCAACGTGTTGCTGGGCAAACCGCCCAAAACCACGCGCACGGACAACGCCGTTCGGCAGCCTGAGAAGCCGTTTGACGCCACGCAATACGATTTGCATGAGAGCGCGTATCGCGTGCTGCGCCTGCCCGCCGTTGCCGCCAAAAATTTCCTGATTACCATTGGCGACCGCAGCGTGGGCGGCTTAACCCACCGCGACCAAATGGTGGGCGCATGGCAAACCCCCGTTGCCGATTGCGCCGTAACCCTGATGGGCTTTGACACCACGCGCGGCGAAGCGATGAGCATGGGTGAAAAACCCGCGCTGGCAATTGCCAACGCGCCTGCTTCTGGGCGCATGGCGTTGGGCGAAGCGATTACCAACATCGCCGCCACCCACATCGGCGACATCGGCAACATCAAATTTTCCGCCAACTGGATGGCAGCTTGCGGCGTAGCTGGCGAAGATGAAAAACTGTATCGCACAGTTGAAGCCGTGTCGCAGGCGTGCCAAACGCTGGGCGTGAGCATTCCCGTGGGCAAAGACAGCCTTTCCATGAAAACCGTGTGGCAGGATGGCGCGGCGCAAAAATCCGTTGTGTCGCCGTTGTCGCTGATTATTTCGGCATTTGCGCCCGTGCAAGATGTGCGCCAAACGGTTACGCCCGAGCTGAAAAACGTGCCCGATAGCGTGTTGCTGCTGATTGATTTGGGCTTGGGCAAAGCGCGGATGGGCGGCTCGGCGTTGGGGCAAGTGTGGAACGATTTGGGCGGCGCAACGCCCGATGTGGACGATATAGGCAGCCTGAAAACGTTTTACACGCTGATGCAGCAGCTTGTGCGCGAAAACAAACTGCTGGCGTATCACGACCGCAGCGACGGCGGCTTGTTTGCCACGCTGGCGGAGATGGCGTTTGCCGCGCGCTTTGGCGCAAACATCAATCTGCAAGACGATTTTGCGATGGAGCGGCTGGTGAACAATTTGAGCGACCAAGCCATTTTGTTTAACGAAGAGCTGGGCGCGGTGATTCAAATTCAGGCTGCTGATTTACATTATGTGCAAGCCTTGTTTGAGCAACACGATTTTGCCGAAACGCTGTATCAAATCGGCACACCGCAGCCTGAAAGCAACACCATCCGCATTGATGATTACGCCTTTGATTTGACCGCGTTGCAAACCGCATGGCAAGAAACCAGCTACCGCATCCAACGCCTGCGCGACAATCCCGCCTGCGCCGACAGCGAATTCGCCCTGCTGCAAGACAACGCGCGCAGCAAACTGTTCGCCGATTTATCATTTGATTTGCAAGAAGATATTGCCGCGCCATTCGTTTCAGGCTGCATCAAACCCAAAATTGCCGTGTTGCGCGAACAAGGCGTAAACGGGCAAGTGGAAATGGCAGCGGCGTTCCACCGCGCAGGCTTTGAGGCGTATGACGTGCATATGTCCGACCTGCTAAGCGGGCGTACCGACCTTGCCGATTTTCAAATGCTGGCGGCGTGCGGCGGGTTCAGCTACGGTGATGTGCTGGGCGCGGGCGAGGGCTGGGCAAAAACCATTTTGTTCAACGCCAAGCTGCGCGATATGTTCGCCGCCTTTTTCGCCCGCCCCGACACATTGAGCCTGGGCGTGTGCAACGGCTGCCAGATGATGAGCAACCTTGCCGAAATCATCCCACATGCGAACCATTGGGCGAAATTCAAGCGCAACGAATCGGAGCAGTTTGAAGCGCGGTTCGGCATGGTGCGCGTGCCCAAATCGCCCTCGCTGATTTTGGCGGAGATGGCGGGCAGCGCGTTGCCCGTGGTGGTGAGCCACGGCGAAGGGCGCGCCGATTTTGCCCACTTGGGCGCGGGCGGCGGTGTGCCGCAAGATTTGGCCGTTGCCCTGCAATACATCGACGGCTTGGGCGAAGTTACCCAAGCCTATCCGCTCAACCCCAACGGCTCGCCCAACGGCATCGCAGGCATCACCACCCGCGATGGGCGCGTTACCATTATGATGCCGCACCCCGAGCGCACCTTCCGCACCGCGCAAATGAGCTGGCTGCCCGAAAGCTGGAAACAGCATGAGCTGGCAGGCTGGTATCGCTTGTTTGCAGGAGCGCGTAAGGCGTTGGGCTAGGGCGGTTATCGTTCAAGGCAGCCTGAAAAACGAAAAATGGAGCGGCAACGGCTCGTCGCCAAAATGTCGGCAAGCCGCCCATGCGCCATTGGATTATTTTTCAGGCTGCCTTTTGTTTGCACGATGAGGCAGCCTGAAAAATGAGTAGGCAATCGTTGCATTTGCCGTTTAAACGGTGATTAAACGATGGCAAACGAATTTGCCGGCGAGCCGCCAACGCGCCATTTTCCGTTTTCAGGCTGCCTCTACCCGCTTAATTAAGCCACATCCGCAACACCTCACGCCACCCTAACAACCATCTCCCGCTTAACCATAACAAAAAATTCTAAACAAATCTTTACACCGGTGCCATAATACCGCCAACACAGTTGAACCATCCGCGCGGCAGTTCGCGCCCCCAGCAACGCGCCCGCTGCGCCGTTTGCTTCGTTGCCTCCACGCCGCAGGGGCAGGGCGCAACACCACCCCCGCAACGGTTCATCCGGTTCTGATTTCTAACAATTATTTCCCACCATCCTTTGCTACAACAGGAGAATCCCATGAACGATTGGCATCAAACCCTAAGCTCAGGCACGCTGCTGCTGATTGCCGCCGCAGCTATCGCCTTAATTTTGTTGATGATTATGCGCTGGCGCGTTCACGCGCTGCTCACGCTCACCGTGGTGAGCCTGCTCACCGCGCTGGCAACAGGCATCCCCGCGCAAGCCATTGTGAACGATGTGTTGCTGAAAAATTTTGGCGGCACGCTCGGCGGCGTGGCGATTTTGGTGAGCTTGGGCGCAATGCTCGGGCGGCTGGTGGAAACATCGGGCGGCGCGCAATCGCTTGCCGATGCCATGATTCGCACCTTTGGCGAAAAACGCGCTCCGTTTGCGCTGGGCGTGGCATCGCTGCTGTTTGGCTTCCCCATTTTCTTTGACGCAGGCTTGGTAGTGATGCTGCCCATTGTGTTTGCCGTGGCGCGGCGTATGAAATCCACCGTGCTGGCGTATGCCTTGCCCTCCATCGGCGCGTTTTCCGTGATGCACGTTTTCCTGCCGCCGCACCCCGGCCCGATTACCGCCGCCGAGCTATACGGCGCCAATTTGGGCTATGTGTTGATTTTGGGCATCCCCATCGCCGTGCTCACTTGGCTGGTTAGCGGCTACGCATGGGGTTTAACCGCCGACAAAATGTTCCCCATCAGCGTGCCCGATTTAATCGCAGGCGGCAAATAAGACAACGACCAGCCCAAAGCTCCCGCCAGCGCAGGCTTGGTGGTATCGCTGATGATGATTCCCATGCTGTTGATTTTCTTGAACACAGGCTTGCACATGGCCAGCGCATCGGGCTGGGTGGACGGCAAATCGCCCGCCGTGCAATTTTTGCGCATGGTGGGCAGCACGCCCGTTGCCTTGCTGATTTCGGTGTTGGCGGCGATGTATTTTCTCGGCACCAAACGCGGCATGAACGGTAGCGCGTTGGAAAAAACGCTGGATGGCACGCTCGGGCCGGTTTGCTCCGTTATCCTGATTACAGGCGCGGGCGGGATGTTCGGCGGCGTGTTACGCGCATCGGGCATTGGCGACGCGCTCAAAGACAGCATGGCGCATCTGGGCGTTCCCGTGTTGCTCGGCTGCTTTTTGGTGGCTTTGGCATTGCGCATCGCCCAAGGCTCGGCAACCGTTGCCCTAACCACCGCCGCTGGCTTGATGGCAAACGCCGTTGCCGCCGCTGGCTATAACGACTGGCAACTGGCGGGCGTGGTGCTGGCCACTGCCGCAGGTTCAGTCGCCGCCAGCCATGTAAACGATTCAGGCTTCTGGCTGGTGGGGCGACTGCTCAATTTAGACGTGGCGACCACGCTGAAAACATGGACAGTCAATCAAACCCTGATTGCGCTGATTGGCTTTGCGCTATCAGTGGGCGCAGTGGCTCTGTTGGGCTGATTGCTGGCGGGGCAGTTTTCAGGCTGCCTCAATCGCCCCCACGTTATACAAAAAAGGAAACGCACTATGACCAAGCACTACATCATCATGGGCATTTGCGGCTGCGGCAAAACCACCGTCGCCCAAGCCCTGCAACAGCATTTGCATTGCCCCTTTGCCGAAGGCGACGATTTTCACACCCAAGCCAACCGCGACAAAATGGGCGCAGGCATCCCGCTCAACGACGACGACCGCCGCCCGTGGCTGGAACGCCTGCGCGACTGGATGAGCGAGCAAGCGAAAAACGGCGCGCGCCACAGCATCGTTACCTGTTCCGCGCTCAAACGCTCGTACCGCGATATTTTGCGGCAGGCGCAAGGCGAAGTGTGTTTTATCCACCTGTCGCCGCCGATTGATGCCAACCGCAAGCGTATGGAATCGCGGCAAGGGCACTACATGAAAGCCAGCATGATTCAATCCCAGCTAGACACCTTGCAGCCGCTCGCTGCCAACGAGCAAGGCGTGGTGATTAGCAGTGCAGGCAAGCCCGATGAAGTGATGATGGACGTGCTGCGCTATGTGAACGCACAAGCGTGATAAAGATTAGGCAGCCTGAAACAAAGTTCAGCGTAGCAAAAACCATTCGCCAGCGCACGGCTTGCAAGCAAGCCGTAGAAAGCGCGAAACCCATTTCAGGCTGCCAACCATTCCGCCCGCGCCCAAACATTTTAGGTTTTAGGCTCTTGTTGGGGGGGGCAAAGGTTTCAGACTGCCTATTCATCACAACAATAAGCAGCCTGAAACCCATCAGGCTGCCCTATCAGCATAAAACATTACCACAATGCGCCAATGGCAAACATTCAGCGCACCCAGCGTGGGTATGGCGGCGCAACGCCATGCAACGGCAGAATAAACAGAAATGAGCGATGGAAAACAAGCAAGGCAGCCTGAAAATAACCAAAGCCAAAACACCTATGGCTAAACGCCGTTCCAGCGTCACCCATTTTCAGGCTGCCCATTGTCTGCCCGATTACGTTGCACTACCCACCCAACCTTGCCCACCACACCAAAGCAGCCTGAAAAGCCACATCCCGCTTTTCAGGCTGCCTTTATCGCCGCATCAAACGCGTGCCCATCACCGCTTAATCGCCAACACCAACACCCCTGCCGCCACCAGCGCAATGCCCAGCCAAGTTTGCCCATTCGGCCGCTCCCCCAAAAACACCACCGCAAACACCGCCACCAGCACCACGCTCAACTTATCAATCGGCGCAACTTGCGAAGCATCGCCCATTTGCAACGCCTTAAAATACGCCAGCCAAGAAGCCCCCGTTGCCAAGCCCGACAAAATCAAAAATAACCAATTCTTCGCCGACAAACTGCCCAGCGGCTGCCATTTTTTCGCATAAGTCAAAAACGCGCTCAACGCCGCGATAATCACCAGCGTGCGGATAAACGTTGCAAAATCCGAATCCACGCCATGCAAACCCAGTTTGGCAAAAATCGCCGTCATCGCCGCAAAAATCGCCGAAGCCAACGCCCAATAAAGCCAAGATTGCGCTGCCATTTTGTGTACTCCTTTGTTTGGAATGTGATGCCAATCATCATAGTGGATTTGGCTGGATTTTGCACGGCTGGCGCATGGTTTATCGTGCGCGCCTATCACTATTCGCAGCAACCAATTTCAATAAAAACAATATGCTAGCCATTTTCAGGCTGCCTATTTGCCCAGCGCTGCAGCCATCTCAACAATCCTGCCAACTGCATAAGGCAGCCTGAAAATGCTAAAATCCCATTTTTTCAATTGTTTCCCAATCATCATGGCAAAACCCGATTACCCCATCACCCCCGCCATCCGCTTTCTGCGCGAGCACAACATCGCCTTTGAGCCCAAACTCTATCCCTATGTGGAACACGGCGGCACCGCCACTCCCGCGCAACATTTTGGCGTGGACGAACACGCCGTAGTCAAAACCATCGTGCTAGAAAACGATAAAAAACAAGGCTTAATCTGCATTATGCACGGCGACAAACACATCTCCACGCGCAACCTCGCCCGCGAGCTGGGCATGAAACACATAGAACCCGCCCAGCCCAACCAAGCCAACAAATGGACAGGCTATCTGGTCGGCGGCACCAGCCCGTTCGGCACCAAAACCCCGCTGCCCGTGTTCGTCGAAGAAAGCATCTACGCGCTGCCCACCATCTACATCAACGGCGGCAAACGCGGCTTTCTCGTCGCCATTTCCCCGCAAGACCTCGCCCCTCTCAACCCCACCAGCGTGCACGTCGCCACCGAATAAGGAAAACACAATGAAAAAAACATGGAAAACCTGCCTGCTCACCGCCAGCCTGGCCGCATTCGCATTCGCCCCCCAAGCCGCGCTCGCCCAAGCCCCCGCCCAGCACAGCAAAAAAGCCAACGCCCGCAAAAGCGCCACCAACCAAGCCGTCTACAACCAAGCCATCGCCGCCGTGCAAAAAGGCGACTATGCCACCGCGTTCAAAATCCTAGAACCGCTCGCCAAAAAAGGCGACGCCACCGCGCAGCACAACCTAGCCGTGCTGTATCAAGACGGCTTGGGCACCACAGCCGACGCCAAACAAGCCCTGCATTGGTATGAAAAAGCCGCCGCGCAAGGCGAACCCGAAGCCCAATTTATGGCGGGCCTGATGTACAGCGACGGCATCGGCACCGCGCAAGACTACAAAAAAGCCGCCCAATGGTACGAAAAAGCCGCCCAAAAAGGACACGCCGAAGCGCAAAACAACCTCGCCGCGCGCTACGCCACAGGCACAGGCGTAACCCGAGACATGGCAAAAGCCAAATATTGGTATGGCAAAGCCGCCGCGCAAGGCAACAAACAAGCCGCCTACACGCTCCAACAGCTTGAAGCATTGGAGAAAAACAACGGCAGCCTGAAAACCCAAATGCTCAACGAAGCGCAAAAAACATTGCCGAACAAAAAATAAATTTCAGGCTGCCTCAACCAGATAAGGCAGCCTGAAAACGAGTAAAGCACGTTTTAGCGAAATGAATCATTAGGGCAGAGCAGGGCGGTTGCAACCGAACTATTACAACCAAACAACTTAAAACAATCATGCCAACGTGTTTTCAGGCTGCCTCATCGCACACCAAAGGCAGCCTGAAAAGCAAAAACGCATCCCATCAACAGGATGCGTTTTATCTTGTTCACAGCATTACAACGTCATCTGCGCGATGTTGCCCAAAGAACGCGCATCGCTGGCGCGGCTGGCGGAAGTTGCCGACCCTAGCACCACAATCACAACAGGCGTTTGCCCCATTTTCGCTTGCAGCACCATGGAACGCCCCGCCTCGCGGATGTAGCCCGTTTTTTGCAGCGTGATATTCATCAAACCCTCGCGCACCAAAACATTCGTGTTTTTATACTGCTGCAACTTACCATTGCTGGTATAAGCCTGACCATAATTGGAAGTCGTCAATTCGCGAATCTTCGCATAATGGCTTGCCGCTTGCACCATTTTGCCCAGTTCCAGCGCAGTGGAAACATTGCGTGGGTCTAAACCGGTCGGCTCATAAAAACGACTGTTCGCCATTCCCAAACTGCGTGCCTTGGCGTTCATCGCCGCCACAAACGCCGACATGCCGCCGGGGTAAGTCCGCGCCAGTGCATGAATCGCACGGTTTTCACTGCTCATCAACCCCAAGTGCAACAGTTGCGCGCGCGTTAGCGTCGTACCCACCGATAAACGGCTGCCGGTGCCCTTCAAACGGTCAATTTCCGCTTCGGTAATCGTAATTTGCTCATTCATATCCAAATGCGCATCCAGCAACACCATTGCCGACATCAATTTAGAAATGGAAGCAATCGAACGCACGCTGCTCATATTCTTTTGATACAAAACTTGCCCCGTTTTCGCATTCATAATCAACGCAGATTGCGCTTTAAGCATAGGACCAGCCTGTGCCGCCTGATATTGAATCGTGTTGGTGTGAACAGCATTAACAGGCGCAGCATTAAAATTGGCAGAAGGCTGCATATAAGCCGCCAGCGGATCATATTCCGCCGTTTGCAGAGGAACATTATTTTGAACTTGTTGCGTTGCGAATTTTTGTTCCAAAAATTGCCCCAAAACATCCTCATCATCAACCGCATAAGCATTACTCATCAAGCCCAAGCTCAATAATGACGTGATACAAATGGTTTTGCCAAATTTCAAAATTGCCATAAGATTTTGTATTCCAAAAGATTTAGTTGCAGTGAATTAAAAAGAAAAAAGGTGATGCGCCAACCAATAAACTTGCCGCGCGAAAATAGGAAGAGAATATATCATTATTTCGCAATGAGTTAAAGAGTTTTTTTGCAAATTTTGATGAGTATGTAAGTTCCAATAATGTATATTATGTTAAATATTTGGTTTGGAAATTATCTTTACATTTTCCTTACGCAATTCTGTCCTTTTCAGGCTGCCTGAAACCTATCTTTTTGCAAGAAAATTGTGTAAAATCTAGGTACTTGGTAACAAATTGCGCCAATTCTTTTTTTCTGGCTGCAAACACAAACAAACCAAGTTCTCCGCGTTTTCTTTGTGTTCTCATTTTAACCACACCACTATTTAAGGACAGCCCGCATGACTGCGCTTCTTCTTTATGCTTTTATTTATCTTTCGTTTGCTGTGGGAGCGGTTTTAATCTCGCAAAAATTGGGCTTGGGCTCTGTGTTGGGCTACTTAATGGCGGGAATGTTAATAGGTCCTGTTTTACATTTTGTTGGCAAGGAAGCGGAATCTATTCAACATGTTGCAGAATTTGGTGTGGTAATGATGCTGTTTTTGGTGGGCTTGGAGCTTGCGCCAAAAATGTTGTGGCAACTGCGGCATAAATTGCTGGGGTTGGGTGGCTTGCAAGTGGTGCTGACGGTGGCGGCGATTACGGGCATTTCTATGGCTTTGGGCTATAAATGGCAAATTGGCGTGGCGGTGGGCTGTATTTTGGCGTTGTCGTCCACAGCGATTGTGTTGCAAACGTATAACGAAAAGCAGTTGATGCAAACGGCGGGCGGTCAAGCAGGGTTTGCGGTACTTTTATTTCAAGATGTGGCGGCAATTCCTATGCTGGCGTTGATGCCGCTTTTGGCGACTTCGGGCATTGCGAAAAAAGGCGAAGGCGGGCACACGGCGGGCAATCTTTTGGCGCATCAGCCCGGTTGGATTGTGGCGATTGTGAGCGTGGCGGCGATTTTGCTGATTGTGTTGGCGGTGCGTTATGTGGTGCCGTTTATGTTTCGCATCATCATCAAAAGCCGTGTGCGCGAGATGTTTACGGTGTTTACCTTGCTTTTGGTGGTGGGCATTGCCACGCTGATGTCGCTGGTGGGCTTGTCGCCTGCGCTGGGGGCGTTTGTGGCGGGGGTTACGCTGGCAAACAGCACTTATCGGCACGAAATGGAAAGCCGTTTGGAGCCGTTTAAGGGGATTTTCTTGGGGCTGTTTTTTATCACGGTGGGCGCGGGGATGAATTTTGCGATTTTGCAAAGCAAGTTTTTCCCGATTATTGGGATGACATTGGCTTTGCTGCTGGTGAAGGCTGCGGTGCTGTGGCTGCTGGCTAAGATTTTCAGGCTGCCTTCATTGGCGACCAAACTGTTTGCGCTGAGTTTGGCGCAGGCGGGGGAATTTGGTTTCGTGTTGCTGTCGATTGCGCAGGCGAACCATGTTTTGCCGAAAACGGTGTTGGACCGCATTAATTTGGTGGTGGCGTTGTCGATGGTGCTAACGCCGCTGTTGTTTATTGTTTATGAAAAGATTTTTGCGCCGCGTGCCATTAAGGAAGAAAACGAGGAAAGCCGTCAAAACGATACGATTGACGAAGCTAATCCTGTGATTTTGCTGGGGCATGGGCGGTTTGGGCAGCACATCAACAGCATGCTGACGGCTTGCGGCTACCACACGACGGTGATTGATAACCACGCGGAGATGGTGGAAGGCTTGGCGAAGCTGGGCATCAAATCGTATTACGGCGACGCGACCGACCCCGAGTTGCTCGGCTCGGCGGGTTTGGCGCACGCGAAGCTGCTGATTGTGGCGATTGACGGCAAAAGCGACACCACCGCGGTGGTGGAATATGTGCGCCGCCACTACCCTACCCTGCCGATTATCGCGCGCGCGCATGACCGTGTGCATGCTTATGATTTGCGCCATGCGGGGGCGAGTTACATCATCCGCGAGCTATCGGATTCTTCGGTGCGCGCGGGGCGCATTGCTTTGGAAAAACTGGGCATGCAGCCTGAAAAAGCGCGCGAGTTGAGCAAATTTTATGCGGCGCGGGATAGATATATGTCTGACCGCTTGGCGGAAGTGTACGACCCGAGCTTGCCGCTGTTTACCAATGAAAATGTGATGAGCGTGGTGCGCGAGGTGGATGGCGAAACGCAGGCGATGATGCAGACGATTTTGCACGATGGGCAGGTGGATTGGCATGAGCAAACGGAAGTGCCTGAAACCAAAATGAAAACGGGTATTTCGTGATGGACTACACGCTGTCGCTGGCGCAGTGCGAAGATTTGCCCGAAATTGTGGCAATTTACAACAGCACCATTGCTTCGCGCCAAGTTACGGCGGATTTGCAGCCTGTTTCCGTTACCGAACGCGAGGCTTGGTTTGTGGCGCATCAGCGCGAGAATCGTCCGCTTTATGTGGTGCGCGATGTTTCAGGCTGCCTGATGGCTTGGGCGAGCCTAAGCGATTATTATCCGCGTGCGGCATACCATCGCACCGCCGAAGTAAGCATTTATATCCACGCGCAACATCGCGGGGCGGGTTTGGGCAAATGGCTATTGGGCGAGATGATTCGGCGCGCGCCTGCGTTAGGCGTGCATAAATTGGTTGCGGTGATTTTTGTGCACAACACGGCGAGCATGGCGCTGTTTCGTGGCTTGGGCTTTGAGATTTGGGGGCGGCTGCCCGAGGTGTGCGATTTGGATGGGATGCTGGCGGATGTTGTGTTGCTGGGGAAAACGGTTTGAATAAAACCATTTGATTTAATTGAATAAAGCGTTTTCAGGCTGCCTATTGGTGATCACGATAGGCAGCCTGAAAACGCTTTTGGCGTTGTTGTAATGAAGAAAATTCAAATGCTGTAATCTTCTGTTTTCAGCGTTTCGGCGGTGATGCGCTGTTGGCGGTATTGCTTGGGCGTGCAGCCGTAGTGTTTTTTGAACACTTTGCCAAAGTGGGTTTCGGATTGGTAGCCTGATTCTAGGGCGACGGCGAGGATGGTGCTTTGGCTGTTGCGCAGGAGCATGGCGGCTTTTTGTAGGCGCATGCTGCTAACGAAGGCGTGGGGGCTGGTTTGCATTTGGCTGCGGAAAAGGCGCATCAGCTGGGCGCGGGAGAGTTTGGCGAGCTCGGCGAGTTCTTCTACGCGCCAGTCGCGCTCGGGCTCTTGGGTTACGGCTTGCACAACGCTGCGCAGGCGGCGATCGCGCCAGCCGTTGAGCACGCCTGTTAAGGGGGCTTGATGCTCGTTTTGGCTTAAATAGGTGCGCAGGATGTGAACGAGTAATACGGTGGACAGGGCGTTGATGGCGGCGGTCGTGCTGTGTTCGTTTTGGCTGATTTCGTATTGCAAAAGGCTAACGATGGCTTGGGTAGTGCTGTATGGGGTGTTGAGAATGATGATTTCAGGCAGCCCTTGCAGCAGGCTGTTGTGGGTTTCGTAGGCGAAATGGGCGCAGTATAGATTGAGCTGGGCGGCGTTGGCGCTGGCGTTGGTTTGCTTGTGGGTGATACCGCCTTGTTGGCTGATGCTGGGGGCGTGTTGCGTGTTGTTGCAGCCGATTTGGCTGCTGAGCGTGTGGGCGGCGTTGCGCGGGAAAAAGATGATGTCGCCTGCTTGCAATTGGCGGGCTTGGGCTTCGTTGTCTAGTTTTAGATAGCCTGTGCCGTGGGTTACGATGTGCACGACGCCTTGGGTGCGCTGGCTGCTGTGGCGCACATACCAATCGCCGTTGAAGCTGCATTGCACGTCTATGCTGCCTGTGATTTGGGCTAGGGTGATGAGGTTGTCTAGGATGGTCATGGCTGTGGGGTGAAAATGGATTGAGCTGGGATTTTAGGCAGCCTGAAAACGTTATACAAATGGTTTGTGGCTGCGATGCGCGTTTTGGTGGAGAGAATGCGTTTTTTGGCGGGAATGGGGTTTTCAGGCTGTCCCAATGCGCCCTACCCCATCAGCCAGCCTAAGATGCCCGATGTGGCGACGGCAACGATTACCGTGGGCAGCATGGAAAAGCGCGCTGCCATAAATAGGGTTACGGCAAGGGCGATGAGTTCATGCGGTTTGTGGGAAATAAAATGCGGCGCGATAACGGACAGCAACACGCAGGCGGGTGCGGCTTCCAGCGTGCGTGCCATGCGCGGCGAGAGGGTTTTGTTTTTTAACAAGAAAAAGCCGAGCAGGCGGGTGGAATAGGTTACGCACAGCATGCCGATGATGGTGAAAAACGAAGCCCAGCTAATCATTTGGCTTCTCCGTTGGCAAAGTAGGCAAACAGCAGCCCTGCGAGTGTGCCTGCAGGGACATACCAGCCGCCATTGGGCGCAATGGCGTACACAATAATGGCAACGACAAGGCTGATGAGCCAAGGTTTGGCAGCCTGAAAACCGCGCCACATACCGCGCACCAACACCAAAAACACGGCAGGAAACGCCATGCCAAAGCCGAAGCGGGAAACGTCGCCGAGCAAAGGCCCGATTGACGAGCCAAGCAAACCGCAGACCACCCACATCACATACAGCACAATGGCCGTGCCCATGTAATAAGGATAGCTAAACGGCGGCAAGCCTGCCTGCTGGCGGTGTTTAGCATCGGCGATGCCCATTGCCCAGCTTTCGTCTGTCATCACAAACAAGGCGGGCAGCAGCTTTTTGAGCGGCAAATCGCGCAGATAGGGCACGAAAGCCGCGCCCATCAGGATGTGGCGGCTGTTTATCATGGCGGTCATGGTGATGATGAGCAGCACGGGCAGCGGCGATGTCCACAAGCCCACGGCGGCAAATTCGGAGCCGCCGGCAAAGTTCAGCCCCATCATCAGGGTGGTCTCCAATACGCTCATGCCTTTTTGCCCGGCTTGCGCGCCGAGAATCAAGCCGAAAGGAACAATGCCTATCATGATGGGGATGCAGTCTTTTGCGCCGCGTTTAAATTCTTGTTGGGTTTCTGATTTCATGGTGTGGATTGGGGGGTGGTTAAAGATGGGCAGCCTGAAATGGGGGGCATGGGGGAATGGTTTTCAGGCTGCCTTTGAGTTGGGCGGGATATGAACGGATGGATGGCGGTACACAAGATGGTGGGTGGTTTGCTGTGCGATGTTTACGTTTTCAGGCTGCCTTGACAAAACGCATTGAGGCAGCCTGAAAACGGTTTGCACCCTTATCGGCACACAAAACTTTCCGCTTGGTTGACATCGCCGTGGGTGTAGGTTGCCACTTTGGGATAGGCGCACAGCGGTTGCGATTTGGCGGGGAAGGCTTTGCCTGTTGCCCGCATGGATTCGGGGCTTTGCCGCTGTCGTGCCATTGTTCCAGCGCGGTGAGCGGGTCAAAGTTGTCCAATGCGCTGCCGCCGCCGCAATGGGTCATGCCGGGGACGTTAAACAGGCGCACGGTGTCGCGGGCGTTTCGGGTGTCCGCCAAAAGCTGTTTGTACCAATCGCGCAAGTCCACAGCGGAGAACACGGGGTCGGATACGCCTTCAAAAACAATCATTTTGCCGCCGCGTGCTTGGAAGGTGGAAAGGTCGGTGCTGGTGGCATCGTTTAACGCGCCGATTTGGTTGGTTTTGGCGACATCGCGGTCAAAATTGAAATCAAACGTGCTGAGCTGCGGTTGATAGAGGGTCATAAAATAGCTGGGCAAGCTGGCTGCGCCCAGTGTGATGTTGCGGGCGTTGGGCTGCGCGGTTTGCGAGTCGCCCAGTTTCCACGCGCGCCAGTCTGCTTGGTTGATGCCCGCATCGTAAAACTAGCCGCTGTAAATGGGCTCGCCTTTGCTGTTTTTTGCGCCATCAAAAATGGCATGCAGCAGTTTCACTTTATCTTTGCCGATTTGGTTTTGCACCATTTCGGGTTTGAAATCGCAGCTTTCCCATGCGTTGATGATGCCGTCTTTTAAGCCGTCATTTTTGTCGCAGCGGTTTAACACGCCTTGTGCGACAGCATCCAAGTCTTTTTGCGTCAAGGCGTTGGCAAAGATGCATTCGCCTTGGGCGTTTTTGGGCGCGGCAGCCTGAAAATGCTGGTTGTCCCACGATTGGGCGATGGCGCCGCGGGATAAACGGAAGCCCGGATTGCCCGCAACTACGCCATCAAACTCGGTGGGATAGCGCATGGCGGCGAGCATGGCTTCGCGCCCGCCGTTGGAGCAGCCCATAAAATAGCTGTGTTTGGGCTCGGCGCGGTAGGCTTGACGGATAAGCAACTTGGCGGCTTGGGTTACTTTGCCTGTGGATTGGTAGGCAAGATTGAGCCGCGCTTGCTGGTCTGCGCCAAACGATGCGTCGCCCGCGCCTTGATGCCCGCCATCCATGCTGACCACGGCGTAGCCGCGTTTGAGCGCGGGCGTGGCGGTTGAGCCTGCCACGGGCGTTGCGCCAACGGCGGGGGCGATGAAGCCATCCATGCTGCCACCACCTTGAAACAGAAATTTGCCGTTCCAGTTTTCAGGCAGCCGCATTTGGTAGCCAATGTAATACGGCTTGCCGTCTGCGCCTGTGCGCTTTTCCAACTCGCCCGACACCACGCAATGCGCGCCAAATTCCACATCAGCGGCGGCGCGGGATGCGCCTGTGAACGCGGCTTGGTCGTCACTGGGCAGCTTGCCTGCGTTCACCCATTGCGCGGAAACCACGCTATCGGCTGGGCGTATTGCTGGGCATTAAAAGCAGCAGCCTGAACGCTGCTGGCGGCAAACGCGGCGGCGAGGGCGAAACAGAGTTTTTTGCGGGATAACATGGGAATACTCCTTTGGGCGGCAATGATGGGTTGCGATAAAATGAAAGCGGCGATTGTATCATTTTGCGGGCGGCGGGAGTTTCAGGCTGCCTAATCGGCTTGGTTATGAAAGGCAAAATATGAAAACATT
Organism: Kingella bonacorsii; assembly: GCF_016623605.1. NCBI lineage: Bacteria > Pseudomonadati > Pseudomonadota > Betaproteobacteria > Neisseriales > Neisseriaceae > Kingella > Kingella bonacorsii. Next base: position 327,803 of record NZ_JAEHNZ010000001.1, on the reverse strand, counting down.
TGGCGCGGCATTCTTGTATGTATTTGCGCAGGGCTTGATTGCGCTGCTGTGGCATTATGTTTGGAATGATGATGAAGATGAGCCGTTTTGGAAAACACTATTTTATATTTGCTTGACATCGTTAGCATTGGCGGGGTTGAAGATTTGGTTGGATTAACAAGTGTTTCAGGCTGCCTGTTGATTAAGAATGATTAGGCAGCCTGAAAATAAAACAGTTTAAGCAAATAACGGAGCAATACCCCTGTTTCAGGCTGCCTCATCCCCCCAAGGCAGCCTGAAAACCATCTATCTTACCTGCCCATCCCCCAGCACCACCCATTTTTGCGAAGTCAGCCCATGCAAGCCCACGGGGCCGCGCACATGAATCTTGTCGGTGGAGATGCCAATTTCCGCGCCCAAGCCGTATTCAAAGCCATCGGCAAAGCGCGTGGAGGCATTGACCATCACGCTTGCGCTGTCCACCGCGCGCAAAAATTGGTTCGCGCGGGTGTAGTTTTCCGTGATGATGGTGTCGGTGTGGTGGCTGCCGTGCGTGTTGATGTGGACGATGGCGGCGTTCAAATCGTCCACGATTTTGATGGACAAAATCAGTGCGAGGTATTCGGTGTCCCAATCTTCATCGCAGGCAGCCTGAATATCGGGCAACACGGCGCGTGTGCGCTCGCAGCCGCGCAGTTCCACTTGCTTTTCGGCGAGCTTGGCGGCAACGGCGGGCAGCAAATCGGCGGCGCGGTTTTGATGCACCAGCAGCGTTTCCACCGTGTTGCACGTGCCGCAGCGCGAGGTTTTGGCGTTGAACACGATGTTGACGGCTTTTTGCGCGTCGGCGGTTTCGTCCAAATAAATGTGGCAGATGCCGTCCAGATGCTTGATAACGGGCACGCGGGCTTCCGCGCTGATGCGCGCCACCAGCGATTTGCCGCCGCGCGGAATAATCACGTCAATTAAATCAGGCAGTTGCAGCATCGCGCCCACGCTTTCGCGGCTGGTGTTTTCCACAAAGCAAACGGCGTGTTCGGGCAGTCCTGTTTCGCGCAGGGCTTGGGCGATGAGCTTTGCCAGCGCCATATTGCAATGAAACGCCTCGCTGCCGCCGCGCAAAATGCAGGCGTTGCCCGATTTCAAGCATAGCGCAGCGGCATCCACGGTTACATTGGGGCGCGATTCGTAAATAATGCCAATCACGCCCAGCGGCACGCGCATTTTGCCGATGCGCAAACCGTTGGGGCGCAGGCGGAATTCGTCCATTTCGCCCACGGGGTCGGGCAGCGCGGCGATTTGATGCAGGCCCTCTATCATGGTTTTCAGGCTGCCTTCGCTGATTTTGAGGCGGTCTAGCATCGCTTCGGACAAGCCTTTTTGTTTGCCGTTGGCAAGGTCTTGCCGATTGGCAGCAAACAGCGCGGCTTGGTTGGCTTGGATTAAATCGGCAAGGCGCAGCAAGGCGGCGTTTTTGGCGGCGCTGTCGGCTTGGGCGATTTGGTAAAACGCGGCTTTGGCGGACTGCGCGATTTGGCGGATGTAGGCGTGTGGCATCGGGTTTCCTTGTTGATTGGGCTGATGGGGCAGCCTGAAAAAGCGTGATTATAAAACGTTTCAGGCTGCCTTATTGGGCAAAGCGGGCGTTTGAGAAATCGCATTGGAAAAATGCGTCATACAAATAATCCGCAACAATCTACCCCTCGCGCACATCGTGGCGGCCTGAAAACACCCCCTTGCCCTACCCTGCCCCAACTTGCCATCTTTCTGCTGCACGCACGCCCAAAACAGCACAAAATGGCAAATTTGCATTTTCAGGTTGCCTCGGGCATTTTCGTTTGTCTTTTTTGTTACATGGCTATTTTGCGGCAGCCTGAAAACGAGAATAACCCATTCAAAATACATTGTTTGTGGATAACTGCCCTATTCTGCCCCAGTCAAGCAAATGACCATTATCACAATACAAAACAAATAATTACAATATGGGAGTTTTTGTCAAGCTATGCAAGCAGTCTGAAAATTCGTAAAATTTGCCCACTCAAAACCCCCCAAGAAATGCCGAATATAAACTCGGCATTTTGCATTTTCATAGGGAGACGCACACATGACCGGCAACATGCAAGTAACCAAACGCGACGGGCGGCTGGAACCCATCAATTTGGACAAAATCCACAAGGTCGTAACGTGGGCGGCCGAAGGCTTGGACAATGTGTCCGTGTCGCAAGTGGAGCTGAAATCGCACATCCAGTTCTACAACGGCATCCGCACCGACGACATCCACGAAACCATCATCAAATCTGCCGCCGATTTAATCTCCGAAGAAACGCCCGATTATCAATATCTTGCTGCGCGTCTCGCCATTTTCCACCTGCGCAAAATTGCCTACGGCGAATATGCGCCGCCGCATCTGTTTGCCCATGTGCAAAAAATGGTGGCGTTGGGCAAATACGACGCGCATCTGCTGCAAGACTACACCGAAGCTGAATACAACGAAATCAACGGCTATATTGACCACGAGCGCGATTTGACCTTTTCCTACGCCGCCGTAAAACAAATGGAAGGCAAATATTTGGTACAAAACCGCGTAACGCGCCAAATCTTTGAAAGCCCGCAATTTTTGTATATTTTGGTGGCGATGTGTTTGTTTGCCAAATACCCCAAAAACACCCGTCTGGATTATGTGAAACGCTTTTACGATGCCGTTTCCCAATTCAAAATTTCCTTGCCCACGCCGATTATGAGCGGCGTGCGCACGCCCACGCGCCAATTTTCAAGCTGCGTGTTGATTGAATGCGACGACAGCCTAGACAGCATCAACGCCACCACTTCATCCATCGTGAAATACGTTTCCCAACGCGCGGGCATCGGCATCAACGCAGGGCGCATTCGCGGCTTGGGCAGCGAAATTCGCGGCGGCGAAGCGCAACACACAGGCTGCATTCCGTTTTTCAAAATGTTTCAGGCTGCCGTGAAATCTTGTTCACAAGGCGGCGTGCGCGGCGGCGCGGCAACGCTGTTCTACCCGCTGTGGCACATTGAAGTGCAAAGCCTGCTGGTGCTGAAAAACAATCGCGGCGTGGAAGAAAACCGCATCCGCCAACTGGATTATGGCGTGCAAATCAACAAATTGATGTACACACGGCTAATTAAAGGCGGCAACATCACCCTGTTCTCGCCCCACGAAACCCCAGGGCTATACGAAGCCTTTTTCGCCGACCAAGACGAATTCGAGCGCCTGTACACCCAATACGAAAACGACCCCAGCATCCGCAAAGAAACCATCAGCGCGGCAGATTTGTTCTCCATGCTGATGCAAGAGCGCGCGGGCACAGGGCGCATCTATGTGCAAAACGTGGACCATTGCAACACGCACAGCCCGTTTGACCCGAAAGTCGCGCCCGTGCGCCAATCCAACCTATGCTTGGAAATCGCCCTGCCCACCAAGCCGCTGAACAACATCAACGATGAAAACGGCGAAATCGCCTTGTGCACGCTATCGGCGTTTAACCTCGGCGCATTGGAAAACTTGGACGAATTTGAAAACTTGGCGGATTTGACCGTCCGCGCCCTAGATGCGCTGCTGGATTACCAAGACTACCCCATCCCCGCCGCCAAAAAAGCGACAATGAACCGCCGCACCTTGGGCGTGGGCGTGATTAACTACGCTTATTATTTGGCGAAAAACGGCGTGAAATACAGCGACGGCAGCGCCATCGGCTTAACCCACCGCACCTTTGAAGCCATGCAATATTATTTGCTCAAAGCCTCGGTGAACCTGGCCAAAGAATACGGCGCGTGCCCATTGTTTAACGAAACCAACTACGCCAAAGGCATCCTGCCGATTGACACCTACAAAGCCGATTTGGACAAATTCTGCACCGAGCCTTTGCATTACGACTGGGACGCCTTGCGCGCCGACATCGTGCAATATGGTTTGCGCAACAGCACATTAAGCGCGTTGATGCCCAGCGAAACCAGCTCGCAGATCGCCAACGCCACCAACGGCATTGAGCCACCGCGCGGCTTGGTAACCATTAAGCAATCCAAAGACGGCATCTTGAAGCAAGTGGTGCCTGAGTTTGAGCGCTTGAAAAATCAATACGAAACGCTGTGGCAAATGGGTGGCAACGATGGTTATTTGAAGCTGGTGGGCGTGATGCAAAAATTTGTGGATCAAGCCATTTCTGCCAACACCAGCTACGACCCCAAACGCTTTGACGGCGGACGCGTGCCGATGAACCAAATGTTGAAAGATTTGCTTTCGGCGTATAAATATGGCGTGAAAACGCTGTATTACCACAACACGCGCGATGGCGCGGATGATAGGCAATCGGATTTGCAAGATGATGATTGCGTGGGCGGGGCGTGTAAGATTTAGTTTCAGGCTGCCTCAAAATGAAATTTCTCAATTTTAATTACAAAGGGCAGGTATTTGATTTATCACATCTTGCCCCTTTTTATTGTGAGTATATTCATCCAGCAAGCGCATCTTCTGATGAGAAAATTTATCGTTGTATTGTAGAGTTTAGCGGGCATTGTTTTACTAAGTCGCCCAACCAGCGCAAAGGCGAAACTCTTGCCAGCTATGAGTCCGAATTGCATTATTCTCTTGCAACTGAAACGCGAATTTTTTGTTTTGAACGGCATCGCTATTCTTTGCAATTACCGCAAATAATCAAAGAGCTTGCTAATAGAAAATGCTTTTTCACTTCGGCAGACGATAAATTTTTAACCATAGAAGTACAAAACGAAGAGGGTAAAACAGTTGATTATGAAATTTATTTCTCGTTGAAAAAATCAAAAGAAAAACAATGCGATATTCATCTGTTTATCAATAGTGCATACATCCGTAGCGATGATTACAAACCAGTTAATCATCCCATTCGTCGTAAATCTATTTCATTTTTTGTTTTGCTTCACAATACGCTGACTAATAAACGCATCAAAAACCATGCTAAAAAATACGCCCCTGAAACTCTCAGGGGCGTTTGTACAGGCATCGCTTTATAACTGCTCTTGGGCTAGTAGCCAAACTGGCTGGATAAACGCTGAATTAAATTCAAGCCTGCTCATACGTTTTATTGGACGTGGATTTTACTTTTATTGTTGTGTTTCATCAACTCTATTTTTCAGGCTGCCTTTGTGTAATGCAATAGGCAGCCTGAAAACGTTTAATTCACTGTGCCGAGCAGTTCGCCGACGCGGGTTTCGGCGTTTTTTTGCAGGCGGTTGTCCAGTGTGATGGCGTTGTGTGGGAACAGGTTGATAACGGTTGAGCCGAGCAAGAACGCGCCCATTTCGTCGCCTTTGTTGAAGCGGATGGCTTGCTCGCCGTCGGCGGGGTAGTCCCACACGCGCACGGTTTCGCTGCGTGGCGGGTTGATGATGCCTGCCCATGTGGTGCGGATGCTGGCGGTGATGGTGGCGCCAACGAGAATTTGCACCATTTTGTCAAAGGCGGTGTCAAACACGCAGATAACGCGTTCGTTGCGGGCAAAAAGGTTGGGGATGTGTTGAGCGAGAAAGGGATTAACGGAATAAAGCTCGCCAGGGACGTAAATCATTTGGCGCAAGGTGGCGGCGCAGGGCATGTGCACGCGGTGGTAGTCGCGCGGGGAAAGGTAGGTGGTGATGAATGTGCCGTTGGCAAATTGGGCGGCTAGGGCTTCGTCGCCTGCGAGCAGGTCTTCCAGCGTGAAGCTGTGTCCTTTGGCTTGCAGTAGTTGGTTGGCTTGGATGGCGCCGCTTTGGCTAACGCGCCCGTCGGCGGGCAGGGCGATTTGGTTGTCGCCTGCTACGATGGGGCGTGCGCCGTCTTTGAGGGCGCGGGTGAAGAATTGGTTGAAGGTGGGATAGTCGCTGGGGTTGGGCTGGGCGGTTTCTTGCCAGTTGATTTTGTAGGCGCGGGCAAATTGTTTGATGATGAAGTGGGTTGCGCCGCCCCATTGTTGGTTTGCTACCCAGCCTGCTAGGCGGGTGAGCGTGTGTTGGGGGGTGAGATAGTGCAAGGCGAGTTTGATGCGTTGGCTGGGGGTGGGTTTGGGGTAGAGTTTATGCGACATGGGTTGTCCTTGGGTTGAGGCAGCCTGAAAATGGGTTTGTGAATTACAAGAAAGGTTTGGGCTGCGGGGCGTGGTGCGCGGCGCAACGCGCGAGAATGGCTTGTTTGAAAATTGATGGGCAGCCTGAAAACTGTGGAATGGCTTTTCAGGCTGCCTTTGGCTGGAGGTTATAAGCCCATTTCGTCTAGCTTGGCGAGTGCGTCTTTGGCATCTTGGTTGTCTTGGGCTTGGGCTTTGTTCCACCAATGCCGCGCGTGGGTGTATTGCTTGGCGTTGGCGTAGAGCACGCCGAGATTGTATTGGGCGGGGGCGTGTCCTTGCAGGGCGGCGGCTTCGTACCAATCGGCGGCGGTGTCGGTGTCTTGTGGCACGCCGATGCCTTGGGTGTAGAGTGAGCCGAGTTGGTATTGGGCGTCGTCGATGCCGTGTTCGGCGGCGCGTTGCCAATAGTGGGCGGCTTTTTCGGGATTGGGGGTGCCGATTTCTTCGTCCATTAGCAAGTAGCCGAGATAGTGTTGGGCGGGCGGGATGTCGTTGTCGGCGGCAAGGGTGCAATAGGCGATGGCTTTGGCAGCATCGGGTTCGGTGCCTTGCCCGTTGTGGTACATGATGGCTAGGTTGAACTGGGCTTGGGCATCGCCTGCATCGGCAAGCGGTTGCCATGCGGCAAACGCAGTGGCGTAGTCGCCGTTTTGGTAGGCGGTTAGGGCTTCGTCTTGGGCGGGGTGGTTTTTGTCGGTTTCGTGTTGGGTTTGGGGTTCGGTGGTCATGGTGGGCTTTCGTTTTGAGTGGAAGAAATGGAGGAGTGTTGCAAGTGGTGTGCCAGTTTTGGGGTGGGGGTTGAATAGGCAGCCTGAAAAGCCAAAAGATTGGTGTAACGCTGTGGCGCAGTAGGCAGCCTGAAACCTTTGCGCAGCCCGCAAGCGAAGGCATCAAAGGTTCGCCGATATTGCCAACCAATACAGCTCCATTGAATAAACCATTTGGCGATGAGCCGTCGCCGCTCCATTTTGGTTTTCAGGCTGCCTATTATTTTTTCAACAGCAAAGTCAAACCATCGCCCAGCGGCAGAGTAAGCGGGATGATGCGGTTATCTTGCGGTAGGCTGGCGTTGAATGTTTGCAAAATGGCTTGGCTGGCGGGGCTGCGTTCGCTGGTGGGCTGGATGATGCGCCCGCCCAGCAATAGGTTGTCGATGGCGATGATGCCACCGCTGCGGATGAGTTTCAGGCTGCGTTCGTAGTAATGCGGGGTGGGCAGCTTGTCGGCATCGATGAATATCATGTCGTAGCTGCCTGCTTTGCCTTGGGCAAGAAGCTCGTCTAGCGTGATGATGGCGGGTTGCAGGTGCAGCGTGATTTTGTGGGCGATGCCTGCGCGTTGCCAATGCTGTTGCGCGATGGCGGTGTGGGTTACGTTAATATCGCAGCAGGTGAGGCGCGCGCTTTCGGGCAGGGCTAGGGCGATGGTGGTGCTGCTGTATCCTGTGAACGTGCCGATTTCTAGGTAGTTTTCCACGCGCAGCAGCCGTGCCAACCATGCGAGCAAGGCGGCTTGCTCGGGGGCAATCGCCATTTTGCCAAGGCGGTGCGCTGCGGTGTGGGCGCGGATTTGGGCGAGTATGGGATGCTCGGGTTCGCTGATTTGGCGCAGGTAGGCGAGTAAATCGGGGGTGAACTGGGGGGCGTGAACAGTCATTTTCAGGCTGCCTAATTAAAATTCAGACAACCCATGTTGTGGCATGGATTGTCTTGTTGTGCCCTTAATCGGCTTGATAGGTGTAAGGTTTTTTGGCGATGCGCGCTTCGGCAAAGGCTTTTTGTTCATCGGCATTGAGTTCTACGTCCCACAACAAACGGCGGTTTTTCAGGCGTTGCTCGGCTTCTTCGGGGTGTTGTTCAATGAATTCGTTTAAAAATTGCGTGGTGTCGGATTGGTAGTTATACATGGTGTGTCCTTTGTGAAAGGGCGCATTTTACTGGGAAAGTTCATGCCGGGGAAAGGGTTTCGGCTTTTCAGGCTGCCTTTGGCAGATACGGCAGCCTGAAAACAGCATTCAAGCGGATTATGCAAAATATTGCTCAACCAATGCTTCTGCCTGTTGCAACCATGTTTTTCGTTCCGCTTCGCTGCTGTCGGCAATCACGCGAAACATCAAGCGGTCAAACACGTTTACGCCACAAAAAGCGAAAATGCAATCGCGCCACAAGCGTTGCAAAGGGTCGCCAAACACTTCGTTTTCCCGCTCCGGCGGCGTGTTAGACGTATTAAACACCAACGCCGCTTTTGCTTTGAGCAAACCCAATGGCAAACCGCCGCCATTGTCGCCCTCCGGAAAAGCATACGCCACATTTTCCCGCAACACCCTATCCACCCAGCCCGTCAAAATGGCAGGCGGCTGCCCCCACCAATTGGGATGCACGATAACAATGCCGTCTGCTTGGCGGATTTCTTCTTGATGCAAGCGCACAAGCGCATCATCTGCGGCATCGCTTGCCAATTCTCGTGCGGGCATAATCGGGTTGAACTGCTCGCGGTACAAATGATGAAACCACACTTCATGCTCCTTGCGTTGCAAAGCGTTTACAACAGTTTCTGCAATCGCGGCATTAAAACTGCCGTCATACGGATGCGCCAAAATCACCGATATTTTCATTATCCCTCCCCAAAAGTAAAAAGGCAGCCTGAAAAGCATGCCGTTTAAGCCGTCTAAAATAAACGGACGCAGGCAGCATACATAAAGCAAAACCGCAAATCAAGCAGCCATCAAAAAACACCGCCGCACAAATTGCGTTAAACCATTTATCAAAAACCCCAACACTATTTACAAAAAAAACTACATCCCCTTACATAACTTCACAAAAAAACATTACAATAGCCCGCAGCAGGCATAGGCAGCCTGAAACGCTGTTCAGCGAAGCTAAAACCACCACCCCTGCCCCAAAGGAATAATGTGCCATGAAAGAAGCCCGCAACTTCTCCTACCTATTCGGTTCAAACGCGCCCTATATCGAAGAACTCTACGAATCCTATCTCGACAACCCCCAATCCGTTGAAGAAACATGGCAACGCTATTTCGCCGACCTTGCCGCCACGGGCGACAGCGAAAAAGACGTTGCCCACCATCCCATCCAAGAATCCTTCGTGCAGCTTGCCCGGCAACACCGCACCGCCACCAACGCCGCCAAAGGCTTGGACGAAGAATTGCTGAAAAAACAAATCGCCGTGCTGCGCCTGATTACCGCCTACCGCATTCAAGGCTCCGATGCCGCCGATTTAGACCCGCTCAAACTGCGCCATCCGCGCCCCGTGCAAGGCTTGCAGCCTGAAGAACATGGCTTAACCAACGCCGACATGGCGGTGCAGTTCGGGCTGGGCGACGGCGATTTTTCCGTGGGCGATGCGGGCAAAATGCCACTATCCGAAATCATCAACAAACTACAACGCACCTATTGCCAGCACATCGGCGTGGAATACATGCACATCGGTAGCCGCGAGGAACGCCTGTGGATACGCAACCGCTTTGAGCGCGATTTGTCCACGCCGCATTTCAGCGCAGACCAAAAACGCTACATCCTCAAACAAATCACCGCCGCCGAAACGCTGGAACGCTATCTGCACACCAAATACGTCGGGCAGAAACGCTTTTCGGTGGAAGGCGGCGAAAGCGCGATTGTCGGCCTGAATTATCTGATTCAAAACGCAAGCAAAGACGGCGTGGAAGAAATCATCATCGGCATGGCGCATCGCGGGCGGCTCAATGTGCTGGTGAACGCGCTGGGCAAAAAACCCGCCGATTTGTTTGCCGAATTTGAAGGCAAGCAAGACATCAAATTCCCCAGCGGCGACGTGAAATACCACAACGGTTTCAGCTCCAACATCGCCACACCCCACGGCGCGGTGCACGTTTCGCTGGCGTTTAACCCTTCGCATCTGGAAATTGTGAACCCCGTGGTGGAAGGCTCGGCGCGCGCCAAACAACGCCGTCGTGGCGAAAAAGGCGCAGAACAAGTGTTGCCCGTGTTGATTCACGGCGACAGCGCCTTCATCGGCTTGGGCGTGAACCAAGCGACGTTTAACCTATCGCGCACACGCGGCTACGGCACAGGCGGCACGGTACACATCGTAATCAACAACCAAATCGGCTTCACCACATCCGACACCCGCGACACGCGCTCCGCCGTGTATTGCACCGATATCGCCAAAATGGTGGAAGCGCCGATTTTCCATGTGAACGGCGACGACCCCGAAGCCGTGTGCTATGTGATTCAGGCTGCCCTAGACTATCGCCACACCTTCCATAAAGACGTGGTTGTTGACATCGTGTGCTTCCGCAAACTGGGGCACAACGAAGGCGACGACCCCACCTTAACCCAGCCTTTGATGTATCGCGCCATCGCCAAACACCCTGGCACGCGTGCGCTGTATGCCGAGAAATTGGTTAACGAAGGCGTGCTCACGGCAGAACAAGCCGATGGCTTTGTAACCGCGTATCGCGAAGCCTTGGATAAGGGTGAACACGTTGAACTCACTCGCCTAACCGATTACGAAAACAAATACCGTGTGGATTGGAGCAAATACCAAAGCAAAGATTGGCGCGAGGCTGTGGAAACAGGGTTGCCTTCCGCCGACATCGCGCGTTTAACCGAAAAATTCACCGCCGTGCCCGAAAACTTTGGCTTGCACAACACCGCCAAGCGCGTTATTGAGCAGCGCAAAGCCATGGCAAAAGGCGAGCAGCCGATTGACTGGGGCATGGCAGAAACCATTGCCTACGCCAGCATGGTTACCAACGGCATCCCCGTTCGCATTTCGGGCGAAGATTCGGGGCGCGGCACGTTCTCGCACCGCCATGCCGTGTTGCACGACACGCAACGGCAAAAACACGACTTGGGCATTTACACCCCGCTGGAACACATGGCTGAAAACCAAGCATCGTTCACCGTGATTGACAGTATTCTCAACGAAGAAGCGGTGTTGGCATATGAATACGGACACGCTTGCTCCGCGCCCGAGCAGCTCACCATTTGGGAAGCGCAATTCGGCGATTTTGCCAACGGCGCGCAAGTGGCGATTGACCAGTTTATCTCGTCTGGCGAAACCAAATGGGGGCGGATGTGCGGCTTAACCGTTATCCTGCCGCATGGCTACGATGGGCAAGGGCCCGAGCATTCATCGGGGCGGTTGGAGCGTTGGCTGCAACTGTGTTCCGAAGAAAATATGCAGGTGATTATGCCCAGCGAGGCCGCGCAGATGTTCCATATTTTGCGCCGCCAAACGCTGCGCTCTTACCGCAAGCCGTTGGTGATTTTTATGTCTAAACGCTTGCTGCGCTTTAAAGATTCCACCAGCCCGCTGGCGCAGTTTGTGGAAGGCACGGCGTTCCGCCCCGTGATTGGCGACGGCTTGGCGCGCGACAACGGCAAGGTGAAACGCGTGATTGTGTGCGCGGGGCAAGTGTATTACGACCTGTTGGCAGGGCGCGCCGAGCGCGGTTTGGACAACGAAATCGCCATCGTGCGGCTGGAACAGCTTTATCCGATGCCGTATCCCGAATTGGCCGCCGAGTTGGCAAAATACCCCAACGCGCAGCTGATGTGGGCGCAGGAAGAGCCGAAAAACCAAGGCGCGTGGTATCAAATCCGTCATCGCTTGGAGCGCGTGTCGCCGCACACGCATTGGCGGGTTGCCGCGCGTCCGTCCAGCTCGTCGCCTGCGGTGGGCTACGGCAGCCTGCACGCGGCGCAGTTGAAGCAGTTGGTTGAGGATGCGTTGAAGCCGGATTGACGGTGCTGTTTGAGGCAGCCTGAAAACGGTTGCTCCGCCCCAACCCTTATTCGCAAACAAACACACGGCAGCCTGAAAGCCATTTTCCCGTTTTCAGGCTGCCCAAGAGTGAAACTAAACCCCATTGGAGACAAATCATGATTGTTGAAGTAAACGTACCCGTATTCGCCGAAAGCATCACCGAGGGCACCTTGCTCAAATGGTATAAGAAAGTGGGCGACAGCGTTGCCCGCGACGAAACGCTGGTGGATATTGAAACCGACAAAGTGGTGCTGGAAGTACCTGCGCCGCAAGCGGGCGTGTTAGTGGAGATTGTGGTGCAAGACGGCGAAACCGTTACCACGCAGCAACTGCTCGCCAAAATTGATACTGCAGCCGTTGCCGCGCAAGCCGCGCCTGCCGAAATTCAGGCTGCCTCTGCTGCGCCAGCGTCTAACAGCCAAACGGGCGTTGCCATGCCCGCCGCCGCCAAACTCGCCGCCGAAAAAGGCGTGGACGTGAGCCAAATCCAAGGCTCGGGGCGTGGCGGCCGCGTGTTGAAAGAAGACGTGCAAAACGCGCCTGCCGCGCCCAAAGCCGCCCCTGCCTTTCAGGCTGCCGCACTGCCTGCGGGCGAACGCTTTGAACAGCGCGTGCCGATGAGCCGTTTGCGCGCGCGGGTGGCGGAACGTTTGCTGGAATCGCAAGCGCAAAACGCCATTTTGACCACGTTTAACGAAGTCAACATGAAGCCTGTAATGGATTTGCGCGCCAAATACAAAGACAAATTTGAAAAAACATACGGCGTGAAGCTGGGTTTTATGTCGTTCTTTGTGAAATCCGCCGTTGCCGCGCTGAAAAAATACCCCGTGGTGAACGCATCGGTGGACGGCAAAGATATTGTTTATCATGGCTATTTTGACATCGGCATCGCCATCGGCAGCCCGCGCGGCCTGGTTGTGCCCATTTTGCGCGACGCCGACCAAATGAGCATCGCCGACATTGAACGCGCCATCGCCGATTACGCGGCAAAAGCCAAAGACGGCAAAATTGCGATTGAAGATTTGACAGGCGGCACGTTCAGCATCACCAACGGCGGCACGTTCGGCTCGATGATGTCCACGCCGATTATCAACCCGCCGCAATCCGCCATTTTGGGCATGCACGCCACCAAAGAGCGCGCGGTGGTGGAAAACGGCGAAATTGTGGTGCGCCCGATGATGTATCTGGCGCTGTCGTATGACCACCGCATTATTGACGGGCGCGAAGCCGTGCTCACCTTGGTTACGATTAAAGAATTGCTGGAAGACCCTGCGCGGCTGGTGTTGGATGTTTGATTGTTGTGTCGTGCATAGAGAGGCAGCCTGAAAACGGGTTTAAGCGTTTTCAGGCTGCCTTTTTTATGGCGCGTCGGCGGCTTGTTGATCCGGCACCCCCCCATTTCAGGCTGCCTTTGGATATTTGGAAACAGTATAGGCAGAAACTTTTGCACAAAGCCTGAGGCAGCCTGAAATCTTTGCAAAACCTGCAACCGATGGAGCGTCGGCGGCTCGCCGACATTTTTCCAATCAGTAACCCTCAGTTGAACAAAATATTTGGCGACGAGCCATCGCCGCTCCATGTGGAATTTCAGGCTGCCTTGAAACAGCAAACCATATAGGTAGCCTGAAACCTTTGTTTACAGCAAAACACTCGCCACCCACAAAACAAAGGCAGCCTGAAAACGCATTTAAGCATTTTCAGGCTGCCTACTCTTTTTCAGGCTGCACTAGAACTTGTATTCACTATTTTTGCAAATAATGAATACAGGTTCTTATTTAACCAACGGCTGCCATTTCCATTCTGCCACCTCGGGAATATCCGTGCCGTGTTCGCGGATATAGCTGCGGTGGAATTGCAGCGTTTCATCCATCTTGTTAGCAAAATCCGCCGCTTTGTCGCCGTACACGGCTTGCGCGGCATCTTTGGCAACGTGGAATCGATCCATTTCCGATAACACGCGCATATCAAACGGCGTGGTGATGTCGCCATTTTCGCGGTAGCCGTGAATGCGCACATTGTGGTTGTGGCGTGGGAAGAAAATATCGCGCACCATGTTTTCATAGCCGTGGAAGCAGAACACAACAGGCTTGTCTTTGGTGAACAGCGCATCAAATGCTTCGTCGCTCAAACCGCGCGGGTCAATGCTGGGGTGGCGTAGTTTCAAAATATCCACCACGTTGATGAAGCGGATTTTCAGCGCAGGGTATTGTTTGTGCAGCAGATTAACCGCCGCCAACGCTTCCATGTTTGGCTCTGTGCCCGCCGCCGCTATCACCACATCAGGCTCGCCATCGTGGCAAGTGGATGCCCATTCAATCACTTTGTAGCCTTCGCGCACCAATTCTTTGGCTTCGTCCGCGCTGTAAAACTGCGGGCGCAAGTGTTTAGACGACACGATTAAATTAATGCGGTCGCGCGAAGTCAAAACTTCGCTCATCACCGCCAACAGCGTGTTGGCATCGGCAGGCAAATATTCGCGCACAAATTCGGGCTTTTTCTCTGCCAAATGGGTGAGCAAGCCGGGGTCTTGGTGGGTGTAGCCATTGTGGTCTTGCTGGAACACGGTGGAAGTGGCAATCAAGTTCAGCGATGGATAATCCTTGCGCCAAGGCGCGTGGGTTTTGCATTTGCGCAACCATTTAAAATGCTGCGTAATCATAGAATCCACCACACGGAAGAACGATTCGTAACTGGCAAAAAAGCCATGCCGCCCCGTTAAAACGTAGCCTTCCAAAAAGCCTTCGGCTTGGTGTTCCGATAATTGCGAATCAATCACCCGCCCAACAGGCGCAATCCATTCGTCATACGCCGCATCGCGCACGCCCAGCCATTGACGGTTGGTTACTTTAAACACTTCGTTCAAGCGGTTGGATTTGGTTTCGTCTGGGCCAAAGATGCGGAAATTATCGGGGTTGGCGGTAATCACATCCGCCATCAAGCGTCCGCACTCAATCATATCTTGCGCATCGTGGCTACCAGGAGTGCCAATTTTTAGCGCGTGTTTCGTCCAATCGGGCATCACCAAAGCCTTGGGCGCAACGCCACCATTGGTAATCGGGTGCACCGACATCCGTTTTGCGCCTTTGGGCGAAATTTCGCGCCATTTGTCTAAAAAGCGACCGTTGTCGTCAAACAATTCTTCTGGGCGATAGCTGCGTAACCATGCTTCCAGCGCATCGGCGGTGCTCATATCGTGCGAATTGGTGGGAATGGGCACTTGGTGGGCGCGGAAGCCACCTTCAATCGGCTCGCCGTTCCATGTTTTCGGCCCAGTCCAGCCTTTGGGAATACGCGCCACCAACACGGGCCAACGCGGCATGGTGGCATCGTCTGCGCTGCGGCTGCGTGCGTCTTGCCAAATCGCCAAAATGCGCTCAATGGCTTCGTCCAATTTTTGCGCCATGATGGCGTGGCTATGGGCAGGGTCACTTACTTCCACAAAAATCGGCTCCCAGCCCATGCCGTTGAAATATTGGGTTAATTCGGCATCGGTTTTACGCGCCAAAATGGTGGGGTTGTGGATTTTGCCGCCGTTCAAATACAAAATCGGCAACACCGCGCCATCGTTCACAGGGTTGATAAAGGTGTTACCAAACCAGCCTGCGCATAAAGGCCCAGTTTCCGCTTCGCCATCGCCAATCACGGCAGCGGCGATGATGTTGGGGTTATCCAACACCGCGCCAAAGGCGTGCGACAAGGCATAGCCCAATTCGCCGCCCTCGTGGATAGAGCCTGGGGTTTCAGGCGCGGCGTGCGAAGCGATGCCGCCGGGGAACGAGAAGATTTTGCACAGTTTTTTTAAGCCCGCTTCGTCTTGCGTGATGTCGGGGTAGATGTCGGTGTAGCTGTGGTCAAGATAGGAATTGGATACCATCACTTGCCCGCCGTGCCCTGGCCCTTCAATGTAGAACATATCTACATCGTATTTGTTGATGGCGCGGTTTAAGTGGGCGTAGATGAAATTTTGCCCCGGTACCGTTCCCCAATGCCCGATAGGGTGCGCTTTCACATCGTTTGCCGTTAGCGGTTTTTTGAGCAATGGGTTGTCTTTTAAATACATTTGCGCGGCGGAAATGTAGTTGGCAGCGCGCCACCAAGCATCTACTTTGGCGAGGTATTCGGGAGTGTCAAATTGCGTGTTTTGCATATTTTTCTCTTTCTATCGTTGTTTACAATGGATTACGGTGTGCAATCATACTCCCTTTGCCCCGATTTTTGTAATAAAACTAGAATAGTTTGCGCATAAATTGCGCATAAACAAAGGCAGCCTGAAAACTAAATTTCAGGCTGCCTTAATTATGCTGGCAACGGCGTGATTAAATTACAAGCCAGACAAACGCGCGGTGTCGTGGGCAATCATCAATTCTTCGTTGGTGGGGATGACTACGCCAGCCACGGGGCTGTTTTCGGCGGTGATGTAGCCACCATTGCCAAAGCGGGCGGCAAGGTTACGCTCGTGGTCGGCTTTCAAGCCCAAGAATGCGCAGTATGCCAACACTTTTTCGCGGATGGTGCTGGAATTTTCGCCGATGCCGCCGGTGAACACCACAGCATCCAAGCCGCCTGCGGCAACTGCCATCGCGGCAACATATTTAGCCAAGCGGTATGAGAAGATTTCTAATGCCAAAACCGCGCCTTCGTGCCCTTTTTCGGCGTTTTCTTCAATGGTGCGGCAGTCGTTAGACAAGCCTGAAATGCCCAGCAAGCCGCTTTCTTTGTTCAACATATCGGTGATTTGTTGAATGCTCATGCCTGCGTTGTTTGCCAAGAATGAGAACACGCTGGGGTCAATGTCGCCAGAGCGCGTGCCCATTACCAAGCCTTCCAATGGGGTTAAGCCCATGCTGGTGTCCATACATTTGCCGTTGCGTACGGCAGCGATGGATGCGCCGTTGCCCAAGTGGGCAATCACCAGTTTCAGGTTGCTGCTGTCTTTGCCCATAAAACGCGCGGTTTCTTCGGCAACAAAACGGTAGCTGGTGCCGTGCGCGCCATAACGGCGCAAGCCCAAATCGGTGTAGTATTTGCGCGGGATGGCGTAGATGTAGGCGTGTTCGGGCATGGTTTGGTGGAATGCGGTGTCAAACACGACAACATTGGGCAAGCCCACGAAATATTTGCGCGCGGCGTGGATGCCGAGCAAGTGCGCAGGGTTGTGCAAAGGAGCGAGCGGGATGCATTTTTCAATGCCCGCAATCACTTCGTCTGTAATCAACACAGAGTCGCTATACAATTCGCCGCCGCTCACCACGCGATGACCGATTGCGCCCACTTTTTCATACAGCCCCAATTTTTTCAATTCTGCCAACAAGGCTTCCACCGCGCCCGTGTGGTTGGGCGCGTGTGCCAATTCCACGCGCTCTTTTTCGCCGTTTACTTTGAATGTGATGTAGGCATCGGGCAAGCCCATTTTTTCTGCCAAGCACGTCATCAACACATCGCCGTTGTCGTTGTTTAATACCGCGCCTTTGAGCGATGATGAGCCACAGTTCAATACCAAAATCAGTTTATCTGTCATGATTGAGATGTCCTTTAAATAAAGTTGTGAAGTTAATCAGGCTTGCGCCCAAAAAAACCTGCGCATTCTAGCATGAAAAAGCCCCCGATATCGGGGGTTTTCGTTTTGGCTTTACTGATTTTCAGGCTGCCTCAATGCCGCTTGCCCAGCATTTTGCTCAACGGCAACACTAGCGCACACGCCACCGCACCCACCGCCATGCCCACACCGATGGTGAAGCCCGTATCCGCCCAAAAATTGTCCCATTGAAAATGATGCAGCCAAACGACGTTGTGCATAAAAATGCCGCCGCCCACAAGGAACATCGCCAGCGTGCCCGCCACGCTCAAACCGCGCATCAGCCAAGGCACAACCCGCACCAAACCTTTGCCCAGCCACCACATAATTTTGTTCGGTTTGCGCATCAGGTAAAAGCCGAAATCATCGGTTTTCACAATCATCGCCACCAAGCCATACACGGCAACCGTCATCCCCACGCCCACCAGCGACAACGCCAGCACTTTGCCCAGCATGGTCGCATTGCCGATGCTGTCAATCGCGCCCAACGCCAAAATCACAATCTCTGCCGACAAAATAAAATCGGTGCGAATCGCGCCGCGTATTTTGTCTTTTTCCGAATTTAATGAATCGGTTATCACTTCATCGCCAGAGTGCTGATGGTGCGGCAAAAATTTGTGCAGCAGCTTTTCCGCGCCTTCAAAACACAAATATGCGCCGCCCACCATCAGCAGGGGCGTAATCCATTTGGGGGCAAACGCCGCCAGCAACAGCGCAATCGGAATCAGGATAAGCTTGTTGATGAACGAGCCTTTCGCCACTTCCCACACAATCGGAATTTCCCGCTCCGCCGCCGCGCCCGTTACTTGGTTGGCATTCAACGCCAAATCGTCGCCTACCACGCCTGCGGTTTTTTTGGCGGCAACTTTGGTCATCAACGCCACATCGTCGAGCACAGAAGCGATGTCGTCCAGCAAGGTGAAAAGAGAAGCTAATGCCATTTGGATTCCTATTTAAGCAAGGTGGTTGAAGGGCTGGATTATATTTTTAGGCAGCCTGAAAGTCTATTGCGGCGTTTTCAGGCTGCCTTGATGCGCGGATTGGGGTGAGGCAGCCTGAAAATCAAAATTGTCTAATCGTTTGCCATCGGTTGAGCGGCAAGGCAAATGCCGTTGATATTTTCAGCTGCCCCATCATGCCAACAAAGGCAGCCTGAAAATAAAATCAGCCCATCGCCCAATCAATCCAAACATCCAACCAGCCAATCATCCTTTGCCAGCGCACGGCTTGCCAGCAAGCCGTAGGAGCGCGGGTAAACATTTCAGGCTGCCCAGCTTTCGCGACCGCGTTTGCATTTTCAGGCTGCCTCATCGTACCAGCCAAAGGCAGCCTGAAAGCCACCCCACCCCGTTTTCAGGCTGCCTAATCAAACAAATCCCCCTGCTTCTGCAAACTCAACACCTGCACATCGCTCGCCCCATGCGCAAACGAAACGTGCAACGTCTGCCCCTGCTTCAACGAATCCGCATCACGCACCACCTGCCCCCGCGCGTTTTGCACAATCGCAAAGCCCCGCTCCAACACCGCGTGCGGCGACATCGCTGCCAACACATCCGCCTGCTTCGCCACCCGCGCCGAGGCAGCCTGAAAACGCGCCTGCCACGCAAACGATAAGGCAGCCTGAAAACGCTCCACCCGCTGCTGCAAACGCGCTACATCAGGCTGTTGCCCACGCAACGCCTGTGCCGCTTGTGTCAAGCGATGCCGTTGCCCACCAAGTTGCTGCCCCATCGCCCATGTTAATTGCACGTGCCACTGCGCCACTTGCGCCCGCTGCGTTTGCCATTTTTGGTGCGGATGCTGCAACTGCTTCGCCAAAAAATCCATCTGTTGCGCCGCATTCTGATAACGCTGTTGTAAGGCAGCCTGAAACCGCGCCTGATAATTCGCCAGCTTGTGCAGCAGCTCCGCGCGGTTGGGGCTCACCAATTCCGCCGCCCCCGTGGGCGTAGGCGCGCGCACGTCCGCCACAAAATCCGCCAGCGTAAAATCCGTTTCATGCCCCACCCCGCTCACAACCGGCAAGCTGCAATCCGCAATCGCCCGCGCCACCGCCTCCTCGTTAAACGCCCACAAATCCTCCAAGCTCCCCCCGCCACGGCACACAATCAGCACATCCACTTCCGCGCGTTCATCCGCCGTGCGAACCGCCTGCGCAATTTGCTGCTCGCTGCCCGCCCCCTGCACAGGCGTGGGATACATCACCAGCGCAATATGCGGCGCACGACGGCGCAGCGTAGAAACCACATCGCGCAGCGCAGCCGCCGCCAAACTCGTTACCACACCAATGCGCTGCGGATTTTCAGGCAGCCTTTGTTTACGCTCAGGCGCGAATAAACCTTCCGCATCCAGCTTCTTTTTCAAGCGCTCATAACGCTCAAAAAGCTGCCCCACGCCCACTTGCCGCACCTCGTTCACATTGATTTGAAACTCACCCCGCGCCGCATAAATCCCAATCCTGCCGCTCGCTTCAACATGATCGCCCTCGCGCAACGGTTGCGCCAAACGCGCCGCCGCAAATTTAAACAAAGTGCAACGCACCTGCGCCAAATCGTCTTTCAGCAAAAAATAATAATGCCCGCTCGCCGCCCGCGTTAAATTAGACACCTCCCCCGCCACCCACACGCCGAGAAACTGCTGTCCTAACAATTCGTCTGCGATACTGTTTAACTCGCTCACCGATAGCGCGCCGGGCGCAAATAAATCATCCATCGTATTTCCCGTTCGCCACATAAAGAAAGCTGCCTGAATTTCAGGCAGCCTGTTTAGCATCACGCTAATTATTTCTTTTTGGCAGCTTTTGCCAGTTTGCTTGCTGCAACCGCGTCTTTCAAAGTTTTGCCGGCGGTAAATTTAGGCACGCGGGCCGCAGGAATTTTAATCGCTTCTTTGGTGCGTGGGTTCAAGCCTTGGCGGGCAGCGCGTTCAGCCACTTTAAAAGTACCAAAGCCAACCAAAGCGATGCTGTCGCCTGATTTCAACGCGTCTTTTACAACGGTTGTGAACGCGTCAACGGCTTTGCCTGCGTCGGTTTTAGTTAAACCGGCTTGTTGGGCAATCGCTTCAATCAATTCAGATTTATTCATAGTGAAGTTTCCTTTATATTATGGTTAGGATATTCATTCAAACGCCCGAAAAATCGGGCATTCACGCGGTTTTTTACAACAAACGGGTTTATATCAATTCCTAAATTACCGTGTCAAGCACAAAAGTTAAAATTGTTAAGAAATCGTGTTGAAAGCGACACAATTGGTTAATGTTGCTGCGCTTTTCTGCCCGATTTCGCTTTTGGCTTGGCGGGCACGGTTTCAGGCTGCGTTTGCGCGATGTAAGGCGTAGGCTGACGCTCCAAGCCCCATTCAAACACTTCATCAATCCATTTGACTGCATGAATTTCCAAACCGTCTTTCACGTTTTGCGGGATTTCTTCCAAATCTTTCACGTTGTCTTTGGGGATTAAAACGTGTTTGATGCCGCCGCGCAACGCTGCCAATAGCTTCTCTTTTAAGCCACCAATCGGCAATACTTCGCCGCGCAACGTGATTTCGCCGGTCATCGCCACATCGGCGCGCACGGGAATGCCTGTGAGCGCGGATACCATAGACAGCGTCATCGCAATGCCTGCGCTGGGTCCGTCTTTGGGCGTGGCGCCTTCGGGAACGTGAACGTGCATATCGTTTTTCTCGTAAAAGTCAGGCGCAATGCCCAAACTTTCGGCGCGGGAGCGCACCACCGACCACGCGGCGGTAATCGATTCCAGCATCACGTCGCCCAATTTACCCGTGCGAACGATGTTGCCTTTACCTTTGAGCGCCACGGCTTCAATCGTCAACAGCTCGCCGCCCACTTCCGTCCACGCCAAGCCGGTTACTTGCCCCACGCGGTTTTCGCCTGCGGTTACGCCGTAATCAAAACGGCGCACGCCCAAATAATCGTTCAAGTTATCGGCGGATACGGTGATGACTTTGGCTTTTTTCGTTTTCAGGCTGCCTGAAAGCTCGTTTTTAATCACGGCTTTGCGGCAGATTTTGGCGATTTCGCGGTCTAGCGAGCGCACGCCTGCTTCGCGCGTGTAATAGCGCACGATGTCGCGCACGGCGGTTTCGTCAATCCGCAATTCGCCGTCTTTCACGCCGTTGCGTTTCATTTGCTTGGGCACAAGGTATTGCATGGCGATGTTGATTTTTTCGTCTTCGGTGTAGCCCGACAGGCGGATGATTTCCATGCGATCCAGCAGCGCGGGCGGGATATCAAAGCTATTGGATGTGGCGATAAACATCACATCGCTCAAATCAAAATCCACTTCAACAAAATGGTCGGCAAACTTGGCGTTTTGCTCGGGGTCTAGCACTTCCAACAACGCTGCCGCTGGGTCGCCACGAAAATCGTTGCCCAATTTGTCAATCTCGTCCAACAGGAACAGCGGGTTTTTTACGCCTGCTTTCACCATGCTTTGCATGATTTTACCCGGCATCGAGCCGATGTAGGTGCGGCGATGTCCGCGGATTTCGCTCTCGTCGCGCACGCCGCCCAACGCCATGCGGACGTATTTACGCCCTGTGGCTTTGGCGATGCTTTCGCCCAGCGACGTTTTGCCCACCCCCGGAGGACCGACCAAGCACAAAATCGGACCTTTCAGCTTATCGGTGCGTTTTTGCACGGCAAGGTATTCCAAAATGCGCTCTTTGACTTTTTCCAAGCCGTAGTGGTCTTCATTGAGCACCAAATCGGCTTTGGTTAAATCTTTGCTAACGCGCGTTTTTTTCTTCCACGGTAGCTCAATCAGCGTTTCAATATAGTTGCGGACAACGGTCGCTTCGGCAGACATGGCGGGCATCATTTTGAGTTTTTTCAGCTCGCTCATGGCTTTTTCTTCGCCTTCTTGGCTCATGCCTGCGGATTTGATTTGCTGTTCCAGCTTGTCCAACTCACCTTTTTCGTCTTCTTCGCCCAGCTCTTTTTGGATGACTTTAATCTGCTCGTTGAGATAATAATCGCGCTGGTTTTTCTCCATTTGGCGTTTGACTTTGCCGCGAATGCGTTTTTCCAGTTGCGAAATTTCTAGTTCGCCTTCAATTTGGGCAAGCAAAAATTCCATGCGCTCGCCCACATCTGCCAGTTCAAGCAGTTTTTGGCGTTGTTCTAATTTGAGCTGCAGATGGGCGGCGATGGTGTCGGCTAAGCGGCTGTTGTCTTCAATTTCCTGAATACTGGCGAGCACTTCGGCGGCGATTTTTTTATTGTGCTTGGCGTATTGGTCAAACTGCGATAACAGGCTGCGGCGCAGGGCTTCTTGGTCGGCGGGCGCGGCGATGCTGTCTGCCAGCACGGTTACTTGCGCTTCAAACAGTTCGCCCGTGTCTTGCAGGGCGTTCACGCTGGCGCGTTGTTTGCCTTCTACCAACACTTTAACCGTGCCGTCGGGCAGTTTTAACACTTGCAGGATTTCGGCGATTGTGCCGGTTTCGTGCAAATCGTTTACGCCGGGGTCTTCGTCGTTACCGTTTTTTTGCGCGAGCAGGAAGACGGTTTGGTCGGCTGGCATCGCAGTGTTCAGCGCAGCAACGGATTTGGCGCGCCCGACAAACAGGGGCAGCACCATGTGCGGATAAACCACCATGTCGCGCAAGGGCAATGTGGGCAATGTGATGTGTTGGGATTTTTTTCTTGCCATGATGTTCTCTTGTATTCGTGAATCAGTGGGCAGCAAATGGGGTATGCCGAGGGATATTTCAAGCGACGGGGACGAAAAGTTTTCAGGCTGCCTTTCACGATAGGGATGAGGCAGCCTGAAAATGTTTAGCGTGGTCGTCCTGCTTTGCGTTTGCCGCCTTGCTGGCGTTGCTGCTTCATCATTTCTTGATTGGCGGCTTGCTTGCTGATGCGGGCGCTCAGTTGCTTTTCGGCTTCCTGCACGGAGCAGCGCATGGCTTGGCTGGCGATAAACAGCGCGTCTTTGCGGTCTTTGCCGCCGGAGAAATACATGCGGCGCAAATCGGCGGGGTTGATTTTGCCTGCTTTGAGGTCGATGTTGAAGCGGGCGGCGTTGTCAATCAGTTTTTTTTGTTTCCAATAAACGGTGCCTGTGGCGATGCCGACAATGGCGGCAACGGCGGCGATGCCGATAAGGGCGGCAACGATGGGATTGGCGCCTGAAAGGTAGGCAATCAATCCGATGGCGATTGCCATGGCAATCCAAATAACGATGGCGCGTTTTTTATCCATGATGTGTTCCTTGTGGTGTTGCGTGAAAGGGTTGGTGTGGTTTTCAGGCTGCCTAACGGGGGAAGCTGGATAGGCAGCCTGAAAATAGGGTTTAGGGTTTTCAGGCTGCCGATTTAAACAGAATAAGCAGCCTGAAAAAGCCAATCGGGCAAAGGGATGCGGGCTGATTCCGCCCTATTTGGTTATTCCAAAGGCAGCCTGAAAACGATGTTTGCGCTGTTTTCTGTTTTCATGCTGCCTTATGTTGCCAACTGCATCACCAGCTGGCGCAAGGCAGCCCGTGCATCGCCTGCTTCCGTGCCTTTGATTTGGCGGTCGATTTGGGCGCAGGTTTTCAGCGCATCCATCAAGCGCGGCACGGTCAAACGCTGGGCGGCTTGGCTGGCGTATTGTTGCTTATCGCCCCACAAGCGCAGTTCGTTGCGCACGGCTTGCACGCTTTTGCCTTGTTTGAATGCTGCGCTTAACCGAATCAGCGTGCGGATGTCTTCGGCAACCGCCCACAGCAGCAAAACGGGTTCTTCGTCGTCCGCCGCCAGCCCGTCTAACAAGTGGGCGGTGCGGCGCACATTGCCGCCCATCCACGCCGCGGCAAGCTGGAAAACATCAAACCGCGCCACGTTGGCAATGCTCTCTTGCGCGTCTTGGATGCTGATTAAATGCCCTTGCGGGAACAGCAGCGCGAGTTTGTCCACTTCTTGTTTGGCGGCGAGCAAATTGCCCTCCACCCGTTCGGCAAACAGCGCAACGGCGGCGGCTTCGGCTTCCAAGCCATGTTGTTGCAGGCGGGTGTTAATCCACGCGGGCAAGGCGTTGGGGCTAACGGCTTTGGCTTCCAGCATCGTGCCGTGTTTGCTTAATGCGGTGAACCATTTGGCTTGGGTTTGCGCGCGTTCCAGCTTGGGCAACACAATTAGCGTAACCGTGTCGCGCGGCAGGTTTTCTGCCAACTGCTGCAAGACTTCGCCGCCGTTTTTGCCCACTTTGCCGCTAGGGATGTGGATTTCCAGCAGTTTCAAATCGGCGAACAAGCCTGCGCTGTCGGCGTTGGCGAGCACTTCGTTCCAGTCAAAATTGGCGTTTTCTACGGTGTAGCTTTCGCGATTCAGATAGCCGCGTTGCTTGGCGACGGCGCGGATGCTGTCTAAGGCTTCAATCCGCAGCAAATCTTCTTCGCCGTGGATAACATAAAGCGGTTGCAACGCGCCTTTCAGGCTGCCTGAAAGCTGGTTGATGTCAAGCTGGGGCATTATGGCGCAGGCTCGCCGGCGGTTGGCGCGGCGGGCTGTGATGGGGAAGATTGGTTCAAAAAGCCGAGCTGACGCACGATTTGGTCGGCGGCATCGTTATACATATCGCGCCAAATGGTGGCGGTTTCTTCGTCTTTGCCCAGCGTTAAGCCGTCCGAATACGGCATGTTGCGGCGCACATGGGCAACCAGCGGCGCGCCCCAAGGTTGGTTGTGGCGATAGGCTTGCGCGGTTACGTGCAGGGTAAACAAGTATTCGTTGAGCTTGGCGGCGCGGGTGATGGTGTAGATGTCGCGCTTGCCGCCAAAGCCGGTTACGCGCAATTCGGCTTGGGCGGCGGCTTGGGCAACGGGTGTGCCCGATGCGTGGCGAATGGCGTTTTCCAATGGTTTTTGCAACTGCCCGCCCGAGATGTACCATTTTTGTTCAGGCAGATGGTCGTAAGCGTATGTGCCTTTAAGGTGGAAACCGCAGGCGGAAAGTGCGCTTACGGCGATAAATGGAACAAGTTTTTTCATGGCGTTTCGGTGGATTGGGCGGCAAATAAAGTGGCGCATTATAGCGTTAAAAATTTTTATTTTCCATTAATAAAGCCTTTACAAACGCGGGAGGCGGTTTGCAAAGGCTTGGGTAATGCGGGCGGATTGGGGCAGCCTGAAACTACATGCGGCTCAACTCGCGCTGCAAGGCTTGGATGTTTTGCTGGCGATCCAACACCGCGCTTTCCAGCTGTCGGATGCGGGCATCGCGGTTGGTGTCGTTTGCGCCTTTCACAATGCGCCCATCGGCTAGATTTTGCTTGGCTTGGGCAAGAGCGTTGCGCTCGTTGTTCAACTCTTGTTCCAAGATAGTGCGCCGTCCGTTGGCGCGTGCGCTGCTGAGTTTGGGCGCGGCGGGCATGGCAGGCTGCATATTGGCAACGGGCACGCTGCGTGCGGGTGCTGCACCGCCACTGGGGCGGTAGCTGCTGCGCGTGGCGACGGATGTGCTGCCATGCGATGCTTCAACAGGCGGTTCATAGCGATGTTTCACGCTGGTGTAGCTACCGATTTTGTTGCCCAAATCAGCTTTGCCGCTGCCTTTTTTGGCGTTGGATGTGTAGCAACCTTCGCCGCAGCTGTAAATCTCGGCAATCGCGCCTTGCGATAGGGTTAATAAAACCATGCTGGCTAAAAGTGTTTTTTTCATGTTTACAAGTCCTTTTTCAGGCTGCCTGAAACTCGCTATTGATTTGTTTGTTAATGGTTTCCAAATCTTCTTGCCATTGCAGCCATTCTTCTTCCAATTTTGTTAATTTTACTTTAATTTCGTTGGTTTTTGCTAATGTTTCTTGCAATTTGGCTTTGTTTTCAGGTTGATAGATGCTTTCTTGCGACAGTATAGCTTCGCACGCTTGTTGCTCGGCGGTGAGCGTGGCGATTTCCTTTTCGGCTTGGTCTATTTTTTGTTGCACGGGCTTGCTGCGGCGGGCGCGTTCTTGCCGCATTTGCGCTTCCTGCCGTTTGGTGTCTTTGCGGCTTTGCGACTGGCTGGATTGGGCGGGCGCGGCGGTGGAGTTTTCTTGCGCCAGCCGCCATGCGCGGTAGTCGTTTAAATCGCCGTCAAAGGTTTTCAGGCTGCCTTGGTCTATCAGCAAAAATTGGTCGGTGGTGGCTTCTATCAGGCTGCGGTCGTGCGACACCAATATCAACGCGCCTTCAAAACTTTGCAGCGCAAGGGTGAGCGCGTGGCGCATATCCAAATCCAAATGGTTGGTGGGTTCGTCCAACAGCAGCAGATTGGGCTTTTGCCACACCAGCATCGCCAGCGCAAGCCGTGCTTTTTCGCCGCCCGAAAATGGGGCAATCGGCGCGGTTGCCATTTCGCCTGTAAACAAAAATCCGCCCAAAAAATTGCGTATTTCCTGCTCGCGGGCTTCGGGCGAGAGTTTTTGGATGTGCCACATGGGGCTTTGGTCGCTGCGCAGGGTGTCTAATTGGTGTTGGGCGAAGTAGCCGATGTTGAGTTTGTCGGAGCGGAGAATCTGCCCGTTTTGCGGTTTCAGGCTGCCTGAAAGGGCTTTGATAAAGGTGGATTTGCCGCTGCCGTTTACGCCGAGCAGCCCGAAGCGTGCGCCGTTTTCCAGCGATAGACTGATGTTTTTTAATACGGTTTCTGCGCCGTAGCCCAAATCGGCATGTTCCATTTTGAGCAGCGGATTGGGCAGATGCTCGGGCGCGGCAAATTCAAACAGAAATTCGTTGTCCAACTGGGCGGGCGCGATTTTCTCCATTTTTTCCAAGGCTTTGACGCGGCTTTGCGCCTGCGTGGCTTTGGTGGCTTTGGCTTTGAAGCGGTTGATAAACGATTGCAGATGTTGGATTTTTGCCTGCTGTTTGGCAAACGCGGCTTGCTGGTTTGCCAAGCGTTGGGCGCGTTCTTTCAGGTAGAAATCGTAGCCGCCACCGTAGAGCGTGAGTTTCTGCTGCGCCAGTTCCAGCGTTTGCGTGGTGGTGGCGTTGAGAAAATCGCGGTCGTGCGAAATGATGATTTGGGTGCAAGGCAAGCTGGCGAGGTGGTTTTCCAGCCACAGCACGGTTTCTAAATCCAAGTGGTTGGTGGGCTCATCCAGCAGCAGCAAGTCGGCGCGGCACATCAGGGCTTGCGCGAGGTTGAGCCGCATCCGCCAGCCGCCCGAAAAGGCTTTGACGGGCTTGGCGTGTTCGTCTTGCGCAAAGCCCAGCCCGCTCAATAATTTGGCGGCGCGGGCGGGCGCGGAATAGGCATCGATTTCGTCTAATTTGGCGTGCAGCTCTGCTTGTTTCATGCCATCGTTTTCGGCTTCGGCGGCGGCTAAGGCAGCCTGAAAATGCTGTAATTCGGCATCGCCTTGCAATACATAATCCAGCGCGGGCGTGTCCAGCGCGGGGGTTTCTTGGGCGACGGCGGCGAGCTTCCATGTTTTGGGCAGCAGTAAATCACCTTTGTCTTGCCCGATTTCGCCTTTTATCAGCGCAAACAGGCTGGATTTGCCTGTGCCGTTTTTGCCGATTAAGCCGACGCGCTGGCGCGGGTTGATGGTGGCGGTGGCGTTGTCTAGCAGGATTTTGCTGCCACGTTGCAGGGTGAGATTTTTGATTTCTATCATTTTGGTTGTGAGTGTGAAGTGATTGTATTCAGCTTAGTTTTTGTGTTGTGGCGCACGTTATAGACAGCCTGAAACGGGTAACAAACAGGCTTGTAAGCATGGCATTGGGCGTTTTCAGGCTGCCTTTTGTGTACAAAATCAGAAGCGGTAATAAGACCAGTTCGGGTCATATTGGCAGCTTATGGTAGTCGGCAAGGGGCATTGTTCGCACAGCGCAAACGCTTTTTCTACCAATCCAGCAGGATTGCTGGTGCTGTAACACATACAGCGTGTGCCATCCGTCATATTCATAATGCTTAACGCGAAAATGCCTTGCTGGTTCAAGCTGGCTTCGGCTTCTACGCTGTCTTGCAGCGCGTAAGCGGCATCCAAATCGGCTTTGCTGCCCAACTGCGCTTCTACATACACCACCCAGCCCATATCGGCGCGTCCGAGCAGGCTGGCGGCGGATTCGTTGCGCATCAGCACCAAGGCATCTTGTTCTTTTTCTTCATTTTCTTCAATTTGGTATGTGCCAAACTGCCATTCTGGCTCGGGGTAAACGCCTGTGTAGCCCAGTTTTTGCCACATTTGGTTGAGTTTTTCGGGCAGCTCGGTGAACGAGAGGGCGCGTTCGGGCGCGATTTCGTTTACAAAATCCACCATGCTGATTTTAACGCTGGCTGCCCATTCGCCTATGATGTGGTCTAGCATGATGATTGCTATATTTTGGGCGCGGTCGCGCATATCAGCGGAGATGGGGCGGGTGAACGCGATTTCCAGCGCGGGCAGCATACCCCATTCGTCCAAGGCAACGGCGATGTCGCTCACGCTCAAACGAAAGCCGTCTATTTCAATACCAAAATTAAACACATCGCTGCCGCCCTGTGGCGAGCGAAACGCGGTAACACGGTAACGCTGGGTTTGCGCCAATTCTGCCAAGGCTTGCACTTGCGGAAAATGCTCGCGGATGCCGTTGGCGGAAAACACCAAGCTGGGCAGCTCGCCAGAAGCGGGCGCAACGCCTTCCAGCTCCACAATGCACTCGGGGCAAAATTGGTGCAGCAGTTCGTTTGCCTGTTCCACAAAATCAATATTATCCAACTGCGCTAGTCGGGCTTCTGCTTGCTGCCATGCTGCCCAAAATTGGCGGGCGTTTTGGCGCAGGGTGTGGATTTGGGCGAGGTGGGGATTGCTCATTGTGGTCTCCTTGGGCGGTTAGACGGGGGAGGCAGCCTGAAAACGGCAAGGGTTTTAGCTTGGTGCAAGCGCATGAACCCGCTTTCAGGCTGCCTTTATGATGCCCCAAAGCCAAGCTGCGTAGCGAAGCTAAAACGTTTACGCTTTCATGTATTCGCACACCTTATCAATCTGCTCGGCGATGCTGCCTGAAAATTGGTTATCAAAAAACGCGCTGCCGATGGTGAACGCCCACGGTTGCGCGGCTTTGAGTTCGTCTAGGCGTTGATAGCTGTTGACGCTGCCTGCGATGCACACGGGGATGGACACGTTTTTCACCAGCTCGGCGTTGAGTTGAGCCGCGTCGCCTGTGTAGCGGTAGCCGAGCAAATCTATGCCGTGCACGCCTTGGGCGGCGTAGCTTTGCGCTTCGGCAATGATGTCGGCGATGTTGCCGCGCAATATGGTGGGGCGTTCGGCAAGCTCGCCCACAAAGGGCATATATTTCAAGCGGTTGGCTTGGCAAAATTGGTTGATGGATGGGTAGAATTTTGTGCCCATCAAAATATCGCAGCCGCATTCTAGCGCGACTTCTGCGCCTGCCAAGCCTGCGTCTTCGGTGTATTCCACCACTTCTAAAAACGTGGTTTTGCCGTCTGCTTTCATCAGGGCGAATAAGTCTTTCATTTCTTGGCGCGACAGCGGTTCTTCTTTGAAGCCCCAAAATTGGGCTTGGCTGTGGCGGTTTTGCAGGTAGATTTCGCGGGCGTTGGCAACGGTGTGGTCGTTGTGGGTGAGCATAACGATTAGGTGGGGCGTGGGCATGGTGTTGTTCCTTGATGGGTGGGCGGGGGCGGTTTCAGGCTGCCTTGGTCGGTTTTATTTTGTTAGCAATAGGCAGCCTGAAAACTAAATTTGCCAATTAATCGGCGCAATGCCGTGTTGCGCCAAATAGGCGTTGGCTTGGGAAAAATGCTTGCAGCCAAAAAAGCCGCGATAGGCAGACAGCGGCGATGGGTGTGGCGCGGTGAGCACCAGGTGGCGGTGGCGGTCTATCATCGCGCCTTTTTTCTGCGCGTGGCTGCCCCATAGCATGAACACGATGTTTTGGCGGTGCGCGTTAAGCTGGGCGATGACGCGGTCGGTAAACGTTTCCCAGCCAAGGTTGGCGTGCGAATGCGCTTGGTGGGCGCGCACGGTGAGCACGGTGTTGAGCAGCAATACGCCCTGCTCCGCCCAATGGTTAAGGCAGCCTGAAACGGGGATTTGAAAGCCCGCGATGTCGTCTGCCAATTCTTTATAAATGTTCACCAGCGATGGCGGCACGCTGATGCCGTGTTGCACCGAAAACGCCAGCCCATGCGCTTGATGCTCGCCATGATACGGGTCTTGCCCAAGGATAACGACTTTGGTTTGGGCAAACTCGGTAAGCTTAAAGGCGTTGAACACATCGGCAGCAGGCGGATAGACGGTTTGTCCGCTTTGGCGTTCGGCGCGAACGGTGGCGAGAATGTGTTGAAAATAGGGCTGGGCTTTTTCTGCGGCAAGGGCATCGTGCCAAGTCTGCATAGACTGCATGGGGTTGTCCTTTGGGATGACGGCGTTTCAGGCTGCCTATGATGCGGCATTAGGCAGCCTGAAAACTGGGCGCGTTGGGATGGTTTGAAAAATGCTTTTCAGGCTGCCTTGCTTATCCGCATCAGCATGATGCCGCCTGAAAGCGATGCAGCGCGGCATCCACTCTGGCTCGCGCTTCTGCATAACGGATGCCGTGCGTGTAATCGCGCACCAGCGGATGCTCGGCTTGATGCGGCGCGATAAACGGGCGGCGACCATCGGGCTGCGTGTTCACATTGCAATGCAAAAACATCGTGCTCGGCTCGTAGCCCGCGATGTGGTTGCAAATCATGCCGAAATAAGTGGCTTCGTGGTCGTCATCAAAATGGGCGCGGTAGTCGTTGAAACTGGCTTCGCTCACCGATACCCACACGCCGTATTCCAGCGTTTCTTCGTGGTCAATAATCGGAATGTCCAGCACCACGCGGATAAAGTAGTCGGTTTGCTCGGGATAGCGGATGATGCAAAAATTATCATCGCACTCGGCTTGGAACTGGGCGCGCTCCGCGGCGGAAAGCTCGGCATACGGGTCGGGCACAATAAAGCCCAGCGCGGGTAAATCTTCGTGTGTTTCGTGGCAAACGGTGCAAGTGTAGGTTGTTGAATGGTCTGTCATGGTGTTGTCCTTGTGATGATGCCGTTATCCATTTTCAGGCTGCCTTTTGATAATAATAGGCAGCCTGAAAACCATAAGGCAGCCTGAAAGCCCGCTCCAACCACGCCAGCAAACTACTCCGCTTCATGCCCTTCCATCACCACCTTCAACTCCTGATACAACGCGCGAAACGCCTTGGGCGGCTTGTTCAACTCCGCTTCCTTGCGTGCATTGCGAATCAGCGTACGCAGCGTGCCCACATCCGCGTGCGGGAAATCCGACACAAACGCCGTCAGCGCATCATCGCTTGCCAGCAAACGCGTCCGCGCCTGCTCCACCCGCTGCAAAAAGGCGTTATGCGCTTGGTTGTCGCCTTTGAGCTTCGCCAAAAAATCGCGTATCGGCGCGGAGTCAATATCGCGCATCAGCCGCCCGATGTATTGGCGCTGGCGTTTCAACGCGCTGTTGGAAGTAATCTTTTTATACTCGCGGATGGCATCCAGCAAATCCTCGGGCAGCGCGAGCTTTTTTATCGTTTCGCTGGATAACTCGGTTAATTCCATGCCCAAATCTTGCAGCGCGTCCATCTGTTTTTTCATTTGGGTTTTGCTTACCCATTCTTCTTCGTGTTGATTTTCCATAGCCGTTTGTCTTGTTTACAAAGGGCGCAATCATAGCAAAAAAACGTTGAGGCAGCCTGAAAAAGTCTTGCTATAACGCCGCCCTCCCTACCTCCATCCGCGCAATAATCCAGCGTTTCCGTCGCAAAAAATCGCCTTAATAGCCAAAAATTTAGCTTCTTTAATATTTTTTAACGCCCAAGCCGCCCGAAAACGGCTAAAATCCAGCCGTTTTTTGTTCGCTCAAACCCATTCAAGAGTATTCAATGTTCCAACACACCGCTGATGAACTCAAACAAGCCGCCCAAGCCGCGCTAGAGCTTGCCAAACAAAAAGGCGCAACCGCCGCCGAAGTAGATTTAAGCGAATCGCTGGGGCAAAACGTGCAAGTGCGCTGGCGCGAAATTGAACAAATTGAATATCAGCAAGACCAATCGCTGGACATCACCGTGTTTGTGGGACACAGCAAAGGCCGCGCCAGCACCGCCGATTTATCGCCCCAAGCCCTTGCCAGCACCGTTCAGGCTGCCTGCGACATCGCCCGCTACACCGCCGCCGACCCCTTTGCAGGTATTGCCGATGCCAGCCTAATGGCAACGCACATCGCCGATTTAGACCGCTACCACGAATGGGATTTATCCAGCGAAAACGCCATC
Source organism: Kingella bonacorsii (assembly GCF_016623605.1). Classification (NCBI taxonomy): domain Bacteria; kingdom Pseudomonadati; phylum Pseudomonadota; class Betaproteobacteria; order Neisseriales; family Neisseriaceae; genus Kingella; species Kingella bonacorsii. Next base: position 295,131 of record NZ_JAEHNZ010000001.1, on the reverse strand, counting down.
GCCATCGCCAAAGAATGCGAAGAAGCCGCGCTATCTGCCGACAGCCGCATCAGCAATTCCGAAGGCGCAAGCATCAACACATCACTCTTTCAATTCGTCTATGCCAATTCGCACGGCTTTTGCCAACACCAGCGCGGCACGCGCCACAGCCTATCATGCAGCGTGGTTGCCAGCGATGAAAACGGCATGGAACGCGATTTTTGGTATGACCTTGCCAGCGATCACCACGATTTAGACACTCCCGCCCATATCGGGCGCACCGCCGCCGAACGCGCCACGCGCCGCCTTTCTCCGCAAACCGTTGCCACGGGCAACTATCCCATTTTGTTTGATGCTGCCGTAGCAGGCAGCCTGATTGGGCATATTGTGGGCGGCTTGAACGGCGGCGCACTCTATCGCCAAAGCAGCTTTTTGCAAGACAGCATCGGCACGCAAATTCTCCCCGATTTCATCAGCTTGCGCGAAGAGCCGCATATTCCCCGCGCGCTTGGCAGCACTTATTTTGACAGTGAAGGCGTTGCCACTCAGCCGCGCTTTGTGATTGAAAACGGCATCGTGCGCGGCTATTTTTTGGATAGTTACAGCGCGCGCAAGCTCAAGCAAACCAGCACAGGCAACGCAGGCGGCGCACACAATCTTTATCTAACCGCCACCGAAAACAGCCAAACCGCCCTGCTCAAACAAATGGGCACAGGCTTGCTCATCACCGAACTGATGGGACAAGGCGTGAACATGCTCACGGGCGATTATTCGCGCGGCGCAGCGGGATTTTGGGTAGAAAATGGCATCATCCGCCACCCCGTTTCCGGCATCACCATCGCAGGCAGCCTGAAAGAAATGTTGCGCAACATCGTCGCCACAGGCAGCGATTTCCGCCGCAACGCTAGCAGCAAAATCGGCTCGATTCTCATCAGCAACATGACGGTTGCAGGAGCATAACCATGACACGCCAACCACACATCTTTTTCATCATCCTCACCGCCGCCTTCGCGCCGCTTGCCGCCGATGCCTGCTCGCGCATGCAGCCCGTCGCCGCCTTCATCATGCTCAACGACCAAGACAGCGACCGCGCGCTGAACCTGACCGAATGGCTTGCCGCCGGCACGGGAGAAAACCTGATTGCCTCGTTCAAGCTCAACGACCCCGAAGAATTCGCCATCTACGACATCGACCGCAACGGCGTGGTGGAAGCGCGGGAATTGGGCTTTAACTCGGTGCGCTATCGGCTTGACCCGTGCCTGCGCATCCAGTCGTCCCATTTTATGAACCTTAACGCCAGCAGCGTTGCTCTGCATTAACGACCCATCATAGGCAGCCTGAAAATGGAAAAACAGCATTTTCAGGCTGCCTATTGGTGTATAGCATGAATGGCAAACAATTAGGCAGCCTGCGGAGCGAAGCGGAGTTGCGGAGCTAAAACTAAAATGAAGCGGCGACGGCTCGTCGCCAACTGGTGCAATCTGTCGGCGAGCCGCCGACGCTCCATTGTTTGCAGATTTGGCAAAGATTTCAGCCCGAAACGCCTGCGCGTATTGCGTATTGATACACGCCCGCCATCCCACCTACCATATAGGCAGCCTGAAAACCCCCGCCATACGCCAAACTCTTTTTCAGGCTGCCCCATCCCACCACAAGGAAACCCATCATGACCGACTACCTAATCGCCCACAGCCGCGACAACCAACCCATCCACCTGCATTCCCAACTCGCCAACCGCCACGGCTTAATCGCCGGCGCAACAGGCACGGGCAAAACCGTAACCCTGCGCAAACTCGCCGAAGCGTTCAGCCAAGACGGCGTACCCGTGTTTATGGCGGATGTGAAAGGCGACCTTTCAGGCATCTGCCGCGCAGGCAAAAACGAAGGCAAGGTTGCCGAGCGCATCGCCCAATACCAGCTGCCTGCCGATTATCTGCAAGGCTTCCCCGTGCGCTTTTGGGATGTTTACGGCGAAACAGGCATCCCCGTGCGCGTGAGCATTTCTGCGATGGGCGCGATGCTGCTGGCGCGGCTGATGACCCTAAACGACACGCAAGAAGGCGTGTTAAACCTTGTGTTTAAAGTGGCAGACGACAAAGGCTGGCATCTGATTGACCTTAAAGACCTGCGCGGCGTGCTGCAATACGTTTCCGAACACGCCGCCGAATTTCGCAACAGCTATGGCAACGTTTCCGCCGCCAGCATCGGTGCCATCCAACGCCAGCTTTTGCAACTGGAAAGCGAAGGCGCAGACCAATTTTTCGGCGAACCCGAGCTCAACCTGCAAAACTGGCTGCAAACCGAAAACGGGCAAGGCATCATCAACATCCTCAACGCCGAAAAATTGATGCGCTCGCCGCGTTTATACAGCGCGTTTATGCTGTGGTTTCTTGCCGAATTGTTTGAAACCCTGCCCGAAGTGGGCGACCCCGAAAAGCCCAAATTTGTGCTGTTTTTTGACGAAGCGCATCTGATTTTTGATAACGCCAGCAAAGTGTTGATTGAGCAAGTGGAGCAATGCGTGCGGCTGATACGCTCCAAAGGCGTGGGCGTGTATTTTGTTACGCAAAATCCGCTGGATTTGCCCGATACCGTGCTCGGGCAGCTGGGCAACCGCGTGCAGCACGCCTTGCGCGCCTTTACCCCGCGCGACCAAAAAGCGGTGAAATCCGCCGCCGACACCTTCCGCAGCAATCCGCAGCTTAACGTGGCCACCGCCATCACCGAGCTGGGCGTGGGCGAAGCGCTGGTGTCTTGCTTGGACGAAAAAGGGCAGCCTGAAATCGTGCAACGCGCGTTTGTCATGCCGCCGCAATCGCAGCTTGCACCGCTGCCCGAAGCCGAACGCAACGCCGTATTCCAAGCCGACAGCCTGTATCCCGTGTACAAAGACTTGGTGGACAACTTCTCCGCCTACGAAGCCCTGCAACAGCTTGCGGGTGAACAGGCGCAGGCAGCCGAGAGCGCGAAAAAATCAGAAGACGGCTTGCTCGGCGGCTTCTTGGGCGGGCTGTTTGGCAGTCGCAAAAAAGCGGGCAAAGGCTTGGGCTACGACTTGGCAGACAGCGTGGGCAGCCAAATCAACAAACAAGTAACCAAAGCCATCAGCCGCAGCATCATGGGCGTGATTAAAAATATGTTGAAATAAGGTATAATCGCCCCCGTTTCAGGCAGCCTGAAAGAACCGTTTTCAGGCTGCCTTAATCGTTTATAAACCGAAACTTGCCATCAATGGAAGGTGGGCGGCTCGCCGATGTTGCCAACCAATAAAGTCCTAGCTAAACCATTTGGCGACGAGCCGTCGTCGCTCCATATTTAGATTTCAGGCTGCCGTTGGCGTTTTGCAAAGGCTTCGGGCTTATCCATCCGCACCATCAAACCTAAATGTTGGCAAATCGCCAACGCACTATTATTAGGCAGCCTGAAACGCCGTTCTCCACGCTATTCGTTTCGCGCCGCCCAAACTCACACCCCTGCCCCACCCATGATTGCCAAAATTTTCAAATCCCAAAAATCCGCCCCGCAACCCAAAAAATCGGCGAAGAAATCCACCAGCAGCCGCGCCCCGCAGCCGAAAAAAACCACCGCCAAGCCGCTGAACCCCAAGACGAAAAGCAAAGCCGCCGATGCACCGCGCAAGCAGCCCAAAACCGTGCTGTCCGTGCAACACGGCGGCAGCAGCGCCGAGCGCGACCGCAATTTAACCAGCGACACGCTGTGGCTGTTTGGCTTGGTGGCAACTTGTTATTCCGCCATCGCCTTGCTCACGTTTACCATGCGCGACCCCTCTTGGTCGCGCAGCGTGCCGCATTTGGGCATGGTGAAAAACCTGGCGGGTTTGCTGGGCGCATATCTGGCAGACATCGCTTACTATTTGTTCGGCTTTTCGGCTTGGTGGTGCATCATCGCCGCGGGCGTGGCGCTGTATCGCACGTTCCGCCCGCTGGTGGACGCAGGCATGCCGCCCTACAAAAAAATCAACGCGGGCATCGGCTTAGGCATGATGATGATTGCCAGCCCCGTGCTGGAAGCGTTTGCCTTTAACGCGCATTTGGATGCCTCGCTGCCCTTTGGCGCTGGCGGCTTGGTGGGCTCGCTTACCGCAGCGGGCATGAACCACATGCTCGGCAGGGTGGGCGGCACGTTTGTGTTGGTGATTTTGATACTGCTGTCGCTGTCGTTTATCGTGCAGATTTCGTGGCTGGATTTTATGGAAAAGCTGGGCGTGCAGTTGGAACGCTTTTTCCGCGCTGTGTTCAGCCAAAAAGACCGCTTGATGCAGCCTGAAATCATCGCCGAAACCAAATTGCAGCCGCGCGTATTGGCAGAAGTGGAAAACATCATCGCCGCGCCTGTGGCAGAAAAGGTAAGCAGCACCAGCAATCGCAAAAAAATGGCGGTAACCATCGCCAACCCCGCGCAGCAGTCCAACCGCCGCGCGCCTGCCGAGCCTGCCCTCAGGCAGCCTGAAAACGGCATCTACCGCCTGCCCGAATTAGGCAGCCTGAAAATCCCCGAAAACCAAAATGTTATCCTAGCCAGCGAAGAGCAGCTGCGCCAAACGGGCAAGCGCATTGAAGCCAAGCTCTCCGAGTTTGGCATTGATGTGGACGTGGTTTACGCCACCGCAGGCCCAGTCATCACGCGCTATGAAATCATCCCCGCCAAGGGCGTGAAAGGCAGCCAAATTGTGAACCTAGCCAAAGATTTGGCGCGCTCGCTGGCGGTGCAATCGGTGCGCGTGGTGGAAACCATTGCGGGCAAAAACACGATGGGCATTGAGCTGCCCAACGAGCATCGCCAAGAAGTGCTGTTGCACGAGATTTTCACCGCCGATGTGTTTGCCGATGCCAAATCCAAATTATCCGTGGCGCTGGGCAAGGATATTGCTGGCGATGTGGTGGTGGGCGATTTAGCGAAAATGCCGCATTTGCTGGTGGGCGGTATGACGGGCTCGGGCAAATCGGTGGGCGTGAACGCGATGATTATGTCCATGCTGTTTAAAGCCACGCCCGATGAAGTGCGCTTTATTATGATTGACCCGAAAATGCTGGAATTAAGCATTTATGACGGCATCCCGCATTTGCTCTGCCCCGTGGTAACCGATATGCGCGAAGCGGGCAATGCGCTCAATTGGTGCGTTGCCGAAATGGAAAAACGCTATCGCCTGCTCGCTTATGCGGGCGTGCGCAATTTGGCGAGCTACAACGAGAAAATTCAGGCTGCCCAAGCGGCGGAAAAACCGCTGTTTAACCCATTTAGCCTGAACCCCGATGAACCCGAACCACTGGAAAAACTGCCGCAGATTGTGGTGGTGATTGATGAGCTGGCCGATTTGATGATGACCGAGAAAAAAGCGGTGGAAACGCAAATCGCCCGCTTGGCGCAAAAAGCCCGCGCCGCTGGCATCCACATGATTATCGCCACCCAGCGCCCCAGCGTGGATGTGATTACAGGCTTAATCAAAGCCAACGTGCCCACCCGCATGGCCTTCACCGTGCAAAGCCGCATTGACAGCCGCACCATCCTAGACCAAATGGGCGCGGAAGATTTGCTCAAATACGGCGACTTACTGTTCTTGCAACCTGGCAACGCCGAGCCGACTCGTTTGCAAGGCGCGTTTGTGAGCGATGATGAAGTGCATCGCGTGGTGGATTTCATCAAGCAGCAAGCCGAGCCCAATTATGTGGACGGCATCTTAACGGGCGAAGCCACCGAAGCCACCAACCAATTTATCCACCCCGAAGCCAGCAGCAACCACGGCGACGATTTGTTTGACCAAGCCGTGCAGTTTGTGGTGAGCACGCGCAAAACGTCCATTTCCTCGCTGCAACGCCAACTGCGCATCGGCTACAACCGCGCCGCCAACCTGATGCAAGCCCTTGAAGACGAAGGCATCGTTTCGCCCGCGAGCGTGGACGGCAAGCGCAGCATTTTGTCGCGCAGCGAGGGGTAGATTTCAGGCTGCCTTTGTCGCTGCGCCATAAGGCAGCCTGAAAAACGTTTAACCCAGCCAATACGCACCCGCAACGTTTCAGGCTGCTCTTGCTGCCCCATCAAAGGCAGCTTGAAAACAAGTTTCCGCGCTGCCGCAAAACCAAAATCCACACAACCCAACCCAAACAACCATAACAACAATGCCCACCGCCGCCCAAATCAACGCCCTGCTCCCGCAAACCCAATGCCGTGAATGCGGTTTTTCAGGCTGCCTACCCTATGCCCAAGCCCTTGCCGACAGCCAAGCCCCCATCAACCTTTGCGCCCCCGGCGGTGCTATCGTTATCCGCGACCTTGCCCAGCTTTTACGGCAGCCTGAAATCGCCCCCGCCAAAACGCAAACGCCCGCACTCGCATGGATAGACGAAGCCGTCTGCATCGGCTGCACCGCCTGCATCCGCGCCTGCCCCGTGGATGCCATTATGGGCGCGAGCAAACAAATGCACACCGTGTTAGCCGACGAATGCACAGGCTGCGGCTTATGCGTTGCCCCCTGCCCCGTGGACTGCATTTATATGCGCCCCACCGCCGCTGCCCCGCTCCCGCAAGCGCGCGTGTTAAGCAAAGATTCACACGCCGCCGAGCGTTTTCAGGCTGCCCAACACGCCCAAGCGCGCTACGAAAACCAAATCGCACGCAAACAACGCATAGAAGCCGAGCGCAAACAAAAAGCCGCCGCCTACCAAGCCAAACTCGCCGCCCACCCAAGGCAGCCTGAAAACGGGCGCAACGCATTTGCACAAAGCCAAAACGAACCAAACGAACGCAACGAGTTTCCAAAAAACCAAAACGAGCGCAACGAATTACGACAAAACCCAAACGAACCCGCCCCATCGCACCCCCAAAATCCCCAGCCTCAGCCCCGCCGATTTAATCGCCCAAGCCATGCAGCGCGCGCAAAAACAAAGCAACGAGCGCATCGTGCCCAGCAACCACAGCGACTTCCGCCAAAACCAAATCCGCGAAGCCCAACAACGCGCCACTTACCGCCGCTACCAACGCGATGCCCAATACGGCACGCCCGCCGAAAAAGCCGCCGCCATCGAATGGCTGCGGCAACACAAAGCGGAACAAGAAGCGCGCGAAGCCGCAAACCAACAGGCAGCCTGAAAACAGATTTGCAAGCCATTGCGCCCGCCCAACCATTTTCAGGCTGCCGCACCCGCCCGATGCAGCCTGAAACCCAAACCCACATCCCCAGCAAGGAATCATCTCATGTCCAAACCCAAAAGTGGTCTCGGCAGAGGCCTAGACTCCCTCATCGCCCTATCCGGCAACCTCCCGCCCGCCGAGCAAGACAACCGGCTCACCCACATCCCCATTGCCCAAATCCGCCCCAGCCGCTACCAAGCCCGCACCCAGTTTGACGACGACAGCTTGCAAGAACTCGCCGACAGCATCAAAGCCCAAGGCATCATCCAGCCCATCACCGTGCGCGAATACGGGCTGGACAACTACGAACTCATCGCAGGCGAACGCCGCCTACGCGCCGCCCAACTCGCAGGCTTAACCGAAGTGCCCGTCGTCATCAAACACATCAACGACAAAACCGCGATGGCGATGGGCTTAATTGAAAACATCCAGCGCGAAAACCTCAACCCCATAGAAGAAGCCCAAGGTTTGCGCCGCCTGATTAACGAATTTGAGCTCACCCACGAAGCCATCGCCCAAGCCATCGGGCGCAGCCGCAGCACCATCACCAACAGCCTGCGCCTGCTCAAACTGCCCGAGCCCATCCAAGACATGATGGCGCAACACCACCTAGAAATGGGACACGCCCGCGCCCTCATCAACCTGCCCGTGCAGCAGCAGCTAGAACTGGCGCACAAAGCCGTAAAAAACGCATGGTCGGTGCGCGAAATGGAACGCCGCAGCCAAGAAATCCTAAAAGACAAACCCGCCCCCGCCCAGCCCCACCCCGACATCCAACACATCGCCGAGCAGCTCACCGAAAAACTCGGCGTGTTGGTAGAAATCAAAACCCGCAATCAAAAATCAGGGCAAATCATCCTAAAATTCAACAGCCCCGAGCAATTTGAACAACTATTGGAACAACTATAACCCCTTCATCTAACCCTAAGGAGCAAACATGAAAATTCTCGTAACAGGCGGCGCAGGCTTTATCGGCTCAGCCGTAGTGCGCCACATCATCAACCACACCCAAGACAGCGTGATCAACCTAGACAAGCTCACCTATGCAGGCAATCTAGACAGCATCGCCAGCGTTGCCGACAGCGAGCGCTATGCCTTCGTGCAAGCCGATATTTGCGACCGCGCCGAGCTGGATAAAATCTTCGCCGAGCATCAGCCCGATGCGGTGATGCACCTTGCCGCCGAAAGCCATGTGGACCGCAGCATAGACAGCGCAGGCGAATTTATCCAAACCAATATCGTGGGCACGTTCACATTGCTAGAAGCCGCCCGCGCCTACTACCAAACCCTGCCCAGCGAGCGCAAAGCCCAATTCCGCTTTCACCACATCTCTACCGATGAAGTGTATGGCGACCTACACGGCACAGACGACCTGTTCACCGAAACCACGCCCTACGCGCCATCCAGCCCCTATTCCGCCAGCAAAGCCAGCAGCGACCACCTTGTCCGCGCATGGCGGCGCACTTACGGGCTGCCCACCATCGTAACCAACTGCTCCAACAACTACGGCTGCTACCACTTCCCCGAAAAACTCATCCCCCACATGATACTCAACGCCCTAGACGGCAAACCCTTGCCCGTGTATGGCGATGGCAAGCAAATCCGCGACTGGCTGTATGTAGAAGACCACGCCCGCGCGCTGTATTTGGTGGTAACGCAAGGCAAAATCGGCGAAACCTACAACATCGGCGGCTTCAACGAAAAACAAAACATCCAAGTGGTGCGCATCATTTGCGAACTTTTGGAAGAACTCGCCCCCAACAAACCCCAAGGCATCGCTCATTATGCCGACCTAATCACCCACGTTACCGACCGCGCAGGGCACGACGTGCGCTACGCCATTGATGCCAGCAAAATCCAGCGCGAGCTCGGCTGGACACCGCAAGAAACCTTTGAAAGCGGCATCCGCAAAACCGTGCAATGGTATTTAGACAATAAAGACTGGTGGCAGCGCGTGCTAGATGGTAGCTACAAGCTAGAACGCCTTGGCAAAGCCGAATAACGCCGCTATCGGCTGTTTACCCGTTTTCAGGCTGCCTATGCTGTTGAACCCATAGGCAGCCTGAAAACGTGCAGCGCACCATAACCCCCCCTGCGGCAGCCTGAAAACCAGTTTTGCCGCCCCTTAACGCCATTCCCACAAGAGCCCAATATGACCGACACTCCACACAATCCCCCCCACCGCAGCATCAAATCCTACGTCCTACGCCAAGGACACATGACCCCCGCCCAACAAAAAGCCATAGACGACAACTGGGCAACCATCGGCATCAACTTTCAAGCAGCCCCACTCAACCTAACCACCACCTTCAACCGCCCCAACCCCAAAGTCCTAGAAATCGGCTTTGGCATGGGCGTTGCCACCGCCGAAATCGCCCAAAGGCTGCCTGAAACCGACTTTCTCGCCATTGATGTGCACGGCCCAGGCGTAGGCAACCTATGCAAACTCATCGCCGAGCAAAGCATCACCAACATCCGCGTCATGCGCCACGATGCCGTAGAAGTCGTAGAAAAAATGTTGCCCGACAACAGCCTAGACGGCATCCATATCTTCTTCCCCGACCCGTGGCACAAAAAACGCCACAACAAACGCCGCCTGATTCAAGCCCCCTTTGTCGCCAAACTGCTGCCCAAGCTCAAAAGCGGCGGCTATATCCATCTGGCAACCGATTGGCAAGAATATGCCGAGCAAATGCTGGCGGTGCTGCAAAGTTTCCCCGAGCAGCTTGCCAACACCGCCGCCGATTTCGCCCCCACGCCCGATTACCGCCCCGAAACCAAATTTGAAGCACGCGGCAAACGCTTGGGACACGGCGTGTGGGATTTGGTGTTCCGCAAACGATAAGGCAAACAACAAGGCAGCCTGAAAAAGGATTTTTCCCTTTTCAGGCTGCCTTTGTATAGATTACCCCTATTCCGCGCCCTACCCCGCAGCAAATAACGCAGCAACCGATCGCCGCGCAAATATAGTCGCTCCAATTAAGCCTTATACAGCGTTGGCTCGTCTTGCTGTACTACTTGTACTATCTGCGACTCGCCGCCTTGTATAAGACTTAATTGGAACGACTATATCCATCGCGCGTTAAAGCGATTACCCTGCCAGCGCACGGCTTGCCAGCAAGCCGTAAGAGGCGCGGGGCAAGCGTTTCAGGCTGCCCAACGTTTGCGCCCGCGTTCAATTATGATGCCGCACTTCATTTCAGGCTGCCTCAATGGAGCGGCGACGGTTCGTCGCCAATCACGCATTTAAACAGCATCACGCTTGCAACAAATAGGCAGCCTGAAAACAAAAAACCGCTTGGTGTTGAACCAAACGATTTTTACTGGATAGCTTGTAGGTCGGGCATTTATGCCCGACAAATCCCGTTCGCCAAGTTCGGGTATAAATGCCCGACCTACCGCTCTACACCCAAAAGCCAGCCACAAAGCACTAACCCATTTTCAGGCTGCCTCATCCCGAAACAACACCCTATCCGCCCACCAAACCAACAGCAAAATCGGCACACCCAGCGCGGCGGTAAACAAGAAAAACCCCGTGTAATCAATCTGCTTCACAATCGCGCCCGAATAGCCTCCCAGCGTTTTGGGCAGCAGCGTCATCAGCGATGAAAACAGCGCGTATTGCACCGCCGTAAAGCGGATATTGGTAAGCGCGGATAAAAACGCCACAAACACCGTGCCCGCCAAGCCTGCGGCAAAATTGTCCAGCCCGACTGCCGTGTACATCAGCGGCACATCATGCCCGCGCATCGCCAGCCACACAAACAGCAAATTGGTTGCCGCCGCTGCTACCGCGCCCAGCATCATCATGTTCATCAAGCGAAACCGCTGCGCCAACACGCCGCCCGCAATGCCGCCCAAAATAGACATCGCCACGCCAAAGGTTTTCACCGCACCCGCAATCTCCACCTTGCTAAACCCCATATCGGCGTAAAACACATTAGAAATCACGCCCGACACAATATCCGAAATGCGATACAGCCCAATCAGAGCCAGCAGCAGCACCGCGCGTTTGCCATAGCGGGCGAAAAAATCCGCCAGCGGCGCAATCCACACGCGGCGCACCGCATCTGCGCGCACCAATTTGATTTTCACCGCTGCCAAGCCCACCGCCACCGCCGCCAGCAATGACCCCGCCAGCCGCAGCGTTTCCCACAGCAACGCCGCCACAGGCGAAGCCGCGTTTTCAGGCAGCAGCGTGTTGATTTGGCGAAAGGCGAACACAAACGCCAACACCGCCAGCACAAACATCGCCAGCAAGCGCACATTGTCGCCCACATTCTGTTCCGTCGTTTGCGCCTGCTGCGCCACAGGCTCGCGCACCCACAGCGTCGCCGCCACGCCCACCAGCATCGTCGCCGCCATCGCCCAATAAGTCTGCTGCCATGCGCTGTAAACATAATGCGCCTTGGTTGAACCCAGCCATTGCGCCAGCATCAGCGACCCCGCCCCCGCCACAATCATGCCCAGCCGATAGCCAGCCGTGTAGGTGGACGACATCACCGATTGCATCGCGCTATCATCAGGCGCGGCTTCAATGCGATACGCATCAATCACCACGTCTTGCGTGGCAGACGAAAAGCCCAGCAGCACCGCGCCCCAAGCCATCGCGTTCAGGCTGCCTGAAAACTGCGGATTGATGGACGACATCAACACAATCGCCACAATAATCAACCCCTGCGCCAGCAACAACCAACCGCGCCGCTTGCCCAACACGCGCGACAGTAGCGGCACGGGCAGCGCGTCAATCAGCGGCGACCACACGAATTTAAACGAATAGCCCAACGCCGCCCAGCTGAACATGGTAACCGTTTCGCGCTGCACGCCCGCCTCCAACAGCCACAGCGACAGCGTGGAAAAAATCAGCAAAATGGGAATGCCGGCGGAAAAGCCGAGCAGCAGCAAGGCGATGGCGCGGCGGTCTTGATAGCCTTTGAGCGAATGAGCGAACGTTTGCATGGGACGGATTGAATGGGGTGGAAAGAAAGCGCGGATTATAGCATTCGGGCGGGGCAGGCGTTTTCAGGCTGCCTATGCCCGCGCGGATGGATAATGGCGGCATAGAGGCAGCCTGAAACCTTTACAAAAGCCTTGGAGACGGTCTGAGTAGCGAAGCGGCGTTGCGAAACTAAAAGGCAGTACAACAGCAAAGGCAGCCTGAAAACAAGAAACGCCGTCATTCCCGCGCAGGCGGAAATCTTGTTTGATATTCGGAAACGATTGTAAAAACAAACTGTTGTCTCAGGTCTGGCATTGATGCCCGACAAACGCCGACCTGTTTACTGAATACGCCGCAACCTAAAATGTCGGGCAAACGTCGGGCATCAATGCCCGACCTACGAACTGGGCACGTTCGGCTATCAGGCGGCGTTGCAGTTTGTGGCGCGGCAGAAATAAGTTTCGGGCCTGCAAGCCCTTTATCCTGCCCCGCCAAAACAAAAACAGGGCGGATATATCCGTCCCTCCTGCAAAACACCCCGTTCAGGCAGCCTGAAAACCGCTATTTCACGGCATAACGCAATAGGGTTTTGCGTTTTTCGGGCGCAGTGCGGTTGGCATTGCTCAGATAAATTTCGCGATGGATATCGCTGCGGCGCTGCAAACCGTGCTCCCTGCAGAAACGGTCCATTTCGGCGAACGAACGCGGTTCGTCGTCAAACGCACCGATGTGCAGGATGCTGACGCACCGACCGTCCGACATACTCCCGAAGCGGACTTCTTCATAAAGCAGATTGGGCTTTTTGACGCGCGTTTTGGCCAGCGCATCCTGCCACATTTCGGGGGTGATGAAATCGGGCTGGGCAATCATGATGGTGTATTCCAGGCTGTTTTTGTCCAATGCGCCCTGTCCTGCCTGCGTTTTCTGCCGCCACACGCCTTCCAGCGGATAAACGGCAAAGTCATCGACCTCCCGCCCTGCGGCGGTTTTTTTGTATCTCATCTTGACGGCATAGGCCAAACTGTACAGCGCGCCCACGCGTTCGGAAAAATCGGCGGCATTGGGGTTGCCTTCGCCGTCTATCATGATGAACTGCTGTGCGGGAACATCCAGCAAAACGGGTTCGATTTTGATGCCGTATAGGTTTTTGTGGGATTTTTTCCATTCCTGTTTCACGATAATCTCCTTATCTTATCCAGTGCGTTTCAGGCTGCCGTATGCGTTATATAAATATATACATTTGTTTTGTCACTATTTTGCATTTAATTTGTCATACTAATTTCATAAGACATATAGGACAAAATGGAGGCTGTCAGCTATTTTTAACTGAGAAATAATCCTGAATAAACCTAATTTTATTCCCCTTTCTCATACCGTGATGGCACGCCAAAAGCCGTTTCATGTCCGAGAATGTGCCGTCAAGCAGATTGGTCGTGTTCGGGAGGTTCAAATCAGGATAACGCTCAAATACAAACAAGTCATCCAAATTGCGTTTCAAGCTGAAGTATGCACTCCTGATGTTCTTGTGTGTGTAATGCGATTTGCCTGTTTCAGGGTTAAAGGTGCGTTCGTTCAAATAGCTTTGGTATTGCTCAAACCACGTTTGCAGATTGCGTTCAAAGTCGGATTGCTTGCTGTTTTTCAACGTCAATGCCAACCGCCATAGCGTTTTGCCCGCTTCGGTTTTCGGGTTGCGCGTTAAATAACGGGCAATGGTTTTAACCTGATGAAACTGACACAGCTGCACGGGAATATCGGCAAACATCTGTGCCAAACCACGTCGCCCATCACAAACAATACTTTGTATTTCAATGCCTTTGGCTTTCAGGCTGCCTATTGCTGTGAAATATTGTTCGTTGGTTTCGTATTTGACTTCGCTAACGAATAGGGCTTTGCCGCTGATGCTGTCCATCAAAACCATGATGCCGAAACTGCGTCCGAAGTAGGTGGTGTCCATGATGACGTTGGCTGCTGCGGGAGAAATGAAATGCACCTTAATTTGAACTTTTTTGAGATGCCTCAGAATAGTCTGCCGACTGCATCCGTAAGTTTTGGCAAGCTGTGTGGCGGTCTGTTTGCCTTCGCTGTATGCCTGCCCTATTTCCTGCGGATTAAGCCGTCTGCCGCCATCAAACTGTCTGCCGCAAGCATGGCATTTGTAGCGTTGTTTGCCGTTTCGGCAGCCGTTCCTTTTGACTTGTTTTGAGCCGCAAAAAGGGCATTTTTTGTATTCAAAGACTTTGACCTCTTTTAAAGCCTTATAGGATAAGGCTTGCGGGGATTTTTAGCCTCCATTTTGTTACTTACGCCGCGGATAACATAAAGGCAGCCTGCGACCGAAGGAAGTCCCTTTGGGGAAAACGGCTGTGATTTATTTTCAGGCTGCCTCGTCCATTCAATCATCCCCGCGCGTTCAATACCAATCCTGCGGCACATCCGCCAAGCCTTGCACCGCCGCCACCTGCGCCGCCCAGCCTGCCGCCTGCGGCAACACATGGGCAAAATACGCCTGCGCTGTGTGCTGTTGCGCGTGGTAAAACGCTGCGCCGAACAGGTTTTCCTGCTTGCCTGCCAGCGCGTCCGCTGCGGCTAAATACGCCCGCGCCAGCTCAATCGCGCCGAGCGTTGCGCCCATTTGCTGCAAATAGGCATGGGCGGCGAAACCGGCGTTTTCCCCAAAGGGACTTCCTTCGGTCGCAGGCTGCCTTTGGGCGTAGTCCACCATGTGCGCCACGCTTTGCTCTGCCAGCGCGATGGCTTGGCGCAGCGCGTGGGCAAGCGTGGGCGCGGTGGGGGCGAGTGCATCGGCAAGCGTGTTGCCCTCGGCGAGCAGTTTCAGCGGCAACGCGCCTTGATTGCCCGTGGTTTTGCGCCCTGCCAAATCAGCAGCCTGAATGCCGTTGGTGCCTTCGTAAATTGGTGTGATGCGGACATCGCGCATCAGTTGCGCCACGCCGCTTTCTTCCACATAGCCCGCGCCGCCGTAAATTTGGATGGCTAGGTTGGTGAGCAACACGCCGTTGTCGGTGAGCCATGCTTTGATGATGGGGATGAAAAAATCCAACTCGCGCTCGGCTTGTTTACGCGCCACGTTGTCCGCCAAGCCTTCCGCCAAGTCAAACAACGCCGCCGCGCGCAGATACAGCGCGCGCTGGGCAGCAAGCGTGGCTTTTTGCACAGCGAGCATGCGGCGCACGTCGGGGTGGGCAATGATGGCGACATCGCGCCCGTCTATCGCGCCTTGCACGCGCTCGGCGGCGTAGGCGCGGGCGTTTTGGTAGGCGCGTTCGGCAACGGCGTGCCCCTCGATGCCCACGTTGAGCCGCGCGGCTTTCATCATGGTAAACATATACGCCAAGCCTTTGCCTGCGCGTCCGACCAAATAGCCTGTTGCGCCGTCAAACTGCATGGTACAAGTGGGGCTGGCGTGGATGCCGAGTTTGTGCTCCAAGCCCACCACCTGCACAGCGTTGCGCGCGCCCAAGCTGCCATCGGCGTTGATTAAAAATTTGGGCACAATAAACAACGAGATGCCTTGCACGCCCGCCGCTGCATCGGGCAGTCGCGCCAGCACTAGATGGATGATGTTTTCGGTGAGTTCCTGCTCACCCCAAGTGATGAAGATTTTTTGCCCTGTGATGTGATACGCGCCGTTGCCATCGGGCGCGGCTTGCGTGGCAACGTGCGCCAAATCCGAACCCGCGTTGGGCTCGCTTAAATTCATTGTACCGCTCCATTGCCCCGCGCACATTTTCGGCAAATATGCCGCTTGCTGCTCTGCGCTGCCATGCTTGCGGATGGCATCAATCGCACCCAGCGTGAGCATCGGCAGCAGCGACAGCGACAAATTTGCCGCGCACCACATCTCTTCGCACGCGGCAGACACCACCGCCGACAAGCCTTGCCCGCCAAACTCCGCCGGCGCGCGCAATCCCGCCCAGCCTGCTTCGCAAAATTGGCGATATGCCGCCGCCAAATCAGCGTGCGTGTGCACTTTGCCGTCTGCCAGCTTTGCGCTGTGCACATCGCCCGTGCGGTTGGTGTGCGCCCAAGATTGTTCGGCGAACTTGGCGGCTTCATCCAACACCGCCGCCACCGTGTCGGTATCCAGTTCCAACGCTTGCGTGGCGGGCAGTTGCAAAACCTCGGCGAGTTTGCCGTGGGTGCGCAGGGCGAAATTGAGTTCGTTTAAGGGGGCTTGGTAGCGCATGGCTGGCTCCTATGTTGAGATAACGGCTTCATTTTAACACGGCAAGCGCGCTGCTTTCGGCATTGACGGCAGCCTGAAACACAGCTTGCCACACGCTTTGCCGCACGGCAAAAGGCAGCCTGAAAACCGGTAATCCGTTTTCAGGCTGCCTTAATGCTCGGGCATCATGCCGACGATTTGCCGCCGAACTTCTGCCAAGCCTTTTCGTGAAAATAAAACGCCACCGTGTTCACCATCGGCTCAACCAACGCCACCGCGCCGGAAATGCCCACGCTGCCGGTCAAAACATACGCCACGCCAAACGCCACGCTAAAATGCAACACCGCAAAAGTAAACGTTTTTTTCATTATTGTGCTCCCAGGAAATGTTAAGCACACAAATGATAGTCTTTCTTATTTAATCGCGCCACTGGTTTTACATATTGCCGCGATAGCCGGTTTCAGGCTGCCTATGCTGTTAGAAGTTACGCCGCGAAAATATGCTAAAATCGCGCCCTTTGCATAAATTAACAAACCAACAAGGATAAAACATGATCTCCACCAACGGCATCACCATGCAGTTTGGCGCCAAGCCGCTGTTTGAAAACGTATCCGTCAAATTCGGCGAAGGCAACCGCTACGGCCTCATCGGCGCGAACGGCTCGGGCAAGTCCACTTTTATGAAAATCCTCGGCGGCGATTTGGAGCAGACCAGCGGCGAAGTCGCCATAGAAAACGGCGTGCGGCTCGGCAAGCTGCGCCAAGACCAGTTTGCCTACGAAGACATGCGCGTGCTGGACGTGGTGATGATGGGGCACACCGAAATGTGGGCGGCGATGACCGAGCGCGATGCCATCTACGCCAACCCCGAAGCCACCGAAGACGACTACATGCACGCCGCTGAATTGGAAGCGAAATTTGCCGAATATGACGGCTACACCGCCGAAGCCCGCGCGGCGGAGCTGTTAAGCGGCGTAGGCATTTCCGAAGATTTACACAATGCGACCATGGCAGAAGTCGCCCCGGGATTCAAGCTGCGCGTATTGCTGGCGCAAGCCCTGTTCTCCAAACCAGATGTTCTCTTGCTTGACGAGCCGACCAACAACTTGGACATCAATACCATCCGCTGGCTGGAAGGCGTTTTGAACCAATACGACTCCACCATGATTATTATCTCGCACGACCGTCACTTCCTCAACGAAGTCTGCACCCATATGGCGGATTTGGACTACAACACCATCACCGTTTACCCCGGCAATTACGACGACTATATGCTCGCCAGCGCCCAATCGCGCGAGCGCGCCCTGAAAGACAACGCCAAAGCCAAAGAAAAACTGCAAGAGCTGCAAGAGTTTGTCGCCCGCTTCTCCGCCAACAAATCCAAAGCCCGCCAAGCTACCAGCCGCTTGAAACAGGCCGACAAAATCAAAGCCGAAATGGTGGAAGTGAAACCGTCCACCCGCCAAAACCCGTATATCCGCTTTGAAACCGACGAGAAAAACAAGCTGCACCGCCAAGCGGTTGAAGTGGAAAACCTCGCCAAATCGTTTGACAAAACCCTGTTTGAAAAACTGTCGTACATCTTGGAAGCAGGGCAGCGGCTGGCGATTATCGGCCCGAACGGTGCGGGCAAATCCACCCTGCTCAAACTCTTGGCAGGTGCGTTTGACGAGCAATATTCAGGCAGCCTGAAACCCGACGCGGGCAGCATCAAATGGGCGGAAAAAGCCACCATCGGCTACTACCCGCAAGACCATGAAGCCGATTTTGACTGCGACATGGATTTGAGCCAATGGATGCGCCAATGGGGGCAGGAAGGCGACGACGAGCAAGTCATTCGCGGCACACTCGGGCGGCTGCTGTTCGGCAGTAACGACGTGGTCAAAAACGTGCGCGTGCTCTCCGGCGGCGAAAAAGGGCGCATGCTCTACGGCAAACTGCTGCTGTTGAAACCCAACGTGCTGATTATGGACGAGCCGACCAACCACATGGACATGGAAAGCATCGAGTCGCTGAATATGGCATTGGAAAAATACAAAGGCACGCTGATTTTCGTCTCGCACGACCGCCAGTTTGTGTCCTCGCTTGCCACGCAGATTATTGAATTGGACGGCAACGGCGGCTATGAGCATTATCTGGGGGATTACGAGAGCTATTTGGCGAAGAAAGGGGTTTGATTGGCAAAAAGGCAGCCTGAAAACGGGGATAACGGTTTCAGGCTGCTTTTTTGTATGTTTTGTCTTGAAGCCCTATATTATACAGTTGATTAAATAATTAAAATAAAATGATACAAGGCTACAACGCTATCGTGTACAAATTTAATCAACTATAACCAGCCTGAAACCTTTGCAAAACCCCAACGGCAGCCTGAAACCTAAAATGGAGCCGCTTATTAAACATCGCATTACTGGTTTGCCAAAATGTCGGTGAGCCGCCGACGCTCCATTAGTTATATTTGCAAAGGTTTCAGCCTGAAAAGTCAAACAGAAAAGAAACGTAAATTTATGGCTGCTTTATGTTTCGTTTTGGCAACAATTGCAAAAAATTTAATTGACAAATTTTTAGAACATATTTTTAATTATTAAAAATAGTTTATCTAGAATCAGACGATTAAAATACGGAATTGTAAGGTGGCTACATAAAAAACCAGATGATGATTTTGTTGTGTGCATTAACTCTTTCAAGTTGTGGTAAAGAGCAATTTCCAAACAAAGAAAGCAATGCCATAAATAACAAAATTCAAACAATTTATTTGAAATCAAAAGTCTCCAATCAAATTATGCCTGTCTCCTTGCCTAATTGCGTTATTTGGGGAATATCAGGGCAGCATGTAGAAAACGAAAAATTATTTGGCAATGGCATTACTTTGCATGTTGATAGATTGGCATTTTCACAGCCTAAATTTGATGGAAGTCTGAAATGCGTAATGGAGCAACACAGCAAAAGTGCTGATATTTATGCTATTTTCCCCCTAGATGATAAAGAAAAACGTATGCTCCAATCAGATCCATTTGAATATTCCTTGCATAAGGCAACAGCACTTGGCGCAAGCTACTTAGGCAGTAAAAACGGCATGGCTTTATATAAGACAAGCCCCGTTAGCGATAGTATTTTCATTCAAAAGAATTTTATCTCTGTGCATAGACCTTTATCTATTAGCTTTATTCGGTTTAACAATGAGACTCCTAACAGTTCTTTCCGATATTATTTTAATATCTATACAATTCTAAAAGGAGGATATAGATTAACGTATGAAGTAGTAGCAAATGCAAAAACACCCTCCCAATTTGCAGAGAAGTTAAGAAATACTATTGAAAGTAATGAAAATGTTTTAGACCATCCTGAAATTATCGCGGAATTTGTTGAAAATAATGAAAAAATTGCTGATTTTTTTGAGTTAAATATAGCTAAATAATTGATTTTAAATAAATTTATTTTTTGAAAGGTATTTAAAATGAATAGCAACAGTCCTAATAACTCTCCTCGCGTGAATTACAGATTAAATGAAACCCAACGCAAAGAACTTCAAGCAAGAATTGATAGATTTCAACAAGATGGGCATTATGGCGCAGCATATCATTATCTGTATAACAATGTCCCCCACGATACTCTTCGCGGCAGACACGGCACATCTATTGATATTTACTCTTACGAAAACGCAGCCATTAGGAAATGGTTTGATGTAGCTGCGAGTACCAACAGTCATAGTGGCGATCGTACTGACTTGGCATTAAGAGCGATAACCAAAGAAGTAATGAACCAACGAGGGATTGGCAATGAATACTCCGATAAAAAATATAATGAATTTTCAAATCGAATGGCAGAGCGATTATTAAATAATATTGCTGAAACAGGAGAGATTTCTCGCGAAAAAATAATTAAGGGACTAACGTAGATTAGCCCTAAATTCCACACCAATCCCGAAGGATTTTTAGCTGTCGGGACTGTGTGCCGAAGTTAAACCGAAATTCGCATTCTTTCAAGAACAGCGGGAAAGATTTGCGATCGATTCCGTTGTATTTGCGCAAGACGCGTTTCGCCTGATTCCAAAAATTCCCAATGCCGTTGATGTGGTTCTGACGGTCTGTAAATTCCTTGGAATGGTTAATGCGGTAATGGATAAAACCGCTCACGTCCGGCTTGTCGTAGCTGCTCAGGCTATCCGTGTAAACAATACTGTCCGGCATGATTTTCTGTTTGATAACAGGCATCAAAGTATCAGACTTGGCATTATCTACGACAACGGTATAGATCCGTCCGTTACGTTTCAGAATGCCGAAGACAACCACTTTTCCTGCCGCACCGCGACCACGTTTGCCTTTACGCCGTCCGCCGAAATAGCTTTCGTCCAACTCGACAGAGCCATCAAAAACCTCATCGGCAGTCAAGGCTAAATGATGGTTGATGACCATACGGATTTTGCGGTAGAACAGGACTGCCGAATTGGGATGAATACCCAAAATATCAGCGGCAGAACGGGCGGTAACTTCGAGTACAAAAAAACAGAGCAGCTCTTTCTGTACTTTTTTCTTTAATTTGCAGTGTGTTATCTTCATATTTCGAGGGTAACATATCTGCTAATCTAGTACAGCCCCAAAAGATAACATCATAAAAGTCACCGATTCGCAATCCGAACAGCAACGTCTGTCCCGCCGAAACCACATCAGCAGCATCAAGAATTTGAAATTCAAGAAAATGCGCCTTACGAAAACACAACAGAATCGATTGCAAATCTTTCCCGCCATTTTTGAAAGAATACAAATTTTGGTCTGACTTCGGTCACTATCTTGGCCGCTTAAACTCCTGAGGAGTTTGATAACGCTTCCAAAAGATTTAATAAATGTGAATATTTATAAACAATTACAATTATTTATCCTTTTAGGAAGAAAACGATGCCTTATCTGACTAAATTATTTATCCTTATTGTTGGGAGTATTTTTATCATGACTGCATGCGAACCTGTCGGAGAAGAAGCGGCTGCCCGAAAAGCAGTGAGGGCGCGACAAGCCAAAGAAAAAATCAGTTTCAACAATCCCGAACCGGTTACGGGGTTTGAACACACCGTTACATTTGGTTTATTGGGGACAAAAATGGTTGTTCCTTACGGCTATCTTGCACGATATACGGAAGACAATGCCACAAAATGGCTCTCCGACACTCCGGGACAAGATGCCTATTTTAATAATTTCATAAGAATTAGCGTCTACTACAAAAAAACGGATAAAGGTTGGGTTATCGAACCTTATAACCGACAGAACAAAGCACATTTTATCCAATTTCTGACCGATGGATTGGACAGCGTGGACGATATCGATATCCGCAAAGAAACGTGTCATTTAACTCAAGATTTGGGAAAGTGGTTGATAGACTGGGGCGTTAAAAAAATTCCGTCCGCTTATCCCGAATATGAGGCTTATGAAGATAAAAGGATTATTCCGGAAAACCCATATTTTCATGAAATCTATTATATTAAGAAAGGGGAGAATCCGGCTATTATCACTCATCGAAATTATCATAGATACGGTGGGGATGATTACAGCACTGGTGTAAATTCTTGTATTAATGGCTTCAGAGTGCAGTATTATCCGTTTATCAGGGAAAAGCAACAGCTTACACAGCAGGAATTGGTGGGTTACCACCGGCAGGTGGAGCAGTTGTTACAGAGTTTTTTAAACAATCCGAGCAAATAAACCTAAGGAGTTCATTATGGGCGAAGTCGTATTAACACAAGCACAAATCCAAACATTACGCGGCTATGTCAATCGCGGCGACACCCGTGGAAAGCAGCATGAGGCAGCCTGAAACACCATGAAACCATCTATTGCCTTTTCCCGTCTTGCCCTCATTTTCGGAAGCATTTTTGTCCTATCCGCCTGCGAAACCGAACCCGCCAGCGAAAACGAAAGAACCATGAAAACCGTGCGCGAACACCAAGCCAAAGAAAAGAAAAGTTTTAACAATCCCGAACCGGTTACCGGGTTCGAACACACGGTTACGTTTAATCTGATGGGTACAAAACTGGTTATTCCCTACGGCTATCTCGCCCGGTATTCGAAAGACAACCGGTGGTTTTCGGATACGCCGGGTCAGGACAGCTATTTCGACAATTTCGTTACCGTCAGCGTGCATTACCGTAAAACCAATCAAGGCTGGGTTATCGAACCCTATAACCGGAACAATAGGGAACATTTTATCCAAGCCCTCAAAGACGGCTTGGACAGTATGGACGATATTGTCATCAAAAAATCCACCTGCCATTTAAACCGAGAAATGGGGAAATGGCTGCTGGATTGGGGGTTTAAAAAAATCCCGTCCGACTATCCCGAATACGAAGCCTATGAAGAAAAAACATCCATTCCCGAAAATCCGTATATCCATGAAATCCGTTACGTTAAGAAAGGAGGCAATCCGGCTATTATTACCCATTGGAATAACCGTATAAAACAGAATGATGAGGATAATTACAGCACCAGCGTAGGTTCCTGCATCAATGGTTTTACGGTGGAGTATTACCCTTTTACTAGGGAAAAACAGCAGCTCACACAGCAGGAAGTGATAGGTTACCACCGGCAGGTGGAGCAGTTGTTACAAAGTTTTTTAAACAATCCGAGCAAATAAATTTAAGGAGTTCATTATGAGCGAAGTCGTATTAACACAAGCACAAATCCAAACATTACGCGGCTATGTCCGCAGGGGCGACACCTATGGCGGATGGCGGTATTTGGCCGGTCGGGGCGACCGCTATGCCGACAATGCGGCCGCCATTATCGGCAGCAGTGAAGATTTAAACGGTTTGAACCTGTGGATGAAAAAAGCTGTGGAGCACTTATGGGACGATACAGCCGGTCGGGAAGCACGGCTGGAAAAGTTTGACAGGGTCGCACTACAGCATTTCAGACAGTATGTGGAGCTTATTGATAGAAATCATGGTAGGTTGCCCAATACCGATGAAATTGAAGGCAGTTATTACAGAGCCGTTACCGACAACGGTATTCCTTCCAGTGCCGCCATCGATTTGGTTATTAACCGCATTTTACCCGACGGCTCTTGGGGTGTGGGCTTGGGTATGGAAAAAGAGCGTATCGAAGGCAACCATCCGGTAAGCAACCCCAGTGGAAGCACGCGGGATAATGCAGCTCGGCTGGCTTCATCATTAGCAAAAGGATTTGGGGATGCCTGGAAGGAAAGACCGTTTAGTTTTCAAGATAGATTAAATCAAGATTTTGCCAAACTGGGAATAGATTACAGCATAGACGGCTGGAAGAAAATCGGCGGTTGGGCAGTCGGATTAAGCAAAGATTTGGCCAATCAAATTTCGGAAAAAATCAATCAGAAAAAAAACAATCCGTCTGCGGGCGAAGCGGGAAATCAAACGCCGCAACCCGGCACATCCCTACCCAATTTTTTCCCTTATCCTTGGCAACAACCCCGCGACCCCGAATGGAAAGGCGTCCCCTTCCTGCCCAATCCGTTTGTTCCCGACGGTTACGGCGGATGGTTTGACAACGGACACGAATGCTTGAAGCCTTGGGGTAGCATGTTCGATCCCTATCGCCGTGGCCAATACCACGTCTACGACCCTCTCGCCCTAGACTTGGACGGCGACGGCATCGAAACCGTTTCGGCGGCAGGCTTTTCAGGCAGCCTCTTCGACCACAACGGCAACGGCATCCGCACCGCCACTGGCTGGATTGCACCCGACGACGGTCTGCTGGTGCGCGATTTGAATGGCAACGGCATCATCGACAACGGTGCGGAACTCTTTGGCGACAACACCAAGCTGGCAGACGGCTCTTTTGCCAAACACGGTTATGCGGCTTTGGCCGAATTGGATTCAAACGGCGACGGTATCGTCAGTGCGGCAGATGCCGCATTCCAAACCCTGCGCGTATGGCAGGATCTCAATCAGGACGGTATTTCCCAAGCCAATGAATTGCGTATCCTTGAAGAGTTGGGTATCCAATCTTTGGATGTGGCCTATAAAGACGTAAACAAAAATCTCGGCAACGGTAACACTTTGGCTCAGCAGGGCAGCTATACCAAAACAGACGGCACAACTGCACAAGCGGGCGATTTGCTGTTGGCGGCCGACAACCTGCACAGCCGCTTCAAAGACAAAGTGGAACTCACTGCAGAACAGGCAAAAGCCGCCAATCTTGCGGGCATCGGCCGTCTGCGCGATTTGCGCGAAGCCGCCGCGTTGTCCGGCGATTTGGCCAATGTGTTGAAAGCCTATTCCGCCGCCGATACCAAAGAAGCCCAATTGGCATTGCTGGACAGTCTGATTCACGAATGGGCGGAAACCGATTCGGAATGGGGCAAAAAACCGCCGATGCATCTTTCAACCGGTTGGACGCAAACGGCTAGCGGGGGTGTGGCTCTTACCCCGTCTCAAGTAACGCGACTAAAACAGAACGCTTTGGTTTCTCTTTCCGACAAAGCCAAAGCAGCTATCGATGCCGCCCGCGACCGCATTGCCGTGCTCGATGCCTACACGGGACAGGATTCCGGCACGCTTTATTACATGAGCGAAGAAGATGTGCTTAATATCGTTAAAGTCACCAACGATACTTACGAAAACCTCGCCAAAAACATCTACCAAAGCCTGTTGTTCCAAACCCGTTTGCAACCCTATCTGAATGAGATCGGCTTCAAACTGGAAAATAACGAATTTAAACTGGATTTCAGCGGTGTTCAGGCTGCCTTTAAACGCGTTCATGCAGAAAATCCCGAAAAAGCATTTGTAGATTTAAGCGAATTTTTGGCTTACGGCTCGGAGGGTTTAAAACAATGGACAGAAGGCTCTGTGCTATGGGCGCAATTCTATGATGCTGCTGCCCGTGAGAACCGCATTGATAATTTACTCGCAGCTGTTGGTGAAACCACACTCAAAAATTTAGGTTGGAAACTGGGAACTGCTGCTGATGATAGTTTAAATGGCGATAGCAACAACAATATCCTGATGGGTTTGTCAGGCAATGACAAACTTTATGGTAACGATGGCAGCGATACCTTAATCGGTGGTGCAGGTAATGACTACTTAGAAGGTGGTACGCAAGGAGACACTTATGTCTTTGCCAAAGGTCATGGACAAGATGCGGTTTATGATTATAGTTATGGCGTAGAAGGTGATGATACTGTTCGCTTCACGGATATCGCTTCAACCGAAGTGAAATTCCGTAAAAATGGCAGTAATCTAACTGTATATGGCTATAACGGCGATGATTCCGTTACCATTAAGGACTTCTTCTCTAGTAGTTATGCTCAGATTGAGAAGTTTGAATTTTCTGATAAAACATTAACCCTTACTCAATTAACACAAGATGGTTTTGAGTTGCATGGTACAGATGCCGATGAAACAATTTGGGGTTGGAATGGCAAAAACATCATCTATGGCGAAGATGGCAATGACACTATTTATGGTAGCAGTAAAGAAGATGTGTTGAATGGTGGTAAGGGCGATGATAAGCTGTATGGTAACGATGGCAGCGATACCTTAATCGGTGGTGCAGGTAATGACTACTTAGAAGGTGGTACGCAAGGAGACACTTATGTCTTTGCTAAAGGTCATGGACAAGATACGGTTTATGATTATAGTTATGGCGTAGAAGGTGATGATACTGTTCGCTTCACGGATATCGCTTCAACCGAAGTGAAATTCCGTAAAAATGGCAGTAATCTAACTGTATTCGGCTATAACGGCGATGATTCCGTTACCATTAAGGACTTCTTCTCTAGTAGTTATGCTCAGATTGAGAAGTTTGAATTTTCTGATAAAACATTAACCCTTACTCAATTAACACAAGATGGTTTTGAGTTGCATGGTACAGATGCCGATGAAACAATTTGGGGTTGGAATGGCAAAAACATCATCTATGGCGAAGATGGCAATGACACTATTTATGGTAGCAGTAAAGAAGATGTGTTGAATGGTGGTAAGGGCGATGATAAGCTGTATGGTAACGATGGCAGCGATACCTTAATCGGTGGTGCAGGTAATGACTACTTAGAAGGTGGTACGCAAGGAGACACTTATGTCTTTGCTAAAGGTCATGGACAAGATGCGGTTTATGATTATAGTTATGGCGTAGAAGGTGATGATACTGTTCGCTTCACGGATATCGCTTCAACCGAAGTGAAATTCCGTAAAAATGGCAGTAATCTAACTGTATATGGCTATAACGGCGATGATTCCGTTACCATTAAGGACTTCTTCTCTAGTAGTTATGCTCAGATTGAGAAGTTTGAATTTTCTGATAAAACATTAACCCTTACTCAATTAACACAAGATGGTTTTGAGTTGCATGGTACAGATGCCGATGAAACAATTTGGGGTTGGAATGGCAAAAACATCATCTATGGCGAAGATGGCAATGACACTATTTATGGTAGCAGTAAAGAAGATGTGTTGAATGGTGGTAAGGGCGATGATAAGCTGTATGGTAACGATGGCAGCGATACCTTAATCGGTGGTGCAGGTAATGACTACTTAGAAGGTGGTACGCAAGGAGACACTTATGTCTTTGCTAAAGGTCATGGACAAGATGCGGTTTATGATTATAGTTATGGCGTAGAAGGTGATGATACTGTTCGCTTCACGGATATCGCTTCAACCGAAGTGAAATTCCGTAAAAATGGCAGTAATCTAACTGTATATGGCTATAACGGCGATGATTCCGTTACCATTAAGGACTTCTTCTCTAGTAGTTATGCTCAGATTGAGAAGTTTGAATTTTCTGATAAAACATTAACCCTTACTCAATTAACACAAGATGGTTTTGAGTTGCATGGTACAGATGCCGATGAAACAATTTGGGGTTGGAATGGCAAAAACATCATCTATGGCGAAGATGGCAATGACACTATTTATGGTAGCAGTAAAGAAGATGTGTTGAATGGTGGTAAGGGCGATGATAAGCTGTATGGTAACGATGGCAGCGATACCTTAATCGGTGGTGCAGGTAATGACTACTTAGAAGGTGGTACGCAAGGAGACACTTATGTCTTTGCTAAAGGTCATGGACAAGATACGGTTTATGATTATAGTTATGGCGCAGAAGGTGATGATACTGTTCGCTTCACGGATATCGCTTCAACCGAAGTGAAATTCCGTAAAAATGGCAGTAATCTAACTGTATTCGGCTATAACGGCGATGATTCCGTTACCATTAAGGACTTCTTCTCTAGTAGTTATGCTCGGATTGAGCATTTTGAATTCCAAGACGGTATTCTTTCTAACCCTGATTTTGCTAGGTTCTCCCAAATGGCAAACAACTTAGGACAAGCAATGTCTGTATTTGGTGTTCAAGCAGTTAGTTCTGAAAATAGTAATGCACCTGCAGATTTATCAACCAAACCTATCTTAACCTTATCTCCATTAAGCTAAGATATTCTATTGGTATTTTATGAATTAAAAGCTAATTTTGATGATTCAAAATTAGCTTTTTTATACTTAATCAATTTATAATAGTAATCCAAAATAAGAAATATAAGATGTTGCTACATCTTACCGTACTGTCTTTGGGGCATATATAAGGGACAAATTTACTGCCAAATTCCCCCGCAAGCCTTATCCTATAAACAAAACATAAAATGCACAGCCTCCCTCCCACGCCATTCAAGGCAGCCTGAAACCCACCCCAACCCACAAAGGACGCCCCATGCCCAAAAAGAAAACCACCCTCCCCAAAAACTTCCACGAACTCTGCCAAGCAGGCGACCTTGCCGTCCTGCAAGCCATCTATGCCGATACCGACATCAACGCCACCGAGCGCGGCGGCGGAAAATTTCACCCACTGGCAATGAGCGACACACCCCGCCCGCTTTGATGCAATGGCTGCTTGACCACCGCGCAGACGCCAATTTCCGCCGCGATGCCGACGACGAGCCGCCGCTCTATCACCAAGTCCAAACAGGCAACACCGAGCAAGCCACCGTGCTGCTGCAAAACGGCGCCGATGCCAATTACGCCAACGAGTTCGGCAACACCATTCTCCATTTCGCCCGAACCGCGCCGCTGGTCAAACTCCTGCTGGCGCACGGCGCCAACCCCGCCGCCAAAAACCGGCGCGGGCAAACCCCGTTTGACAGCCTGTTGGATACCGCCCCGCTCTCTGACAGAATTGCCGACATGATTGTCTGCACCGAACTCTATTTGCAGGCAGGCATGACCATCACCGAACAGCAGCGCGAACAAGTAGCTGCCGTAGGTCGGGCATTTATGCCCGACAAACCCCGCCAGCAATGTCGTGCATAAATGCCCGACCTACGGGCTACCGCATGCACGGTAAAGCCACATTCCCTACCCATGTTCAGACTGCCGATGTTGCCCGAAAAAACCACCACAGGCAGCCTGAAAACGGATTTCCCCCTTGCGGGGCAACGTCGGATTCAAGAATCCGACCTACCAAAAGCCGCGTGAAACAGCTCCATAGGTCGGATACCCGTATCCGACAACCGTTTGCCCCATGCCAACCAAAGGCAGCCTGAAAACGGATTTCCCACTGCGGGGCAACGTCGGATTCAAGAATCCGACCTACCAAAAGCCGCGTGAAACAGCTCCATAGGTCGGATACCCGTATCCGACAACCGTTTGCCCCATGCCAACCAAAGGCAGCCTGAAAACGGATTTTCCCCTGCGGGGCAACGTCGGATTCAAGAATCCGACCTACATACATAAAGACACCACCGCACGAAACAGCTTTCAGACTGCCTCAAATGCCGTTGGAACACCCCAAAGGCAGCCTGAACCCCCCACCCAGAAGGAGCTTCCCATGAACCCCGTCCGCATTTACCGCACCATTCTCACCGCCGCCGGCGAACAGGCGGGGGTGCTCAAACGCTGTCTGCGCGACAGCATCGCCGCCGCGCTGTTGCAGGGCGCGGGGTTTGCCATGCTGCTGCCTGCCTTTCTGGCGCTGGGCGCGGGCAAAAACGGTCGTGCAGCGTTTTGGCTGGCGCTGCTTACCGTGCTGCTCGCGCTCTCCGCCCTGTTCCGCTGGCGCTCGCAGGATTATGATTACCAAGGCTACTGCGCCCGCGCGGGCGATGCGGCACGCCGCAAAATGGGCGAACACCTGCGCCGCATCCCGCTGCAAATCCTGTACCGCAAGCGCAGCGGTGAGCTGAACGCGCTGCTTGCGGGCACGATAGACGAAACCTACAACCACACCCTGATTGTCAGCAATATGCTGATTGCCGCCGTCTGCACGCCGCTGGCCACCGCGCTGCTGGCGATGCTGTGGGACTGGCTCGGGCTGGCGCTGCTGTTCAGCTTTCCCCTGATTGTGCCCATCCAGCAGTGGACGCAGCCCTTCACCGAACGCGCCCGCGCCCGTTTGGCCGGCGCAAACGCGCGCCTGAACGCGGAACTGCTGGAATACAGCCAGGGGCTGCCCGTGCTCAAAGCCGCCAACAGCACCGGCAGCCGCCTGCCGCGCCTGCAACAGGCGGTGGGCGAAGTGGAAACCATCCAGCGCGAAGCCCTGCTCGCCGAAGCCCTGCCCAACGCGCTGCTCGGCATCACATTTGAAAACGTGCATTACCACTACGACGCCAACCCCGAACCCATCCTGCGCGGCGTCAGCCTGCACATCCCCGAACGCGCCCTCACCGCGCTGGTCGGGCACAGCGGCTGCGGCAAAACCACCCTCATCCGCCTCATCATGCGCTACGCCGACCCGCAGCAGGGGCGCATCCTCATCGGCGGCACCGACATCCGCGCCCTCACCCAAGAAGACCTGATGCGGCAGATTTCCGTCGTCTTCCAAGACGTTTACCTGTTTGACGACACCATCGCCAACAACATCCGCCTCGGCAAAGCCAATGCCAGCGACGCAGAAATCGAAGCCGCCGCCCGCACCGCCCGCTGCCACGACTTCATCATGGCGATGCCCGAAAGCTACCAAACCCGCGTGGGCGACATCGGCGGCAAACTCTCCAGCGGCGAAAAACAGCGCATCAGCATCGCCCGCGCCCTGCTGAAAAACGCGCCCATCATCATCCTGGACGAACCCACCGCCGCGCTCGACACCGAAAGCGAAGTCGCCGTGCAGCAGGCCATCGACGCGCTGGTGCAGGACAAAACCGTTATCGTCATCACCCACCGCCTCTCCACCGTCAGCGGCGCGCAGCAAATCATCGTGCTCTCCGGCGGACAAGTCGCCGAAAGCGGCACGCACAGCGAACTGCTCGCCCAAAACGGCGTGTACCGCAGGCTCTGGCAGGCAGGCGGATGGGAGGAGGATTGAGTAGGCGCGGAACGGATACCGAGGCAGCCTGAAACGCAGTTTGGCAGGCGGAAAATGGGGGAAAATTAAGCGGGACGGATAAACGAAACACAAGGCAGCCTGAAAACCCGTTTCACCGTTTTCAGGCTGCCTCTGCCGTGTTGGATTAATTGTTTTAGCGGTGTAACTGCGCTTCGCTCCGCGCGCTGCCCGTCGTGCAAACCATTAGGCAGCCTGAAACCTTGGCAAAACTTGTAACCAATGGAGCGTCTTGCTCATAATCGGCAACGAACCGCCGCCATTCCATTTGAGATTTCAGGCTGCCACTATGCTATGCCGCCGCAAACGCCCCGATAACCGCCCCAATCCTTTCCGACTGCTGCGCGTCCAGCCAAACCTGCACCAACCCAACCCCGCTTTCGCGCTGCGCATCAGGCGTAAGCCACAGCGTGAGCAAATCATTGCGCGCATCCAAGAATATCGCTTCCAAGCCGTTCGGCAACCGCACCATGCGGCTGCCCTCATCCAGCGCAAGCGTTAGCTGCCCAAGCTCCAATTCCACAAAGCAACAATTCTGCATCAACGGCAGCGGGTCTTCGCTTAGCAGCACACGCAGCGGCTGTCGACTCATCTGCATCCCGCCGCAAGCCAATTCAAAAACATCCATCGTCTCAATCCCAAGGCAGCCTGAAAATACATTCCCGTTTGCGCTTCGCCCGTTTTCAGGCTGCCTATCGCACAAACCAACGGGCAGCCAGCATAGCGTAGCGGAGTTGCAAAGCTAAAACCAAAAAACCGTGCCACAACAAAGTAACACGGTTTCTTTTCCATTCAATCTACTGCTTTGTGTTTTCCAAGCGAAAGCCCACCTTCGCAATCCCCGCGTCTTTCGCTGCTTCCAACACCTTGGCAACGTTCTCATACGGCGTATCTTTATCCGCATCAATCGCCAAAACCGTATCGGGATTGGTTTTCGCCAGCTCTTTCAGTTTTGCTTTTATCTCAATCAAATCTACTGGTGTAGTTGATTCCGCACCTAATACATATTTGCCTGCTGCATCTACCTGCAAGTTAATCGGCTTCACATCCTGCTTCGGCTCTTCTTTGCTGTTGCTCGTGGTGGGCAAATTGATTTGAATGGAGTGCGTTAAAACAGGCATCGTAATCATAAACACAATCAGCAGCACCAACATCACGTCCACCAAGGGCGTAACGTTAATATCGCTCATCGGCGCGTCTTCGCCGCCTTCGTTTACATTGAAAGCCATCGCCTCATTCCTTCTCGTTAATCAGTTGGACATGAAAATCATGGGCAAAACCATGCAGTTCGCGGCTCAAATTCTTATTGCCGCGCATAAACACGTTATACGCCAGCACCGCAGGAATCGCGGCAAACAAGCCCACTGCTGTCGCCACCAATGCTTCGCCAATCGGGCCGGCCACCGCCGCAATGCTCATCTGCCCGCTGTTGCTGATGTTAATCAGCGCATGGTAAATCCCCCACACCGTGCCCAGCAGCCCCACAAACGGCGCGGTTGAACCGATGGTCGCCAACGCCATCATGCCGCCTTCAAAACGGCTCAAAATCTTGCCTATGCTATGGCGCATCTCGCGTTCCAAGTAAGCGTTGCGCGGCAAGCTCGCCGACAGCATGGAGCTTTGCGTGGCATGGAACTGCTGGTTTGCCCGAATCGCATCCAACGCCAAATCACTAATCGGCGCGTCAATTTGCTTGGCTTGCTGCTCCGCCTGCGCCAAATCTTTTGCCGCCCAAATCGCCTCGGCAGCCACGCGGTTGGCACGCCGCGCCGCGCGATAACGCACGCCGCGCAGCAAAATCAGCACCCAAGTTGTGATGCTCATGGCAATCAAACACAAAAACACACCAATCAAAACAGCATCGCCGCTTTTAAAAACCAATCCTAAATTCATTCGTTTACTTTCATAAAGTGATTAAAAAACATTTGCTTTCAGGCAGCCTGAAAACTATCTATCCAGCTTAAAGGTAAATTGCGTATTAAACTCCGTTGAAACGGGTTCGCCATCAATTTTCTTGGGCTGATAACTTGCCGACTGCGCCGCCCGCTTGCCCGCGTTATCCAATGCCGCCGAGCCGCTAGACTTCGTTACCTTCACATTCATAACCTTGCCTGCCGCGCTAACCAGCACCGAAAGTTTCACCACGCCCTCTTCTTCATGCTCCGCCGCAGAGCGCGGATAAGGCGGATTGGGCAGGCTGATATAGCCGCCATTGGCTATTGTGCTCGCGTGGTTGGCATTAGACGGCTTGGGCGCATCGCCTTTTTTGCCGCCACCATCGCTGTTTTTATCCCCCGCTCCGTTTTGCGGCACTTTGCTGTTCGCAGACGAACCGCCGCCGCCCATGCTATCGGGCGCACGGTTAGCCGCGTCTTTATTCGCCGTCGCGCTGCTGTTGCTTGTGTTAGCTGGATTAGCGTTAGCAGGCGGAGTAACGGCAGGCTTCGGATGTTCAACTTTTACCGGCTGCGGTTTTTCAACGGGTTTTTCAGGCTGCTTGACAGGCTCTGGCTTAGGCTCATGCTTCTGCGGCTTCACCACCTTTTCAGGCTGCCTGAAATCAGCAGGTTTATCATTGCGCACCACCGCCGCAACTTTCGGCTGCTCCGCCACCTTGGGCTTCGGTTCAGGTTTCGGCTCGGGCTTGGGTTCAACTTTGGGTTCGGGCTTGGACTGTTCAACAGGCGGCTGAGGCTGGGGCGGCTCGGGCTGTTCCAAAGGCGCAGGCGCGCCATCGCCCAACGGTTTGTCATCGCCCGTAACCGAACCCAAATCCACAAATGCCATCGCATCTGCTTGTTCAGGCTCGGGCGATTTAAAACCGTTCCACGACAAAGCAATTACGCCGGCGTGTAATAGCGTAACCAAACCAATTACCGCCAGCTTCAAAAAAGGATTATTTTTCATCATCGTCAAATTATAATGCAAACAATTAACATTTGACTAGCCAAAATGGCAACAAAAAATTACAAAACGCCCACAGGCAGCCTGAAAAAGCAACTCAGCTTAACCATTCTTTGCACAGCCCTACCCCATCGTTTATAATCAATCGCATTTCAACCCCACCCAACAAAGGAAAACCAAATGGCAGATTTCAACAAAATCTTAGACGCGGGCGACGTGGATAACGGTATCATCAACGTGGTGATTGAAATCCCCGAAGGCAGCGCGCACAAAATCGAATGGGACAGAAAAAACGCCGTGATGAAGCTAGACCGCGTTGAACCCCAAATCTTCGCCAAACCCACCAACTACGGCTTCATCCCCCAAACCTTAGACGAGGACGGCGATGAATTGGACGCGCTCATCATCACACGCACGCCCTTGCCCACAGGCATTTACATGGAAGCGCGCGTAATCGGCGTAATGAAATTTGTGGACGACGGCGAAGTGGACGACAAAATCGTCGTTGTACCCGCAGACGACCGCGACACAGGCAACGCCATCCAAACCCTAGCCGACTTGCCCGCCCAACTCATCAAACAAATCGAATTTCACTTCAACCACTACAAAGACCTGAAAAAAGCAGGCACAACCAAAGTGGAACACTGGGGCGACATAGAAGAAGCCAAACAAGTTATCCGCGAATCGCAAGAACGCTGGAAAAAACAATAAAACCATTTTCAGGCTGCCTAATACACGCTTTGATAGGCAGCCTGAAAACCAATATTCACATTTCAAATCAAATTTCTAACAACGCACACACAACATCAAAACCATTTAACAAAGTGCCAAAAAACGTTAGTTTTATTTAACCATGCCAGAAACCCCCATCCCAGATAACAACACAGAAGTCCGCAACATCGCCCTCCCGCCCCATTCCATAGAAGCCGAACAATCCCTGTTGGGCGGCTTGATGCTTGAAAACAGTGCCTACGACCGCATCGCCGACATCCTCACCGAAAACGACTTCTACCGCCACGAACACAAACTCATCTACCGCGCCATCTCAACGCTGATTAACGAAAGCCGCCCCGCCGACATCGTTACCGTGCAAGAAGCATTAGAGCGCAACGACCAGCTCACCCACGCAGGCGGGTTTGACTATCTGCTTACGCTTGCGCAAAGCACCCCATCCGCTGCCAACATCCGTCGCTACGCCGAAATTGTCCGCGAACGCTCCATTATCCGCCAGCTTGCCGAGACTGGAACAGAAATTGCTAGAAATGCCTATAATCCGCAAGGAAAAAGCGCGGAACAACTGCTAGACGAAGCCGAAAATCAAGTCTTCCAAATCGCCGAAAGCACAGCAAAATCCAAACAAGGCTTCCTAGAAATGCCTGATTTGTTACAACAAAACATTGAACGCATTGACATGCTGTACCAACGCGATAACCCCGATGAAGTAACAGGCATCGCCACAGGTTTTACCGATTTGGACAGAATGACATCAGGCTTGCAAGCAGGCGATTTAGTTATCGTGGCAGGGCGACCTTCAATGGGTAAGACCGCATTTGCCATCAACATCGCCGAACACGTTGCCATTAGCGGGAAACGTCCTGTCGCTGTATTTTCAATGGAAATGGGTGGCACGCAACTGGTAATGCGTATGCTAAGTTCCGTAGGGCGACTTGATCAAAGCGTTCTAAAAAACGGCAGCCTGAAAGACGAACATTGGGAACGATTAAACGAAGCCGTCGCCAAGCTAACCGATGCGCCTATTTTTATTGATGAAACCGCAGGATTAAGCGCATTAGAACTACGCGCCCGCGCAAGGCGGCTCGCTAGACGATTCAAAAACCAATTAGGCTTAATTGTTATTGACTATCTGCAACTGATGTCAGGCTCGGGGCGCAGCGATAATCGCGCATCAGAATTAGGCGAAATTTCACGCTCGCTCAAAGCACTCGCCAAAGAATTACAAGTTCCCGTTATCGCGTTATCGCAATTATCGCGAACCGTAGAACAACGCACAGATAAACGCCCCATGATGTCGGATTTACGCGAATCGGGTGCGATTGAACAAGATGCTGATTTAATTATGTTTATGTTCCGCGACGAGTATTACACCAAAGAACAAAGCCAATTTAAAGGGCTGGCAGAATGCATTATCGGTAAACATCGCAACGGACCAACAGGGCGTATATTTCTAACCTTTATGGGACAATTTACTCGTTTTGAAAATGCCGCCTACATCCCAGAATCAGCAAGCAACACAGAATAATTGATTAACCATCCTTAATTTGAGTTAAAACTATGCCACACGATAAAAGAGTACAAGGATTTACCCTGTTAGAACTAATGGTTACCGTTGCCATTATGGCAATCATGGCAGCTATTGCTTTTCCTAGTATGCGCGATTTTGTTTCCAACTCGCGCTTGGTAAATCGTTCAGAGCAAATTGCTAATGCGTTCCGCTTTGCAAGAACTGAGGCTGTTCGCATGAATACTCCCGTTTTGCTATGTGGTGTTCTGATTAGAAAAGATGGTCGGAATACTGGTGTTTGCGATGAAACAAAAATCAGCGATGGTATTTTGATTTTTGCGGATGAAAATAGAGACGGTAAATATGATGCCACAGAAGATTCTGCATTAAGAACTGTTACATTAAATGGTCCCAATATCTCAGCAAATAATAAGATGAGCGTCAAAACTGAAATTTGCGATCTTGCAGGTACTGTTTGTAGTGCATCACCATCCAATATGTTTGTTTTTTTACCTAATGGTTCATTTGGTTATAGAAAAACAGCAGCTTCTTCATCTCCTGCAAGTAATTATGCGGGTTTTGTTAATCAATACGAATTTGGCTCGAAATATGTTCGTTTAGCCGTTAAAGATGCAAGTAGAACCAATTCTCCCGTTAGATATGCATTAATTACGCCAATGGGTAATACAAGCACATGTGGTTCTTCTGCTTCTGCAAAAGATGCACTCTCGGGTGATTTAGTTAAATTCTGCACTAAATAGAAATTTTATTTTTCTTGGATTTAGACCATGATTTCAAAAAAAATGTACACTCCAGCTTTCGCAAAAAAGAAAAACATTCAGGGCTCAACACTTGTTGAAGTAATTGTTTCTGTTATTTTACTAACTTTAGGTTTGTTGGCACTTATGGCAACCCAGTTACGTTCGGTTTCTGGATTAACTGAAGCTGAAAATAAGAGTTTAGTTTCACAAAGCACAGAAGCATTAGCAGAATCTATGCTAATGAATGGGACTTTAGTCAAAACATCAAGCGGAAATTACTATCATAGTTATGCATCTTATCTTACTCAGTCACCAGTACCAATTACTGGAAATATTACCCCATTTTCACCAACAACCAATACCGAATATACAAAAGCATCAATAGCAGATGAATATAAAAAACAATTTGAGTCTGAATTGTATGAAAATCTTATTAAACCAGAGTCCTCTACAGTATCTTCTGTTATCTATACAATCTGTTTAGATAAAGAAAAACCTGAGCAACCTACTTTAGATAGTTCAGGAAAAAATATGATTACTAATTGTCAATCTGGTGGCGCTTATACTACTATTAAAGTAGTTTGGCGTTCTGAAAGCACAAAAGATCGTTTCAATGATTATAGCTATGTATTACGAGTAGCAAACTAAGTAAAAAGGTTTTAACATGAAAACAACACAAAATAATTCATTTTTGTCTTCTCGTAAAAATTCAGGTTTTACTTTGATAGAATTTTTAGTTGCTAGTGCATTGGCAATAATTGTAATTAGTGCGGCTGGTAGCACTTATTTTATCACACGCAAACTCAGCAATAACGCACAAAAACGCCTAGATACACAACAGAATTTACGTAATGCAGCTTCAAGCATTACACGTGATGCACGTAATACGGGCTCGTTTGGTTGTTATAGTTCTGCAATTAGCGGTAATAAATTTGACTTTAATGATTTTGCTGATGCAGAAAAAAGACTTATTGCTATTACAGATAATGCTGATGGTAGTGGTCAGTATAGCGGGTTTGGTATAAAAGTTTTAGAAGCAGGTACTGATTTCGCAGGAGCAGGCATTAATACAACGGGGTTATCCAATATAAAAGGTGGTGTTCTTTTCATTTATGGTAAAGATTCAGCTGGCGTTGCTATTAACAATGCAACCAATACTACGAAAATTTCTGACGCACAACTGCCTGAATTAAATCAAACTATTGCAGCAAATTCTGCAAGAGCAAAAAACACACTTGTAATGAGTAGTTGTTCTTATGCGTTCGCAACACATGCAATAAATCAAAATCCTCCAAACTTTGACTTAGATAATCAATCTGGTAAGGGTGCTAATCTAGGTACGAATAAAGGGGAATTTACATTAAGTAAACTATATGCTGCTGCATATCTTGTTGCAACGATCAATAATGTACCAAGTTTATTACGTTATGATTTAAATGCTGAAGGGAAATGGCAAGGACCTCAATTGTTAGTTCAAAATGTAACAGATATTAAATCACAATTTATCTATGTAAAAGATTGTAAAAATGATTCAGCTAATGTAAATGATTACAATAAAGAGAAATTTATTTTTACAGACAATGCATTAACTACCGATGGAAAACTAAAAGGTTTACCTGCTGGGTTAAGATTAACACTTAGCTATAGATATCCCAATGCAACAAGCGATACCCCATATATTATTAATGCAACCATACGTGCAGGTAATGTATGTTCTAAAATCTTTCCTGTATAACAGAATATTAATTTAGGAGCAAACATGAAGAACAGATATAATCAAGGTGGCTTTTCCTTGTTCATTGTTATGGTAATTATGTTGGTTATTGCATTGCTGGTTATTGCAACAAGCCAATCATCAAATACTGAAATGCGAATGAGTACAAATGAAGCAGATAGAAAATATGCTGTTTCTCTTGCTGAGCAAGGTTTGCTAGATGCTGAAGCCATTATTAAAGGTTGGGTTAACCCTTCAAATAGAACGAATGGAAATACTGGTGAGCAATTTTTTAGAGCCACATGTGATAATGGTTTATGTGCGCCTGCAAAAGATACTTATAAAGTAGATAGTAGGGATTTACTGTTTAAATATGACCAAGGCGAACAACAATCTAACTATCCTGCTTGGGAGCGCTGTCAAGTAAATGGTAGAGTAGTAGATATAAATCAACGATGTGAGATTAATTCAACAGCATCAGGAAAAGGTAAATCAATATTGGACACAGATTGCAAGCCCGCTTGTAAAGCTGTAGCAGGTACTGATACACGCTATATTATTGAATATTTAGGTAATAAAACAGATGCAAAATTAGGCAATGTGGATTACTTCCGTGTAACGTCGCGTGCTCATGGTAACAATAAAGATACGGTTGTTACGCTACAGACCTATCTTGAATTATTAAATAAAAAATAAAAGGTAGCCTGAATATGAATAATAGAGTCTTTGGGTATACTCTTCTTGAACTGATGGTTGTAATTGCTATTTTGGCGATAATTGCTGCCTTTGCACTACCTGCATATCAAAATTATATAGAGAAAGCAAACTTAGCAGAAGCTAAACAGCAAATGCTTTCATTTCGCCAATCGATAGAAGCGCAAAAGCTGGTTAATCCTCGTGCAAGTTTGGCAGATATTCTTGCTGATACAACGAATGTTCCTGCTCTGAATGACACGCAAAAATATACTTTTTCTCGTATGGTGGAGAATAAGAAAATGTATTTGCAAGCAGTTCCCAAAACCAGTGGGCACAAATACGGAATTTGGATTGACAG
Organism: Kingella bonacorsii; assembly: GCF_016623605.1. Classification (NCBI taxonomy): domain Bacteria; kingdom Pseudomonadati; phylum Pseudomonadota; class Betaproteobacteria; order Neisseriales; family Neisseriaceae; genus Kingella; species Kingella bonacorsii. The sequence goes on along the minus strand of NZ_JAEHNZ010000001.1, from coordinate 255,934 downwards.
TGATAGCTCTGTTTACCGTTGTAAAGGCTTAACAGGCAGCGCAACGGCAACCAAACCAAGCAATTGCGAAGCGTTTTAATTATTCAATCAACAAGCTGATATGCAATTATCAGCTTGTTTTATTTTATACTCTCCGCCGAAAATCTTGTTTTCTGCTAAAATTGCACGATTATTGAATTAGGAAAATTATTTATGTCTATTGCCAACAATCGCAAAGCATTTCACGATTATTTTATTGAAGAACAAATTGAAGCGGGTTTGGTGTTGGAAGGCTGGGAAGTGAAAGCCATTCGCGCGGGGCGTGTGCAGCTCAAAGAAAGTTATATTTATTGGAAACGCGATGCGTTTTACTTGGTTGGCTGCCACATTACTCCGCTGCCAACCGCTTCTACACACGTTAAACCCGATCCTGTTCGTCCGCGAAAATTGTTGTTGAATCAGCGAGAAATCAATAAGCTAATCGGCAAAACCGAGCGGGCGGGCTACACCGTCGTGCCGCTGAACTTGCATTATTTGCGCGGACGTATCAAAGCGGAAATCGGTTTGGCAAAAGGCAAAAAACTGCACGACAAGCGCGAATCATCCAAAGAAGCGGATTGGAAACGCGAAAAACAACGTTTAATGAAGCATGCCCGATGATGAATACCGCCGTTATCGCTTTTGGCAGCAATCTGGAAAATCCCATCGCGCAGGTGCAGAATGCACTTGCTGCGGTGGTGGCTTTGCCGCAGATAGGCAGCCTGAAAAGCTCTTCGCTGTATCGCACTGCGCCCGTTGGCTATGCCGAACAGCCCGACTTTATCAACGCGGTTGCGCTAGTTGAAACGAGTTATTCTGCAATGGAACTATTGCAACAGTTGCAGCAAATTGAGCAGCAGTTTGGGCGGCAGCGTAGTTTTCGCAATGCGCCGCGCACGTTGGATTTGGACATTATTGACTATACGCAAACCATCAGCAATGCGCCTGAATTGCAGCTTCCGCATCCCCGTGCGCACGAGCGCGGTTTTGTGATGCTGCCCTTGGCGGAAATCGCGCCCGATTATCCAATTGCCCATTTTGGCACGGCGCAACAGCTTGCCGCAAAATTAGGCAGCGCGGGCATTGAAAAGATTGCCTAATCCGTTTTAGCTTCGCAGAAGCTCGTAAACTCGCTTTCAGGCTGCCTGAAAACACAATAAGCGCGTATAATCCGCGCTTTTTTCTACCGCACGCACCATGAATAATCCCTTTACCCAAGCCCTTTCCAACGCATTAAGCTACGCCATCGTGAGCAAGCAAGTGAGCCAACAGCATGAAGCCATCGGCTTTTTGTATCGCGAAGCGGCTGCGTTTGAACACGACAGCGGCTGGCGTTTTTTCAGCGGCGCGGAAGATGACGCTTATGCCAACGATTCGGCGAACTACGAAACCTTGCCATTGAGCCAAATTCTAACCGCGCATCCTGAAATTGCGCCGCTGATGCAACAAAACGCGGGCGCGTGGGAATGGGATGATGCCAGCGAAAGCTACACCCCCGTTACCGATTGGCAGCCGCAAGCATGATTTTCAGGCTGCCTATTTTGACTAAGAAGGAAAACACATGAAAACAATCGCTCCTAATCTGAATGGACAAGGTCTCAAAATCGGCATCGTGCAAGCGCGTTTCACCAATGAAGTGGGCAGCGCGATGGTGGATGTGGCTCGCAAAAAATTGCTGGAACTGGGCGTGGCGGATGATGACATCACGCTGGCGACCGTGCCCGGCGCGCTGGAAGTGCCGCTGGTGCTGCAAAACATGGCGGCAAGCGAATCGTATGACGCGCTGATTGCCATCGGCGCGGTTATTCGCGGCGAAACGTATCATTTTGAACTGGTTGCCAACGAATCAGGCGCGGGCGTATCGCGCGTGGGCTTGGATTTTAATGTGCCGATTGCCAACGCGATTTTGACCACCGAAAACGACGAGCAAGCGCACGCGCGCATTCAGGAAAAAGCCAGCGACGCGGCGATTGTGGCGGTGGAGTTGGCAAATTTGTTAAACGATTTGGATGAAGAATAATTTTCAGGCTGCCTGAAAGCGAGTTTACGAGCTTCTGCGAAGCTAAAACGGAAAGGACGATTATGCGAGTTTCTCCCCGTCGACGCGCGCGCGAATTTGCCGTGCAAGCCCTGTATCAAGTGACGTTGAACAAAATCCCCGCGCCCGAGGTGGCGCAACACATCCGCGAAAGCAACGATTACCGCCATGCCGACGGCGAATTGTTTACCGCGATTTTTTTCGGCGCGCACAACAATCAGCGCGAATACATGCAAATCATCCGTCCCTTGCTGGACCGCGATGAAAACCTGATTAACCCGATTGAGCGCAGCGTACTGCTGGTGGCGGTGCACGAACTGAAAGCCATGCCCGAAACACCCTATCCCGTGATTATCAACGAGGCGATTGAAGTAACCAAAACCTTTGGCGGCACAGATAGCCATAAATTTATTAACGGTATTTTGGATAAATTGGTGGCGCAGCTTCGCCCCAACGACCCGAAACGGCGTGATGCAGCCTGAAACGCCGTTCGGCGTAGCTAGCGGGCAAGGCTCACGGCATCCGAAAAATCATTTTCAGGCTGCCTTATCCGGCAGAAAGGAATGTCTATGAAACAATCATCGCTTGCGCTGCCGCTGTTTTTGATTATCGCGGGCGCGTTGTGGCTGCTCAAAAGCATGGATTTATTTCCCAGCACGGCGAACATCGTCGCCTTTGCGCTGTTTGCATCGGGCGTGTTGGTGTTCGCGTTGGACGGGTTTAACAAGCAGACTGTTGTATCTGCGCCGTTGCTGATGTATATCGGCGGCGTGTTGTATTTGGTGAACGAATACGAATACGCGACTGCGCCGTTTATCGCGCTGGGCATGGTGTTTTCAGGCTGCCTGATGCTGCTGGCGCGCAGTAATGCCGTTCCGCATAAACGCTCGGCAGGCTCTGGGCAAAACCATCAACCATAATGCGGTTAAACCCGTTTCAGGCTGCCTGAAACGGGTTTTGTTTTGCGGATAATGCCATGCAACCGCATGCCATCGCCCCCTGCTCTGCCCGATATAAAAAGGCAGCCTGAAACGCCTATTCCCGTTTTCAGGCTGCCTTGATGTTTAGCAAAATCAATCGGCGTTTATTTTTCCAAGCTCGCCGCGTATGCCGCCAAATCGGCAATCGGACGCGCCGCCACGCCGCTTTCGGCCGCCGCTTTGGCAACCGCAGGCGCGATGCGCGAAATCAGGCGCGGGTCAAACGGCGTGGGAATCAGATATTCCGCGCCGAAGGTGAAATCGCGGTTTTGGTATGCCGTGCGCACCGCTTCGGGCACGGGTTCGTGCGCCAAATCGGCAATCGCATACACCGCCGCTTTTTTCATCGCTTCGTTGATTTCGCTTGCGCCGCAGTCCAACGCGCCGCGGAACAAGAATGGGAAGCACAACACGTTGTTGATTTGGTTCGGATAATCGGAGCGCCCCGTGCCGATAACCACATCCGCTCGCGCTTCTTTGGCAACGGGCGGTTTGATTTCGGGATTGGGGTTCGCCATGGCAAACACCAAAGGCTTGTCTGCCATCGTTTTCAGCATTTCGGGCGACAACAAATCCGCGCCCGACAGCCCCAAGAAAATATCCTTGCCCGCAACGGCATCCGCCAAGGTGCGCTGCCCGTTGTCGGCAATAGCGTAGCGCACTTTGGTGGCATCCATGCGTTCGCGGTCTTCGCGCGTTTGGTAAATCACGCCTTTGCTGTCGCACAGGGTAACGTTTTCGCGTTTCAGCCCCAGCGACACCAGCAAATTGGTGCAGGCAATCGCCGCCGCGCCCGCGCCCGAAACCACAAGGCTCACGTCTTCCAGTTTTTTGCCCACCACGCGCAAGCCGTTGATGGCGGCGGCGGCGGTGATAATCGCCGTGCCGTGTTGGTCGTCGTGGAACACGGGGATGTGGCAGCGCTCTTTCAATTTTTGCTCAATATAAAAGCATTCGGGCGCTTTGATGTCTTCCAAATTGATGCCGCCGAAGGTGGGTTCCAGCGCGGCGATGATGTCCACCAGCTTGTCGGGGTCGTGTTCGTTGATTTCAATGTCAAACACATCAATGCCCGCGAATTTTTTGAACAGCACGCCCTTGCCTTCCATCACGGGCTTGCTCGCTTGCGCGCCGATGTTGCCCAAGCCCAGCACCGCTGTGCCGTTGGAAATTACCGCCACCAAATTGCCTTTGGCGGTGTATTTGTAGGCATCGGCAGGGTTGGCGTGGATTTCCATGCACGGCGCGGCAACTCCGGGGGAATACGCCAACGCCAAATCCTGCTGCGTTGCCAATGATTTGGTTGGCGTTACGCTCACTTTGCCGGGAACGGGAAATTGGTGAAACGCCAATGCGGCTTGTTTCAATTTTTCATCTATTTTCATGATGTGTGCCTTTGCAGACGGTTAGAAAAATCTGTTTGGTTTACATTTGCCTAACAGAACATGGGGAAAAATTTACGGTATCATAACAGTTTTTCAGGCAGCCTGAAAACCGCAAACGGCATCCCGTTCGTCGCGCCTTTTCAGGCTGCCTCAACGCGCCAAACAAGGAAACACCGCATGAACCCCACCATCCGACTCAAAATCCTCAATCCCAAAATCGCCGAACACCTGCCCCAATACGCCACATCGGGCAGCGCGGGGCTGGACCTGCGCGCCTGCATCGACGCGCCGCAAACCATTCGCGCAGGCGAAACCGCGCTCATCCCCACCGGCATCGCCATCCACATCGCCAACCCCAACCTCGCCGCCACCATCCTGCCGCGCTCGGGGCTGGGGCACAAACACGGCATCGTGCTGGGCAATCTAGTCGGCTTAATCGATTCCGACTACCAAGGCGAGCTGATGGTGTCACTGTGGAACAGAAGCCCAGCCGATTTCACCATCGCCCCGCTAGACCGCATCGCGCAGATGGTCATCGTGCCCGTGGTGCAGGCGCAGTTTGAAATTGTGGACGACTTCGCCGGCAGCGAGCGCGGCGCAGGCGGATTCGGCAGCACAGGACGCGGCTGATGAACGCCCTGTTTCGGCAGCCTGAAAACCTATCGCCGCAAGCGGGCAAACGCGATATCCGCCGCACGCTGCGCCTTGCCCGCAAAAGGCAGCCTGAAAACGCCCGCCGCGCCGCCGAGTGCCGCATCAACCGCGAGCTCAAACGCTTTATCAAACGCGGCAAACGCATCGCTGTGTATTGGGCAATCGGCAGCGAGCTGCGGCTGGACGACTTCGCCCGCGCCGCAATGCAACGCGGCGCGCAAGTCTATCTGCCCTACATCGCCCCGCGCAGCCTGAAACTCTGGTTCACGCCCCATCCTGTTATGCGATTAGGCAGCCTGAAAACGAAGAAAACCGTCCGCCCCGAACGCCCCCGCCGCCGCAGCCAAATCCAAGTGCCCCAGTTTCGCGGCGACAAAATCCGCGCAAAATCGCTCAATATTATGGTGCTGCCCATCGTGGGCATAGACGCGCAGGGCTATCGCCTCGGGCAAGGCGGCGGCTACTACGACTGCACGCTCGCCGCCACCCCGCGCAGCCTGTGCCCGCAAACCGTCGCCGCAGGATTCGCCTGCCAAAGCCTGCCCCAGCTGCCCGCGCAACGCCACGATATTCGCGTGCAGTATTTTGCCAGCGAGCGCGGCGTGTGGCGGTTTAAGGCAGCCTGAAAACCGAGCAAAGGCGTTTTCAGGCTGCCTATATTGTCCTGCAACCATCCACCAAACGCCGCCGCACAACAAATAAAACTAATTTGCATTACCGCCTTGTACTTCTGCTATAATCTGCGCGCTTTTTAACCAACCTTAACAAATCCAATCATGAAATTAAACAAAATCACACTCGCCCTGCTCGGCTTGGGTTTCGCCCAATTCGCCATCGCCGACAACGGCGACAACAGCGCCATGCAGCCTGAAACCGCCGCGCAGTCCGAAGCCGGCGCAGCGCAAACGCAAACTCTGCAAAACGTAACCGTTAAAGCCGACCGCAAAACGGTGCACGCCGCGCGCTCGTATTCCATCGCCAGCGACGGCGATATGCGCGACCGCGTAAACCTCAGCCTGCTCGGCCGCGCCAACGCCTTCACCGCGCCCATCACCGTGGTCAATTACGATGAAAAACGCATCAACAACAAACAAGCCCGCACGCTCACCGATGCCATCGCCAGCACCGACGCTTCCGTGATGGCGTTTGGCGGCGAAAGCAACACGCTCACAGGCTTGTATTTCCGCGGCTTCCAGCTAGACGCACGCCAATTTAGCGTAAACGGCTTGGCGGGCATGTATGGCACGCAAGGCACAGCAGATGTGCACGTTGGCTCGGCACAGCTGATTAAAGGCGCATCTACCGCCGTAACTGGCATGGACCCCGAAGGCGCGGTTTCAGGCGCATTGAACATTGAAACCAAAAAAGCCAGCGACGAAGGCAACCGCAAAGTGGGCTTGGCATGGTTCAGCAACAGCCGCTTGCAAACCACCGCCGACATCGGGCAGCGCTTTGGCGATAGCAAACAATTCGGCATCCGCGCCAACGCCAAACTGCGCCACGGCGACACCCCGCGCGACGGCTACAAAGAAGACGACAAAGAATTCGCCCTGAACGCCGATTACCGCGGCGAAAAATTGCGCGTGGCATTGGATACCGTGTACGCCAAACGCAAAACCAACGGCGGCCGCGCCCGTATGCAAGACATTCAAAACGCCGCAGGCAAGCTGTATGGCGCGCCCGATGGCAAAACCAACCTGCTGCCCTCGTGGAACTGGCAAAACACCGTGGGGCAAACCCACATGCTGACGTTTGAATACGACACCGACCACAGCTTCCAAATCACAGGCGGCATCGGCTACAACAAAGCGCGTTACTACGGCACGCTGATTTCCCCCACCGTTTGCCGCACCGCCACCGCCACGTGCAACACCGCCAACCAATACACCACAGGCACCGCTCGCCTAACCGACCAATATTTCCGCACATTGAGCATGAATTTATCGGCGCGTGGCGAGTTTTACACCGGCCCCGTTTCACACAATTGGAGCACCGCGTTTGACCGCATCATCCGCCAACGCGCCACCTATCGCGGCACCGCAGCGGGTAGAAGCACCGCCACCATTTACCCCGAGCGTGGCAATATCGCAGGGCAATTAGAAGCGTTTAAACCCGATTACCCCAATACTTGGGAAAATTCTGCCAACTTAGACGCGCGGATTAAAGTGAACAGCTTGGCGTTGTCCGACACGTTGGGTTTCTTGGATAACACATTGCGCCTCACCGTTGGCGGGCGTTTACAACACGTTGAATACACCGATAAAAAAGCCAATGAAACAGGCAAATCGCACCGCATCAGCCCCATGCTGATGGCGGCGTGGCTGCCCTCGCCCGATTTGGTGGTGTATGGCAACTATATGCAAGACCTTGAACCCGCCGACATCAAAACCGATGATGATGGCAACACCACCATGGCAAAACCGCGCGTAAGCCGTCAATTTGAATTGGGCGTGCGCAAAAACTGGGGCGATGTGGTAACGACTTTGAGCCTGTTCCAAATCAAACGCCCTGGCTATTGGCGCGGTCAAACCAACGCCAACGGTCGCTTAACCTATGGCAACAAATCCGATTTTGCCAAATACAAAGCCAAAGGCGGCGCAGCGGGCGATGAGCAAGGCACCGAGCGCAACCGCGGCATCGAGTTCAACGTGTACGGCAATTTGCTGAACAAAACGCTGCGCCCCAGCTTCGGCCTGATGTATTTGCGCGCCGATTTGAAAAACTATCCCAACTCGCGCGACATGCTGATTAACGGCGTGCAAGTCGCCAGCCCGCGCGTGATTGCCAAGGCGGGCATCGAATGGGATACGCCGTTTGTGCAAGGGCTCACGCTGAACGCCAACGTGCAGTATTACGGCAAATCGTACCAAGACACGCAGAAAAAATACGCTTTCCCAAGCTACACGCTGGTGGATGTCGGCGCGCGCTATGCCAAAAAATTCGGCGAGCGCAACACGCTCACCGTGAGCGGCGCCGTGGAAAACGTGTTCAACAAAAACTACTGGCAAGTGCAGCGCGGGCAATATGACCGCAGCTTTGCCGTAGTCGGCATGCCACGCACGTTCTGGTTGAAAGCGGATTATTCGTTCTGATGAACGCCTTGCGCGCATAAATAGGCAGCCTGAAAACCGTTTCAGGCTGCCTTTCGGTATCTTTATTGAGAACCTGTAACCGATGGAGCGTCGGCGGCTCGCCGGCATCTTACCAACCAGCAAAGACCTGTTCAATCAAACAATTGGCAGCGAGCCCTCGCCGCGCCATTTTAGATTTCAGGCTGCATCACTCCCCCATCCCATCATGCCCACCAAACTCCCCAAATGGCAGCAAGAACTCTTCGCCACGCCCTTCTGGCTGTTGCAAACTTTTGTCAGCGTTGCCCTTATCCTTGTTATCGTTGTCTGGCTGCTCAAATACACCCGCTTTGGGCGCGAATTTTGGCACGTCCTGCGCCCCTGTTTAGACAAAAAAACTGCACAACGCGCCCTGCTGATGATTTCCGCCATGATTGTGCTGCTGCTCACCGAAGTGCGCCTCAACGTGTTCAGCACCTTTATGACCAGCGGGCTGTACACCTCCATGCAAGAAATGAACGCCAGCGCGTTTTGGCTGTTTGCCGCCATGAATGCGGCGGTGGTGCTGCTGCGGGCGTTCAACGGCGCGGTAAACGATTTTTTTGACCAAGCCATCGCCATCAAATGGAGCGAACGGCTCAACGCCGTGCTGATTCAACGCTGGCTTAGCGACAAAAACTACTACCGCCTGCAAAGCAAACGCCACACCCCCGACAACATTGACCAACGTATCCAGCAAGACGCGCAAGATTTCATCGTTTCCACCATTGAATTTGTGCGCGGCATGCTCAATTCCGTGCTTACCTCGCTAGAATTTGCCATTGTGCTGTGGGGCTTGGCGGGTGTGCTCACCGTGTTTGGCATCAATATTTCGCATGGCATTGTTTATTTTGTGTTTATTTTCGTTATCCTTGCCACCTTCGTTGCCATGTGGATAGGCAAACCGCTGATTCATCACAATTATGAAAACGAAAAGCTCAACGGCGACTACCGCTATTCGCTGATTCGCATCCGCGACCACGCCGAATCCGTTGCCTTTTACGGCGGCGAAGGGCAGGAAAAACAATCGCTCAACCAACGCTTCGCCGCCATCATCCGCAACAAATGGCGCATCGCCCGCCAAAGTGTGTTTTTAAGCGGCTTCAACGACATGTTTTCCAGCGGCATCAAACTCTTTCCCATTCTACTGCAAGCCCCGCGCCTGTTTGCAGGGCAAATCAAGCTCGGCGACATCCAACAAACCGTGCAAGCCTTCGCCCGCTTGCAGCAAGCACTGTCGTTTTTCCGCCTGTTTTACGGGCGCTTCACCGTTTACCGCGCCCGCTTAGAGCGTTTATACGGCTTTATGATCAGCATGGAAGAGCCGCACCACAACCAACAACCGCAACGCCAAACCGCGCAAGGCAGCCTGAAAATCCAAAACGCCACCATCTACCGCGCCAACGGCGACATCCTGCTGGATAACCTGAATTTTCAGGCTGCCGCAGGGCAAAGCCTGCTCATCAAAGGCCCATCAGGCTGCGGCAAAACCACCACCCTGCGCATGCTCGCAGGCTTATGGGCATTTGGCAGCAGCGGCAACGTATGGCAGCCTGAAAAAGCCCACACCCTATTTATCCCGCAGCGCGCCTACGTTCCGCAAGGCAGCCTGAAAACCGTGTTGTGCTATCCCAATATCCAAGCCGATAACGAAACCCTAATCGCCACGCTCAACGACTGCCAACTCCCCCACCTTGCCGAGCGGCTAGACGAAGAGCAAGACTGGCAGCACATCCTGTCCCCTGGCGAATTGCAACGCATCGGCTTTGCCCGCGTATTGCTCGCCAAGCCCCAGCTTATCCTGCTAGACGAAGCCACCTCCGCGCTCGACGAGCCCACTGAAGCCCATCTTTACACCCTAATCCGCCAACGCCTGCCGCAAAGCATCATCGTCAGTATCGGACACCGCGGCACGCTGGATGCCTTCCACGATACCAGCATAGAAATTGCCGCACCGATGGATTGCGGGTAAAGCCGCAAGCAAAAGGCAGCCTGAAAATGTTTTTAAATGCTGTTTTAGCTTCGCTGAAACTCGCTTCGCTCGTTTTCAGGCTGCCTTACGCTTGCGCCCAAACCCAACTCGTAGGGTGGGCAACTCGTTGCCCACCATTGTTCATCACATTCAAGCAATCAACAAAAATAGCGCGCCCAAGCATTTAACGTTTTCAGGCTGCCTTTCAACATTTCCTATCTTTGCCAGCGCAGGCGTTTCGCCGCCTACCACGAGCAGGGGCTTGCCCCTGCACCCCGTGTAGCATCAACCCTTTATAACCAGCACCAACGTTTCAGGCTGCCTCACCCATCGCAAAGGCAGCCTGAAAATTCTCCCTCTGTCCTTGACACCTCTCCCGCCCCCGCAATTACAATCGCACGATTTTTTCATTTCTGAACCCCAATCCAAGGAACACTACCATGCGCTGGTATCTAGCCGCTTTGAACAAATACGCCGAATTTAGCGGGCGAGCCCGCCGAGCAGAATACTGGCTATATATGCTGATTCATATATTGGTGCTGGCTGTTCTTATAATCTTGATGATTCATACTTTCTTTTCCCGAAATAACGCTTTTGACATCGTTGCAATGCTGCTATTTATCTATTTACTCATCACATTCCTACCATCACTTGCCGTTACCGTACACCGTTTGCACGATATGGACTTTTCAGGCTGGTGGATTCTGATTGTATTTTTCTCCCTTCTTACTCCACCCGTTTTCTTGCTTTGTTTAATACTTCTTTTTTTCAAAAAAGGCACCAAAGGCAACAATTTCTTCGGAGAAGACCCCATACCAGCCGAAGAATATGAAGAATATTAACCCGCACCGCAAAAGGCAGCCTGAAAACGAGCGAAGCGAGTTTCAGCGAAACTAAAACAGCATTTAAAAACATTTTCAGGCTGCCTCACTATCCCCAACCGTAAAACAGGCAACTCGTTGCCCACCACTATTACCACCCCACAAAGGCAGCCTGAAAAGCCCCCGCCCCGCTTTCAGACTGCCTTTATGCTAAAATTTGCCCTCCCAACCCACAACCAGAAAGCACATCATGGCAGGCAACACCTTCGGACAACTCTTCACCGTAACCACCTTTGGCGAAAGCCACGGCGCAGGCATCGGCTGCATCATCGACGGCTGCCCGCCCAATCTTGCGCTCACCGAAGCCGACATCCAGCCCGACCTAGACCGCCGCAAACCCGGCACCAGCCGCCACGTTACCCAACGTCGCGAAGCCGACCAAGTAGAAATCCTATCAGGCGTGTTTGACGGCAAAACCACAGGCACCCCCATCGTCCTGCTCATCCGCAACACCGACCAGCGCAGCAAAGACTACGGCAACATCGCCCAACAATTCCGCCCCGGCCACGCCGACTACACCTATTGGCACAAATACGGCACGCGCGACTATCGCGGTGGCGGCAGAAGCTCTGCCCGCGAAACTGCCGCCCGCGTCGCCGCAGGCGCAATTGCCAAAAAATGGCTGCGCCAACAATTCGGCACCCACATCATCTGCTGGGTAACGCAAGTGGGCGAACACGAAATCGCCTTTGAAAACGAAGCCTACATCGCGCAAAACCCCTTTTTTGCCGCCAACCAATCACAAATCGCCGCGCTGGAAGCCTATATGGACAGCGTGCGCAAATCGCTAGACAGCGTGGGCGCAAAGCTGCACATAGAAGCCCGCAACGTGCCGGTAGGCTTGGGCGAACCCGTGTTTGACCGCCTAGATGCCGACATCGCCCACGCGCTGATGTCCATCAACGCCGTCAAAGGCGTAGAAATTGGCGACGGCTTTGGCGTAGTCGCCCAACGCGGCAGCTACCACGGCGACGAACTCACGCCACAAGGCTTTGCCAGCAACCACGCAGGCGGCATCGTCGGCGGCATCGCCACAGGGCAAACCATCACCGCCAACTTCGCCATCAAACCCACCAGCTCCATCGCCACCCCGCGCCAATCCATCGATATTCACGGCAACCCCGTAACCCTCGCCACCCACGGGCGACACGACCCCTGCGTGGGGCTACGCGCCGCCCCCATTGCCGAAGCCATGCTCGCGCTGGTGCTGATGGACCACGCGCTGCGCCACCGCGCGCAAAACGCCGACGTGCGCGTGGATACGCCCGATATTGAACGCAGATAGTTTTCAGGCTGCCTTTGCGTGATGCAGAGGCAGCCTGAAAAACAAGCGAAGCAGTAAAGCTGAAAATACGCAACTCTTGGGGCACATCTGCCCGCTAGCAAAAACCGTTTTATATAACGCGCCATTCCATTTCGGTTTCAGGCTGCCTACCGCATACAGCAGAGGCAGCCTGAAAATCCAAAACAAAAATCAAACCAGCCGGCAAGCGATAAGCCGCCAACCGGCGCACCACCAATTTAAACCCGCCGCGCAAAGATTTCAGACTGCCTTTGCACCGCGTAACGGCAGCCTGAAAAAAGGAAACCGACATGGCAGACCTGTTGTCCTGATTATCGACGCCCTCGCCCTGCTGATTAAATGGACTTTGCGCTGATTTTCTGGCTCGGGCGCAAACTCGGCTGGATACAGCAAACCGCGCCCAAACCCACGCGCAAGCAGACCATTATCGGCGGGTTGACGTTGCTGATTGTTTTGGTGGCGGTTGGTTTGTGGTGCGGTAAATATGCCAACCGATGCCTCACGCACACCAAAGGCAGCCTGAAAACCTACTCTCGTTTTCAGGCTGCCTTTTATTGCCACCGCTTCACGACTGATGCCGTTTCTTCACGCTCACCTGCCGTTTTTTCACTTTCCCGCCGCTGTTGCGCACTTTCTCGTCTTTGCGGTTTTCCCGCTTGGCAATGCGGTTGCTCAATGTTGCGCGGCGCAGCGGTTTGTTTTTGGTTTGCGCGGCGGTTTCTTCGTAGGGGTTTTCGCCCACGTTGTATTGAATCCGCAGCGGCGTGCCTTGCAGGTTAAACGCTTTGCGGAAGGTTTGCGTTAAATAGCGCGTGTAGCTGTCGGAAATCGCGCCGAGCGAGTTGCCGTGTATCACGATAACGGGCGGGTTCATGCCGCCTTGGTGGGCGTAGCGCATTTTGGGGCGCACCAAGCCTGCGCGGGGCGGAGCTTGGCGTTCCACCGCGCTTTGCAGCACGCGCGTGATTTTAGGCGTGGGCATATTGATAAACGCCGCGTTATAGGCAGCCTGAATGCTGTCAAACAAGCCGTCTATGCCGCGTTCTTTCAGCGCGGAAATATAGTGAAACTTCGCAAAATCAAGGAAATACAGCTTGCGGGCGATGTCGCGCTTGATGTCGTTGCGCCGCTCTTCGCTGATGCCGTCCCATTTGTTTACGGCAATCACCAGCGCGCGCCCTGCTTCCAGTGCAAAGCCTGCAATGGTGGCATCTTGGTCGGCGATGTCTTGCTGCGCGTCCAGCACCAACACGGCAACGTTCGCCGCTTCAATCGCTTGCATCGCTTTAATCACGGAGAATTTTTCCACCGCTTCGTCCACTTTGCCGCGCCGCCGCACGCCTGCGGTGTCGATGATGGTGAACGGCTTGCCTTCGCGCTCAAAATCAATGTGGATGCTGTCGCGCGTGGTGCCCGCCATGTCAAACGCAATCACGCGCTCTTCGCCCAAAATGGCGTTCACCAGCGTGGATTTGCCCACGTTGGGGCGGCCGATAACGGCAAACACGGGATGTTTGTTTTCAGGCTGCGTTTCGTCGGCATCGGGGAAATTTTCCAGAATTTCTTCAATCAGATAGTAAACGCCGTCGCCATGCGCGCCTGAAATCACGTGCGGTTCGCCCAGCGCCAGTTCGTAAAACTCTGCCGCCAACACGTCGCGCCGTCCGCCCTCGCCTTTGTTTACCGCCAAATACACGGGGCGTGGCGATTGGCGCAGGCGGTCGGCGATGATTTTGTCTTGCGGCGTTAAGCCTGTGCGCGCATCCACCAGAAACACGACGGCATCGGCTTCATCCACGGCTTGCAGGGTTTGCTTTGCCATTTCGTGCAAAATGCCGCTGTCCACAACGGGCTCAAAACCGCCTGTATCCACAACCAGATAGGGCTTGCTGCCCACTTTTCCGTGCCCATAATGGCGGTCGCGGGTTAAACCCGGCAGGTCGTGTACCAGCGCGTCTTTGGTGCGCGTGAGGCGGTTGAACAAGGTGGATTTGCCCACATTGGGGCGGCCGACTAGGGCGATGGTGGGTTTCATAAGGGTTCTTTCTGTTTCAGGCTGCCTCAATTAGGGGGCAGCGAGCAGGTGTTTCATTGAAAAACACGGGTTGGTTAAATGGGTGGGATGCGTTTTCAGGCTGCCTAAACGGCTCGTTTTTCTTCAAATTCCACTCGTGCATAAATCTCGGCAAGCGATAGCGTGCAGCCGATGCTGGCAAGCGAAATGGTGTCGCTGGCTTGGGTGTAGCTGGTGGCTTTCCAGCCGTCGCTGCGGCGATACGCAAGGGCTGCCATAAAGTTTTGTTCTAGCACGATGTATTCTTGCAAGCTGGGGATTTGGCGGTAGTCGTGTAGTTTGAGGGTTAAGTCGGTTTGGCGTGTGCTGTCGGATAAAACTTCAATAATCAACACGGGTTGGCTGGCTGAGTTGCCTTGAGCTTGGCAATCTATTACGACATCGGGGTAGTAATAATTATGCTGGGCTTGCACGCGCCAATCGCTGATAAACGCTTGGCAGGGATGGTTTTTGAGCTGGCTGTGCAAAGCAGCATAGGCATTGCCTGCGATGATGTTGTGGTTGCGTGATGCGCCTGCCATCGCCCAGATTTCGCCGTTGATGTATTCGTAGCGCGTGTCGCTTTCTTGGGCGTAGCGGGCTAGGTAGTCGGCTTCGCTGATTTGGCTTGGGGTTTGGGTAAGCGTATTCATTTTCAGGCTGCCTTTTGTGGGGTCGCAGGGTATTTTTCAGGCTGCCTATTGCGTATCACATTAGGCAGCCTGAAAACATTGCGGCGCATTGTAGCCTATTTTGCGGTTCTACGCCTCGGCAACCGCTTCGCGGGCATAGGTTTTCTCGCAATAATGGCATTTGAGCTTGGTTTGCCCGTTTTGTTGGCGCACATAAAAACGGCTGGTTACGGGTTCGCTGTGGCTGGCGCAGTTGGCGTTGGGGCAGCTAAACACTTCGCTGATGGTACCAGGCAGCGTGAGCCGCATTTTTTGCACCACTTGAAAATCTTGAATCAAATTCACAATTGCTTCGGGGGCGAACAAGGCAAGGCGGTTGGCATCGGCTTCGCTGAATATTACGTCTTTGATTTTGATGATGTCTTTGCTGCCTTGCGAGTGGCTGGGCAGGTTGAAGCCCACGGTTACCGCACTGCCGTGATGCAGCACTTTGAATTGGCGCAGGATGGTGAGCGCCAGCCCTGCGGGGATGTGGTCAATAACGGTGCCGTTTTCTATGGCTTCTACACTTAATTGTTTGCTTTTCATGGTGATTTCCTTGTGTATCAGATTTGAACTTCGCTGAAACGCGCCTTACTCATTTTCAGGCTGCCTAATGGATGTTGATAAAGCAGGTTAAACCGTTTCGTTCAACACCAGCGACAACATCGCCATCCGCGCAAACACGCCGTTGGTGGCTTGTTCAAAATAATAGGCGTAGGGCGTGGCATCCACGCTGGGGTGGATTTCGTCCACGCGCGGCAGCGGGTGCAGCACGCGCAAATTGGGTTTGGCGTTGGCGAGCATATCGGCGTGCAGATTGAATTTGCCTTGGATTTTGGCGAATTCTTGTTCGTCGAAGCGTTCGCGTTGCACGCGCGTCATGTAAAGGATGTCTGCCCATGCCACCGCGCTTTCCAAATCGGGGAAGATTTGCCACGCCGCGCCCGCTTCGTCCAGCTCTTCGGTGATGTAGTCGGGCATGGCGAGCGTGGGCGGCGACACAAAGGCGAACTCGCAGCCGAAGCGTTTGAGCGCCTGCGCGAGCGAATGCACGGTGCGCCCGTATTTCAAATCGCCCACCATGGCGATTTTCAGGTTTTTCAGGCTGCCTTGGGTTTCGTGGATGGTTACCAAATCCAGCAGGGTTTGGCTGGGATGCTGGTTGGTGCCGTCGCCCGCGTTGAGCACGGGCACATGCGAAAACTCGGCGGTTACGCGCGCCGCGCCGTCTTGCGGATGGCGTTGGATAATCGCATCGGCGTAGCTGCTGATGATGCGCGCGGTGTCGGCAAGCGTTTCTCCTTTTTTCGCGCTGGTGTTTGCGCCGTCGGCAAAGCCGATTACCTTGCCGCCCAAGCGTTGCACGGCGGTTTCAAACGAAAGCCGGGTGCGTGTGGACGGCTCAAAAAAACAGCTTGCGATGAGTTTGCCATCTAACAAGCTGGGATTGGGTTCGCTTTTCAATTTGAGCGCGGTGTTGAGCAATAACAGCAGCTCTTCGTCGGTCAAATCGGCGATGGAGATAATGTGTTTTTGGTAGAACGGATTAGACATGGCGGTTTCCTTTGTATGCGGTCCGAGCGGACAAACGGCGGGATTATAGCAATATTTTTTTTAATGTGCTTACATTTTTTTACACGGCGGCAGCCTGAAATGCAAAATGCCGTAAAATGTCAGTTTCTGAATAGCGCGGTGATTGCAAATTCTTTACAATCGGCAAAATTCGTCAAGATACCCTATCAAACTCCTTTTCAGGCAGCCTGAAAATTCTCACAAGCGAACACATCATGACAAGAAAATATTTTGGTACCGACGGCATTCGCGGCGAAGTCGGGCAATTTCCCATTACCCCCGATTTTGTGCTCAAACTGGGCAGCGCGTTTGGCAGCGCATTGGTGAAACACGATGCGGGGCATAAACCTACCGTTATCATCGGCAAAGACACGCGCATTTCGGGCTATATGCTGGAAACCGCGCTGGTGGCAGGCTTCACCGCCGCCGGGGTAAACGTGGTGCAAACCGGGCCGCTGCCCACGCCCGCCATCGCCTATTTAACCCGCGCCCTGCGCTTGGACGGCGGCGTGATGATTTCCGCCTCGCACAATGTGTATAGCGACAACGGCATCAAATTTTTCGCCGAAGGCGGCGTAAAACTGAGCGACGATATGGAATTAGCCGTTGAAGCCGAATTGGAAAAAGACTTGCGCACGCTGCCCAGCAGCCAGCTTGGGCGCGCCCGCCGCATCGAAGGCGCAGCCGACCGCTACATTGAATTTTGCAAATCCACCTTCCCCAGCCATCTGGATTTATACGGCTTGAAACTGGTGGTGGATACCGCCAACGGCGCAGGCTATCACACCGCGCCCAAAGTATTCCACGAGCTGGGCGCGGAAGTCATCAGCATTGGCGATGAACCCAATGGCTACAACATCAACGATAAAGTCGGCGCAACCTACACCAAAACGCTGCAAGCTGCCGTGTTACAAAACGATGCAGATTACGGCATCGCGCTGGATGGCGACGGCGACCGCCTGATGATGGTGGATAAAAACGGCGTGGTGTACGACGGCGATAAGCTGATTTACATCATCGCCAAAGCCCGCGCCGCGCAAGGTTTCGCCTTTGGCGGCGTGGTTGGCACGGTGATGAGCAATTTGGGCATGGAAAAAGCCCTTGTCGCGCGTGGCATCGCCTTTGCCCGCGCCAAAGTGGGCGACCGCTATGTACTGGAACAATTGCACGAGCGCGACTGGCTTATCGGCGGCGAATCCTCGGGGCATATCGTGTGCCTAGACAAACACAATACAGGCGATGGCACAATCTCCGCCCTGCAAGTGCTCGCCGCGCTGCGCGAATTGGGGCAAGATTTAGAAACTGCCGTAGATTGGCAGCCCTATCCGCAAACCATGATTAACGTACGCATTGAAAAAGGGCAAGACTGGCAAAGCGCATCGCAAGCGGCGTTGGCGCAAGCCGAGCAGGAGCTGGGCGACCGAGGGCGCATTGTGCTGCGCGCATCGGGCACAGAACCCGTTGTGCGCGTGATGGTAGAAGCCGATAGTGCGATGATTGCCGAACAATGCGCCCAGCGGATTGCCCAATCCATCCAGCCGTAAACCGCCTATAAGGCAGCCTGAAAACTTGTAAACAAGGCAAACGCCCCCCACTCTGCTTTTCAGGCTGCCCCATCAACCCCAACAATAAAGCAAACCACCATGCTCGTCTTTTTAGAACAATTCTTTATCCAATTTGGCTACGTCGCCGTGTTCTTCATCCTGATACTCTGCGGCTTTGGCATTCCCATCCCCGAAGACGTTACCCTCGTTGCAGGCGGCGTGATTTCAGGCTTGGGCTACAAAAACGTACACTTTATGGCGGTTACCGGCGTGCTGGGCGTGTTGGTGGGCGATGGCATTATGTTTCTGCTTGGCAGGCATTATGGCAACCAAATTCTCAAATTTCGCCCCGTTGGCAAAATGCTCAACCCCAAACGCTACGCCCTTATCCGCCAAAAATTTGACCAATACGGCAACCGCGTGATGTTTGTCGCCCGCTTTCTGCCGGGCTTGCGCAGCCCCATGTTTCTCGTGGCAGGCATGAGCGGCAAAGTGTCCTTTCTGCGCTGGCTGATGATGGACGGTCTGGCTGCCATCTTAACCGTGCCGCTTTGGGTGTATTTGGGGCACTTCGGCGCAGAAAATAAAGACTGGCTGATGAAGCAAGTCCACCAATTCCAATACGGCTTATACATCGTCTGCGCCATCGGCGCGGCATGGGCGGGCTACCATCTTTACCACCGTCGCCAAGGCTTAATCGCCCGCCGCGACGAATTGCTGGAAAAACGCCGCCAACGCCGCCTCACCCGCGAAGCGAAACAACCGCAAGCCCAACAATCCACCCAACAACAATCACACAGCAAATAACGTTTTCAGGCTGCCTCACCCCAAAAGGCAGCCTGAAAACTATCTATACCGTCTTACCTCCAAAGGACAACCCCATGCCCACCCAACACTACATCGGCATCATGTCAGGCACCAGCATGGACGGCGCAGATGCCGTACTCATCGCCATGCAAGGCAAGCAATGGCAACGCGCCCTCGCCCACAGCTTTGTCCCCTACCCCGCCAGCCTGAAAACCGAACTGCTCGCCCTGCAAAACATCGGCGAAAACGAACTGCACCGCAGCCAAATCCTCGCCCAACAGCTCAGCCACATCTACGCCCAAACCGTCCACCAACTGCTTGCCCACAGCCAAATGCAGCCTGAAAACATCACCGCCATCGGCTGCCACGGGCAAACCATCCGCCACGCCCCCGAACATCAATACAGCATCCAACTGGTCAATCTCCCCCTGCTCGCCGAGCGCACAGGCATCTTTACCATTGGCGATTTTCGCAGCAGAGACCTTGCCGCAGGCGGGCAAGGCGCGCCACTCGTTCCCGCGTTCCACCAAGCCCTGTTTGCCAGCCCAGCCGAAACCCGCGTGGTACTCAACATCGGCGGCATCGCCAACATCAGCCTGCTCGCCCCCAACCAACCCCCCATCGGCTTCGACACAGGCGCAGGCAACATGCTGCTAGACGCATGGACACAACACGTTTGGCAACAGCCCTACGATGCCAACGGCGCAAAAGCCGCGCAAGGCAAAGTGCTGCCCCGCCTGTTAGGCAGCCTGAAAGCCCACCCCTATTTCAGGCTGCCACCGCCCAAAAGCACAGGGCGCGAACTCTTCTCCCTCACGTGGCTGCAAAGCTATCTAAGCGGCAACGAATCCCCTTTTGACGTGCAACGCACCCTCGTCCAATTCACCACCGAAACCATCGCCGATGCCATCTTTCAGGCTGCCTCAAACACGCGCCACATCTACATCTGCGGCGGCGGCATCCAAAACACCACCCTAATGCACACGCTTGCCGAACTATTCGCCCCACACAACATCGCCTTACATAGCACCGAAAGCCTAAACCTCAATCCCCAATGGGTAGAAGCCGCCGCCTTCGCATGGCTTGCCGCCTGCTGGGTAAACCAAACCCCCTCCAACCCCCACCACGCCACAGGCGCACACAAGCCGCTTATTCTTGGCGCAGGCTATTTCGCATAAAAAGGCAGCCTGAAAATGGGATAAACCGTTTTCAGGCTGCCTATTATTGTTGCCAACTGCTCCATCAAGGATACGGGCGACAATCCGAATCCACCCGCATAGCATTATTAAAAAAAGGCGTTTCATCACACGTTGTCTTGCTGCTCTCACACACCAGCGAAGTGCCATCATGCGCATGAATCAACACCCGCGCCTCCCTGTTCTTATCAAACGACACCGCCTTCATGCTATACGCCGCCTCGCTTTCCGTGCCGCGCGGGTTGCCCAGCATGCGAATGCAGAAATAAGGCGTTTGCGTAATCGGCAAATCCACCCATTGCGTGCTGCTTTTCTTAAAGTTGGCATGATTCGCATAATGACGCTCCAACGCCTGCGCATTGTCCATCATCGCCTGATGCGCCTCGCTTAGCCGCGCATTTTTCACATAATTGTTGTAAAGCGGATAAGCCACCACCGCCAAAACCGCGATGATGGCTATCACCACCAACAATTCAACCAAAGTAAAGCCTTTTGCTTTCATGTTATTGCATCACTTCGCAGCCGTCAGGACCATTAGGGTTGGTAGGCGATATAGTAAGGTAACTATTTGCACCACTGCTCGTACAACGAACAAAGGCAGGAACAGAAGAATCGTAGAACAGAATCAGCTGATTGGTAGCCAAATCATCTGCTGAATATAAGCCAGCTTTTGGCGCACCTTTTAATACATAATTGTTGGTATCTGCTTTAACTATTGAGAAATTATAGTTATCGTTATCTACTGTAACCGTAATACCTGTTGTAGGCGTAGTGGAAGCATTATTCTTAGTAACAAAAGTTACGGTAGGCGGGGTGCAACCTGTTGCGCCGCTTGCTTGGCAAAAAGTCTGATGCTGCCCATAGTAACGTTCCATTGCCAGCGCAGTATCCGACATCATGGCACGCGCATTATCTAAACGCGCACGGCGGATATAGCTTAAATAAGATGGATAAGACAAAGCAGCCAAAACACCTATGATTGCAATAGCAACCAACAATTCAACCAATGTAAAACCTTTTTGTTGCGAAGACAGTTTCATTTTTTTCCAATCTTTCAAATTAAAATAATTTTCGTGTGTGCATCCAATCAAGCAATTTTAATGCAGGTTAGCCAGTTTAGCGAAATAAATAGATTTAAAAATTATTTTTCGCTTATTTGCGCAATTAAATTCTCAAAATCTTAATTTTTTTAATTTTTAATAATCATATTACCCTTTATTTGACAGAGATAATTTTTTTTTACATACCGCTTGTTTTTGTTAATTCTTTCGGTTATCTTGGCGTTTCCTTTCTCCACAAACCCAGCGTTTAACCAGATTGAACCAATCAATATAATTATTGTTATGTTAAGCGTGTGCGCGTACCCTAAATCGCTGTCTCGTTTAACCGCATTACAGGTGCATCGGCAAAATTATCCATTTGCAATCAAAGTTACGCAGAACAAATGAGGTTGTCATGCAAATATCAGGCGCACAAATTATCGTGCAAAGTCTTCACGCAGAAAATGTTGAGTATGTTTTCGGTTATCCCGGCGGCGCAGTGTTGGAAATCTACGATGCCATTTATCAGCTCAAAAAATTCAAACACATTTTAACGCGACACGAGCAGGCAGCCGTGCATGCCGCAGACGCTTATTCTCGTTCCAGCGGCAAAGTGGGCGTTGCCTTGGTTACATCAGGACCGGGCGCAACCAACGCGATAACAGGCATCGCCACCGCTTACAGCGATTCGATTCCGCTGGTGGTGATTTCCGGGCAAGTGCCATCAGGCGCAATCGGCACAGATGCGTTCCAAGAAATTGATATGATTGGTATTTCTCGCCCATGCGTAAAACATAATTTCTTGGTTACCAATATTGAAGACCTGGCTGTAACCATTAAAAAAGCATTCCAAATTGCTAAATCAGGTCGCCCAGGCCCCGTGGTGATTGACGTTGCCAAAGATGTTACCCAAGCCACGGCAAAATACAGCTATCCGCAAGAAGACTTGCCCATCCGCTCTTATCAACCCGTTGTGCAAGGCCATGTTGGGCAAATTAAAAAAGCGGTGCAGCTTTTGTCTGCCGCCAAACGTCCTTTGGTTTACTTTGGCGGCGGCGCGGTTTTGGGCAACGCCTCAAAAGAATTAACCGATTTCATCCGCACGACAGGCGTACCTTGCACAGGCACGCTGATGGGCTTGGGCGCATATCCTTCTGATGACCGCCAGTTTTTGGGCATGCTCGGCATGCACGGCACTTATGAAGCCAACTTAGCCATGCAAAATGCCGATGTGGTTTTGGCGGTGGGCGCGCGTTTTGATGACCGCGTAGTCGGTTCGCCTGCAAAATTTGCCGAAGCGCCGAAAAAAATCATCCATATTGATATTGACCCATCCAGCATTTCCAAACGCGTTAAAGCCGATGTGCCGATTGTGGGCGATGTGAAAAACGTTTTAACCGAGATGCTCAACTTATGGCGTGTGCAAAACGAATCCATCAACGCCAATCATTTGGAAAAATGGTGGAAAACAATTGAAGAATGGCGCGCGCAAGAATGTTTAAGGCTGCCTGAAACCGATTTAATCCTGCCGCAATATGTGGTGCAAACTTTGGCAAAAGTAACCAACAACGATGCCATCATTACGTCTGACGTAGGACAGCATCAAATGTTTGCCGCGCTGTATTATCCGTTCCAACGCCCGCGCCAATGGCTCAATTCGGGCGGCGCAGGCACAATGGGCGTGGGCTTGCCCTACGCGATGGGCGCGCACCTTGCCAACCCTGATAAAGACGTGTTCTGCATTACAGGCGAAGGCTCCATCCAAATGAACATTCAAGAACTGGGCACCTGCGCGCAATACAATCTGCCGATTAAAACCGTGTGTTTGAACAACGGCTATTTGGGCATGGTGCGCCAATGGCAAGAATTGTTCTACGACGAACGCGAATCGGAAACCAATTTGGAATGCCAGCCCGATTTCGTGAAACTGGTGCAGGCCTATGGCCATGTGGGCATGCGGATTGAAAAAGCATCCGATGTGGAAGGCGCGTTGCGCGAAGCGTTAGCCCTGAAAAACCGCTTTGTATTCATGGACTTTATAACTGACCGCAAACAAAACGTGTTCCCCATGGTGGGCGCGGGCAAAGGTTTGGACGAAATGGTCTTGCCGCAACACATGCGTTCAACTAAGGCATAAGAAAGGAACAAAAATGCGACATATCTTGTCTGTTTTGCTGGAAAACGAATCTGGCGCACTAAGCCGCGTGGTGGGCTTGTTCTCGGCACGGAACTACAACATCGATTCGTTGTCGGCTGCGCCCACCGAAGACCCCACGCTTTCGCGCATGACGATTGTTACGCATGGCAGCGATAGCGTAATCGAACAAATTACCAAGCAACTCAATAAGTTGGTTGAAGTGGTGAAAGTGGTGGATTTGAACGAAGGGCAACACAACGAGCGCGAATTGATGCTGGTGAAAGTGCGCGCCACGGGCAAAGAGCGCGATGAAGTATTGCGCTTGGTAACTATTTATCGCGGTCAAATCATTGACTTGACCGATAAAACTTACACCATCGAAGTAACGGGTGCGCGCGATAAGTTGGACAGCCTGCTGGTCAATCTGCCGCAAAATTCCATTTTGGAAACCGTGCGGACAGGCGCGGCCGGAATTGGTCGCGGCGAGCGTATTTTGAAAATCTGAGTTTAACCCGGCAAAATGAAACCGCCGTTATGCTTTGCGCTAACGGCGGTTTTTGTTTGATGAAATGCAAACCGATTTTCAGGCTGCCTCAGCCTGTTGAGGCAGCCTGAAAATGCTTAAACCCAGCTTTGCAACCCTCTTTGCTTTTTCAGGCTGCCCAATCTATCCACGTCTGGCGCAACCAGCCGTTACACCACGCAAAGGCAGCCTGAAAACCCCGATATTGCCATCCATTCGCCATGCAAATAATATCAACAACTTACACGGAAAATTATAATTTCTCTTTTATTTTCAAATAGTAACAAAGTCAAGCGCAATCCCATCCGCCCCATTTTGCACAAAAAATAAGCAGCAAAAGCCATACCATGATATTGCAACAAAATTTGATGGCAGCCACATATTTTCCACACAGTTATCCACAAAATATGTGGGCAAAGTTTGTCGCCCCAATGTTAAAATCCGCCTCCATTTTGCAAACAGGAATCCCCATGTCCGCATCTTTTTCTTGGCAAGAATTCATCGTTAATCTCTTTGCCCGCAAAGCCTTCACCGCCAACCTGTTGGAACGCAGTTTCAGGCAGCCTATGGGCTGGGTGGAGCTGGCGATTATGCTGGCTTTGGTGTTTGTCGCCTATCGCCTGTCGGAAAAATGGGCGCAGTCGTCCAAAATCAAGGCGATTCGTTTTCGCATGATTCGCCATGTGTTGCGGCGCGTGTTGTTTCCCGTGTTGCTGCTGGTGGTGGCGCTTATTGCGCAAGTGGCATGGGAAGCGGCGGGCTTTCACGCGGTGTGGTTGAAACTTTTGCTGCTGGCGGCAAACTGGATGATGGCAATTCGGCTGGTGCTGGCGCTGATTAACGGCGCGTTCCCCAAAAGCACACGCTCGGATGCGATTGAACGCGCGGCTTCCACAGGGCTTTGGGGCTGTTTCATTTTGTGGCTGTCGGGCATCGACGATTGGATTATCGATTGGCTCAAATCGCTGCAAATTCCCATCGGCGCAAGCAAGCTCAACGTGTACACCATTTTAAGCGGCTTGCTGTGGGTGGGCGTGATGATGGTGGGCACCATGTGGTTTTACCGCTGGCTCAACGCGCGTTTGATGGAAAGCGCGCGGCTGGATATGAACCTGCGGATTGTGTTGTCCAAAGTGATGAAATCGCTGCTGATGATACTATCTGTGCTGATTGCGCTGCCTTTGGTGGGCATAGATTTAACCGTGTTGTCCGTGTTTGGCGGCGCACTGGGCGTGGGGCTGGGCTTTGGTTTGCAAAAAATCGCCAGCAATTATGTGTCGGGCTTTATCATCTTGGCAGACCGCTCCATCCGCATCAACGACCGCCTCACCGTAAACGGCTTTACAGGCTATGTAACCCAACTCACTTCGCGCTTTGTGGTGCTGCGCAATGCAAATGGCGCAGAAGCCCTGATTCCCAACGAAACCTTTGTTACCAACACCGTGATTAACGAATCCTACACCGCGCGCGCCCTGTATCAATCGTTGGACATCCAAGTTGCCTACGCCACCGATTTAACGTTGGCGATGAACATCTTGCGCGAAGCCGCCGCCGAGCAAAAACGGGTTGGCACCAATCCGCCGCCCTCCGCCCTGCTGTTGGGATTTGGCGACAACGGCATCAATCTGCGCGTCGGCTTTTGGGTGAACGACCCCGAAAACGGCTTTGGCGGCTTGTTCTCCGACATTTTGCTCACCATTTGGCAGCGGTTTAACGAAGAAGGCATTGAATTGCCGTTCCCGCAACGTGAAGTGCGCATTTTGAACAACGATAACGACAAAAGGCAGCCTGAAAATAATGAGGCAGCCTGAAACGCAGTTCAGCGGAGCTAAAACGGGTTTACACGCTTCTGTGAAACCGTAAAACTTACATTTAGCATCCATTTTTACCACGCCAAACCGCATTTCAGGCTGCCTCTTCGCATCAAGCAAATGTATGGCGATGTAAAAAATTACCTAAAATGCTCAATTTGCTGTACATTGTGCGAACAACTCTACCGAAAGGGACATACATCATGAAAAAACTGATTCTTACCAGCACGATTGCGTTACTCGTTGCCAGCCCATTGGCAATGGCAAAAGACCCCACCATCGCCTCCAACTCATCCAGCGTAAAAGATGCAGGCTTTATCAACAGCATGGCTTCCGCCGCCAACGGCATGGGCGCAAAAGAGCCGCTCACAATCAGCGAAAGCAACGATGGCGGCAAGCGCGTGTTGGTGGTGGCAGGCAGCAATGGCACAACTTGCCGCGTGCCTGTTTCCGATGGCAACCCGCCTAAAATGATGGGCATCAACTGCAAATAACCCTAACCCGATACCAAAAGCCCCAGCCAAAATGGTTGGGGCTTTTGCTTGCCTGTTGATTAGGATGAGGCAGCCTGAAAATCAAAATTCAGCATCGGCGGCGTTTTCGCCATTGGCTGATGGCATCGCAGGCGCGCTGGCAACGATTTCTGGCGGTGGCAGCAAGCCTGCTTTTAAGTTCAATGCTGCGGCATTGAGCGTTGGATAATCGCTGAATGTGATTTGGTAGCCGCCTGCGCTGTTGCCGCGAAGCTGCGCGCGCGCGCCGAGCGGGAAGGTGGTTTTGTTGGCAACGTGCCCGAACGGGAAGCCGGTGTAAACGGGCACGCCTGTTGCGCGGGCAATCACTTGCGATACGTTGGTCAAATCGTAGCTGCTGTCGTAAACATCGCGGATGTTGCCCATGCGGAAATCGCCCAACACAATCGCTTGCTGGCTTTTCAAAATGCCCGCCAAATGTAGCGTTTGCAGCATCCGCTCAATGCGGTAGGGCTGCTCGGCAACGTCTTCGATAAACAAAATGCCGCCTTGAATCTTGGGCATATACGGCGACCCCGCCAGCGATGCCAGCACGCTCAAATTGCCGCCCCACAAGATGCCGTCCGCATCTTTCACGCGCGAAGTTTGATACGCTGACACGGCAACGGTGGTGCTGGCGGAAGTAGTGGTGCGGATAAAGCTGTCCATGGTGTAAAAATTGGGCTGCGGTTTGGCAAATTCGCTGTACAGCATCGGTCCGGCAAAGCTGGGCATGCCGCTTTGCGCAAGCAGCGCCAGTTGAAT
The DNA here is from genome assembly GCF_016623605.1 of Kingella bonacorsii. Taxonomy (NCBI): domain Bacteria; kingdom Pseudomonadati; phylum Pseudomonadota; class Betaproteobacteria; order Neisseriales; family Neisseriaceae; genus Kingella; species Kingella bonacorsii. The sequence continues at coordinate 228,959 of NZ_JAEHNZ010000001.1, read as the reverse complement.
GGCGGTTACATCGCTGAATCCGAACAACAAGGTTTGCTGTTCGCGCATTCTCGCGCCCAAGTTGCCCCAATCGATATGCGGCAATAAACGCGCCGCGCCGTAGCCGCCCCGCGTGCCCATGAACACCTTGGGCGTGGCTGCACGCCCTATCGCCACGTCTTGGAAATCGGCAATGCGCTCAAAATCGCTGCCCGCAAAACGTTGGAAACGGCGGTAAGCGGCGGCGTGGTTGGTGATGGAGAAGCCTGCTTGGGCAAGGCGGTCTAAGCCCAATTGGATGCGGGCAGGGTCTTCACAAAAGCCTGATGAGGCAAAAATTCGCATGGTGTTGTCGCCTTGGGTGCGTGGTGCGGGGGCGGGCGTGTTTTGGGGTTGGATGGCAGGCCCGGGCGTTGGGGTGTTGGGCTGCGGCTTGTTGCTACTGCCGCATGCCGCCAATACGCCGCTGCCTGCGGCGATTAACGAGCTTTGCAAAAGATGGCGGCGCGATAAGGTGAGGCACATGGGATTTCCTTATGGGTGAACAAACCCGCGTATTATAGTGGATGAACAAAAATACGCCCAAATCGGCAGGCCATACTCATTGCAAGCCAATCCGCCATACCGCATTTTCAGGCTGCATTTAGCATACGTTTTACTTGGCTTGGCCAGTTTTCAGGCAGCCTGAAAGTGGCTTCGCGCGTTGCCGCAGCCCAAATCGGCGCGGGGAAACACGCATCGTCTTGAAACCGCGCAATCACATGCCAATGCAAATGCGGCACCACATTGCCAAAACTCGCCAAATTGATTTTTTCAGGCTGCAATACTTGGCGCATCGCCGCTTCCACCTTGTAAACCACGTCCATCAATTCGGCGCGCTCGGCGGGTTGCAAATCGGTCATCTCGGCAACATGATGCTGCCAAATCACGCGGCAAAAAGCGGGGGCATTGGCTTCGTTGTGCACGGCAATCACGCGCAGATTGGGCGTTTGCAGCAAAATTTCTTCGTTTTGCGCGGCGCAAATTGGGCAATCCATGTTCATCGTCTCCATCAAATGTTTTCAGGCTGCCTCAATGTTGAAAGGCAGCCTGAAAAGTTATCACGCTAATTATTTGGCAGCAGGGCGCGCAGCGGGCTTACTGTCAAAAGTATCCAAGTCTTGACCTGGGGTGGACAGCAAATCGCCACGGTTCACGTTTTTAATGCTTTCCAAAATGATGGCGGAAGAAACGTGTGCGCCTGTGCGGTACACCATTGCCAAGCCGATTTCTTCATTTGGCGTGTTCACAAAGTGCGTCGCTTTTTCGTTCGGGCTTCTCCAATCGGATTTCACCACTTGGCCGCGGCGGTAAATGCTCAACACCGTGCCGTTATCCAAGCCGTCGGCTTCGCCTTTGTTCAAAATCAGCGTTTGCATGGTGCCGCTTTCTTCCACGCCTTCCATGATGGAAATGATGTCTGCATCAACGCGCGTTGCAGGCTCGTGTGGCACATAGTGGAACTCGGTTAATGCGGGCGATTTTTTAATCAGGTAGTCGCCTTGGTGGATTTCAGACAATGCACCGTCAATAATCATAGGCTGCGCGGTGCGCGTTGCGACTTTTTTGCCAACCAGCAAACCGTTTTTGGTGTTTGAATAGTATTCATCGCGGGCCAAATTCGCTTCTTCTTCCGCAGTGCGGTATGACAGGCGGCTGTTTGGCGTAACCAAAGTGGAGGCTTCGCCTACATACTCAACCAAGATGCCCAAGTTCGCTTTGCTGCGCGGGTCAACGATGGGACCGTTTGGACGGAACACGAGATATGTACCCGATTCTGCAATGCCGTCCGCATAGATGCGGTCGCCGCCAGAGTAATACATGCGGTTATCAGGGCCGGCAACGATGCGCGCGGCGTGCGCCAATTGTTCTGAGGTCATGAATTGCGGCGTTTTCATGAACATGTGATAGAAATTCACGTTAATCGTTGGGATGGCATAGCCCGAACCCAAATCGCGCACTTGGGGATTCAGTTTATAAGTCGGGATGTTGCTTTGGCTACCGCGCGCCACGCTCAAACGGGGTTTGCCGTTCACATAAGTGAGCACCAAAGTTTGACCCGGATAAATCAGATTGGGGTTTTTGATTTGCTTGCGGTTCATGCCCCATAATGTCGGCCATTTCCAAGGGCGGTACAGGTATTTGCCTGAAATGTCCCATAGTGTGTCGCCGTGTTTTACGGTGTAACGCGCGGGGGCGTTTTTTCTGATACGCAAGTTTTCAGCCGTTGCGGCGGTGGTTGAAATCATCATACCTGCTGCGCAAAGCAGCGTTATAATTGTTTTTTGCATTTGGGAATCCCCTGTTAGCTTTGGATGAGTTGGATTACATTATTTAACGAACAATTGCAATGATAGTGCATTTTAAATTGTTTAGGCTAGCATTATACTAAAATGCGTTAAGCAAATTGGCATCTATGCCACAGTTTTTGAAAAATCACACAATTTGAGGATATTTATTTTATGGCTTTGTTACCTATTTTAACACACCCTAACGAGCGTTTACACATTGTGGCGCAGCCTGTGGCGCAGGTGGACGAGCGCATCCGCACGCTGGTGCAGGATATGGCGGAAACCATGTATGCGTCCAAAGGCATCGGCTTGGCGGCAACGCAGGTGGATGTGCACGAGCGCGTGGTGGTGATTGATTTGTCGGAAGAGAAAAACCAACTGCTTGCGCTGATTAACCCTGTGATTACGAAAAAAGACGGCGAAACCACTTACGAAGAAGGCTGTTTGTCTGTGCCGGGGATTTATGAGGAAGTTACCCGCGCGGAAACGATTACAGTGGAATTTTTGGATATTCAGGGCAACAAGCAAACGCTGGATGCGGATGGTTTGCTGGCGATTTGCGTGCAGCACGAGCTTGACCACTTAAACGGCAAATTGTTTGTGGAATATTTGTCGCCGCTGAAACAAAACCGCATCAAAACCAAAATGAAAAAACGCCAGCGCGAGACGATGTGATTTTCAGGCTGCCTTATGATGGATAATGTGAGGCAGCCTGAAAACGTTTTAGGAGAACGGGATGACAATGGCGCGTTTGCAGCGGGTTTATTTGTATTATTCGTATGCGGTGTTTGCGGTTTTGCTGTTTACCGCGTGGCGGCAGTATCAATTTGCTTTATTTTTGCTTTTAAGTTTTATTTTGCTGACCTGCAATGCGGTCATGAAACGCTTGGTGTGGCTTGCAAAAAACCGCTATGCTGATTACGCCAGCCCAATGGATGCCACCATGCCCGCTGGGCTATTGTATGGCTTGATTGTGTTGGCTTATCTGCTGTTTTCGGAATTGCTCACCAACCCCAACCGCTTTAACTGGCTGCTGTTTGCAATTTGGGCGGGGCTAATTTTGCTGCCCAGCCTTTATTTTGAGCTGCAAGTAAACCGCTTTATCGCGCATGAACTGCAAGTAAACCGCTTTATCGCGCAATCGCTCGCCGCGATAAGGCAGCCTGAAAAATGGTCTGCGGGCAAAAAGCTGCTTTGGTTGCTGCACGGGCTTGTGCCCTTGGGCATGGCGGCGTTCTCTTTTTATAGCGCGTTTACTCTCCACGACCATTCGGTAATATGGCTAAAAGTGGGCTTTTTTACCTTGCTGCTGGGGATTTTTATCTATCGCTATTTGCTGCTGCACTTGGGGTTTGAGGCAGCCTGAAACGTTTAGGGAGAAATAGGATGACGATTGCGCGTTTGCAACAAATGTATTTGTACTATTCGTATGCAGTATTGGCGGTTTTGCTGTTTACGCTGTTGAAGCAAAATGGCTTTGCTTTATATTGTTTGCTTCCTTTCCCCTTGCTTTGCAATCATGCGATTTTTGACTTGGTGGATTGTTTAAAAAACCAGAAGCCTTTTTACGACAAATTGCTACGTGCTAACGAGCCTGCCGCGCCGTTTTATCTGTTTGCGGCAATCAGCTGCCTGCTGTTTTCAGAATCCAATGATAACGGCTTTAACTGGCTGCTGTTCACGATTGGATTGACATTGATAACGCTGCCCAATCTTTACTTTGCGCGGCAATTTAACCGCCTTGTCGCACAGTTGCCCAATGCCACAGGGCAGCCTGAAAACTGGTCGGCGGGCAGAAAATTGTTTTGGTTGATAACAGGTCTTGTGCCTTTGAGCATTTCTATCCTTGCCTTTTATACGGCGTTTACACGAGATAACCAAATGGCGCAGGGCATCAATATTGGCTTATTGACATTATTGACAAGCATTTTGATGTACCGCCATTTGCTGCTGCATTGGGGATTAGGGCAGCCTGAAAACACCCAAACCAACTGAAATGGTTATGCCCACCCATCACAACAGCCTTTTCAGGCTGCCTTATTCATTACACCATCCCAACCGTTTAACCCATTTTCAGGCTGCCTAATATTCAATACTCCAAAGGCAGCCTGAAAACCACACACAAAGGACACCCCATGAAAATCATCTTCGCAGGCACACCCGATTTTGCCGCCGCCGCGCTTAACGCCATCGCCGCCGCAGGCTTTGACATCCCGCTCGTTTTAACTCAACCCGATCGCCCGAAAGGACGCGGTATGCAGTTGCAAGCGTCGCCCGTTAAACAAGCCGCGCAGGCACTCGGCTTGCGCGTTGAGCAGCCTGAAAAACTGCGCGGCAACGCCGAAGCTCTTGCCCTGCTGCGCGAAATGGATGCCGACATTATGGTGGTTGCCGCTTACGGCTTGATTTTGCCGCAGGAAGTGTTGGACGCGCCCAAACACGGCTGCCTGAACATCCACGCTTCACTGCTGCCCCGTTGGCGCGGCGCGGCTCCGATTCAACGCGCGATTGAAGCGGGCGACGCGGAAACAGGCGTATGCATCATGCAAATGGACGCAGGGCTGGACACAGGCGCGGTGGTCAGCGAACACCGTTGCCCGATTTTGCCCAGCGACACCGCCAACGAAGTGCACGACAAACTGATGCAGCTTGGCGCAGCAGCCATCGTGGCGGATTTGCAGCAATTGCAGCTTTCAGGCTGCCTAAACGCCACACCGCAGCCTGAAAACGGCATCACCTACGCGCAAAAATTGAGCAAAGACGAAGCGCAAATCAACTGGCAGGAAGACGCGGCAACCGTGTCGCGCAAAATCCGCGCGTTTAACCCCGTGCCCGCCGCGTGGACGCAATGGCAAGGCAAGCCGATGAAAATCTGGGTGGCGGAAGCGATGGCAGGCAGCGGCGCAGCAGGCACGGTGTTGAGCGCAGACGCGGCGGGCATCATCATCGCTTGTGGCGCAGGCGCATTGCGGATTACCGAATTGCAGCCCGCAGGCAGCAAACGCATGACGGCGGCGGCGTTTTTGGCGGGGCGCGAGTTGGCGGCGGGCAAGGCGTTTGAATAAGCATCGCCAATCAGCACAAAGCCTCACTTAACTCGCCCTGCTGCCGCTATATTCCCTTTTTCACGCAGCCTGAAACCCATCCCCCAAAGGAACCCCATGTCGCTCTCCCAAGTCCAAACCCTCGCCGCGCAAACGCTCGCCGCCGTTGCCTCGGGCAAAAACCTATCCGACGAGCTTGCCTACATCATCGCGCAAACGCCCGAGCTCACCGCGCAAGACAAAGGCATGCTGCAAGACATCGCCTACGGCTGCCAACGCCATTTAGGCAGCCTGAAATTCATGCTCGGCAAAATGCTCAACAAACCCATCGACAACGAAGCGCTGCAAAGCTACCTGCTCGTTGCGCTTTATCAGCTGAACCACACGCAAAACGCGCCGCACGCCGTGGTCAACGAAGCCGTGAACCACATCGCGCAAATCGGGCATGGGCAATACCGCTCGTTTGCCAACGCCATCCTACGCCGCTTTTTGCGCGAAAAAGAAGGGCTGAACAAAGCCTGTCGCTATGACGATGTTGCTAAACACAATCTGCCCATTTGGCTACAAAAAACTCTGCAAAATCAACACCCCAAACATTGGCACAACATCGCCACCGCTTTCCTAGCCCATCCGCCGCTCACATTGCGCGTAAACCGTCGCCACGCCAATGCCGAGCAATATCTCGCCCTGCTGCACGAAGCGGGACTAAACGGCAAAATTTTGGATGATTACGCCATCCGCCTTGCCCAAGCCGTGCCCGTTGCCCAATTGCCGCGCTTTGCCGAAGGCTGGGCATCGGTGCAAGATTTTGGCGCACAGCAAGCCGCCTATCTGCTTAATCCGCAAAACGGCGAGCGCATTTTGGACGCTTGCGCCGCCCCAGGTGGCAAAACAGGGCATATTTTGGAACTGGCCGATTGCGATGTAACCGCGCTAGACATCGCCCCCCAACGCCTGCAACGCGTGCAAGACAATCTCGCCCGCTTGCATTTTCAGGCTGCCCTACATTGCGCCGATGCCCAAAATTTAAGCGATTGGTATAATGGCGAACCGTTTGACGCAATCTTGGCAGACATCCCCTGCACCGCATCAGGCACCATCAAGCGCAATCCCGACATCAAATGGCTGCGCCGCCCCGGCGATGCCTACAAAACCGCCCGCCAGCAAGAACCCCTGCTGGACGCGCTGTGGAGCACCCTCAAATCAGGCGGGCGCATGCTCTTGGCAACCTGCTCCGTGTTTGAAGAAGAAAACCAACAACAATGCCACCGCTTCCTCAACCGCCACGCCGATGCCCGTTTGCACACTGAACAAACTCTCATCCCAAGCGAAAAACAAGATGGCTTTTATTACGCACTTATTGAAAAACATTAACCGCGTTTTCAGGCTGCCTCAACCTGCAAACAACGGCAGCCTGAAAGCTGCAAGCTTCAACGAAGTTAAAACGAACCTAGCAAGTTTCGGCGAAGCCCAAACCCCATCCGCACCCGCCCCAAGGCAGCCTGAAAACCGCGCCACCCCGTTTTCAGGCTGCCTTGGCGCGCTCATGCTTACCGCCGCCCTGCTCACCGCCCCCGCCGCCCGCGCCGAAACCGTCGCCCCCACCCGCCTTGAAGCCAAAATCCAAAGCAACGGACAGCTCGCCATCAGCACCCGCTTCAAAACCGAGCTGCCCGAGCAACTGCAAAACGCCCTGCAACAAGGCGTGCCGCTGGATTTCTCCCTGTCCTACCGCCTGGAACGCCCCACCCTCGCCTCCTACCGCTTCAAAATCAACCAGCTCATCAACACCGCCAACAGCGTAAACTACCGCCTCAGCTTCCACCCGCTCACCAACCGCTACCGCGTTGCTGTGGGCACATTCTCCACCGAATACAACAGCCTAGCCACCGCACTCAAAGCTATCGGCGCGATTGCCAACTGGCCGGTGCTCAACGAAGGCGCGCTGTCCGACACCCCCGTTAGCGAAGTCAAAGCCCAAATCCGGCTCAACCTTACCACCACCAAGCTGCCCAAACCCTTCCAAATCAACGCCATCAACTCGCGCGATTGGGATTTGGATTCAGGCTGGCACGATTTGACCATTAAGCAATAGGCAGCCTGAAAACCATAAACGGAGCGGCGACGGCTCGTTGCCCAATGCCCAATAATCCCCATTCACTATTTTCAGGCTGCCTCTACCCATCCCCCCGCCCCCAAAGGCAGCCTGAAAACAAGCAAAACGAATTTCAGCGAAGCTAACACCACTTCCATCCCCACCATGCAAAAATTCCTCATCCTCTGCGGCATCCTCTCCTTCATCGCCCTCTACGCCCTCACCCAATCCACCGACAGCAACAGCCCCTACGCCCCCTATTTCTGGACCATCGCCGGCTTCACCGGCGCGCTCGCCGTCGCCATGCTCCTCGTAACCCTGCGCTACATCTGGCACATCGCCCGCGACAAACGCAACCACGTTTTCGGCTCGCAAATCGCCCGCCGCCTATCGGGCATGTTTGCCATCGTCGCCGCCCTGCCCGCGCTGTTCCTGCTCGGCGTCGCCGCCCAATTCATCGCCCACAGCATCAACTCATGGTTCGGCAATGACACCAAAGAAGCACTGGAACGCAGCCTGAAACTCAGCCAAACCGCGTTAGACAACGCCGCCGGCAACAGCGTTCAAGCCGCCCAACGCATCCGCGCCAACCTCGCCACCGCGCTCGTTCAAAACAAAGCCCCCAACGAAGCCTTCCAAACCCAATTAGCCCGCGAGTTCAGCCACCTCGCCATCTGGCAGCTAAACGGCCACAAACTCATCGCCGAGCGTAATCCGCAAAAACTCCCCGCTCCCGATTTTGACCCCGCCATCCTCAAATCCCTGCAACAGCAGCAAATCATCCGCAGCATTGAAAACGTAAATGGCACGTTATATGCTAGCGGCTGGATAATGCTGCCAAAATACGTCAGTCAGCAATACATCTTCTTTTTCAGGCAGCCGATTCCCGAAAGCGTCGCTAAAGATGCCGAGCTCATCGAATCCGCCCGCGCCAAATACGCCGAACTCGTCTTCGCCCAAAAAGGCCTGCAAACCTTCTTTCTCGCCACCCTGCTCATCGCCGCCTTGCTCGCCATCCTCTTATCGCTTGCCGCCGCCCTTTATTTCGCCCACCGCTTTGTAGAACCCATCCTCGCTCTGGCGGACGGCGCGCGCTCCGTTGCCCACAACGATTTCAGCCGCCGCATCCCCGTAAACAGCCAAGACGAGCTGGGCAAGCTCGCCGGCATGTTCAACTACATGACCCAACAGCTTGCCAACGCCCAATACGCCAACGAACGCCACCGCAAAGAACAAGAAGCCGCCCGCCATTATTTAGAACGCGTGTTAAGCAGCCTGAGCGCAGGCGTGATTACCCTCGGCTACTCCGGCAGCCTGAAAACCTACAACGCCAGCGCCGAAAACATGCTGGACATCAACCTCGCCCAACTCATCGGCGAACCAAGCAGCGCATGGCAAGATTTAAGCCCCCAGCACCACGCCGCCGCTAACCTAATCAACGCCCTGATTGCCAGCGAACACAGCCCCGACCCCGTTGAGCTTTCCTACACCGCCCAAGACAGCAGCCGCATCCTGCTGGGCAAAGCCATCCGCCTGCCCGCCGAAAACGGCAAAGGTCTCGTGCTCGTGTTCGACAACATCACCGAACTCGTCCGCGCCCAAAAAGAAGCCGCATGGGGCGAAGTCGCCAAACGCCTTGCCCACGAAATCCGCAACCCCCTCACCCCCATCCAGCTCTCCGCCGAACGGTTGGCATGGAAATTGCAAGACAAACTGGATACAAAAGACGCGCAGATTCTCACCAAATCCACCGATACCATCATCAAACAAGTCGCCGCGCTCAAAGAAATGGTAGAAGCCTTTCGCAACTACGCCCGCGCTCCAAGGCTAAAACTCACCGAAACCAATCTCAACGCCCTGGTTTCCGAAGTTTTAGTGCTCTACGAAAGCATCCCCTGCCAATTCATCGCCGATTTCAGCCCCAAACCCGCGTGGATAAAAGCCGACACCACCGCCATGCGCCAAGTGTTGCACAACCTGTTCAAAAACGCCGCCGAAGCAGCCGAAAGCGACCCGCAGCCTGAAACGCACATACAAATACTGGTGCACGAGACCACCATCAGTCTCACCGTAACCAACAACGGCAAAAGTTTCACCCCGCAGATGCTGCAAAACGCCTTTGAACCCTATGTTACCGACAAACCCGCAGGCACGGGGCTGGGCTTGCCCGTAGTCAAGAAAATCATAGAAGAACACGGCGGGCACATCAGCATCGCCAACCAAATACCGTCGGGTGCCAACATCAGCATCACACTACCTAAGATAACAACAACAGAAGCAGAAAACTCATGAGAAGTACAGACATCTTGATCGTCGATGACGAAATTGGAATTCGCGAAGTATTGCAGGAAACTCTTGAAGATGAAGGCTACACCGTTTCGTTGGCTGCCAACGCCGGCGAAGCGCGTGCCATGCGAAACAAAAACCGCCCCGCCCTTGTGCTGCTGGATATTTGGATGCCCGATAGCGACGGTATTACCCTGCTCAAAGAATGGGCGAAAAACGGACAGCTCACCATGCCCGTGATTATGATGAGCGGACACGGCAGCATCGATACCGCCGTAGAAGCCACCAAAATCGGCGCGCTGGATTTCTTAGAAAAGCCCATCCCCTTGCAAAAACTTTTGCAAACCGTTGAACGCGCGCTCAAACAAAGCGAAACCGCAGACAACAAAAGCGCCGTTATCGAAGGCTTGGGTAACAGCGCCGTAATTCAAAACTTCAATCAGCAAATCAAACAAGCGCAAACGCATAACAACGCCGTGCTGCTCATTGGCGAAACAGGCTCGCCCTTTGAAATCATCGCCCGCTTTTTCCACAAAGAAAACACCCCATGGGTGCAACCCACACGCCCCGAGCAAATCATCGACATCCCCAGCGAATTGCTCAACAAAGCTACCAACGGCGTGCTTTATTTGGGCGATATTTCGCAATCCAGCAAAAACATCCGCCAAGGCATCGCCTTTCTCACCAGCAAAGCCGACAAACACAACACCCGCATCGTGTTTACCAGCTCGCGCCCGCTTAACGAGCTTTTGGATAATTCCCAAAGCGACACCCGCCTGATGAGCGTTTTGTCCAGCGCCATCATCAACATTCCTGCTTTGCGGCAGCATTCCGAAGATATCCCTTTTATCGTCAACAAACTACTCAACGAAATTGCTCCCAACCGCCCCGTCAAATTTGCCGCAAGCGCGATGAACCGCCTGCGCCAATATGATTGGCCGGGTAATTTTGAACAATTGAAAAACGTGGTAAACAGCTTGGTGTTGAACTGCGAACAAAACGAAATCAGCGATGTTGCTGTTTCCCGCCTGCTCAATCAATTCAACACCGAAGAGATTTTTGCCGACATTCGCAGCGCATTCAATTTCAACCTTCCCCTGCGCGAACTGCGCGAAGAGTTGGAACGGCGCTATTTTGAATTTCACATCCGCCAAGAAAACCACAACATGAGCCGCGTCGCGCAAAAAGTGGGCTTAGAACGCACCCACTTATACCGCAAGCTCAAACAGCTTGGCATCACATTCTCCCGCCGCACGGCGAATAATGGCGAAAAAGAAAGCAGCAACGACTAAGCCGCATAATCATAAACCCGCATCATTGGATTGGATGCGGGTTTTGCTTTTTCAGGCTGCCTCTGTTTTCAGGCTGCCTCAATATAAAAGGCAGCCTGAAAAGCTGCCTTCTATTGTTTACTTCAACTCGTTATACAAATCGCGTATCCATTTATTGGCACGCGCATCGTTCAACGGTTTACCCGTTTGGTCCAGCAGCACAACACGCTGCCCATTCGGCTCTTGCACCAAGCCCACCAGCAACTGCACGGGCTGATTAGATGCGGCAACAGGCTGTTTGTCTTTCTTACCTTTGAACCAGCGGCTTAACAAACCGGCTTTGCGATTATCTGCCGCCGCTTGCGCCAGCTCTTCGCTTTGCGTTGGCGCAGGACGCACGATAAACATGCCCCGCTCGCTCACAAACTGCTGCACCGTCAAACCCACGCGGTCAAGCGCCGCCGCAATACGGTTTACATTGCGCTCTGCCGCGCCATATACAATCACGCTATCTTGTTCCAACTTGGCAAATTCCGTGCCTTGCGCTTGGTCTGCGCGAACCGCCGTTTGTTGTGTGGCAACCGCTTCATCCACGCCTAAATACTGCATGAAGCGCGACAAAAACGCTGCTTCCAAATTAGGGTCGTTGGCGCGGGGCTGCCAAATGGTGCTTTCTTCTTTTTTGCTGTCAAAGACTTCTTCCAAGCCTTTGTGGGTAAAGAAAATATCCAAATCGCCCGTGTGGCTGTTGCGCTCCATGCGAATCAAGAATTTATCCCGTTCGCTGGTGGTATACACGCCGCCCATGCCCACTTTGTCAAACAATTTACGCAAGCCTTGATTCGGCAATTTGGCACGGTTTTCTGCCCATTCGGTTTCCATCAAGCCCGCTTGTGGCTCTTCGGAATAAATGGTGAAGCCTGCTTCTTGCCAGAATGCGCGCAGCAAAGGCCACATTTCGGCTGCCGATTTGTTTTTCACCACCAACCAGCGTTGGTTACCTTGGCGTTCAATATATGCGTCTTTCACTTGATTCAAGACTTTTTTTCTGCCTTGCGATTTGGTTTCTTTCATCGCATCGGGGCTGGCGGTTGTGCCTCTGGGCAAGCTGTATAAATCGCCGTTGCGCGGGTCGTTCAAATCGGGAGGGACTTCCAAACTCACGATTTTATTGTTTGCCGATTGGTAATCCAGCTTCGGATTTTCTTTTTTGCTGCCTGAACAGGCAGCGAGACTGATAGCGGTTAAGGCTAAGACAAGGGGTTTGATGTGGTTCATGTACACCTTCCAAAAAAATCAAATCAAGTTGGTTGCTTTTAAAGCAGCACGAACTTTCTCTTGCGCGGCAGGGCTTAATGGCAAGATAGGCAAGCGCACGTGTTCCGCGCACACACCCAGTTGCGATGCTGCCCATTTGGGCGAAGCGGGGCTAGGCTCACAGAACATCACGTCATACAAAGGCACAAGTCGTTTATTAAGCTCGCGGGCTTGGGCAATATTGCCATCCAATGCGCTATGGCACATTTGCGAGAACAATTTAGGCGCAACGTTGCCTGCCACGTTAATCACGCCTTTGCCGCCGCACAGCATATTCGCCATGCCTGTGGGGTCGTCGCCCGAATAAACGGCAAAACCTTCGGGTACGTTGTTAATCAAAGAAACCACGCGCCCAATGTTGCCGCTGGCTTCTTTTACGCCCACGATGTTGGGGATTTGAGCCAAGCGGATAATGGTGTCGTTGCACATATCCACCACGGTGCGTCCTGGCACGTTATAAACAATCATGGGAATGGCAGCGGCTTCGGCAATGGTTTTGAAGTGTTGATACATGCCTTCTTGCGAAGGTTTGTTGTAGTAAGGGACAACAGACAGCGTGTAGTCTGCGCCCAGTTTTTCGGCTGCTTGGGCAAGCACAATTGCTTCGCGGGTGTTGTTTGCGCCTGCGCCTGCAACCACAGGAATGCGCTTGTTGGCGGTTTTGATTACGGTTTCAACCACTTTCAAATGCTCATCAACGGAAAGGGTGGCGGATTCGCCTGTTGTGCCCACGGCAACGATGGCATCGGTGCCATTGGCGATGTGCCATTCAACCAATGCTTGCAGTTGTTCGTAGTTCACGCTGCCATCGGCGTGCATGGGGGTAATGAGTGCAACAATGCTTCCTGTTAGCATAATATTCACCTTTTATTCGTGAAAAATTGAAAAACGTTGCAACGTGTGCAACGGCGCATAATTTTAGCCTATTTCCAAGCCTGCGCAAAATTAAAACACATATTCAGGCAGCCTGAAAGCTGTTTTTGTAAATAAACGTAAATATTCAGCAGGCAAAAATGGAGGGTTAATAACAATCGGCAATCATTTTCAAATTAGTTATTTGATGTTGCTATGAATTTTGCGGGATAAAAATGCTTATCATCTTAAATCCATAGGCAGGGCATTGTTGATAATTGTTTGTATTTTAATATGAAATTTGATTTTTACTGAAACATTGCTACAATGCGCTCCGCGTTGAGACGTGATGTCTCTCTCGTTTTTTAACATTCACATTACAAGGAAAATAAATATGCAAGGCGATAAAGAAGTTTTGGCTTATATGAACGAGTTGCTGGCCGGCGAACTGGCTGCCCGCGACCAATATTTTATTCATTCCCGCATGTATGCCGAATGGGGCTACACCAAATTGTTTGAGCGTTTGAACCATGAAATGGAAGAGGAAACGCAACACGCGGAAGATTTCATCCGCCGCATTTTGATGCTGGGCGGCACGCCTAAAATGATTCCCGAGGGCTTGAACATCGGCACAACGGTGAAAGAATGCTTGGAAGCGGATTTGGCAACGGAAATGCATGTTCGCGCGGCGTTGAAACAAGGCGTGAAATTGTGCGAAGAAAAACAAGATTATGTTACGCGCGAATTGATGGTGGGTCAGCTGAAAGACACGGAAGAAGACCACGCGCATTGGTTGGAACAACAGCTTCGCTTGATTACGATGATGGGCGAGCAAAATTACTTGCAAAGCCAAGTGTAAGGATTGGGCGATGCAAGGAGACCGTCAAGTTATCCAACAGCTGAACAAGAATTTGGGCTTGCTGCTGGTTACCATTAACCAATATTTTCTGCACGCGCGCATTTTAAAAAATTGGGGTTTAGAGGAATTGGGCTGCAATTTCTATAAACGCTCGATTAAAGAGATGAAATCGGCGGATGCGATTATCGAGCGCGTGTTGCTGCTCGAAGGCTTGCCCAATTTGCAAGAGCTGGGCAAATTGCTGATTGGGGAATCGCCTGCGGAAATTATTGATTGCGATTTGAAAAAAGAATATGAAAAACATGATGCGCTGATGGCGGCGATTGCGGTTTGCGAGGCGCATCAGGATTATGTTTCGCGTGATTTGTTGGAAGAACAGAAGTTTGAAAACGAGGAACGCATTGATTGGTTGGAAACTCAGCAGGAGTTGATTGCCAGCATGGGCATTGAAAACTATCTGCAACTCGGGGCGCAAGAGGACGATTAAAACAAACCACTACCAAAACTCTGGTAAGTCGAGTACACAAGAAAAACCACCTGCTTAGTTTAGCGGGTGGTTTTTATTTTTCAGGCTGCCTATTGCGGCTGTGTGAGGCAGCCTGAAAATGGGTAAAGCGTATTTCAATGAAGCAAACGTGTTTGCTGGTTTTTTGCTTTTCAGGCTGCCTTTGCGGTTGTGCAATAGGCAGCCTGAAAATGTATTTAATAGGCATGGGTGGCTTGCGGTTATTTGCCAACGTGTTGCCGTTCTATCCGCTGCGCTATTTGGCAACGAGTCATCGCCCCTCTATTAGCTTTCAGGCTGCCTTTTAGTGTGCTTAATTGAGGCAGCCTGAAACGGCTTAATAGGCTTTATTGTTTTAGCCCTGCTAAACCGCGCTTTACTCGTTTTCAGGCTGCCTAAAATTGTGTCATCACACGGGCAAGCTGGATAACCGCCCACGCGCTCACCAGCAAGCCTGCCATCAGCCGCAGCCCTTTCTTTTGCAACAGCGCGCGCAGTTGGCTGGCGAACAGCCCTGCGGCGATGAGATTAGGCAGCGTGCCCAGCCCAAATGCGAGTAAATACAAGCCGCCCCACAGCGCGGAGCTACTGCCCAACGCGTAAAGCGAGGCGTTGTACACCAAGCCGCAGGGCAGCCAGCCCCACAGCATCCCCGCGCCGAAGCAGGCGGGCAGGCTTTGGATGGGCAGCAGTTTGTTTAATAGCGGGTTGAGCCGTTGCCAGATGGGTCGCCCGATGTGTTCTATTTTGGCTGCCCATGCCAGGATGTTGGCGAGATACAGCCCTGTGAACAGCAGGAGCAGATTGGCGAGGGCGGCGAGGATAAGTTGCAGGGTGTGGGTGTGGGCGAGCGTGCTGCCGAGCTGCGAAAGCGCGCCCATCAACGTGCCGATTAGGGTGTAGCTGGTGAGCCTGCCGAGGTTGAGCAGGATGATGAGCCAATGGCGTTTAATGTGCGGCGGCAGTTGCAAGGCGAAGGCGGTGGACAAGCCGCCGCACATGGCGATGCAATGCGTGCCGCCGAAAAAGCCGAGTAGAAACAGGGTGAACAGGGTTACAGAGGGCATGGGATGGCGTGTGCGTGAAAAGGGTGGGATTTTACTGGTTTTGTGGTTTTCAGGCTGCCTTTCGGATGCAAAAAAGGCGGTTGGATGGATTGCCAACCGCCTTGGGTGTAGGCAATAGGCAGCCTGAAAAAGTGTAAACAACGCGATGTTTTCCAACACCGTTTATTAGGCTGGAAATTAGGTTCGTAGGGTGTGAGAACTGGTTCACGCAACGCTTGGCAGGGCTTAAACGGTGCGTGGCAGAGCCACATACCCTACTTGCTATACCAAGTAAGGCAACCTGAAAACGGTTGATGAAGCCCATCCCGTTTTCAGGCTGCCGATTAAATGCGCGGAATAAGGTCAAGCCGCTTCGCGGTGGTAATGCCGCAGGGCATGTTCTTTGCGCCGCCCGTGGCTGAACGCGGACACGCGCTTCAAGTAGCCAATCACGCGCGTGCCGTAGTCAATATCGGGCGAGCCGCACGCGCTGCACGCGCTGAGCGTGCGCTTGTCTATGTGTTCGCATTGGTTGCAAATGGTGATTTTCACATTGGTGCAGAAATAATTGCAGCCTGTTTTGGCGGCGATGTCTAGCAAGGCACGAAAGCCTGATTGCGGCAGGGCTTCGTCTAAATTCAAATGCAATGCCGAGCCGCCGTCTAGCCAGTCTATCAACTCGCGCCCATGCAGCAGGAATTTATCCAGCGCGTTGGTTTTATCGTCTTCCACCACATAGAAATAAGAGTTATAGCAATCGCGCGGCACAAAATAGCCGTCTGCCTTATCCCATTTGGCGTTTTTCACGCCCAAGTTTTCGGCGGGCACAAATTCGGTGTTGAATTTCACGCCGTATTTGGCGTTGGCGGCTTTGTTGGCTTCAAAGATAATTTTGAGCCGCGATTGCACAAAATCTACATATTCGGGCGTATAGGCAGCCTGAATGCCTTGGCTTTCGGCGGCTTCCACCATGCCGTTGATGCCGATGGTTAAAAATTGCTTATCCAGCGAGATAAAGCCCGCATCGTAAACAGGCAACAAGCCCGCCGCTTGGTATTCTTCCATCAGCTTGCGGTAGGCATATTGATAGCGGTGGATTTTGTCCACTTCAACCGCCAAATCGCGCCCATCTTGCACCAAGCGATTCATGTTGATGGTAATCACGTTAATTGACCCCGTTGCCACGCCACCCGCGCCCAGCGAATAGGAAAAGGTGCGGTCTTCAATTTGGTTGCGCAGTCGGCAGCAAGATGCCAGCGAATCGGGGTTGTCGGATTGGTACACAAAAAATGAATTGCCCTGGCTTAATTCATGCGCAAGCATATTGGCAAACTCATCATCCTTGCATTTGCCCTGCTCGGTGAGCATCGCCGCCGTTACCACGGGGAAGGTGAGCACCGCTTTGTTGCGCTCTTGGTTGAACCAATTTAGGAAAAATTTTTGCAAGCGCGACACGCTCGCCCACACGGGTTTGGTGAAATCGGGGAACACAAAATCGCCAAACATCGCGTCAAAATAATAGCGGTCATACAGCGAAATATTCCAAAACACGCTTTGGTAGCCCCGCGCGGCGGCGGGCTGATTGATGCTGTACACCACTTGCTGCAAGGCGTTTTCAATCTCGCTGCGGTGGGTGGTCAAATAATCCGCGCCAAAATCCTTGCGTGCGAAATAATCAAAATAAGTCAAAAATTCCACCGTTGCCACCGCGCCGGCAAACTGGGCGCTGATGGCAAACACAAAGTTGATAAACGAGCCGCAAAACGAGGCCAAATGCTGCGGCGCGCGCGATTCGCCGCCCAATTTGGTGAGACCATCGCGCAAAAACGGATACATGGTTACCGACACGCAATAGGGTTTCAGGCTGGTTTCATCGTGCACATAAATTTCATGCGCTTCAATTTGGCGCACATATTCGCGCGCCAAATCGTCGCCAAATAATTCGCCAATTTTGCGCGACACTTGGGCGCGGTTAATTTGCACGAAAACGTCTTTAAGCAACTCGCTTTCCAGCGTGGCGATGTTTTTATGGGTAACGTTGGCGTTGGCATCCATGGTTGAGCCGTCTGCCGCGTTGTGCGCCGCCATATAGTGTTGGATAAAGCTGAGTTTGGATTGGATTTGTTCGGGATGCAGCCGAAGCATGATGTTCTCCAATGTGTGAGTGGTTGAAAAAACACCGCAGCACGTTTCAGGCAGCCTGAAAAGAACTGCAGCAGGGAAAACTGTTTTTGTTGTGATGGTATGGCGGGCTTGTTTACCCGATTGAGGCAGCCTGAAAACGTTATTGTTGGCAGTTTGTTGTGCTGCGCGTTTGCCGTGCGCCCGTTTTCAGGCTGCCTCATGCCACATTTCGCGCCGTTGCAATCATCCCGCTAAGGCAGCCTGAAAACACCACCCAGCGCAGCAACATCTATTGCCGCCGCCAAAACGAAGACGTTAAATCCGCCCCCGTTTCCAAATCCACAAAACGCTGATTGGTATTCGGATTATCCAGCCCACCGCGCTCGGGCAGCCACCGCCCCGTTTTCAAAAACGACAGCTCAGGCAACAGCATCGGCGGCACTTCCCCCCATTCTAAGCCCGTGTATAAACACGTTTTCAAGCCAAATTCATCACGCGCCACCCGCAGCAGTGCCAACAAGTTTTCAGGCTGCCATTCGCCGCCCAAAAACAATACGCAAGTGAGCAAACCCGCATACCGCCGCAACCGCTCGCGCAAATAATCCACCGACAAATCCGCACCCAACCCCGCCTTCCAAGAATCCGCGCTGTGGCAGCCCACGCAGCGCAAAGGGCAGCCTGAAAACAAAAACGCCAGCGACACCTCATTGGGCACTTCCTGCCACACAATTTCTTCGCGCGTAAAACGCAGCGGCGGCGTTTTCGACGCGTTTTCATAGTGAAGCCAAATTGTATTCATAAAAATAACCAATAGAGCAAGGTAAAAAATTGCCCTAAAAGCCAATCGGTTTAGGGTGAAAACGGAACGAAGTTTATGCCTAATCGCGGTTACAAAAATTGACGCACATCAAATTTAAACATTCGTAAATTACGAATGTTTGCTAAGTTGCGGAAAATATGGAAAACAAATTTGCGTCGCGCATTTTCATTTTCAGACTGCCAAATGGCGGATGGCGGGTTCATTCTATTGTAGAGCAAGCAAGCACAATATATTGTTTATCAAGCGATTTATTTACAAACAATGCAAACGGGTTTTCAGGCTGCCTGCCCTGCGAAGTAGAGCCGCACAGCGAAAACGCTTTATAATGCCGTCTCTTTTGATGCAACCTGAAACGCCGCAACCTAAAACACCATCCCACGCTGCCCAAACCACAAGGATAACCCATGAACAGCCATCTCAATCAACTTCACCCCTATCCATTCGCCCGCCTGCGCGAAGCCATGCAAGGCATTGCGCCACCCGATGGCATCAGCGAAATCCCGCTTTATATCGGCGAGCCCAAACATCCCACGCCGCCCGTGCTCACCGATGCGCTGATTGCCGCGCTGCCCGAGCTGTCCAAATATCCCGCCGCGCTGGGCTTGCCCGAGCTGCGCCAAGCCTGCGCCAATTGGCTGCATCGCCGTTACGATGGCTTAACGTTGAACCCCGACACGCAAATTTTGCCGATATTGGGCAGCCGCGAGGCGTTGTTTTCCTTTGTGCAAGCCGCGCTTGACCCTGTTGCCAGCGAAAAGCCCGTTGTGGTGTCGCCCAATCCGTTTTACCAAATCTACGAAGGCGCGACGATTTTGGGCAACGGCGAAATTGTGTACGCCAACACCGTCGCGCCGCGTTTTTTGCCCGATTGGGGCAGCGTGCCCGCCGAAAAATGGGCGCGTTGCAAAATCGTATTCGTGTGCTCGCCCGATAACCCCACAGGCAGCGTACTAACGCGCGATGATTGGGCGCAATTATTTGAATTGCAAGATAAATACGGCTTTATCATTGCTTCCGATGAATGCTATGCCGAAATCTATTTTGACGGACACAAACCCATCGGCTGCCTGCAAGCCGCCGCCGAGTTGGGGCGCACGTTTGACAACATCATCATGTTTACCAGCCTATCCAAACGCTCCAACGCGCCCGGTTTGCGCTCGGGCTTTGTGGCAGGCGATGAAAAATTGCTCAAACCGTTTTTGCTCTATCGCACCTACCACGGCAGCGCGATGAGTTTGCCCGTGCAACGCGCCAGCATCGCCGCTTGGAACGATGAAGCCCATGTTGAAGCCAACCGCCGCGCCTATCAGCAAAAATTTGACCGCGTGGTGCCAATTTTGCGGCAAAAATTCAACGTAACCATGCCGCAAGCCTCGTTCTACATTTGGCTGCCCATCCCAGATGGCGACGATTTGCGCTTCACGCAGGAACTCTACCGCGCAACGGGTGTGCAAGTATTACCCGGCAGATTTTTCGCTCGCGACACGGAACACGGCAACCCCGGCAAGGGCTATGTTCGCATTGCCTTGGTGGACGAAATAGAAAAATGCGTGGAAGCAGCGCAGCGGATGGTGGCTTGTTATCAGGCGTAAAAGCGTTTTCAGGCTGCCTATCACGAATGAGACAGCCTGAAAATATAGTTATTAAACCTATTTAAATAAGCCGAGTAATTTATGAAAAAACAATCCATTTTATCTTTTGTTAAACTATTAACTGTGCTGAGCACTCTCATGCCGCTATCAGCTATGGCTCAATTTGATATTGAATCAGCTGATGCACTAGTACAAGAGACTGAGCGCATCAAAGAGCAATATCCAGGTGATCGTAATATTAGAAAAGTTTGCGAACTAAGTTTGTTAGCAACATTACGCACCATGAATGTTACAGAACAACACCCACATTTTCAGGATTTATACCAACCTGAAAGCTGTGTTCAATACGTAATACAATCGAGAATTACGGCGTTAATTATTTCAATCAATGAACGCACTCCTCAACAAAATCTTTCTGTTAATCCCGCTAAAATTAAGCTGGTTCTACCTGACGTAAAAGATTTTCCATTTTTACAAAGCGTAAAGCAGCATGGAAACAAAGTAGATTTTGTATTTAATGATGTTATTCCCGAATTAAATGGGCGTAAGCTAGAAATGTCTTTTACAGTAGAAAAAAGATATGATGAATTACATTTGGAATTCAAGAGTACACAACAAACAACCTTATCAAATGAATTTCTACCCGTAACGCTTCGTAGATTTTAAACATAATATAATTCAGATTTCCAAGTATATGCTATTAAATTATAAATAACATTGGATGTAATAACACTTTTTTCTAACTAAGGCAGCCTGAAAACCGCCCTACCCCATTTTCAGGCTGCCTATTCACCAAAGATCACACATCATGCAAGAAAATAAATACACCACCGAACAAATCCTGTGGATAAAACACCATAGCCCCACCCACATCACCTTCGCCACCACCCGCCCCGAAAGCTACCGCTTCGCCGCAGGGCAGTTCGCCCGCCTCGGCTTCACCCAAGGCGCAGGCTTCATTTGGCGCGCCTATTCCATCACATCCGCCGAATACGCCGATACGCTGGAATTTTTTGCCATTTTAATTCCCGATGGCGAAATGTCTGCCAAGCTCGCCGCCATGCAAGCGGGCGACAGCATCCTGTTAGACAAAACCGCGCAAGGCTTTTTCCTGCCCGAGCGTTTTCCCGATGGCGACGATTTAATCATGCTGTGCACAGGCTCGGGCATTGCGCCGTTTCTTTCCATTATTCAGCAGCCTGAAATCTGGCAACGCTTTGACACGCTCGCCCTTGCCCACAGCGTATCGCACAACAACGATTTGATTTTTAACGACCACATCGCCCAGCTTGCCGAGCATCCGCTGGTGGGCGAGTATCACCACAAACTGCGTTTTGTGCCCATCACCACGCGCGAAACCGACCGCGAACGGCTGCATTTCAGGCTGCCTGAAAGCCTGCGCAACGGCAGTTTAAGCCAAGCATTCCAACTCACGTTCAGCAAAGAACGCAGCCGCTTCATGCTCTGCGGCAACCCCGCCATGGTGCAAGACACATTCAAAGCCCTGCTAGACCAAGGCTTCGCCATGCACCGCAACAAAATCCCCGGGCAAATCATGATGGAAAACGGTTTTTAGAACCCCCGCCCGCCAGCGGCACGGCTGCCTAAAATTGACACGCATCAACCAATCCGAGCCCACCCATCGCCCATAAATAGCGTATAATGCGCCCCGTCATTTTCTTTCAGGCTGCCGCCTGAATCATTTTGTAAACACGATAAACCATGATAAGGAAGGTTTAGTATGAGTTTAGTTGAGCTGAAAGTGCCCGATATTGGCGGACACGAAAATGTGGACATCATCGCCGTGGAAATCAAAGCAGGCGACACCGTTGCCCTGGAACAAACTTTGATTACTTTGGAAACAGACAAAGCCACCATGGATGTGCCCGCCGAAACCGCAGGCGTAGTGAAAGAAGTTAAAGTTAAAGTGGGCGACAAAATTTCAGAAGGCGGCGTGATTGCTGTGGTGGAAGCCGCAGGCGCAGCCGAAGCGCCCAAAGCTGCTGCCCCCGCTGCCGAAGCACCCAAAGCCGCAGCACCTGCGCCCCAAGCCGCACAATTTGCAGGCTCTGCTGATGCCGAATACGATGTAGTGGTATTGGGTGGCGGTCCTGGCGGCTACTCTGCTGCCTTTGCCGCAGCCGATGAAGGCTTGAAAGTTGCCCTGATTGAGCAATACAGCACATTAGGCGGCGTATGCTTGAACGTGGGTTGCATTCCATCCAAAGCACTGTTGCACAACGCAGCCGTAATCGACGAAGTGAAACACCTTGCTGCCAACGGCATCAAATTCAACGAGCCTGAAATTGACATCAACGGCTTGCGTAGCTACAAAGAAAAAGTGATTGCCAAATTAACAGGCGGCTTGGCGGGCATGGCAAAAGCGCGCAAAGTGGACATCATTCGCGGTAATGGTCAATTTGTGGGCGCGAACCATATTGAAGTGGCTTTAACCGAATCAGCTCAATACGAACAAGCCACGCAAACAGGCGAGAAAAAAACCGTTGCCTTCAAAAATGCGATTATCGCCGTGGGCAGCCGTGTGGTGAAACTGCCGTTTATCCCCGAAGACCCACGCATTGTGGATTCAACTGGCGCTTTGGAATTGCGCCAAGTGCCTGAACGCATGCTGATTATCGGCGGCGGCATCATCGGCTTGGAAATGGGTACTGTTTACAGCACGCTGGGCGCGCGTTTAGACGTGGTAGAAATGATGGACGGCTTGATGCAAGGCGCGGATCGCGACTTGGAAAAAGTATGGGAAAAAATGAACGCCCATCGCTTTGACAACATCATGACTGGCACCAAAACCGTTGCCGTTGAAGCCAAAGAAGATGGCATCTACGTTACCTTTGAAGGCGAAAAAGCGCCCAAAGAGCCACAACGCTACGACTTGGTGTTGGTTGCCGCAGGTCGCGCACCCAACGGCAAACTTTGCTCCGCCGAAAAAGCAGGCGTGGCAGTAACCGAACGCGGCTTTATTGAAGTGGACAAACAACAACGCACCAACATGCCACACATCTACGCCATCGGCGACGTGGTGGGACAACCCATGTTGGCGCACAAAGCGGTTCACGAAGCACACGTTGCCGCCGAAAACTGCGCAGGGCACAAAGCCTACTTTGACGCGCGCGTGATTCCGGGCGTGGCGTACACCGACCCCGAAGTGGCTTGGGTGGGCGTTACCGAAGAAATCGCCAAACGCGACGGCATCAAAATCACCAAATCGGTGTTCCCTTGGGCGGCTTCGGGTCGCGCCATTGCCAACGGCCGCGACGAAGGCTTCACCAAACTGATTTTTGATGCGGAAACCGGCCTGATTATCGGCGGCGGCATTGTAGGCACGCACGCGGGCGATATGATTGGCGAAATCTGCCTGGCGATTGAAATGGGCTGCGATGCGGTGGATATTGGCAGCACCATCCACCCGCACCCAACCTTGGGTGAATCCATCGGCATGGCGGCCGAAGTGGCAAACGGTACTTGCACCGACTTGCCACCGCAAAAAAAGAAAAAATAAGCGTTTGAGTTGTTAAATGCGTAATGAGGCAGCCTGAAAACCGCAAACAGCGTTTTCAGGCTGCCTTTTTGTGCCGATTTTGCTGATGAATTGAACAAAAAGGAAACGCCATGCCGTGTGAGCTGTATTGCTTAGTAAGCTAAGCATGAAGCGGGCGCGAGATGCCTGATGTAGTGTTTCGCTTTAACCTCGCCTTGTGTGAAGCCACGTTGGAAATTAACGCGCATCCGATGCCCATAGAACATGATTTGCTGAACCTTTAGGCAGCCTGAAAACCCATTTTTCAGACTGCCTTATCCGTTCCTCCCGCAAAAGGCAGCCTGAAACGCCTTTATCAATCCCGCAAAACAACGTACCATTCCGCTTTTTTCATTCCCCCGCCATCATGCCTATCAACCAACACACCCTATGGCAAGCCATCTGCCAAGAAGTCGCCCAAGCCGCGCAATCCGAGCCCATGCTCGCCAGCTTTTTGCACCTCACCGTATTGCGCCACGACAGCTTCGCCCGCGTGCTCGCCTTCCATCTATCCAGCAAACTATCCAGCAGCACCATGGATGCGCGCGCCCTATACGAAACCTTTATGCGCGTGTTAGAAAGCAGCCCCGACATCGTAGAAGCCGCCGTTGCCGACGTTACCGCGTGCTACGACCGCGACCCCGCCTGCGACCAATATTGCCTGCCCCTGCTCTATTTCAAAGGCTACCACGCCATCCAATCGCACCGCATCAACCATTGGCTGTGGAACAACAACCGCCAAACCCTTGCCTATTTTCTGCAAAACCGCGCCAGCGAAGTATTTGGCGTGGACATCCACCCCGCTGCCGTGTTCGGGCATGGCATCATGTTTGACCACGGCACGGGCATCGTTATCGGCGAAACCGCCGTGTTGGGCAACGACATTTCCCTGCTGCACGGCGTAACGCTGGGCGGTTCGGGCAAACAAAGCGGCGACCGCCATCCCAAAGTGGGCGACGGCGTGATGATAGGCGCAAACGCATCCATACTCGGCAACATCCGTATCGGGCATTGCGCCAAAATCGGCGCGGGCAGCGTGGTCATCCGCGATGTGGACGCGCAAACTACCGTGGTCGGCGTGCCTGCCAAAACCGTGGGCGCATCGCACAATGTACCCGCCGAAGACATGGAACAATCGTTTAATACCGACGACTATACCTTCATCATATAGACATCATATAGGCAGCCTGAAAACGCCTTGGTGCGTTTGTTGTCACGCAAAGGCAGCCTGAAACCTGCCGTTTTCGCTTTTCAGGCTGCCCAAATGCTATAATCGCCGCCCTTTCAAGCCATACGAGAAAAACACAAACCATGTGGTTCAAACAACTCAATTTCTACCCCATCAATCTTGAAACCCTGCCCGATTTAGACACGCTCACCGCCAAACTCAGCGAAGCCGAATTCGCCCCGATTACAGGGCTGGATTGGTTTAGCGAAGGCTTTGCCGCGCCGCACGGTTTCAGCCCCGAGCTGGTATTCCCTGCCGATTTCACATGGTCTATCGCGCTGAAAAAAGCCGAAAAAGTGCTGCCCGCCAGCGTGATTCGCGAAATTTTGGACGACAAAGTCGCCGAAATCCAAAACGCCGAAGCCCGCAGCGTGGGGCGTAAAGAAAAACAGGAACTCAAAGAGCAAATCACCGACGACCTGCTCCCCCGCGCGTTCACCCGCAGCAGCCGCATCCAAGCCGTTTGCGACACCAAACACGGCTATTTGCTGATTAACAACGCCAATGCCAACAAAGCCGAAAACCTGCTCGCCAAGCTGCGCGAAGCACTCGGCGGCTTGGAAGCGCGCCTGCCGCAAACCCAACAATCCCCCGGCAGCCTGATGACCGAATGGCTGCTGCAAGGCGCGTGCCAAGGCGGCTTTGAGCTGGACGACAATTGCGAAATCAAAGGCAGCGGCGATGTCGCCCCCGTGATTAAAATCGCCAAGCAAGATTTAACCGCGCCCGAAGTGGTGCAGCATTTAAAAGACGGCAAAACCGTAACCCAGCTGGGCTTGGTGTGGCGCGAGCAAATCGCCTTTGTGCTGGATGCCAACTTTGCCCTTAAACGCATTCAATATTTGGATGTGTTGCAAGAAGAAGCCGAACAACACGGCGACGATGCCGCCAGCCTTGCTTTCGCCAGCCAAATCCTGATGGCAGAAAGCATTGGCAACATGATTAGCGAGCTGGCGGGCTATTTGGGCGGCTGGCAAAAACAAGGATAATTTTCAGGCTGCCTCATCCATTCCAAATGGCAAAGGCAGCCTGAAAACATTACAATCACGCTTGCTCAATCTTAACGGGATTTCACCGTGAAAACATGAAACAACAGGGCAAGCCAATCCGCATTCAATTTGATAACTGTATGTCTTAACCGCAAAGGATAAAAAATGTCCATCAAATCAGACAAATGGATACGCCGCATGGCAGAACAGCACGGCATGATAGACCCGTTTGAGCCGCGCCAAATCAAAGAAGCCGACGGCAAAAAAATCATCTCCTACGGCACGTCCAGCTACGGCTACGACATCCGCTGCGCCAACGAATTCAAAATCTTCACCAACATCAACAGCACCATCGTCGACCCGAAAAACTTTGACCCCAAGAATTTCGTAACCGTGGAAGACGACTGCTGCATCATCCCGCCCAACTCATTCGCCCTCGCGCGCACGGTGGAATATTTCCGCATCCCG
Source organism: Kingella bonacorsii (assembly GCF_016623605.1). Taxonomy (NCBI): domain Bacteria; kingdom Pseudomonadati; phylum Pseudomonadota; class Betaproteobacteria; order Neisseriales; family Neisseriaceae; genus Kingella; species Kingella bonacorsii. The sequence goes on along the minus strand of NZ_JAEHNZ010000001.1, from coordinate 202,616 downwards.
CGCAATGTGCTCACCGTGTGCCTCGGCAAATCCACCTACGCCCGCTGCGGCATCATCGTGAACGTAACCCCATTCGAGCCGGAATGGGAAGGCTACGTTACGCTGGAATTTTCCAACACCACCCCGCTGCCCGCCAAAATCTACGCCGGCGAAGGCGTGGCACAGGTGCTGTTTTTTGAAAGCGACGAAATGTGCGAAACCTCGTACAAAGACCGCAACGGCAAATACATGGGGCAAACGGGCGTTACCTTGCCCAAGGCGTGATGCGCTTGCGTTGAGGCAGGCTGAAAACCATTTTTCGCTTCGTTCATCCGTTTTCAGGCTGCCTCAGCTTCGCCACCCCATCCACCTGTTAAAGGCAGCCTGAAACCATGCCACAGCCCAAAGACGCTTACACCGCCCTTATCCAAGCCCTGCGCATTTTCCCCAACGTGGGCGCGAAAACTGCGCAACGCATGGCGCACACCCTGTTGCAACAAAACCGCGACGGCGCAGCCGAACTGCTTGCCGCCTTAGAACGCGCCTTGCAACAAGTTGCCAACTGCCGCCAATGCAACACCTTTTGCGAGGGCGATGAATGCCCCATCTGCGCCGATGAAAAACGCGACCCCACGCGCCTAATGATTGTGCACATGCCCGCCGATGTTGCCGCGATGGAAGCCGCCCATTGCCACGACGGCTTGTATTTTGTGCTGATGGGCAGCGTGAACCCCACGCAAAATATGGATTTAAGCCATGTTGCGCTGGAAAAACTGATAGAACGCTTGGCAAACAGCCCCGTGCAAGAAATCATCATCGCCACCTCGTTCACCGCCGAAGGCGATGCCACCGCTTATGTGCTCACCGAGTTGCTCAAAGAACAACCCTATAAAATCAGCCGCTTGGCACGCGGTATGCCGCTGGGCAGCGAGCTGGAATATGTGGACGCAGGCACGCTCGCCCAAGCCGTGTACGAACGGCAACTGCTGCAAGAAAAAAAGGACACCCCATGCTAGCTTGGCTGCTCGCCCTCATCATCCCGTTTGTGCTGCCGCTGCTGGATACCCCCGTTGTCCACGCCCCAAGCAGCCGCCCCACCCTTTTTCAGGCTGCCTCCGCCTCCACGCCCGTTGTGCTGGAACAAGCACAAACGCAGCCTGAAACGCCGCAATGGATACTGCGCGACAAAGCCGTCCTGCGCGCCGCCCAGCAAGCGCTCACCCAACTGCCCGAGCTGCAAGGCACGCCCATCCAAATCTACGAACAAATCAACTTTTTTGACGGCACGCGCCCCCGCATAGAAATTGACCTGCAAGACCCCAAGCAGCCTGAAAACGTCTTGTACTACACCTATGAAAACGGCAAATGGACGCCCACCCCCGTCGGCACCGACCCCGAGCCCAATAAAAACCCCGCCGGCCATCTCGTACCCCTCGCCCAAACAGACTTCGCCCAAGCCGCCGACATCGCCCAAGCGTGGCAGCAAAAAGCCCAAAGCGTGAACGCCGTAGAAACCCAAGCCTACCACGTCGCCCTCGTCTGGCTGCCCAAACAGCAAAAGCTCATGTGGCACACCGCCCAAATCGATGCCGACGGTGCACGCTATTATCTAAGTTTCCATGCAGACGGCAGCGTGTGGGAATTTAAAAAATTCTAGCCCAGCCTTTTTTATTACCCCAAAGGCAGCCTGAAAACGAGCGAAGCCTGTTTTAGCGAAGCCAAAACAGGTAAACAAGTTCCGGCAAAGCCAAAACAAGTAAACAAGTTTCAGCGAAGCCAAAACCATTCCCCCTAATCGCCAGCCCCCCGTTTTCAGGCTGCCTCACCATCCACACCATCCATTACACCATGACCACCGCCTCCCCCCGCCAGCAACACCTTGCCCACCTGCAAAAGCAGCTCGGCTACACCTTCAAAAACCCCGCCCTGTTGCAACAAGCCCTCACCCACCGCAGCTACCACGCGCAAAACAACGAACGCTTGGAATTCATCGGCGACAGCATCCTAGACTACGCCATCGCCAAAATGCTCTACCACGCCTTCCCCAAGCTCCCCGAAGGCCGTCTCTCGCCCCTGCGCGCCCAGCTCGTCAAAGAAGCCACCCTCGCCGAAATCGCCCGCGAACTGCACATTGGCAACGCCCTATACCTCGGCACGGGCGAACTCAAAAGCGGCGGCAACGACCGCCCCTCCATCCTCGCCGATGCCGTAGAAGCCCTGCTCGCCGCCATCAGCTTTGATGCCGACTTCGCCACCGCCGAAGCCGCCGTGCAACGCCTGTTCGCCCACCGCATCCAACAACTCAACACCCACACCCAAGCCAAAGACCCCAAAACCCAACTGCAAGAAATGCTGCAAGCCAAACACCTCCCCCTGCCCAAATACCGCATAGAAAAACAAACAGGCGAAGGCAACACCGCCCTATTTGACGTATCCTGCGATCTCGGGCAACTCGGCAAAATCACCTACGCCCAAGCCCACAGCCGCCGCGCCGCCGAGCAAGATTGCGCCCAACAAGCCATCCAATGGCTCAACCAACAATCCCACTTTCGTAAGCCCAAAAAATGACCACACCCCTCCTACTCGGCGCAATCATCGGCGGCGCATTCGGCGGCAGCTTCTTCCTATTTTGCCTGTGGCTCAACGCCAAAGATGCCCAACGCCGCTACCCCGAACTGCGCATCCCCGTTCCCGCCAACGCCCAAAACGACCCCCTCTTTCACATCTGGTGCGATGCCGGCCACTATCAACAACAGCCCGACGGCAGCTACCAAAGCACGCGGCGCGGCATCCTCGCCAACACAGGCGAAATCCACTTTGAACACAACGAAATGCTGGTGTACGAAGTCATCGACATCGGCTTTGCCCGCCGCCGTTTCGCCCTCAACGCCCCCGTTGTGCTTGCACGCGCCATCCGCCAACGCAAAGTGCGCCAGCTCAACAAATTGCTTAAACATTGGCAAATTGCGCCGCTGGATGATACGTTTTGATGACAGATGTTAAATGGCAGCCACCCCGTATGCATATCAACACGAATACGGGGTTTTTGTTTTCAGGCTGCCTAAACATCACGCATAAAGGCAGCCTGAAAACATTGCAGAATCTGTTTTCAGGCTGCCTTATCTTTCTCCACAACCAAGGCAGCCTGAAAAACTCCACACCATCATCCCCCATTTTCAGGCTGCCTCCCTTCACTCAATCCACCCTGCTCCAAACAAATGTTTCCAAATCTTCACAAAATGCATGATTTAGCACAAAATTTGCTTACATCACTTAACAGAATCAAGGGAAATGGGATATAGTGCCATTTACAAGCCCAGCTCCGTTTTATTCGCCATAAAACATCCTACAACCCATCATGCCGTCGCGCATTTTTTGGCAGTTTGTGCAGCACCATCAGCCAAAAATAGACTTCCTGCGAAACAGGGAACATCATGTTTTCACAGAAAGCCCATCTCAACGGCATTCTTAAAGGAAGAAACTGTTATGCAGAAAAAAACGCTTACCACGCTGCTCATGCTCGCCCTGCTTACCGCGTGCAACAACGATGTCGCCGAGCGGCGCAAACCTGGCTATGGCGAAGCGTCCGCGCCCATTAGCCAAGAAGTCAAAATCACCGTCAATTCCGTGGATAAGCCCGATAGCTTGGAGTTCCAAAAGCTGATGAATGCAGGCGTGCTCGCCGCAGGCAAAGACTATCCCACCGTCAAACTCAAAATAGAACAAGCCCCCAACCAAGACGCGCAAATCCAACAAATTGGGCAATCGGCTGCCGATGCCAAAGCCATCGTGCTCAATATTGCCAACAACCAAGCCGTTATCCCGTTGATGAAAGACCTATGCGCCAAAAAAATCCCCGTGGTGTTTTTTGGTGCATCGCCCGACAAACGCGCCCTTGCCGATTGCCCGCTGGATTACGACTTGCGCGGCGATGATATGACCGCAGGCGTGGTGCAAGGCTTGCTGGTTGCCCAAGCGTTTAAAGACAACCCCGCCATGGATAAAAACGGCGATGGCACCATTCAATACGCCTTTATGAAAGCCACGCAAGGCACAGAATTTACTCGCGACCGCTCCGACTGGGCGGTTGCCACCATGTCTAGCTACCCCGAGTTAGCCCGCCCCGTGAGCGAAGTTATGGTTTCCTACGCCAACTTTGACCCCGCGCTGGGCTTGAAAAACTTAGAAGCATGGCTGGCAAATCCCAACTTTTCCAAAGTGGAAGTCATCTTAACCAACAACGACGACACCGCCATCGCCATCGCCAACGAACTCAAAAAACGTGGCATCAACATCCCTGTTTACGGCTCGGACGGCGGCGAAGTGGGTTTACGCGCCGTGAAATCAGGCTTGCTGGCAGGCACAGCACGCGGCGACTACCAACAATGGGCGCATGATGCCGTGCGCGTTGCCGCCAATTTGGGCTTAGGCAAACCGCCGCTGGAAGGCTTGCCTACATCGTATCGTATGGAAGAGCGCACCATTTATCCGCCGTTTGTGGGGATTAGCGCGAAAAACGTCGATGAATTCTTAAAATAAGGATAAAGCCATGAGTAATCCAAACAACGCCGCGCCCAGCACAGCAGCCAAAAAAGAAGCCAAAAAAGGCTTGCGCCGTTATACCTCTTTGATTGCCATGATTGTTTTGTTCTTGGTGTTCACTGTGGCGACATTGGCGTTTAGTGCTTGGGTAACGGTACAACAAACGCAAACAGGTAAAGAACTGGTGGTGGTTACCCGCCAAGGTCGGTTGGTGGCGCAATTTGCCCGCGCCGCGTTTAACTTTAAAACCTATGTGGACGACTACGAAAAAGAAAAAGGCTTGCAGCCTGTTGCTGCGCCCGCAGCCAGCGAGCCTGCTGTGGCGGTTGGCGAGCCTGCCGAAACCGTAGGCAAACCCCAAGCCGAAGCCAATACCGATTTTCAGGCTGCCTCAGCCCCTGCGGTGATTGAGCAACCCACCGTTACCACTTATGTGGACATCAACCAGTTGCCGCAAGAAGCCATCCAAGCGATTAAAGACTTGAAAACTTCGCGCGACCAGTTTGATGAGACACTAGAAGCGTTTGAAAAGGGCAAAACCATTCATTTGACTTATGAAGACGTAAATGTGCGCCCGCTTTCCACCAATGTGGAAAAGAAAACCTTGGCGGAAACCATTCGCGTGTGGACGCCATATAAAGGCTTGATTGATACCTTCCTTGCCGAAGTGGACAAAGGCAAGGTGCGTTATGAGTCAATTGACTTTTTGGTGCGCTACACCCGTTTGTATAACGCCACCATGGCATCCACCGAGTTGGACTTCGCGCAAGCCTACCGCGACGTGGCGGAGCTGCGCGGTAAACAATGGCAATATATGCAGTTGGCAGGGATTGTGATGGCGTTCTTGCTCTTCTTGGGCATTGTGTTTGGTGCGTTGCGTTCGCTGTTAGAACACGACAAAGAATTGGACATCGCCCACCAAGAGATGAGCGAAATCATGGCATCTGTAAACGAAGGCTTATTCTTAGTGGATAAAGACCTTAACATTGGTGGTCAATATTCTCGCCGCTTGGAAGAAATCATTGACCAAAAAGATGTGGGCAACCGTAACTTACTGGAAGTGCTCAGTAAAATCGTGCCGCAAGAAGATTTGGACATCACCCAAACCTTTATTGACCAGCTATACAGCGATTGGGTGGTGGAAGATTTGATTGAAGACTTGAACCCGCTCAACCGAATCAGCTATCAAGTGGAAGACACGGGCGCGCAACGCTTTGTGGATTTCAAATTCTTCCGCGTGTGGGTGGATGGGCAAATTGAACGCATTTTGGTCAGCGCCACCGACACCACCGAATCCGTGATGCTGCAAGCGAGCTTGGATGCGCAAAAAGAACAAGAAGGGCGCGAGCTAGAAATGTTGAACATCATTTTGAACACCAATCCAACCGTGCTCAACAGCTTCATTCAAGGCAGCATGGAGCGGTTGAACGAAATCAACCAAGTGCTCAAAACGCCCGAAACCAAACGCGAAGAGTTGCGCAGCAAGGCGCAATACATCGCCCGCTTGGTGCACTCTATCAAAGGCGAGGCTTCATCTTTGAAACTGACCCGCATGGTGGATATTTGTGAAAACTTTGAAGACGCGCTCAATATCATGAAATCTTCGCCCAACTTAACAGGGCAAGACTTCTTGGGCTTGGTGGTGATGCTAGAAGATTTGTATCGCTTGTTTGACGTGCTCAACACCTATAATGGGCGCATCGGCGGCACAGCCAACGTGCAAATGAGCAGTATGCAGCCTGAAAACACCCCCGAGCAAGAATCGCGTCATCAAGCCGCCGTGCAAACGGATTACCTCAAACAATTCGTTGCCGACATCGCCAAACGCACGCATAAACAAGCGCAGCTTATCGTAAGCGGCTTTGAAAGCAATCCGTTGAGCGATGCGCAATGGGCGAAACTCAAAGACATCGCCATCCAGCTTTTGCGCAATGCCGTGGTGCATGGCATTGAAACGCCCGAAATTCGCCGCCAACGCAACAAACCCGAAATGGGCACATTAAAGCTCACCCTCTCGCAACAAGCCGATGGCAAATTGCTGTTGGTTGCCGAGGATGATGGCAACGGCATCAACTTTGAAGCCATCCGCAACAAAGCCGTTGCGCTGGGCATCGCCAACGCCGAGCAAGCCGCCCAATTTGACCAACGCCAACTGATTAACCTGATGTTTAGCAACGGCTTCTCCACCGCCAGCGAAGAAACAGAAGACGCAGGACGCGGCGTTGGCATGGATATTATTAAAGACACCATCCAAAAAATGGGCGGACGTATAGGCGTATCCACCGCAGCCGAAGGCTACACCCGATTCAGCCTCTATTTCCCCAAAGTATCCTAAATACAAGGAAAAAGTATGTATAAACTGATGATTGTGGACGATTCCGTCATTATCCGAAACCGCATTGAACGCAGCCTAAGCAGCCTGCAACTGGAAATTGTTGCCACCGCATCCAATGGCGATGAAGCCGTGCGCCTGTTTAAAGAACACCAGCCCGACCTCATCACCATGGATTTAACCATGCCCCAAATGGACGGCTTGGAATGCATCAAACGCATCCGCGACATGAGCAAAGAAACCAGCATTTTGGTTATCTCCGCGCTATCCGACCGCCAAACAGGCTTAAAAGCCCTGCAATACGGCGCACGCGGCTTTATCTGCAAACCGTTTACCGATGAGCAACTGGTGCTGGCACTTAGCAAACTCATTGCCAACAAACAACGCGGATAACTTTGATTAACCATCACACAGCTCTTTGATGCGTTCAAAGAGCTGTTTCTTGTGTATTTTGCATTTAGAGACAGCCTGAAAACCCTTTTCCTATTTTCAGGCTGCCTTTTCAGGTAGCATCAAAGGCAGCCTGAAATATAGTCGTTCCAATTTGAAAATATACAAGGCGGCGAGCCGCAGATAGTACAAGTAGTACAGCAAGGCGAGCCAACGCCGTAGATTTTTAAATTGGGACGACTATACCAACGCAGTAGAGTGTGCAGCTTGGCTGTGCACGCAGTTTGAGGCAGCCGGAAATACCCATTCCCCCGTTTTCAGGCTGCCTCCCCCGCCCTTCTTTCGCCACAAGAAAAACTACCTTAACCCCACGCCGCTGGTTTCCTCGCCCGCCATCCCCTATCATGCAACCTTCATTTACCCCCCAACCAAAAGGAAAAACCATGTCCGTCCAAGCCCTGCAACAAGCCGCCGAAAGCCGCCGTTCTATTTATGTGTCAAACAAAGAGCTGCCCATCAGCCAGCAAGAAGTCGCCCAAATCGTTGAACACGCCATCAAGCACACCCCATCCGCGTTCAATTCACAATCCACCCGCATCGTCGTGCTCTTTGGCGCGGAACACGAAAAAGTATGGGACATCACCGCCGGCGAACTGCGCAAAATCGTTCCCGCCGACAAATTCGAACCCACCGCCAACAAGCTCAATATGTTCAAAGCCGCCGCGGGCACCGTGCTCTTCTTTGAAGACCAAACCGTTGTGCAAGGCTTGCAAGCGCAATTCCCCGCCTATGCCGCCAACTTCCCCATCTGGTCGGAACACACCAACGGCATGCACCAATACGCCATTTGGACGACTTTGGCAGCCGCCCGAATCGGCGCAAACCTGCAACACTACAACCCGATAATCGATGCCGAAATTGCCAAAACATGGAACATCCCCGCCGCGTGGACGCTGCGCGCCCAGCTCGTATTCGGCGGCATCGCAGCCCCTGCGGGCGAAAAAGAATTCCAGCCCGTTGAAGAGCGCCTAAAAGTATTCGGCTTATAATTCAAACCGCTACCATAAAACCAAGGCAGCCTGAAAATGCCCATCCCGTTTTCAGGCTGCCTTTTTGTGCTTGGGCTTATCCGTTGGCAATCTTTGCTTCACAACGGCAGTCTGAAAAGCCGTCAGGCAAATTGGGCGGCAAACCATCGCCGTGCCGTGAACCGCCGTTGCCCGCCCGCATTTTCAGGCTGCCTTTTATGCTAAAATCGCGCGTTTTCCATTTTCCCCAAAAATCATTTATTTAAGGACCAACCCATGAGCTTAAAATGCGGCATCGTCGGCCTGCCCAACGTCGGCAAATCCACCTTATTCAACGCCTTAACCCAATCGGGCATTGAAGCGGCCAACTATCCTTTCTGCACCATCGAGCCCAACGTCGGCATCGTGGAAGTACCCGACCCGCGCATGGACGCGCTGGCGAAAATCGTCAATCCGCAGCGGATGCAGCCGGCGATTGTGGAATTTGTGGACATCGCGGGCTTGGTGGCGGGCGCGAGCAAGGGCGAAGGCTTGGGCAACCAGTTTCTCGCCAATATCCGCGAAACCGACGCGATTGTGAACGTGGTGCGCTGTTTTGACGACGACAACATCGTGCACGTGGCGGGCAAGGTAGACCCGATTGCCGACATTGAAACCATCGGCACCGAGCTTGCGCTGGCGGATTTGGCGAGCGTGGAAAAAGCGATGCTGCGCGAGGGCAAAAAAGCCAAATCGGGCGACAAAGACGCGCAAAAACTGGTTGCCCTGTGCGAAAAACTGCTGCCGCATTTAAACGAAGGCAAGCCCGTGCGCTCGCTGGGCTTGGACGCGGAAAGCCTAGCCCTGCTTAAACCCTTGTTTTTATTAACCGCCAAGCCCGCGATGTATGTGGGCAACGTGGCGGAAGACGGCTTTGAAAACAACCCGCATCTTGACCGGCTGCGCGAACTCGCCGCCAAGGAAAACGCGCCCGTGGTTGCCGTGTGCGCCGCGCTGGAAAGCGAAATCGCCGAGTTGGCAGACGATGAAAAAGCCGAGTTTCTCGCCGAAATGGGCTTGGCAGAGCCGGGCTTAAACCGCTTGATTCGCGCGGGCTACGATTTGCTCGGCTTGCAAACTTACTTTACCGCTGGCGTAAAAGAAGTGCGCGCGTGGACAATCCACAAAGGCGACACCGCGCCGCAAGCCGCTGGCGTTATCCACACCGATTTTGAACGCGGCTTCATCCGCGCCCAAGTGATTGCGTATGACGACTTTATCGCGCTGGGCGGCGAAGCCAAAGCCAAAGAAGCGGGCAAAATGCGCGCCGAGGGCAAGGAATACATTGTGCAAGATGGCGATGTGATTCATTTCTTGTTTAATGTGTGATGGCTAAGGCAGCCTGAAAACGGCCAATCCCCGTTTCAGGCTGCCTTATTCGTTGCGCGGCGTTATCCAAGTGCAACCATCAAGCCAATGCTTAACCTGCATCAAACACCGTCAACACAGTTTCACAACCCTGAACCATATCAATTGTTGCGCAATGGGTTTATGTTAGTATTCAGCCCATTAAAAAAGCGGGCGCAATCCGCATTCCTCAATCACTTTCGCAAAGGACAATCATGCACGCTTCTATTCAAACCGCCAGCCCGCCGCGCGGCGGCAACAATCTTGCGCTGTCGGTGGTGGGTGCGCTGTTTTTCATGCTGGGCTTCATCACCTGCTTAAACGACATCCTTATCCCGCATCTGAAAGCAATTTTCAACCTGAACTACACCCAAGCCATGCTGGTGCAGTTTTGCTTCTTTACCGCCTATGCCGTGATGTCCGTCCCCATGAGCAAACTGGTGGAAAAAATGGGCTACAAAGCGGGCATCATCGGCGGTTTTTTAATTGCCGCCTTGGGCTGCATTCTGTTTTACCCCGCGGCGGCAAGCGCGTCTTATCCCATTTTCTTGGGCGCGCTGTTTATTTTGGCTTCGGGGATTGTGCTGCTGCAAGTGGCGGGCAACCCCTATGTAACGCTGCTTGCGCCCAAAGGCAAAGAATCGGTGATGCTCACGCTAATCCAAGCGTTTAACTCGTTGGCAACCACCGTTGCGCCGCCCATTGGCGCTGCCTTGATTTTTGTGGATGCCACCGCTAGCCAAGCCGAGCGCATTTCGTCCGTGCAAATGCCCTATCTGGGCTTGGCGGGATTTATGATTTTGCTCTCGGTGTTGATTGGCTTGATTAAATTGCCCGATGCGCGCCAAATCGCCGCCGAACAAACCGAATCCAGCCACGACGGCAAAAGCAGCGTGTGGCAATACAAACACATGGTGTTAGGCACAATTGGGATTTTCTGCTATGTGGGCGCGGAAGTTGCCATCGGCTCGCTGATGGTGAACGCGCTGGAACACACCGCAGGGTTAAGCCACGACAAAGCCGCAGGCTATTTGTCGGTTTACTGGGGCGGCGCAATGGTGGGGCGTTTTATCGGCGCAGGCTTGATGAACAAAATCGCGCCCAATAAATATTTGGCGTTCAACGCTTCTATGGCGGTGGGCTTGTTGCTACTGGCGATTGCGGCGGGCGGCGGCGCAGTAACCCAATGGGCGCTGCTGCTGATTGGATTTTTCAATTCCATTATGTTCCCAACTATTTTCTCGCTGGGCACCAAAGGCTTGGGCAAGTTTACGGGCGCGGCTTCGGGCATCATTTCCACCGCCATTGTGGGCGGCGCGCTGGTTCCCGTGTTGCAAGGCTTCGTAATTGACCATGTGGGCTTGATGATTTCGTATGTTATCCCTGCCGTTTGCTATGTTTACATCGTCTTTTTCGCCACCCGCGGCTATAAGGCGGACGAAAAACCGGCGTGATTCATCCAACTGCGTTTCTTATTGCGAGAAGCGCAGTTTTGTGTTTTCAGGCTGCCTGTGTGTAGCCGATATTGAGGCAGCCTGAAACGCCGCCCAAGCAACTGCCCAAAAATTAAGCAATTTAATTTTCCCCTTATTTTTTAACCCCCTACCCAACTTATCCCCAAGCTATAAACACATTTAGCCAGCATGCAAGTGGGTTATTCACACGGAAGAACACCATGCCCAAAATCACCGCGTTTGGCGAAATCTTATGGGACAACCTGCCCACCGGCAAAGTGCTCGGCGGCGCGCCCGTCAATCTGCTCACCCACCTTGCCGCGCTGGGCGCGGATTGCAGCGTCATCAGCCGCTGCGGCAACGATGCCGACGGCGCAGCCCTGCGCGAAGCCATCCGGTGCAAACACGTTGCCATCGATTTCATCCAAACCGACCCCCAACTCGCCACCAGCCAAGTGCTGGTGCAACTGAACGACGAAGGCTGTGCCCACTACGACATTGTTTACCCCTGCGCGTGGGACAAAATCCAAGCCAACGAAGCCGCCAAATCCCGCGTAGCGCAATCGGACGTGTTCATTTTCGGCAGCCTGTCCGTGCGCGATGCGGTATCACGCCAAGCCCTCGCCGAGCTGCTGCCGCACGCATCCTTCAAAATTTTTGACGTGAACCTGCGCCCGCCGCACTACCGGCTTGCCGACCTGCGCGACATGATGCGGCAAGCCGATTTCATCAAGCTCAACGACGACGAACTGCATGAAATCGCCACCGCGCTGGGCTCGCCCTACCGCAGCATAGAGCAAAACATCCGCTTCATCGCCGAGCATACACACACGCGCCAAATCTGCGTTACGCTGGGCAAGCACGGCGCATTGTATTTTTGCGACGGCGAACTGTTCGCCCACTACGGCTACCGCGTAACCGTTGCCGACACCGTGGGCGCGGGCGACAGCTTTTTGGCGGGCTTCATTCACCAATATTTGCAGCGCAAACCGCCGCAGGAAATCCTAGCCTTCGCTTGCGCGCTCGGTTCGCTGGTGGCTTCGCGGCACGGCGCAACGCCCGAGGTTTCGTTGGCCGAGATTGAAGCGATGATGAACCCGCAATAAACAAAAGGCAGCCTGAAAACGGGTGTTTCCCATTTTCAGGCTGCCTTTCCTATTATTCAAGCCACTTGCGTTTGATGCTCATCGCCTTGGCGCGTGCGGATGGCACCGATGCGGTACACCGTTTCCCCCTGCTCGCGCAACAGCTGCTCCGCCCGCTCCGCGTTTTCGGGCGACACAATCAGCACCATGCCGATGCCGCAGTTAAACGTGCGGTACATTTCATCGGCGGCGACATTGCCCGCCTGTTGCAGCCATTGGAACAACTTGGGCAGTTGCCATGCTTGCGCGTCGATTTGCGCCACGCAGTTTTCAGGCAGCACGCGCGGCACGTTTTCGGTGATGCCGCCGCCCGTGATGTGCGCCATGCCTTTAACCGGCAATTGTTCCAGCAGTGCCAGCACAGGCTTCACATACAGCCGCGTGGGCGCGATGACGGCTTGGCGCAGCGTGGTGTCGCCGTCAAAGGGCGCGTCCAAATCGGGGCGGGCGCGTTCGATGATTTTGCGGATGAGCGAATAGCCGTTGGAATGCGCGCCGTTGCTCGCCAAGCCGAGCACGATGTCGCCCGCGGCGATGCTGCGCCCGTTAATCACGCGCTCTTTTTCCACCACGCCCACGGCAAAGCCCGCCAAATCGTATTCGCCCTCGGGATACATGCCGGGCATTTCCGCCGTTTCGCCGCCGATGAGGGCGCAGCCTGATTGCTCGCAGCCGACCGCAATGCCTTTGATGACATCGGTGGCGCGGGCGACGTCTAGCTTGCCGCAGGCGAAATAGTCTAGGAAAAACAAGGGTTCTGCGCCTTGCACTAAGATGTCGTTCACGCTCATGGCAACCAAATCAATGCCCACGGTGTCGTGTTTGTCCCATTCAAACGCGAGTTTGAGTTTGGTGCCCACGCCGTCTGTGCCGCTCACCAGCACGGGGTTGCGGTATTTTTTGCCGATTTCCACCAACGCGCCGAAGCCGCCCAAGCCGCCCAACACTTCGGGGCGCATGGTGCGTTTGGCAAAGGGTTTGATGTTTTCTACAAGTTGGTCGCCTGCGTCAATATCTACGCCTGCATCGCGGTAGCTTAGGGAGGTTTGGGTCATGGTGGGGCTTTCGTGAGAAGGGTTGGGAAAAGGGTTTCAGGCTGCCTGAAACGGCTGCCGAAGCGGAATTTTACGCAAGTTTACAGGGGTTGTATATGCGGGGGGCGGATGAGGCAGCCTGAAAATAGCGTAATTCAAAATAGGAAGTAAGGTGTTATGGAATGGCTATGGTTTATCGCAAAAAATAGTGCATTGGGTGGGGCTTCGCGGATTGCCACGATGTCGGCGAGCCGCCGACGCTCCATTGCTATGATGGTGAATTTTGCTGTTTCAGGCTGCCTTTGGTGAGCACAAGCAAGCGGGATTGAGTGAAGTCCGCGCATCACCAAAGGCAACCTGAAAATGCGTTTACCCCTCCGCTGTAAACAAACTCCGCCCCATCAACCAACCCTCTCATCCCTCTTTCAAAAACATCCCCAACGCGCTGTTGCGGTGTTCGTTGTGGGCGCAGGCAGCCTGAAAACCGGCTTCGTCGCCCCAATACACAAATTGCTGTTTGGCGCGGGTGATGGCGGTGTAGAGCAAGGCGCGGCTGTATGGGGCTTGCGCGGGGGCGGCAAACCACACTTGCTCGTATTCCGAGCCTTGGCTTTTGTGGGTGGTGATGGCGTAGGCGGTTTCGTGTTCGGGCAGGCGGCTGAGCGGGATGCTGCGGTAGCCGCTGCCGTTTGCGCTTTCGCTGGGGAAGCAGGCGCGCAGGTCGTTGCCGTCGTTTTCAGGCTGCATGATGATGCCGATGTCGCCGTTGTAGAGCTGTTGGCTGGGGGCGTTGCGGGTAATCATGATGATTTGCCCCGCATACCACGGCGATTGGGGGCGGGTGTGCCCGTGTTGTTGCAGCAGGGTGCGGTAAAGGTTGTTGATGTGCTCGGCATCGTGGCGCAGCGCGGTGAGCACAATTAGGCGGCTTTGTTCGGCGAAGGCGGCGGCGAGATTGCCTGCGCGGATGGCTTGCCAATAGGCGGTATGGTGTTGATAAAGCTGGGCAACGAGCGCGGCGAGGTTGCGCGGCTGGGCGAAAAGTTCGTTGGGATGCTCGGCGATGGCGTGCCACGCGCTTGCGCTGCCTTGTTGCACGGCGCGGGCGAGGTTGCCGATGCCGCTTTGGGCGTGGAAACGGTGGCTGATGGTGAGCCGCGCGTGTTGTTCGGCAAGCGTGGGAAAGTGTTCCACATCGGGCAGCAGTTGGCGCAGCGCGGTGGTGGTTTCAGGCTGCATCTGGTGATTGTGGCTCAGCGCATCCAGCACCGCGCCCGCGCCAACAGATGGCAGTTGGTCGGCATCGCCCAGCAAAATCACGCGGCAATGGCTGGGCAGCGCGGCGAGCAGTTGATACAGCAGGTGGTTGTCCATCATCGAGGCTTCGTCAATCAACACGCAATCCAGCGGCAGCGGGTTGTGGGCGTGGTATTCAGGCTGCATTTGCGGCGGCTTTAAGCCCAGCAGGCGGTGCACGGTTTGCCCTGTGAGGCTGGCGAGGTAGCGTTGCGCCTCGGCATCCAAATCGGGGATGGCGGCGCTGGCGCGGTGCAGCGATTCGGTTAGGCGGGCAGCGGCTTTGCCCGTGGGCGCGACAAGGGCGGTGCGCGGCGCAGGCTGGCGGTGCAGCAGGGCGAGCAGCTTGGCAACGGTGGTGGTTTTGCCTGTACCCGGCCCGCCGCTAATCAGCACGAAATTTTTCAGCAGGGCAAGCGCGGCGGCGGCACGTTGGTCGCGGCTGGTGTCGTCGGCAAACCAGTTGGCAAGCAATTCGGCTAGGGGTTTTTCAGGCTGCCTTGGCGTGTGCGCGGAGAGGCGTTGGATTTCGGCGGCGAGCTGTTTTTCCAGATGCCAGTATTTGGCGATGAACAGCCGCCTGCCGTGCAACACAACGGGGCTGCTGGCATCACTGCCCACCAGCGGCGCGGCTTGGGCGAGCGCGTCGGCTTCCGCTTGGCTGATGTAGATAAACGTGTTGCCATGCAACAGCGCGGCAAACAGGCGCTCCACAAACGGCGCAACGGTTTCGGCGGCGGCAGGCGCGATGTGCGCGAACAGGCGGTTCACGGATTGGGCGGCGGGGATGGAATCAGTGTCGGGGATGTCGGTGATGTTCATAATTTTAGATAAGATAGGCAGCCTGAAAACGAAAGGGCGAAGTGCCGTTTTCAGGCTGCCTGATGCGCGGTGCTTGCCCTGCCAAGGCAGCCTGAAATGAAATTCAGCGTAGCGAAAACAAAAAACACCGCCATTTTAGCGGTGTTTTCGGAAAGGCTTATTTTTTCAACGAATCGCGGATTTCGCGCAGCAGCAACACTTCTTCGCTCGGCTCGGCGGGCGCTTCTTCAACCGCCTCGGGCGCTTTTTTCAGCGTGTTGATGGCTTTCACCACCACAAAAATCGCCGTTGCCACAATCAAAAAGCTGATGATGGTGTTGATAAACGAACCCACATTCATGGTCACCGCGCCATCGGCTTTGGCGGCGGCAAGCGTGGCGTATTCCATGCCTGCGGTTTTGCCGTGTTTGAGCGTGAGGAACAGGTTGGAAAAATCGATGCCGCCCAACACAATCCCAATCGGCGGCATAATCACGTCGTCCACCAGCGATTTCACAATCCCGGAAAACGCGGTGCCGACCACCATACCGACTGCCAAGTCGATAACGTTGCCGCGCATGATAAAGTCTTTGAATTCTTGTTTAATTGACATTTGAAATTTCCTCTCAGCAAGGTTGTAAAGCGCGGCATGATACTGATTTTCTTGAAAATGGGAATTTTTAAAATACTATTGCCGTGTATTTTTTTATTGCATTTGACTATTTAAAGGCAGCCTGAAAACGGATTTCCCGTTTCAGGCTGCCTTTAAAAGCGGCTGATTACTTAGCCAGTTTGCTGATGGCAAATCCCACCGCAAAGCCCACCAGCGCGGGCAACAACCAGCCCAAGCCAGAGCCATACAGCGGCAGATTTGCGTTGAAAAACGCATCCAAATTGCTCACAAAATCCGATTTCATCTCCATAAAACTTTCAAATGTTTTCCAGCCGTCAAACAGCGCCATCACGCCTGTTGCCAGCATGGTGGTGATGTAAACCACGCGCTTGCCACCAAAGAGCGGATGCAAAAACGCCAGAATAATAATCGCCATGGTGAGCGGATAAAGCAGCATCAACGCAGGAATGGATAATTTGATGATCTCTTTTAGCCCGAAGTTGGCAAAGCCAAACGACACCAGCGTAAAAATCACCACCCATTTGTGATACGAAAGCTGCGGCATCAGGCGGTTAAAGTATTCGCCGCAAGCGGTAATCAAGCCCACCGATGTGGACAAACACGCCAGCAACACAATCACCGCCAGCAAAACCTTGCCGCCCAAGCCAAAGTAAAACTCTGCGCTTTTAGACAACACGCTCGCGCCGTTTTCTTGCATGCCCAAGCCAGCCACGCTGGTTGCGCCCATGTAGGCGATGAAAATGTACACCAGCGCCAAGCAGCCCGCTGCCACCAAGCCTGCGCGCGTGGTCAGGCTTAAAACGTGCTTGGTATCGGTAACGCCCATGCTGCGAATCGCGTCAATCACAATGATGGCGAACACCAGCGAAGCCAGCGCATCCATGGTGCCGTAGCCCTCGATGATGCCTTTGGTGAACGCGCCCGCCTGATAGGCTTCGGCAGGCGTTTGCAACGCGCCCATCGGTTTCGCCGCGGCGGTCAGCACCAACACCGCAATCGCCAGCAGCAAAGCCGGGGTTAAGATTTTGCCAATCCGATCCACCAGTTTGCCGGGGGAAATCGAAAGCCAATACGACAAACCAAAAAACACCGCCGCAAAAACCGCCAAGCTGATTTGTTTGGCGCTTTCAGACACATCGCCCAAAAAGGGCACCACGCCGATTTCAAACGACACCGTTGCGGTGCGCGGGGTGGCAAAAAGCGGACCAATCGACAAATACAGCAACACCGAAAACGCCACGCCATACCACGGCGCAACACGCGAAGCCAAATCCTGCACATCGCGCGAGCCAGAATAGCCAATCGCAATCACGCCCAGCAGGGGCAAGCCCACGCCGGTAATCAAAAAACCGCTCAGCGCAGGAAACACCGCGCTGCCCGATTGCTGCCCCATCAGGGCAGGGAAAATCAAATTGCCCGCACCAAAAAACAGCGCGAACAGCATCAAACCAGTGGCAACAAATGCCGATTTTTGTGTATTACTCATTTTTATTCATTCTAAAAACAGGGTTATCAAAACAAGAAAAAAGAAAGGCCGCATCACACAGCCTTAACGCAATATAACAGGGTTTTAACAAAAGGCAAACATTTTCGTTTGGCGAAAACGGGTTTTCACCCTTTTCAGGCTGCCTCAGCGGCATGAAAACAACAAAGGCAGCCCGCATGCAAAGCGGCGCGCCAACGCTTAAACCGTTTTCAGGCTGCCGCAGCGCCTGTGCTTTGCACATCCCGCAACCCCGCATAACGCGCCCCGCCCTACCACGACCACGCTGCGGCAGCCTGAAAACAAGCCAAGCGAATTTCAGCAAAGCCCAAACCCAAACAACCGCCCGCCCCGCCCAAAAACAACAAACGCAGCCTGAAACTTGCCCGCACACCGCCCAAATCACTATAATCCACCCCCTAAAAATCCCCTGCCACCATCCCATGCACCACACCCTATTCCTCCCCGACGAAGCCGCCACCCTAGCCTTTGGCGAGCGTACCGCCAACCTGTTTCGCGCCCCCGTTGTCATCCACCTGCAAGGCAACCTTGGCGCAGGCAAAACCACCTTCACGCGCGGATTGCTGCGCGGCTTGGGGCACACAGGCGCAGTCAAAAGCCCCACCTACGCCATCGTAGAAAGCTACGCCCTGCCGCAAACCACCGTCCATCATTTTGACCTATACCGCTTCACCAGCCCCGAAGAATGGCTGGACGCAGGGCTGGACGACCTGATTCCCAACAGCATCGTGCTGATTGAATGGGCCAGGCAAGGCGGCGAATACGCCCCCGCCCCCGACTACATCATCCAACTGGAACCCCGCGACAACGGTCGGCAATGCACCCTGCAAGCCTGCACCCCCGCCGCCCAAAAGGAACTTGACCAATGGCAAAAATAAGCCGCCGCGCCCTGCTCGCCCTCCTCGCCAACACCTACATCGTCCGCAACGCATGGGCGGCGGCCGCCAACAGCTTCCTATCAGGCAAAATCACCCCGAGCGGCAAAAACACCCGCATCACCCTAGAAAGCGCGCAACGGCTCAAATACACCTATTTCCTGCTGGACAAGCCCAACCGCCTCGTTATCGATATGGCAGACATCGCCAACAACAACGCCCTAGCCGCCCTGCCCAAATCCATCAAAACCAACGACCCCTACATCAGCAGCGCACGCATCGGGCAAAAAAACGCCACCACCACGCGCATCGTCTTCGACCTCAAACAAACCACCGTCCCCAAATTCATCGCTCTTCCCCCCTCAGGCAGCCTGAAACACCGATTGCAAATCGATTTGGGCAACGAAGCCATAGCCGCCCCGCCCAGCCCCGGCAAAACCCCAACGCCCAAAGCCCCCGCACCACACACGCCCGCCAACGAAGCCCCCACATCCGCCATCGGCGACGACCCGCTGATGGACTTGCTCAACAGCAGACAGCAGCAAGCCCAAAGCGCGCAACCACCCGCCACGCCGCCGCAAACCGTTCAACCGACCGCCCCCGAAGCCCAACCAAGCGGCAACGCCAAAACCAACCGCAAACCCGTTATCGTGCTGGATGCCGGACACGGCGGCAAAGACCCTGGCACAACAGGCACCACAGGCATCCACGAAAAATCCGTAGTACTCGCCACCGCGCTGGAAACCAAACGCCAGCTTCAAGCCAAAGGCTACACTGTGCACATGACCCGCAGCGGCGACAACTTTATCAAGCTCGCCGAACGCCGCGCCGTTGCCCAGCGCACCAAAGCCGATTTATTCATCTCCATCCACGCCAACGCATCCGCATCTCCCGCCAGCCAAGGCGTAGATGTGTATGTGTGGGGCAAGGCAAACAGCGAACAAGCCCGCCAAATCGCCCTTGCCGAAAACGCCGCCGACAAAATCGACGGGCTGCCCGATGTAGGCAACAAAAACGTCAACGCCATCATCAGCGACATGATGCAAGCCCAAACCAGCACCGACAGCGCAAAATTCGGCAAACTGCTGCTCGCCCAATTTAGCAAGTTCACCAAGCTGCGCAAAGGCAGCGTGGAAACCGCCGATTTTGTGGTGCTGCGCTCGATTAACGTGCCGTCCGTGTTGATTGAACTGGGTTTCCTATCCAACGCCGACGAAGAAAAACAACTCAGCAACAGCAACCAGCGCCGCCGCTTCGCCATCGCCATCGCCGATGCCGTGCAGCAATATTGGAAAACCGCCGCGCGATAATGTAAGCAAAAAGATATACCGCCGCGCGGTGAGGTGAGGCAGCCTGAAAATGCAGAAAACACGTTTTCAGGCTGCCTTAAAGCAGATTTTCATCAACCAACCGTCCCAGAAAGAGTCCTCAAAAATGCTACATTTAGCAGATGCCGAAAAAGCAGAAATGCGCGAAGCCATCAAGCAAGTGGATGCCATATTCGCGCTTGAAGGATTTGAAAAAACAGAACAAAGCAGAAAGATAGATGAAGCGGTATTAGCAGGCAGGGTTTCTAATCACCAAGTAATAGATGAAATGATTGCCTATGTGAAAGAACACAAAACAACGGATGGCTTTATTGAGAGCCGAGAGTGGCAATAAAAGGCAGCCTGAAAACGCAAAAGCGCGTGGCATCGTTTGAACCGCCCGCCCCAATGCCTTATCGCCCTTTTCAGGCTGCCTCAATTTAATTTTCCCGCCATCATTCAACCCCTTCATTCCATACCCCCCTTATCCCGCCCAAAGGACATCCCATGCCCAAACTCCCTCTAGCCTTAACCCTGTTCGCCCTTTCCCTCGCCGCCTGCGGCTTCAAAGGCGACCTTTATCTGCCCAAAGAAAACGACAAAAACAAATTCGGCGCCATCCAAACAGGCATAGACTTCCGCCGCGACGCATCCGAGCCCGCCGCGCCCGCTGCCGACCCTAACGACTTTATCCGCACCCCAACTCAACCAGAAAGCACGCAACATGAACAACACTAATTACCCCCAACTCGCCACCCAATACGGCACCCCGCTTTACGTTTACCACCAAGCCGCGCTCACTGTCGCCTTTGCCGCCTACCAAACCGCGTTTTCAGGCTGCCAACCGCTGGTGTGCTACGCCGTTAAAGCCAACGGCAATTTAAGCGTAATCCGCCATTTCGCCCAGCTAGGCAGCGGCTTTGACACCGTGTCCGCAGGCGAAATTGCCCGCGTGTTAGCCGCAGGCGGCGATGCCAGCAAAATCATCTTTTCAGGCGTAGGCAAAACCGAAGCCGAAATGGAATACGCGCTGGGCGCGGGCATCAAATGCTTCAACGTGGAAAGCCTGCCCGAGCTAGAACGGCTTAACGATGTGGCGGGGAGACTGGGCAAAATCGCGCCCATTTCCTTCCGCATCAACCCCGATGTGGACGCAAAAACCCACCCCTACATCTCCACAGGGCTTAAAGCCAATAAATTTGGCATAGCCATGCGCGATGCCGAGCAAGCCTATCAACGCGCCGCCAGCCTGCCGCATATCCAAATTATCGGCGTGGATTGCCACATCGGCTCGCAGCTCACCGACCTCTCGCCGCTGATTGCCGCCTGCGAGCGGCTGATTGCGCTGATTGACCGTCTTGCCGCGCAAGGCATCGCGCTGCAACATTTAGACTTGGGCGGCGGCGTCGGCATTGTATATAAAGACGAGCAAACGCCCGATTTGCGCGCCTACGCCCAAGCCGTTGAGCCGTTGCTTCAAGCGCGAGGCTTATCGCTGGTGTTAGAACCTGGGCGCAGCTTGGTGGGCAATGCAGGCGTGCTACTCACACGCGTGGAATATGTGAAACACGGCGAAGAGAAAAATTTTGTGGTGGTGGACGCAGCGATGAACGATTTGATGCGCCCCGCGCTGTATCAGGCGTATCACGCGGTGGAAAACGTGTCCCGCCCCGATGCGCCACCCATCACTGCCGATATTGTCGGGCCGATTTGCGAAACGGGCGATTTCATCGGCAAGGAGCGGCAAATCGGCGCGGCGCAAGGCGATATTTTGGCGGTTCGCAGCGCGGGCGCATACGCTTCCAGCATGGCGAGCAATTACAACACGCGCTGCCGCGCCGCCGAAGTGCTGCTGGACGAACAGGGCAACAGCCGCCTGATTCGCCGCCGCGAAACGCTGGACGATTTGCTGGCAACAGAACGGGAATATTTGTAACCGCCCAAGGCAGCCTGAAAATGATATTTCAGGCTGCCTAAAATTTTGGGGAAACGGCTAGCAATGGTTGGCAATTACCGTTGAACAATCAAGCAGCCATCTCGCCAACGATGCAGCCTGAAACAGGGGGAACAGCGTTTCAGGCTGCCTTGATGATTGCCGCCGATGGTAACATGACACGGGGGTGCAGGGGCTTGCCCCTGCTCGCGGTAGGCGGCGAAACGCCTGCCCGGGCAAAAATAAGGCAATCGGCAGCCTGAAACGCGCTTTTTTATTTTTACTGAGGAGAACGAAGCATGGAAATCATCGTAGACAAAAGCATGGCGGCGCTGGGCATCACCGATGTCGTTATCGGCATCGCGCGCCATCTCAACCCCAATGCGCCGCTAGGAGAAGCCTTTGAGCAAAAGTTGTGCGAAAAAGAACAATGGGCATTGCAAGCCGATGCGGACGACATCGCACGCAACCCCGTTGTGGCGGGATACACGGAGATGCTGGGCAAGGTGGGCAGAAGCGCGAAGAAAAACCCGCCCACCATTTTGGCGTTGCTGAAAAACATCCAGCGGCGCGGCAATATTCCGCGCGTGAACAGCATTGTGGATATTTACAATTTGGCGGCGTTGCAGTCGCTGCTGGCGATTGGGGCGCATGATTTTCGCAAGGTTGCCTTTTCGCTGACCTTTGCCGTGTGCGGCAAGGAAGATACTTTTCTGCCGATTTCTTCTACCGCAAAACACGTTGCCGAAAGCGATTTTGTCTATCGCGACACGCAAGGCATTATGGCGTGGCTGGACGTGCGCGATTCCGAACACTACAAACTGGACGAACACACGCAAGATGTGTTGTTTGTGATTCAGGGCAATGCACAAACCAGCGTGGCAATGCGGCTGGACGCGCTTGCGTGTATTGAAGCGGATTTAAAAGCGTGTATGCCGCTGGCGACGTTTGAAACGCAGGTGGTTCATGTGGCGGGATAAGTTAAGCGGTTTTAAGGCAGCCTGAAAGCGGATTTATGAGGTTGTAGTTTTTTAGGTTTTGTAAAGATTTCAGGCTGCCTGAAACCGCGTGCGCAGCCAAGCTGCACACCCTACGGCTGGTTTTCAGGCTGCCTAAACCTTCGCCACCAATGCGCGAACCAAAATCAACCAACCAAAATCCACTATAATCCCACCCCATTCAAGGCAGCCTGAAACGGCAATCTCCGCTTTCAGGCTGCCTTAACCTTTATCGCAACAACAAGGAATAGCAATGTCTGCAACACAACATGGAATGGACGTGCCGCATATTGTCGCGCTGTTGGGCGCGGCGGTGGTGGCGGTGCCGCTGTTTAAACGGCTGGGGCTGGGCTCGGTGCTGGGCTATTTGGCGGCGGGGCTGGCGATTGGCAAATTTGGGCTGGGGCTGTTTTCGGACGGGCAAACGATTTTGCACGTTGCGGAGCTGGGGGTGGTGATTTTTCTGTTTGTGATTGGCTTGGAGATGAAGCCGTCGCATTTGTGGTATTTGCGGCGGCAGATTTTTGGGCTGGGTAGTTTGCAGGTGGTGATTGCGGCGGCGTTGCTCACGGCGGTGGGCATGGCGTTTGGCTTTTCGTGGCAGGTGTCGTTTGTGGGCGCGGCGGGCTTTGTGCTGACTTCTACGGCGATTGTGATGTCGGTGCTGGGCGAGCGCAACGAGCTGGGCACATCGTCTGGGCAGAAAATCGTGTCTATTTTGCTGTTTGAAGATTTGCTGATTGTGCCGCTCTTGGCGATTGTGGCGTTTTTGTCGCCCGTGCGCATTGAAAGCAGCACGCCGCTATGGCTGGACATTGGCAAGGCGTTGGGCAGCGTGGCGATTATTGTGGCGGCGGGACGTTGGCTGTTGAATCCGCTGTTTAGTGTGTTGGTGCGCAGCAAGGCGCGGGAAGTGATGACGGCGGCAGCGTTGCTGGTGGTATTGGGCGCGGGCGTGTTGATGGAAAAAGGCGGGCTGTCTATGGCGATGGGCGCGTTTTTGGCGGGCGTGATGCTGTCGGAATCGCATTTTCGCCACCAGCTTGAAGCCGATGTGGAGCCGTTTCGCGGGCTGCTGCTGGGGCTGTTTTTCCTTGCCGTGGGTATGTCGCTGGATTTGACGGTGGTGGCGCAAAATTGGACGTTGATTGCTTCGGGCGTGGTGGCGTTGATGGCGGGCAAAGCGGTGTGTATTTACGCGGTGGCGCGGTTGGCAAAAAGCAGCCACGATGAAGCGTTGGAACGCGCGTTGTTGATGGCGCAGGGCGGCGAATTTGCCTTTGTGTTGTTTGCCGATGCCCGCGCGCAAGGTGTGATTAGCGATGCCAACAACGCCAATATGACCGCGATTGTGGTGCTGTCTATGGTGCTCACGCCGCTGCTGTTGATTGTGCACAGCAAGTTGCCGAAAAAAGCCACCGCCGTGCGCCAAGCCGATGCCATTGATGAGCAACGCGCCGTGTTGCAAATTGGCTTTGGGCGATTTGGGCAGATTGTGTATTACGTTTTGGACGCGGCGGGCTTTGCCGTTACGCTGATTGATAAAGACGAAAACCTGATTGCAGGCATGGAAAAATACGGCGTGAAAACCTATTTTGGCGACGGCTCGCGCCCCGAATTGCTGCGCACGGCGGGCATTGAAAAAGCCACGGTGCTGGTGGTGGCGATTGATAACAAAGCCGAAGCGGTGCAGATTGTGCGCTTTGCCCGCGAAGCCAATCCGCAGATTAAAATCGTTGCCCGCGCGTACGATCGCATGCAAACATTTGAATTGCACCGCGCGGGCGCAGACGAAATTATCCGCGAAACGTTTGACTCGGGCGTGCGCGCGGGCAAGCGGGCGTTGGAATTTCTCGGCTTGCCGCGCGACAAGGCAGAATGCGCGGGCAATATTTTCTACCGCATGGATAGAAGCGGTATGCGCAAAATGGCGGTGCTGTACGACCCCGAGCAGGCAGGCGCGTTCTCCAACAAGGCGATGATGGACGAAGCCAGACGGCAAGATGCGCGGGTGAAAGAGGTGGTGCAGGCGATGTTGAATGGGGAGAAGGATTGGGACGAGCGGGTGTAGCAGGTGGGTTTTAGCTACGCTGAACTGCGTTTCAGGCTGCCTATATGGGCGGGATAAAAGGCAGCCTGAAAATGGGAAACATGATTTCAGGCTGCCTTGGCTTTATCAGCACAACCAAAGGCAGCCTGAAAACGGGATGAGGCGTTTTCAGGCTGCCTATTTATGTAATATCCGCCAACCAAGCGCAAAACAGCCGCAGCGGTGCAGATAATCTGCGTTGCTGCGGCTGTTTGGCTTGGCTTTATTTCTGCTCCGGCGGGAAAAACAAAGCCGTGCCTTCAAACGCGAGCCGCACGGTGTCACCGCTGCAAACGGGCGGCGCGTGCACGGTGTCGAGCGTGAAGCAGACACCGTTGATGTTGAGGGCAACGGCGGTATAGCGGCCTTTGAACTCGATGCTTTCCACTTTCGCGCCGAACACGGGCTGCGTGCTGTGCG
The DNA here is from genome assembly GCF_016623605.1 of Kingella bonacorsii. Taxonomy (NCBI): domain Bacteria; kingdom Pseudomonadati; phylum Pseudomonadota; class Betaproteobacteria; order Neisseriales; family Neisseriaceae; genus Kingella; species Kingella bonacorsii. Next base: position 177,469 of record NZ_JAEHNZ010000001.1, on the reverse strand, counting down.
GCGGCACGTTGGCTGTTTCCGTCAAAACAAACTGTTCGGGGCGGACGAGCAGTTTGCCTTCAATGGGATGTTCGGACGGCGTTTGCGGCGCGGCGGCCAGCGGAAATGTACCGAGGGCGCATTGCGCCTGCGTGCCATCGCTGCTGCGCTGTGCGTCCAGCACAATGCTGTCGCCGATAAACTGCGCGGCAGCGAGGCTGCTGGGCGACCAATAGAGGCGGCGCGGGGTGTCGGTTTGCAGGATGCGGCCGTCTGAAAGCACGGCGATGCGGTCGGCGTGGCTGAGGGCTTCGTCGCGGTCGTGGGTAACGAAGATGGCGGACGTGCCGCTTTGGCGCAGGGCGTGCAGCATTTCGCGGCGGATTTTCTGCCGCAGGTGTTCGTCGAGCGCGCTGAACGGTTCGTCAAACAGAATCAGCTCGGGTTCAGGCGCGAGGGCGCGGGCGAGGGCGACGCGCTGCTGCTGACCGCCCGAAAGCTGGTGGGGGAAGCGGTTGGCGAGTTCGCCGATGCCGGTGAGCGACATCACGGCTTCGATGCGCTGCCTGTCCTGCGGGCTGCTGCCTTTGCCGTTGCCCAAGCCGTAGGCGATGTTGCGGTAAACCGAAAGGTGCGGGAACAGCACGCCCTCTTGCACCACATAGCCGATGCGCCGCTGTTGTGTCGGCAGGGAAAAGCGGCTGTTGAAAATGCAGCGGTCTTTGAGCCAAATTTCGCCGCTGTCGGGCTGCTCGAAGCCGGCGATGGCGCGCAACAGGGTGGTTTTGCCGCAGCCTGAAGGGCCGAGCAGAAACAGCATTTCGCCCTGCCGCAGTTCCAGATTGATGTCGCGCAGCGCGGCGGTGGTGCCGAAGGTTTTGTTCAGGTTTCGGATGTGCAGAACGGGATTCATGTTATTGGAAGGCATATTTTTTCAGTAGAAACACGGGGATGCCCGAAAACAGGATGAGCATGGCGGCGTAGGGTGCGGCGGCGGCGTATTGCGCGTCGCTGGTGTACGACCACACGGCGGTGGACAGGGTTTTGATGTCGTTGGGCGTGAGCAGCAGGGTGGCGGTGAGTTCCTTCATCAGGTTGAGAAACACCAGCGCAAACGCGGCGGTAATGCCCGGCAGCATGGCGGGGACAACCAGCGTGCGGAAAATATAAATGTTGCCGCGCCCCAAGCTCTGCCCGACTTTTTCCATGTTTTCGGGAAGCAGCTCAATCGGGCTGCGCAAAGCCGTCTGCGCCACCGGCAGGTAGAGGATGAAATAGGCGGCGATGATGACGGCAAAGGTTTGGTAGAGCGGATAGGCGTAGTTGATGGTGAAATAAATCAGCGACAGCGCGATAACCAACCCGGGCACGGCGTGCAGCAGAAAAGGCAGGCGGTCGAGCCACAGGGTGAACCTGCTGCGGTAGCGTACCGCGCACCACACCAGCGGCAGGGCGGCGGCCACGGTTAGCAGCGCGCCGAGCGAAGACATCATCAGCGAGTTGCCGAAGGCTTCCGCGAAGTCGGACAGGCTGTCGAGGCTGTTTTTGGAATTGCCCTCAACCAGCCAATAAGCCAGCGTGCCGACCGGAACGCCGATGCTGACCGCAAACAACGCCGTTAAAAACAACACCGCGGCGGCCTGCTGCCAGCCTGTGAGCGTTTTCACGGGATAGGGGCGAATCACGCCTTTGCCGCTGTGAAACAGCTTGGCTTTGCCGCGAAACAGCATTTCGCCGCCCACCACGATAAAGCAGATAAGCATCAATACGGCCGAAAGCAACGCGGCGGTATTGTTGTCGAAAGACATATCGTATTCTTGGAAAATGGCGGTGGTGAAGGTTTGGTAGTTCAAAATTGCCACCGCGCCAAACTCCACCAGCATGTGCAGTGCAATCAGCAGAATGCTGCTGCCGATGGCGGGTTTGAGCTGGGGGAAAACGGCAAACCAAAATGTCTGCACAGGGCTTTTGCCCAGCGACAGGCTGACTTCCTGCAAGGAGCGGTCGAGCCGTTTGAGCGCGGCGGCAACGGGCAGATAGGCGAGCGGCGCGTAGCTGAGGCTCAAAATGGCAATCGTGCCGAACAGCCCTTCCATGCGAAAAGTCAGGCTAATCCAAGTAAAACAGCTCACAAAAGCGGGAATGCACAGCGGCAGGGCAACGGTCGTCTGAAAAAACGGTTTGCCCCAAAAACGGCAGCGTTCCAGCAGAAACGCACAAACCGTGCCGACGGTAACTGCCACGGCGGTTACGCCCACCATCAGGTAAAGCGTATTGAGCAGCAGCTCCGCCATGCGCGGCCGCCATAGCAATTCGATGCTGCGTTCCAGCCCGACTTCGTAACTGCGGAATATCAGATACAGGAAAGGCAGCAGCAGCGGCAGGCTGATGAAAACTGCGGCCAGCATCAGCCACAGAGGGGGGCGGGGGTGTTTCAAATCTGGCTTTCTTTCAAAACGGGTTTCAAGGGCGGATAACGGCTGCCGCAAAAAATGCCCTTTTGCGGCAAAGGGCATTTCGGCTTACCGGCGGCAGGCTTATTTCAAACCGGCGGCTTCGATGAGTTTTTTTGCCAAGGCTTCGTCTTCGGCGGTGGTAGCCGATACGACGGGGGCTTCCAGTTTGGCGTAAGGCTCCAAATCAAAGCCTGATTTCACGCCTGCGTGCAGCGGATATTCGGCGCGGGCGGCCGCCAAGACTTCCTGTCCTTTTTTGCCTGCCATAAAGGCGATGAATTTTTGCGCTTCGGCTTGGTTTTTAGAAGATTTCAACACCGCCGCGCCCGAATAGGAAACCAATGCGCCGGGGTCTTGGTGGCGGATAAAGTGCAGGCGAGAATTGAGGTTGGCCGCGCCTTTTTCTTTCGCCAGCGAGTACCAGTAGTAGTTGTTAATCAACGCGGCAGGCACTTCGCCGCGTTCTACCGCCTGCAATGCCACGCTGTTTTTGGCATACAGTTTGCCATAGGCTTTCAAGCCTTTCAGCCAGTCAAGCGCGGCTTTCTGCCCTTTCATTTTCACAATGGCGACCACCTGTTCCAAAAACGCGCCCGAAGTCGGCACATAGCCGATTTTGTCTTTCCAAGCGGGGGTGGCGAAATCCAATACCGATTTGGGGAAGTCTTTTTCGCTTAATTTGGTGCGGTCGTAAACCACCACGCGCGCACGACCGCTCAACGCAATCCAGTCTTTTTTAGCGGCGGTCGGCACGCCTTTTTGCGCGGTTTGCGCAATCACATTGGCAGGAATCTGCGCTAGCAAACCCGCTTTGGACAAATCGGCAAACGCGGCGGTCTGCTCGGTATAGAAAACATCGGCAGGGCTTTTCGCTCCTTCTTCTTTAAGCTGCCCCGCCAACTGCGCGCCTTTGCCGCTGTTGAGCGTTACTTTGATACCCGTGTCTTGGGTGAAGGCGGCAACGAGCGCTTTGGTGGCTTCGGGATGCTGGCCGTTGTAAACGGTGATGTCGGCGAAAGCGGGGGCAGAGCAGAGCAATGCGGCTGCGAGGGAAGCCAGTTTTAATTTGGTTTTCATGTTTTTTCCTTTGTTGGGTTTTGTAGGGAAATGTTAATCGGTGCAACAATTACGGGCTGAATTGTAAAACAATTGCACAAAAAATACAAATTATTATTATTTCTGCTAAGTTTGCAAGTGAATGTTAAGGCATCGGTTTGGAATGTTGCCGTTTGTTAAATATTTGTTTTTATGCGGAGTGCTCGGATGCAAAGCAAACTCGCACGCTTCGCAGGCTATCTAATCCGCCGTCAAGCAGAGCGAAGCCGCATGGCTCAGGATAATCTGCGCCAGCCGCCCAATCATCATACAGCGGAAAAATGACTGCTGAGGCAGCCTGAAAACGCACTTGCCGATAACCGCAGGCTCATGCACGGCTGATATAATGGCGGCGATACGCCCTACTCCGATTATTTTCAAACCGTTATTTTCAAACCGTTCAGTTAAAGGTTATGCCATGAAATTATTGATTGTTGCCGCGGTTGCCGCGCTCAGCCTTGCCGCATGCGGCGGCACACATACAGAACGAACTTGGGACAAATCGCAAGAACTTCGCGGCGCGGATTGGGGCAAAACCCAAGCCGATTTAAACGCTGCGGGCAAAGACAAAGTGCAAGCCAATTGGCAGCAAATGCGCGATAATTTGCGCAACGGCAATGCGGGGAAACCCAACGCAGCCATTAAATAAAATATAAAATCAATAGGTTACAAAATGCTTTTATTTATCGACAACTACGACAGCTTCACCTACAACATCGTTCAATATCTCGGCGAGCTGGGGCAAGACGTATCCGTGCGCTGCAACGATGCCGTCAGCTTAGACGAAATCGCCGCGCTGAACCCGCGCTATCTGGTGATTGGCCCGGGGCCTTGCACGCCCAAAGAAGCGGGGATTTCGGTGGCGGCGATGCGGCATTTCGCGGGCAAAATCCCCATTTTGGGCGTGTGCTTGGGGCATCAAACCATCGGCGAAGCGTTTGGCGGCAAGGTGGTTCGCGCCAACACCTTGATGCACGGCAAAACTTCGCCCGTGTTTCACGAAAATTCGGGCGTGTTCAAAGGCTTGCCCAACCCTGTGGTTTGCACGCGCTATCACAGCCTGGTGATTGACCGCGCCAGCCTGCCCGAGCATCTGCACATCACGGCGTGGACGGAAGACGGCACCATTATGGGCATCCGCCACCGCGATTACGCCATCGAAGGCGTGCAGTTCCACCCCGAGGGCTTGCTCACCGAACACGGGCATGAAATGTTGAAAAATTTTTTGGACGAATTTGCAGCGTAACGGGCGCGACAAAAAAGGACGTATGGATTACGTTCTTTTTGTTTTCTGGCGCGGTGTTTTATGTGCGAATTGGTTTCAACGGCATTTGCGTCATGCCAAACCTATTTTCAGGCTGCCTCAGACTATCAATACTGCTGCGCCGCTTGCCGAGGCAGCCTGAAAATCCATCATCGGCTTCCGCGCCTTTATCCGCTGCTTACGCTTCGTTTTCCAACCAGATAATGCTCGCCATGCGCCCTGTTGCGCCGTCGCGGCGATAGGAAAAAAAGGTTTCGCGTTCCAACACGGTGCAATGCTCGCCACCAAAAATCTGCGTTACGCCCTCGCGTTGCAAAATCAGCCGCGCCAAGCCGTAAATATCGGCTAAATATTTGCCGCCGCCAATCGGTGCAAACATCCGCTCTGCCGCGTGATTGCCCGTGCAAAACGCGTCAAACACATCCTGCCCCACTTCAAACGATTCCGCGCCAATCGCAGGGGCAAAATACGCCATGATTTCCATCGTAGGCACGCCCATTGCGGCAACGGTGTTTTGCAACACGCCATCTGCCAAACCGCGCCAGCCTGCGTGCGCCGCCGCCACCACCGTGCCTGCGCGGTCGCAAAACAACACAGGCAAGCAATCTGCCGTCATCACGGCGCAAGCGACTTTGCCGCTTGCGTCCACCGAGGCATCGGCGTTCAACGGCGCGGCAATGCTGTCGGCAGCCTGAACCACAATAGTGCTGTGCATTTGCTGCAAATAGGCAATGGGAACAGGCACTTGCGTTTGCACATACGCGCGGTTTTCGGCGACGTGTTCAGGCTTATCGCCCACGTGCGTGCCCACGTTCAGGCTGTGATACGCGCCGCTGCTGATACCGCCGTTGCGCGTGGTCATCAGCGTTTTCACATGGCGCGGCGCCGTCCAGTTGGCGGTAAAAAAGCTGCCTGAAATGGGGCTGGGCAGATGGATGGCGGAAGAAAGGGAGTTGTGCATAAGATTCCTTTTGGGGCGAATAGGCAGCCTGAAAATCATTTTGGGCGTGCGTTTGGGCTGCGTTTGTTTTCAGGCTGCCTTGTGATCGTCGTATGCATGGCAACATTAAACCGCTAACCAATCCATTGATGCTGGATCAGCCATGATTCTACTTCCGCCAAAAATGGTGGATTGATTTCTTTATCGCCACGCAAAGGCAGCCTGAAAATCGCATTTGCCGTTTTCAGGCTGCCTTTTGCCTGCGGTTTAATGCCTGAAATGCCGCACGCCGGTTACCACCATGGCGATGCCGTGCTCATCGGCGGCGGCGAACACTTCTTCATCGCGCACAGAGCCTGCGGGGTGAATAATCGCCTTGATGCCCTGCTCGGCGATGACATCCACGCCGTCGCGGAAGGGGAAGAAGGCGTCCGATGCCGCGCACGCGCCATGCAAATCCAAGCCTGCATCTTGCGCTTTGCGGGCGGCGATGCGGGTGCTGTCCACGCGGCTCATTTGCCCTGCGCCGATGCCGTAGGTTTGCCCGCCTTTGCCGAACACGATGGCGTTGGATTTCACAAATTTCGCCACGTTCCAAACAAACAGCAAATCCGCCCATTCCTGCTCGCTGGGCTGCCGTTGGGAGACGACTTTCAAATCTTCGCGGGCGATGCGGTGGATGTCGGGCGTTTGCACCAGCAAGCCGCCGCCCACGCGCTTCAATTCAAAGCGGTTTGCACCTGCGAGCAGCGGGATTTGCAGCACACGCACGTTTTTCTTAGCAGCCAAAACTTCCAGCGCGTCCGCCGTGAACGCGGGCGACATAATCACTTCCATAAATTGATTGTCGGTGATTTGTTTGGCGGTTGCGCCGTCCACTTCGCGGTTGAAGGCGATGATGCCGCCGAACGCGCTGGTGGTGTCGGTGGCGTAGGCAAGGCGGTAGGCGGCAAGCGGATTATCGGCAACGGCAACGCCACAGGGATTGGCGTGTTTCACAATCACGCAAGCGGGCGCGTCAAACGATTTCACGGCTTCCCATGCGGCATCGGCATCGGCGATGTTGTTGTACGACAGCTCTTTGCCTTGCAGCTGGGTGTAGTTGGAGAGGCAGCCTGAAAACGGGTAAACGTCACGGTAAAACGCGGCTTGCTGGTGCGGGTTTTCGCCGTAGCGCATTTCCTGCACTTTGATCCAGCTTTGGTTGAACTGGGCGGGGAAGGTGCCGATTTCGGGTTCGCCCGATAATTTTTCGTCCGACACGCTGGTTAAATAATTGGAAATCATGCCGTCATACTGCGCGGTGTGGCTGAACGCTTTGCGCGCGAGATTGAAGCGGGTTTTGTCGGATAGGCAACCTGAAAGTTTTAATTCGTTGATGACGCTGTCAAAATCGGCGTTGTCGGTAACGATGGCGACGTGCTTCCAGTTTTTCGCCGCCGAGCGCACCATCGTGGGCCCGCCGATGTCTATGTTTTCAATCGCGTCTTCCAGCGTGCAACCGGGCTTGGCGATGGTGGCGGCAAAGGGGTAAAGGTTCACGCACACAAGGTCAATATTGCCGATGCCGTGTTCCGCCATTTGCGCGGTGTGGTCGCTTAAATCGCGCCGCCCGAGTATGCCGCCGTGGATTTTGGGGTGCAGGGTTTTGACGCGCCCATCTAGCATTTCGGGGAAGCCTGTGTAGTCGGCGACTTCAACCACAGGGATGCCCACATCGGCGAGCAGCTTCGCCGTGCCGCCGGTGGACAGGATTTCCACGCCCATTTCGTGCAGGGCTTGGGCAAAGGGGACAATGCCTGTTTTGTCGGACAGGCTGATAAGGGCGCGTTGGATGCGGGGCATGGTTTTTTCCTTTAAAAAGGGTTGGGGGAAAGGGGGATTCAGGCTGCCTTTGGGGTTAATGGCGGTGGTTGAGCGATTGGATGTGTTGCGCTAATCGCTCGGGCGTAGCCTCCCATTCGGATTGGGATAGGATTTTGCAGATACGCTGAATTTGCTCGGGCACGATAATAGTTTTTGTAAACTGTTGAACATAGGGGATAAATTGCTTGGTTAAGCAAACATTGGCGGGCAGCTCGGTGCGTAGTTGGCAATCACGATGCGTGAACACAACAATGGAGTGAAATCGGTTTTCAGGCTGCCTAATCAGTTGCTCTAAGGCTTTGATGTGGGCGTAGTTTTGGTGCAAGGGGTTTGTGAACGGATATTTTTCGTAACGGGATTTGGTATGCCACCATGTTTTTTGCTGCTTTCCGCCAAAAATCCAGCCTTCATAATATTTGGCTTCTATCACAAACACGCCAAACGGCGATACGATGATGTTATCAATTTGCGTGGTTGCGCCATTGTGCGGGATGATGAGATTGTGAAAATAGTGATACTGGCTGCGGTCTAGTTTGCCCAATGCTTCCACTTTGATAATTTGCTCGCCTACCGCTCCTTTTTTGATGTTGATATTTGCGATTTCAGGCTGCCTTTTATTGGCTGGCGACGATTTGGATTTTCGGTGTTTAGTCGTATGTTTAGGCGCGTTTTCGCTGCTGATGGCTTGGATAATGGCAAACAGCAAAACAATGAACACAAGGGCGTAAGCAAATAATTCCATTTTCAGGCTGCCTTATCGCTGCCGATACGCTTGCAGGCGCAGCTTTTCGCCTGTTTCGGTTTTCACGCCTGTTTCCAAAACCGAGCAGGCGGCGAGCAGGGCAATCAGCGTTAGAATAATGATTTTATTCATGTTTACACAATATTAAAGGCAGCCTGAAAATCTGCGCGGGGCGTTTTCAGGCTGCCTTGGGTTTAGTCAATCAACTGGTGCTGCAACAGCTTTTTGCGTAGCGTGTTGCGGTTTAAGCCGAGCATGTCGGCGGCTTTGGATTGGTTGCCGCCGCATTCGCGCAGCACATATGCCAGCAGCGGTTTTTCCACTTGCACCAATACCATATCGTATACGCCGCAAGGGGTTTCGCCGTTTAGGTCGCGGAAGTATTGGGCGAGGTTCTGGTGGATGCAGTCGGCAATATCGGGAGCGGTGGGCATGATGTGAATTCGGGTTAAGATTTTGGGGCGTATTGTAAACGATTTTGCGCGCGGTTTGGGTTTCAGGCTGCCGTTGCGCGCGACAAAGCGCGGGGTGAGGCAGCCTGAAACGCGGTTTACTCTTGGCTGCCGCCAGCGCTAGGGTGGGTTAAATCGTCCAACGCTTCTTGCGCCAAGCGCGACACGGCTTCGTTGCCGGTTTGCGCGGCGGCTTTGCGGTACCACTGGGCGGCTTTGATGGCGCTGGGCGCGACACCTTCGCCGTCGTGGTACATCGTGCCGAGAATGTATTGCGCCTCGGGATAGCCTTGCTCGGCAAGCGGCTGCACTTTGGCAAACGCGGCTTCGGCACGCCCTTCTTGCAAATCGGCGCTGATTTGGCTCATGGTTTGACCGTATTGGGCGTTGTTGGCGGGCGCGGCGTTATCATCATCAGCAGGCGCGGCATAGGCGAATGCGGCGGATAGCGCTAGGGCGAGGAATAGGGATTTTTTCATGGCGGTTTACTGTCTTTGAATCGGGGGTGGTTTTCAGGCTGCCTTTGAAGGAGATTGATGCGCCGCATCGGAGGCAGCCTGAAAGCGAGTTTGCGAGCTTCTGCGAAGCTAAAATCCTTTATCGGACAACAAAACAGTCGGGCATCGCACCCAACTGTTTTTGTTTCAGGCTGCCTATTGCATCGGGCAACGGATTACTTCCAATAACGCCACCAAGGCATATCGTCGGGCTTCCATTCTTGTTGCAAATAGGGGCTTTGCGGGAAGTTTTGCTGCAACACGCGTTTGGTGTCGTTGGCGGATTGCTCGTTGCCCATTTTGCCGTAGGTGTACGCCATGATGGCCAGTGCCTCTTCCACAAAGCGCGTGTTTTGGAACTGCTTGATGACTTCCTGCGCGCGGTTGTTGGCGGCTAGGTATGCGCCGCGTTTGGCGTAGTATTTGGCGATGGCGATTTGATGCCCGCCCAAAGCGTCCACCAGCTGTGCCATGCGTTTGCGCGCGTCTTCGGCGTATTTGCTGTCGGGATAGCGGGTAACCAATTCGTTGAACACGCGATAGGCGCGGCGGTTGGCTTGCGGGTCGCGGTCCGACCAATCTTGCGAGGCGAGTTTGCGTAAAAACGATTGGTCTTCGTCAAACAGCACCAAACCGCGCAGATACAAGGCGTAGTCCATGTCAATGCTGGCGGGGTAGTTATGCTCAAAGCGCGACAGCAAGGCTAGGGCTTTGGCGGGCTCTTCGTTTTTGTAATGCGCGTAGGCGGCATCCAACAGCGATTGCTCGGTGTATCGCCCGGGGGCTTGGCGCGCGCGCAGGATTTCGTAGAGCTTGTTGGCGCGGTCGTAATTTTTAGCGTTGAGCTCGCTGCGGGCTTCATTGTAAAGCTGGTCGTTGGACCAATTTTGCGCGGCAATCGTATCGCTATCAATTTTGACCTTTTTGGCTTTGTCTTTAAACGCGCAGCCCGTTAAGGCAACGGCTAGGGCAATGAATAGCAAAGATTTTTTCATTAGATTATTCATCCTCGTTAATAAAAAGTTTCTGAACCCGCAGTTTTAGGAACCCGTTGTCTAAAATTGCTACGCGGGATGTCCGCCGATGCAGACGGGTTCAGAGCAAAACGCAAGCTGTGTAGCGATTTCAAACAGCTTTTCAGGCTGCCTCATCTTCGGCGCGGTCTGTATTATCGTTGTCGGCATCCTCGCGCGTACGCGGTCTAATCATGCGGCACACCAACAATCCGCCCTCATACAGCAAAATCATCGGAATGGCTAACATAATTTGCGACAACACATCGGGCGGCGTGAGCACGGCGGCGATGATAAACGACGCCACAATCAAATACGGGCGCGCCGCTTGCAGTTGCGCGAAAGTAATCACGCCCATGCGATAAAGCAAAACCACCACCACAGGGATTTCAAACGTCATGCCGAAGGCAACAAACATCCCCAGCACAAACGACAGGTATTTATCAATATCGGTTGCCATGGAAACGCCCGTGGGCGTCATGCCTGCGAAAAATTTGAACACCACGGGGAACACCAGAAAATAGCAAAACGCCATGCCTGCGGCAAACAGCATCAGGCTGGACAAAATCAGCGGCACAATCAGCCGTTTCTCGTGTTGGTACAGCGCAGGGGCAACGAACGCCCAAATTTGATACAGCGTATTGGGCAGCGAAACCAGAAAAGCCGCCATCAGCGCCACTTTAATCGGCACAAAAAAAGGTGCAATCACATCGGTGGCAATCATGCTGGTGGTGGCGGGCAGCACCGCCATCAAAGGCTTGGCAACAAACGCATACAACGGCTGCGCAAACGGCACAATCGCAAAGAAACACAGCGCAATGCCCAATAATGCCCACACCAAGCGGCGGCGCAATTCCAGCAAATGTTCCACCAACGGCTGCGCCTGCCCGCCGACTGGCTCGGTAACTTGGCTCATCGGCGGCTCCTTAATTTGGGTGTGGCGCGGTGGCGCGGACGCATATCGCGTTTGCGCGCCATAGCTTGTTTACGCAAAGATTTAGCGTTAAGCGCGGCAATGGGCTGTGGCTGCGGCGTGTAGTCAAACGCGGGCTGCGCGGTTTCGCTGATGCCGAAATCGGCAGGGGTTTTCTGTTCGGGCAGTCGCTCCCATGCGGGGCGCGTGTCTTGCTGCGTTTGCTGGGCAAGCTCTTGCGTGTGCTGGGCGATGGTTTGCGTTTCTTGCTCAACCTGTTTGCCGAAATCGTGCAATTCTTGTTTCAAATCGGCAACGGTGCTGGTGAAATCTTGCTTCACTTTGCTTAATTCGGCGTATTCGCCGTTGGCTGCCAATTCTTGTTTAACACCTGCTGCCAAGCGTTGAATTTTGCCTACCCATTCGCCTGCCTTGCGCGCCACTTTGGGCAGGCGCTCCGGCCCCAATACCACTAGGGCGACCACGCCTGACAACAGCATTTCGGTGAAGCTAAAATCAAACATGATTAGGCTTGTTTATCGGTTTTTTGTTCGATGACTTCTTCTTTTTTGGCGGCGGCTTCGCTGCTGCCTTTTTCCAAGCCTTCTTTAAAGTCGTGCACCGCGCCGCCGAGGTCTTTGCCGACGTTGCGCAGTTTTTTGGTGCCGAATACGAGTACGACAATCGCCAATACGATAAGCCAATGCCAGATTGAGGTTAATCCCATGATTGAGTTCCTTGTGAAAGTTTGGGGTTGGTGAAAAGGGTTAGGCAGCCTGAAAAGCGGCTGCGCGGGTATTTGGTTTTCAGGCTGCCTGATGAGGCTCGCGCTTGATGAGCTTGGTCCAGTTGTAATAGCCATAGAGCGAGTTGCAGAGGTATGCGCCGTACATCAGATACATGGCGGGGGTTTCTGCCCACAATACGATGGAGAGAATGTTGAGCGCTATCCACAGCAGCCATTGTTCGCGGTAGCGCAAAATCATCATGGCTTGGGCAACGAAGGTAATCACGGTGGTTGCGCCGTCTAGCCCTGTTGAGCTGCCACCTGCGGCGCGTAGGGCTTGGATAAAGCCGAATGTGCCAATGCCGATAATGGCGAGCATGATTGCCCAGCCTTGGGGGGTGAGCGCTTTGGCGACGACGGTTTCGCCGTCCGTATCGTGGGTGGTGTGACTTTTCCACATGAAATAGCCGATAAATTGCGAGGGCAGATAGATATACAGCACGGAATTCATTTCGCCGATAAAGTTGGCGCGCCATGCGACGTAGAAATAAGTGTAGGCGAAAATCAAGCCGAAAAAGTAGTTGCTGATTTTGCCTTTGCTGACCAGCACCACACAAATGATACCTGCGATGCCTGAAATCATCCCGAGTATGCTGGTGGGGTCTTGCACATAGGCATACACTTGGGCGGCGATAAAGGCGAGCAGCCAGATGACTTCAAAGGGCTTCCAGCCGCTCAGTTCTTCTTTGATGAACTGGATGTATTTCTCTTGCGTTGCCATTTTGCTGCTCCTTTGTAGAGGGATGGAAATGGGTTTTTCAGGCTGCTTGTTGTTATTGTGGATTGCCGAGGATATGGATGTGTAGATGGAAGACTTCTTGCCCGCCGCCTTTGCCTGTGTTGATTTGGGTTTTGAAGCCGTGGCTTAACCCTGCTTGCTGGGCGATTTGGGGCACGCGCAGCATCATTTTGCCCAGCAGTTCTTGGTGTTGGGGCTGGGCGTGGGCGAGGGAATCAAAATGGGTTTTGGGGATGAGCAGCAGATGCACGGGGGCGGCGGGGTGGATATCTTTGAAGCAGAGCATGTCGTCGTCTTCATACACGATGCCGCTGGGGATTTGTTTGGCGGCGATTTTGCAGAATAGGCAATCGGTCATGGTTTGGTCCTTTATGGCTTTTCAGGCTGCCTGAAAAGGTGGCATTTTAATAGAGTTTAGTCTTTTGGGCGAGATGCTTTTTCGGCTAGCCCTGATAATCCTTGGCGGCGGGCGAGTTCGGCGAGCACGTTGTCAATGCTGAGGTTGTGGTGGGCGAGCAGGATGATGCTGTGAAACCAGAGGTCGGCGATTTCGTACACGATGTGTTGAGCTTCGCCGTCTTTGCTTGCCATCAGCACTTCGCCTGCTTCTTCTATGACTTTTTTGAGGATTTTGTCTTGCCCTTGGTGCAGCAGTTGGGCGGTATAGGATGTTTCAGGGCTGGCGGTTTTGCGCTCGTTGATGGTGGCTTGCAATTGGGCTAGGGTGGATTGGGGCATGGTGGTTTCCTTTGGGTTGGGGATGATGGGGCAGCCTGAAAAGGGTGTTTTTGGCTACGCTGAAAGGCGTTTCAGGCTGCCTATGGGTTTTTGTCGTAGATTTGCTGTTCGTCTTTGATAACGGGGTCTTGGATTTGCCAGTCGTTGTTTTGCCATTGGCGATAGAAGCAGCTTTCGCGCCCTGTGTGGCAGGCGATGCCGCCGTTTTGCTGGATTTGCAGCAGGATGGCGTCGCCGTCGCAATCGGTGCGGATTTCTAACACGCGCTGGGTGTGCCCTGATGTTTCGCCTTTTTGCCATTGTTGTTGGCGACTGCGGCTGTAATAGTGGGCATAGCCTGTTTGGATGGTTTGTTGCAGGGCTTCGGGGTTCATGTAGGCAACCATGAGCACGCGCCCTGTTTGGGCATCTTGGGCGATGGCGACGATTAGGTTGTGCTCGTCCCATTTTAGGTTTTGGATGGCGGTGGGGATGGGTTGTGGCATGGTGTTTCTCGTTTTCAGGCTGCCTTAAACGGCGGCGTTGGCTGGTTTATTGTTTACGCGCTGATTTCGCACGCGCCGATGTGTTGAACATTGCTGGCGGGGCTGGATGCGGCGCTGGGCGGCGTGGCGCGGGCGGTGCTGTAACAAGAGAAGGCGGATAGGGAATTTTTGGGCGATCCTTCTATGATTTTGTCGCTGTACACCATGTAGGCAAAGGCTTTGCGCTTGGGGTCGTAGTAGCGGACGATTTGTAGGCTTTTGAAGGCGAAGCTGGCGTTGCGTTTGAACACTTGGCGCGGTTTGCTGACCACGCTTTCGCTGTATGCAATGCTGGGCGCGGCTTGGATGCAGGACACGCTGGCATCGGATGCGTCTTCTTCTAGATTGACGGTTTCTTTGATGCCGCCTTTTTTGGCGTAGGATAAAAAGCAGGAAACGCCGCGCACGTCGGGGTCGTCGAAGGCTTCTATTTCTATGCGGTCGTTTTTGCCGAGCAGGTTGAACACGGTGGAGGCTTCGCCGATTTTGTCGGTGTTTTTGCCGCAGGCGGTGAGCAGGGCTAGGGTGGTAAGCAGGATGATTTTGCGCATGGGGTTTCCTTGATGGTTGAGTTTGGGATTTTGGTTTTGTTGAACTTTGTTTCAGGCTGCCTTGAAAGTACACATATTGAGGCAGCCTGAAAATGTTTACTGCGGGGTTAGAACAGGTCGCTGATGAGCAACACGGGCATCATCACCATGCCGCTGGTGATGTCGGCGGCGAGGGCAAGCGGGGTGAACAGGACGTTGCAGGTGAGCTTGCGGCGGCTGATGCTGACTTTTTGTTGTTCAAACACGAGCTCGGCGGGGATGGGCTGGGGCAGGGTTTGGCTGGTGCTGGTGCTGTTGCTGGGCGGGGTATGGTACACGGTGCCTGTGGTGGCGATGCATTTGCGGTAGTGGTTGGGCTGGGCTTGGGGTTGGAATTTGAGTTGGGCTAGGGTGGTTTGTTCGCTTGGCTCTGTTGGGTTGCTTTGGGCGATGTAGTCTAGGCAGAAGTTGCTGATAAAGTGGTTTTGGTCGGTAATCAGGATGCGTAGATTGGGCTGGGGGATACCGCTGTATGGTTGGGTGATGTGGTAGGGCTGGGGCAGCGGGGCGCGTAGGGTGGCGGCGAGGTCTTGCGACACACTGGGGTGGATGGCATACCAATAATGCTCGCCTTGCAGGATAAGGCTGCCTGAAAGCTGGGGGTTGGCGTGGCGGGGGATTTGGCTGATGGCGTGGATGGTGTCGCTTTGGGTGCGGGTGATTTGGCGTTGGGTTTGGATAGCGCGGTCGGCATCGTATATGCCGCCATTCCACAGCACAGAGGTGCAGGCGGTTTGGGCGAGCAGAAACGGGATAAGGAATGGGCGGGGCATGGGGAGATGGGCTGTTTACGGGTTTACAAAATTATGGGTTTACAAATAGGCGTTTCAGGCTGCCTATTGGTTTGCGCTATCAGAGGCAGCCTGAAAACGAGTTTAGCATTGCCAACAGCGCGGATTGATTAGATAAAGCGGGCGATGCGTTTTCAGGCTGCCTTATGTTTCGCGCCATCAGAGGCAGCCTGAAAACAAGTTTACCCGTTTAAAGCGAAAACCAAACCTACAACCGCACCTCAATCCCCGCCTGCCGCATCGCCAGCTTGGCTTCGCGGATGCTTACCTCGCCAAAGTGAAAAATACTCGCCGCCAGCACCGCATCCGCCCTGCCCTGCAACACCCCCTCTACCAAATGCTGCACCTTGCCCACGCCGCCCGATGCAATCACAGGAACTGCCACCGCATCGGAAACCGCGCGCGTGAGCGGCAGATTAAAGCCGATTTTCGTGCCATCCCTATCCATGCTGGTGAGCAAAATCTCGCCCGCGCCGCGCCGCTGCATTTCGCGCGCCCAATCCAGCGCGTCCAAGCCCGTGTCGTTGCGCCCGCCGTGGGTGAACACGTGCCATCGGCTGTTGTCTTCGTTTACCGCCTTGGCATCAATCGCCACCACAATCGCCTGCGAACCAAAAAACGCCGCCGCTTCGCTCACCAAATCGGGGTTAGCAACCGCCGCCGTGTTGATGCTCACCTTGTCCGCGCCCGCGTTGAGCAAGCGACGAATATCCGCCACGCTGCGCACGCCGCCGCCCACCGTGAGCGGGATAAACACGCGGCCGGCAACGTCTTCAATCACATGCAAAATGGTATCGCGGTTGTCGCTGCTGGCGGTGATGTCAAGGAACGTGAGTTCGTCCGCGCCCTCGTCGTTGTAGCGCTGCGCCACGTCCACAGGGCCGCCCGCATCGCGCAGGCCTACAAAGTTCACGCCTTTTACCACGCGCCCGTTGTCCACGTCCAAACACGGGATGATTCGTTTTGCTAGTGCCATTTTTGTTTCCCTAAAATCGTTTCAGCTTTGCCGCGTTGCGTTTTCAGGCTGCCCAACCAACCCCAAGGCAGCCTGAAAACGGTTTTACGCGCTGGGGCAAAACCAACCGCCCTCAACGCAAATAATTTCGCGGATTCACCGCCTTGCCATTTTCACGCACTTCAAAATGCAGCAAGCCCTCGTTAGACTGAAAACTGCTGCTCATCGTTGCAATCTGCTGCCCCGCCGCCACCCGCGCATTATTGCTTACTAGAACGCCCGCATTGTTGCTATACGCCGTAATCAGAGCCGCATTATGGCGGATTAAAATCAAATTCGGATAACCGCGCACTTCCGTGCCAATATAAACCACCTGCCCCGCAGCCGCTGCCAACACAGGCGCGCCCGCCTCGCCCGCAATATCGACCCCGCGATTGCCGCCGCCAAACTCGCGCACAATCCGCCCGTTGGCAGGCATCTGCAACGCAATCGGCGGCACAGCAGGCGCAGGCGCGTAAACGCCCGAGCGGGCAGACGAAGCCCCGCGCCCCACGCGCAACTTCTGCCCCACCGCCACCCGGTCGCCGCGCAGATTGTTCCAGCTTTTCAACTGGTTCACGCTCACGCCAAAGCGCAAGCCGATGCGATACAGATTATCGCCCGCTTTCACGCAATAAAAACCCTTGGCAGGGCTGCACCGCGTGCCCTGCGATGTGCCGCTGCCCGAACACGCCGCCAAGCACAACGCCGCGCCCCAGCAAATCCATAAACGAATAGCGATTTTCATAAAACAACCCACAAGGCAGCCTGAAACCGCCGATTATAACAGCATCGCGCCCAGCCCCGCACTTAACCGCATTTTACAAGCGCAAAACTTGTATAATCGCGCCCAGCCCCTATTTTCCGCCCATCGCAACCCTTCCCGAAAGACCGCCATGCAATATCTCGGAATCGCCCTGCTTATCCTGATTTTCGCTGAAATCTTCTCCATCATCTTCATCACCAAACTCATCGGCGGGCTCGCCACCCTCGGCTTGATGATACTCGCCTTTATGCTCGGCTCATTTTTAATGAAACGCAGCGCAGGGCTGTCGCAACTGCTCCTCGCAGGCGGCATCTTGCGCACAGGCGGGCGCATCTCGCTCTACCAAATGCTCTACCCCATCCGCATCCCCATCGCCGCCTTTTTGTTGATGCTACCGGGCTTTTTCTCCGACCTTATCGCCCTACTCCTGCTGCTCCCCTTTGGCAGCGCGCCCAACTCAAACAGCCAACAGCAAAGCCCATTTAGCAACTACGACCCGTTCACCCAATCCCCGTTTACACGCGGCAGCGGCGGCAATCAAGGCAACGATGGCGACATTATAGAAGGCGATTTTGTGGTGCGAGATGGCAAACCCCAAAGGCAGCCTGAAAAACACCGGCCCGATTTAATTGAGCATAAAAAATAATTTTCAGGCTGCCTCCTGCTTACCTGTTTACAAGGCACAAAGGCAGCCTTGCCCCTTTGTCCAAATCTTTGATTTGGAAATAAGTGAGCATCTAAATCTTTGATTTAGCCATGCGAACTTATGCAAAGCCAAAGGGGTAGTCCGCAGCGCAACGCGCAAGGTAGAAAACCACTCCCCATTCACACACAAGGAAATAACCCCATGACCGAAACCGAATTTATCGCCCACAGCGAAGCCCTGTTCACCCACATCGAAGACAGCTTGGACGACTACGATTTTGACTGCACCCGCGCAGGCAACGTGCTCACCATAGAAGCCGACGACGGCACGCAAATCATCGTCAACCGCCACACACCCAACCAAGAGCTGTGGATAGCGGCCAAAAGCGGCGGCTACCACTTCTCCGAGCGCAACGGGCAATGGCTCGCCACCCGCGATGGGCGCGAATTTTTTGCCGTGTTAAACGAAGCATTAAGCGCGGCGGTGGGGGAAACGGTGGCGATTGAAGCGGTGTGAAACCGCATAATGCAGAGGCAGCCTGAAAACCACTTTACCCGTTTTCAGCCTGCCTTATCCCTTGCCAAATCCCCAATATCCGCTATAATGCGCGACTTCATTGGCGGGTCTCCTCGCATGGTGATTTTGAGCAACGGGTCAGGGGCGGAAGCCAGCAGCCCACTTGGAAAAACCAGTGCCGAGGGTCAGGCTCGCCACCCCATACACACAATCCTGTTTCCCCGCGAAACAGGATTTTTTTAGAACCTGTGTTCACTATTTGCATAGGCAGATTTGATGACATAAAAGATACCTATGAATGAAAATAGTGAATACAGGTTCTTAGTAGGCAGCCTGAAAATGCCCCCACTCCACCTCGCCATCGTTGGGCACACCAACACAGGCAAAACCTCCCTGCTGCGCACCCTGCTGCGCGACAGCCAGTTTGGCGACGTGCAAAACGCCGCCGCCACCACGCGCCATGTGGAAACCGCCAGCATCAACATCCAAGACCAGCCCCAAATCCAACTCTACGACACCCCCGGCTTGGAAGACGCAGGCGGCGTATTAGACTGGCTGGAAGCCCACACCACCGCCCAGCAAGACGGCATCGACCGCATCAACCAATTTCTCGCCAGCCCCGCCGTCCAAAGCGACTACGCCCAAGAAGCCAAAGTGCTGCGCCAGCTTATCAACAGCGACACCGCGTTATACGTGATTGACGCGCGCGAACCCGTCCTCCCCAAATACAAAGACGAACTCACCATCCTATCGTGGTGCGCCAAACCCATCATGCCCGTGTTCAATTTCACACTCGGCAGCGACCTTGCCGCATGGCAAGCCACCCTCGCCCGCCGCAATCTGCACGTTATCAGCAGCTTCGACACCGTCGCCTTCGATTTCAACGGCGAAATCCAGCTTTGGCACAACCTCGCCACCATGCTCCCCAACCGCCAAATCATCGACCAACTCATCGCCCATCGCCAACAAGAATGGCAACAGCTCAACCAAACCGCCCACCAAATCATCGCCGAAAGCCTGATTAACATCGCCGCCTACGCCCACAGCAAACCCGACAGCGAAGCCCTAGAAACCGCCCAAGCCACCATGCAAAACACCGTTCGCCAACACGAACACCACACCCAACAACGCCTTAGCCAACTCTACCGCTTCTATCAAAGCGATTGGGCCAGCCCCACCCCCTCCGCCATCCAAGCATTCAGCCAAGACCTTTTTGACACCGAACAGCTCAAAGCCTACGGCATCCGCACCGGCAAAGGTGCAGCCGCAGGCGCGCTCATCGGGCTGGGGCTAGACGCGCTCACCCTCGGCACATCGCTGGGGCTGGGCAGCGCGGTGGGCGGCATCATCGGCGGCATCGCCACCAACTGGCAAAGCCTGTACAACAAAATCAACGGCACCGACACCCTGCACATCGACAACCCCACGCTCACGCTGATTGCCGCCCGCGCCCTCGCCCTGCTCGCCCTGCTGCAAACCCGCGGACACGCCAGCCAAAGCCCCATCGCCCTGCAACACCCCAGCAGCCCACCGTGGCAGCCTGAAAACCTGCCCGACCTGCTCAAAAAAGCCCGCGCCCACCCGCGCTGGTCCAGCCTAAACGGCGAGTTCAACAGCAAAAGCAAAATCCCCGCCGTTGAAAGCCTAGCCCAACAGCTCAGCCGAATCAGCAGCCCAATCAGCCAAAGGCAGCCTGAAAATGAGCAAAGCGAATTTCAGCGAAGCTAAAACGAATGCAACGAACATGGAGCGGCGGCTCACCGCCCTATTCCACCTTTTCAGGCTGCCCATGGTTTCGCCAACCGCGATGAATACATATTGATTAAAAGCAGCCTGAAAACCCTTCCCCCCCAACCATCGTCTTATTTTTGCCAGCGCAGGCGTTTCGCCGCCTACCACGAGCAGGGTAGGGGCTGTTTATATTGGGTTTGCGAAGCGGATTTTGTGTCAGAAAGCAGGCTATGCAAGGCGCATACCGCAGCAAGGTTGAACACCTTGCGAGGATAGGCAACGCAGCAGAGCCTGTTTTCTGGCACAAAAGCCACCGCAATACCCAATATAAATAGCCCCGCTACCCCTGCACCCCACGCGCAAACCATTTTCAGGCTGCCCTACCCCATTCCCAACCACCCCGTAACAAACACCGCCATGTCCCACCTTATCCCCAACCTCCAAGCCGTCCAAGCCCAAATCGCCCAAGCCGAAGCCCAAGCCCGCCGCCCTGCTGGCAGCGTGCAGCTTGTCGCCGTCAGCAAAACCTTCCCCGCCGACGCCATCCGCACACTCTACCAACACGGGCAACGCCATTTCGGCGAAAACTACATCCAAGAATGGCACGACAAAACCACCCAGCTTGCCGACTGCCCCCACATCATCTGGCACATCATCGGCAACGTCCAATCCAACAAAAGCCGACTTGTCGCCGAACACGCCCACTGGCTGCACACGCTCGACAGCGAAAAACTCGCCCGCCGTCTCAGCAGCCAACGTCCCGCGCACCTGCCCGACTTGCAAGTGCTGCTGGAAATCAACATCTCAGGCGACCCCGCCAAACACGGCATCGCCCCCGAAACCCTGCTCCCCCTCGCCCGCCGTCCCCCCCTGCCCCGCCTGAACCTGCGCGGGCTGATGTGCGTCGCCAGCCACACCGACCACCCCGGCCAACTGCGCCAACAATTCAGCCAAATGCGCAGCCTGCTTGCCCAACTGCAAACCCTCGCCCCGCAAGCCGACACCCTGTCCATGGGCATGAGCGGCGACATGACCCTCGCCATAGAATGCGGCGCAACCATGGTGCGCATCGGCAGCGCGATTTTCGGCAAGCGCGATTACCCTAACGCAGCCTGAAAACCCAAACCCATGCACACTATGCACACCCCACTTGGCAAACTCACCGCCCACCCCATCCCGCAAGATACCCAATCCATTCTGTTAGCAGGCGAATACCACTGGCAACCCTTCCACATCTATACCACGCAACCCGGCAACCCCAGCCAACTGGATTACCCGTTTTACATCCAAATTCTCAACAACCTCCCCCGCTTTATCGCCCAAGCCGAACAACAATTACGCACCAGCCTAAGGCAGCCTGAAAACGGGTTTCAGCAAAATCAGACCCCAATCCTCGCCTGCCCCACCGCCCAATTCACACAAAACACGCACCACTGGGCACTCCACTTTGCCGAATGCACACTCCCCATCGGCGAGCCCTACGGCATCCTGTTCACCTTTGAACAGCAAAAAATTATCGGCTGGGAAGACTTATCCCAATCCGACGAAATCTACGATTAAACAGCCCATGCCTGCAAAAGGCAGCCTGCGTAGCGAAACGAAGTTGCGAAGCTAAAAATAAAAAAAGCCGTCATTCCCGCGCAGGAGGGAATGACGGATGTAACCATTTTTTGTTTCGTTTTAGGTTTTGCAAAGGTTTCAGGCTGCCTCAACCGCCTAAACCATAGCACCAAAAATTCTAAACTTATCCCGCCCATTCCATTACAATCGCCCCTTTTCAACACCACACAAGGAAAAACCATGTTTAAACAGACACTTCTCGGCTTCTCCGTTGCTTTCGTACTCGCCGCTTGCGGCAAAGGCAGCGACGCGCCCGCTGCATCCGCCGTTGCCCCGCAACCTGCCGCTTCTGCCGCAGGCGCATCAGGCGGCAACCTGCTGGACAAACTCAACAAAAAAGAAACCATTCTCGTGGGCACAATGGGCACCTACGCGCCGTTCACCTACCACGAAAAAGACGGCAAATTAACCGGTTACGACGTGGAAGTAACCCGCGCCGTCGCCGAAAAACTGGGCGTGCAGGTGGAATTCAAAGAAACGCCGTGGGATGCCATGATGGCAGGGTTAAAAGCAGGTCGCTTTGACATCGTCGCCAACCAAGTCGCGCTCACTTCGCCCGAGCGCCAAGCCATGTTTGACAAAGCCACGCCATACAGTTGGAGCGGCAAAATGCTGGTTGCCCGCGCCGACCACGCCGATGTTGCCAAGCTAGAAGATATCAAAGGCAAAAAAACCGCCGTGATGCTCGCCTCCAACTACGACGAAGTCGCCAAAAAAATGGGCGCAGACCTCGTCCACACCGACACCATGGCACAAGGCTTGCTCATCGTGCAGCAAAAACGCGCCGAGTTCACGCTCAACGACGAACTCTCGCTGCTGGACTACCTGAAAAAAGACCCCAACTCAGGCTTAAAATCCGTATGGCGCACCCCCGCTACCGAAAAACTGGGCGCAGGCTTGGTGATTAACAAAGGCAACGACGAAGCCCTCGCCAAAATCAACGGCGCGATGGAAGAGCTGAAAAAAGACGGCACGCTGAAAAAACTGGGCGAGCAATTCTTCGGCGAAGATGTCAGCGTGCATTGATTGCGCCGCCGGCCAAACCTAAACCGCCATGCAAAAGGCAGCCTGAAAACGTGTTGATGCGTTTTCAGGCTGCCTTTTTATTTAGCGTGCGCCGTGTTTATTCGCACTTCAACGCGCTCACCCGCGCGGGGAAATCGCGCTCGGCGACTTTGCACATTTCTACGCGCTGCAACGGGGTGGCGGCGGGCAAGGCTTGCACCAAAAATTTCACCACTTCGCGCGCAGGGGCGGCGGCGGCTTGGTTGGCTTTGGCAAAACAGGCATCGGCGCGTTTGAAATAATGCTGGCACTCGGCGGGCAGTTGGTCGTAGGTGAGCGGTTTGGCATGGCTGATGCCGTGGTAATGTGCTTGGGACAATGCGCTTGCGCTCAATAGCAGGGCGAAAAGCAGGGGTTTGTGGGTTTGCATTTGCATGATGTTGTTCTCGCGGGTAATGAAAGGCGCGGATTATACGCTGATGTGTGCATTATCGGCAGCCTGAAAGACGATTGGGCAATAAGGCGTTGTTGACGTTTGTTCCATTTTGCAGTTTCAAGCTGCCTTTGGGATTGGGCAAACGTTTCCAACCGCGTGCGCAGACAAACTGCACACTCTACACGCATTTTTCAGGCTGCCTCTGTTTATCCGCAAAGGCAGCCTGAAACACATTCCCCGCTCACATCAACGCCAACGCATTCAAACACTTCTCGCGCAGCCCGTTTTGCGGGGTGAGCGTAAGGCCGGGCAGCTCCAGCGTGTAGGGCGCGCCGGTTCTATCGGCTTGCAACACGCGGTGGGCAAGCAGGCTGGCAAGCTTGTCGGCGGGCGTGCCGCTGGGGTAATCCCGATACGAAATAATCTGGCTGTGCACGGCGGGCGGCGGCTCGTCAAATACTTTGTCCATCAATTCGCCGCGTTTGGCGTAGGTTTTCCATGCGATGTGTTGCAGCGATGCGCCGTCGGTATGCGGCTTCAAAAAGGCGATGTCTTCGCCGTGCATCCCTGCGCGTTGCGGCGTTTGCTCGGGGTCGGGCACATCGTGCGTGCCAAAGTCGCTGTGCGGCAGGGGCGCGGGATAGACTACGGCTTCGGTGTGCCATTCGGCGCGGCATTCGGCGTGAAACATCCCAAACGGGGCGGATGTTGCCAAGCGCAGCAACAGCGGGCGGGGGAAATAGCCGCGCCGTTGCACGGGGATGCGCCAGCGCATCGGTTCGCTTTTCAGGCTGCCTGAAAGCTGGCAACGCTGCCACGCGCTGTGGTCGGCTTCGCTGTCTTCGTCCACCTCTTCGCGCGATTCGCTGCGCCACCAAAACACGCGGGCGCGTTTGCCCGACTGCTCGGTGCTGATTTCGGCTTCGGCGGTGTCGCCTGCGAACACTTCGCCTTCATAGCGAATGGTTAGATGCAAGCCCAGCAGCTGGCGGCGCGTCATCAGCGCGGCAATGCCGATAAACGCCAGCACCCAAAAGCAAATCGCATACGCCACGTTCACTTGATAATTGACCGCGCCCACCCAAATCGCCACGCTCAACGCCAGCATGCTGACGCATAACTTGGTGGGGCGCAGCGAAACGTGTCGCCCTGCGATGCGGCGCTCCTCTGCCAGCAGCAGCGTTTCTTTGGGTTGGCGATTAAACAGCGACATTTTCGGCAATTTCCATTAAGGCGTGGCTGCTGTTTTGCTGTTGCAGCGACTGCAAACGATGGTTGCCCACGGGCACCCACACCGCTTTTACATCTTCGGGCAACACAAAATCGCGCCCCTCCAAAAACGCCCACGCTTTTGCCGCGTTGGCAATCGCCAAACCCGCGCGTGGGCTTAATCCCACAGCAAACAGCCCCGCGCGGCGCGTTGCCGCCACCAAGCGGAAAATATAATCCGCCGCCGCTTCCGATAGCGTGATGGCTTGCACCTGCTCTTGCCATTGCAACAAGGTTTCGGGCGAGCCCACCGCTTGCAGCTTGTGCAGCAGTTTGCGTCTATCACCATGAAAATACAGTTGTTTTTCTGCCTCTGGCACGGGATAACCCATGCTCAGGCGCATCATAAAGCGGTCTAACTGGCTTTCGGGCAAGGGGAACGTGCCCAGTTGCTCGGATGGGTTTTGCGTTGCCACCACCAAAAACGGGCGCGGCAGGCGATAAGTGCGCCCATCCACCGACACTTGCCGCTCCTCCATCGCTTCCAGCAGCGCAGATTGCACTTTGGGCGAGGCGCGGTTGATTTCATCTGCCAGCACAAATTGGTTGAACACGGGGCCGGGGTGGAATTTGAAGCTGCCCTCGTTGGGCTGGAACACGTTGATGCCGAGCAAATCGGCAGGCAGCATATCGTTGGTGAACTGCACGCGCTGGTATTTCAGCCCCAGCACGGCGGCAAGGCTGGTGGCGAGCGTGGTTTTGCCCACGCCCGGCACGTCTTCCAGCAAAATATGTCCGCCGGCGAGAATGCAGGCGAGCAGCTGTTTGAGCACGGTTTGTTTGCCGAGAATCACGGCGTTGAGTTGTTTGAACACGGGGTCAAAGGTGGGGTTGGGCATGGTGTTCCTTGTGGATGAGGGGTGGATGAAAAAATGGGGTTTGGGGGCTGGATGGCGTTTTCAGGCTGCCTTTGGCGTGTTGTGCAGACGTTGAGGCAGCCTAAAAACCCATTTAAGCCGCTTGCTTTGCCACAATGGCGTTTTCAGGCTGCCTTTGGCGTATCACTTGGCGGTTGAGGCAGCCTGAAAAGCCTGCGCAGCAGCCATTTAAACAAAGCAAACAGCGGAAACGACAACACAAAACACAGCAACACCTGCCCCAAGCCACTCAACGTTTTAAACGACAGCGGCACCACTCGGTTATCCGCCGTAATGCGGTATCGCTGGGACGATTCAAACCATTCGTTGTTCACATACAGCTCAAACGTGTCAGGCGCAAGCGGCTGCAAGCGGAAGTATTCGCCGTATTCATCGTTTGCCACATAAGCCTCGCGCACCAGCGTTTCATTGCTTTGCCAGCGATTAAGCGCAACAGGCAGCACCTCGCCCGCCGTGTTGCGCACCAAAACGGAAAAGCGCGGATGAATTTCGCTGCCCTGCGTGTATGGCTCGGCGGGCAAATGGCGGAAAACCAACACCAGCGCGAGCATCAGCGCATACCATGTGATGATGTGGGCGGCGGCGTTGAGCAGTTTGAGCAGGGCGGTGGTAAGCAAGGTGCGTGGGGGCATTTTCAGGCTGCTTTAACGGGGGCGACGGCGGTTTCGCTGGTGTTTGCGGCGTGTAAAGCAGCGTGGGCGCGGTTGATTTGCTGGATGATGCGTAGCAGGAGCAAGGCGCAGGTAATCTGGCAAACGCTGCTGAATATGATGGCTGTATTTGCCACAATGCTGGTGTTAAGTGCATTAAGCAATTCTGGCGCGATGATAGTGATAAAGCTAGTAATAGAAGCTCCTTGCGCGCCATGTATCGCATAGAACAAGGCGATTTTCCCACCTATCCGACCGATTAAAAATGTTACCCACCAGCAGGGCAATAAGGCGGGTGCACAGTTGTGTTGAGCGCGTTTCAGGCTGCCTTGATAAAGCTGGTTCATGGCGATATAGGGCGCAACCAAATTTAAAAATGGCACAAAAAATCCACCCAATGCCCATGCGGGCGAAAAGAGCAAATTGGGGATGTGGAATGATTGCGCATTAGAATGGGCGCGAACAATCCAGCAGCCAATGAAAATGGCAGCAAGCAGGTACACGCCCTTATCAACATAATCCAATATGATTGAGGATGTTACGATTGCCATGAAATCTACATTGAGTTCGGTTAGCTGTTGATTGTTTTCTAGCGCGGCTTTAACGGGCTGCAAAACAGAAATAAATGTAAATAACGCAAATGAAGCAAATACAATGATGCTGGCTTGAACCAGCACAAACAGCCACACCACGCCTGCAATCCATTTGTTTAACCCCGCTGCCGATTGGTAGGTATAAGTTCGTTTCATTGGTTTTCCTTTTTGGGTAGTGTTCTAAAAAGTATGCTGCGCCACCATTCCCTCTCCCGCTGGCGAGGGAAGGAATAGATTGCAGAAGTTTTAATCCTCGCTGTCTGCCCATTAACAACAATCAAGCCAGCATACTTTTAGGACACTACCTTTTTTCAGGCTGCCTAATTGCTCTACCCAAGGCAGCCTGAAAATCATTCAATCAATCTTGATATATTCCACCGCCAAAATCTCAATCTGCTCGCGCCCCTCGGGCGTGTTCAGCCACACGCTGTCGCCCTCGCGCGCTTTAATCAGGGCGCGGGCAAGCGGCGATTTCCACGAGATTTTGTTGTGTGCAGCATCAATTTCATCCTCGCCCACAATGCGGACGGTTTGTTCCGCGCCGTTGCCGCGTTCCAGCGTAACCGTGGCGGCGAAGAATACTTGGTCGGTGGGCTCGCGCGTTTCGGGGTTCACCACCACCGCGTCTTGCAGGCGCTTGGTTAAAAAGCGGATGCGGCGGTCTATTTCGCGCATGCGGCGTTTGCCGTAAAGGTAGTCGCCGTTTTCGCTGCGGTCGCCATTGCTGGCTGCCCAGTTCACAATTTGCACGATTTCGGGGCGTTCTTTGTTGACCAACTGATAAAGCTCGTTTTGCAGGGCGGCGTGTCCTGCGGGGGTCATGTAGTTTTTGATTTCGGACATGATGATGCAAGGCGCAAAAGAAAGGGCGTATTTTAGCCCAAAACGGTTTCAGGCTGCCTTGGGGAGGGCAATCGGCAGCCTGAAAAGGCGATGGTGTGGTTCAAAGGTTGCAGAATGGGGAACTGTTAATAGCCCGTCGGTGGCTTGCCGGCATTTTGGCTCATCAGCGGCGGGTTTAATGCGCTATTGGGCGGCGAGCCGTTGCCGTTCTATTTTGGGTTTCAGGCTGCCCTCCTGTTTGCACGGTTAGGCAGCCTGAAACGCCGTTCGGCGCAGCTGAAACCTATTCCCCATCCGCCAGCAGTTCAATCCGCCGTGCAAAGCGTTCGCGCAGCACGGCTTGATGCGTGGCGCACAGCACGGCGGTGTGCGGCAATTCTTGTTGCAGCAGCGCAAACAAAGCCTCGGCGGAAGCATCGTCCAGCGCGGCGGTGGGTTCGTCCATCGCCAAAATCTGCGGGCGGTGCAGCAAGGCGCGGGCGATGCCGATGTGCTGTTGCTCGCCGCCCGACAGGCGCGCCTGCCAATCGGCAACCGCATCCAATTCGTCGTTCAGCCGCGCCAAGCCGACTTTTGCCAACGCGGCGCGGATGGCATCTTCGGGCAAGGGCGTTGCGCTGGGGTAGCTCAACAGGTTTTTCAGGCTGCCTAATGCCAAATAGGGCTTTTGCGGCAAAAACAGCACGCTGCCCGAAAGCCGTACGCTGCCGCTATCGGGCGCGGTTAAGCCTGCCAACACGCGCAGCAAGCTGGTTTTGCCCGCGCCGCTTTTGCCATCCAGCAGCACATATTCGCCCGCGCCAATCTGCGCGTTAATCGGGCGATTTTGCCGCACAACCATTTGCTCAAACTGCACCGATGCGGCTGCGTCATCTTGGGGTTGGGGCAACTCGGTTTCAGGCAGCGTGGGCACATCATCCAAGGCAGCCTGAAAATCCGCCAGCCGCGACACCACCGCCGCCCATTCCATAATCCGCTTATAGTAATCCATAAACCAGCCAAAGCCGTCTTGCACGTTGCCAAAGGCGGAACGCGCCTGCATCAGCCCGCCAAAGGTGAGCGTGTGCGCCAGATACAGCGGCAGCGCGGCGGCGATGGGGATAAATTGCGTAACGCGCAGATAGGTGGCGGAAAAGGTTTCCAGCCGCAGCTCGCGCCCGATGAGCGCATGCCAGTTTTCGCGCACGGCGGCAAAGCGGCGGCGCAGGCGCAGATGCTCGGTGTTTTCGCCGCGATAAAAGGCGATTTGCTCGGCATGGTCGCGCACGCGCAGCAGGTTGGCACGGTAGTCGGCTTCGCGGTGCTGGCGGTCGATGTTGAGCGGATGCAGCTTGCGCCCAATCAGGTGCGTGGCGAGCGTGCACACCAGCGTGTAGCCCAGCGCCACCCACACCAGATAGCCGTGCAGCACCCATGTTTTGCCACCGATGTCTATTTTCAGGCTGCCTGAAAGCTGCCACAACACAATCACAAACGCGCCGAGCTTGGCGGCGTTCATAATGAAATATTTAAATAAATCAATGCTTTTATCGGCAAGCAAAAAGCAATCTTCGGCGATGCGCTGGTCGGGGTTATCAGGCTCGCCCTGCGGCTGGATTTGCAAGCGATAAGCGCGATGGCGCGCCAGCCACATTTGCGTGAATTGCTCGGTGAGCTGCTCGCGCCAGCGGAACACGAGGATTTTGCGCAGCCAGTTGCCCAGCACCACAAAGCCCACCGTGAACGCGATGTAGCCCAGATATTGCCACAGCAGCGTGTAGAGCAGCGGGCGGTTGAATTGTTCCAGCGCGTCGTAGAAATCTTTGTTCCATGCGGTGATGTAAACGCTCACGCGCACAATCGCCAGCGCAAAACCGATGACAGCAGCCAGCAGCAACCACGCTTTCAGGCTGCCTTTGCCGCCCCAAAACGGGCGGGCGAGTTGGTAGAAATGTTTTAGGGTATTCATGGTGTTTGACGTGAGTAAATAGTTTATTTTATGATAGACAATCGCATTTAGCGATGTTTGAATAGCTCAAATGCTTGTTTAAAAAGGCAGCCTGAAACAGCAATCGCCTTTTCAGGCTGCCTTACTGTGTGCCATTTTGTTTACAAAGAAAGATTGATTGATGGCGAAAAAACATCCCTCTATCAGACCGCACGAGGGCAAGGAGTTGGAATTGATGCTGTCTGGTGAAAAACCATTAGCACTCTATTTTTCCTTTTATCCTATTCCTGAGGAATTTGAACCTTATCTCGCCAGCGGGCAATTATTTCGCACCGATATATGTTCTATTTTTAATTATCAAGGTAAGCCTTATGATTACCAAATCGTCTCGCATTCACCTGATGACCCCAATATTCAAAAATTGGTTACACTCAAACAATTGAATGGTTTTGATGACGATGTAGAACGCACAATCGGTAAATTGCTGGGCTATAAGGCGGAGGATGTGGAATACTATATTCAGCATCATCGTGCCAGCGTGGAAAAATATCCGATGGCGCGGATTGACCCAATTCCCAATGCCAAAGCAATTTTGCAAGAATTGGGCTTTTAATCATTAGGTAGCCTGAAACCGCTTTTTCAGGCTGCCCAAACCAAAACCTAAATAGGCAGCCTGAAATGGATGTTTTCAGGCTGCCTCTGTGTTTTATTTAAACTTCCAATCTACTTTGAGCGAGATATTGCGCGGTTCGCCCAGATAGTTGTTGATGCCGTTGTAACGCACTTTGTTGTTTTCAAAATAGCGTTTGTTAAACAGGTTGTCGGCAATCAGGCTAAATTGCAAGTTTTCGCTGGGCGTGTATTTCACGTTGGCGTGCCAAAGCGCGTAGCCGCCTTGTTTCACATAGCCTAGGCTGCTGGTTTTGCTTTGCGCGCTTACACCGCCGCCAACTGTCCATTTGCGGCCGCCCCAAGGCAAATCATAGCTGGTATGCAGCCTGAAAATGTGTTTGGGCGTGTGGCGGCTGTAATTTGCGCCTTGCAAATAAGGCGATACGCTGTTGCGCCCGTTTTCGCCGCGCATATATTTGCTGTTGTTGAGCGTGTAGCCTGCAAAGATTTTCCAGTTTTCGGTGAGGTTGCCTGAAATCTCCAAATCCAAGCCGCGGCTGCGAACGTGCCCTACGTTTTCGTTGTACCACTTGTTGCGCGTGGGGAAATAAACTTGCACCGAGCGGTTTTTCTGGTCAATTTGGAACAAGGCAACAGAGGTGTTGAGCTTGCGGTTAAACCATTCGCCTTTCCAGCCGATTTCGTAGTTGTTGCCCACCACGGGTTTTAGATAACGCTCGTTGATGTCTTTGGCGCTGTTGGGTTTGAAAATGCTGGTGTAGCTGGCATACACGCTTTGGCTGGGCGTGATGTCGTAGGTGATACCGAAGTAAGGCACAAAGCGATTTTTGCGACGGATGCTGTGTTCATCGGGGTCGGAGTCGGGGCGGTTGTTCCACCAATCGTAATCCACTACGCCGTTGGCTTTCCATTGGGTGTAGCGCGTGCCCACGATAACGTGCAGGTTGTCTAACACATTCACGCGTGTGCCCAGCATTAAGCTGTTGGATGTGATGCGGTTGTGGTAGAACGTGCGGTCGTTGTAGTTTGCCCAGTTTGGCTCGGCTTGCTCGCCGCCTGTAAACGTGCGCGGGTCGTAGGCGCGGCTGTTGCGGATGCGTCGCCATGTGGTGTCGTTGTTTTCACGCGAATAGGTGTAGCCCAAGAACACATCATGCTTGCTCCCAAACAGGTCGTATTTGCCGTTTAGGTTAAGCTGAACGGTGGCTTGATGCCCGTTGTTTTGATAGTTTTGGAAATTTTGCGTGTTCAGTTTGCCGCCTGCCGGCAAGCCTTTGTATGTGGTGCTAGCATCATAGATTGCGCCAAGACGGCTGTTGGATTTGCTGTAAATATAGTTAAACTTGGCGGTCGCCACCCAATCGTCGTTGAAATAATGTTCTAACTCGGCAAAGGCGTTGGTTTTACGGAATTTGGCGTGTGTCCAATCGTAGCCCAGATAGGTGTCGGTGTTGAAACCTGCATCGCCGCCGCTCACGCTCATGGGCACGCCAAAGTAATCAGGCGTTTCGGTGTAGCGTTGGTGGAGCAAGCCTGCGGTTACTTTGGTGTTTTCGCCGATGTGTCCTTCTAACACGCCGTAGAACAAGCCCAAATCGCCTTTATCGTCGTCTTTAAAGCCGCGACTACGCTCGCCCACAATCACGCTGCGCCCGCGCAGTGTTTTAGACGCATTCAGGCTGCCTGAAACGTCTAGCGTGGCGCGGGCTTTGCCAAAGCGGTTCACCAGCAAATCGCCTTGAATTTGCGTTTGCGCGGTGGGTTTTTTGCGCACGGCGTTTACTGTGCCGCCCGGTTCGCCGTTCACTTGGGTTAAACCTGTTGCCCCGCGCACCACTTCAACGTGGTCATAAATCGCCATGTCATACAGGCTTTGCGCATCGCGGTAAGGGTTGCCCGAAGAGCCTGCCACGGTGGTGGCGATGCCATCTTCTTCAATTTGGTCAACATAAAAACCGCGCGATTGGAAACGATAACGCCCTGATTCGCGTAGCACGTTTACGCCTGTGGTGGTTTTCATCGCGTCTTTCAGGCTGCTGATACCGCGGTCGTTGAGCTGGGTTTTGGTAATCACGCTCACCGATTGGGGCGTTTCCTTGGGCGACAACGCCAAGCCCGTGGTGGTTTTCATCGCGGAAGTGGTGTAGGTGTCTTTGTTTTCGATGCGCGTGCTGCGGTTAACGCCGGAAACGATGATATTTTGCAGGGTTTGCGTTTGCACGCCGCTTTCGGCAGCCGCCGCGGCGGCGTTTTCATCTGCGGCTTGCGCGGCTAGGCTAAACAAAGCAGCAGACACGCTGGCGGCAAGCCATGTTTTGCGGATGGTCATGGGAATTCTTTCAAAAACAGGGTTAAAAAACAGGGAAATCAAACAAAAGCGCGGCTTTGTAATTCAACTTAATTAACGAATGATAACTATTCGTAAAATATTTTTGCTTTGCGTATTTTCAGGCTGCCTGAAATTTACGTTCCGTTACAAATGGTGTAACATTCGCGCTCATTTCGCATTTTTATCGCACGACAACGGCACAACCGTTGCCCGATTTGATAAAGCCGCCGTTTCCAAACGAGACTGCCCCTTTGTCAGGTAGGTGAAAATCAACCCGTTCTCTAATCTTTTGAAAGCAAAGGAAACCTCATGAAAGTTTATTACGACAAAGATGCTGATTTATCCCTTATCAAAGGCAAAACCGTTGCCATTATTGGCTATGGCTCGCAAGGCCATGCGCACGCTGCCAACTTGAAAGACAGCGGCGTAAACGTGGTGGTGGGCTTGCGCCAAGGCGCATCTTGGAACAAAGCGGTGGCGGCAGGTTTTGACGTGCGCACCGTTGCCGAAGCCACCAAAGCGGCGGATGTAGTGATGATTTTGCTGCCCGATGAAAACCAACCGCTGGTTTACAAAAACGAAATCGCGCCCAACTTGAAAGATGGCGCAGCCTTGGCATTTGCCCACGGCTTCAATATTCACTACAACCAAATCGTTGCGCCCAAAGGCGTGGACGTAATCATGATTGCGCCCAAAGGCCCGGGGCATACCGTTCGCAGCGAGTTTTTGAAAGGCGGCGGCGTGCCTTCTTTGATTGCGGTGCACCAAGATGCAACGGGCAAGGCGCGCGATGTGGCGTTGTCTTACGCGGCGGCAAACGGCGGCACCAAAGGCGGCGTGATTGAAACCGATTTCCGCCAAGAAACCGAAACCGATTTGTTTGGCGAGCAAGCCGTGTTGTGCGGCGGCTTGGTTGAGCTGATTAAAACAGGCTTTGAAACGCTTACCGAAGCGGGCTACGCGCCTGAAATGGCTTATTTTGAATGCTTGCACGAGATGAAGCTGATTGTGGATTTGATTTACGAAGGCGGCATCGCCAACATGAATTACTCCATTTCCAACAACGCGGAATTTGGCGAATACGTTACAGGCGGCGAAGTCATCAACCAACAATCGCGCGAGGCGATGCGCAATGCTTTGAAACGCATTCAATCGGGCGAATACGCCAAAATGTTTATCACCGAAGGCGCAACCAACTACGCCAGCATGACCGCGCGTCGTCGCCAAAACGCGGCGCATCCTGTGGAGCAAATTGGTGCGCAATTGCGCGGCATGATGCCTTGGATTAGCAAAAACAAATTGGTTGACCAAGATAAAAACTAATCTGCGCTAAATCATCAGGCAGCCTGAAAAGACAAAACCGTTTGGTGTTCTGCCAAACGGTTTTTTATTAGATAGGGTGGGTTTCAGGCTGCCCAATCTATCAGCTACGTTTGATGCTACTGCCTCTCCCCTACGTTCAGCCGAACGGAGCATCCTTTTTCGGGAAAAAGCGTGCACTTGTTCGACGACGCGCAAAGCGCGGCTAGTTCGCACGCGCTGAAAAAAGAATGCGGCCTTCGGGAAGTTTGACGCAGCCAAACCTGCACGTCGGGGTCGCCTTTCTTTTGCTTACTTTTCTTTGGCGAAGCAAAGAAAAGTAAGTGCCCCGTCGGCACGAGACGCATGGTTAAAGCTGCGTTCAAAGCTAACCACAATGCACTAATCTTGTTTTAACTTCGCAACTCCGCTGCGCTCCGCAGGCTGCCTCCGGGTTTCCCATTTTCAGGCTGCCTATCCTATTTCGTTATCCATATTCCGCGCATTTCACCCCATGCTAGACATCATCATCCCCTGCTACAACGCTGCCCACACCCTGCCCCGCGCCGTGCAAAGCTGCCTCAATCAACCCGAAGCCGAGCGCATTTGGCTGATAGACGATGCCTCCACCGACCACACTTGGCAAACCATCTTGCAACTGAAACAGCAGTTTCCCAACAAAATCCAAGCGTTTAGGCTGCCTGAAAACGGCGGCGCGGCGATGGCGCGCAATTGGGGTGCATTGCAAAGCTCTGCGCCGCTGATTGCCTTTTTGGATGCAGACGATGAATACCAACACGGCGCGTTAGCCGCTGCCTGCGTTGCCTTTGAAAAGTTTGATTTTTTGGGATTGGTGCGCCTGCGCCTGCACGCGGTGGGGCTGCCTGAAAAATATCGCCAGCAGCCTGATTTTGCGCGGGCATGGCACAGCGTGCAAATGACGGTGGGCGGCAATACGGTGTTTCGCCGCGTGTTTTTCTTGGCTTGCGGCGGCTTTCCGCACGATGATTTGTTCCGCCGTTTTGGCGGCGAAGACGGCGCGCTGGGCTTGGCAACGGTGGGCAGCAGCGTGGTGGGCACGCTGTTTGACGAGCGCGAGCCTGCGGTGCTGCATTATTGGCGCGATGATATTCACGCCGCGCATTTGCTGGATGCGATTTTGTTTCAACACAACCCGCGCCATGTGGCGGCGCAAGATATGCAGCGCGCCAACCAAGTAACGCAGCATATCCAGCAGCAATTAGGCAGCTTGAAAACCATTTTGGCTGCACCGCAAACGGGCGTGATGCCGTTACTGGTGAATCGGCAATAGGCAGCCTGAAACGGTTGCCCGCCTATTGATTTAATCAACATCGCTCCGCGCGGGGGCGGTATTTTTGTTTTCAGGCTGCCTCTATGAAACCCTCGTTGATTTTTACCCTCGTTATCCTGCTGCTGGTTTTTGTTGCCCTGCCGATTGCTTTGCTGCGCAGGCGCAACAAAAATCCTTTTTTGGCAAAACACCCCAAGCTGCCCTATCTGCGCC
Source organism: Kingella bonacorsii (assembly GCF_016623605.1). Classification (NCBI taxonomy): domain Bacteria; kingdom Pseudomonadati; phylum Pseudomonadota; class Betaproteobacteria; order Neisseriales; family Neisseriaceae; genus Kingella; species Kingella bonacorsii. The sequence continues at coordinate 142,423 of NZ_JAEHNZ010000001.1, read as the reverse complement.
GCCCGCTGATGACGGCAACGGAAATGGACGTGTATAGCACGCTGCTGGAAGCCCTGCCCGATTACATGGTGTTTTGCCAAGTGCAGGCCTCGCGCGTGTTGGAAGTGCCCAAAAGCCGCGAAACGTATTATTGGTTTAATTTTGTGAGCCGTTTGAGCTACGACTTTGTGATTTGCCGCGCCGACAGCACGCCGATTGCGGTGATTGAGGTGGACGACCGCACGCACGAATTGCCCGAGCGGCAAGAGGCGGACAACCGCAAAAACAAGGCGACGCAAGCGGCGGGCGTAGCGGTAGTGCGCTGGCTGGTGGGCGAAACGCCGAGCCATGAAGAGATTGCGAAGCTGATTCGGCGGATTGACAGGAAAAGCGATTAGCGGGCGCGGCGCAGGCGGTTGACGGGAGACAACACTACGCCAAACTGCGTTTCAGGCTGCCTGATGCGGAACACATTCGGCAGCCTGAAACGCAGTTGCGCGCAGCCCGAACGGCTTACGCCATCAAACCGAGGTGTTCCAACAGGATAAACGTGCCGATGCCGATGAGCACGATGCCGCCGAACAGCTCGGCGCGTTTGCCGATAACGCTGTCTAACACGCCGCCCAGCTTGATGCCGATGACCGCCATCAGCGTGGTTGCCGAGCCGATGGCCAGCGCGGTGAGCCAGATGTTCACCTCCAAAAAGGCAAGGCTCACGCCCACAATCATCGAATCGATGCTGGTGGCGACGGCGGTGATGAGCAGCAGCCATTTGGAAGGCATGGCGGCTTGTTTGTCGGCTGCGCTGCCGTCCGCTTCGGCTTCGTCTGCGGGCGACAGGCTTTCGCGTATCATTTTGCCGCCCAACACCAGCAGCAAGCCGAATGCAATCCAGTGGTCAAAGGCTTCGATAAACGGGGCGGCGATGATGCCTGCGCCGTAGCCGATAAGGGGGGTGAGCGTTTCGACGATGCCGAAGGTGAGTGCGATTTGGGCTACTTGCGCGGTGCGGAGTTTGCCGCTGCTGGCACCGCGCGCAATGGCGGCGGCGAATGCGTCGGCAGACATGCTGAATGCGAGCAGAGCGGTGGCGAGTGGGTTCATGTTAAACGGTATGATTGTTTTGGCAAAAGGCGCGGATTATACCGTTTTTTGTAATGGGCAGCCTGAAAACGCTTGCGCCCTGCCCGCGTATATTGGAGCGGCAAGCCGTTGCCGCGCCATTCAGGTTTTCAGGCTGCCGATTGAAGTTTGTTAAATATCGCCCATTGTTTATTAAGCCTTGTAAACTGGGAGTGATTCGCGTATCGTTTGGGGTATTTTTCAGGCTGCTTGCGGGCGGCGCCTATTGAGGCAGCCTGAAAACCGCGGGCGCAAGTTGCATCCGGCCGCCCTATTCTATTATCAGCGCCTGTATTCATAAGCCGTGCGGACAGATTTTGCGGCGCAACAGCTGCCGCGTGAAAAGCAGATACGGGTTTTAATTTTCAGGCTGCCTGTGGGGCGTGTGCACCATTAACCTGCCCTTGCCGCGCCATTTCAACTTCAACTTCTAAGGAAACCATCATGAGAATAGCCATCCCCAAAGAATCCCTAAAAGGCGAAACCCGCGTTGCGGCAACGCCTAACACGGTTGCCCAGTTGCAAAAATTGGGCTTTGAAGTGGCGGTAGAACGCGGCGCAGGTGTGGCGGCGGGCTTAACCGATGCGGCGTTTGAAGAAGCGGGCGCGGTGTTGGTGAACGCGAAAGACGCTTGGTCTGCGCCGTTGATTTATAAAGTGAACGCGCCCAGCGATAAAGAAATCAATCGTTTACACGAAGGGCAAACGCTGGTGAGCTTTCTTTACCCGCGCCAAAACGAAGAGCTGGTGCAAAAACTGAACGACAAAAAAATCAACGTGCTGGCGATGGACATGGTGCCGCGCATTTCGCGCGCGCAGGCTTTGGACGCGCTCTCTTCCATGGCGAACATTTCGGGCTACCGCGCGGTGATTGAAGCGGCGAATGCCTTTGGCCGCTTTTTCACAGGGCAAATCACCGCCGCAGGCAAAGTGCCGCCCGCGCAGGTGCTGATTATTGGCGCAGGCGTGGCAGGCTTGGCGGCGATTGGCACGGCAAACTCGCTTGGCGCGGTGGTGCGCGCGTTTGACACCCGCTTGGAAGTGGCGGAGCAAATCGAATCCATGGGCGGCAAATTCCTTAAATTGGACTTTCCGCAAGAAAGCGGTGGCTCGGGCGATGGCTATGCCAAAGTGATGAGCGAAGAATTTATCGCCGCCGAAATGAAGCTGTTTGCTGAGCAAGCGCGCGAAGTGGACATCATCATCACCACCGCCGCCATCCCCGGCAAGCCCGCGCCTAAGCTGATTACCGCCGATATGGTTGCCAGCATGAAAGCAGGCTCGGTGATTGTGGATTTGGCGGCGGCAACGGGCGGCAACTGCGAATTAACCAAACCCGGCGAATTGTTCGTTACCGACAACGGTGTGAAAATCATCGGCTACACCGATATGGCAAACCGCTTGGCAGGGCAATCATCCCAGCTTTATGCCACCAATTTAGTCAATCTCACCAAGCTGCTCTCGCCCAACAAAGACGGCGAAATTGCGCTGAATTTTGAAGATGTGATCATCCGTAATATGACGGTTACGCGCGATGGCGAAATCACCTTCCCACCGCCAGCCATTCAAGTTTCCGCCGCGCCGCAACAAGATAAGCAGCCTGAAAAAGCGGTTGCCAAGCCCGAGCCTGCGCCTGTGCCCGCATGGAAGCGCGTTGCGCCTGCGGTGATTGCGGCGGCGTTGATTTTGTGGGTGGGCGCGGTGGCTCCCGAAGCCTTCTTGCAGCATTTCATCGTGTTCGTGCTCTCTTGCGTGATTGGCTATTATGTGGTTTGGAATGTGAGCCATTCGCTGCACACGCCCCTGATGGCGGTTACCAATGCCATTTCGGGGATTATTGTGGTGGGCGCGCTGTTGCAAATTGGCGCAGGCGGCGTGGTGTCGTTCTTGGCGTTTATTGCCGTGCTACTGGCGAGCATCAATATTTTCGGCGGCTTTTTTGTTACGCGCAGAATGTTGAATATGTTTAGAAAAGGGTAAAGCGGCGTTTTCAGGCTGTCTCATGCAATCGCAAATGCTCATCTGCTATTTGCCAACATTTAGAAGCAGCCTGAAAACCCAAACCCATTTATTCCATCCATTAAATCTAAATCTAAAATCTCGGAGACCAAACAATGTCCACAGGATTAGTAACCGCAGCTTATATTGTCGCTGCCATCTTATTTATCTTCTCGCTGGCTGGCTTGTCCAAGCAGGAAACCGCCAAGCAGGGCTGTTATTCAGGCATCGCGGGCATGGCGATTGCGCTGTTTGCCACCATTTTTGCCGACAACGTATCAGGCTTGGGCTGGATTATCATCGCCATGCTCATCGGTGCGGCGCTGGGCATCTACAAAGCCAAAAAAGTGGAAATGACCGAAATGCCCGAGCTCATCGCCTTGCTGCACAGCTTTGTGGGCTTGGCGGCGGTGTTGGTGGGCTTCAACAGCTTTATTGACGCAGGCAGCGTTGCCGAAGAAATGCACACCATTCACTTGGTGGAAGTGTTCCTCGGCATTTTCATCGGCGCGGTAACGTTTACTGGCTCGCTGGTCGCCTTTGGCAAATTAAACGGCAAAATCAGCAGCAAGCCTTTGAAACTGCCACACAAACACAAGCTCAACCTAGCCGCGCTGTTGGTGTCGTTTGTGTTGATGTTGGTGTTTGTGGGCGCGAACGGCAGCTGGTTCGCCCTGATTGTGATGACCGCGATTGCGCTGGCGTTTGGCTGGCATTTGGTGGCTTCCATCGGCGGCGCGGATATGCCCGTGGTGGTGTCCATGCTGAACTCATATTCAGGCTGGGCGGCTGCGGCAGCGGGTTTTATGTTGTCTAACGATTTGCTGATTGTTACCGGCGCGCTGGTGGGTTCCAGCGGCGCGATTTTGTCCTACATCATGTGCCAAGCGATGAACCGCTCGTTTATTTCTGTGATTGCAGGCGGCTTCGGTACCGACGGTGCGGCGGCAGCATCGGGCAGCGAAGAAGTGGGCGAGTACCGCGAAGTTTCGCCCGCGCAAGTGGCTGAAATGCTCAAAGGCGCTGGCAGCGTGATCATCACCCCTGGCTATGGCATGGCGGTGGCGCAGGCGCAATATCCTGTTGCTGAGATTACCGATTTGCTGCGTAAACAAGGCGTAACCGTGCGCTTTGGCATTCACCCCGTGGCTGGGCGTTTGCCTGGGCACATGAATGTGTTGCTCGCCGAAGCGAAAGTGCCCTACGACATCGTGTTGGAAATGGACGAAATCAACGATGATTTCCCCGAAACCGATGTGGTGCTGGTCATCGGCGCGAACGACACGGTGAACCCTGCCGCGCAAACCGACCCCAACTCGCCCATCGCAGGCATGCCTGTGCTGGAAGTGTGGAAAGCGAAAGAAGTGGTGGTGTTCAAGCGCTCCATGAACACGGGCTATGCGGGCGTGCAAAATCCGCTGTTCTTTAACGAAAACACCGTGATGTGCTTTGGTGATGCCAAAGGCACGGTGGATGAGATTTTGGCAGAGTTGAAAAAATAACGCTGCGCCATCAGCTGCAAAAGGCAGCCTGAAAACGAGTGAAATGCGTTTTCAGGCTGCCTTTTTTAGTTGGGCGATTTTATTGCTTGGCATGACGATATGGGTTTGCGCATTAAGGCAGCCTGAAACCTTGGCAACGTTGCAGCAAACGGCGCGGCGAAGGTTTGCCACCAAGCGGCGGATGAAATCAGGCTGCGTTTTCTATCGGGCAAACTGCGCCATTTTGTGTTTCAGGCTGCCGAAACGCGGGGGCAATGTTTGGGCAGCCTGAACGGGTTTTGCGCGTGGGGTGCAGGGGCTTGCCTCTGCTCGTGGCAGGCGGCGAAACGCCTGCGCGGGCAAAAGGTCAGCTCCGCTTAAAGGCACAGCCTGAAAACGAGCAAAGCGCGTTTCTGCAAAGTAAAAACAGCCGCCAAACACGTTTTCAGGCTGCCTTTGGGCTTGGATGGCGTGGGGTGCGATTGGCTGTTGTTGCCATGATTGAGGCAGCCTGAAATCTTTGCCGAACCTGCAAGCCACGGAGCAGCGGCGGCTTGCCGACAGTTTGCCGAATAAACAGCACCGCCCTATTCCGTACAACCATTTGGCGAGCCGCCGCTCCGTTTTAGATTTCAGGCTGCCTTTTTTTGCTTTAAAATCGCGCATCTATCTTCCATTCCCGTTTTCAGGCTGCCTCAACCGCCATCCAAAAGGAATCCCAGCAAATGCTCACCGCCCAAAATCTCAATTTCCATTATGACAGCCGCCAAGTGCTGTACAACATCAACGTAGAACTGCCCGCGGGCAGCATCACCGGCTTAATCGGGCCCAACGGCGCGGGCAAATCCACGCTGATGCGCTGCATGGCGGGGCTGGAATGCCCCAGCAGCGGCGAAGTGTTGCTCGGCGGCAAGCCTATCTTGGCAAACCCGCGCGCGAGCTTCGCCCAGCTCGGCTATCTGCCCGACATTTTCGGCTTGCCCGAAGGCTTATCCGTTATCCAATGCCTAACCTACGCGGCAAAATCGCGCGGCGTATCCGATGGCGATTTGGCGCAAGCGGTGGGCAGCACGGTGCAGCTTTTGGGGCTGGCGGATAAGCTGTATAGCCGCGTGAGCAATTTGTCGCGCGGGCAAAAGCAGCGCGTGGGCATTGGGCAAGTCATCATCCATCGCCCCAAATTTTTGCTGCTGGACGAGCCGGCCAGCGGGCTTGACCCCGAAGCGCGGCACGAGCTGTCGCTTTTGTTGTTGCAACTGCAACGCGATGGGATGACGATTTTGGTGTCCAGCCATATTTTGTCGGAGCTGGACGAATATTGCAGCCACATGCTCGTGATTAAGCAGGGGCGGATTCAGGCGTTCCAAGCCCTGCACGGCGAAGGGCAGCCTGAAACGCAAACGGTGCGCCTGCGTTTTGCTAACCGCACGGCGGCGGAGCTGGCGGCGGCGGTACGTGCGTTGGCGGCGGTGCAATCGGCAGAAGCCATCGGCGATGCCTTGCACGTTGTCTTGCCTGCGGGCAATTTGGCGTGCGCGGCTTTACTGCGCGATTTGGTGCAGCGCGAATTGCCTGTGTGTGCGCTGGAACGGGTGCGCACATCGTTGTTGGAAAGCTATCAAAACACGTTGAATATTCAAAGGGATAAACTATGAACACGCCAAACATCAAAACGCCCAAAATTTGGGTGAACGCCGAATTTCAACGCCTGCTGTGGCTCAATTTAAGCTGGGGCATGATAGCGGGCGTGGCGATTATTTACGCGCTGTTTGCCTTTGCCAAATACGAATACCGCGCTTGGCACGACCATTTGGCAAGCATTGGCGGCATAGGCTTAATGCTTTCTGCCGTCGCAGGCTTTGTGTTGGTGGAACGCAGTCTGAAAAACGATATTGCCGCCAACGCCTTTGACCAGCTGCGGATGTCGGCATTATCGCCCTGGCAAATGACGTATTCGCGCATCATCGCCGCGCCCACCGTGGCTTGGGCGGGGTTTGTTATCGGCTGGCTGATGGTGGGCTACGGCGTATTTTTAGACAACCATCGCAGCACAACGGCTACTGACGCGGTGTGTTTGCTGCTGATGATGCCGTTTTGCGCGTGGGCATTTGCCTGCGTGGTGCTTGCCAATGCGTTGCAGTTTGGGCGTGGCAATCGGCAATATTCGGGCGCGGTGATTCAGCTGATTTTGGCGTTTGTGGTGTGGAGTGTGTTTATGTCGGACAGCGTTGATGCGATGCGCGCTGTTTTTCCGTATGACCTTGAACGCCAGCAATACACCAACCCATATTATTCTATTGACGATGTGAGCACGCCGTTTGCGCTGCTGATTTCATCCGTTATCACGGCTTTGCTTGCTAGCCTAGCGGTGCGCGCGATTATGGCGTGGAAGCTGCATTTGCAATCGCCGCGCTTTACCCTGTTGCTGCTGGCGGTTGCCTCGTCCGTTGTGTATTTTTGGGCGGCGGATAAAAATGTGCTGCTGTTTTTGCTGGCACAGCACTATGCGCTGCTGGGCTTTGTGTCGCTGGTAACGCAAGATAATCGCCATTTTGGCAAATGGAAAAGCTGGCGCGAAATGCCCGTGTGGCTGGTGGCGTTGCCGCTGGCGGTTGTGGCTTCCGCGCTGCTGGGCGGCGGGGCGTTGCTGGCGCCGTTTATGCAGATTTTGCTGTTTGCCGCGATTGCCTTGCTGTGCAGCAATATTTTGTCGCTGCGCTATAACGCGATTACGCTGGCGTTGTCAGTGTTTTTGCTGCTGCGCGGGCTGTGGGCTATGCTGTCGTAAGTGTAGGCAGAGGCAACCTGAAAACGGGTTGTTAAAACGTTTTCAGGCTGCCTCTCGCGTTTATCAAAAGGCAGCCTGAAAACAAAATGGAGCATCGGCGGCTCGCCGACATCTTTCCAACCAGTAAAACCTTACTCAACACCGCCCTTTGGCAACAAGCCATCGCCACTTTAATTTTTAGGTTTCAGGCTGCCACTCATCCCCAACTCAACCCAAAGGAATCCCCATGCCCTCCCCCGTTATCCAAACCGCCCTCGCCCACCGCTCCATCCGCAAATTCAAACCGCAAGCCATCGCCGCCGACACCCTGCGCAGCGTGCTATCAGCGGGGCAAGCCGCGTCGTCGTCCAGCTTTATGCAAATCGTCAGCATCATCCGCGTGAGCGACCCTGCCATCCGCGCGCAAATCCGCCCCATCTGCGCCGCAGGCGGCAAAGGCGGGCAAAGCTATGTGGAAACCGCGCCCGAGTTCATCGTGTTCTGCGCCGACACCACGCGCTATGCCCACTTCGCCCCCGATGCCCAGCTGGATTGGACCGAAGTCTTGCTGATTGGCGCGGTGGACGTAGGCATCTTCGCGCAAAACGTGCTGCTCGCCGCCGAAAGCATCGGGCTGGGCGGCGTATTTATCGGCAGCATCCGCAACGATTTAGCCCGCGTGGGCGCACTGTTAGGCTGCCCGCAAGGCGTGGTGCCGATTGTGGGGCTGTGCTTGGGTTATCCCGACCAAGAGCCGATGAAACGCGAACGCTTGCCGCTGGATGTGATTTTGTCGGAAAACCGTTTTCAAGCTGCCTCTGCTGCCGATTTGCAAGCCTACAACGACAACGTGCAAGCCTATTACCGCACGCGCGACGGCGTAGCGCAAATGGACTGGGCGCAACAAATCCGCAACCAATTTTGCCACGAGGTGCGCCCCGATTTGCTGCGCTATTTGCAAGCGCAGGGCTTTGCCAAACGATAGACAGCCTGAAAAACAATATGGGCGGCAACGCTCCATCGTTTGCAGGTTTTGTCAAAGTTTCAGGCTGCCTCATAGCAACAGCATCAGCCCAAACAAAGGCAGCCTGAAAACGTCTCAAACATCGTTTTCAGGCTGCCTTTATCACTTCATCACTTCAATCAACCGCGTGGTTTACGCTGGCATCTCACCGCAGGCTCCACCGCCACAGGGGTCAATTCGCCTTGCGCCCCCACCTCAAACACGTTCACGCCGCAACTGCGCCCTTTGCTGCCCACTATCTCATAATCATGCCCCGCCTGTGGCACAAACGAAGCCATATTGGATGAACACGATCCTTCGTGCTGGATAATCGTGTGCGTCTCGGTGTGCAGCGTGTTGGTTAAGCCGATGTAAAACGTTTGCGCGTTCACAGGCTTGCCCGCAGGAATCGCAAATTCGCGGAAAAACGCACGCGATGCCAGCCCGTTCATCTTGCCCACATTTTTGCTGATTTCCGTTTCAGGAATGCCTATGCTTTGGCTGCTGGATGCGCCCACCAGCGAGCCAAACGCATCGCCCAGCGAGCCGCCCACGCCGATTTTGGTGCCTTTGCGGTTGCTGTCGCAATCAATATTGGTGTAGGCATAGCTGGGCTTGCCGTTTTGCCCATACAGGCGAATCCGCGCTTGGCTTTGGCTGTCGTATCCCGCAGACGATTTTTGATGCACAGGCGCATTGCTGGTGCAAGCCGCCAGCAAAACAAGGCTGGATAAATAAAGTAGCTTCATAAAATTTCCTTTGTTTACAAGGTTCAACATCATTTCAGGCTGCCTCATGTACACACAGAGGCAGCCTGAAAACTTATTGCACAGTATGCGCTACCACGCTCCCATCCGCCCGATACAACACAGGCGCGTGATTATTTTCCACCACATCACGCGTAACCACCACCTTCGCCACATCTTTCAAATCAGGTAGCGCATACATCGTCTCCAACAACACGCGCTCCACAATAGAACGCAAGCCGCGCGCCCCCGTTTTGCGTTTCATCGCCAGCGCCGCGATTGCCGCCAGCGCATCGGGTTCAAATTGCAAATCCGCGTTTTCCATCGCAAACAAGGCTTGGAACTGCTTCACCAGCGCGTTTTTCGGCTCGGTCAAAATCCGCACCAACGCCGCCTCGTCCAATTCCGCCAAGCTCGCCAACACAGGCAAACGCCCAATCAATTCGGGAATCAAGCCGAATTTAATCAAATCCTCGGGCTCAACTTGGGCAAACAGCTCGCTGATATTCGCGTTGTCATCCTTGCTGTGCACCTGCGCGCCAAAGCCAATGCCGCCCTGCTCCGTGCGCTGGCGAATCACCTTATCCAAGCCCGCAAACGCCCCGCCGCAAATAAACAAAATGTTAGACGTGTCCACGCTGATAAATTGCTGATTCGGATTGCGTCGCCCCCCTTGCGGCGGCACGCTGGCAATCGTCCCCTCCACCAATTTCAGCAACGCCTGCTGCACGCCCTCGCCCGACACGTCGCGCGTAATCGACGGGCTGTCGGACTTGCGCGAAATCTTGTCAATCTCGTCAATATACACAATGCCGCGCTGCGCCTTGTCCACATCAAAATCGCAGTTGCCCAGCAGCTTGGTGATAATCTGCTCCACATCCTCGCCCACATAGCCCGCCTCCGTGAGCGTGGTCGCATCCGCCATCGCAAACGGCACATTCAATTTGCGCGCCAACGATTGCGCCAACAGCGTTTTGCCCGAGCCCGTCGGACCAATCAGCAACACATTAGATTTAGACAACTCCACATTCGCCAGCTCCGCCTTGCCGTTTTCAGGCTGCCGCAGCCGCTTGTAATGGTTGTACACCGCCACGGCAAGGGCTTTTTTCGCCGCATCCTGCCCGATGACATGCTCGTTCAACTGCGCCACCAACTCGGCAGGCGTGGGCAGCGGTGCGTTATCCGCCGCTTCTTTTTGGATGGTTTTCTCGCCCGAAGCAGGCGCATCCGCCAACATTGCCGCGCATTCGCTCACGCATTCGTTGCAAATAAAAGCGTTGTCCTCGCCCTCAATCAAATGTTGCACTTCGTCTTTGTGTTTGCCGCAAAAGGCGCATTTTGGGGTTTGTTCAGTCATAAGTTCGGTTAGATTGTGTTAAAAAATAGCCGCGCAGTATAACAGCCCAGCCTAGAAAAAACCATTTTATAGTCGCTCCACACAGCCTTATAGCGCGTTGGCTCTTGCGCTTTGCGAAATGGTTTGTTGCCAAATCGCAGATTTGGACAAAGCCAGTTTTGCTGTACTACTTGTCTTGTATGATTTGCGGCTTGCCGCCTTGTCTAAGGCTGTGTGGAACAGCTATATAACTCCGCTTTGCTACACAGGCTGCCTTAATCCGCTTCCGCTGATTACATTGAGGCAGCCTGAAAAACAAAATCCTGCCGCATCGCTGCAACAGGATTTTTCTATTCAACAAGCATTAAGCCATTGCTTTAACTTTTGCTGACAAACGGCTTTTGTGACGAGCCGCTTTGTTTTTATGGAACACACCTTTATCAGCGATGCGATCCAAAACTTTGGTGCTTTCACGGTAAACGGCTTGTGCCGCCGCTTTATCGCCCGCTTCAACCGCTTTCAACACTTTTTTAACCGCAGTGCGAAAAGCAGTACGCAAACTTGCGTTGTGTGCACGATTTTTCAAAGATTGACGAGCACGTTTGCGTGCTTGTGCGCTATTAGCCATGTAGTTACTCCTAAAATAAAATCAAAGGCAGATTGGTAAAACGCGCCATTTTAAACAGCAAGCCATGCAAATGCAAGCATTTTCACGCTCAGCAAAGCAAGGCGGCAGCCTGAAAATCCGCCCAAGCCACCCCGTGCAATCCGCGCCACTTGCGAACAAGCATTCTAATAATTTTCAACACAATGCAAAATACTGTTAAAATAACGCACTACAATTTTAAAACACGTTTGCAAACGCAAAAACCATGTCTTACCAACAAGCCAGCATTCCCGTTCCCGAAAGCCTTGCCGAGCTCTTGTCCGATGCCCTAATGGAACACGGCGCGCTGTCCGCCGCCATTGAAGATGCCCTTGCCGGCACAGAAAACGAACAGCCCATTTTTGGCGAACCCGATATGCCGCAGCAGCAAGTGTGGCAGCAAAGCCTGATTATCGCCTTGTTTGACGAACACGCCGATGTTGCCCGAATCATCGCCAACACCGCCGCCAGCATCCCCATCCAACCGCCCGAATACAGCTTGGAAACACTGGAAGAGCAAGACTGGGTGCGCCTTACCCAATCGCAGTTTGACCCGATTAAAATTTCCGACCGCCTGTGGATTACCCCCACATGGCACGATGCCCCCGATGCCCGTGCCATCAACCTGCGCCTAGACCCCGGTTTGGCGTTTGGAACGGGCAGCCACCCCACCACCCACCTTTGCCTGCAATGGCTGGACAATAATTTGCGCGGCGGCGAATCGGTTTTGGATTACGGCTGCGGCTCAGGCATTTTAAGTATTGCCGCATTGAAGCTGGGCGCAGGCAGCGCAACAGGCGTGGATATTGACCCGCAAGCGATTAAAGCCAGCAACGACAATGCCGCGCAAAACGAAGTTCAGGCTGCCTTTTATCTGCCCGACGGCTTGCCGCAAGGGCAGTTTGATGTGGTGGTTGCCAATATTTTGGCCAACCCGTTGCGCATGCTCGGCGATATGCTCGCCAGCCGCACCCGAACAGGCGGCAGAATTGTGTTATCCGGCATCTTAGAAGAACAGATTGACGAGATGAGCGCGATTTACGCGCAATGGTTTGACCTCGCCCCGGCTATTGTGAACAACGGCTGGGCGTGCATCACCGGCACCAAACGCTAAATTCCCCTTTCAGAGTACATTTATGAGCGAAGTTAAAGTTAAATGCCCCAAATGCAACCATATTTCGGTGTTGGATAGTGTTGATTTGAACAAAACGCAAGGGCGTGCCGTGTGTTCGTCTTGCAACCATATTTTTCAGCTAGTGAAAAAAAGCAAAAAAGCGCAGCAACCGAATGGCAAGCTAGATGCCAAACCCACAGAAAAAGCTGCGCCACAAGCGCAAGCCAATACAACCAAACCCACCGCACCCAAAAAAGAAACAGAAAAAAAAGCGGCATTGCAAGGCGAAGTGTTAGCCAAAGAAAAATCGACAGCCGATAAACTGCGCGAGCAAACCGCCAAATCGTTGGATGCTTTTTTCAACGACCATGATAAAAAGGAAACCACCGCGCCCAAAATCGCCAAAACAGTTCACGAAATCAGCAAGCAACAACGCCATGAACAACGTCCACTGGAATACCGCGTGCCACGTGCCGATGGCATGGCACATACCTTTGCCGAAGTAGGCAACGGCACCGCTTTTTCCTTGCTTGACCGCGACAGCATCAGCAGCCAACTACCGCAAATCGCCATGAAACCCGCCGCCAAAAACAGCAAAACCACCGCCGTAAGCGAAATGCGCACCGACGGGCAACAAAACAATATCACCATCCACACCGACAGCCTTGTGTTTACCCTGCTGGGCGACGGGCAAGGCGGCACCGGCATAGCACCCGTTGCCGCGCCCAACACGCTTGCGCTCGGCAATCACGCGCCCACCATTCCGCCCACAAAAAACGATGTTACGCTTTCCCCCAGCAGCGAATTTAACTGGATGGCTGCGTCCATTGTCGCGCTGATGGTGTTGATTATGCAGCTGTTTTACTGGGTGCTGGATATTCGCTAGCCCTTTCACTATTCAAAGCAGCCTGAAAATCAACTTTCAGGCTGCTTATTTGCTTTTTTACTTTGTCTCATCCTATTTTCAGGCTGCCTTATGACTGCGCGCAAACGTTATCTGATTCTTACCATCCTGTTTTCATTGCTCTTTATCGCATTATTGCTAACCGGCAGCTATCTGGTTCACATCGGCAGCAAGCAATTTGGCGTGGCGGCGTTTTTGTTTGCCTTTGGTGCAGTGATGGGGCAATTTACCAGCCTTGCGCTGTATATCCGCCAAATCTCGCGCGAGCAGCTGGCCAAGCAAAATGCCAACAATAAGGCAGCCTGAAAACGATGGCACGGCGGTAATTCGCCAATATCTTGCCAACCAGCAAAGCCCTGTTGAACACATCTGGGTTTCAGGCTGAAATCTTTGCAAAAACCCAACGGCAGACTAAGATTTAAAATGGAACGGTGGCGGCTCGCCACCAAATGGCTGATTAAACAGAGTATTACTGTTTTGCCAAGATGTCGGCGAGTCGCAGACGCTCCATCGGTTGTGGGTTTTGCAAAGGTTTCAGGCTGCCTATTGCATTGCGTTAAGGCAGCCTGAAAACGAGTACACCCCCCGCCATTCAACCGTTTTCAGGCTGCCTCATGCCGCCCAACAAGGAAAACCATGCTCTCCCAAATCGTTCTCGCCAGCAACAACGCAGGCAAACTGCGCGAATTCGCCGCCCTGTTTGCCGCGCACCGCATCCAAATCCTGCCACAATCCGCGTTCAACACGCCCGAATGCGCCGAGCCTTACGGCACCTTCGTTGAAAACGCGCTTGCCAAAGCCCGCCACGCCAGCCAACACAGCGGCTTGCCCGCCCTTGCCGACGACAGCGGCATCTGCATCAACGCGCTGGGCGGCGCACCGGGCGTGCATTCCGCGCGCTATGCTGGCGAGCCCAAATCCGATGCCGCCAACAACGCCAAAGCATCCGCCGAGCTCGCGCCCCATGCTGACAAATCCTGCTACTACGTTTGCGTGCTGGTGCTCGTGCGCCATCCCAACGACCCGCAGCCCATCATCGCCGAGGGCATTTGGCGCGGGCAATGGCAGCCTGAAAGCGCGGGCGAACACGGCTTCGGCTACGACCCGCATTTTTATCTGCCCGAACACGGCTGCACCGCCGCGCAACTTGCGCCCGCAATCAAAAACCAAATCAGCCACCGCGCCCAAGCGTTGCAAATCTTGTTAGACAAGATTCGGGCAGCCTGAAAAACCATAGCGCAACGCCGAACAACAGGGCGGGCTTTGGCGCACACGGTTAGCAAACGACCGCGTAGCCCAAAGCCCGCCCTGTTTCTATTTTTCAGGCTGCCGCCCGTTCTTAACAAAACTTGTTGCTTTGTAAATTTTTTGTTAATATTTTCCCAGCCGCTTAAAAGCAAAACCATTCATGGCGGCGTTTTTCATAATTTTTCAAATACATACACAGAGGGCACGCTTATGAACCCCATGTACATCACATTCGGCTTATATTTATTTGCCGTGCTTGGAATCGGCTTGGTTGCCTATTTTTCCACCAAAAATTTTGATGACTACATCCTCGGCGGGCGCAGCTTGGGCGCGTTTGTCACCGCCATGTCGGCGGGCGCGAGCGATATGTCGGGCTGGCTGCTGATGGGCTTGCCGGGGGCGATTTACCTTTCGGGCTTTTCCGAAGCATGGATTGCCATCGGTTTAACCGTTGGCGCATATTTCAACTGGCTTTGGGTGGCGGGGCGGCTGCGCGTGCACACCGAATACAACAATAACGCGCTCACGCTGCCCGATTATTTTTACCACCGCTTCGGCGGCAAAAGCGTGGCGATTAAATTAAGCTCCGCATTTATCATCTTGTTTTTCTTTACAGTTTACTGCGCTTCGGGCGTGGTGGCGGGGGCGCGCTTGTTTCAAAGCCTGTTCCCCAATATGACTTATATGCAAGCGATGTGGCTAGGCGCGGGCGCAACCATTGCCTACACCTTTATCGGCGGCTTTCTCGCCGTAAGCTGGACGGACACGGTGCAAGCCACGCTGATGATTTTTGCGCTGATTTTAACCCCCGTGATGGTGTATTTAGCCGTGGGCGGCGCAGACCAAGTTTCCGCTGCGATTCAGGCTGCCACCGCCAGCAGCGGCACGCAATACAGCAGCCTGTTCACCGGCACAACCGTGCTGGGCATCATTTCCACCGCCGCTTGGGGCTTGGGCTACTTCGGGCAGCCGCACATTCTGGCGCGCTTTATGGCGGCGGAAAACGTGAAATCGCTGGTAAATGCGCGCCGCATCGGCATGACGTGGATGATTTTGTGCCTGCTGGGCGCGGTGATGGTGGGCTATTTCGGCATCGCCTACTTCGGCGCGCATCCCGAGCAGGTCGCCAGCATGCAGGGCAACCCCGAGCGCGTGTTCATCGCGCTGACCACGCTGCTGTTCAACCCGTGGATTGCGGGCGTGATTTTGTCGGCGATTTTGGCGGCGGTGATGTCCACGCTGTCGGCGCAGTTGCTGCTGTGTTCCAGCGCGATTACCGAGGATTTCTACAAAGGCTTTTTTCGCCCCAACGCCACGCAATCTGAACTGGTGTGGATTGGGCGCGGCATGGTGCTGGCGGTGGCAGGCATTTCCATCATCATCGCCGCCAACCCCGAAAACCGCGTGTTGGGCTTGGTTGCCTACGCTTGGGCGGGCTTTGGCGCGGCGTTTGGGCCGTTGGTAATTTTGTCGCTCACATGGCGACGTTTAACGCAAACGGGCGCACTCGCCAGCATGATTACCGGCGCGGTGGTGGTGGTGCTGTGGGCGGAAGCGGTCAATCCGCTGCTCAAACGCGCCGAGCTGCCCACGATGTATGAAATCGTGCCGGGCTTTATCCTTGCCACGCTCGTTGCATGGCTGGTTTCGCTGAACGACAAAACGCCCGAAGAAAATGTGTTGGCGCGGTTTGACCAAGCGCGCGATGCGTATAACCAAGCCAAATAGTGCAGAGGCAGCCTGAAACGTGTTGATGCGGTTTTCAGGCTGCCTTATTTGTTTAGGCTGGGGCGGGCGGATGGACTTGGGGCTTTGGGCTAGGCGTTCTATCGGTTTTGTTTGCATAAACGATAACCCCGATAGGCAGCCTGAAAAAGGGCGTAGGGTGTGCAACTTTGTTGCGCACGCTGTTTGCAAACAACCCAACCACGCGTAAACAAAACGGCAACGGCGCGTCGCCAAAAGCCATCCAGCCGCCAAATTCATTTTCAAGCTGCCTCAACCACCTGATGCAGCCTGAAAACAGATAAACAATTTACCCCCACAACGCTTGCCCTCCACCCCATTTTCAGGCTGCCTCAATTACTGCCACCCCCATGACCCAAAACGTCCTACTCCTACACGGCTTGCACATGACCGCCCTTGTGATGAAACCACTGGGCAACCGCCTCGCCGCCCACGGCTTCACGCCCCACTATTTCAGCTACCCCACCACCAAAGGCAGCCTGAAAAGCCACGCTATCGCCCTTGCCCACCACATCCAGCGCGAAAACATCCTGCCCACCCACTTCGTTGCCCACAGCCTCGGCGGCTTGCTGCTGCGCCAGCTTGCCGCCCTCCACCCCGAGCTGCTGCAAGCGCGCGCCGTAACTCTCGGCTCGCCGCATCAAGGCAGCCAAACCGCCCAGCGCGTCAAACAAATCATGCCGCGCATGCTCGGCGATTCATGGCAAAACGCGTTAGACGGCAGCCTGCCCAACCAGCCGCTGCCCATCGAATGCGGCAGCATCGCCGGCACGCTCTCCGCAGGATTGGGGCGGCTGGTAACCCAATTCTCCGAACCCAACGACGGCACAGTCGCCCTCGCCGAAACCGCCCTGCCCGACAGCCAGCAGCTGGTGGTGCCGTGCAGCCATTCGGGCCTGCTGTTTGACGAAACCGTCGCCCGGCAAGTCGCCCATTTCTTGCAACACGGGCGGTTCTTGCCAACGGCAGCCTGAAAAGCCAAAAGCCAAACCGCTCCGCCCGCCTTGCCGCCGCACCCTTTCAGGCTGCCCAACAGCCCACTGCGCGCCCAAGGCAGCCTGAAACGCAGTTTTCGGCATAGCCTAAACCATTATTCCACCCGATAAGGACACTCCCCCATGTTCCAATTCGCCCACCCCACCCAATCCCCCTTGCGCCAAGCCATCACCCAAGCCTATCGCCGCGATGAAACCGAAGCCGTAACCGATATGCTGCAACGCGCCCAAATGACCGAAGCCGAACGCGCCGCCGCCAGCGAGCTTGCCCGCAAACTCGTTACCCAAGTGCGCGCCAATCGCACCAAAGCCAACGGCGTGGATGCCCTGATGCACGAATTTTCCCTATCCAGCGCAGAAGGCATCGCCCTAATGTGCCTTGCCGAAGCCCTGCTGCGCGTGCCCGATGCCGCCACCCGCAATGAGCTGATTCAAGACAAACTATCAGGCGGCAACTGGCAATCCCATCTGGGCAACAGCCCATCGCTGTTTGTCAACGCATCCGCATGGGGCTTGCTGCTCACAGGCAAGCTCACCGCCCACAGCAGCGACACCCTAGCAGGCAGCCTGAAAAGCGTATTAGCCAAAGGCGGCGCACCGCTGATTCGCAAAAGCATGGACTACGGCATGCGCCTGATGGGCAAACAATTTGTCAGCGGGCAAACCATAGAAGAAGCCCTTGCCAACGGCAAAGAGCGCGAAAAAATGGGCTACCGCTATTCCTTTGATATGCTGGGCGAAGCCGCCATGACCGCCGCCGATGCCGAGCGTTATTTTCAAGACTATGTGAACGCCATCCACGCCATCGGCAAAGATGCCCAAGGCGCAGGCGTGTATGAAGGCAACGGCATCTCCGTCAAACTTTCCGCCATCCACCCCCGTTATGTTCGCGCCCAACACAGCCGCGTGATGAGCGAACTGTTGCCCAAGCTCAAACAATTATTCGTACTCGCCAAACAATACAACATCGGGCTCAACATTGATGCCGAAGAAGCCAACCGCCTAGAACTCTCGCTAGATCTCGTTGCCGCGCTGGTTGCCGACCCCGATTTAGCAGGCTACAACGGCATCGGCTTGGTGGTGCAAGCCTACCAAAAACGCTGCCCCTTTGTGATTGATTATCTGATTGACCTTGCCCGCCAACACAAGCAACGCCTGATGGTGCGCCTCGTCAAAGGCGCGTATTGGGACAGCGAAATCAAATGGGCGCAAGTGGAAGGGCTAAACGGCTACCCCGTTTACACCCGCAAAGTCCACACCGACATCTCCTATCTCGCCTGCGCCCGCAAGCTGTTGAGCGCGCAAGATGCCATCTTCCCCCAATTTGCCACCCACAACGCCTACACCCTCGCCGCCATCTACCAAATGGGGCAAGGCAAAGACTTTGAACACCAATGCCTATACGGCATGGGCGAAACGCTGTACGACCAAGTGGTCGGCGAACAAAACCTAGGCAGACGCTGCCGTATGTATGCCCCCGTTGGCACACACGAAACCCTGCTCGCCTATTTGGTGCGCCGCCTGCTGGAAAACGGCGCGAACACATCGTTCGTCAGCCAAATTGTTGATGAACACATCAGCCTAGACGAACTCATCCGCAGCCCATTTGAAACCATTGAGCAAGACGGCATCCAAGCCAATAGCCACCTGCCGCAGCCTGAAAACCTATACGGCGAAGCCCGCAAAAACTCGCGCGGCATAGATTTCGCCAACGAAATAGAGTTGCAACAGCTAGAAGGCAGCCTGAAAACCGCCTGCGCGCAAAGCTACACCGCCACATCGCTGATTAACGGCAAGCCCGTAGCCGATGGCGAAGCGCAAGCCGTGCGCAACCCCGCCGACCACAGCGACACCGTCGGCAGCGTAACCTTTGCCAACGCGCAAACTGCCACCGCCGCCATTGATGCCGCCCTTGCCGCGCAAACCCAATGGGCAGCCACCCCCGCCGCCGAACGCGCAGGCAGCCTGAAACGCTTTGCCGACCTGCTGGAACAACACACCCCCGCCCTGATGATGCTCGCCGTGCGCGAAGCAGGCAAAACGCTTGCCAACGCCCTTGCCGAAGTGCGCGAAGCCGTGGATTTCTGCCGCTACTACGCCCACGAAGCCGAACACACCCTTGCCAACCACGCCAGCGGCAGAGGCGTGATGATTGCCATCAGCCCGTGGAACTTCCCGCTCGCCATCTTCACCGGCGAAACCATCGCCGCGCTGGCAGCAGGCAACACCGTAGTCGCCAAGCCCGCCGAACAAACCAGCCTGATTGCCCACTATGCCGTGCAACTGATGCACCAAGCAGGCATCCCCGCCCAAGCCTTGCAGCTCGTGCTCGGCGCAGGCGATGTTGGCACCGCCCTCACCCAAGACCCGCGCATCGCAGGCGTGATTTTCACAGGCTCAACCGAAGTCGCCCAACTGATTAACCGCACCCTCGCCCAGCGCGAAGACTACCCCGTGCTGATTGCCGAAACAGGCGGGCAAAACGCCATGATTGTGGATTCCACCGCCCTGCCCGAGCAAGTGGTCGCTGATGTCATCAACTCCGCCTTTGACAGCGCAGGGCAACGCTGCTCCGCGCTGCGCATCCTTTGTTTGCAAGACGACATCGCCGACAAAACCCTCGCCATGATTAAAGGCGCGATGGACGAATTAAACGTAGGCAACCCCGTGTTACTGGAAACCGACATCGGGCCCGTTATCGATAGCGAAGCCCAAGCCAACCTCGTTGCCCACATTGAAAAAATGAAAAGCGTGGCGCGGTCGTACCACGAAGTCAAAATGCAGCCTGAAAACGCCGAACGCGGCACATTTGTCGCCCCCATTTTGTTTGAACTCAACGATTTGAGCGAACTCAAACGCGAAGTGTTCGGGCCCGTGCTCCACGTTATCCGCTACCGCAGCAACGAATTGCCCCAGTTGGTTGAACAAATCAACCGCACAGGCTACGCCCTCACCCACGGCATCCACAGCCGCATTGACAACCGCATCGCGCAAATCCGCAGCCGCATAGAAGCAGGCAATGTGTATGTGAACCGCAATATCGTCGGCGCAGTAGTCGGCGTGCAGCCATTTGGCGGGCACGGCTTATCGGGCACAGGTCCCAAAGCAGGCGGCGCATTCTATTTGCAACGCCTAAGCAGCCTGAAAAACTGGATTGCCCCCACCACCGAGCAAGGCTTCGCCCACGAAACCGCGCTCTACACCATCCAAGAGCTGCTGCCGCACATCCCGCTCACGCAGCCTGAAAAACGCCAAATTGCCGAAACACTCGGCACTGCCCGCGTGTTCAGCCTTGCCGACAGCAGCCTAGATTTGCCCAGCTGCACCGGCGAAACCAACCGCATCACATGGCAAGCCCCCGCCGCCGTGTGGCTCTACGGCGGCACGCTCGCCCAAGCCCTTGCCGCGCTTGCCGAAATCAGCGCGATGGGCAGCGTGGTAGTCGTCAACCCCGAGCATCCGCTTGCCGCCTACGCCAGCCAATTCATCGCCTACCTGCGCGTGGATGGCACGCCAGAGCAATCCGCCGATATAGATGCCGTGGTCGCCCTAGAAGCCCTGCCCAGCGCGCTCAAACAAACCCTAGCCGCGCGGCAAGGCGCCATCGTCCGCCTAATTGATGCCCGCGAAACACTCAACACCTTGCAGCTTTATCACGAAGTCTCATGCAGCGTGAACACCACCGCCGCAGGCGGCAACGCTAGTTTGATGGCGATGGGGGATAAATAGCGCGAGGTGGGCTTAACGCCGATTGCTGCGCGTATATGATTTTCAGGCTGCCTCTGTTTATCCAACAAAGGCAGCCTGAAAACTAACCCTAAGTAGGTCGGGCATTTATGCCCGATGTTTTTAGTTGTGGTGTATCTATAAAGATAAACAGGTTTGTGTTTGTCAGGCATAAATGCCCGACCTACAAACTTGCCACCCCCACCAAAGGCAGCCTGAAAACCAAAAATGGAGCGTCGGCGGCTCGCCGACATTTGCTGTTTGCTTCCCCGCATAGTTGATGACACCCGCACCCGTAGGGTGTGCAGCCCCGCTGCGCACGCCGTTTGCACACCTTGCCACATCCACCAAAGGCGGCCTGGAAAAGAGTTACTGCTTTGTGGTCGGCTTGGAGCGTAGTTTTAACCATGCGTCTCGTGCCGACGGGGCACTTCCTTTTCTTTGCTTCGCCAAAGAAAAGGAAGCAAAAGAAAGGCGACCCCGACGTGCAGGTCTGCTTCGCAGACTCCCCTCTCTCCGCATCCTTTTTTCGGCGCGTGCGAACTAACCGCGCTTTGCGCGTCGTCGGACAAGCGCACACTTGTTTCCGAAAAAAGAATGCTGCGTTCGGCTGGACGTAGGGGAAAGGGTGGCAGTAGTAAACGGATGTGATGGATTAGGCAGCCTGAAACCCAAATCTATCCAACAAAAAAACCGTTTGGCAAAACACCAAACGGTTTTCTTTTTTCAGGCTGCCCAATCCGCCCCACAAAGGCAGCCTGAAACCCCGCCCCATCTGTTAAAATCCCCCATCCACATCCATCCGCCCCGTTCAAAAAATGCACGAAATCAAATGCCCCCACTGCCACACCGCCTTCACCATCAACGAAGCCAGCTACGCCGACATCCTCAACCAAGTCCGCACCCAAGAATTCCAAGCCGAAGTGCATGAACGCCTCGCCCAAGCCCAAGCGCAAGCCAAAAGCGAATTTGCCGCCCAGCAAGCCCAAGACAAACACCAATACAGCCAAGCCCTCGCCCAAAAAGAAGCCCAAATCGCCGAGCTTGCCCACCAACTCGCCAACCACGAAAAAGACAACCAACTCGCCCTCGCCAACCTATCAGGCAGCCTGAAAAGCGAATTAGCCGAAAAATCCCGCCAAATCACCGAACTGCAAGCCCAAAACCAAGCCCTCGCCCAACGCATGAGCTTAGAACGTGAA
Source organism: Kingella bonacorsii (assembly GCF_016623605.1). Taxonomy (NCBI): domain Bacteria; kingdom Pseudomonadati; phylum Pseudomonadota; class Betaproteobacteria; order Neisseriales; family Neisseriaceae; genus Kingella; species Kingella bonacorsii. The sequence goes on along the minus strand of NZ_JAEHNZ010000001.1, from coordinate 120,410 downwards.
CTTGCCATCCGCGAAGCCCTCGCCGCCAAAGAACGCGAACTCACCGAGCTTGCCACCCAACTGCAACTGCGCGACAGCCAAAACCAACTCGCCCAAAACGCCCTGCGCGAACGCTACGAAATCCAGCTCAAACAAAAAACCGAAGAAGTCGCCTTCTACAAAGACTTCAAAGCCCGCCAATCCACCAAAATGGTCGGCGAAAGCCTGGAAGCCCATTGCGAAACCGAGTTCAACCGCATCCGCGCCACCGCCTTCCCCCAAGCCCAGTTCGGCAAAGACAACGATGCCGCCGGCGGCAGCAAAGGTGACTACATCTTCCGCGAGCAAGACGGCGCAGGCAACGAAATCGTCTCCATCATGTTTGAAATGAAAAACGAAAACGACGAAACCGCCACCAAAAAGAAAAACGAACACTTTTTCAAAGAGCTGGACAAAGACCGCCGCGAAAAAAACTGCGAATACGCCATCCTCGTCTCGCTGCTGGAAAGCGACAGCGAACTCTACAACGGCGGCATCGTCGATGTGTCGCACGCCTACCCCAAAATGTACGTCGTGCGCCCCCAGTTTTTCATCCCCATCATCTCCCTGTTGCGCAACGCAGGGCTCAACGCCCTCAAATACAAACAAGAAGCCGCCGCCATGCGCGAGCAACACATCGACATCACCAACTTTGAAAACGAGCTCGACGACTTTCGCGAAAAATTCGGGCGCAACTACCGCCTCGCCAGCGAGAAGTTTCAGGCTGCCATCAAACACATCGACGACACCATCCGCCATCTGGAAAAAACCAAAGCCGACCTACTCGGCGCAGAAAACAACCTGCGCCTAGCCAACAACAAAGCCGAAGAGCTAACCGTCAAAAAACTCACGCGCAAAAACCCCACCATGAAAGCCAAGTTTGATGCGCTGAAAAATAATCAACCCGATAACAGCGAGCAGGATTAAGCCCAAGCCAAAGGCAGCCTGAAAACCGTCCGCCCCCCATTTTCAGGCTGTCCACCCCAATAGAAAACCCTCAAAGCAGCCTGAAATATCTTTTCCTTTTTCAGGCTGCCTAACCCCTTTCCCAACCATCCCAACAAGGAGCCACCATGTCCCAACAATACGTCTATTCCATGCTGCGCGTGAGCAAAGTTGTGCCGCCGCAGAAAACCATCATCAAAGACATTTCCCTGTCCTTCTTCCCCGGTGCGAAAATCGGTTTGCTCGGCTTAAACGGCGCGGGCAAGTCCACCGTTTTGCGGATTATGGCGGGCGTGGACAAGGAATTTGAAGGTGAAGCCGTGCCGATGGGCGGCATCAAAATCGGCTATCTGCCGCAAGAACCGGAGCTTGATCCCGAAAAAACCGTGCGCGAAGAAGTGGAAAGCGGCTTGGGCGAAGTCGCCGCCGCGCAAAAACGCTTGGAAGAAGTCTATGCCGAATACGCCAATCCCGATGCCGATTTTGACGCGCTGGCGGAAGAACAGGGCCGCTTGGAAGCGATTATCGCGGCGGGTTCATCCACGGGCGGCGGTGCGGAACACGAATTGGAAATCGCCGCCGACGCGCTGCGCCTGCCCGATTGGGACGCGAAAATCGGCAATTTGTCCGGCGGTGAAAAACGCCGCGTTGCCTTGTGCAAACTCTTGTTGAGCAAGCCGGATATGCTGTTGCTGGACGAGCCGACCAACCACTTGGACGCAGAAAGTGTTGAATGGTTAGAACAATTTTTGGTGCGCTTCCCCGGCACAGTCGTCGCCGTAACCCACGACCGCTATTTCTTGGACAACGCCGCCGAGTGGATTTTGGAACTTGACCGCGGCCATGGTATTCCGTGGAAAGGCAATTACTCGTCTTGGCTGGAGCAGAAAGAAAAACGCTTGGAAAACGAAGCCAAATCCGAAGCCGCCCGCGTGAAAGCGATGAAGCAGGAATTGGAATGGGTGCGCCAAAATGCCAAAGGCCGCCAAGCCAAGTCCAAAGCGCGTTTGGCGCGCTTCGAAGAAATGAGCAACTACGAATACCAAAAACGCAATGAAACGCAGGAAATCTTCATTCCCGTCGCCGAGCGTTTGGGTAACGAAGTAATTGAATTTGTGAACGTTTCCAAATCGTTCGGCGACCGTGTGCTGATTGACGATTTGAGTTTCAAAATCCCCGCAGGCGCGATTGTCGGCGTGATTGGCGCAAACGGCGCGGGTAAATCCACGCTGTTCAAACTGATTTCGGGCAAAGAACAGCCCGATTCGGGTGAAGTGAAAATCGGCCAAACCGTGAAAATGTCGCTCATCGACCAAAGCCGCGACGGCCTGCAAAACGACAAAACCGTGTTCGACAACATCGCCGAAGGCCGCGACATCTTGCAGGTGGGGCAGTTTGAAATCCCCGCCCGCCAGTATTTGGGACGCTTCAACTTTAAAGGCAGCGACCAAAGCAAAATCGCCGGCAACCTGTCGGGCGGCGAGCGCGGCCGTCTGCACTTGGCGAAAACTTTGTTAAGTGGCGGTAATGTGCTACTGCTGGACGAACCGTCCAACGACTTGGACGTAGAAACCCTGCGCGCGCTGGAAGACGCGCTGCTCGAATTTGCCGGCAGCGTGATGGTGATTTCACACGACCGCTGGTTCCTCGACCGCATCGCCACGCATATCTTGGCTTGTGAAGGCGATTCGAAATGGGTGTTCTTCGATGGCAACTATCAGGAATACGAAGCCGATAAAAAACGCCGCTTGGGCGAAGAGGGTGCGAAACCGAAACGCATCAGATACAAACCGGTAACGCGCTAAACTCCAAAAAGGCCGTCTGAAAGCTGTGTGCCGTTCAGACGGCCTTTTGCTTGTAGCTTGTAGGTCGGGCATTCATGCCCGACTGGTAGGCACCGGTAAATTGGAAAACGTCGGGCATGAATGCCCGACCTACGAGCCGACAGTTGTCGGGTGTGCAGCTTTGCCACACACGTAGTTCAAGGCAGCCTGAAACGAAGTTCAGCGCAGCTAACAGCCAAACAGCGGTTTCAGGCTGCCACCACGGGGAAAGGAAACACAATGGACTTAGAAAAATTTGCCCGCGTTTTCGGATTGGAATATTTACCCCAGCCGCGCGAACTGCTGCCGCTGCCATACTTCCCCAACGGCATCGGCTACGGCGCACACCGCGTGCTGCACAGCGAACTGCCGGCTATGGGCAGCCTGCCCGAAAACATGGGCGCGCTGGGCGGGTTTTACCGCCATATCCGCATCGGCAGATTGGACGAAAGCAGCGGTTTTTTGCCGTTGTTGGACGGATTGGTGGAATGGTTGGACTACGAAGAGCTGGCAGACGCACCGGAGGGCTGGTCTATCGTTGCGGACAGCAAAACCCACGAGCTTGTGCCAAACCTGCAATGGCAGCCAAGCTGGGTGATTTTTGCGCGGCTGGTTGATGATTCGGTGCTGTTCGCCGACACCGCCCAGCCCGAATGCCCTGTATTCTGGCTGCCGACAGGCTACGGCACGGTGGAAAACCGCACGAGCGTTGCGCCGAGTTTGGCGGCTTTTATGGATACGCTGGCGGCGTTGCGCGAATTGGAAACCGCATACGAGGGCAGCGGGCGGGAAATTTTCCGCGATGGCGGGTTTACCGAAGAATGGTCGCAAGACGCGCGGGCGGTGGTGGAAAAATATCTGCCCGACCACGCGGCGGGGTTTTGCGGAGCGTTGGCGGTATGCGGCGCGAGATGAGTAGGTCGGTCATTTATGCCCGATGGGCAGACACCCGAACATTTAAAAAAATGTCGGGCATCAATACCCAACCCACCGCAAACCGCAGCAAGCCGCAGGGCGTGTAGCTCCGCCACGCACGCAGTTTAAGGCAGCCTGAAAACCATGCAATGCACGTTTTCAGGCTGCCTTCAAATAATATCGGCAAGCCACGCCTGCCAATCCGTTTTCAGGCTGCCCTCCCCCCATTGGCAGCCTGAAACCTTTGCAAAACCTGTAACCGATGGAGCGTTGGCGGCTCGCCGACATATTTTCAATTAGCAAAACTGCTTTAAATCAACTATTTGGCAACGAGCCGTCGCCGCTCCATTTTAAATTTCAGGCTGCCACTGGGGTTTTGCAAAGGTCTCAGCCTGAAAACCTGCAACACGCCAACCATCCGATTGCCGCGCCACAATCCATACGCCCCGCTCACTAACCACCCGCTATGGCTTGCCGAACCAAGCCCGCCATCAAATACACATACGCCGCGATGTTTATCCAGCCTGCATACCAGCCCAATCGCGCCAAAGCCAGCCCGCGCGCGGGCGTTTCGCGCAATTCCAGCAAGGCAATGCCGCCAAAAGTTGCTGCGCACACGCCGCCCACGCCGATAAAGCAAATAAACGGCGGATAAATCCACGATAACACCGCAGCCAACGCGCTGATGACTGCGGCTTCGTTCCAAGATAGTTGGTTCATCGTTCTCTCCTGTTATGCTCAAAAATATTTTCAGGCTGCCTCTGTCTCGCCGCAAAGGCAGTCTGAAAACCTACTCCGCGTTCATCACCGCATCACATTCGCCCAATCCTGCTCAAAATACGCCACCAATTTTTGGTTATTCAGATAATTCGGTTCAACCTCGCGCCGCGCCATGTCGGCGGGGAAGCGGAACATTTGCGCCATTTCCGCCGCGTTCAAAAAACGGGTAGGCACGTCCACGCGGATGGGCAGCCTGAAATCGGCTTCTGCGCCCGCCAACACATAACCCCATTCGCCGAAGCTGGGCACATACACATGATACGGCGCGGTTTTCAACCCTGCCGCTTCCAGCGTCGCCACCACCGACCAATACGCATGGGGCGCAAAATAAGGCGAGGTGGATTGCACCACCATCTTGCCGCCCGCTGCCAAATGCCGCGCCACCAGACGGTACATCGGCACGGAATACAGCTTGCCCAGCGCAAAATTGGAGGGGTCGGGCAGGTCAATGATGATGACATCAAACTGCGCGGCGGTGTGTTGCAGCCATTGCGCGGCATCGTCGTTGATGATGCGCAGCTTGGGATGGTTGAGCGCGTTTTGGTTTAGGGCAACCAGTTTGGCAGACGTTTGAAAAGTGCGCGTCATATCGGGGTCTAAATCCACTAGCGTAACTTGTTGAACTTGCGGATATTTCAACACTTCTCGCGCCGCCAAACCATCGCCGCCGCCCAAAATCAACACGCGCTTGTGCTGCGCGGCGGCTTGCATAACGGGGATAACAAGGGCTTCGTGGTAACGGGCTTCGTCGCGCAAGGAGAATTGCAAATTGCCGTTAATATACAAGCGGGTATCGTCTTTCCATTGCGTTACCACCAGCCGCTGGTAGGGCGAATGGCTTTCAAACACCACGGGGTCGCCAAAATAGCGCTGTTCGGCTTGGAACACCCAGCGGTTGGCAAAAATAAAGGCAACCAGCAGCAACAGCAGCACGGCGTAGCTGCGCCATTTCAGGCTGCGATAGCGCGGCAGATGCAGCCTGAAAACGCGGGCGGTGAGCAGGGCAACGGCGGCGTTGAGCAAGCCGAACAGCAGCGCGGAGCGTGCCATGCCGAGCTTGGGCGCAAGGATAAGCGGAAACAACAGCGACACGGCAAGCGCGCCCATGTAGTCAAAGGTGAGCACGCGGGCAACGGTGTCTTTGAATGCGAGCCGTTGCTCGTTGAGCACACGCATCACCAGCGGGATTTCCATGCCGACCACCGTGCCGATAACGGCAACCAGCGCATACAGCAGCGTGCGAAACGGCGCGGCGGCGATGCCGAACGCGGTAAACAGAAACAGCGCGGAAACGCCGCCAATCAGCCCCACCAGCAGCTCGATTTCTATAAAGCGGTGCAACACGTCTTTATCGGCGATGTAGCGCGTGAGGTGCGCGCCGATGCCCATGGAAAACAGATACAGCCCGATGATGAGCGAGTATTGGAAAATGCTGTCGCCCAGCAGATAGCTTGCCAGCGCGGCGGTGATGAGTTCATACGCCAAGCCGCAACTGGCAACGATAAACACGGAGATGATAAGGGTGCGGTGGGGTTTCATGGGGCAGCCTGAAAATGGTGTGAGGGCGATTTTCAGGCTGCCTTTAAATAGGCAACAAAGGCAGCCTGAAACGCAATGGAGTGGCGACGGCGCATCGCCAAATGGCGTATGACAACGTGTATGAATGCGCAATATGGATAATCTGCCGCGTCGCTGATGGCAGTGTGTAGGGTGTGTGCCGCAGGCACGCACGCGGGCTTAGGTTGAGATTTTGCAAACCGCGTGCGTGGCAAAGCCACACACCCTACTTGTGTCGTTGTTATTTTGCCTCGCTATAATTTCGGTGAACTGGGTTTTCAGGCTGCCTTTGAATGGGCAACAAAGGCAGCCTGAAAACTATTCGGGCAAGCCGTGCGCGTGCACGCCGCGTTCGTCCAGCAGCAAATAGCCGCCTTTGCCGTCGTGCCAATCTTGCAGCACATAGCGGGTGATTTCACGCCCGCGGAATGTGTGGCGGTGGCAGGCGGGGCGGTGGGTGTGCCCGTGGATGATGATTTGCGCGTGCGGATGGCGCCCCAAGGCAGCCTGAACGCCATGTTCGGTTACATCGGCGATGGCGTAGTTTTCAGGCTGCCTTTTGCGCTCGCGGCTGGCGGCGCGTAGCTTGGCGGCAATGTTTTTGCGCGTGCGAAACGGCAGCGACAGCAGGATTTTTTGCACAATTTTGTTGCGCATGATTTTGCGGTAGCGCAGATAGCCCACATCGTCGGTGCACATTTCATCGCCGTGGGTGAGCAAAATGGTTTTGCCAAAATATTCAACCATTTGGTTTTCGGGCAACAGCGTCATGTGGCATTGGGCGGCGTAGCGTTTGCCCAGCAGAAAATCGCGGTTGCCGGCGATAAAGTACACGGGCGCATCGGCGGCGAAGGCGGCAAGCTGTTGCGCCACTTGGGCGGCAGTGGCGCTGTCGTCGTCATCGCCCGTCCACGCGTCAAACAAATCGCCCAAGATGTAGAGCGCGGCGGCTTTGCCCTGCCAATCGCGCAGAAATCGGGCAAACAGGGCGTTGAGGCCGGGCGTGTGGTCGGAGAGGTGCAAATCGGCAATGAACAAGATGGGCATGGGGGCGGGCATAGAGACAGACATAGTTTTGGGCTGCCTTTGGGTGGGGATTAAGAGGCAGCCTGAAACAGCGCGGCATAAGCATCTGCCTCAAAGCCAACGGTAATCTTGCCGCCGCACACCAATACGGGGCGTTTGATGACGCTCGGTTGCGCCATCATCAGCGCAATCGCGCCCGCTTCGCTATTGGCTTGGGCTTGCTGCTCGGGCGTGAGCTTGCGCCATGTGGTGCCGTGTTTGTTGAGCAGCGTGTCCAGCGGGATTTGTTTGAGGCAGTCTGAAAGCCATTCGCGCGTGGGGGCTTGGGTTTTGAAGTTGATGAATTCGTGCGCGATGTGGTGTTCGTCTAGCCATGCGCGGGCTTTTTTCACGGTGGCGCAGTTGGGGATGCCGTAGAGCTGGAGTGAAGCCATGTTTACATTTCCTTGCAAATAAAGCCACATTGTACGAAATCATGCCATTTTTGTCTTGTCGCAGGCGGGTTTTGCCGTTATCCTTGCTGCTTTCGCAAACTTTTGTAAACACGGAGTGAATTATGAAAAAATTGTGGGTTTTGAGCAGCGTTTTGTTATTGGCGGCTTGCGGCGGCGGCGACAAATTGTCTAAATCTACTGTGCAAAAAGCGGTGAATGCGTCGGTTAAATTTCATTCGGTGTGCGTGCCGTTTCAGCTGACGGTGGACACGCGCAAAGCGGGCGATAATCCCACACTGGGCTCGCCCGAAGTGAAGCTGGTGAAACGCCAAGACAATGGCAAACGCGCCAATTTAACCGCGATTGACCAAATGGAAGTGCTCACCGATGCGGGCTTGTATCGCCGCGATAAGGAGCAACGCGAGGGTGAGGGCGACAACGCGGTGCGCTACATGGTTTACAGCCTCACCCAAAAAGGCGAAGACACCTTCCAAGCCTTGCCCAACCAAGAAGCCCTGATGTGCATCGGCAACGAAAAAGTAGAAAAAATCAATTACTTCACCGCGCCCACCCCCAGCAACGGCGTAACCATCACCCAAGTGTCTTACGAGGCAAAAATCAACGCCGAACGCTGGGCGAAAAAATTGCTAAAAGACAGCCCGTATTACAACGGCTTAAACCAAACGCAAACCAAGCACGCCACTTTGGTAAAAACCAACGATGGCTGGCGCGATATTATGGATTTACGTAATCAATAATTAAATCAGACCATTAAGGCAGCCTGAAAACGCCAACACGGTTTCAGGCTGCATCTTTTGTTTTCTCCATCGGGCAGCCTGAAACACCGGGCAACCGCAAACGCCGTTTCAGGCTGCCTCATCATCACCCCCAAGGAACACCATGCTTGACTACACCTCCGTCCCCATCCCGCTGCGCATCATCGGCATCCAACAACGCACCACGCTAGACAAAGCACACGAAACGCTGGGCGAAATGTGGCAGCAATGGGAAGGCAACCACAAAGCCAACCGCCTACCATCGTTCACCATGACCATTTACTGCGTGTACCAATATTTTGCCGACGCGCCCGACGACGTGCTCATCACCATCGGGCGCATCACCGCCACCGATTTCCCGCTGCCCAGCTTCGCAGGCGAAACCCACATCCCCGCACAAGACTACGTTCGCTTTATCGTGCCCGAGCAAAACGCGCAAAGCGTGTACCAAACATGGGGCAAAATTGAAGACAACAGCAGCCTGAAACGTACCTTCACCACCGATTTTGAAACCTATATGCTGGATGGCTTGCCACGCATTTATGTAGGCGTTGAGCCGCCTGAGGCAGCCTGAAAATGAAGCTGGCTAAATTTTTGCGCCAAGCCGCCTCCGTGTTGCGCCGCCTAGACGCATGGCTGCCGCCCGAAGCCATCGCCCCCGATTGGCAAGCCAGCATTGCCTACCGCTGGACAAAAGCAGGCAACGCAGGCGTGCTGCAAGGCTTGCCGCGCCCGCACACCTTCCCGCTCGCCCGCCTTGCCGCCGTAAACAGCCAAATGGCGCGGCTGGTGCGCAACACTGAGCAGTTTTTAGCAGGCCGCCCCGCCAACAACGTTTTGCTCACAGGCGCGCGCGGCACAGGTAAATCCTCGCTGGTCAAAGCCCTGCTGCACGAATACGCCGAGCGCGGCTTGCGCCTGATTGAAGTGGACAAAAACGACTTGGCAACGCTGCCCGCGCTGCTGGTTTTGCTGGAAACGCGACCTGAAAAATTCATCGTGTTCTGCGACGATTTGTCGTTTGAAGAGGGCGAAGACGGCTACAAAGCCCTGAAAACAGCGCTGGATGGCAGCCTATCGCGCCGCGCCGATAACGTGTTGGTGTATGCCACTTCCAACCGCCGCCACCTGATGCCCGAATACATGGACGACAACGCCAATACCACCACAGGACGCGGCGGCGAAATTCACGCCAAAGAAGCGGTGGAAGAAAAAGTGTCGCTGTCCGACCGCTTTGGCTTGTGGCTGAGCTTTTATCCGTTTGACCAAAATGAATACTTGGCGGCGGTGGAAAACTGGCTGGCGGATTTCAGGCTGCCTTTGGACGAAACCACCCGCCATGCCGCGCTCAACTGGGCGCAGATGCGCGGCAGCCGCTCGGGGCGCACGGCGTATCAGTTTGCCTGCGATTGGGCGGGGCGCTTGCCTGATGAGCGCAAGGTGTTTGAATGACGGGGCGGTTGGGCAATGGAGAGGCAGCCTGAAAACGTGTTATGCGGTTTCAGGCTGCCTTTTTGGTGTTTTGCGTGCTGGTAAACGAATGAATATGGGGCAGCCTGAAAATGGGTTTGCGCTTTGCGCTCGGCTTCGGATGTAGCCCCAACCATGCGTCTCGTGCCAACAGGCGCTTCCTTTTCTTTGCTGCGCCAAAGCATGAGAGCCTGCAAAATGGAACGTCGGCAGCTCGCCGACAGCTTGCTAACCAGAAAGCCTTATTGAATAGGCCATTGGAACGAGCTGTCGCGTTGCCGTTTTGGATTTCAGGCTGCCTTTTGTTTGCCATACATAGAATAGAATATGCCGCCTTGCCGTGCGCTCGGTTGAAAATATTTGCCCTTCGAGGCAGCCTGAAATCAGGCCGCAAACGGTTGATGCGGCGACGGGGTGCAGGGGCTTGCTCCTGCTCGTGGCAGGCGGCGAAACGCCTGCTCGGGCAAATGATTAGGATGTTTAAAGGCAGCCTGTGGAGCGCAGCGGAGTTGCGAAGCCAAAACCCAATCTATCCGACAAAAAACCATTTGGCGGAACACCAAATGGTTTTGCTTTTCAGGCTGCCTATAAACCAAACGGCAAGGGTTGGGGCAAACGGTGTGTGAACGAGGCTGGCCCTGCGGCGGCGCATGGATGATTGGGCAGCCTGAAACCGTTTGCAAGCGATGGCTCAAACCAGCCGCAGCCGTTGCAATTCACCTTCAATCTCGCGGCGCGTCCAGCCGTTGGCGGCGGCGAGCATCATCAGGGCGGTGGCGGTTTCCAGATTGCAGCGCCCGCCGTTGATGGCGCCTGCTTGGCGCAGGGCGTTGCCTTGGGCGTAAACGGCGGCGGCGTTGCCGTGTGGCACTTGGCTGATGTTGAGCAAATGTTTGCCTGCTTGGGTGTAGCGTTGGATGGCGGTAAGCAGGGCGGGATGGGCGGGGGCGTTGCCGTGTCCGTAGCTGAGGAGGATGACGGCATCGCTGTGGGCGGGGTTGAGCTGGGCGGCGGCGTTATCCAGCATATTGCTGGGGGTGAGGAGGATGGGGACGACGCGGGTGTGGGGGTTGAATTGGCGTTTTAGGCTGCTGCAATAGGGGGCGGGGGCATTTTCAGGCTGCCCTTTTTCTATTTGCCATGTGCCAAAGTGGGGGTTGGCAAAGCCGTTGTCGTGTTCGGTGGTGGTTTTGCTGCTGCCGATGGGTGGGATGAGTTTGCCGTTGAAGGCGAGCAGCACGCCGCGCACGTTGGGGTTTTGGCAGGCGGCAAGGGCGGTGCGCAGGTTGGCGGGGGCGTCGCTGTTGTCTGCGCCAAATGGCTTTTGCGCGCCGGTCAGGATGACGGGCTTGCCTTGCAGGTTGAGCGCGAGGGCGAGCAGGTTGGCGGTGTAGGCGAGGGTGTCGGTGCCGTGCAGGATGAGGGCGGCATCGTGTTGCGGCAGGGCGGCTTGCAGCAACGTGAGCCAGTTTGCCCAGTGCTGGGGAGTGAGGGCGGAGCTGTCGATTAGGGGGTCGCAGATGTGCCATGTGGGGTTAATTTCACACAAACTCGCTGCGCTTGTTTTCGGGCTGCCTGTGTGGGGTTGTAGGGCGGTGGTAACGATGTCGCGGCTGGGTTGCAAGCCTTGCGGGGTTTGCGTCATGCCGATGGTGCCGCCTGTGTAGAGGATGTAGAGGGATTTCATGGGGTGTGGATTGGGGGATGGATGAGGCAGCCTGAAAATGCGTTTTTTGGTTTTCAGGCTGCCTTTGGGGTTGGGAGAATGGGTGGCTTGGGCGATGGCTGCGTGGCTTGCCTTGCACTTTGGGGTTGTGCTTGGCGATAAATAAGCTGATTTTATTTTCAGGCTGCCTTGGGTATATGAGGCAGCCTGAAACCTTGGCAAAGATTGTAAGTGATGGGGCATTAAAGGCTCGCCGACATCCTGGTAAGCCAGCCATACTCTGTTTAATCAGCCAGCCATCGCTACTCCATTGTAGATTTCAGGCTGCCTCTGATGGCTATTGGAGGCAGCCTGAAACCGTCTGCGCATGGTTTACACGGCTGTGGTTCTTACACCTTGCCTGCGAATTTGCGCTTGCGGCTGCGTCGCCATTCCCATGCGTAGCCGCCGATGATGGGCAGCGCAACCAGCACGGCTTTAAATGTCCATGTGGCGTACCACGGTTTGTTGAGCACTATCATGCTGGTGGCATCGGCGGCAGCGGTGTGGCGCAGGGCGAACCAGTCTAGCCACGGACACCAGCAGGCAACGAACAAGCCGAGCAACACGGGGTAGAACAAAAAGGCTTTTTCGTGCGTCCACAGCCAAAAAAAGGCGGCGAGCCAAAGCAGCGTGAAGCCCGTAATCATCAGCGTGTATTTGAGCGAGGCGGCGGTTGCCCAGCCTGCGATAAAGTAAGTGATGGCGAGAAAGGCGATGCCGACTAGGATAAGGAGGATTTCTTCGGGGCGTTTGAACATGGGGATTCCTTTTTGGGTGGGGATGGGAGGGGTTAGGCAGCCTGAAAAGCTAAAAGGGGACGGGGTGGTTGGTGGACAACGAATTGCCCACCCTACGGGTTAAACGCGGGAATGGGTGTTAGGTAGCCTGAAATGGTTTTGCGCGTGGGGTGCAGGGGCTTGCCCCTGCTCGTGGTAGGCGGCGAAACGCCTGCGCTGGCAAAAAATAAGCAAGGGTGGGGCAATGCAATTAACCGCCGCCCTACTCTGCCTTGTTTTCAGGCTGCCCCAAATCCCGCGCCAGCGTTTCCAGCTTCGCCAAATGCTCGGGGAACTCGCGTGCCAACTCGCGTTCGCTGCGCGTGGCAGACATGGCAAAGCGCACATCGCCATCTCGGTCAAACAGCAGCCAAGCGCGTTTTTCGCGCACATAAAACATAAAAATCGTGCCCAACACCAGCAGCACCGAGCCGATGTAAACAAGGCTTGCGCCCGGCGATTTGGTCATCTGCAAGCCCGACATATTCACCTGCTTAAACGTGTCCATTTGCAGCAGCACGGGCGATTGAAATTTGGTCAGCGCAGTGTAGCCATCCATGCTGTTCAAAATAAACCGATTGCGCGCCTCGCCCGCAGCCATAGTCGGCAGCCTGAAATCGTTTAACGCCTGCGTGAGCGCCACATCCATGCTGCTATACAAAATCTGATACATGATTTCGCCTGTTTTTTGCTGCGCTTCGGCGGGCACATTTTGCTGAATATGCTCGTTAATCGCGATGTAGCCGCCCTCGGCAAACTGGCGCAGCAGGTTTTCCACCGCCAGCTTAAAATCGCTGCGCATATTTTCGTTCACATTCGCAACCGCCGTTTGCACAATCTGCGCGCGCTTTTCAGGCTGCATCAGCGTGGCGCGCAACGCCATAAAGCTATCCAGCTTGTTTTGCCCATCGGCGGGCAGCATCAGCCAGCGATACGGCGCGTTGATGTCGCTGCGCTCGCCTGTGGCAAAAAACTTCACGCCCTCGCGCTCCAAGGGCAGCATATAGTTCACATATTCATGCGCTTGCCCCGCCGCATCGCGCAGTTTAAACATAATCGTCGGGCCCACATTTTGAAACTGCTTAGGCTGTGCCACGCTGCGCACATCGTGCTGGGCAGTTTCGCCCGCCGCCGTGTTTTCCACGTTAAACACGCGCAGTTCGCCCAGCTCAAACTGATATTTTTCCGTGCCCATATCCAGCGGGAAGCTGCGCTGCGACACCGCATCCAGCGACACGGGCGGGTTTGCCCCGCGCAAATCCCAGCTTTGGAAGCGCACATCCGAGCCGCCATCGCCATAGGTGGATTGATAAATCGTGATGCCGTTGATGGTGAGCGGATGGTTCACGCGAATGGTCTGCGCCACGCGCTTGCCGCTTGCCTTATCGGTTACCACAATATCGCTGGCAAAATCTTTGGGCATGCCCGTGTTGTAAAAATCAATGTGAAACTTTTTCAATTCCAGCGTAAACGGCAACTCTTGCAGCAGCAAGCCCTTGTCGGCATTGATAAACGCCGCTTCTATTGTTTGCCCTTCCATCACTTCGGCATTGGCGCGAAACGATAAATTGCTCGCCGACAAGCGCGATGCAGCCTGAAAATCACGCGCGTATTGGCTGCTGGTATCGGGCACAATCTTGCCCGTGAGCATGCCGATTTTTAGCAGCAAATTGCTGTCCACCAAGCCGCCCAAGCAAATCACAATAATCGCCGCGTGGGCAAAAATATAGCCCCATTTGTTCATCGCGCCTTTTTTTGCCGACAGCAACACGCTGCCATCCTCGCGCGGCGTGATGCGCGTTTGAAAGCCGTTTACCTGCCAATATTTCGCCGCGATTTCCGTTTTTAGGCTGCCTATATCGCGAGGCAACAGCGCGGTGTGTTTCATGTGCGCGAGCGATTTGACGGTGGTGTTGGTGCGAAACGAGCGCATTTCGCGCAAAAACGGCGGCACATTGCGCCATAAGCATAAGCTCGTGCTCAACACCAAAAACAGCATAATCAGCGTGAACCACGCCGAAGCATACACGTCAAACAGCCCCAAAAATTCAAAGATTTCCGTCCAAAACGCGCCAAATTTGACCACATAATTTTGCTTGGGCTGATTTTGCTGCAACACCGTGCCGACAACAGAAGCAATCGCCAACACCGAAAGCAGCGCCACCGCAAAGCGCATGGAGCTGAAAAAAGCAAACCACGGGCGGCGGATAAAAGGGATTTTGGGCGGAGACGATAAAGACATGGCAAGAATGTTTAAAAAAGGTTAAGACGGCTCAGGCAGCGATTATAGGCAGCCTGAAAAAGCAATGCAAAATACATTTCAGGCTGCCTAACGCTGTTTACCATTAGGCAGCCTGAAAAGCATAAAACGATTATTTCAAGCCTTGGATATAAGTGCTCACCGCGCGGATGTCGTCTTCGCTCATGCGCGAAGCGATGTCTTCCATGATGCTGTTGGGCGATTTGCGCTCGCCTTTGGCATACAGATGCAGTTGGTCGGCGATATAGCCCTCATGCTGCCCGCCTACGCGCGGAAAACCTGAAAACGTTGTGCCGCCCGCAGGATAGCCCGCACCCGCAGGCCCGTGGCACGACATGCACGCCGGGATGCTCTTGCCGGGCAGGCCCGAACGGAAAATGGTTTTGCCTAACTCGGGGTTGGCTTTAGGGTTGGCTTCGCCCGCTTTGGCCTGCTGCGTGGCGAAATAAGCGGCGATGTTGTGCATATCGGCTTCGCTCATGTTTTGCACGATGGGCGCCATCACCGCGGAATTGCCGGTTTTGCGCTCGCCTTTTTTGATGTCCAGCATTTGTTTGAAAATGTAATCCGAATGCTGCCCCGCGATTTTGGGATACATGGCGATGGTGCTGTTGCCATCCACCATGTGGCAGCCTGAACAAACCATAGCCGCCTGCTTGCCTTTGCCCAAATCAGGCGCTGCCGAAGCCAAGCCGCAAGCAGCAAAAATTGCCAACAGAGTTAAACGTTTCATGAAAAGTGCTCCTGAATTTTTTATATTGTGTAGCGGTTCAAAACCGAGAATCTTTCAAACGTGGTATTCTATACCAAATTCACAAATCTTTACAGCCATGAACAATCTATTCCAAAACGCCCAATTTTTCACCACCGTAAACCACTTAAAAGACCTGCCCGACACGCCCGCCGAAATCGCCTTCGTGGGGCGCAGCAATGCGGGCAAATCCAGCGCAATCAATACGTTATGCAGCCATGTGCGCTTGGCGTATGTGTCCAAAACCCCGGGGCGCACGCAGCACATCAATTTTTTTGAGCTGGCAAACGGCAACTTTATGGTGGATTTGCCCGGCTACGGCTACGCGCAAGTGCCCGAAGCCGTCCGCGCACATTGGGTGAAGCTGCTGGGCGATTATTTGCAAACGCGCAAACAGTTAATCGGCTTGGTGTTGATTATGGACGTGCGCCATCCGATGAAGCCGCTGGACATCCAAATGCTGGACTTTTTCGCGCTCACGGGCCGCCCCGTGCACATCCTGCTTTCCAAAGCCGACAAATTATCCAAAAACGAGCAAATCAAAACCCTTGCCGCCGTGCAAAAAGCCTTGAAGCCGTTTGCCGAACGGCAAAGCGTTTCGGTGCAACTATTTTCCAGCTTGAAAAAACAAGGCACGGACGAAGTCAACGAAGTGGTGGCAGGCTGGTTTGAGACTTTTCAGGCTGCCGATGCCGGGCGCGAAGAACACGATGCCACGGGCGCATAGCCTTGCCTTTGCCCGCCCGTTTTGCCAACCGAACCGCGCGCGCCGGCTTTCAGGCAGCCTGAAAATGCTTTAAAATCCGCCCCGTCATTCAACCGCAGCCTGAACCGTTTTCAGGCTGCCTTTTATTGGAAATCGGAAACTTATGAACCCCTTATTGCAAGACCTCCAAGCCCGCGGGCTGATTGCCCAAACCACCGACATCAACGAACTCTCCAAGCTGTTGGACAACGAAAAAATCGCGCTCTATTGCGGTTTCGACCCCACCGCCGACAGCCTGCACATCGGGCATCTGCTGCCCGTGCTGGTGCTGCACCGCTTCCAAAACGCGGGGCACACGCCTGTGGCGTTGGTGGGCGGCGCAACCGGCATGATTGGCGACCCCAGCTTCAAAGCCGTAGAACGCAGCCTGAACACGCCCGAAACCGTGGCAAGCTGGGTGGAAAGCATCAAAAACCAGCTCACGCCGTTTTTGAAATTTGACGGCGCAAACCCTGCCATCATGGAAAACAACGCCAACTGGTTCGGCAGCATGAATTGCTTGGATTTCCTGCGCGACATCGGCAAACATTTTTCCGTGAACGCCATGCTGGCAAAAGAATCGGTAAAACAACGCATTGAACGCGAAGACCAAGGCATCTCGTTCACCGAATTCTCCTACGCGCTGTTGCAAGGCTATGATTTTGCCCAGCTCAACACGCGCCACAACGTGCAATTGGAAATCGGCGGTTCCGACCAATGGGGCAACATCACATGGGGCACGGAAACCACCCGCCGC
The DNA here is from genome assembly GCF_016623605.1 of Kingella bonacorsii. NCBI lineage: Bacteria > Pseudomonadati > Pseudomonadota > Betaproteobacteria > Neisseriales > Neisseriaceae > Kingella > Kingella bonacorsii. Next base: position 103,669 of record NZ_JAEHNZ010000001.1, on the reverse strand, counting down.
CTCAACCACAAAACCGTGCACGGCATGACGCTGCCGCTGGTTACCAAAGCCGACGGCACCAAATTCGGCAAAACCGAAGGCGGCGCGGTGTGGCTCAACGCCGCCAAAACCTCGCCCTACCAGTTCTACCAATTCTGGCTCAAAGTCGCCGATGCCGACGTGTATAAATTCTTGAAATACTTCACCTTCCTGAGCATTGAGCAAATCGACGCGATTGAAGCGGCAGACAAAGCCAGCAGCGCCAAACCCGAAGCACAACGCATCCTCGCCGAAGAAATGACCCGCCTGATTCACGGCGAAGCCGCGCTGGAAGCCGCGCAACGCATCACGCACAGCCTGTTTTCGGGCGACGAAAGCAGCCTCACCGAGCAGGATTACGCGCAACTGGCGCTGGACGGCCTGCCCGCGCTGCACGTTTCCCATTTGGGCAGCCTGAATGTGGTGGAAGCCTTGGTGCAAGCGGGTTTGGCAAAATCCAACAAGGAAGCGCGCGGCTTTGTGCAAAGCAACGCGGTGCTGATTAACGGCAGCGCGGCAGAAGCGAACAACCCCGGCCACGCCGCCGAAAAACCCGACGATTTGTATCTACTCACCGACGCGCACAAACGCTTTGGCAAATACACCATTATCAAACGCGGCAAGCGCAACCATGCCTTGCTGGTGTGGGCGTAATCCATCGTTGGTTTTCCGCCGCCGCTTTGATGTTTAGGCAGCCTGAAAACCGTTTTCCGTTTTCAGGCTGCCTTAGTCTGTTGAATGAATGTTCCCGCTTTCACCACCATGAACAAAATCCGCCTCCAACCCCACATCATCCTTATCGCCCTCAACGTCGCCATTTTCCTGCTGCAAGAATCGGGCTTCGATTGGCGGACAGAAGGCGCGCTATGGCAGCCTGAAAACCCGAATTACCATATCTGGCAATGGTTTACCCACATGTTTTTACACGAAAGCCTGATGCACTTAGGCTTTAATATGTTTGCGCTGGGCTCGTTTATGCCGCATCTGTTGCGCGTGTGGACAGCCAAGCGCGTGTGGGCGTTGTATTTTGCATCGGGCTTGGCGGGCGCGGCGGCGTATTTGCCGTTTATGGGCAGCAACGGTTCTATGCTGGGCGCGTCGGGCGCGGTGTTTGGCGTGCTGGCGGCGTTTTCGGCGGTGTATCCCAAAGCCCCGCTGTCGCTGATGTTTATCCCCGTGCCCGTGCAGGCGCGCTATCTGGTGGGCGGCATGGTGTTATACGAAGTGTTCGCCCAAGTGTCGGGCGTTTCGCTGTTTGGCGACAACATCGCCCACATGGTGCACGGCGGCGGCGCGTTGATGGGCTGGGCGTTTGCTTGGCAATGGCAGCGGCAGTTGCAACGCTGAAAGACCAAGCCGAAAGACCAATAGGCAGCCTGAAAACGGATGAAGCGGGTTTCAGGCTGCCTTTGCCCGCCCTGCCCGCCTACTGTTAAACCCTGTAAAGCAGCCTGAAAACACGCTATAATCGCCCCCGTTTTTCAGCCCATCAAAAGAGACAAAACCATGAATCTGCTCATCATCGACCACCCCCTCGTCCGCCACAAACTCACCCTTATGCGCGAAGCCGATTGCAGCACCGGCAAATTCCGCACGCTCACCAAAGAGCTCGCCCGCCTGATGACCTACGAAGCTACGCGCGATTTTGAAACCGAACAACACGAAATCGACGGCTGGTGCGGCAAAATCCAAGGCGAGCGCATCAAAGGCAAAACCGTAACCGTCGTACCCATTTTGCGCGCAGGCTTGGGCATGCTGGACGGCGTGTTAGACCTGATTCCGGGCGCAAAAGTCAGCGTAGTCGGCTTGCAGCGCGACGAAGAAACGCTGCAACCTGTGCCCTACTTTGAAAAGCTGGTAGACAAAATGGACGAACGCCCCGCGCTCATCATCGACCCCATGCTCGCCACGGGCGGCTCCATGGTCGCCACGATTGACTTGCTCAAACAAAAAGGCTGCCGCAACATCAAAGCCCTTGTGCTGGTTGCCGCGCCCGAAGGCGTGAAAGCCGTGAACGCCGCGCATCCCGATGTGAAAATCTACACCGCCGCGCTAGACAGCCATCTTAACGAAAACGGCTACATCATCCCTGGTTTGGGCGATGCGGGCGACAAAATCTTCGGCACGAAGCATTAGCCCGCCCATTTATCCCGTGCCAAGGCAGCCTGAAAACAGCAAACCCCGTTTCAGGCTGCCTCAACCGCTTTCAACATCAATCGTTTACAAAGGAACATTATGTCATTTCAAGCCAACCTCGCCCAAATGCCCAGCATCGATCACCTAAGCGGTCTAAACGTATGCGATGCCGCAGGCAACGTGGTGCATCACATCCCCGCTGCCGAAGGCAAATTAGGCAGCCTGAAAGTGTATAACGCGCTGGCCGCCGAGTTTAACGGCGAACTGAACCGCTACGCCGCCGAGCAAGGCTTGATTTGGTTCGACGAACACGTTTTGGACGCGCAAAAACACGCGGGCAAACATCCCAACATTGACTTGCTGTTTAAAGTGCAAGACGAAAACCTCACCTACACGCTGCAACCCCTCGCCAAATAATCCGCCCATCCACTCCACCCTAAGGCAGCCTGAAAGCACATCAACGGGCTTTCAGGCTGCCTCATCATCTGGCAACCCCATCGTTGCCCAAGCGAAAGCCCCACCATGAATCTCCTTTTTATCGCCGACCCACTCGCCAGCTTCAAAACCTACAAAGACACCACCTACGCCATGATGCGCGAAGCCGCCCGGCGCGGGCACACCCTATTCCACGCCCTCACCGCGCAATTGAGCGTGCAAAACGGCAGCGTGCTCGCCCAAGTCAGCCAAATTCAATTTCTAGGCGCAAAGGACGACCACGACCACGCATGGTTTCAGGCTGCCCCCGCCCAAAGCACGGCTTTAACCGAGTTCAACGCCATCATCATGCGCAGCGACCCACCCTTCAATATGCAATACCTTTATTCCACCCAGCTGCTCACCCTTGCCGAACAACAAGGCGCGCGCGTGTTCAACAGCGGGCAAGCCATGCGCGACTACAACGAAAAACTCGCCATCTTGAACTACCCCCAATTCATCTCGCCCACCATCGTAACCACCCGCGCCAGCGACGTGCGCCAGTTCCTTGCCGAGCATGGCGACATCATCGTCAAACCGCTGGACGGCATGGGCGGCATGGGCATTTTCAGACTGCGTGAAAACGACCCCAACATCGGCAGCATCCTAGAAACCCTAATGCAGCTAGACAGCCGCACCATTATGGCGCAACGTTACCTGCCCGCCATCGTGCACGGCGACAAACGCATCCTTATCATCGACGGCGAAGTTGTCCCCTACGCCCTCGCCCGCATCCCACAAAATGGCGAAACACGCGGCAACCTCGCCGCAGGCGGGCGCGGCGTGGCGCAAGACCTATCCGAGCGCGACCGCGAAATCGCCCAAAGCCTCGCCCCCCAGCTCAAAGCCCGCGGCATCCTACTAGCAGGGCTAGACGTAATCGGCGACTGCCTCACCGAAATCAACGTAACCAGCCCCACAGGCTTCCAAGAAATCATGAAACAAAAAGATTTTGACGTCGCCGCCCAGTTTGTGGATGCGGTGGAGCGCAATGGGCAAGCGGTGTAAACGTTTCCATTATTTTCAGGCTGCCTAATCAGCTAAGGCAGCCTGAAAACCAAATCAAGAGAAAAACCATGCAACAATATTTAGACCTCATGCGCCACGTTCTACAAAACGGCGTAACCAAATCCGACCGCACAGGCACAGGCACGCGCTCCGTATTCGGCTACCAAATGCGCTTTAACCTTGCCGATGGCTTCCCCGCGCTCACCACCAAAAAACTGCACCTCAAATCCATCATCCACGAGCTATTGTGGTTCTTATCGGGCGACACCAATATCCGCTACCTCAAAGAAAACGGTGTGCGCATTTGGGACGAATGGGCAGACGAAAACGGCGACCTCGGGCGCGTGTATGGCGCGCAATGGCGCAGCTGGCGCGGCGCAAACGGCGAAACCATCGACCAAATCCGCAATCTCGTGCAGCAAATCCAAACCAACCCCGACAGCCGCCGTCTCATCGTATCCGCATGGAACCCCGCCGAAGTGGACAGCATGGCGCTGCCGCCCTGCCACGCGCTGTTCCAGTTTTACGTTGCCAACGGCAAGCTCTCCTGCCAGCTCTACCAGCGCAGCGCCGACATTTTCCTCGGCGTGCCGTTCAACATCGCCAGCTACGCCCTACTCACCATGATGCTCGCCCAAGTCTGCGGCTTGCAAGCGGGCGAATTCATCCACACGCTCGGCGACGCGCATTTATACAACAACCATCTTGAACAAGCCCGCTTGCAGCTCACACGCGAACCGCGCCCGCTACCCAAAATGCACATCAACCCCGATGTGCGCGACATTTTTGCCTTCCGATTCAACGATTTTGAATTGACGGATTACGACCCGCACCCGCATATCAAAGCGCAAGTGTCGGTTTGATTGCCCCGCCGCGATTGAATAATAAAGGCAGCCTGAAAATCGATTTTCCGTTTTCAGGCTGCCTGCGCCGCGCAGCGAAGCCGCAAACCAATCCTTCCAACACCCCCAAAGGACACCCCATGACAACCCCACAAAAAACTTGGTCGGGACGCTTCAACGAACCCGTATCCGAACTGGTCAAACAATACACCGGCTCCATCGGTTTTGACCAACGGCTCGCCCGATGGGACATCCAAGGCTCGCTCGCCCACGCCCAAATGCTGCACGAAGCGGGCGTGCTTTCCGCCGAAGACCTAGCCGCCATCCAGCGCGGCATGGCGGAAATCGCCGCCGAAATCCAAGCAGGCAGCCTGAAATGGTCGCTCGATTTGGAAGACGTGCACATGAACATCGAACGCCGCCTCACCGACAAAATCGGCGACGCAGGCAAACGCCTGCACACAGGGCGCAGCCGCAACGACCAAGTCGCCACCGACATCCGCCTGTGGCTGCGCGACGAAATCACCGTTATCCGCAGCCTGATTAAAGACTTGCAAACCGCGCTGGTGAATTTAGCCGCCGAACACGCCGCCACCGTGATGCCGGGGTTCACCCACCTGCAAGTCGCCCAGCCCGTCAGCTTCGGACACCATCTGCTCGCCTATGTGGAAATGCTGGGGCGCGACGACGAGCGCATGGCAGACTGCCGCCGCCGCGTGAACTGCATGCCCTTGGGCGCCGCCGCGCTGGCGGGCACCACCTTTCCCATCCGCCGCGAAACCACCGCCAAACTGCTTGATTTTGAACAAATTTGCCAAAACTCGCTGGATGCCGTGTCCGACCGCGATTTCGCCATAGAGTTCACCGCTGCCGCTTCGCTGGTGATGGTGCATTTGAGCCGCCTATCCGAAGAGCTGATTTTGTGGATGTCGCCGCGCTTTGGTTTTATAGATATTGCCGACCGCTTTTGCACGGGTTCTAGCATCATGCCGCAGAAAAAAAATCCCGATGTGCCTGAGCTCGTGCGCGGCAAATCGGGGCGCGTGATTGGGCATTTGATGGGCTTGCTGATGCTGATGAAATCGCAGCCCTTGGCGTATAACAAAGACAACCAAGAAGACAAAGAGCCGCTGTTTGACACGGTAAACACGCTGGTGGACACGCTGCGGATTTACGCCGACATGATGCGCGGCATCACCGTGAAGCCCGAAAATATGCGCGCCGCCGTGCTGCAAGGCTTCGCCACCGCCACCGATTTGGCGGATTATCTGGTGAAAAAAGGCGTGCCGTTCCGCGACAGCCACGAAGTCGTTGCCCAAGCCGTGCGCCATGCCGACGCGCAAAAATGCGATCTTGCCGACTTGCCGCTGGCGGTGTTGCAAGGGTTTAGCCCATTGATTGAAAACGATGTTTACCAAATTCTCACCCCCGAAGGTAGCCTGAACGCGCGCAACCACATCGGTGGCACCGCGCCCGAACAGGTGAAGGCGCAAGTGGCGCGCTGGCGGGCGTTGCTGGCGCAATAGGCACAGATGGCGGCAGCCTGAAAACGGTTGATGGCGTGTCCATTCCCGTTTTCAGGCTGCCGCTATGTTTTCGCCCATGCCTGCTTATGGTGTTCAGGCTGCAACCTTTGCCAAACCTACGCCCAATGGAGCGGCGGCCCGCCGATGTTGCCAACCGGTAAAACCCTGTTGAATACGTCATTTCAGGTTTCAGGCTGCCTAAGGGAATACGCCCTAGGCAGCCTGAAAACGTTTGACGGCGCACCCATTGCGTTTTCAGGCTGCCGCAAACCTATCCCGCCTACCCCAGCCGCAACATCTCAATCTGCTCCAAGCTGCGCCCCAAAAACCGCTCGCCGATTGTTTGAAAGCGCAGCGGAATATCCGACACATAAAAGCGGTAATCGGGCGCGGCGGTTTGTGTGTTGAGCAGCTGCGCGGCGGCGAGTGCCTGCGCGGCGGCTTCGGCGGTGGTGGTGGAGCTGTCCACCAGCTCAATGTGCGGCGCTTCCTGCTTGATAAGCGGCTTTAACAGCGGAAAATGCGTGCAGCCCAAAATCAGCGTGTCAATTTTGTCTGCCAGCAACGGGCGCAGGTATTCGCGCACGGTGAGCCGTGTTACTTCGTGTTCCAGCCAGCCCTCTTCCACCAGCGGCACCAGCAAGGGCGCGGCTTGCGACAGAATGCGCGTGTCGGCGTTGCGCGCGCTGATGGCGCGGGCATAGGCATTGCTGTTTACCGTGGTGCTGGTGGCAATCACGCCTATGTTGCCGTTGCGCGTGGTCGCCAGCGCGGCTTGTGCGCCCGCTTCAATCACGCTCAACACGGGCATATTGCCCGCCATCTGCTGCACGCGCTGATACGCCACCGCCGCAATCGTGTTACACGCAATCACCAAGGCTTTCACTTGGTTTTGCAGCAAAAAATCAACGATTTGTGCGGTAAAAGTTTCAATGGTGGCGCGCGATTTCACGCCATAGGGCACGCGCGCCGTGTCGCCAAAATAAACGATATTCTCGTTGGGCAGGCGTTCCATCAGGGCGCGGACAACGGTTAAACCGCCCACGCCCGAATCAAACACGCCAATGGGGTTAGTATTCATGGTTGCACTCAAAACAAGATTTCAGGCTGCCTCAACAGGCAAGGCAAAGGCAGCCTGAAAAACAAAAACGCGCATTTTACCCGCAAAGCCGTTTTCAGGCAGCTTGAAAGCTAGGGCGTATTGACATTCAAAACGCCCACAAACCCGTGCAAAAACCAAACCGATAGCGTATCATTCAGCCATTTTTGCCGCCCGCCGCCCGTTATCAAAGCTAACACATTGATTAACAAGCGATAGAGCAAACACGCTATCCCCATTTTGCGAGACGAAACCATGAAACCCATCTATCTAGATTTTGAACAACCCATCGCCGAGCTGAACAACAAAATTGAAGAATTGCGCCTAGTGCAAGGCGATTCCGCCGTGGATATTTCCGATGAAATCAAACGTTTGCAGAAAAAAGCCGCCGATTTAACCAAATCCATCTTCGCCAAGCTCACCCCCGCGCAAATCTCGCAAATCTCGCGCCATCCGCAACGCCCCTACACCCAAGACTACATCAACGCGCTGTGCACCGATTTTCAAGAGCTGCACGGCGACCGCCATTATGCCGACGACCACGCCATCATCGGCGGCGTTGCCCGTTTTAACGGACACAGCGTGGTGGTGATTGGGCATCAAAAAGGGCGCGACACCAAAGAAAAACTGTACCGCAATTTTGGCATGCCCCGCCCCGAAGGCTACCGCAAAGCCCTGCGCCTGATGCACCTTGCCGAAAAATTCCGCATGCCCGTGCTCACCTTTGTGGACACCCCCGGCGCCTACCCCGGCATCGGCGCGGAAGAGCGCAACCAATCCGAAGCCATCGGCAAAAATCTCTACGAATTAACCAAATTGCACACCCCCGTTATCTGCACCATTATCGGCGAAGGCGGCTCAGGCGGCGCGTTGGCAATTGCCGTGGGCGATTACATCAATATGCTGCAATATTCCACCTATTCCGTGATTTCGCCCGAAGGCTGCGCGTCTATTTTGTGGAAAACTGCCGAAAAAGCCCCCGAAGCCGCCGCCGCGCTGGGCATCACTGCCGACCGCCTGCACAAACTCGGCTTAGTGGACAACGTGATTAAAGAACCATTGGGCGGCGCACACCGCGATTACGCCGAGCTGATGAAAACCGTGAAAACCACGCTGGAACAACAAATTACCCAAGCACAAGGCATGCGATTGGACGATTTACTCTCGCGCCGTTTTGACCGCATCATGAACTATGGGCAATTTATTGACAAAAACAAGTAAACCGCCCAAGGCAGCCTGAAACCCAGCCGCTCCCAAAACCAAACCGTGTGCAAACCCGTGTTCGCAAGATGATTGTTAATGCGGGTTTTCGGCTTGATGGGTTTTCAGGCTGCCTCACCATTGCCCGCCATCAAAGGCAGCCTGAAACCATCCCCCGACACTCCGCCATGAATATCTTAAACCTCACCACCCAGCCCATCACCCTCATCACCCCCGATGCCAGCCACCCCATCGCCCTCACCCTAAACCAAATCCAACAACAGCTCGCCCACTACCCGCCCAGCGAATACGCATGGGAAACCGCCATCCAAACCGTTGAAGACGCGCTCTACCCCCTGCGCGACCTGCGGCAAAACACGCAACCGCTCGCCGTGCAAGGCGCGGCACCGCTGCTTGCCCTGCCACACCAAGCCCATCCGCGCGGCGCAATCATCACGCGCGACACGCTAGAACACGCCTTTGCCGTTGCCGCCGGCTACCGCCCGCAAAGCAGCCTGCCGCTGCTGCCGCAAACCACCGACTTTTGCGCCGTATTGCTGCTGTTGCGCGAATGGGCGCACCACTTGGATGACGAAACGCTGATTTTGCTGAACGAATAACCATCAGGCAGCCTGAAAAAGCAGCGACCACTCATCAACAAAATTTAGTCCGGTAACATCCGTTTTCAGGCTGCCCCAAACACTTAATGCAACTTGGAAACAAACCAAGCTGAAACAAAAACGATGAATCCCGCCACCAATTTTTACCACAATGCACCCTTGCTGCTGGCGCAGCCGAGTGGAACGCGATTTTTCGGGAAAAAAGGACAAAACTGTTTGAGCAGCGAAGCGGCGAGTTTTTTGTCCGCCCGAAAAATCATGTGAAACGAGGGAAGTTTGCGAAGTAAACCTGCAACCGCAGTCGCCTTTCTTTTGCTCACTTTTCTTTGGCGAAGCAAAGAAAAGTAAGTGCCCCGTCGGCACGAGACGCATGGTTAAAATTACACGGCTATTTAATCAAACAGCCCCATCCTTAATTTTCAGGCTGCCCCCGCCCCCATGAAAAAATCCTGCCCCCAGGCCCCCCTTATCCGCCGCCTCCTCTACTTCGGGCTGCGCCTCGCCGCCCTACTGGTCGGCATGGGCTAGTTCTCCGAAGCCCGCTACAGCCCCGCCAAAGAAGCCAAAGCAGGGCTAGACCGCCTCAACTACTGGCGCACCCAAGCAGGCTTGCAACCCCTCGCCCCCAACCCCCAACTGCAAAAAGCCGCCCAAAACCACGCCCAATACCTCAGCCGCCACCCCGAAGGCCACGACGAAACCCAACGCAGCCACCCCAGCTACACAGGCGCAGACCCCCAAACCCGCGCCGCCGCCGCAGGATACAGCGCAGGCGTCGCCGAAAACCTCACCATCAGCAACTTCGCCCGCTCAGGCAGAACCAGCACCGACAGCCTCATGACCGCCCTCTACCACCGCCTCGCCCTGCTCACCCCCACCCACAACGAAGCAGGCGCAGCATGGGTGCGCGGCAAATACACCGCCTTCGTCGTAGAACAAGGCAGTAGCCACGAGCGCGAACTCTGTGCCCAAGCCGACCAACTCGCCCAAAACCGCAGCCGCTACCTGCTCACCCTACCCTGCAACGGCGAACGCACCAGCATCCCACTCGACGAACTCCCCCCCGAACACCTTGCCCCCGTCAAATTCCCCATCGGCAACAACATCGACCCCAGCTACGACGGCAAAGAAAACCCCAACCCCATGCCCACCCGCAACCCCGTTGGCAACCCCGTCAGCATCGCCTTTTACGGCAACCAAGCCCCCATCACCCTACACCGCTTCACCCTACGCAGCAGCCACGGCGAAATCGCCAACCCCACCATCCTCACCGCCGCCAACGACCCCAACCACCAACTGCAAACCAACGAATTTGCCCTCTTCGCCCCCAAGCCCCTAGACTACAACACCGAATACACCGCCCAATTCGTTTACAGCCAAAACGGCAAACAACATACCGAAACATGGACATTCCGCACCCGCAAAAAACGGCACTGGTTTGAATAACCGCGCCCCAAAACAAAGGCAGCCTGAAAATCCTTTAACTACACCCCCCCACCACCATGACCCCAGAATCTCTAATCGAAGCCGCCCTGCTCACCCAAACCGAGCCACTTAGCGAAAAAGCCATGCGCGAGCTATGCACCCCGCCCCTCTCCCCCGACAAACTCATCGACGTATTAGGCAGCCTGAAAGCCCGCTGGCAAAACCGCGCCCTAGAACTCGTGTACAGCGCAGAAGGCTGGCGCTTCCAAATCACCCCCGCCGCCTACCCCCAACTTGCCAACCTCAACGACACCCGCACCCCCCGCTACTCCCGCGCCGTCATGGAAACCCTCGCCATCATCGCCTACCAACAGCCCGTAACCCGCGGCGACATAGAAAACATTCGCGGCGTCAGCGTATCGCAAAACGTGATGCAAACCCTGCAAGAGCGCGGCTGGATAGAAGTCATCGGGCAACGCGACAGCATCGGCAAACCCTCGCTGTGGGCGACCACCGACCAATTTCTCAGCGACCTGCAACTTGCCAACCTCGCCGAGCTGCCCCCGCTCACCGAGCTGGGCGAGCTTATCCTGCCCGAAATCCCCGAGCTGTTTGGCCCAAGCGAAGAAGCAAACAGCGCAGCCGAACCCGTATAGCCCCACCCATTTTCAGGCTGCCTTATCATGTAAACAAAGGCAGCCTGAAAAACAAAACCGCTTGGTATTCTGCCAAACGGTTTTGCCCGATAGCTTAATTTTAGCTTCACAACTCCGCTACCCGGCGCAGGCTGCCTAACACTTCACAAATATTTAATGCTGCTGCCCCTCCCCCTACGCCCAGCCGAACGGAGCATTCTTTTTTCGGAAACAAGCGTGCGCTTGTTCGACGACGCGCAAAGCGCGGCTAGTTCGCACGTGCCGAAAAAAGGATGCGGAGTGAGGGAAGTTTGGCGTAGCCAAACCTGCACGTCGGGGTCGCCTTTCTTTTGCTTACTTTTCTTTGGCGAAGCAAAGAAAAGGAAGTGCCCCGCTGGCACGAAGCGCATGGTTAAAACTACACCCAAAGCCAACCACCAAGCAGCAACCCTTTTTCAGGCTGCCTTATTCATGTAAATAAAAGCAGCCTGAAACGCATCCAAACACGTTTTCAGGCTGCCTCAATGGTTGGAAAACATCCCCATCATTTAAACAGCAACATCAACAGCAACACCAGCGCAATCACCCCCAGCCAAAAATTCTGCCGCTTTTGGCTGTGAATCAAATGCAGCGTTGCCTGCCGCATTTCGTCCTGTTTCTTCTCGTCCACCAACGTCGCGATTTTGCGCGGCAGGCTGGGCAAAATCTCCGCCCAATCGGGTGCTTCATCCTTCAAATTTTTCAGCAACGCGCGCACGCCAATTTGGCTGTCCATCCATTTCACCAAAAACGGTTTCGCCGTTTTCCATAAGTCTAAATCGGGGTCTAGCTGCCGCCCCAAGCCCTCAATGTTTAACAGCGTTTTTTGCAGCAACACCAGCTGCGGCTGAATTTCCACATTAAAACGGCGGCTGGTTTCAAACAACCGCATCAACACCAAGCCAAACGAAATCTGCGACAACGGCTTGTTAAAAATCGGCTCGCACACCGTGCGCACCGCCGCTTCCAAATCTTCCGCCCGCGTATCAGGCGGCACCCAGCCGCTTTCAATGTGCGCCGTTGCCACTCGATGATAATCGCGGTTAAAAAACGCCAAAAAGTTAATCGCCAGATAACGCTTGTCATACTCCGTCAGGCTGCCCACGATGCCGAAATCCAGCGCGATATACCGCCCGTCTGCCGCCACCAAAATATTACCGGGGTGCATATCGGCGTGGAAAAAGCCGTTGTTGAACACCTGCGTGAAAAAAATCTCCACGCCGTAACGCGCCAGCTGTTTCAAATCGATGCCCTGCGCTTTCAGGCTGCCGATATCCGAAATCGGCGTGCCGTCCATCCATTCAATCGTCAGTACCTCGCGGCTGCAATAATCAAAAAACACCTGCGGCACAATCAACTTATCGCTGTCGGCAAACTGCCGCCCCAGCTGGCTGGCGTTCGCCGCCTCGCGCATCAAATCCAGTTCATCGTGCAAATATTTGTCAAACTCCGCCACCACCTCGCGCGGCTTCAAGCGCTTGCCATCGGCAAACACGCGCTCAATCCACGTCGCCGCAAAGCGCATCAACGCCAAGTCCTGTTCAATCACGCCCAGCAAATTGGGGCGCAACACCTTCACCGCCACCGCTTCGCCGCTAAACAGCCGCGCCCGATGCACCTGCGCAATGGACGCGCTTGCCACAGGCTCGTCGCCAAATTCTGCATACAATTCATCAATTTGCCGCCCCAGCGATGCTTCAATTTGCTGGCGCGACAACGCTGCAGCAAACGGCGGCACTTTATCCTGCAACCTTGCCAATTCCGCCGCGTAATCAGGCGGCAGCAAATCGGGGCGGGTGGAAAGCACCTGCCCCAGCTTCACAAAAATAGGCCCTAGGCTTTCCAACGCCAAGCGCAGCCGCACAGGCAACGGCTCGGCAGCAAACTGCTGCGATTTGGGCAACCGCAACGCCAATTTTTGCAACCAGCGCAAGCGAATATGCGGCGTAACCATATCGGCCAAACCATAGCGATACAGCGTTTTCAGGATAACGGCGGGGCGGGAAAACCATTTCATAGCGGGCAATCGTGAGTGAACAAGAAAACGCGATTATAAAGGTTTTGCGGCGGTAGGATGGTTTTCAGGCTGCCTATTCGTGTTATCAATAGGCAGCCTGAAATGAAACATCGGCGTATAACGCTTTTCAGGCTGCCTATCCATCCCCGAATAGGCAGCCTGAAAATCCTTCAAACTATTGGCTCAACACATCCACGCCTTTGGGCGGGGTAAACGTAAATGCGCCGCGCGACAGGTTCGGTTTCAGGTTCACGCCGCCAAAGCTGATGCTGGTTTGGTTGCCGAAGCTGTCTTTCAACTCCATCGCCGCCAGCGTGTCGCCTTTAAAGCCGATGCGGATAAATTGATAGCCCGCGTTGTTTTTCTTCGGCGTGGCGAGCACATAATCCACGCCGTTTTTGCTGCCGTCTTCTTTGAGCGAATAGCTGGCATCCAGCGCGGTTTTGTTAGACAAAATGGCGGCGGGGCTGTCGCCAATGGCTTGGTTTTGATCGGACTTGGTAACTTGTTTTAATTCAACGTCATACAGCCAAATGGTTTTGCCATCGCCCACAATCGTTTGCTGATAGGGCTTGGTGTATTCCCAGCGGAACAGCCCCGGCCGCAGGATTTTGAAGCTGCCCGAGCTGGTTTGCGTTTTCTTTTTGCTGCGCACGGTTTGCGTGAACGAGCCGCTGATGCCGTCGGCATCGTCGTTAAACTTTTTCAGCGCATCAATCGCGCCCGCTTGGGCTTGAGCGGCAAACGCGGTAAGCAAGGCAGCGGCGAATAGGGTTTTCCAAGTTTTCATCATTTAGTCCTTATAGTAGTTGCGTTACAATACAAAAACCTGCATTCACTATTTGCAGGTTCTAACAAGCAGCGCGGATATTAGATACTTTCAGGCAGCCTGAAAAGCCTTTCACGCTGTGTAAAGCGCATGATACGCGATAACCCATTCAATCTAAACAACAAAATTCATTTTGGTTTACCCAATTTTAAATCATGGCTCATTTTTATACGCAACTGGAACACGCTCTGCGCGAAACCGACCCCACGCGCAAATGCGAACAAACGCTGGCGTTGTATCAACAATATCAAGCAGGCAGCCTGAAAATCGTAAACGACCGCCCTGCGCTGGACATTCAAATCGCAGGTCGCCCCGCGCGCCCCGAGCTGGTGCCCGCCACGGCGGTGGACAAGCGCAAAACCAGCACCGCCGAAGGCTACGCGGCGATGTTGCACGCGATTGCCCACATTGAATTTAACGCGATTAACTTGGCGCTGGATGCGGCGTATCGCTTTCGCACGCTGCCTGCGCCGTTTGCCGAAAACTGGCTGCAAGTGGCCAAAGAAGAATGCGAGCATTTTGCCCTGATGCGCGCACGGCTGAACGCGCATGGCTACGACTACGGCGACTTCACCGCGCACGCGCATTTGTGGGACATGGCATACAAAACGGCTTATGACCCTTTGCTGCGGATGGCACTCGTGCCGCGCGTGCTGGAAGCGCGAGGGCTGGATGTTACCCCTGCCATTCGCGCCAAGGTGGCGCAGCGCGGCGATGAAGAAACCTGCGCGGTGCTGGACATCATTTACCGCGACGAAGTGGGGCATGTGCGCTTTGGCAACCATTGGTATCAGCACCTTTGCCGCGAGCGCAATCTTGACCCGCAAGAGCTGTTCCGCCGCCTACTGCGCCGCTACGATATGTTTATTTTTCGAGGTCATGTGAACTTGGAAGCGCGGGAGCAGGCGGGGTTTAGTGCGTTTGAACTGGCGATGTTGGAGCATTTTGAAGCGAGTTTGAAGGTGTAGCACGGCATCCGTTTTTGTCATCCAACAGAGCTTTCAGGCTGCCTTTGCCCAATGTAACAAAGGCAGCCTGAAAATCCAACTAACCTTGTTTGCGTGCTGACGCAAAATCCACCCCAAAAGCAGCCTGAAAATGCCCCAACCCTTCTACATCGCCGCTGGCGCCATTATCGGCGCACTGATTCGCTGGCAACTTGCCGCATGGTTTAACCCCAGCTGGGCAGCCTTGCCGCTGGGCACGCTGCTCGCCAACCTGATTGGCTGCTTCGCCATCGGCGCGGCGCTCGCGCTCAATCTGCCCGCCAACATCAAACTGTTTCTGATTACAGGCTTGCTCGGCAGCCTCACCACATTTTCCACGTTTGCCGCTGAATTGGTACAGTTAAGCCAACGCCAGCAATGGCAAAACGTGTTTACCGCGCTATTGCTGCATTTGGGTGGCGGCGTGGGCGCGGTGGTATTGGGCGCGTGGTTGGTGGGCAAGATGGCGCGATGATGGCAACAAAGGTAGCCTGAAAACAGATTTTCGCTTCATCCAAGTTTATCAGTAGATCGGGTATTGATTGATGCCCAACAAACACGAACTTATTTATCTGAATACGCCACAACGAAATGTCGGGCATAAATGCCCGACCTACTTCGGCTTTGCAAAGATTTCAGGCAGCCTGAAAACGGAAAAACACGTTTTCAGGCTGCCTTTTATCACTGGGCAAACTCAATCGCTCATCACATCGCCCCATAATTCGCCCCACCGCCACCTTCGGGGCAAGTCCATTCAATATTTTGCGTGGGGTCTTTGATGTCGCAGGTTTTGCAATGCACGCAGTTTGCCGCGTTGATTTGCAACCGCGCCGCGCCGTTTTCTTGCACGATTTCATACACGCCAGCGGGGCAATAGCGCGTTTCGGGCGAAGCGTATTCCGCCGCGTTCACATCCAGCATCAAGCGCGGATGGCGCAGGCGCAGATGCACAGGCTGGTTTTCTTCATGCGCCACATTCGCCAGCTGCACACTGCTGAGTCGGTCAAACGTGAGCTTGCCGTCGGGCTTCGGATAATCAATCGGCTGGCAGGCGGCGGCTTTTTTCAGGCTGCCGTGGTCGGTGCCGTGGTGTTTGAGCGTCCACGGCGTGCGCCCTTTGAGCAGGTAAAATTCCAAGCCCGAATAAATCATGGCGGGGATTAAGCCCCATTTAAACGCGGGGCGGATGTTGCGCGCTTGATGCAATTCTTGATACAGCCAACTGTTTTTAAACAAAGTTTCGTAGGCATCGGCTTGTTTACCGCTTTCAGGCTGCTCATCGCCCAAATCGTCTAGCAAGGGGAAGATGGCTTCTGCCGCCAGCATTGCCGATTTCATCGCCGCGTGCGAACCCTTAATGCGCGGCACATTCAAAAAGCCCGCGCAATCGCCAATCAACGCGCCGCCTGGAAACGCCAAATGCGGCAAGCTCTGCAAACCGCCTTCCACCAACGCTCGCGCGCCATAAGCCACGCGCCGCCCGCCTTCCAGCATTTTGCGGATGGCTGGATGCAGCTTCCAGCGTTGCAATTCTTCAAAGGGCGAGAGATAGGGATTGGCGTAATTCAGCCCAATCACCATGCCCAGCGCAATTTGGTTGTTGTCCAGATGGTAAACAAACGCGCCGCCATAAGTGCGCTGATCCAGCGGATAACCCACCGTGTGCTGCACGCGCCCCGCGTGGCATTGCTCGGGCGACACTTCCCATATCTCTTTGATGCCCAAGCCATAAGTTTGCGGCTGGCAATCGCGGTTTAGCGCAAATTGCGCCATCACTTGCTGCGTGAGCGAGCCGCGCGCGCCCTCGGCAAACAGCGTTTGCTGCGCGTGCAATTCCATGCCCGCTTGGAAATTTGCCGTGGGCGCGCCGTCTTTGCCCACGCCCATATCGCCCGTTGCCACGCCTTTGATGCTGCCGTCGGCGTGGAACAGCAATTCGGTTGCGGCAAAGCCCGCGTAAATTTCCACGCCCAAGCCTTCCGCCTGCTCCGCCAGCCAGCGGCAAAGCTGCCCCAAGCTGATGATGTAGTTGCCCTTGTTGTCAAAATTGGGGGTAACAGGCAGCCTGAAAGCGCGTTCGGTGGTTAAAAACAACACTTCGTCTTCGGTAACGGCTCGCGTGAGCGGCGCATTCAGCTCGCGCCAGTTGGGCAGCAATTCATTGAGCGCAATCGGGTCAAACACCGCGCCCGACACAATATGCGCCCCCACTTCGCTGCCCTTTTCCAGCACGCACACGCT
Organism: Kingella bonacorsii; assembly: GCF_016623605.1. Classification (NCBI taxonomy): domain Bacteria; kingdom Pseudomonadati; phylum Pseudomonadota; class Betaproteobacteria; order Neisseriales; family Neisseriaceae; genus Kingella; species Kingella bonacorsii. Next base: position 86,574 of record NZ_JAEHNZ010000001.1, on the reverse strand, counting down.
GATGTCGCGCCCCGCCTGCGCCGCCAGCTGCTTCAATTTAATCGCGGCAGACAAGCCCGCCACGCCCGCGCCCACAATTACCACATCGTATTGCATCGCATCGCGTTCAGTTTGGTTCATGGTTGGATTCCTTGTTTTTATATTGGTTGGTTTTAGCTTCGCAACTGCGCTTCGCTACGCAGGCTGCCTTTTTGCGCGCAAGGCAAACGCCCGCCCATGCGGTGATTTTGCGATAACGGCAGCCTGAAAATATTTGGGGCTGCCCGAACATTGAGGCAGCCTGAAAACATAACACGGATAAGATGGGCGCGATTTTAACATTTTTTATCCGCCGCAGCCTTTATGCCCGCCGCAAATGCTGCCAAAATATACCTTTTTTAACACCCCGCGCCGTTAAGCCATCATGAACAAAACCGCCCTGCTGCTCTGCGCCAGCCTACTCGCCGCCTGCGCCGCTCCCACATCACACAAAATCAGCCACCACAAATCCCGCAAAGCCACCCGCACCGCCCAAACCAGCCGCCCCGTTACCCCCGAAATCAGCGAAGTAGATACCCTCGGGCTGCTGCTGCAAGCCGAACAAAACACAACAGGCAAAACCCGCAGCGTGTTATACGAAGCCCGCCGCGCCACCTTAGACCACGGCACCGTTGTGCGCGGCAGCTGCTGGGACTACCTTGACCACATCTTCACCAAAGCGGGCGTGCCGCGCATCCTGCGTCAAACCGCCTACCAAAGCAAAAAATCCGGCCCCTACGCCGCGCCCAACCAAATCCGCGCAGGCGATTGGCTGTATTACATCAACTACGACTACCACAACATAGAACACAGCGGTCTGTTTATCGGCTGGACGGACTACGCCAAAAAACAAGCGCTGGTGTTGAGCTATGCCGGCAGCGGGCGCAACGAAGCCGCGCGGTATAAAATTTACGATTTGTCGGGCGTTTACCAGATAACACGCGCGCAATAGCAAACACCGCTTGGCACAGCAAAGGCAGCCTGAAAACGGGTTTAACCGCTTTCAGGCTGCCTTTTTTGTTGCGCCCGGTCTGACTTTGGCGGCATGGCATGGTGGCATCGCGTTGCCCAATCGCGCAGCACATGATTGGAAAGCCGCCGACACCTTATCCGCCATTAGCCGCCAAGAAGCCCCGCAACGTTTTCAGGCTGCCTTTGCGCCGCGCATCAATTCGCTCAACGCCCAGCGCGGCTTCACGTCAAACGCGCCCGCGGCTTGGGCAGCCTGAATGCCGTGTTGCAAGCGCATCGCGCCAGCAAAGGCAATCATCGCGCCGTTGTCGGTGCAAAAGGCGAGCGGTGGAAAATAGGTTTGCACGGCTTCGGGCGCGGCTTTGGGCGTAGTTTGGATTTTCAGGCTGCCTAAGGTTTCACGCAGTTTCCAGTTGGCGCCCACGCCACCTGCCACCACCAAGCGACGAAAACCTGTTTGCAACAAGGCTTGCTGCGCTTTGGCAACCAACACATCCACCACCGCATCTTGGAAGGAGCGGCAGATGTCGCTGCGCGTGGCTTCGGGCAGCGGTGCATCATCGGGCAAGCCCAGTTCGGCGCGGGTTTTTTCCACGGCGGTCAAAATGGCGGTTTTCAAGCCCGAAAAACTCATTTGCAAATCTTTGGAATGCAGCATGGGGCGGGGGAAATGGAATTTTTCAGGCTGCCCCAGTTTGGCAAGCTGCGATAATTCTGCGCCTGCGGGGTAGCGCAGCCCCAACAGTTTGCCTGTTTTGTCAAAGGCTTCGCCCACGGCATCGTCCACCGTTTCGCCCAAGAGTTCGTAGTCGCCAAAGCCGCGCACCGCCATAAATTGCGTATGCCCGCCCGACACCAGCAGGGCGACAAACGGAAACGCGGGCTTATCCTCCGCCAGCAGCGGCGAGAGCAGATGCCCTTCCAAATGATGCACGGGCAGCACGGGCTTGCCCAGCGCGAGTGCCAAGCCGTTGGCATACGCCGCGCCCGCCAGCAACGCGCCGCCCAAGCCCGGCCCTTGCGTGTAGGCGATGGCATCGATGTCAGCGTAATCGGCGTGGGCTTCGCCTAGCGCGGCTTGGGTGAGCGGCACTAGGCGGCGGATGTGGTCGCGGCTGGCAAGCTCGGGCACAACGCCGCCGTATTCGGCGTGCATCGCCATTTGCGTGTGCAGTTGGTTGGCGATGAGACCGCGATCGGTGTCGTATAGGGCGATGCCTGTTTCGTCGCAGGAGGATTCGATTCCGAGGATAAGCATGGTGGGGTCTTTCGTGTAGCGTGTTTCAGGCTGCCTTGGGAGATGTGGCAGCCTGAAAATGAAACAAGGTTGGTTGGCTGATGGCGGGGCAACGATTTCAGGCTGCCGTTGGCGGGCGTTTGGGCAGCCTGAAAATGGAAGGGCGCGGCGGCTTCGATGGCGGCGGTTATCGTGGCAATTGTTTAGGTTGCGATGCATGGCGTTGTTTTTCCATGTGCTGCCGTTCAAGGTGTTGGCGCAAATCAAACGGCTTGGGTTCGTTTATCCATGCAAAAACGTGATACCACATCACCGCCGCGCCAAACAGGCTGACCGCATAAAAAAGCACGCTGTGATTGTGTTCGTTGAGCCACAGCAGGACAAAGCCGTAAACCGCCGCAAAGCCCAAGCAGGCAAACAGGCGGGACCAGCTAAAATCATCAATCAAGATGGCAACAGCAAAAAAAGCCGCGAAAAGATTAAACCTGAGAATAATCGTGTCCATTTTGTCGCTCCTTGTTTGCCAAAGGCAGCCTGAAACCCATGGGGCGCGGCAAGCATGTTTACCCTTTCAGGCTGCCTATCCGCCGCATCCGTCTGAACATCATCCCGCCCAAAAGCAGCCTGAAACGCCGCCCTACTGATTCTTCCGAATCCACCCCAGCCATTTCTCAAACAATTCAGGCTGCACCGCCGCCACCGCCGAGCGTTTAAACGCGTGCAAGCCGCTCCAAAAATCATCGCCTTCCAGCGTGGCCAGCAAGCCGCCCGCCTCCTGCAAAATCAACGCGCCCGCCGCGTAATCCCACAAATTCTGCCCGCCGTGCACATACACATCCAGCCGCCCCGCCGCAAGGTAGCACCAATCCAGCGTGCTGCTGCCCAAGCAGCGCAGCGTGCCAAACGGCGCAAAATGGTTGATGCTGTTCGCCAGCCTTGCCGAACGCAAACGCTTCACGTCCACGCCCGCCAAGGCTTCGTGCAGTTTTTTTGGCACACAGCGCAGCGGCAAGCGCGTATCGTTTAAAAACGCCCCGCCGCCGCGTTCTGCCGAAAACATCTCGCCGCTAACCGGATTGAAAATCGCGCCCAGCTGCGCCCGCCCCTGCGCCACATAAGCCACCGACACGGCAAAATGCGGCAGCCCGTTCACAAAATTATTTGTGCCGTCAATCGGATCAATCACCCACAAGCCCGATTGCGCGTGCGATGCCCACAACGCCCGTTGCTCGGCGGCGCTCATTTCTTCGCCCAACACAGGCGCGGCGATAATCTGCGGCAGCCTGAAAACCAATTTTGCCTGCGCCGCCAAATCCGCCTGCGACAACACGCTGCCGTCTTCCTTGCGCGCGCTTTGCACACGCAAAAAATACGGCATGATTTCGTTTGCCGCCACCTCGCGGATTAAGTCGTGCAACAAGTTCATCGATTTCATAGCGGCTTTTGGTAAAATGACGGGAACGCAATTTTAACATATCCTTACGTTTTCCACGCCATGCCACGCTTCTATCTCCCCGCCCCCCTAGCCCCGCACACCACGTTTAGCCTGCCCGATAACATCGTGCGCCACATCCACGTTTTGCGGCTTAACACAGGCGACAACATCACGCTATTCAACGGCACGGGCAGCGATTTTGACGCCACCTTGCAAGAAATCGGCAAACGCCACGCCGAGTGCCACATCACCGCCCAAAGGCAGCCTGAAAACGAAAGCGCCCTAAATATCACGCTGGTGCAAGCCGTTTCCAGCGGCGAGCGCATGGATTTCACCCTGCAAAAAAGCGTGGAGCTGGGCGTGCGCGCCATCCAGCCCATAATCAGCGAACGCTGCGTGGTGCGGCTCAGCGGCGAGCGAGCCGACAAGCGCGTGCAACGCTGGCAAGACATCGTCATCGCCGCCTGCGAACAAAGCGGGCGCAGCATTGTGCCCACCGTGCAGCCCATCGTGTCGTTTAGCGACTACCTGCGCCAAATGCCACCAGAATTGCACCTGATGATGAGCCTGCGCCGCGCCACCACCCTGCGCGACATCACCCCCGCGCCGCAAACGCTGCGCCTGATGATTGGCCCCGAAGGCGGCTGGACACCCGCCGAAGAACAAGCCGCGCTGGCAGCAGGCGTGCAAACCATCACGCTGGGCAAACGCGTATTGCGCACCGAAACGGCGGCGATGGCGGCGATGGCGGCGATGCAAGTGTTGTGGGGGGATTTTTGATTTTTTGGGGTGTTGGGGAGGGGGATGGGATTTCAGGCTGCCTTATCATGCAAACGATAGGCAGCCTGAAAACCAAGCGCGTAGTAGGTCGGGCATTTATGCCCGACGTTTCTAAATTTTTTGGCGTATGTGAGATAAATAGATCAATGTTTGTCGGGCGTAAATGCCCGACCTACTGATAAACAACAGTTTTTACAATCATTTCTGAATATCAAACAAAATTCCCGCCTGCGCAGGAATGACAGTATTTTTTGTTTTTTTCAGGCTGCCTGATTGCGTAAACAAAAGGCAGCCTGAAAATACAATCGGCAAGCAATGTGAACCTTGCGAACCAATGAAACGACAACAGCTTGTTGCCAAAATCGTGTGTTGAATACGCCAAACTTCATTTCAGGCTGCCTTAACCATGCTGGCACGCGGGCGCGAATGTTTGGGCAGCCTGAAATCATCGCCCGCGCCCCTACGGCTTGCTGGCAAGCCGTGCACTGGCTTGGGTGATGAGGCAGCCTGAAAACCAAAATACCGTTTCAGGCTGCCTCTCTCAATCCCGCCCCAAAGGCAGCCTGAAAACAAAAAATGAAGCAGCGATGGCTTGTCGCCAAATGACTGATTAAACAGAGCATTACGAGTTTACCAAAATGTCGGCGAGCCGCCGACGCTCCATTGGTTGCAAGTTTTGCAAAGATTTCAGTTTCAAATCCCACTATTTCTTGCCAACTACCCCACACCATCCACAAAAGGCAGCCTGAAAACAAAAAAAGCAGCCTGAAAACAGTTCTACCCATTTTCAGGCTGCCTTTAAGCGGTTTCAATCAATCCAGCTTCTTAAAGTGGCGACGGCGTTCCAGCTCGCTCAAATAACGCTTACGCAAGCGGATGGATTGCGGCGTAATTTCCACTAACTCATCATCGTCAATAAACTCCACTGCGCCTTCCAGCGTCAATTTAATCGGCGGCGTTAAGCGCACGGCTTCGTCCGTGCCGCTGGCGCGCACATTGGTCAGCTTTTTGCCTTTGAGCGGGTTCACCACCAAATCATTATCGCGGCTGTGGATGCCGATAATCATACCCTCGTAAATCTTATCGTTGGGCGACACAAACATCCGCCCGCGGTCTTCCAGATTCCACAGCGCATAAGCCACCGCCTCGCCCTGCTCTTGCGACACCAGCACACCGTTGTGGCGGCCGGGCATATCGGGCTTCACAGGCGCGTAGTCGTCAAACACATGGCTCATCAAGCCCGTGCCGCGCGTTAGCGTCATAAATTCGCCTTGGAAGCCAATCAAACCGCGCGCGGGGATATGGTATTCCAAGCGCGTGCGCCCGTTGCCATCGCTTTCCATGTTGGTCAATTCGCCACGGCGGCGGCCCAGCTCTTCCATCACCGCGCCTTGGTTTTCATCGGGCACGTCCACGGTTAAATTCTCATACGGCTCGCATTTTTGCCCGTCAATATCGCGGAACACCACGCGCGGTTTGCCCACCGCCAATTCAAAGCCCTCGCGGCGCATATTTTCCAGCAAAATGGTTAAATGCAACTCGCCGCGCCCCGACACGCGGAACACGTCGGCATCGGCGGTGTCTTCCACGCGCAGGGCAACGTTGGTGAGCAATTCGCGGGTTAAGCGGTCGCGGATTTGGCGCGAAGTAACAAATTTGCCCTCCGTGCCCGCCAGCGGGCTGGTGTTCACCATAAAGTCCATAGTCAAAGTTGGCTCGTCCACGCTCAACATCGGCACGCCCACGGGATTTTCTTTGTCGCAAATGGTTACGCCGATGCCGATGTCTTCAATGCCCGAAATAATCACGATGTCGCCCGCTTCGGCTTCCTCTTGCGGCACGCGCTCCAAGCCTTTGAAGCCGAGCAGTTGGTTGATGCGCCCTGTGGCGATTTGTTTATCGTGGTTCATCACGGCAACTTGCATCCCGGGGCGGATTTTGCCGTTCAAAATGCGCCCGATGCCAAGGCGACCTGTGTAGTTGTCGTAGTCCAGCTGCGAAATTTGCAGTTGTAGGGGCGCGTCGGCATCGCCGCTGGGCTCGGGCGTATGTTTCAAAATGGTTTCAAACAACACGCGCATATCGGTTTCGCTGCCGTCTTCTTCTAAACGGGCAAAGCCGCTTAGCCCCGAAGCATAGACAATCGGGAAATCCAACTGTTCATCGCTTGCGCCCAAGCTGTCAAACAATTCAAAGGTTTGGTCAATCACCCAACTGGCGCGGGCGGAAGGTTTGTCAATTTTGTTGATGACAACAATGGGGCGCAAGCCAAGCGCAAGGGCTTTTTTGGTAACGAAGCGGGTTTGCGGCATCGGGCCTTCTTGCGCGTCCACCAGCAGCACCACGCAGTCCACCATGCCGAGCACGCGCTCCACTTCGCCGCCAAAATCGGCGTGCCCCGGAGTATCGACGATGTTAATGTGGTAGCCGTTGTATTCGATGGCGGTGTTTTTGGCGAGAATGGTGATACCGCGCTCTTTTTCCAGGTCGTTGCTGTCCATCACGCGCTCTTCTACCTGCTGGTTGGCGCGGAAAGTGCCCGATTGGCGCAAAAGCTGGTCTACCAGCGTGGTTTTGCCGTGGTCGACGTGGGCGATGATGGCGATATTGCGAATGTTTTTCATGGCGATGGTTTTGCCTTTTTGATTGGTTTGTACTGGTTTACAAAAACAAAAGCCGCTGGGGCGCGGTGTTTGCGTAAACGAGGGGGGTGAAATAAGAAAACCGCGCATTGTAGCACGATTGTGGTTTTCAGGCTGCCTTTGCGTGCGCTCGGATGGCTGAGGCAGCCTGAAAAAAGGGAAGCGGGGTTTCAGGCTGCCGAAATATGGAACGGCTCGCCGCCATGCGTTTTCAGGCTGCCTTCACTATAAACATAAACGCATGGTAAACCTAAATACATGGCGCGAACGGTAAGGCAGCCTGAAAATGCGTTCCCCTGCTTTCAGGCTGCCTTTTATTATTTGCCTTCTTCCGCCTCTTCGGGCTTTTCATAATCCATCAGCGACAAACCGTCCAGCGAACCATCTTCGCCCGCCGTGCCGTTTTTCTTGCTGTTGAGCTTAATTTGCAGGCGCAGGTCGTTTTCCGAATCAGCGTTGCGCAGCGCGTCTTCGTAGGAAATCATGTCGGCTTCGTATAGGTCAAACAAGGCTTGGTCAAAGGTTTGCATGCCGATGTCGCGCGATTTTGCCATGATGTCTTTGATGCCGTGCACCTCGCCGTGCAAAATCAGCTCCGAAATCAAGGGCGAATTGAGCAAAATTTCCACCGCCGCGCTGCGCCCTTTGCCCGTTTTGCGCGGAATCAGGCGTTGCGAAATAAAGCCTTTCAAGTTGAGCGACAAATCGGTCAAAAGCTGGGTGCGGCGCTCTTCGGGGAAAAAGTTGATGATGCGGTCAAGCGCTTGGTTGGAATTATTGGCGTGCAGCGTTGCCATGCACAAATGCCCCGTTTCGGCAAACGCCAGCGCGTAGTCCATCGTTTCGCGGTCACGGATTTCACCAATCAAAATCACATCGGGGGCTTGGCGCAAGGTGTTTTTCAGCGCGGCAAACCAGTTTTGCGTGTCCACGCCCACTTCGCGCTGCGAAATAATGCAGTTTTTGTGCGGGTGCACATATTCAATCGGGTCTTCAATGGTGATGATGTGTCCGTTGCTGTTTTCGTTGCGGTAGTCAATCATCGCCGCGAGCGAGGTGGATTTGCCCGAGCCTGTGCCGCCCACAAAAATCACCAAGCCGCGTTTTTCCATCACCACGTCTTTTAACACGGGCGGCAGTTTCAAATCGTCAAATTTGGGAATATCGCTGGTAATCACACGGCAAACCAACGTTGCCGCGCCGCGTTGAATCATGGCGTTAATCCGAAAGCGCGACACGCCCGCCAAGCTGATGGCGAAGTTGCATTCGTTGGTTTCGGCAAATTCGATGGCTTGTTTTTCGTCCATAATGGAGCGGGCGATTTGCGCGGTGTGCTCGGCGGATAGCGGTTTGTCGCTTAATTTGGTTACTTTGCCGTCCAGCTTCATGGCGGGCGGATAGCCTGCGGTGATGAATAAATCCGAACCTTTGTTTTTCACCATGTGGGTCAACAGGTTATGGATAAATTTTTTCATTTCTTCGTTTACGGGGGCGATGGTGGTTGTCATGGTTTCTCGCGTTATGTCGGGTTAAAAAATGTGAATTTTAGCGATTTTAGAACCTGTGTTCACTATTTTCATCGGTAGATTTGATGACATAAAAGCGTGGATACAAGGCAAAAAGCGCAGCAAGGTTGAACACCTTGCGAGCATTTTTAACGCAGTAGCCGCGTTTTTAGGGCATGAAAGATGCCTATGAAAAGAGTGAATACAGGTTCTTAGTAGCATTTGTCGTGCCAAAGTACCGCGCTTTTATTTGTGTTTGTAACAAAGTTTCGCGCTTTAAAATTCTAATAAAATAACTTTTTTCAAACTATTGTGTGTTAAGTTTCGTTGATTTAAGATAATGGTTGAATAATAAAAATAAAGCGAAATACGGCTTCACAAGTTTTTTGGCTTTATTTGAGTAAGGAAACCATGCTATGCAACAAGCGGTTGTGTTAGACAAAATCGATTTAAAAATCCTGCAAGTGCTACAAGAAAACGGGCGGTTGAGCAATGTGGAATTGTCAGAGCGGGTTGCGCTGTCGCCATCGCCTTGTTTGCGCCGTTTAAAACAGCTTGAAGACAACGGCATCATCCGCCGCTATGCCGCGCTTTTGTCGCCCATGTCGCTGGGTTTGGGCTTGCAAGTGATGATTCGCGTAACCACCGACAAATCGGCGCAGGCGCGCGGTGAATTTGAGGGCGCAGTGCGGACGTGGACGGAAGTGTTAAGCTGCTTTGCGCTCACGGGCGAATCGGATTATCTGCTGCACGCCTTTTTCACCAACATGGATGCATTTTCGCATTTTGTGCTGGATGTGTTGCTTTCGCACAATTGCGTGTTGGATGCCAAATCAAGCTTTGTTTTAAAAGAGATTAAAAGCACCACCGCGCTGCCGCTGGGGCATTTGGCATAATGGCGGCACGGGCGTTTTCAGGCTGCCTTAAAGGCGGGCAAACTGTGTATAATTGCGCCATTGCATTGTTTGACAGCCTGAAATCATGTTAATCGCGCTCAACAAACCCTATGGCTATATCTGCCAATTTTCGCCACACGAAAAACACCCCAATTTGAAAGAATTGGTAAACGTGCCCCGTGTTTACCCCGCCGGGCGGCTGGATACCGACAGCGAGGGCTTGCTGCTGCTCACCGACAACGGACAACAACAAGCGCGGATTGCCAGCCCGAAATTCAAACTTATCAAAACCTACTGGGCGCAGCTAGAAGGCACGCCCGATCCCGAGCAAATCGCGCAATTAGAACAGCCCATGAACTTGGGCGATTTCATTGCCAGCCCGCCCAAACCCGCCTGCTCACCCCCACCGAAATCGCCCGCATCTGGCAGCGCGACCCGCCCGTGCGCTATCGCAAAACCGTGCCCGATTTCTGGCTACAAATCCGCATCACCGAAGGCAAAAACAGGCAAGTCAGGCGGATGACCGCCAAAGCACACTACCCCTGCTTGCGACTGGTGCGAACAGGCATCGGGCGCATCAATTTATTTGATTTAGACTTGCCACTCGGACAGTGGCAACCCTTAACCACTCTACCCTAACGGAAACCATCATGAAACTACACCAAACCGTAGCCGCAGAAGTACAAAAAGCCTTTGACGCAGCCCAACTTTCAGGCTGCCCCATCGCCCTGCAACCCGCCAAAGATGCCAAATTTGGCGATTTCCAAATCAACGGCGTAATGGGCGCAGCCAAATCGTTGAAACAAAACCCACGCGAACTGGCGCAAAAAGTAGCCGATTTGCTTACCACCAATCCCCTGTTTACCGCCGCCGAAGTCGCCGGCCCGGGCTTTATCAACCTGCGCCTGAACCCCGAATTTATCGCCGCGCAACTGAGCGCCGCCGACAGCCGCCTAGGCGTTGCCCCCGTGGCAAAAAGCAAAACCGTGGTAATTGACTACTCATCGCCCAATCTTGCCAAAGAAATGCACGTGGGGCATTTGCGTTCCAGCATCATTGGCGACAGCTTGGCGCGCGTGCTGGGCTTTTTGGGACACAAAGTCATCCGCCAAAACCATGTAGGCGACTGGGGCACGCAGTTTGGCATGCTGGTTGCCTATTTGGCGGAGCAGCAGCAAGACGATGCCAATTTCCGTCTGGCGGATTTGGAACAGTTTTACCGCAACGCCAAAGTGCGCTTTGACGAAGACGAAAATTTCGCCAACACCGCGCGCGAATATGTGGTGAAACTGCAAAGCGGCGATGAAACCGTGTTGTCTTGGTGGCGCAAATTCGTGGACATTTCGCTGCAACACGCCGAAACCGTGTACGAAAAACTGGGCTTGCTGTTGGAGCGCGGCGATGTGGCGGGCGAATCGTCTTACAACGACGATTTGCAAAACGTGGTGGACGAGCTGCTGCAACACGGCTTGGCGGTGGACGACAACGGCACCAAAGTGATGTTCTTGGACGAATTGAAAAACCAAGACGGCGACCCGCAGCCCTTTATCATTCAAAAACAAGACGGCGGCTTCCTATACGCCACCACCGATTTGGCCTGCGTGCGCCATCGTGTGCGCAATTTGCACGCCGACCGCATTCTTTATGTGGTGGACACGCGCCAATCGCTGCATTTCCAACAGCTTTTTGCCGCCACGCGCAAAGCAGGCTGGCTGCCTGAAAACGTGGAAGCCGAATTTATCGGCTTTGGCACGATGATGGGCAAAGACGGCAAACCGTTCAAAACCCGCTCGGGCGACACTGTGAAACTGGTGGAATTGCTGGACGAAGCCACCGAACGCGCCACCGCTTTGGTGAAAGAGAAAAACCCCGAACTGCCTGCCGACACCGCCGCGCAAATCGGTCGCGCCGTGGGCATCGGCGCGGTGAAATACGCCGATTTGAGCAAAAACCGCAACAGCGATTACATCTTCGATTGGGAAAACATGCTTTCGTTTGAAGGCAACACCGCGCCTTATCTGCAATACGCCTACACGCGCGTGCAAAGCGTGCTGCGCCGCGCGGGGGCTTGGAACGAAACCGCCCCCTTGCAAATCAAAGAGCCGCTGGAACAACAGCTTGCCGTTGAATTGCTGAAATTTGAAGATGTGCTCAACAGCGTGGCAGAAACCTCGTTCCCGCATTATTTGGCGAATTATTTGTATCAACTCGCCGCCTTGTTTAGCCGCTTCTACGAAGCCTGTCCGATTTTGAAAGCCGAAGGCGCAACACGCGACACCCGCTTGCAACTGGCGAAATTAACAGGCGAAACGCTGAAAACAGGGCTGGGCCTGCTGGGCATTGCCGTGTTGGATGTGATGTAACCCCAATGGTTTTGGCTTGGCTGAAACTTTTGGCTTTCAGGCTGCCTCAGATGGCAGCCGCGTAAAATAGGCTTTAACTCGCGCCGTTTGCAAGGTGCGCGGGTTAAAGCCTACTCTGTGTTATATAGTCGATTAAAATTGCAATGATACGGCATTGCCAACGCCCTTATGTGCTTTTACACGGCACTCGTTGTCGCCTTGTCTCATTTTTATTTTAATCAACTATCTGTTCCAACCATTAGGCAGCCTGAAACCTTTGCGAGACTGGCAACAGATGGAGCGTCCGACATTTTGCCAATCAGTAAAGTCTTGTTGAATAGACCGTTTAGCGATGAGCACTCGCCGTTCCATTTTTAGATTTCAGGCTGCCTCTGGGCTTTTGCAAAAGCCTCAGCCTAAAAATGAACAAAGCAAGTTTCGGCAAACTCCAACCCCCTTTGGAAAAACCACCATGAAAAACATCGTAATCCTGATTTCCGGGCGCGGCAGCAATATGCAGGCGATTGTGAACGCGAACATCCCCAACGCCCGCATCGCCGCCGTGTTATCCAACAACCCCGAAGCCGCAGGCTTGGCATGGGCGGCGGAACGCGGCATCGCCACCGCCGCGCTGAACCATAAAGATTTCGCCAGCCGCGCCGATTTTGACCGTGCCATGATGCAACTGATTGACCCGTATGCCCCCGATTTGGTTGTGTTGGCGGGCTTTATGCGAATTTTAACCCCCGAGTTTTGCGCCCATTACGCCAACCGCTGCATCAACATCCACCCCTCGCTGCTGCCCGCGTTCACAGGGCTGCACACGCACCAGCGCGCCTTAGACGAAGGCTGCCGCGTTTCAGGCTGCACCATCCATTTTGTAACCGAAGTATTGGACAACGGCGCGATTATCGCGCAAGGCGTGGTGCCCATTCTGGACGGCGACACGGCAGACAGCATCGCCGCGCGGGTGCTGCAAGTGGAACACCAACTCTTGCCGCAAGCGGTGGCAGATTTCGTTTCAGGCAGCCTGAAAATCGTCGGCAAGCGAGTGGAGCGCAGCGCGCCCCGCGCCGATGTCGCCGCGCAACTGTTGGCATAAGGAGCAAACATGAAACGCCTCGCCCTACTCGCCCTACTCGCCGCCCCCGTATTGCACGCCGAAATTCCACAATCCGCCCACGCCCAATACAAAGCCAGCCTCGGCATCCCCGCCACGCTGTCGTTTGAACGCGAGGGCGAGCAGTATCGCATCGTCGCCAAAATCAACGTGCCGTTGTATAAAATGCGCTTTGAAAGCGGCGGCACGATAGACGGCGAGCAGCTCAAACCCAGCTACTACCGCGACATCCGCAACGGCAAGGAATACGCTTCCGCCCAGTTTTCAAGCAGCCGCGTGCGACTGGGCAAAAAAGACAGCAAGCACACCGAAACCGCCCAAGGCACAGTGATGGATTTGTTTTCGCTCACATGGCAACTGGCGTTTAGCAACGGCAAACTGCCCATGCCACTGGTGATTACCAACGGCAAAAAACTCTATCCCATCAACCGTCTAACGCCCAGCAGCAGCAAAAGCATGACCATAGGCAGCCTGAAAACGCGCACCCAAGCCTACACTCTGCGCCATGACAACGACCAAATATTCCTCGCCCTTGCCAGCGACTTGGGCAACGTGCCCGCGCTGATTCGCTACAACGTGGGCGGCAAAAAATACAGCCTCACGCTCAAAGCCGTGGAAATGGACGGGCAGCCCGCGCCAGCGCAATAGGCAGCCTGAAACAACAAATTCACCATTATTCAACACGTTACAAACCACAAAGGAACACCATGCAAAGCCTCTACCTCCCCATCAAATATGCCCACCTGATTTTTGTTACCACCACCATTGTCTTGTTTAACCTGCGCTTTTGGCTGCGCACCATGCAGCCTGAAAAACCGCTGCCCGTTATCCTGCGCGTGCTGCCGCACATCAACGACTCCATGCTGTTGTTTACCGGCATGCTGATGATGCAGATTGTGCCGTGGCAGCCGTTTGGCGCAAGCAAATGGCTGGGCGTGAAACTGCTGCTGGTGCTCACCTATATTTTTGTGGGCGCGTTTTGCCTGCGCGCCACGCCCCGCAGCGGCAAATGGTTCGGGCTCTATGGCGCGGGGATGTTGATTGTGCTGACGATTATTTATTTGGCGCATTGGAAGCCGTTGTGAAGCCGTTGCAACCGGCGGCAGCCTGAAAATGGAAAAACGGCAGATAGAACGAAATAGAAGCTGAAAACTTTACAAGGCTATCGGTAAAAAATCACCGTATCGTTTGCACAACGCGGTGATTTCTAACATCTAGATGCCATGCCACAAACGCAAAAAAACCGCTGGCGAACCAGCGGTTTTTTGTAAGCGCACCCGACTGGGATCGAACCAGCGACCTTCGGCTTCGGAAACCGACACTCTTCCAACTGAGCTACGGGTACAAGAAAGTGCGCAAGGATACCCGAAAATCCGCCTTTGCGCAAAAAAATCTCTGCTATTTTGACTTGGAAACCCAGCCGCAAATTCAGTATAATCACGCAAAATCATGTTAAGTTAAATTAACACCCACTTTGAACACAAACCCCTAATGGCGAGAAATATCCCATGAATTCAAAAAACAAAACCCAAGGCTCAGCCTTGTTTACACTGGTTAGCGGCATCGTAATTGTGGTTGCTGTTGTTGTATTGTTAATCAAATTGGCAAGCAGCGGCTCTTACGCCGATGTGGATGCCACCACCAAAGAGGCAACAGAAACGCGCATTATGCCTGCCGGGCAGCTGGTGGTGGGTGCGCCCAAAGACATTGCCCCTGCGCCTGCTGCCACTCCTGCGGCAAGCAGTGATGCTTCTGCGCCTGCTTCCGATGCAGCCGGTGCCTCTGCGCCTGCGGCATCAGGTGGTGGGGGCGATGCCCAAGCGGCTCGCGGCGCGGAAATTTTTAATCAAACCTGCAAAGCCTGCCACGGCGCAACTTCGCCTATCCCCGGCGCGCCCAAAGTAACCAAAAACGAAGACTGGGCACCGCGCATCAAACAAGGCGAAGAGACTTTGGTGCAACACGCCATCAATGGCTTTAATGCCATGCCGCCCAAAGGGGGCAACACCGCGTTGAGCGATGACGACATCAAAGCAACGGTGCATTACATGGTGAAACAATCGGGCGGCTGACCGCACGCGCAACCATAACCGCATGGGCATACGTTTCATGCGGTTTTTCGTTTTCAGGCTGCCTAAGAACCCCTATTCACAAGCATCATAGTCATTTTTTATCCCTTTTGGCACGACTACGGCGTTGAGCTTCTGCGCCAATAGTCTCGCCATTGGCTTGAAACTCGCCTTGTATCCGCACCAAAATGAATAAAAAATTCGGCTATGCTGCTTATGAACATGGGTTCTAATTCCGCTATAATCGCGCCTCACACACAAACAAGGAAACAACCATGCCCAAAATAACCGTTTTGCCCCATGCCGAGCTTTGCCCGGAGGGAAAAATCATTGAAACCGCGCCCTCTGGCGAAACCATTTGCGATGTGCTGTTGGATAACGGCATTGAGATTGACCATGCTTGCGAAAAATCTTGCGCCTGCACCACTTGCCATGTGATTGTGCGGCAGGGGTTTGACAGCCTGCCCGAGCCGAGCGAGATTGAGGAAGACTTGCTTGACCAAGCATGGGGCTTGGAGGCGGAATCGCGGTTGAGTTGCCAAGCGAAGGTGTGCAATGAGGATTTGGTGGTGGAAATCCCGAAATACACGATTAACCATGCGCGTGAGGAGCATTGACTACAAAAAGGCAGCCTGAAATGGGCTGCTTTAATGTTTTCAGGCTGCCTAAAATGTTCCAATGAGCATCTTAGGCAGCCTGAAAAGCTGTGTATCGCGGTTTACCAATTAGTGCGCGTGTTTGGCTTCGCCTGCGCCGTGGTCATGCGCGGGCATTGCGCCTACTTGCATGGGTTTCACGGTTACGGTGATTTTTTGCGGTTTGGCGTTTTTGAATTTGAGATTTAGGTCAAATTTATCGCCTTCTTGCAGCGGTTTTTTCAAACCGAAGAACATGATGTGGTAGCTGCCGCGTTTGAGTTCTTGGGTTTGACCGGCTGGCAAGGGGATGCCGCCTTTGACTTCGCGCATACGCATCACGCCGTTGTCGTTCACATGGGTGTGCAGTTCGATTTTGTCGGCAAATTGTTTGCTGGCGGTTGCGCCGATAAGTTTGTCGTCTTTTTTCTCGGTGTTGGTTAGGCTAACGAATGCGCCACCTTGGGTCATGCCTTGAACGGTGGGGTATGCGTAGGCTTCGCCTGCTTCAATGCCGTGGGCGAATGCGGTTGAACACAATAATGCTGTGGCAAGAGTTAATACGGTTTTTTTCATGGTTTTGAATCCTTTGAAAACGGTTTTCAGGCTGCCGATTATGAGACAAGGGCAGGCGTTTGGCGAATTTGCCAAAGCGGGAGCGATTATAGTCTGATTACACTATAACGGCAATTTAAATTCCTAAATTCAGTTGCTTACTTGGGGTTACAGGTTTTCAGGCTGCCCTATTCCGCTTCGTGCTGATACGCGCGTTGCACGGGGCGCACGGCATCGGCGCGAGCTTCGTCAATTTTGATGGGGATTTGCTGGGGCTGGTGGGCGTATTGTCGGGCGATTGCGCCTGTGTCCACGCTTTGCGCGGCAGCAAGCAGGGCAAGGCAATGGGCGCGCTGCGGATAATCGGCTTCGGCTTTGCCCAGCCTGCCCTGCCGGTCGCATTGGCACACGTTTAAGGCAGCCTGAAAACGCTCGCCGCGGCGGAAGGCATCCGTTTTTTTCAGCAGATGGATGATTTTGTCCGCGCTTTTGATGCTGCCGATGTTGTGGAGTTGGATGTGATATGCGCACACCAATTCCGCCAGCTCGGCGCATTGCTTGGGCACACGCCAGCGTTGGTTGATTTGGCGGATGGGGGCGATGCCGCGCATATCGTGTCCGATGTGTTTGGGCAGGATGTCGGCGGGGGTGAGGGCTTTGCCGACATCGTGCAGCAGCGCGGCGTAGCGTTCGGGCAGGGTTAAGCCGAGCGCGGCGGCGCGTTGCAACACCAGCAGCGTGTGTTCGCCCGTGTCGATTTCGGGATGGTAGTCGGCGCGTTGCGGCACGCCAAACAGCGTGTTCACTTCGGGCAGCAGAATGGCGAGCGCGCCGCAATCGCGCAAGATTTCTATCATGCGGCGCGGTTGGTTTTCCATCAAGCCTTTGGCTAATTCTTGCCACACACGCTCGGCAACTAGCGCGTCTGCTTCGCCCGCCGCCACCATGTCGCGCATCAGCTGCATGGTTTCGGGCGCAACGGCAAAACCGTATCGCGCGGCAAAACGGGCGGTGCGCAAGATGCGCACGGGGTCTTCGGCAAAGGCGGGCGAAACGTGGCGCAGGATTTTGTGTTGCAAATCGTGTTGCCCGCCAAACGGGTCGATGAGGCAGCCTGAAACGTCTTGCGCCATCGCGTTGATGGTTAAATCGCGGCGCAGCAGGTCTTGTTCCAGCGTGATGCTTTTGTCGGCATAAAAGGCGAAGCCTGCGTAGCCCTTGGCGGTTTTGCGCTCAGTGCGGGCAAGGGCGTATTCTTCGCGGGTTACGGGATGCAAAAACACGGGGAAATCTTTGCCCACGGGCTGATAGCCTTGCCGCAGCAGTTCATCGGCATCCGCGCCCACCACCACCCAATCGCGGTCTTTAACGGGCAAACCAAGCAGTTGATCGCGCACCGCGCCGCCAACCAAATAAATTTGCATCAAATTACTCCCAAAAAAGTTTCAGGCTGCATGATAAGGCAGCCTGAAAATCAGCATAAGCATTTGCCAACGCTTGTTCGGTTTTTGTTTACATGATTTTCAGGCTGCCTTTTGTTGCATCCCAAGGCAGCCTGAAAACGCAGATTAAGGCTTGCGGTATTTCGTTAAATACGCCACGGTTAAAATCCCAAACCATATCGGCATATACAACAAGCCTTGCAGCGTATCGTCATCGCGCGAAAACAGATACAGCGCGAACACCAAAAACGCCAGGCAAACCCACGCCATCACCACGCCGCCCGGCATTTTGTAAATGGAAGCCTTGTGCAGTTCGGGGCGCATTTTGCGGTATTTGATGTAAGAGAGCAGAATCATAATCCACACAAAAATAAAGCCGATGCTGGAAATGGTGGTAACCACCGTGAAAATTTCCATGATGCTGCCCTCTTGGTACAGCAAAATCGGGCCCAAACACAAAAACGCGCAGGAGAACAGCAACGCAGGCGCAGGCACGCCGTTGATGTTCAATTTGCCAAAAATGCGCGGCGCAACGTTGTTTCTGGACAAGCCAAACAGCATCCGCCCTGTGGAGAACATCCCGCCGTTGGCAGAGGACAACGCAGAAGCCAGCACCACCAAGTTAATCAGGCTGGCGGCAATCGGGATACCAATCATGGTAAACATGTTCACAAACGGGCTTACTTTGGGGTTAACCACATCCCACGGCGTAACCGTCATAATCACCGCCAAAGCCAGCACATAAAACACAATCACGCGGATGGGAATGCGGTTAATCGCCGCAGGCAGATTGGTGTAAGGGTCTTTGGTTTCCGCCGCCGCCGTGCCCACCAGTTCAATCCCCAAAAACGCGAAAAACGCAATTTGAAACGCCGAGAAAAAGCCGCTGATACCGTTGGGGAAAAATCCGCCGGGGCGCGCCCACAAATGGCTCAACGAAGCCTTCTCGCCCGAAACGGGATCAACAAAGCCGATTAAAATCAAATACGCGCCGGTTAAAACCAAACCGATGATGGCGATGATTTTGGTTAAGGCAAACCAAAACTCCATTTCGCCAAACAGTTTCACGGTCAGCATGTTCATGCTCGCCATCACGATGACGCAAAACAGCCCCGGCAGCCAAAGCGGGATGTCGGGCCACCAAAACTGCATATAACCCGTGATGCCGACAATATCGGCAATGCCGATTACCACCCAGCAAAACCAATACGTCCAGCCCACGAAAAAACCTGCGCCGGAACCCAAAATATCGTGGGTGAAATCGGTGAACGACTTGTATTCCAAGTTAGACAACAGCAATTCGCCCATCGCGCGCATGATGAAAAACATGAAAAAGCCAATCAGGATATAAGTCAGCAGCACCGACGGTCCCGCCAAGTGAATGGTTTTGCCCGAGCCCATGAATAAGCCCGTACCAATGGCGCCGCCAATGGCAATCAGCTGCAAATGGCGGTTTTGCAGATTGCGTTGTAAGCCATCGTTTTGTTTGTTGTGGTGTTGCGTTTGCATGATGGTTGCTCTTTATTAGTGTGTGTTGCAAACCGTTCCGGCCTTTTCAGGCTGCCGAACTTTGCTTACAACGGGTTGAAACAAAAAACACAGCCGTTACGCCGTGCCATAAACGATATAATTAACCGCAATATAACCGATGCCAAAGCAAGTAAGCAAGCGTTTGGCATAAAAAAATTAACATAGATTAACAAAAGGCAGCCTGAAAACGGATAAGCCGTTTCAGGCTGCCCATGCCGACAGCGCGCCGCTACGCCAACCCTTGCTGCAACACGCGCATGTTCGCCGCAATTACGCGCTTGGATTTCGCAATCAAATCAAACCGCTCAGGCTCGTCAATCCAAATTTTAATCAAGCCCACCAAGCTGCTTTCCAAATAAATCGCCGCCAGTTCGATATCCGTGTTTTCAGGCAGCCTGCCCTGCTCGCGGCTCAATTGCAGCGCGTAAGCAATCTGCTTTTGGAACAGGCGGTGATAGCGGCACGCCAGTTCGGTAATCGTTTCATTGCCGGCAGTTTGCTCGCATTTTGAAAACATCACATTGCAAAATTTGTGTTTGGATTCTCTGGTTGCCAAGGTTTCAAACATGGTGGTTAGATTGTGTTGCAGATGCGTCCATACGTCTTGGTTGTCGCGCAGGGTTTGGTCGTTAAACGCGGCAAAAAAATCCGCATATTGCTGTTCAAACAGCGTTTCAAACAAATCTTCCTTGTTTTTGAAATGCCAATACAACGCGCCGCGCGTAACGCCCGCCTCTTGGGCAATCGCCTGCAACGAAGCGCGGGTTACGCCGTCGCGCCAAAAAACTTCTAATGCCGCATCCAGCAAATGCTGGTGTGTTTTTTGCGCTTCGGTTTTGGTTTTTCGCATTCGGTTGCTCCCTATGGCTTGTTTTTAAAAATTTTAATCAACATTCATCAATATATGTATAATACCGCGTTTTATCCATCCTTAAAAGGCAGCCTGAAAACCATTGCGTTTTTTCAGGCAGCCTGAAAATGTTTCAATCATCAGTCAAACAGGAAAACAAAGTTATGACCATACAACCTTGGCGTATCGCCGTGTTAGCAGCGGCTACATCGTTGGCTCTTGCGGCGTGTGGCGGCAAAGACGGCGCAAGCGCGCAGCAGCAAGGCGCAGGCGCAAAACAGCAAATGCCCGCCCCCACCGTGAGCGTGCTGACGGTTCATCCAGAAAACGTATTGCTGGAAACGGATTTGCCCGGCCGCTTGGAAGCCGTGCGTTCTGCGCCGATTATTCCGCAAGTTTCGGGCATCGTGAAACGCCGCCTGTTCCAAGAGGGCGACGCGGTTCGCGCGGGGCAGCCTTTGTATCAACTGGATGATGCCAGCTACGTTGCCAACCTAGAAAGCGCGCGCGCCAGCCTTGCCAACGCACAAGCCGCGCTCGCCAAAGCCAACGCCGATGTGTCGCGCTATCAACCTTTGGTGGCTGCCGATGCCATCAGCAAACAAGAATGGGATGCCGCCCTTGCCGCGCAACGCTCCGCCCAAGCGCAAGTAAAATCCGCCAACGCCGCGATTAAAGCCGCGCAAGTGAACGTGAACCACGCGCACATCACCGCACCAATTTCAGGCGTAATCGGGCAATCGCTGGTAACCGAGGGCGCGTTGGTAAACGCCAACAGCACACAAATGGCGTTGATTACCGAAAACGACAATCTATATGTCAATATCAAACAATCTGCCAGCGATATGCTGAAACTGCGCAAACAGCTTGCCTCGGGCGACCGCGTGGCAAACGAAAGCGTGGAAGCTAGCGTGATACTGGAAGACGGCAGCGAATATCCGCACAAAGCGCGTTTGCTGTTTGCCGATTCAACGGTGGACGAAAGCACAGGGCAATTCACCATCCGCGCCATCGTGCCCAACCCCGAACACATTTTGATGAACGGCTTATACGTTCGCGTGAAATTGCCGCTGGCGGGCGTAACCAACGCTTTTGTCGTGCCGCAACAAGCCGTTACGCGCGGTCAAACGGATACTGTGATGGTGGTAAACGCGCAAGGCGGTATGGAGCCGCGCGTGGTAAAAATCACAGGGCAAAAAGGCACCAACTGGGTGATTAGCGAAGGCTTGAAAGCAGGCGACAAAGTGATTGTGGACGGCACCATGATTGCAGGGCAAATGATTGCGCGAACCGGCGCAAACAAGGTGCAAACCAAAGAATGGCAGCCTGAAAACGCATCTGCGCCGCAAGCAGCCGCATCGGGCGCAAATTCTGCCACCCCAACGCCTGCCGCCGCATCGGCAGAAAAAGCCGCCGCATCCGAAATTCAGGCAGCCTCTGCCGCCAAATAAGGAATAAAACATGGCTAAGTTTTTTATTGACAGACCGATTTTCGCGTGGGTGATTGCGATTTTCATCATGATTGCGGGGGTCATCGGCATTCGCAATCTGCCCATTTCGCAATATCCGTCCGTTGCCGCGCCCAATATCACGCTCACCGCCACCTACCCCGGCGCATCGGCAAAAGTGATGGAAGACAGCGTATTGGCGGTGATTGAGCGCAATATGTACGGCGTGGAAGGCTTGGATTACATGACCACTTCCGCCGATTCCAGCGGCAGGGGCAGCGTAACGCTCACGTTCACGCCCGAAACCAACGAAGACTTGGCGCAGATGAACGTGCAAAACAAGCTCTCGGAAGTAACCGCCTTGCTGCCTTCCACCGTGCAACAAAACGGGATTACCGTATCCAAAGCACGCTCCAACTTCCTGATGGTGGTGTTCCTGCAATCGGAAACCAAATCGTCCGAAGAGCTGCTGGACTATGCGCAACGCAACGTTGTACCCGAGCTGCAACGCATTGAAGGCGTGGGCAATGTGCGCTTGTTTGGTGCACAACGCGCCATGCGCGTGTGGGTGGACCCTGCCAAGCTGAAAAATTACAACATTTCCTTCGCCGATGTAACCGCCGCCATTTCCGCGCAAAACGCGCAGTTATCGGTGGGCGCATTGGGCGATTTGCCCAGCAGCCAAGGGCAGCAAATCACCGCCACCATCAGCGCGGAAGGGCAAATGAAAACCGCCGAAGAATTTGGCAATATTTTGCTGCGCAGCGACACCAACGGTGCCAACGTTTATTTGAAAGACGTGGCAGAAATTGGCTTAGGTAGCCAATCTTATAATACGTCTTCTTATTTGAACGGCAAAAAAACCGCAGGTATGGCGGTTTCGCTGTCTAACACAGGTAACGCCTTGGCAGCCGCAACGGCAATTAAAGCCAAAATGAACGAGCTGCAAAACTTCTTCCCGCAAGGCGTAACATGGTCAGCACCCTACGACACCTCCACTTTCGTATCTTTGTCTATTGAAAAAGTGATTCACACACTGGTGGAAGCGATTGTGCTGGTGTTTATCGTGATGTTTATCTTCCTGCAAAACTTCCGATACACGCTGATTCCCACCATTGTTGTGCCGATTTCCCTGCTGGGCGCGTTTGCCGCGATTTCATATCTGGGCATGTCAATCAACGTGATGACCATGTTTGCCATGGTGTTGGTGATCGGTATTGTGGTGGACGATGCGATTGTGGTGGTGGAAAACGTGGAACGGATTATGGCGGAAGAAGGGTTAAGCCCAAAACAAGCCACCAAAAAAGCGATGACGCAAATTTCAGGCGCGGTGGTCGGCATTACCGCCGTGTTGGTTTCGGTATTTGTGCCGCTGTCGCTATTAAGCGGCGCAGCGGGCAATATTTACCGCCAATTCTCGCTCACGATGGTATTTGCGATTGGTTTCTCCGCCTTCTTGGCGTTAACGCTGACTCCCGCCTTGTGCGCCACCATGCTCAAACCGATTCCCAAAGGGCATAACCACACCAAAAAAGGCTTTTTTGGTTGGTTTAACCGCGTGTTTAACGCAGGCACGCGCACTTATTCGGGCTGGATTGGCAAAACCTTGCGCAAAGCAGGTGTGATGTTTGTGATTTACTTGGCGTTGGGCGCGGGCGCATTCGTGTTGATTAGCCGTTTGCCCAGCTCGTTCATCCCCAGCGAAGACCAAGGCTTCATCATGACCACCGTGCAGCTGCCTTCCGGCGCAACCGCCGAGCGCACGGAAAAAACTTTGTCAACGCTGAACCAAGTGGCGCATTCTATGCCCGAAGTCCAAGATGTGATTACCGTGTCTGGATTTAGCTTTACAGGCAGCGGTCAAAACATGGGTATGGGCTTTATCATGCTCAAAGACTGGAGCGAGCGCACCCAAGCGGGCAGCGATGCCACTTCTGTGGCAGGCAAAATCACCGGCGCGATGATGAGCGGTGCCATCCAAGACGGTTTCGCGCTGGCGTTGAACCCGCCGCCAATTATGGAATTGGGTAACGACTCGGGTTTCAGCTTCTATTTGCAAGCGCGTGGCACATACAACCACGAAGAATTGGTTGCCCGCCGCGATGAGTTAATCCAAAAAATGCGCCAAAACCCTGCCATGTTTGACCCATCAAACGTGCGTGCCAGCGGCTTGGACGATGCGCCGCAATTAAAAATTGAAATCGACCGCATGAAAGCGGCATCCAACGGCGTAAGTTTCGCCAGCATCCGCAGCGTGCTGGGCACGGCGTTGAGTTCCACTTATGTCAACGACTTCCCCAACGACGGGCGTTTGCAGCGGGTGATTGTGCAAGCCACCGCCCAATCGCGGATGCAGCCTGAAGACATCTTGGCTTTAACCGTGCCCGCGGGCAACGGCACGCTGATTCCGCTTTCCTCTTTTGCCACCGCAAAATGGGAAAAAGGCATGGAGCAAAGCGAACGCTTTAACGGCTATCCTGCCATGCAAATCACAGGCGCGCCCGCTGCCGGCAAATCAACCGGCGAAGCGATGGCGGAAGTGAAAAAAATGGTGGACAACTTGGAAGGCAATTACAGCTTGGAATGGGCAGGTCAATCCCGCGAGGAAGCCAAAGGCACATCGCAGCAAAACATGATTTATTTGCTGGCTCTGATTGCCGTATTCTTGGTATTGGCAGCGTTGTATGAAAGCTGGGCTATTCCGTTTTCAGTGGGTATGGTTGCACCGCTGGGGATGTTGGGCGTGGCTGTGGGCGCGTTAATCCGTAGTTACAGCAACGACGTGTATTTCACCGTGGGCATGGTTACGGTAATGGGTTTGAGCGCGAAAAACGCCATTCTGATTATTGAGTTTGCCCAAGACTTGCACAACGCGGGCAAATCCATTGCCGAATCGGCATTACGCGCCGCCAAATTGCGTTTCCGCCCCATTTTGATGACTTCGTTTGCGTTTATCTTGGGCATTGTGCCGATGTATATCGCCACGGGCGCATCATCAGCCAGCCAACGCGCGATTGGCACGGCAGTGTTCTGGGGTATGCTGGTGGGCACATTCCTATCGGTGTTCCTTGTGCCGATGTTCTATATCATCGTGAACCTTGTTGTCCGCTTCTTTACAGGCGGCAAGCAACCGCCCGTTCAAGGAGAGTTGGATCTGTTTGACGATGAAGAAGACATGGATGCCCAAGCGTTTAGCAAGCATTAACGGTTTTCAGGCTGCCTCAAAATGCAATACCATAGGCAGCCTGAAAATCATCTATGGAAGGAAAATTATGAAACCTGTTTTAAATCATTCATTGACTGCGGTTGCCCTAAGCATTGCCCTATCGGCGTGCAACCTTGCGCCCAAATACGAAAAACCCAATGTTGAACTGCCGTCCGACACCTTCAAATACGATGCGCAGCGCAACGGCGAACAAGCCTTTCAGGCTGCCTCACTGGGCTGGCAAGACTATTTTGCCGACCCGCGCCTGCACGCGCTGATTGAAATCGCCCTGAAAAACAACACCGATTTGCGCACCGCCAATTTGAACGTGGAGCAAGTCCGCGCCCAATACGCGATTACCCGCTCATCGCAGTTCCCGAGCCTCGGGGCAAACGGTGGCGCAAGCCGCAGCCGCGGCGACGTGGAAAGCTACAACGCAGGCTTGGGCATTTCCGCGTTTGAGCTGGATTTGTGGGGGCGCGTGCGCAACAGCAGCCAAGCCGCGCTGCAACAATATTTCAGCACCGCCGCCAGCCGTGATGCCACGCATCTGAGCCTGATTGCCAGCGTTGCCAAAGCGTATTTCAACGAGCAATACGCCACCGCCGCAATGGCGTTATCCGAAAAAACTTTGGCGAGCTACCAAAAAACCTACGATTTGGCGAAAGTGCGCCACAAAGCAGGCGTGATTTCCGCGCTGGATTTGCGTTCGCAAGAAGCGATGATTGAAAACGCCAAAGCCAGCTACGCCGCCGCCGTGCGCGCCCGCGAGCAAGCGCGCAACGCTTTGGAATTGCTGATTAGCCAAAAAATCCCCGACGATTTGCCCGCGCCTTTGGCGTTGAGCAAGCAGTTTAAAATCCGAAACTTGCCCGCAGGCTTGCCATCCGACTTGCTGCTCAACCGCCCCGACATCATCGCGGCAGAGCACACGCTTAAAGCCGCCAATGCCAATATCGGCGTGGCACGCGCCGCGTTCTTCCCAACCATCAGCCTCACCAGCACTTTGGGCTTTGGCAGCAGCCAGTTGAGCAATTTATTTAACTCGTCCAATAAAACATGGTCTTACGGCGGCAATCTGTCGCTGCCCATTTTTGACTGGGGGCAACGCCGCAACCAGTTGAAAGTGAGCAAAATTGAGCAGGAAAAAGCCGTAGTCGCCTACGAAGCCACCGTTGAAGGCGCGTTCCGCGACGTGGCCGATGCGCTGGTTGCCCGCGCCGCCATGAACACGCAATACGATTCCAACCTGGCGCAACAAAAAGCCTACAACGAACGCCTGCGCTTAACCACCCTGCGCTACAAACACGGCGTTTCCAGCGCATTGGATTTGCTGGACGCGCAACGCAGCAGCTATTCGGCAGACACTTCCGTGTTGTCCACCCAGCTGAGCCTGCTGGAAAACTTGGCGGATTTGTATAAAGCCTTGGGCGGCGGCTTGAAACGCTATTCCAGCGACGACGCCGCCACACAGCAGGAAATCAAGGCGGCAAAAACCGCCGTGCAAACAAGCAAACAGGCAACCGCCCAATAACCTTGCGAACCAAAAGGCAGCCTGAAAACGGGTTTGATGTTTTCAGGCTGCCTATTTTGTGTGGCGACATGGCTGTTGCGTTGTCTTGTTGTGCTGCAGGTTGAATAGCTGAAACCGATGTTTGGCGTTGCTTATATTCATTACTACGGCAGCCTGAAAAGCGATTGAACGCAGCCATCCATTCGTTAAACAAACATCAGCCCGCTCCATAAGTAAGGCAGCCTGAAACACAGCCCAACACAACTCATCTTCCATACATAGGCAGCCTGAAAC
The DNA here is from genome assembly GCF_016623605.1 of Kingella bonacorsii. NCBI lineage: Bacteria > Pseudomonadati > Pseudomonadota > Betaproteobacteria > Neisseriales > Neisseriaceae > Kingella > Kingella bonacorsii. The sequence goes on along the minus strand of NZ_JAEHNZ010000001.1, from coordinate 60,086 downwards.
ATCAACCCCCTTTTCAGGCTGCCCCACCCTACTCCCTTGGCAATAGCCGAGTTCGCAGCGCGGTTGGCCGGTTCCGCGGATGATTGATTGGGCGTTGGAGCAGGCGCACCTGTTCGGGCTGGCCGGGCACGGCATAAGTGCTGACAACGCCAATAACGTGCGCCAACGCAAAGCAGCCTGCACCCTAATGACAAGCAGCAGCATCACAACAAGGATAATGCCAAGGGGGTTGGTCAGGCGGGCGGGCATATTGGGCATGGTGCTCATGAAATATTGCAGGCTGCCCGATAATACACGAATCTATCGCTTTCGGGCAGCCTGCATGGGATGTTATTTGTTATTTATAGTACAACCGCACATAGTCAATCTGCGTGGTCTGCATCGGGAACGGCTCTTGGATCGACGGAGGATCCAGATTGTCTTCCCATTCCACATAATCGTTCAAAACGAAATGCCATTTGTCGTTGCGGAGCACTTGTTCGACCAAATCAGGGTCGATTTGCAGTTTGGTGTAGTCCTCGTCGGGCATGGTAGAAACGTATGTACCGTCCGGCGTGAAACTGCGATAGTCGGTCACATCGACCGTGCTGGAATCGTTCACGCGGTAATGGTGCACGGGAATCAGCTTGCCGTCCATGTAATAACGGATTTTGGTGCCATCATATTCGATGGCCCAAACATGCCAATCGTGCGTCAGCCAAGTGGAACGGTTGCGGATACGGTTTTCCAAGCGATGCACGAATACGCGCGTGCGCCATTCTTTGCCCGCCGTGCTATAATAGCAGCTGATGCTGGATGCAGGGAAGGCATAATCCGGCATGGCGGAGAACCATTCCAGAATCAGCAGCGAACCATAAGGCGCACTACCGCCGCCAGGGGTTTTGCAGGTGCGGATGCTATCTTCGTTTGTATGTTTGTTCAGCCAAAGCGCAGTGCGCATGCCGCGCAGCCCGTTCCAATTCATTTTGGCGCGGACTTCGGCACGGAACGGGCGGCTTGCATCCACCATGCCGATGGTTTCCAGCCGGCCGCTGGAATATTGGGTGACTTTTCCCGCCGGACACACGCCAGAGGTGGCGTTGCTGTCGTTCAAGGGGTCGCCTTCTTTATCGACGCAGTGGCGGCGCGTGGTCAGTTGGGCATAATCGCCGGCCACGAAAGAGATGTTGTCCGGCAGGTAGGACAGATAACTGTGCAAATGATTGCGGATTTCTTTGCTTTCCCAATCGGCAGGCACGCGCCCTTCCTTGAATTCATAGCATTTCTCGCTTCGCCATTGACCGGATTCATCGGTCGGATGTTCGCAGCCGTTTTCGGAAGGTGCGGGCGTGGGAGCCGGTGTAGGTGCTGGCGCTGGAGACGGCGTCGGTGAAGGGGTGGGTACGGGACTTGGCGCCGGTGTCGGATTAGGCGTCGGCACTGGAGCAGGCGCAGGACTTGGGGCAGGTGCAGGCGTTTGTGCGGAAGTGTATTCTCGTCCTCCGAGTTTCGCATAGTTATTGTTATTGGAAGATGAGCCGGAGGTTGAGTTGGCCGTGGCCAAGCCTTTTGCTGTGCCCAGACCTGATTTTTCGTCTTTATTGCAGCCTGCGGTAAGTGCTGCCAAGCACATCACCACCAATAATTTTCTCGCATACATTCGTTTGAACTTTCTGGCAAAAATTGATTTATCGGCTGAATGAAAACTCAATATCTACACATTCTCATTCAACACAAATGCAAGCATGGCCATACGCGCAAATACGCCGTTTTGTGCTTGTTCAAAGTAATAAGCATGCGGCGTGCCATCTACGTCGGGTGCAATTTTGTCCACGCGCGGCAGGGGGTGCAGCACACGCAGATTGGGTTTGGCATTGGCCAAAGTGGCGGCATGCAGGTTGAATTTGCCTTGGATTTTGGCGAATTCCACGCCATCGAAGCGTTCGCGCTGCACGCGGGTCATATACAGGATATCTGCCCATTCCGCCGCACTTTCCAAATTGGGCAGTATCTGCCATTTTGCGCCGGCTTCGTCCAATTCTTCGGTAATGTATTCGGGCATGGCCAGGCTGGGCGGCGACATAAATGCAAATTCGCAGCCGAAGCGTTTTAAGGCTTGCGCCAGCGAAAACCACTATGCCTAAACTCATTCTCGCCCCCATGCAAGGGCTAACTGATGCCCCCATGCGCGACCTGCTCACCCGCATCGGCGGCTACGACGAATGTGTCAGCGAATTTGTCCGCATCACCCACACCGTCCATTCCCGCGTCACATGGCTGCGCCACGTCCCCGAAATCGCCCGGCAAAACCGCACCCCGTCGGGCATCCCCTGCACCACCCAACTGCTCGGCAGCGATGCCGACATGATGGCAAAAAACGCGCTGGAAGCCGTGCGCCTCGGCGTGCAAACCATAGACCTCAACTTCGGCTGCCCCGCCCCCACCGTCAACAAACACCAAGGCGGCGCCATCCTGCTGCGCGAGCCCGAGCGCATCCGCCAAATCGTGCACGAGCTGCGTTTCAGGCTGCCCGAACACATCAACCTCACCGCTAAAATGCGTTTGGGTTTTGAAAACACCGATTTGGCCGTCGCTAACGCCCAAGCCATCGCCGCAGGCGGCGCCAGCCAAATCACCATCCACGCCCGCACCAAAGTGCAAGGCTACGAACCGCCCGCCCATTGGCATTGGCTCAAAACCATCCGCGAGCGCGTCGCCATCCCCGTCATCGCCAACGGCGACGTGTTCACGCTGGACGACTACCTCGCCATCCGCCAAACCAGCGGCTGCGACGACGTGATGATTGGGCGCGGCGCGGTGATGCGCCCCGATTTGGCGCGCCAAATCAAGCAACACCTGCGCGGCGAGCCCGTTCAGGCTGCCGCATTCAACGCGGAAATCATGGATTGGATACGCCTGTTTTTTGATTTGTGCCTCGCGCACGAGCCGCAAGGCAAATACGCCGTCGCGCGGCTCAAACAATGGCTCGGCATGATGAAAAAAGCCTACCCCGAAGCGGCGCAACTGTTTGCCACCGTGCGCACCTTGCGCGAAGCGAGCGAAATCCAATGCGTGTTGCAGGATTTTCAGGCTGCCTGAACCGCCGCCTATGGCAGCCTGAAACAAAAAACCCAGCGTTCATCCGCTGGGTTTCGTTTACATCAAGCCAAGCCCATCAAAGCTGGCTCATCTTCATCCGGATAAACTGCCGGTTGCCCGAGTTTTCAGGCAATTTATCCAACGCCAGTTTATACGCCTCGCCCGCTTCTTTGGCTTTACCTTGCGCCGCGAACACATCACCTTTGGTTTCGTTAATCAACGGCTGATACGGCTCGCTCACAGGCATGGCAAGCGTTTTAAGCGCGTCGTCGTATTTTTTCTGCTGAATGTAAACATTCGCCAAATTCTGCATCGCGGCAGCCTGAAAAACGGGCGTTTTGTCGTTTGCCAGCACCCATTGATACGCCTTCGCCGCATCATCCAGCTTGCCCGCTTGGAACAACGCCGCCGCCGTTTGCAAGCTGGCTTGCGTGGTTGCCGTATCTTTGGGGAACTGCTGTTGCAACGCCGCCAATTTCGCCGCATCGCCTTTCACCTGCGCCGCCAGTTGCGCCGCTTGCGCGCTGCCTTGATGCACGCGCCCTTGATACGCCACATAGCCCACATAGCCCAACGCGCCCGCCACCAGCACCACCGCCACCCATTTGCCGCCGCTGTGCCAAATATGCTTCGCCGTGTTGATGTTTTCTTGTTCGTCGTGATAACCCGCCATTATTGCGTACTCCATTCGTTTAATTGTTGAACTAGCTCATCGGCGGCAACGGTTGTTTGCCCGCGCCCGCCGCGTAAGTCTTTAATTGTAACCGTATTTTGCGTCACTTCGTTTTCCGCAATAATCACGGCAAACGCCGCGCCCGATTGGTCGGCGCGTTTAAACTGGTTTTTCAGCTTGGTGCTGCCTGAAAACTGCGCCACGTTAAACCCCGCGCCACGCAAGGTTTGCGCATGTTTCATCGCGGCCAACGTTGCGCCCTCGCCCTGCTGCATCACAAACACATCGGGCACGAAATCGGCTTTCAGGCTGCCGTAATCGCGCACCAGCAGCAGCAGCCGCTCGATGCCCATCGCAAAGCCGATAGACGGCGTGGCGCGTCCGCCCAGCTCTTCCATCAAGCCGTCGTAACGCCCGCCGCCGCACACGGTGGCCTGCGCGCCCAGCTTGTCGGTGGTCCATTCAAACACGGTGTGGTTGTAGTAATCCAAGCCGCGCACCAAGCGTGGGTTTTCTATGTATTTGATTTGCAAGCCATCCAGCAGCGATTTGAACGTATTGTAGTGCTGCAAAGATGCTTCGCCCAAATAATCCAGCAGGCGCGGCGCGGCGTTGCAGATGTCTTGCAAGGCGGGATTTTTGCTGTCTAACACGCGCAAGGGGTTGGTGTGCAAACGGCGTTTGCTGTCTTCATCCAACTCCGCTTCGTGTTGCGACAAATAGGCAACCAAAGCGGCGCGGTGGGCGGCGCGCTCTTCGCGGTTGCCCAAACTGTTGATTTCCAGCGTCAATTGCCCGCTGATGCCCAATTCGCGCCACAAATCGGCGCACATGGCGATGATTTCCGCGTCAATATCGGGGTCGGCAAAGCCCAAGGCTTCGATGCCCACTTGGTGAAACTGGCGGTAACGCCCTTTTTGCGGACGCTCGGCGCGGAACATCGCTCCCATGTACCATAATTTTTGCGGCGCGGCGTAGGTTAAATCGTGTTCCACCACCGCGCGCAGGCAGCTTGCCGTGCCTTCGGGGCGCAGGCTGAGGCTGGTTTCGCCCGCGTTGTCGTTAAACGTGTACATTTCCTTGCCCACCACATCGGTTTCTTCGCCGATGGAGCGCACAAATAGATTTGTGTGTTCCACAATGGGCGTGCGGATTTGCTTGTAGCCGAACCGTTGCGTCCATTTTTGCACTTGGTTTTCAAAGGCTTGCCAGAAATCGGCAGTGAGCTTGAAGTCTTTTTGTTCAACGGGCAGAAGGTCGTTCATGCCTTTAACGGATTGGATTTTTTGGGACATAACTTTGCTTTCTTAGAAAATTTCGGTTTTCAGGCTGCCTGAAAAAATTAAAGTGTTCGTAAATACACGATGAGGCAGATTACAGCCACAGCCAGCATTGCCAGCAGCCAAAAATGTCTTTTGGAAAAAGACGAGCGTATCGCCACATCGGGCAGGAAATTCACTTGTTTTTTGGCTTGGTAGCGCAAAAAATGGGGCAGCAGCGCGGCGGCGGTCAAATAGACTAGCAAAATGGTTGCGCTGCGGTGATCATCAGATGCCAATACCGAGCTGATGATGTGCAAACACCCTATAAACCCCGCAGCTGTGCCGATTACAAACGCCCAAATGCGTACAACCTGCTGCCAATTAACTGGCAGTTTTTCATATTGGTACTGCGTGTTGAAAAGACCGCTTTCCGAATAAAAAATGCGCGCGCTGTATAAAGGGATAATGGGCAAAAAGGCGAGAATAATCCAATAGGTGGTAACGAACGAGCCGTCTGGTTGGTAATCGCATTCGCCGTAAAATGTTGTGCCGAAGCCGTTGATTGATGACATGTTGTTTTTCAGGCTGCCTGAATGTGTAAAATGGCGGCGATTATACCCGATTTCCCCGAAAACACGCATGAAACCCACCAATCCGCTGCCGCTTTTGGGCGGCATCAAACCCAGCTACCTCAACCTACCACACGACAAGCAATACATCGGCAAGCCGCTGCTGTGCTATTTGCGCGCCCGCTTTCCGTTTATCGCCGAGAATATTTGGCGCGCGCGGCTCAACAGCGGCATGGTGGTGAACCAGCGCGGCGAGCCGTTGCACGAAAATGTGTTGTACCAAGCGGGCGAAACCCTTTTTTACTACCGCGAAATCAGCCGCGATGCCGAGCCGCGCATCCCGTTTGACGAAAAAATTTTGTGGTTGGACAACGATTTAATCGTGGTGGACAAGCCGCATTTTTTGCCCGTTACCCCCAGCGGGCGATTTTTGCGCGAAACGCTGCTCACGCGCCTACGGCTGCATCCCGATTTGCAGCATCTGAACACGGCAGACATCACGCCGTTGCATCGTTTGGACAAAGACACCGCAGGCGTGATGCTGTTTTCGCATAATCCCGCCACCCGCGCGGCGTATCACACGCTGTTCCCCAGCCATGCCATCCAAAAAACCTACCACGCACTCGCACCCACGCGCTTGGATTTGCCCTATCCACTCACCGTGCGCACGCGCCTTGTGCCTAGCGAGCCGTTTTTCTTGATGCGCGAGGCGACGGGCGAAGCGAATACGGAAACGCGCGTTCGCCTGCTGGAACCGCGCGGCGAAGTGAGCCTATACGAATTGCAGCCGGTTACCGGCAAAAAACACCAGCTGCGGGTGCAGATGATGGGGCTGGGCATGCCGTTGCTGAACGACGCGCTGTATCCCGTGGTGCAGCCTGAAAACGGCGACGATTACAGCAAGCCGTTAAAACTGCTGGCAAAGCGGTTGGCGTTTATTGACCCGCTAACGGGCGCGGCACGGGCGTTTGAAAGCGGACAGGATTTGTGATTGGCAAACGGGATTAAGGCAGCCTGAAAGGTGTCGGCGACGGCGTTTTCAGGCTGCCTTTGTTTTTAGCAGCGCACGGCTTGCGGGCAAGCCGTAGGAGCGCGGGGTCGGCTTTTCAAGCTGCCAAACATCGCGCCCGCGTTCAGCGAAAGCCCGAAGGCAGCCTGAAATCCATGGTTGAAAACCTTTGGAGCGGTCTGCGTTGCGAAGCTGAAAGGCGGGGCAACGGCAGAGGCAGCCTGAAAACAAGAAACGCCGTCATGCCCGCGTGGGCGAAAATTTTGTTTGATATTCAGGAATAACCGTAAAAACAAAATGTTGCCGTAGGTCAGGCATCAATGCCCGACCTGTTTGCGTTTTGCCCAGATTTCAGGCTGCCTTAATGCGTTTGGGCAGCCTGAAACGGCAAACCTGTATTTGTATGGATGACGGCGCACACGGCTTTTATTCGTCTGCATCCCCGTCATCCCACGCGTGTTTCACGGCATGGTTGGCGGTGTCAAAATCAAAGCCGCGATAGACCAGAAAGCGCAGTTGCTTTTGTTTTTCGGCGTAATCGGCGGGCGGCGCGGGGTATTTTTTGCGCAGCACTTGGTTGGCATGCGCTTGCTCGGCGCGGGCATCGGGCAGGTGTTCGCGGATAAGCACTTCGTCGATGCCTTGCGCGGCAAGGGCTTGTTTGAGCCGTTGCGTGCCGTGTTTTTGGCTTTTGCTGTGGATGTAGGCTTCGGTGTAGCGTTCGTCGGATTGCCAGTTGCGCCGGGCAAATTCGGCGAGCACGGCTTCCAGTTCGTCGGGGTCTTCAGCATAGGGGGCGAGTTTGCGGTAGAGCTGTTGGCGGCTGACTTCGCGGCGGGAGAGGATGTCTAGGGCGCGGGCGCGTAGGGATTTGGTGGGTCGCATGGTGGTGGGGGTGATGGGGTTGAGGCAGCCTGAAAAAACAATATACGGGGGCGTGGCTTTGCGGCATGGCGTGGAATGTTGCCAAACGGGGCGTGGGCGAGCGCATACACGCAACGGGTATCGTTGTCATTTTGGCTTGTTGTAAAACGGTATTCGGAAATCTGTTTTCAGGCTGCCTGATCGGGTGTGTAAACAAGATTAGGCAGCCTGAAATCTAAAATGGCGCGGCAATGGCTCGTCGCCAAATGGCGTATTCAATGGCGTTTTGCCGGTTGGCAGGAAAATGTCGGCGAGCCGCCGACGCGCCATTGGTTACAGTTTTTGCAAAGGTTTCAGGCTGCCTTATGCGGGCGGATTACTCTTCTTCGGACTTTTGCGGGCGCAAATGGGTGTAAATATCGGGCAGGGCGTTAATCGTCCAATCGGGCTTGGTGGCGGGGTCTTGGCTTAATTGCGCCATGTCGCCGTAGCCAAAGGTTACGCCCACGGCGATGCTGCCTGCGGCTTTGGCGGAGATGATGTCGTTTTTGGAATCGCCCACCATGATGATGTTTGCCACGTTCACGCCGAGCACTTGGGCAACGTGGCGCAGCGGCTCGGGGCTGGGTTTTTTTTCGGGCAGGGTGTCGCCGCCGATGATGATGCTGAAATAGCCGTCCAGCTTCAAGGCTTTGAGCAGTTTCACGGCGAGGATTTCGTTTTTGTTGGTGATGACGGCAAGCGGGATGCGCAGCGATTGCAGCAGCGCCAAGCCCGCTTCGGTTTCGGGGTAGGCGCGGGTGCGGTCGGCGATGTGGTCGGCGTAGTATCGGACAAAGGCGGTGTAGCCTTGTTGCCATTGCGCTTCGGGGGCGGTGCCTTGCGGGTTGTCGGTGAGGGCGCGGTGTACCAGCACGCCGATGCCGTCGCCCACATAGCTTTGCACGGTGGCAGCGGGCAGGGTTGCCATGCCCAGCGTTTGGCGCATGGCGTTGGCGGCGGCGGCAAGGTCGGGGATGGAATCGCAGAGTGTGCCGTCTAGGTCAAAGGCGACGGCTTGGATTTGAGTAGTCATAAATTTTTCCTTTTTGTAAACAGGCTATTGAGGCAGCCTGAAAATGATTTTGGGCGGGTTGGCAAGGTGATGATGCAACGGCAAAACCCGTTTTCAGGCTGCCTCTGTTGGCTTCACCACCGCCGAAACTTTAATTTCCACCAACCATCCCTCCTTTGCCAGCTTCGCTTCCACGCAAGCGCGCGCAGGCGGGTTTGCCGCATCCACCCAAGCGTCCCATGCCGCGTTCATCCCCGCATAATCCGCCATGTTCGCCAGAAAAATCGTCGCTTCCACAATATGCGTCTTGTCCGAGCCGCATTGCGCCAGCCACGCATCAATCTGGCGCAACACATCCGCCGTTTGCGCCGTGATGTCGCCGTCTGTTTCAGGCACCATGCCCGATAAAAACACAAAACCATTGGCAACCACCGCTTCCGACAAGCGCGCGCCGCAGCCAAACCGTTCAACAGCCATCGCAAACCCTTTCGTTTACATCGTTTAACAAGCCGCCATTCTACCACGCAGCCTGAAAACCGCAGGCTTCAACAGCGTTAAAACAGCGCGCAGCAGCAAAGCGAAAACGCCCCCGCATCATGCTATCATTGCGCCCGTTGTTTCCCCACCCCAACCCGTTTTCAGGCTGCCTACCATGACCGCTCCCACCCCGCTCAACCCACTCACCATCCCCGTTCACGGCATCCACCTTATCGAAGCCAGCGCAGGCACAGGCAAAACATGGAACATCGCCGCCCTGTTCACCCGCCTCGTGCTGCTGGAAAAACAAAACGTAGAAAAAATCCTCGTGGTAACGTTTACCAAGGCCGCCACCGCCGAACTCAAAACCCGCCTGCGCGCCCGCCTGGACCAAGCCCTCACCGCGCTTAAACGCACGCCCAACGCCCAAACGCAGCCTGAAACCCTGCGCCAAAACAGCCTAGACGACAAAAACCGCCCCGACGACTTCCTCTTCCACCTGCTCACCCAAGCCCTAGCCAGCGAAAGCCAAGAACGCTTGCAACTGCGCCTAACCGCCGCCATCAGCAATTTTGACAACGCTGCCATCTACACCATCCACGGCTTCTGCCAACGCATCCTGCAAGACTTCGCCTTCTACTGCCAAACCCCCTTCAACATCCAGCTCAACGAAGACCCCAACGACAACCCCAACCTCATCGCCATCCAAGACTACTGGCGCACCCAAATTGCCCCCAACCCCGTCCAAGCCCAGCTTGTCTATCAGCACAACCAAACCCCCGAAAAACAACTGCAAGCCCTATCCCCCTACCTAGCCCGCCCCTATTTGCAATTAAGGCAGCCTGAAAACGAGTGTAACGAGTTTCGGCGAAGCCAAAACGCCCACATCGCCCAAACCCAGCAAGCCTTTCAACAAGCATGGCAACACGTTTGCGCCCAGCTTCCCCAAATCCAAGCCGCCTTCTGGCAACTGCATCCCCATCTCAACAAACAAAGCTACAACGCCGCCCGCTGCGAAGACCGCTTCGCCCGGCTCCACCAATTTTCAGGCTGCCCCAGCCCCGCAACCATCTGGCAACTGCTCACCGAAAGCAGCCACACCCAAGCCATCTTCACCGCCGAATTTCTGCAAAGCAAAGCCAACCAAGACAAAAAATCCAAGCAAAAAATCCAACTGCCCGCCGAGCCGCTTGCTCTAATCGACACCACCCTCGGCGCACTCGCCACCGCCGCCCAAGCCCATATCCAAGCCGAAAGCCAAGCCCTAATCCAACTCTCCCACAACATCATCCACTACCTGCGCGCGCAAAACGAAGCCGACAAAAAAACCAGCCCCAACCGCCAATTCGACGACCTGCTGCTGGATGTCTACCACGCCCTCAGCCCCGAAAAACCCCACGCCCAAGCCCTAGCCCGCGCCCTATCCGCCAACTGGCAAACCGCCCTCATCGACGAATTTCAAGACACCGACCCCCTGCAATACGCCATCTTCCAAGCCGCCTTTATGCAACCCCAAAGGCAGCCTGAAAACGAGTGCAACCAAAATAAAACCGCCTTCTACATGGTCGGCGACCCCAAACAAGCCATCTACAGCTTCCGCGGCGCAGACATCTACGCCTACCTAGCTGCCGCCGACACCACCCCCCCCCCCAACCGCCACACCCTCAGCCAAAACCACCGCAGCCACGCCGCCCTCGTCCACACCGTCAACGCCCTGTTTTCCCGCCCCAACCCCTTCGCCCTGCCCCAAATCCCCTACACCCCCGCCCGCGCCGCCCGCAGCCAGCACACTGCCCGCCGGCACCGCCCCCCTGCGCCTCACATGGCTCAACCAAGACCCCACCGCCGACAACAGCGACCCCTTAGCCCAACGCGCCGCCCAATGGTGCGCCCAAGAAATCGCCGTTACTTTACACGCCCACGCTCAAGGCAAAACCCCCATCAGCGCAGGGCAAATCGCCATCCTCGTGCGCACCCGCAAAGAAGGCACGCTGATGCAACGCCAGCTCAAAACGCACCACATCCAAAGCGTGCTCCTGAGCCGCGACAGCATCTACGCCGAAGAAGAAACCCAAGCCGTCTACGCCCTCATCAGCTTCATCCTCAACCCCCAGCGCACCCAACACCTCATCTACCTGCTTTCAGGCTGCCTCTACAACCACACTGCCGCCCAAATCCAACAGCTCAACCAAAACGAAGCCCAGCTCACCCAATGGACCGATGCCGCCAACCAAGCCGCCCAAACATGGCAACAACACGGCGTTTACACCGCCCTGCAACAATTTCTCCGCCAATCCCAAGCCGAAACCACCCTGCTGTCCCAACGCAACGACCGCACCCTCACCAACCTCCACCAAATCCTAGAAATCCTAGCCACCCAAGACGAAAAAGGACAGCCCCCCAGCGCGCTGCAACAATGGCTCGGACAACAAATCCAAGCCAGCCAAAACCACGCCAACCCCCAAGACCACGCCCTGTTGCGCCTAGAAAGCGACGAAAACCTCGTCAAAATCGTAACCATGCACGCCGCCAAAGGGCTGCAATACCCCGTCGTATACTGCCCGTTCGTCTGGAAAGCCCGCAACCAACAGCCCCCCGAATGGCAAATCATCCACCAAAACCACCAAGCCCAGCTCATCCACAAAACCCAGCTCACCGACAGCGACCAACAACAAGCCCAAACCGAACAACGCTCCGAAGATCTACGCCTGCTCTACGTCGCCCTCACCCGCGCCGAAGAACAGCTTAACGTTTACATCGCCAGCTACCAACACACCGCAGACAGCCCGCTTGCCTACCTCATCCAACATCAGCAGCCTGAAAAAGACAAAAACACCAACAAGGACGAATACGCCCACATCCAAGCCCAAGCCTACCGCCAAAGCTGGCAAAACTTCATCGCGCAACACCCCGAGCACATCCAATGGCACGACACCCTAACCCTGCCCACCTACACAGGCAGCCTGAAAACCGAAAACACCAACCAAGCCCAACCCCATAACACCCAACCCACCTACCAAGCCACCGCCATCCCCCCCCGCAGCTACCGCAGCCCCCAGCACACCAGCTTCACCGCCCTCAGCCGCCACAGCACCGCCCTCCCCAGCGAACAAACCCGCTAGACCCTGGCGAACAAACCGCCCAAGCCCAAAATTCACAAGGCAGTCTGAAACCAGACGCCCCCCCCACCATCGCCCAATTCCCCCAAGGCACAGCCGCAGGCATCTGCCTGCACAGCCTATTGGAACGCTACCCCTTCGCCCAACCCGGGCGGCAAAACCTCCCCCTCATCCAAACCACCCTAGACCAACACAACATCAACAGCCAACAATGGCAAGACACCATCGCCCAGCTGATTGAAGACACCCGCCACACCCCCCTCTTGCCCCGCACCAGCCTCAGCACCCTGCCCCCGCAAAATATCCTCACCGAATTCGGCTTCCTGCTGCACACCCGCAACTTCACCCTAGGCAGCCTGAAAACATGGTTTGCCCAACACAGCAAGCTCCCCCCCGAAATCATCGCCGCCGCGCAAAACCTCAGCTTCCGCGACGTGCAAGGCTACATCAACGGCTACATAGACCTGCTCGCCCAAACCGAAACAGGCGATACCCTCATCATCGACTACAAATCCAACTGGCTGGGCAACAGCCCCAGCGACTACACCCAAGCCGCGCTCAACCAAGCCGTTGCCCAACATCACTACGCCCTACAAGCCCTGCTCTACGCCATCGCCACCGCCCGCTATCTCACCAGCCGCAACGCCCAGCCCGCCACCCTCCACATCCGCTATCTCTTCCTGCGCGGTCTGGACGGCATCACCAGCAACGGCGTATGGCAATGGGACATCCCCACCAGCAGCCTGAAACAATGGTTGTAAGCAAGAGGGTTGCGAACAAGCAGGGCAACGACCGCCAGCCCGACCACCGTTTTCAGGCTGCCGTTTAACCCGCCCCAAAAGGCAGCCTGAAACCCTTGCGAACCCAATGCCGACACGGAGCAGCGACGGCTCGCCAACATTTTGCCGACGCGCAACGCACGCTTTAAACAGAAACGCACCATTCCAATTTCAGGCTGCCTTTAATGCAGCCTGAAAACACCCAGCAGAGGGCAGACAACTCGCTTGCCCGCCAAAATACCCACCCCCACGGCAAACAAATTAACCGCCCCAAGTTTGAACGCGGGCGCAATAACAGGCAGCCTGAAAACCATCCCGCGTCCCCTACGGCTTGCCCGCAAGCCGTGCGCCGGCTAAAAATACCAAGGCAATTGCAGGTCGGGCATTTATGCCCAACCGACCGGGTTTTGTAAAAGTTTCAACCGACAAAAGGCAGCCTGAAAACGAATGCACACGTTTTCAGGCTGCCTTTTTCGCAGACAAACATTTGAATGCACTAGATTTGAATGCGCCCGCCAACCGATTTCGTTGGATGGGCGAACAACGCTTGGGCTTCATTGAAGCTACGGGTTTTCAGGCTGCCTCTTCACACCGGCGCCAACAGCATCAGCCGCTTACCAACCAATATGCCTCAATCCAATGCTCTGCAATTCAACCCTCTTTGGCGACGAGCCACCGCCGCTCCATGCCCCGCTTACCGCTCTAACATTTTCAGGCTGCCGCAACAGTTTCCAAACACAAATGCAGCCTGAAAACGCATCCAACACGTTTTCAGGCTGCCTCCTATCCCCATCCCAAGCACAACAAGCAACAAAGCATTGCCAACACACCAACAATCACGCCTCGCTACAAAGCGAGCATGTTTCAACACACAGCCTCCTGAAAGCGGCTGTCTGAAATGCGCTACGTCAGCCTGTGCAGCGGCGTGGTTTCAACACACAGCCGCCCGTAGGCGGCTGGAAAAGTCATGCTTGCGAAACGTCCCGTAACGCAAGTTTCAACACACAACCGCCCGAAGGCGGCTGCCCCGCGCGCTACCACGCCTCAATCCGACGCTCTGCAATTCAACCCTCTTTTGGCAACGCGCCCCCGCCGCTCCATACCCCGCCCATCGCACCAACATTTTCAGGCTGCCGCACAGATTGCCCGAAACCGCAAAGGCAGCCTGAAAAACGAATGCACACGTTTTTCAGGCTGCCTTTACATCACCCCACCCAATAAGCATCGCCAGCCCGCCAACCAAAGCCAATATTCCGCGCCATTCAAACACGCCTTTTGGCAATGGGCAATGAGCCGCCGCCGTTCCATGCCTTGCCAACCGCAGCACCGTTTTCAGGCTGCCTATTTTTTCTTGTCCTTGGCTTTTGCAGGCGGCTTGCTGTTGGGTTTCGCAGCGGATTTGTCGCCGGCTTGGGGTTTGGCTTTTTCAGGCTGCTTATTGCTCGGCTTGGCTTTTTCAGGCTGCCTTACCGGCTGGGCGGCGAGTTTCGCAGTGGATTTGACAGCAGGTTTGGCAACGGGCTTAACGGCGGGTTTAACAGGCTTGGCTTTGGGCAATGCGATGCGCGGTTCGTGTTTGGCTTCGTTGCGGCTTTCGGGTTTTTCGGGCGCGGGGGCAACCGCAGGGGCGGCGGGCCGGGCGACGGGTTTGGGCTTGGGCGCGGCTTGGGCTGGAGCGGGCGCGCTGTTGTCGTTTTCAGGCTGCGTGTCGGGCTGGGCGATAAACCATTGCCATTGCTGCTTCAAGGCGCTGCTGATGGCTTTTTGTTTTTCTTCGGCGGTGGTGCTGCCCGATGTGATTTGTTGGAAATTAAGGCTCACGCTGGGGTTGTCCATTTTGCCGCTGACGCGGATGGGCAGGGCTTGGCTTTCGGCGTTGCCTTTGAAGCGGATGTCTTCGGTGATTTCGTTGCTGGCAAGGTTGAGCTTGCCGCTGCTGGTCATGGTGGCGGCGGGCCAGGTAAACGCGGCTTGGGCGCTGTGGCTGCTGATGCCGTTTTGGATGTTGGCTTCCAGCACAAAATGGCTGAACGGCATGGCGGTGGCTTCGGCTTCGGGCGTGCTGTTGCCGATGCCGGCGAGCAGGTTGCGGATGCGGTTGAAGCTGATGCCCGACCATTCGCCGTCGTTAATATCCAGTTTCACGCTGCCGTTGAGGCTGGCGAGCATTTCGTCGGGGCTGCTGCCTTGCGCGGTGAGGGCGAATTCGGCGGTGCCTTTGCCGCTAATGCGGCTTTGTTTGAACAGGTCTTGCAGCATGGGGTGGATTTGCACGCCTTCGGCTTTTTGGTGGAGCTGGTAGGCGATGGGGGTGCGGTTTTGGATGATGAGGCTGCCGTCGGTGCGCCCGCTGTATAGGTCGGCGGTGAGCGGGGCGAGGATGATGGATTCGGCGCTGGCGTTGATGCCGGCGTGGATATTGTCGATTTGGGCGCGGGGGGTTTCCAGCGTGCCGATGTCGGCGTCGATTTGGTAGGTGAGCGGGGCGGCGGGGAAGATTTGGCTGATGTCGCTGGTGGTGGGGTTGCTTTTGATGAGCGCGGCGTAGTTTTTGGTGTTGAGCTTGGCGATTTTCAGGCTGCCGCTGATGTGGTTTTCGTTGCGCGCCAGCGCGATGTTGGCGGGTTGCTTGTCAAACAGCCCTTGCAGTTGGATTTGCCAGTTGGCGAGGTGGGCAAATTTCAGGCTGCCTTCCATTTCGCTGGCGAAGCGGGGCGTGCCTTGGGGGGTGGTTTGGGTGCTGATGAATTTGAGCTTGTTGAGCTGCAAGCCGCCGGCGCTGCGCCAGACAAGTTCGGATTTGGCGTTGATGTCGAGGCTGTCTTGCCCGCGGCTGCGGGTGTTGAGGTCTAGGTTGATTTCGTCGCTGTGCAGTTCGTTGTCTTGCCATTGGGCTTGAGCGGCGGCGAGTGTGCCTGTGGGCTGGTTGGGGTGGCTGGGGGCGGTGAAGACAGCGTTGATGCCTGTGAGTTTGGTGTCGCCAAAGCGGCTGGCGAGTTTGGTGATGCTGATATTGAAGGTGCTGTTGTGGCGATGGCTGGCGATTTCTAGCTTGCTGTTTTCGGCGATGAAGTCTTGCTCTTGCCATGCAGCGTTGGTTTTCAGGCTGCCTGAAAAGGTGTAGCCGTTTTCTTTGCCGTTGAATTTGACGGCGAGCTTGGGAAACTGCTGGCTGTTGGGGCTGCTGATGGTGTCGCCTGTGGCGGTGAGTTGCAGGTTTTCCCAATAGGGCGAATGGGCGTGGGCTTCTAGCTGGTAGCCGATGGTGCTGGCGTTTTGGCGCGATAGGGCAAGGTTGATTTGGCTGAATGCAAATTCGCCTTGCTCGGCATCGCGCACGATTAGGCTGCCACGGTTGATTTGCACGCGGTTGAACACGGCGGGGCGTTGGTTGCGGGTTTGCCATAAATCGGCAATGTTCCAACGCCCTTGGTTGTTGCGCACCAACAGCGCGTTGACATCGTTGAGCACCAGTTTTTCAATGGTCGGCTCGCTAATCAGGCTGCTCCAACCGATGCCGATTTTGACTTCTTGCGCGCGCAGGGCGGGGGCTTTGCCATCGGCTTCGCTGAGCACTACGTTGTGCAAAATGATGGTGGGGCGCGGGAACAGGCTGCGCTCAATGTGCGCGTCAAATTGCACGGTGCGCCTTGTGCCTGCTAGGGCTTCGCGGGCGCGTTGCTGCAAGGCTTCGTGTTCGGATACGCGATACAACGCCGCCGAGCCGCCCAAATACACGCCCGCCACAATCAGGCACGCAACCAAAGCCATGCGGCTGATGCGCCAGTGTGCGGGGGAAAGGTGGAATTTGGGCAATGAAGACATGGGCTGCGCGTGCGGGAAACGAGAAAGATTGGCATTTTAGCAAATTTTGCCGGCGGGCGTGGGCGTAAGCTGTGTTGTGGTGGCGGCAGCCTGAAAAGCAAAGCTAAAAACCACAGCAAGCATGCCCGCTCTGCGCCGTTTGCCATTAAAATCCCGCCCGCAAACATACGCCCCAGAAAGCCCCCCCATGCAGCCTGAAACCCCCATCGCCGCCTACCGCGCCGCCCGCGCCGCCGCCGACCAATCCTTCCGGCAAAACCGCCGCCCCTATCTCTATTTCCGCCGCCACACCGCCGCCGCCGATGCCCTGCTGGTTGCCCTGTGGCAACAGCATTTTTCAGGCTGCCCACACCTTTGCCTGCTCGCCACCGGCGGCTACGGGCGCAGCGAACTCTACCCCCATTCCGATTTAGACATCGCCATACTTTCCCCCGCCGAACTCACCGAGCGCGAGCAAGACAGCCTCGCCCGATTCATCCAAACCCTGTGGGACGGCAAACTCGCCCCCGCACCGCAATCAGGCAGCCTGAAACAAATCCTCCAAGCCGCGCAAGACGACTTAACCGCCAGCACCGCCCTGCTGGAAGCCCGCCCCCTATGCGGCAACACCGCCCTCGCCCGACAAGCCATCCGCACCGCCCGGCAACAGCGCGAAATCGTCCCGTTCATTGAAAGCAAACTGCTGGAAATGCAGCAACGCCACGCCAAGCAGCCCAGCCAAACGCTGGAACCGCACATCAAAAACGGCATCGGCGGCCTGCGCGATTTGCACGTTATCAACTGGCTCGCCCGCGTGCAAAACCTCAATCTTGCCGCCCCCGCAGCCGCCCGGTCCGCCATCATTACACCCGCCGAAGCCAAGCTGCTGCGCCACAGCCACCGCACCCTCGCCCAACTGCGCATCGCCATGCACCTTGCCGCCCAACGCGAAGAAGACCGCCTCACCTTTGACCTGCAACACACCCTCGCCCAACAAAACCCGTTTTCAGGCTGCCCCACCCCCGTAAACACATCCCCCCAAGGCAGCCTGAAAACCGCAGGCTTCAACGAAGCCAAAACCGCCATAGAACACCTGATGCACCCCTACTACCGCACCACCAAAACCATCCAACAGCTCAGCGGCATCCTCATCCCCATGCTGCGCGAACGCATCTACTCCCCCCTGCCCAGCATCGCCCGCCCCATTAACGAACACTACACCCAAATCAACCACACCCTCGCCGCCAACAACCTCTCCCTGTTCACCGAACAGCCCGAACACATCCTCATCCTCCCCCACATCCTGCAAACCCACCGCGACATCAACCAAATCGCCCCCAAAACCCTACGCGCATGGTGGGCGGCCGCGCAAAAGCTAGACCACCGCTTCAACCAACACCCCGCCCACCGCGCCCAATTCCTCCAATTTTTCCAAACCAACGAAGGGCTCACCCACACCCTGCGCCTGCTCAACCTCTACGGCATCCTCGCCCGCTACCTGCCCCAATGGCACAACATCGTCGGGCTATTGCAACACGACCTCTACCACATCTACCCCGTAGACGACCACATCCTCACCACCCTCGCCCACCTACGCCGCCTCGCCCAAGAAGAACACAGCCACGAAAACCCCGCCCTCTCCACCCTCATGCAACACCACCCCAAGCAACCCATCCTCTACCTTGCCGCCCTGTTCCACGACATCGCCAAAGGACGCGGCGGCGACCATGCCCAACTCGGCGCACAAGATGCCGCCCAATTCGCCCAAGCCCACCAACTTTCCCCCTACGACAGCGACCTGCTCATATGGCTCGTGCGCGAACACCTGCTCATGTCGCAAACCGCGCAAAAAGAAGACATCAGCGACCCCGCCGTCATCCAAAAATTCGCCCGGCGCGTGCAAAGCCAAGAAAAACTAGACTCGCTCTACCTGCTCACCGTCTGCGACATCCGTGCCACCAATCCCAAAATCTGGAACACATGGAAAGCCCAACTGCTAGACCAGCTCTACCACAGCACCCGCGCCCAGCTTTCAGGCAGCCTGAAAACCACCAGCATCCACGACCGCTACCAACACGCCAGCCAAATCCTCGCAGAGCAAAACCACAGCCCCCAAACCATCCGCCGCCTATTCAACACCCTCGGCGCAGCCTACTTCGCCCGCCACAACAGCCCAACCATCGCCCGCCAACTCCCCCAAATCGCCGCCCAGCCCCACCAACCCCACGCCAGCATCACCCCCGAGCCCAACGGCAACTGGCGCATCCTCGTCTATATGCCCAATAAGACCGCCTGTTCACCCGCCTATGCCGCCTATTCGGGCAACACCAGTTTGACATCGTCGCCCGCGCCTTCATCACCGCCACGATTTCATTTAGATAACTTCATCATACCCCCGCCCCACCACAGCGGCGAAGAACTGCACCAACCGCACCACCCTGCAACACCCAATTTGCCCACGCAACATCCCCACCAACGCCCCACACAAACCCAACCAGCCGCCGCGCCTGCTCCCCCTTGCCCCCAGCGTCAGCATCCAGCCCGAAGAACCCCCGCTACACCATCCAAATCATCGCCGCCAACCGCCCCCACCTGCTCGCCGACCTCACCGAAGTCTTCGCCCAGCACAACATCCGCCTGTTCTACGCCAAAATCGCCACCCTCGCCGACCGCGCCGAAGACAGCTTTCTCGTAGAAAACAGCGAACTCGCCAACCCCAGCAAAGAATTCGCCCTCAAACGCGACTTGCTCGCCGCAATGGAATAAGCCATGCTCCCGCCTATAGGCAGCCTGAAACCTGAATCCGAAATAAAACGGCAACAGCCCGCCGCGCCATTTCAAATTTCAGGCTGCCGCACGATTCTTGCCCAAGTTTCAGGCTGCCCCACCTTTTGGCAGCCCACTCTATTTTTGATATGATGCCGCCTGTTTTTTCTTAACCCGAAAGCCACAAAATGAAACAAACCGCCCTTGCCGCCTTCTGCGCCGCCCTAGTCCTCACCGCCTGCTCGCAAAGCGACCCCGCCCAACCTGCCGCCTCCGCAGCGTCTGCCGCCTCTGCCGTTGCCAACAGCAGCTGCGAAATGCCTGCGCTAGACAGCCAAGTGAAACAAATCGTGCAAGACACCATCGGCAACAACGCCAAACGCCTTGCCAACGCCAACGACTACATCGATGCCGACAAACTCATCGCCCTAGCCGCGCAATTAAACGTAACCGCCAGCAACGCCCAAGCAGGGCAAATGCCCGAAACCTGCCAAGCGCAAGTCGCCATCGCTATCCCCGAAAACCTCATCAAGCAAGCCCAAACCAACGCCCCCCTGCTGCAAAGCGAAGCCCCACAAGACATCATCAGCCGACACCTCACCGGCGGCAACGGCACATTCAGCAACCACACCCTCAGCTTCCCGCTGAACTATGCCGTCAAAAACAACCAATTCGCCCCCACCGATAACAACCTCACAGGCGCAGCCAATCTGCTTGCCGACGCCCTCGCCGCCTACGGCGTAAAAGACACGCTCAACGTGAACGGCAAAAACGTGAGCCGCGCCGAAGCCCTCAAACTGCTCAAACAAAAAGACCAGCCCAAAGCCGAAGAAGCCTCCATTCCCGCGCCGCAAGCCGTTCCCCCGATTGACAACATCCCCGAGCCGCCCAAGCCCGAAGATTTGCGCAAAGCCGTGCCCGCGCCCAAAACCGACGCGCCGGACAACAGCGCAACGGCTTCCGCCCCGGTTAAACCGCAGCCTGAAAAACTCACGCCGCCCGTAGAAAAACCAAACAGCGTAAACAGCAAAGAGCTGGATGCCGCGCGCGAAGCCAACAGCAAAGCCGACCAATCCATCAAATCCGCATGGCGCAAAATTGACCCCCAAGTGCAACAAGACCTTGTGGACGAACAGCGCGAATGGGAAAGCAAAAAACGCGCCAACTGCCGCAACGCCGCCGCCAAAGGCAAAAGCGCAACCGAAAGCCAATACCTGCAACTGCAATGCGACACCCGCATGACGCGCGAGCGCGTGCAATATTTAAAAGGGTACAGCATCGAATAACGCCGCACGCAACCGCAGCCTGAAACTTTCAGGCTGCCTTCTTGTGTACAGCCCTTTTTGTTTATCAAGCCGCCGCGCAAACCCTTATCTCCACAGCCACGCAGCCTGAAAATCAAACGCAATAGCGATGCGGCACCCCCAACCGCATTTTCAGGCTGCCTCAAAAGAGACCGCTCATGACCGACATCCTAGCCAAAATCCTCGCCACCAAAGCCGAAGAAATCGCCGCGCAAAAAGCCGAAATCTCGTTAGAAAACATGAAAGTGCAAGCGCGCACCGCCGAACCACCACGCGACTTTATCGCCGCCATCCGCGCCAAACACGCCGCCCGTCAGCCCGCCATCATCGCCGAAATCAAAAAAGCCAGCCCATCCAAAGGCTTAATCCGCCCCGATTTCCACCCCGACGAACATGCCAAAGACTACGAAGCCGCAGGCGTTGCCTGCCTATCCGTGCTCACCGATGAGCCCTATTTTCAAGGCTCGCCCGTTTACCTGCGCCAAGCCCGCGCTGCCGTGTCCCTGCCCGTGCTGCGCAAAGACTTCATCATCGACGAATACCAAATCTACCAAGCCCGCGCATGGGGCGCAGATGCCGTGCTGCTCATCGCCGCCGCGCTGGACGAAACCGCGCTGTTGCATCTGGAAGGCGTGGCGCATAGCCTGAACATGGCGGTACTGGTGGAGCTGCACGACGAAAGCGAAGTGCAAAAATGCGCCCGCATGACCACCCCCCTGCGCGGCGTAAACAACCGCAATTTGCACACCTTTGAAGTGGACTTGCAGCAAACCATCGCCCTGTTACCGCAGCTGGGCGACAGCATCGTGGTAACCGAAAGCGGCATCACCAGCAAAGACGACGTGCAACGGATGCAGCAGCACGGCGTAAACACGTTTCTCATCGGCGAAACCTTTATGCGCGCCAATGACATCGTTGCCGAAGTACGGAAACTGTTTTGATGAAACGCCCGCCCGTTAAGCTCAAACCCGAACACGCCCTGCCGCTGATATTGCTTGCCGTGGTGCTGTCGCTCACGTTTATTTTCAGCTTGCGCAGCAAATTGCGCCAACCGCCCGCGCCTGCTGTCGCTTCCGCGCCGCGCACGGCTTCTGATGCCGCCGCCAAAGATTATTCTTGGGTGCAAAACACCGCGCAAGACGACATTCTCAACGCCCGCCGCGCCGCCAAAGAGCAAGTGGGCGCATCCGACATCGCCGCATGGGCAAACACGCCGCCGCCCGCCGACACCCCCGCCGCGCCGCCCGAAGCCCTGCCCGAAAACCTGCCGCCCCTGCCCGACACCTGCGAACGCTACTACCAACGCGTAGACCAATGCTTTGCCCAGCAAGGCGAAGATGCCGAAGCCCTGCGCGCCTCTAACCAAGATTTGCGCGTGGAACTGGCACGCAGTCGCCCCACCGAAAACGAATGCGCGGCACTCAACCGCAGCTTTGACACCCTCGCGCCCACATTGGGCTGCCGTTAATTGAATCGTTTTCAGGCTGCCTTATGCCCAAGGCAGCCTGAAAACCATAAATCAAACCGCCTATTAGGCAGCCTGAAAGCCCCCACCATGAAACTCGCCTTCTTCATCCTCAAACTACTCGGCAAGCTCCCCCATTCCGCCCTGCGCGCCCTCGCCCGCCTGCTCGGCTGGCTATGCTACTGGCTGGTTGCCCCGCGCCGCAAAGTCGGGCAAACCAACCTTGCCCTATGCTTCCCCGAAAAAAGCCAAGCCGAGCGCGACCGAATCCTGCGCCAACACTTCTACCACATGGCGCTTTTGGTGCTGGAATACGGCAAATACTGGTACGCCCCCGCCGCCGAACTGCGCCAAATGGTGCATTACCAAGACAAATACATCCTCGATGAAGCCCTTGCCGCAGGCGAAAAAGTCATCCTGCTCTATCCCCATTTCACCGCCTTTGAAGCCGCTGTTTACGCGCTCAACCAAGACGTGCCGCTGATTAGCGTGTATTCCCACCAAAAAAACGCCGCGCTGGACGCGCAAATCCTGCATGGGCGACATCGTTACAACAACGTCTTTCTCGTGGGGCGCACCGAAGGCTTGCGCAGCATCATCAAACATATCCGCAGCGAAGCCGCCCCGTTTCTCTATCTGCCCGACCAAGACTTCGGCGCAAAAGACTCGCTATTTATAGACTTCTTCGGCGTTCAAGCCGCCACCATCGCAGGGCTGCCCCGCATCGCCCAAATGACCCACGCCAAAATCATCCCCGCCATCCCCACGCGCCAAGCCGATGGCACAGTATTGCTGCGCTTTTACCCCGCATGGGAAAACTACCCCAGCGCCGACCTTGCCGCCGATGTACGCCGCATGAACGCCTTTATTGAAGAGCGCGTGCGCGAACACATTCCGCAGTATTACTGGCTGCACAAACGCTTCAAAACGCGCCCCGCTGGCGAGCCATCGTTTTACGCCAAATAGGCAGCCTGCGTAGCGCAGCGGAGTTGCGAAGCTAAAACCAATGAAACGGCATTTCACGTTTTCAGGCTGCCTCAGCCATTTTGAAAACCAGTGCACGGCTTGCCGGCAAGCCGTAGAAACGCACATCGGCATTCAAGCGTTCCAACATCGCGCCCGCGCCGCACGCTCCGCACCACACAGCCCGCCCAAATAACCAAATCGTCTAACAAACATAAACACAAAATCTTTTTCAGGTTGCCCAAACCCTCCTACAATCCGCCCGTCTTTTTCACCCAAACATAAGGAACACAACATGGCACGTTTAACCGTACACACCGTAGAATCCGCCCCCGAAGCCGCCAAAGCCCGCGTAGAAGCCGCGCAAAAAGCCAACGGCTTCATCCCCAACCTCATCGGCGCACTCGCCAACTCCCCCCAAGCCCTCACCTTCTACCAAGAAGTCGGCAAACTCAACAACGAAAACTCACTCACAGGCGGCGAGCGCGAAGTCATCCAAATCATCGCCGCCCGCACCAACCAATGCGGCTTCTGCGTGGCAGGGCACACCAAGCTGGCAACGCTGAAAAAACTGCTGTCCGAACAAGCCATCAAAGCCTCGCGCGATGTGAACCCCGCCGAGTTCGACGATGCCAAACTCAAAGCCCTTGCCGATTTCACCATCGCCGTGATGGCAAACAAAGGCGCGGTTTCCGATGCCGAACTTGCCGCGTTTGTGGCAGCGGGCTACCGCAAAGAACAAGCCGTGGATGTAGTGATGGGCGTGGCGCTGGCAACCTTGTGCAACTACACCAACAATTTGGCGCAAACCGACATCAACCCTGAATTGCAAGCCTACGCCTAACGGCAAGCGGCGCAAACCAAAGGCAGCCTGAAAATGGGTTTATTCATTTTCAGGCTGCCTTTAAATGTAAATATGGTTACGGAGGATTTTGCCGCAGGCGGTTTGTCGCTTAGGTTTGCCGCATATCGCAAGCAAAGGCAAGATTTTACCCCGCGCAAGAAACGGTTTCAGGCTGCCTTTAAGCATTAAGGCAGCCTGAAATCTAAAATAGCGCGGCAAAGGTGCATGGCCAAATGGCGTATTCAATAGGGCTTTAAGAAGCGGCATGATGTCGGCGCGCCGCCAACACGCCATCGCGGTCGCAGGTTTCACAAAAGTTTCGTTTCAGGCTGCCGACCCGCGCCCGCATTAAGGCAGCCTGAAACGCAATTCAGCGCAGCTGAAACCACCTCGCCTAAACATCCGCGCAAACAACAAAATCCCTTGTTGCGGGCAGCAAGGGATTTTTTCGCGCGGGCGATGCAAACGCCGTAGCGGGTTATACGTCAAATTCCAGATTATCAATCAAGCGCGTGTTGCCCAGCTTGGCGGCGGCAAGCGCCACCAGTTGTTTGTTGTCCGCTTGGGCGGTTTTCAGGCTGCCTCTTTGGCGGATTTCAACATAATCCACCGCCCAGCCGTGCGCGTGCAGTTCGTCGCGGGCGGCTTGGGCGAGCGCGGCGAAATCGCGGTTGCCCGCTTGCGCGCTTTGGGCGATGTTTTGCAAGGTGCGGTAAAGGCGCGGGGCTTCGGCGCGTTCGGCTTCGCTTAAATATTGGTTGCGGCTGGACAATGCCAAGCCGTCGGCAGCGCGCCCCGTGTTCACGGCAACAATGCGCACGGGAATGTTCAAATCGGCGACCATGCCTTGGATGATGGCGACTTGCTGGTAGTCTTTTTTGCCGAAGCAGGCGACATCGGGCTGCACGATGTTGAACAGCTTGCTGACCACGGTTGCCACGCCGCGAAAATGGATGGGGCGGGACACGCCGCACAACTCGTGTTTGAGCGCAGGCGGTTCAACGAAATATTGCTGCTCGCCTGTGGGATAGAGTTCGGCTTCATCGGGGGCGAAAACGGCGGCAACGCCTGCGGCGCGGAGTTTGTCGGCATCTTGCACCAGCGTGCGCGGGTATTGCTCAAAATCTTCGCCTTGCCCGAATTGGATGCGGTTCACAAAGATGCTGACCACAACGTGTTCGGCTTCTTGCTTGGCGCGCTCCACAAGGGCGAGATGCCCGTCGTGCAGGTTGCCCATGGTAGGCACAAAGGCGATGTTGGCAACGGTTTTGCGCCATTGGCGCAGCTCGGCGATGGTGTGGAAGATGTGCATGGTGGTGTCCTTACGGGTGGGTTTTGGGAAAAGGGTTTTGGCTACGCTGAACGGCGTTTCAGGCTGCCTTGATGGAGGGCATAGGCAGCCTGAAACCTTTGTAAAACCTAAGTAGTAGGTCGGGTATTGATGCCCGACCTGCTGATAAACAACAGTATTCCCGCCTGCGCAGGAATGACGGCGTTTCTTGTTTTAGCTTCGCAATTCCGCTGCGCTACGCGGGCTGCCTATTCGGCGTTCAAATCATCCAATTCGGATTGCAAAATCACGCCGTAATCAGCATCCAAAACATACCGCCCCGCTTCCAAATCCTGCACATAGTTTTGCAAAAATTCGCGCAGGGAGTTGGCGATTTTTTCGCGTGCCGCGTCGTCGTGCCACATTTGGATGATTTGCCCTGCCGTGCCGCTTGGCGCTGGGTCTAGGTCTATCATTTTGCCGTTGCCGCCGCCGTCGGCTGAAAGCGGAATCCATTTGGGATTCCACCAAAAATCGGCTTTGATGCCTGCGTCTTCGGGTTCGCAGCCGTAGTCCGTGCCGTCGTCTTCTTGGAATGAGCCGTCGTCGTACAAATCTTTCCAAACCGCGTATTCGTCGATGATGCGGTCAATGCTCAACCATTCGTCGCTGGCAAACACACCGTCTATATCGGGTTCGCCGTTGGCAACGCGGTAGAGTTCTTTAAACTCTTCGGGCAGCGCGTAGCCGAGCGTTTGTTCCAGCTTGGCGAAATCAGCTTCGCTGGCACCGGCGTTCAGCTCAAAGTTCATGCCCAGCTCTTCGGCGGCTGCGGGGTATTTTTGCGCGAGGGCTTTGAGTTGGGCTTGCATGCGGGTAACAAGGTCTTTCATGGCGGTTTCCTTTGCGGGTGGGTGGATGAAATGGATTTCAGGCTGCCTTGAAGCGCATCGGGCAGCGAAGCCTTGCAAAAATGGGCGGCTGATGGCTTTTCAGGCTGCTTCGAGCCAAGGCAGCCTGAAAACGGGGTGAGATTATTCGCCCGACACTTTCTCAATCCCCTGCTGGGTTTTGATGCTTGCCGCCAGCGATTCAATGTAGTTTTGAATCAGGCTCTCGCCCATTTCTTGCGCCAGCGTTTGTTTGGCGTTGGCAAGGGCTTGGGGATTGCCAGCGGTTTGGATGGATTGCACTTCCACCAACTGCGGCGCGGCGGGCATATCCAACACGGCGTAAGCAGGTTTGCCGTTTTTCGGGATGGCTTGCATAAAGGCAAAATAGGCATCGTCGCTCAGATTGGCGCGCACTTGCAGCGGCACAACCTGCTCCACGGTCGACCACGCCACCGCGGGGTTGTTGCCCGCCGCCAGCTCTTTTTGCAGGTTTTTGGCGTGTTCCAGCGCCAAGCGGCGGCTTTCGGCGAGCTTGAAGCGTTCCGCTACGCGCGGTTTGGCTTGCTCAAAGGTTTCGGTGCTCTCGGTGCGGGTTTCGGTGGGGCGCACAAACCATGTTTCGCCGTCCACATTGATGGCGGCAGAGTTGAGTTTTTTACTGAACACGTCGCCCGCCAGCAAGGCTTCCGCCACGGCGGCGGGTATTTTCAGGCTGCCTGCGTTGGCGCGGGTTGTCCACTCGTTTTGCGTTTGCACGGTTAAACCGAATTGTTGCGCGGCAGGCTGCAATTTATCGCGCGCGCTGAACACGGCTTCGCTCAATGCTTCGCGTTGCTTGTTGTATTCTTGCTGCGCTTTTTTGGCTTGCAGGCTGCTGCGGATGCTGTCTTTTTGCGCCGCCAGCGACACATCGGCAATGTCGGTTACGCGCAAGACGTGGTAGCCAAAATCGCTTTCCACCACGCCGCTCACTTCGCCTTTGTTTAATGCAAATGCAGCGTCTTCTAAGGCTTTGCTGCCAATTTTGCCGTCTTGGGCAATCTCGCCCAAGTCGCCGCCGTTGGCTGCGCTGCCCACATCTTGCGAGGCGCGTTTGGCGATTTCGGCAAATTGCTCGGGATGGGCTTTGGCTTCGGCGGCGATTTTTTCGGCTTCGGCGCGGGCTTTTTCGCGCGTGGCGGCATCGGCGGATTTGGGCGCTTCAATCAAGATGTGCGACACGCGGCGTTTGGGTTTCAGACTGCCTTTGCTGGCGTTGTAGGCTGCTTCGATTTCGGCATCGCTCACGCTTTGCTTGCCGGCGATGTCTTTGGGCGAAAGCACGATGTATTCGAATTTTGCGCCTTGCGGCAGCAGGTAGTCTTTTTTGTTGGCCTCATAGTATTTTTTCAGCGCGGCATCGTCTGCTTTCACTTTGTCGGCAAAGGCTTGCGGGTTCAACACATAGGCGCGGGTGGAACGGGGGGCGAGCACAGCATTGATGACTTGCTGCGCTTGGAAATCAGACACGGCGTTGCTGTTTAAGGTTTGCAACAGCGCTGCCACGCTCAGGTTTTCGCGCTGCGCCTGCATAAACGATTCTTCGCTTTGGCGGGTGTTGGTCAGGTAGGCTTGGAACAGTTTGGGGTCAAATTTGCCGCTGGTGTCGTGGAACTGGGGGTTGTCCACCACGATTTGTTTGATTTGCTCGTCGCTGACCACGATGCCGAGCTGTTTGGCGCCTTCCAGCAAATAGGCGCGTTGCAACAGGGTTTGGAACACGGCTTCGCGGCTGGCCGGCTCGCCTGCGGCTTCGGTGTTTTGCACGGCTTGGTCGAGCGCGTAGCGGGTGATGATTTGGTCGCCCACTTTGACGATGTAGTTGTCGCGGGAAATGCCTTGCAGGGAAACAAAGCCGTAGCCCATGAAAGAAACGGCAATCAGCGAGAGCAGGATGGTAACGGGGGTGCGGAATTTATTGACTGAATGGAACATGGTGTTTGGGGGTTGCGTTGTGGTTGAAAGAAAAGGATGGGTAAACTGGTTTTCAGGCTGCCTGTGTTGCTTGGGCGCGCGGGAAAGGGTGGGAATTTTACCGTTTTGCGGGCGGCTTGTGTGGGGGATTTTTGCGGGCAACGGCAGCCTGAAAACGGGTTAGTTTTGCATTTTCAAGCTGCCTTGGGCGGCTTGTTTTGTGCCGCGCGTTTGCGCCGTGCTTCTTTGGGGTCGGCTTGCAGCGGGCGGTAGATTTCCACGCGGTCGCCTTCGCGCAGGATGTGGCTGTCTTTAACGGCTTTGCCGAAAATGCCCAGCGGGGCGGTGTGCGGTTGGGCTTCGGGGAAGTCGTTTAACACGGGGGCGGCGAGCGCGGCTTGGCGGGCGGTGCTGTTGGCAGGCAGCCTGAAACGGTAGAGCCGTTGTTGCTCGGCGGTGCCGTAGGCGACTTCGATGGTGATTTCGTTATCGTTTGCCATAGCGTTGGTTCGCTTCTTTTACAAATGCGTCCACCAGCTTGCCGGATACGCTGTTGAACACGGGGGCGATGAGGCGGCTGAGGATGCCGGTGAGTTCGTAGTTGAGGGTGAAGGTGATTTGGCAGATGTCGTCGCCTAGGTCGTCAAACTGCCATGTGCCGTGCAGGGATTTGAACGGGCCTTCCAGCAGGGTCATACGGATTTCGTGGTTGGGGATGTTGTGGTTGTGGGTGGCGAAGGATTGGGTGATGCCCATGTAGTCCATGTGTAGGCGGGCTTTGAGCTCGGTGTCGCTGCGGTAAAGCACTTCGCTGCGCCCGTACCACGGCAGGAATCGGGGGTAGTCTTCAACTTTGTCTACCAGCTGATACATTTGCGCGGCGCTGTGGGGGACGAGGACGGTTTTGTGGATGCGGATTTCGGACATGGCGGGATAAAGGAATTGCGGTTGTGTTTTCAGGCTGCCTCAGACGGCTAAGGCAGCCTGAAAAAGGGTTGGGGGTGTCGGGCGGTTGCCGTTGCCGTTTGGCTTGCATTTCGGTTTTCAGGCTGCCTCATTCAAGTCGGCTTCTTTCGGTTTTGGTTTGCGATGCCCATCAGCAACGCCAAAATAAACATAATAGACAGCGTTGCCGTGCCGCCATAGCTCACCAAGGGCAGCGGCACGCCCACCACAGGCAGGATGCCGCTCACCATGCCCATGTTCACAAAGGCGTAGCAGAAAAACGTCATCGTGAGCGCGCCGGCCAGCGTGCGGTTGTAAAGCGTTTTCGCCTGCCCCGCAATCACCAAGCCGCGCCCGAGTATCACCAGATACACAATCAGCAGCAAAACATTGCCGATTAAACCGAATTCTTCGCCATACACGGCAAAGATAAAGTCGGTGGTGGATTCGGGGATGTAGTCCAAATGCGTTTGCGTGCCGTTGAGCCAGCCCTTGCCCCACACGCCGCCCGAGCCGATGGCAATCATGGATTGCAGAATGTGGTAGCCCGCGCCCAGCGGGTCTTTGGATGGGTCCAGCAGGGTGAGCACGCGCTGTTTTTGGTAGTCGTGCATACCGTAATTCCACATCACGGGCAGCGCGGCGGCAAAGGCGATGATGGAGGCAAGCAGGGCTTTCCACGGCAGCCCCGCAAAGAAAATCACAAACAAGCCCGAAGCCATAATCAGCGTGGCGGTGCCCAAATCGGGCTGCTTCAAAATCAGGGCGACGGGCACGGCAATAATCGCCAGCGCGGCAAGATAATGGAACCACGAAAGGTTGTTTTCATAGCGCTGGAAAAACCACGCCACCGTCATCGGCAGCCCGATTTTCATGATTTCGGAAGGCTGCAAGCGCACAAAGCCGAGATTCAGCCAGCGCGTTGAGCCGTTTACCGTAACGCCAAAAAAATGCACGCCCAGCAGCAGCACCACGCCCAGCACATAAATCGGCAAGGCAAAATTGCTTAAAATGTTGGGGCGAATCCGCGCAAAAATCAGCAGCAAACCCATGCCCAAAATGGTGTGCAGGGTTTTGTTTTCCAGCCGCCCGATGTCTTGCCCATCGGCGGAGTAAAGCAAAAACATACTCATCAAATACACAGCCAGCATGGCGTAAAACAGCCATGGGTCTAGCGGATTCCAAAATAAGCGTTTGGCTTTGATGAGCAGGTTATCGTTGTGTTCTTGCATGGTTACGGTCTCTTGGCGGGCGCAGCGGTAGGCGCAGACGCTGGGGCAGAAGCAGGATTTGAGGCAGCCTGAAAATCGGGATGCGCGCGCGCCGCTTTTTCCTGCGCCGCCGCTTCAAAGGCAGCCTGAACATTGTTTTTCCGTTGCGCCGTCGGCACGGAAAGTTGCAGCAACGGATTGCTCGTGCGGCGCGCACCCGTGATGTCTTTGCTCACTTTATCCTGCTTCAATTGCAACAGATAATAATCAATCAGATGGCGTGCCACGGGCGCGGCGTTCACGCCCCAGCCTGCGTTTTCCAAAATCACGGCAACGGCGATTTGCGGCTTGTCCACAGGCGCAAAGGCGATAAACCAAGCGTGGTCGCGGTGTTGCACGCGCAGCGCGGCGGCGTTATAGCTTTTGCCCTGCGCGATTTGCACCACTTGCGCCGTGCCCGTTTTGCCGCCCATGGTGTAGCGTAAGCCCGCGCCGATTTTGGCCGCCGTGCCGCCGCCTTGCAACACCAGTTGCATCCCACGTTTCACATAATTGAAATTGCTTTGTTTATACGGCAACACGCGCTCGGGCTTAGGGTCAATCACGGTGATTTGTTGATTTTCATGGTCCAGCAGCTCTTTCACCAAATGCGGGCGGTACACTGTGCCGTTGTTTGCCAGCGTGGCGGTGGCGTGCGCCATTTGCAGCGGCGTGAACGTGTTATAGCCCTGCCCGATGCTCACCGGCACCATCTCGGCGGGATTCCAACGCTTCTGCTTTTCCGAGCCTTTCGCCCAGCGTTTTGCCTTCCAAGCAGGGCTGGGCAAAATGCCGCGATACTCGCCCGGCAAATCAATGCCCGTGCGCTCGCCAAAGCCAAACGAAGCCAGATACGGAAAGGCTTTTTCTATCCCCAATTCATAGCCTAGGCGATAGAAAAAAGTATCAGACGACACTTGAATCGCCCGCAGCAGCGTAACCGAGCCATGCCCACCTCGCGCCGCATCGCGAAATTGGTGCTTTGTCCCTGGGATGCTCCATGCACCAGGGGCAGGAACGTATGTGCCCTGCCCTATTTTGCCGCTTTCCAGCAGTGTCATCGCCATAAACGGCTTAAAGGTTGAACCCGGGGGATACATCCCTTGCGTTACGCGGTTGATTAACGGGCGCTGCCAATCTTCGTTCAGCGATTTCCAAGTGTCGCTGTCGATGCCGTCGATAAACACATTGGGGTCAAAATTGGGCTTGGACACAAACGCCAACACGCCGCCTGTTTGCGGGTCTATCGCCACCAACGCGCCACGGCGGTTGCCCATCAAGCGGTCGGCTTCTTTTTGCAAACGAATATCCATCGCCAAACGCAGCGTTTGCCCCGTTTGCGAGGGGTCGGAACGAATCACGCGCACAATATTGCCCGCCGCGTCTTTTTCCACTTCTTGATAACCCGGTGCACCGTGTAGCTGCTCTTCGTAATACGCCTCCAAGCCTGATTTGCCGATGTGGGTGGTGCCGCGATAGGCGGTTTCGCGCTTGTTTTCCACCAGCTTTTCCATGTCTTTATCGCTGATGCGCCCGATATAGCCCAAAAAATGCGCGGTCAATGCGCCAAACGGATATTCGCGGAAGGTGCGCGCGTTGATTTCCACGCCTTTAAAGCGATACAACTGCGCGGCAAGCGTGGAGGCTTCATCGGGGGTGAGTTTTAATTTTAAAGGGACTTTTTCGTAAGAGCGGTAATCGGCGCGGAATTTTTTGAAGCGGCGCAAATCATCCTCGGTTAAATTCACATAGGCTTTGAGCGATTCAATTAAATCGTCTTCTTTGCCTTCCACTTGGTTGGGGATGATTTCCAGCGAGTAAGCAGGATAGTTTTGCGCCAACACCACGCCGTTTACATCGGTGATTTCGCCACGAATGGGCGGTGTGGGAATCAGCGTGATGCGGTTGGTGGTGGCTTGGGCAACGTATTCGTTGTGCTTATACACTTGCAAAAACACAAACCGCGCCGCCAGGATGCCGAAAAAGATAAGAACAAAAACGAACGCCGCCACCAAACGCCAAATAAAATCGCGCTGGCGGTTGTGGGCGGGTTGCGGAAAGCTGCCTGAAAATTGACGAGGTGTTTTCATCGGCGAGAGTTCAGAAAATTCAAGAGAGAGACCATGATTTTATTCAACAACGGCCACAGCAAAGCGCCGACAACGGGCGAGAGAAAGACTGTCCAACCATAAAAATGATGCGTGTACCGCCAGCGCACTACCGTCAAAATCATTTCGCTGCACAGCAAGGCGGCAAAAATCACCACCGCCTGCACGCCGTAGTGGTACAACACAATCTGACGGCGGTTTTGGATAACGATATATGCGGCGATAACGTAGGCAAGCGCGTGCCCGCCCAGCGAAGCGTTGGTGCCGATATCCATCAACAAGCCGAGGATAAAAGCGGTGCCGATATCCACGTTTTGCGGACGGTTGATAATCCAATACATCAGCATCAACGCTGTAAATTCAGGCAGCCAATGAAACAGGCTGCCTGAAAGCGGGATGAAATCAATCAAAATAGCCAGCAAAAAGCTAATGTAAATCAAACGCTTTTGGATTTTGCTATACAGGGTTTCGGATTCGGTCATGGTTTTGCAGAAGATGAACCTGCCGCCGCAGAGGCAGCCTGAATAAGGGTGGAATCGGTTTGCGGCAACACCAAAACATATTTGCTCACCCGCAGCGCAGCCACGGGTTTAAGCTCCGCGCGGTAAAAAGGCGTGCCCGCATTACGGCTGGTGAGCAAGACTTTGGCGACGGGAATACCTGCGGGATACACGCTATCCAAGCCCGAAGTCACCAAAACATCATTCGGCTGCAAATCGGCATCGGTGGGGAAATAGCGCAGCTCAATATTGCCGCCGCCACCATAAAGCAAGGTGCGAACGCCTGTTCTCGCCACCATAACGGGGATGGTGTTGGTGGTGTCGGTGAGCAAATGCACTTCGGCGGTCAGCGGATGCACTTGGGTTACTTGCCCCATCAAACCCGCATCATCCACCACCGCATCGCCGGCGCGGATGTGGTCGTTTGTGCCTTTGTTGATGATGACTTTGCTGCCTATCGGCTCTTTGCCATTGGAAATGATTTCGGCGGCGGTGGTGATGGTTAAACCGTGGTTTTTCAATGCCAGCAACGACTGCAATTCTTCCAAGCGCTTGGTTTGCATATCCACTTGGCTGGCGTGCAAGCGCAGCTTGGCGTTTTCTTGCGTTAAGCGTTGGTTTTCGCTGAGCAGATAGGTTTGCGATTGCAACAAGGCGTTGCTGTATTCATACCATTCAACAGGCTTGTTGGCTAACCATTGCAAGGGATAAAGCGAGGTGGCAACGTATTGCTTGGCGGTTTTCACGGCGGAAAAATGGTTATCCAGCACCAATAAAGCGACGGATGCCAACGACAAGCAAATCAGTTTATTAACCGGGCGGATGCCACGTTGCGTAAAAGAAAGCGATTCAGACATTGGAACAGTTTTCAGGCAGCCTGAAAATCATTATGGGTTATTTACAAACACAGAATTCATTCTGCCAATCATTTCAAGTGCCTTGCCCGAGCCGCGTGCCACGCAAGTGAGTGCGTCTTCCGCAATCAACACGGGTAAGCCTGTTTCTTCGGCGAGCAAGCGGTCTAAACCTTTGAGCAATGCGCCGCCGCCTGTGAGCACCAAACCGCGTTCGGCGATGTCCGCGCCCAATTCGGGCGGGGTTTGCTCCAACGCGCTGCGAACGGCTTGCACAATTTGGCTTAATGGGTCGGCGAGAGCTTCCAGTACTTCGTTGGAGGTGATGGTGAACGAGCGCGGGATGCCCTCTGCCAAATTGCGCCCTTTTACGTCCATTTCGCTCACTTCGGTGCTGGGGAAAGCGGAGCCGATGCGTTTTTTGATTTCTTCGGCAGAGGCTTCGCCGATTAACATGCCGTAGTTGCGGCGAACGTATTGGATAATCGCTTCGTCAAACGTGTCGCCGCCCACGCGGATGGAATGCGAATACACCACGCCGTTCAGCGAAATCACACCCACTTCGGTGGTGCCGCCGCCAATATCCACCACCATAGAGCCTGTGGGTTCTTCAATGGGCAAGCCTGCGCCAATCGCGGCTGCCATCGGTTCTTCAATCAAATAAACGGCGGATGCGCCCGCTTCTTGCGCCGAATCGCGGATGGCTTTGCGCTCCACCTGCGTTGCGCCGCAAGGCACGCAAATCACAATGCGCGGCGCGGCTGCCCATTTGCTGCTGTTTACTTTGCGGATAAAAGCTTTGAGCATTTTGCCTGTAATCACAAAATCGGCAATCACGCCGTCTTTCATCGGGCGGATAGCTTGGATAGAACCTGGGGTGCGCCCCAGCATTTTTTTGGCTTCTGTGCCCACCGCCAGCGTTTCATTGCGCCCCGCGTTGTCCACCTGCACCGCTACGACAGAAGGTTCATCCAACACAATGCCTTTGCCTTTGATGTAAATCAGCGTATTGGCAGTACCCAAGTCAATCGCAATATCGTTAGAAAAATAACGCGTGAAGAAGTGCAGCATAAGAAGTCCTGAAAAATGATAAGAAACAATAATTAAAGCAGGGCATCCGCGGCAGGCAGCCTGAAATCGCCATGCTTTGCAATAGGTTTTCGGTTATAATCTCGCGCTTTGGCGGATAAAATAAACGCGCAATCATACCTTAATTTCACGAATTACCAAACTAAATTTAAGGATTTTAACCATGTCTTTAACGCTTAACGACGTTGAAAAAATCGCAAAACTTTCGCGCTTAACTTTAAGCGATGATGAAAAAAACAGCACGCTGGAAAAATTGAATGCCGTGTTTGAATTGGTAGAAAAAATGCAGGCGGTAAACACCGATGGCGTTGAGCCAATGGCGCATCCGCACGAAGTCGCCTTGCGCTTACGCGATGATGCGGTTACCGAAAGCGACCACGCGGCAGAATACTTGGCGGTTGCGCCCGAGGTGCGCCATCGGATGTATATTGTGCCGCATGTGATTGAGGAGTGAGATTTTTACAGAATTACCTAAATAGCAGTCTTGGGTAGTTTTATGCTGCATTGGTTTATTAATTCAAAACAGTTTTCAGGCTGCCTTTAAGCCATAGGCAGCCTGAAAACCCAACCCGCACAGCCCTGCCATGAACACCCCAAACCAACCAACAACATTGCGCCCCCTATGGAAAACGTGGTTAGTGTTTACCGTCATCGTTGCGATTCCCACATTATTCATAAAAATAACCGACAAAAGCCTATCCATCCCCGTTACCCTGCAAGCTAATTTTCAAACGTAATGGCGCATATGGCGACCTTTTGATACGCAAAGAAGCTGGTTTGAAATGGCATACTAGCGCAGTCAAAATGCGGAAAGGGAAAAAGAGTTACTAGGCGAATACGCCGTTTCCCAAGAAAGCGAAGAACACAACGCTATCGTTTTTACCGACACAGGAGAACCCATACTCATCCAATTGCAAGTAAACGGCAAAGGCTGCGTTTTTGAGCAACCGCCTGTCTCATCGCTCTCCGAAAAAACGGTCTCGCGCGATTTAATTGCTGATGATGGCAAGCCAAACACAACTTATTGGTTTGAGCTACCACAATGCTATCTTGCCGAGCATGCGGGCTGGAACGATTGGCAGTTAAAAGTGGTTTCCGTTGGCGACAAGCTAAAAGGCACAGAAACGGTGTTATGGATGCACTCGCCGTATGGCAACTTTAAAACCATACCCACGGGCATTTATGGCAAGCTAAACACCCTTTCTTCGCTGCTCTCTCTCGTTGTGTTACCGTTTTGGGCTTTAATATACGTTTGTTATACTGGTTATCACGCCAATTAAATTAACACGCAAAAAATAGTTTTCAGGCTGCCTCAGTCATTTTTTTTATTTCAAAACCAGAAAGAAAATCATGCCAACCACCTACACCCTAACCCAAGCCAGCAACCTGCTGCAAAGCAAAAAAATCTCCGCTGTTGAGCTAGCAACCGAATACCTTAACGCCATCAACGCGCGCAACCTATCCATCAACGGCTACATCACGCTAGACCCCGAAAAAACCCTAGCTGAAGCGCGCGCCGCCGACGAACGCATCGCGCAAGGCAACGCCCACGCGCTCACAGGCGTGCCGATTGCCTACAAAGACATCTTCTGCCAAACAGGCTGGCGCACCGCTTGCGCGTCCAAAATGCTGGACAACTTTGTTGCGCCCTACACCGCCACCGTGGTGCAAAATTTGTTGGACGCGGGCATGGTAACGCTGGGACGCACCAACATGGACGAATTTGCCATGGGTTCAAGCAACGAAACTTCGTTCTACGGTGCGGTTCACAATCCTTTTAATCCACAACACGTTGCGGGCGGTTCATCGGGTGGCTCAGCTGCCGTGGTTGCCGCGCGACTTGCTCCTGCTGCGCTGGGCTCGGACACAGGCGGCTCAATCCGCCAACCCGCATCGCATTGCGGCATCACAGGCTTGAAGCCCACCTACGGCATCGTTTCGCGCTTTGGCATGATTGCCTATGCATCCAGCTTTGACCAAGCTGGCCCCATGGCGCAAACCGCCGAAGATTGCGCTCTGTTGCTCAACCAAATGGCGAGCTTTGACGAGCGCGACAGCACCAGCCTAGAACGCGCCCGCGAAGACTATACCAGCCAATTAAATCAACCGCTTAAAGGCATGAAAATTGGCTTACCTAAAGAATACTTCACTCAAAACAACAGCGCAGACGTTCAGGCTGCCTTAGAAAACGCCAAAGCCCTGCTGCAAGCGCAAGGCGCTGAATTGATAGAAGTTTCGCTGCCGCAAACCGAGTTATCCATCCCTGCTTACTATGTGCTCGCATCTGCCGAAGCCAGCACCAATCTTTCACGCTATGACGGCGTGCGCTATGGGCATCGCGCCAAAGAGTTCGCCAATTTGGACGAAATGTACAGCAACACGCGCGCCGAAGGCTTTGGCAGCGAAGTCAAACGCCGCATCATGATTGGCACTTATGTGTTAAGCCACGGCTACTACGATGCCTATTATCTCAAAGCGCAAAAACTGCGCCGCTTGGTTGCCAACGATTTTCAGGCTGCCTTTAAACAATGCGACATAATTTTAGCTCCCGCCGCGCCAACTGCTGCACCCAAGCTCGGCGAGCTGAATCAAGACCCTGTGCAAGCCTATCTTTCTGATATTTATACGATTGCCGTTAATCTGGCGGGTCTGCCCGCATTGAGCCTGCCCGCAGGATTCAGCGCAGACGGCTTGCCCATCGGCGTGCAACTGATTGGCAATTATTTTGCTGAAGCCAAGATTTTAGGGGCGGCGCATCAAATGCAGTTGCATAGTGATTGGCATAGCAAAACGCCTGCGTGATGGTTTTCAGGCTGCCTTATCTTGTCCGATAGGCAGCCTGAAAGCGAGTTTGCGGGCTTGTGCGAAGTTAAATCTCATTCACATGCTTGTTCTACTTTCCATTCAACCTTTTCAGGCTGCCTTATCCTTCTCCGATAGGCAGCCTGAAAATTGTTTACGCCATTGCTCCATCCATTGAGCAAATAGTGTCGTCTCTGCTTTTTCAGGCTACCAATGCTGGGGTTTAAGCTAAGTTCTAATTGCCAACGGCAGCCTGAAAGCGAGCTTACAAGTTCACGCAAAACTAAAACCTATTCGCACACACGCTGCTCGCCCTATTTCCATTCAATCCCCATTCAACCTTTTCAGGCTGCCTTACCCTTCTCCGATAGGCAGCCTGAAAACTGTTTACGCCATTGCGCAATTCATTTAACGAATGTTGCCATCTCTACTTTTTTAGGCTGCCGATGCTGGGGTTTAAGCTAATTCCTAATCACCAATGGCAGCCTGCGCAGCGCAGCGAAAAACCGTCCACACCCCCCGCCCCCTTCCCAACCCACCGCCACCCGCTCAAATAATTGTAAACAAATTGTAAAGCTGCCATAATCGCCCCTCATTTCACTCACCCCACCAAAGGAAAAGTCATGGCCACACAAACCGCCAACGCGCTGCGTTTTCTTTCCATGGACACCGTTCAAGCCGCCAATTCCGGACACCCCGGTGCGCCCATGGGCATGGCAGACATGGCAGACGTGCTCTGGCGCGAATTTCTGCGCCACAACCCCAAAAATCCGAAATTCGCCAACCGCGACCGCTTTGTGCTGTCCAACGGACACGCCTCCGCGCTGCTGTATAGCCTGCTACATTTGAGCGGCTACAACCTTTCCACCGACGATTTGAAAAACTTTCGCCAACTGCACAGCAAAACCCCCGGCCATCCCGAATACGGCTACACCGACGGCGTGGAAACCACCACCGGCCCGCTGGGGCAAGGCATCGCCAACGCGGTGGGCATGGCTTTGGCGGAAAAATTGCTCGCTGCCGAATTCAACCGCGACGGCTTCCCGATTGTGAACCACCACACCTATGTGTTCCTTGGCGACGGCTGCCTGATGGAAGGCATTTCGCACGAAGCCGCCTCGCTGGCGGGCACGCTGGGCTTGGGCAAACTGATTGTTTTGTATGACGACAACAATATTTCCATCGACGGCAAAGTGGACGGCTGGTTCACCGAAAACATCCCGCAACGCTTTGAAAGCTACGGCTGGCACGTTGTGCCCAATGTGGACGGGCATAACCCCGATGCCATCCGCGCCGCCATCGCCGCCGCGCAAGCCGAAACGGGCAAACCCTCCATCATCTGCTGCAAAACGCTGATTGGCAAAGGCGCGGCAACCAAAGAGGGCAGCCACAAAACCCACGGCGCACCGTTGGGCGCGGAAGAAATCGCCGCCACGCGCCAACATTTGGGCTGGCCGCACGCGCCGTTTAACATCCCCGCCGAGGTATACGCCGCTTGGGATGCCACACAAAAAGGCGAAAAACTGGAAGCCGAGTGGAACACGCTGTTCGCCGACTACCAAACGCAATACCCTGAATTGGCGGCGGAATTTGCGCGCCGCATGGCAGGCAGGCTGCCTGAAAACTTTGACCGCGCCATTGATGCCGCCCTCAGCGAAATCGCGCAAAAAGCCGAAAAAATCGCCACGCGCAAAGCCAGCCAAAACAGCATTGAAGTGCTGGCGAAAGTGTTGCCCGAACTGGTGGGCGGCTCGGCGGATTTAACCCCGTCCAACCTCACCGATTGGTCAGGCAGCGTTTCGGTAACGAAAAACGGCGGTGGCAACTATATCCACTAC
The DNA here is from genome assembly GCF_016623605.1 of Kingella bonacorsii. Lineage (NCBI taxonomy): Bacteria > Pseudomonadati > Pseudomonadota > Betaproteobacteria > Neisseriales > Neisseriaceae > Kingella > Kingella bonacorsii. The sequence goes on along the minus strand of NZ_JAEHNZ010000001.1, from coordinate 20,554 downwards.
GGCGTGCGCGAATTCGGCATGGCGGCGATGATGAACGGCATGGCGCTGCACGGCGGTGTGAAACCGTTTGGCGCAACGTTTCTGATGTTCAGCGAATATGCACGCAACGCTTTGCGCATGGCGGCGTTGATGAAAATCAACCCTGTGTTTGTGTTCACGCATGACAGCATCGGCTTAGGCGAGGACGGCCCGACGCACCAACCCGTTGAGCAAACCGCTACGCTGCGCCTGATTCCGAACATGGACGTTTGGCGGCCTTGCGACACCGCCGAAAGCCTGATTGCGTGGGCGGAAGCAGTGAAAGCGTCCGACCACCCCAGCTGCCTGATTTTCAGCCGCCAAAACCTGCCCTATATCCCGCGCAGCACAGACACCCTCGACAAAATTTGTCGCGGCGGCTATGTGATACAAGAGGCGGCGGGCAAAGCGCAGGCGGTGATTATCGCCACCGGCTCGGAAGTGGAATTGGCGTTGAACGCACAAAAAGCGTTAGCAGAACAAGGCATTGCGGTTAGCGTGGTTTCTATGCCGTGCACCAATGTGTTTGACCGCCAGCCTGCGGCGTATCGCGCGGCGGTGCTGCCTGCCGATTTGCCCAAAGTGGCGGTGGAAGCGGGCGTGTCGGACGGCTGGTATAAATATGTGGGGCTGAACGGCAAGGTGGTGGGCTTGGACAGATTCGGCGAATCTGCGCCGGCAGACGAGCTGTTTAAGCTGTTCGGCTTTACCGTGGACAATGTGGTGGCGGCGGTGAAAGCGGTGCTGTAAGCCGTGGTTGAATGTTGAATAGGCAGCCTGAAACGGATTTTCAGGCTGCCTTTTATCTTTTGAACGATTGGAAGTGCGATGAACCAAACCAAAGCGCTTGCTTTTTTGTGCCGACATCAGCCGTTGTCTGATAGCGTGCGCTATTGGGTTAGGCAGGCGGCGATGGCGTTTGCCGACCCTTCGCCGGTGGCGGGCTTGATGATTTCGCTGCGTTCGGCGGATGAGGATATTCGTGAATGCGCGGCAGATGCTTTGGCGTTTTGCCGACGGTAGCGGCAGCCTGAAATGGGGTTTCAGGCTGCTTTTTTGTTGGCGTGGCGATGCGTTATGGGCAGCCTGAAAATGGCGGATGCTGTGCACGGGGTGCAGGGGCTTGCCCCTGCTCGTGGTAGGCGGCGAAACGCCTGTGCGGGCAGAACGGGCAATGGCAGCCTGAAACGAGAAAGGGGTTTCAGGCTGCCTCCAAATCGATGATTTCCATGCCGAGCTGAGGCATAAGGCGGTAGAGATGCGCGTAGCTAGGGCGGCGGAACAGTTCATCCGGCGGGCGGATGCTGTGGATGCAGACGTTGGGGAACCGGCTGACGTTGAACGCGGCGGTGCTGGCCAGATGATAGATGTGGACGGGGGTGTGCGGCTGTTGGCGGATGTGTTGCAGCAGCCAGTCTTCAAAGATGAGCGGGGTGCGGATGTAGTTGAGATTGGGGATGGGGTGGTGTTCGCGCGGGTGGGGGAAATAGTGGGTGATGGGGAAGCGCTCGGCGATGCGTTGCATCAGGGCGGTGTTGCGCGGGGCTTCGAGGTAGAGCGGCTGCCCGAGCAGGATGTGAATGGGGGCGGTTGGGGCGGGGCTGGGCTGGATTTCAGGCTGCCTTGCCACAGTTGCAGGGGACGGGTGGGGGCGGCGATGTTGGGTAGGTTGGGGTACAGCGTGTGGTGCAGGCGGCTGAGGCGACGCAGGCTTTGGGTGGTGCATCTGATGCCGCGCAGGGCGTTGAGCAGGCGGCGCTTGGGGCTGTCGTTTTGGTAGAGGAGGCTTTGCGGGTAGAGATTGCCTGTGCCGTCGTCGAAGGTTTCAAGGCGGTCGAATGTCAGGCGGCTGGCGGGGTATTGCACGTTGGCGTTGTCGATACTGGCGGCGTAAAGCGTGTGGTAACGGCTGTCTAGCCCGTCAAGCAGGCGCGGTAGGGCGAAAGCGCGTTGCCACGGGCGGCGGGGGACGATGTGGTAGCGGCTGCGGCGGCATTGGGCGGCGGTTTGTTGGTAATAATGCTGGAATTTGGCGTTGTCGGCTTCGGGGTAGCACACCATCAGCAGGTCGGCAGGTTGGGCGGTTTGGCGGATGAGCGCTTGGGCGATGAGGGCTTGCAGGGGGGTGAGGCAGATGAAGAGGTTGGGCATGGTGTGAGGTGGGATGAATGGGCGGAGGAGATGGGGCAGCCTGAAGTGGGGTTTGTGGCTTGGGCTGTGTGAATTAGTGCGTTTCAGGCTGCCTTTTGGATTGGGCAGCGGTTTGGCTGTGCTGATTGGCGATGCTTTGGCATTTGTCGGCAAGCCGCCGACGCTCCATTTTTGGTTTTCAGGCTGCCTTTGGGGTGTGCGCTATGCGTTATCGGGCTGGATAAACCGCCATTCGCCTGCGGCTAAATCTTGGGTGTCCCAGTCGCCAAACTGCTGGCGGTGGAGCTGGGCAACGCGGTTGCCAGCGGCGGCTATCATGCGTTTGACTTGGTGGTATTTGCCTTCGGTGATGGTCATCAGCAGGGTGGTGGGGGTTTGCAAGATGGCTTCTTGCGCGGCAACGGTTTCGTTGTCGTCGTGCAGCAATACGCCGTTTTTCAGGCTGCTGCATAGGGTGTCGCTGGCCGGGTGTTTGAGCGTGATGCGGTAGATTTTGGCGACTTTGTGTTTGGGGCTGGTCATGCGGTGGTTGAATTGCCCGTCGTTGGTGATGAGCAGCACGCCTGTGGTGCCGGCATCCAGCCGCCCGATGGCTTGGATGTCGGCGGCACGGATTTGGTCGGGCAGCAGGGTGAACACGCTGGGGTAGTCGCGCGGTTTGTGGGAGACTTCGTAGTCGGCGGGTTTGTTGAGCAGGATGTAGAAATGCGGCAGCGGGATGATGAGCGCGTCTTCGCCTTCTATGGTTAGGCTGCGGACGTTTTCAGGCTGCACTTCGGCTTTGTCGCTGGCGATGGTGGCGCCGTTGATTTGCACGAGTTGGTGTTTGACGAGCCATTGGCAGCCTTTGCGGGTGTCTATGCCTTGGGCTTGCAGATATTTGATGATATTCATAAATGGTTTCCGATTGGGTTTTCAGGCTGCCTTTATTTGCCGGAGCAGCCTGAAAACATTGGTTTACACCGGCGGCTGCCCACTGTTGGCGCGTTGGATGATTTGGACGCGGCGTATGCGTTGGGGTTCGGCGGCAAGGGCGCGGACGAGGGTTTCCAGTTGGTCGGTGTCGCAGCGCAGGTGGTTCAACGGAAACGTCATCTCCTGCGTGCCGACAGACAAATCCAGCCATGTGCCGTATCTTGTCCGCCCTATACGGATATTGCCCAAATAGCCGACATCGCGCCATACCGCATTTTTTCCGTTGCGGCTGCGGATACCGTCCGCACTGATAATGATTTGCGGACGGCGGTCAAGCAGCATGGACAGACGGAATATCAGCGGGCAGGCAAGCAGTGCGTCTACAAGGAACAGTTGCAGATATTCCCGCCATTTGCCCGCCTGCCCTGTGCCGGCATCAAAACGGAGAAGGGTGTGGTTGGCGTAATACAGCAAAGCCGCCAGTATTGCCAACTGCAATAAAGCCGTAACACCGCACCGGTAATACAGTTTGAGTTCTGTTTCCATGGCTGCTCCGATGTTTTCAGGCTGCCTTTGCTGGGCGGTGGGCAGCCTGAAAGACAGATTTGTCTATGCAAAGGCAGCCCGTTGTTGGCGCGTTGGATGATTCGGATACGACGGACGGGCTGCAATACCGTATAAATTCGGCTTCCGCCACCATCCCCCGTCAAAGCAAGGCAGTCTGAAAACCCATAACACCGGTTTTCAGGCTGCCTTTTCCGCTTAGAAAATCTGGAACACAAAAAACACCAGTGTATGCAGGATAAACAGCGGAATCAAAATGCCAAACGACCAAGTCATGTAGCCAAAGAAGCTGGGCATTTTGACTTTGCGCTGCTCGGCGATGGCTTTCACCATAAAGTTGGGCGCGTTGCCGATGTAGCTGAGTGCGCCCATAAACACCGAGCCCATGGAAATCGCCAGCAGCGTGTGAAACAGCTCACCGCGCATCAGCTCGTGTGGGTCGCCGCCTGCCATGTTAAAGAATACGAGGTAGGTGGGGGCGTTGTCCAAGAAGCCCGATAGCATGCCGCTCATCCAAAAATACATGGCGTTGATGGGCTTGCCTGCGGCATCGTGCACCAGCGAAATCACGCCTGAAAATGCGCCTTTTTCGCCCGCTTGCAGCATGGCGAGCACGGGGGAGATGGTAATGAAAATGCCTGCAAACAGTTTGGCGACTTCAGCGATGGGGTCAAAATTGAACTCGTTGCCCGCACGCACTTGCTTGGGCGTTACCCACAGCGAAATCAGGGCAAGCACAATCAGGATGGCATCGCGCGCCATGTTTTGCGGTTCTAGGTGCGCGCCAAGGATTTCAAAGCCGTGTGATTCGGGCTTCCATAGCCCTGATAACAACACCGCGCCAATCACGCCTGCTAACAGCAAGAAGTTGATTTTGCCGTAGATTTTGATGCCGTCCACCGCGGGGAAGGCAGCCTGAAAATGGCTGTCGGGGGTGGGGTCTTTGGGCAGGATTTCATCGGCTCGGGCAAAGTAGCGGCTGTCTAGGATGTAGAACACGGTGAGCAGCACGATGGTGCTAATCAACACGGGCGGGAACATGTGTACGACTGTCCAGCCGAAGTCCACGCCTTTTAAAAAGCCAAGAAAGAGCGGTGGGTCGCCCAGCGGGGTTAAGCCGCCGCCGATGTTGGCAACGAGAAAGATAAAGAAGATGACAACGTGCACATTATGCTTGCGGTTGTCGTTGGCTTTGAGCAGCGGGCGTATCATCAGCATGGCTGCGCCTGTGGTGCCCATGATGGAGGCAAGGGCGGTGCCGATGGCGAGCAGAAGGGTGTTGAGCTTGGCGGAGCCGTGCAAATTGCCCCACACGAGGATGCCGCCCGAGATGGTGTATAAGGCGAGCAGCAGCAGGATAAAGGGGATGTATTCGCCGATAAGGGCGTGGGCAATCAGGTGCAGGCTTTGGCTGCCGCCGAAGGTGAGCGTGAACGGGATAAGGAACAATAGCGTCCAGCCGAGGGTGATTTTGCCGAAGTGGTGATGCCAGATGTTGGCGAAAAACAAGGGCCCAAGGGCGATGGAAAGCAGGATAAGGGCGAAGGGGATGCCCCATGCGAGGCTAAGCTCGGCGGCGTTAAATTCGGCGGCTTGGGCGAGGGCGGGCGCAATCAGCGCAAGCAGGGGCGAGATGATTTGGATGGGTTTCATGGTTTTCCTGTATGGAGTGCTGCGGTACGCGCGGCTTGTTTGCTCGTGAAGCGGGGCGTGTGGCGGATTTTCGCGTGATTCGGTTGTGCCGATTCATGAAAAATCTAACGCGGCAAACGGGGGTGGAGCAAGGGTTTACCGCGTGGGGGAAACGCAGAAAGGAGTAAAACGAATAAGGCAGCCTGAAAAGCCGCCTTTGTTGAGACAGCTGGATTGTAAAAAATTATTTACGAAAAGTCATCTTTTTGTGGGGATTTTTTGGATTGGGTTAAGAAATGTTGCGGCGGGCGGGGGAACGGCGGCGCGATGCGGCAGCCTGAAAGTTGCGGCAGCCTGAAAACAGCGGGCGGCGTTTTCTCTTATAATTCGCGCTTTTGCTTTTCAGGCTGCCGTTATGTTTAAAGTTACCACGCTGGATGCGGAATTTGAATTATTGCCCGACGAGTCGCTGCTGGCGGGCTTGGAGCGCACGAACCATGCGGTGGAATACCAATGCCGCAGCGGCTATTGCGGCTCGTGCAGGGTGAAGCTGCTGGCGGGGCGGGTGTCGTATCGGGAGATGCCGATGGCGTTTATTGCCGAGGGGGAGGTTTTGGCGTGTTGTTGCGTGTTGGAATCGGATGTGGCGGTGGCGTGTTGTTTGCGGGCGGATGAGGCGGATGGTAAGGGTGGAGAATAGGCAGCCGAAACGAAATTTTGTAAAGCTCGAATGGTGTTGATTGTGCTTCGTCTGGCATTTCTGATGGGTTTGCCTTTGCGCCTTATCGCGGCGCAGGCGACTTACTTTCTTTGCCTGAAACCCAAATCTATCCTACAAAAAACCGTTTGGCGCACACCAAACGGTTTTGTTTTTCAGGCTGCCTGTGCGCGTATCAATCGCGTATCAATTAAGCGGGCAAGGATAGGGCTCACCCTTGAAACTTGGCGGGCAGCGCAACCGATTTGAGCCACGGGCATTGCTGCAACGCGCTGATGTCGTGCAGCTTGCGGGCGTAGGCAATATCCAGCGTTTCCAATTGCAGTAACTCGGTTAAGCCGTTCAGCGTTTCTATGGCGGGCCGGATAAGGGTGAGCTGTTGCAGGTTTTTCAGGCTGCCTAACGCGCTGAGGTCTTTGTCTTTAAACGAAAACAGATACAGCCGTTGCAGCGATGCGGCTTGGCTTAGGTTGTGCGCGTTGCCTTTGCCTGCACAGCTGAGTTCGCGCAGTTGGGGAATTGGGCGAGGTCGATTTTGGGCTGGGATTGGTGCGGCAGGGTGAGATGGGTGAGGTGGCGCAGGGCGTAGAGCGCGGCAAGGTTGCTGTATTGGCGGGCGCGGTATTCGCTGAACGACAGGCGTTGCAGCGCGGGGCAATGGGCGAGCGCGGCGAAATTTAGGTTTTCGGCGCTTTGGTTTTCAGGCTGCCGCTGCTCAAACGGCAGAAAGGCGGTGGTGATGCGCAGGGCAACGGGGGTGGTGTCGCGGGCTTGGTAATAGGCGGCGGCTTGCGTACCGTGGGCAAGATACTCGGGGGCGACGCAGATTTCCCGCGTGCCGTCGGGTTGCTGGTGCAGGTGGATGTGGGCAAGGTTGAGTTTGGGCATGGTTAGCTTTCGGTGGATTGGGTTGGGCGTGGTTTTCAGGCTGCCTTTGGGGTTGGGTGCGACATCCGAGGCAGCCTGAAAAACGGCGGGCAACCTTGTTCACACGATTGCCCGCCTTGTTCCACTACGCCTCGCTGCCGCCCACCGTGAGCCCCGCGTCAATCCGCAGCGTGGGCTGCCCCACGCCCACGGGCACGCTTTGCCCGTCCTTGCCGCACACGCCGATGCCTGTGTCTAGGCGGCTGTCGTTGCCTATCATGGAAACGTGTTTGAGCACTTCGGGCCCGTTGCCGATGATGGTTGCGCCTTTCACGGGGTATTGTAATTTGCCGTTTTCTACCCACCATGCTTCGCTGGCGGAGAAGACGAATTTGCCGCTGGTGATGTCCACTTGCCCGCCGCCAAAGTTCACCGCGTAAATGCCTTTTTGGATACTGGCGATGATTTCCTCGGCTTCGTGCGTGCCGTTTTCCATAAAGGTGTTGGTCATGCGCGGCATGGGGGCGGATGAATAGCTTTCGCGCCGTCCGTTGCCCGTGGGGCTTGCGCCCATTAGCCGCGCGTTGGTTTCGTCTTGCATATAGCCGGTGAGGATGCCGTCTTCAATCAACACGGTGCGGCGCGTTTCGTTGCCCTCGTCGTCGATATTCAGGCTGCCTCGTCGCTCGGCGATGTTGCCTTGGTCGATTACGGTTACGCCTTTGGCGGCGACGCGCTGCCCGATGAGCCCTGAAAACGCGCTGGTTTGCTTGCGGTTGAAATCGCCTTCCAAACCGTGCCCCACGGCTTCGTGCAGCAAAATGCCCGGCCAGCCGCTGCCGAGCACGACGGTCATCGCGCCGGCGGGGGCGGGGCGGGATTCCAGATTGGTGAGCGCTTGTTGCACGGCGTGGTTCACATATTCTTGGATTTTCGCGTCGTCAAAATACGCCAAATCAAAGCGTCCGCCGCCGCCTGCGCTGCCTTGTTCGCGCCGTTCGCCTTGTTTGGCAATCACGGTGAGACTTAATCGCACCAGTGGGCGGATGTCGGCGGCGTGTTTGCCGTCTAGCCGCGCGATGTAGATCATGTCGTGTTCGCAGGTTAGCCCCGCCATCACTTGCACGATGCGCGGGTCGGCGGCGCGGGCAAGCGTTTCTACTTTTTGCAGCAGGGCAACTTTTTGCGGCGAGTCCAGCGTGGCAATCGGGTTGAGCGCGCCGTATGCGTTGGGGCAGCCTGAAACCTGCGCTGGCACGCGCACGGGCGCGGTGTTGCCCGCTTCGCCAATCACGCGCACGGCTTGGGCGGCGCGGCGGATGGCATCGGCGCTCAGGCTGTCGGCGTAAGCAAAGGCGGTTTTTTCGCCCGACACGGCGCGCACGCCTACGCCTTGGTCTATCTGGTAGCTGCCTGATTTCACAATGCCTTCATCCAAATGCCAGCTTTCAAACGCGGTGCGCTGGCAATAAATATCCGCGTAATCAACATGACGCACGCCGATAAGGGCGAGCGATTGAGCAAGATTTTCAGCGGAAAGATGGTTGGCATGGAGCAGATTTTGCGCGACGGTTTGAGAGATGGGGTGCATGGTTTTCAGGCTGCCTAAATTCAATAAAGATGCGGATTATACTGGAAATTGAAGGGCGGGTTTCAGGCTGCCCTGTGGTGGCGGATGAGGCAGCCTGAAATGGGGTTTTTCTGTTTTCAGGCTGCCTATGATTTTATCTTTAAAGGCAGCCTGAAAACCTAAAATGAAGCGGCAGCGGCTGTCGCCCAAATGGCAGATTGGGCAAAGGCAGCCTGAAACGGCAAAACGGGATAATGGCGTTTCAGGCTGCCTCAATTATTTGCGTAGTTTGGAACAGAACATGGCGTATCGCCGCCATACCCACTCTTTACCGTTGCTGGGGGGCAAGCGTTTTCAGGCTGCCTTTGGGCGTCGTAAAGGCAGCCTGAAAACACAAACCCGCTTGATGTTAAGCCAAACGATTTTTTGCTGGATAGATTGATTTTCAGGCTGCCTAATCCATCGCAAATGTTTGATGCTGCTGCCCTCCCCTACGTCCAGCCGAACGGAACATTCTTTTTTCGGAAACAAGCGTGCGCTTGTCCGACGACCCGCAAAACGCGGCTAGTTCGCACGCGCCGAAAAAAAGATGCGGAGTGAGGGAAGTTTGGCGTAGCCAAACCTGCACGTCGGGGTCGCCTTTCTTTTGCTTTGAACCTGTATTCATTATCCGCGTGAATAGATTTTGCGGCATAAAAGCATGGATACAAGGAGCAAAGCGCAGCAAGGTTGGACACCTTGCGAGCATTTGCAACGCAGTAGCCATGTTTTTAGGACGCGAAAGCTATCGCGTGGATGATGAATACAGGTTCACACTTTGGCGAAGCAAAGAAAAGTAAGTGCCCCGTCGGCACGAGACGCATGGTTAAAACTAATCGTATGCTAACCACAAAGCAGCAACCCATTTTCAAGCTACCTTTAAGCAACGCTCAACAATAAAGACAGCCTAAACTCTCCATCACAAAATCATCAACAAGCAGCCTGAAAACCATATTCCTATTAGCTCACCCCATTTCAGGCTGCCCCCACTCCCAAAAACTCCCCAAACCCAACCCCACCTTATGCTATCATCCGTTAAACTTTCTTAACACTCATCCCCCAAAGGAAACCATCATGCAAAACTACCAAGCCCCCAACGAACAAGGCTTTTTTGGCGAACACGGCGGCGTGTACGTTGCCGAAACGCTGATTCCCGCGCTGCAAGAACTCGCCCAAGCCTATGCCGCCGCCAAGCAAGACCCGCAATTTTGGGCAGAATTTGAACGCGACTTAAAACACTACGTCGGCCGCCCCAGCCCCGTTTACCACGCCGAACGCCTGTCCAAGCATCTCGGCGGCGCGCAAATCTGGCTCAAACGCGAAGACCTCAACCACACAGGCGCGCACAAAATCAACAACACCATCGGGCAAGCCCTGCTCGCCCGCCGCATGGGCAAAAAACGCGTCATCGCCGAAACAGGCGCAGGGCAACACGGCGTGGCCAGCGCCACCGTAGCCGCCCGCTTCGGCATGGAATGCCATGTTTACATGGGCGCAGACGACATCATCCGCCAAGCCCCCAACGTGTTCCGCATGAAGCTGCTAGGCGCCAACGTCGTCAGCGTAGAAAGCGGCAGCCGCACGCTTAAAGACGCAATGAACGAAGCCATGCGCGAATGGGTTGCCCGCGTGGACGACACCTTCTACATCATCGGCACCGCCGCCGGTCCCGCGCCCTATCCCGAAATGGTGCGCGATTTTCAATGCGTCATCGGGCGCGAAGCCCAAGCGCAAATGCAAGAAGCCATCGGGCGGCAGCCTGATGTTGCCGTTGCCTGCGTGGGCGGCGGCTCCAACGCCATCGGGCTGTTCCACCCCTATATCGCCGAAACGCAAACCCGCCTAGTTGGCGTAGAAGCAGGCGGCTTGGGCATCCACACCGCCAGCCACGCCGCGCCCATCTCATCCCACGCCCCCATCGGCGTGCTGCACGGCTTTCGCAGTTATTTGATGCAAGACGACAACGGGCAAATCCTCGGCACGCACTCCGTATCCGCAGGCTTGGACTACCCTGGTATCGGCCCCGAACACAGCCATCTGCACGACATCAAGCGCGTGGAATACACCGTTGCCAACGACGAAGCCGCCTTGCAAGCCTTTGATTTACTATGCTTATACGAAGGCATCATCCCTGCACTGGAAAGCAGCCACGCGCTGGCATGGGCAGTAGAAAACGCGCCAAAAATGGGCAAAGACCAAGTGATTTTGGTGAACCTATCAGGGCGCGGAGATAAAGACATCAACACCGTAGCGAAGTTGAAAGGGATTGAGATTTAATTTTGCAAACAAGCAGGCAGCCTGAAACCGTTATTGGTTTTCAGGCTGCCTCAACATAGAAAAAAACACAATGAAAACATGGCACACCACCTACCGCGATAACCACCTACGCTTAAAGCGCGTGCACATCGGCTGCACCATTTTTTACGCGCTGTTTATGCCGCCTACACTGCTTGTGCTGCTTATGTCCATCCCCATCAATAGCTTTTTAACCCTATTGCTGATGATTATTCTATGCACTTTCCCCATTGGACTGCACGCGCTGTTAGCCTATGGCGCGGCGCAGAAATACGAATGGTCGCGCAAGGCTTCCGAAATTGTGTTCGCCATGATGCTGCTGGGCTTTCCCATCGGCACATGGCTGGCGATTTACTTTTTTCTGCCTAGAACGCAATGGCAAGCTCCTGATGAAACAGAGGCAGCCTGAGACCTTTGCAAAATCCCAATGGCAGCCTGAAACTAAAATAGAGTAGCGGCGACTCACCGCCAAATGGCTTATTAAACACATGATATTACTGGTTTACTAAAATGTCGGAGAACCGCCGATGCTCCATCGGTTGTGGGTTTTGCAAAAGGTTGCAATCTTAATAAAAATAGGAATATGAAAAAATGAATTTTTTTCAACCATCATGGATATATCTAGAAAATTTGTACGGAAAAGATGTTCTTGAGAATGTATGCATAGAAGAAATTTATTTCGGTAAATGGAAGTCTCCTATTGAGAAAGGTTATTTAATCTATGTTATCGCGACTTTAAAACACCCCCCAAAAAATAAATTAAAAAATTGGAATAATGCCATAGGTGCCAATATTGTTTTAACATTTTTTGGTTATTTTGGTTTTGGTTACTTTAATTTTAGCATGAGAAAATTATTAAAAATAAAAAACAAAAACGCAAAAATACTTATAAAAGAAACCGAAATGAATAATAACATCATGAAAATAAAAATAAAATTAAATAACAATGAGATAGGGTTTTATGCGCATCAAATGTCAGTTGGAGTATCCAGAATCGTTATTGAATAAGTATTCATTGCTGTAACTTGTACTATCTGTGGCTCGCCATCTTGTCTAAGCCTGAATTAAAACGACCGTAGAATTTCGATTACGCACCTTCAACACATCTTTCTTATCATCATAAGTCAGTCAATCGGGCAAAGTTACTTCAATTGCAATATTGGGGCTATTTTTGTCTGTCTCGTCTTGGTAAATAATATCTACTTTATCTAAAAGAGCTAAAAAGTTCGGGCATAAATGCCCGACCTACTTGCTATATATTTCCATCCATCATTTGCTGTGCCATTATTGACCAGTAAAAATCCTTATTACTCAATGCGTAAAAATCGCATGCTTTCATTTGGTTAATATATTTTTTCACAATTTCAATAATCGTATTCTCATCTTCGTTAGCATAAAACGCAATATTTTTGCAGTATTCATCATATATATTCAAACAGCTTAAAAAAGCATTTATATTTGAATTTATGAAACGATAATTGGATGTCTCATGAATAAATATGCCCTCTGCTTTCACAATGATTGGGTATGTATCATAACCAATTATGATTTCATTATGGACTATATTAGGATAAACAAGCTCTATATTCATTATTGTTCTAGGTTTAATTGAACGCATTAGCTGGATTTCTCCGTCAGAAAAACCCTCACCTTTCAGCTTATTCACTATCATCATGATAATTCTCTAATCTTATTTCTTACTGCTTTTATTTTGCATTCTTTACGCCTCATCCCCAATTAGGCAGCCTGAAACCCATCACACAGCAGCAAAACTAAAACCACCCCACCCCATAAAACAAGCACCCCACCGCCGCCAACGCCAGCAGCACACCCGCGATGTTCAACGCGCTCAGTTTTTCTTTAAACACGCCCGCGCCCACCAGCGTGCCCAGCGCAATCACGCCCATATTCATGCCCGCAAACACCAGCGTGGGGTTGCCGCTGAATGCGCGGTGGGCTTTCAAATAAAACAAAATGTTCACAAAATTCAGGCTGCCTAACACAATGCCGCCGATGATGCTGGCGCGCGTCCAGCGGGCTTTTTGCACAACCAAATACGCCGCCATCAACACGCCCGCCAGCGCAAACATCACCAGCAAATTGCTGCCCGTGCCCGCCGTTTTGGAAAGCTGTTTGAACAAAATGTCAATCACGCCGTAGCCCAGCCACACGCCGAGCAAATAAACAGCTTGCGTTTTTAGGCTGCCTGCGCCCGCCGTTTTCTGCGGCTTAATCAACAAACACGCCAGCGCAGCAAACGCCAGCAGCAAGCCCACCGCCCGATGCGGCGTGAGCGTTTCGCCAAACAGCGCAAACGCCGCCAGCACAGGCAAAAACAGCGACAGCCGCTGCGCCGCATCCGATTTCACAATCCCCGCGTGTTGCACCGCCTTGCCCATAATCACAAACACGCTGGGCAGCAACACGCCCAACAAGCCAAACAGCCATGCGTGCGGCAGCAGGGTTTGTTGCCAGTTGGTGAAGTTGGGTTCTAGCAACGCGGCGGTAAGCAGCGTTGCCACCGCATAGTTCACGCCGATGGCTTGCGCCAAGCCGATTTGTTTTTGCCGCGCGATTTTGAGCAACACGGATACGGAAACGCTGGCTAATATGCTGATTAACAAGTAAATCATGGTAGTTTTTGGGAAAAATGAAAACGCGCATTCTAGTGGAATTTGGGGGGATTGCGTAGCTGGATGGAGTGGAAAGTCTAAAATACGGTGATTGAGACAGCCTGAAAAAACAAAACCGATTGGTGTCCTATCATGCGGTTTTTTGCTGAATAGATTGGTTTTAGCTTCGCAACTCCGCTACGCTCCGCAGACTGCCTAATCCATCACAAATGTTTAATGCTACTGCCACCTCCCCTACGTTCAGCCGAACGCAGCATTCTTTTTTCGGGAAAAAGCGTGCGCTTGTTCGATGGCGCCCAAAGCGCGGCTAGTTCGCACGCGCCGAAAAAAGGATGCGGAGTGAGGGAAGTCTGCGAAGCAGACCTGCACGTCGGGGTCACCTTTCTTTTACTTACTTTTCTTTGGCGAAGCAAAGAAAAGTAAGTGCCCCGTCGGCATGAGACGCATGGTTAAAGCTACGCCAAAAGCCAACCATAAAGCACCAACCCATTTTCAGGCTGCCTTTGTATTCCAGCCCAAGGTAGCCTGAAAATCTTTGCTAAACACATAATACAGCCACAATTTATCGCCCAATGGCACAGTTAATAACATTGCGCGTGTTGTCAAACAAAATGTCGGCGAGCCGCCGACGCTCCATAGGCTGCCGATGGGTTTAACAACAACCGCGTTTTCAGGCTGCCTTTCGCAGCGCAAATACTTGCCACAAAAACCTAAACCCATTTTCAGGCTGCCTTTGCATCATCAACAAAGGCAGCCTGAAAACCATAAACGCGCTAAAATAGCGCATTCTGATTCAACACTATCAAGAGTATCCAAAATGAAAAAATCCCCCGAGCTTCTCCTCCCCGCCGGCGGCCTCGAACGCATGCAGACCGCCTTCGATTTCGGCGCAGATGCCGTGTATGCCGGCAGCCCGCGCTATTCCCTGCGCGCCCGCAACAACGAATTTGCCAAATTAGACGTTTTGCAACAAGGCATCAGCGAAGCCCACGCGCGCGGCAAAAAATTCTACCTCACCGTGAACACCCTGCCGCACAACAGCAAACTCAAAACCTTCCACGCCGACATGCAGCCCCTCATCGCCATGAAGCCCGACGCACTCATCATGGCAGACCCCGGCCTGATTATGGAAGTGCGCGACAAATACCCCGACATGCCCGTGCACCTGTCCGTGCAGGCCAACACCACCAACTATTGGGGCGTGAAATTCTGGCAAAACATCGGCGTGGAACGCATCATCCTGTCGCGCGAATTGAGTATGGACGAAATCGCCGAAATCCGCCAAGAATGCCCCGATATCGAACTGGAAGTGTTCGTGCACGGCGCATTGTGCATCGCCTATTCCGGCCGCTGCCTGCTTTCGGGCTACTTCAACCACCGCGACCCCAACCAAGGCACCTGCACCAACTCCTGCCGCTGGGACTACAAAGTCCACGACACCGAAGAAGACGAAATGGGCGATGTGAAATCATTGAGCGGCTTCAATTTTCAGGCTGCCCAAGAAGAAGCCAACGCCGCCTTTGAAGGCATCAACGGGCAGCAACGCCACCCCGCCGCCAACAAAGTCTTCCTGATTGAAGAGAGCAACCGCCCCGGCGAACTCATGCCGATTATGGAAGACGAACACGGCACATACATTATGAATTCCAAAGACTTGCGCGCGATTGAGCAAGTGGCGAAGCTGGCGGAAATCGGCGTGGACAGCCTGAAAGTGGAAGGGCGCACCAAATCGGTTTACTACGTTGCCCGCGTGGCGCAGGCGTATCGCAAGGCGATTGACGATGCGGTGGCTGGCAAGCCGTTTGATTACAGCCTGCTGGCGGAATTGGAAGGGCTGGCCAACCGCGGCTACACCAGCGGCTTTTTGGAACGCCACCAAACGCAGGAATACCAAAACTACCTCTACGGCCACTCCATCGCCAAGCAGAGCCAGTTTGTCGGCCAAATCCGCGATGTAGATGCCGATGGCTGGGCAACCATAGACGTGAAAAACCGCTTTGCGCTGGGCGACACGCTGGAAATCATCCATCCACGCGGCAATCAACTCATCGTGTTAGACCAAATGAAACGCAAAAACGAGTTTGTGGACGTGGCGGCGGGCAACGGCATTCAGGTGCAGATTCCCAATATGCAGGGGCGAGAGAAAGCGTTGGTGGCAAGGGTGATTCAGAGTGATGGCAGCGTATCCGTGGCAACGAGTGGCTGCGGCGGATAAGCATAGCGCAGCAAAAGGCAGCCTGAAAATGGATAAATACCGTTTCAGGCTGCCTTTTAGCACGCCAATATTTTGCCAGAGCAGGCGTTTCGCCGCCTACCACGAGCAGGGGCAAGCCCCTGCACCCCACGCGCATAACTATTTCAGGCTGCCCACCATCGCGCCCGCGCCTGTAATGCGTGCCAACCCATTGCATCCATACAAGATGGTGCCCTAAAAAGAATGCTGGCTTGACTATTTATTGATAGCAAGCAGTACTGGTTAAAAACTACGCAATCTGTTCCCTCTCCCGCTGGCGGGGGAGGGTTAGGGTGGGGGGTGGCTGTTTAACCTACCACCCTCATCCTAGCCTTCCCCCGCCAGCGGAGGAAGGAACAGCAGTGCAGCATACTTTTTAGGACGCTACCCCATACAAATGTCGGCGAGCCGCCGACGCTCCATCACGACCCTTTTCAGGCTGCCTTTACCCCACCCAAAGCAGCCTGAAAACCACCCCACAGCCCTTTGCCCCACTCCCACCCCTAGTATAAAATCCGCCCTTTCGCTAACCAGCCCCAAACCTATTTTCAGGCTGCCTTATCCCACATTCTCATTCACAAACCCACACCATGCCTTTCCCCAAAATCCCATCCCGCCAAGACCCGCGCTGGGCGGTGCTCGGCTTGCAACTCACCTTTCTCGCGTTCGGCATCCTGTTTTGGGGCTTCAACCGCAGCCCGTGGCAAATCGCCGCCATCGTTGCCACCTCCGTGCTCACCGATTTAACCCTGCACACCATCCTGCGCCGCTCCACGCCGCTGTTTCCGCTGAGCGCGGCGATTACAGGCACCAGCCTTTCCATGCTCACCAATTTCGCGCATGGCATTTGGTTTGCGCTGCTGCCGCCGTTTTTCGCCATCGCGTCCAAATATTTGTTTACAGTAAACGGCAAGCATATTTACAACCCTTCGCTGTTTGGCATTGTTGCCGCGCTGTTTTTTGGTGGCGGCATGGTAACGCCATCGCCCGCCTATCAATGGGGTGGCTCGGGTGTGGTTGCCTTTTTTGTTGCCACCGCCGCCATCATGCTGGTGCGCGTGAACATCCATCGCGCATGGCTGATTGGCTCGTTTTTGCTGTTCTACGCCGCCCAAGTGGGCTTGCGCGCCTATATTCTGCGCCACCACATCCCCGCCGAAACGCTGTTTATGGGCGCGTTCACTTCGCCTGCGTTTTATCTGTTCGTGTTCTTTATGCTACCCGACCCGCCCACGTCGCCCAGCAGCAAAAAAGGGCAAATTGGCATGGCGGCGATGATTGTGTTGGTGGATTTAGCCCTGCACAAATTCCAACAATTCTCCACCCTATTCTACGCAGGCTTTGCCTATTTCACCCTGCGCGGCATTTACCTTTTCTGGCAAACGCGCCAGCAAATCAACTGGCGCAACGCCATCCAAACCCATTTTCAGGCTGCCTTAGCCATCGCCATCATCGGCGCGGCGGGCATTGGCGCGTATAAAGCCAGCCATTCCTTTGCAGACAGCCAAGACATCGGCTTTAAGCTCGTGCAAATCCCCGCCAGCCAAAGCGGCTTAACAGGCGCGCAAGGTGATATTTTGGAGCGCACCGACCCGCAAATGCGCCACGTTGCCAAATGGCTGCTTTCGGTGGGCGACGCAGGCGCGGTGGCGGATGTAAACCAAGACGGTTTGCCCGATATTTTTCTCACCCAGCCGCTTAAAGCCGGAGCCGACCGCGCCCAGTTATACATCAACAAAGGCAATTTCCAATTTGAAAAATTCCCCCTGCCGCAGCTGGATGCCAACCGCAGGCAGCCTGAAACCCACGGGCTGATTGCTTCTGCCACATGGCTGGATTTTGACAACGACGGCGACCAAGACTTGCTGCTGGGCGTAGGCTTTGGCAAAGGCATTCTGCTGCGCAACGAGTTGGCGCAAACAGGCAAACTCGACTTCACTTCCATCGCCGAGCAAGCGGGCATCGCCCCCTATCAAATCAGCACCGCTGCCAACGTGCTGGACTACAACCAAGACGGGCTGGACGACATCATCATCGGCAATGTGATGCAACGCTATCTGCCCGACTACGACACCCCCCAGCCCTACAACATTTTCAGGCTGCCTAAACCGCAATACGCAGGCGATAGACGGATGTTTAACGTGATGCACCGCTCGTGGCACAACGCCGACAACGCCGATGAAAACTGGCTCTATCAAAACATGGGCAACGGCACATTCCAGCTCGTCCCCGCCGCCCAAAGCGGCTTGCAAGGCAAGCATTGGACAATGGCGATTGGCGCGGGCGACCTAAACGCTGACGGCTACCCCGACCTATACATCGCCAACGACTTTGGCCCAGACGAGCTTTACATCAACCGCCAAGGCAAAGGCTTCCAAGCCATTCGCGGCGCATTTGTCGGCAGCATCGGGCGCGACACCTACAAAGGCATGAACGCCACCATCGGCGATGTAACAGGCGATGGCAAGCCCGATATTCACGTTTCCAATGTGCACGAAAAACTGCAAGCCGAAGGCAGCCTGCTGTGGGTAAACCAAAGCCAAGCAGGGCAAGCCGATGCCGCCATGTTCCAAGACCAAGCCGCCAAACGCAACGCGCTCAACGAACAACGCTTTGGCTGGGGCGCAACCTACGCCGACTTCAACCGCGACGGCAAGCTAGACATGGCGCAAGCCAACGGCATGGCAGACGATGCCTACGACAAAAAAGAAGCCCGCTGCCCCGATTATTGGTATTGGAACGCCCAAATCGCCCTCACCAACCCCGATGTGCACGGCTACGCCGACCGCTGGGCAGACGTGCGCGGACGCTGCGTGTTTGGCAACGAAGCCAATAGGCTCTATCTCAACCAAGGCGACTACTTTATTGATGTCGCCAAACAAGCAGGCGCAGACTACACAGGCACATCGCGCGGCATGATACACGCCGATTTTGACAACGACGGCGACCCCGACCTGCTGGTAACCCACATGACCGCGCGCCCCACCCTCTATCGCAACGACAGCCAACCCGCCGCATGGCTGGGGCTGGATTTGGTGGGCAACGGCAAAACCTGCGCCCGCAACGCCTACCACAGCAAAGTTGTCGCCTATCCCGAAAACCAGCCGCCCATCGCCCGCGAAGTCTATGCCAACAACGGGCTTGCCGCGCAAAGCGACCGCCGCATCCTATTTGGATTAGGCAGCCTGAAAGACAAAAAAATCCGCATCCAAATCCAATGGTGCGGACACGGCAAAGCGCAAGAGATGGAACTGGAAACGGGGCGTTATCATCGGGTGGAGCAACCATAGGTTTACCGCCGTGGGTTTATCGCCGTAGGTTTACCGCCGTAGGTTTGCCCCATTGTAAAGCGTGTGGCTTTGCCACGCACCGTTTAGCGAACGCCGCCAAACTCCTTTTCAGGCTGCCTATCGCGCAACTACGTCTGTCCCTCGAATCACGCACCATGCTAACGGCAGCCTGAAACACAGTTCAGCCTAACCAACACCCTTTTCAGGCTGCCTCAACCACCATTCAATTGAGAAACCAACCATGCCCACCCTTGCCCTGCGCCACCGCATCTACCAAGAATGCGCCGCTTTTTTAACCGCCTACCGCAATAATGACCTGCCCAAATTAGCACGCCACTACGGCTTGTCCACCAACGTCGTGCGCGAATGGGACGAACAGCTTGATTTTGTTGGCAACAAAGCCACGCTGCACCTATTTGCCGAAACCAAAATCAACAGCAATTTAAACGGCGACCCCTATTTAACGATTGACGAAGTGGACGGCGATTATTTGATTGAATGCGTGGTGCTGGATGAGCAAAACTACCCGTTTTATCTGCTTGCCGAATACAATCGCCAAACCGATGGCAGCTATCAATTTGAATTTCGTTCGTTTGATATTTAAGGCAGCCTGAAAACGCTGTTTACCCCCAAGATTTGACTTTTCAGGCTGCCTCATTCCATCACACACTACACCCACCATGAACACCCAAGAACCCCGCCCCCACCTCCGCTTCTGCCTCGCCACACTCACCCTTGCCCCCATCCTGTTCACCGCGCTGCACGACCTGATTGCCCTGCTGCTCAACCATCCCCGCGCCATTCTCTACACCACCCAACACCAACAACGCCAATGGCTCGCATGGGACAGCCAACTGCTGTTTGCCGCCCTGATTATCTATCTGCTCAACGCCATCATCGCCTTTATTCTCGCCCGCGCCGCCCAGCAAAAAATGATGCGCCGCCAAATCCACTACGCCCTTTATCTCGCAGGCAGCGGCACACTTCTAGCATGGCTGTTTGGCGCCGCACTTGCCGCCGCCACAGGGCTAGGCGCACGCGCCGCCAACGGCTCATGGCTGCTCATCTACGCCGCCACCATCCTAATCATCGCGCTGACCACCCTGCCCAAACAGCTCACCCGCGCCCCCGTGCAAACCATCACCTTCCATAAAAACATCCGCCGCAAGCCCAAATAATTTTCAGGCTGCCTTGTATATTTCAAGTGCCACAAGGGGCATTCATATCTGACAATATCTAATCTATCGCGTTTGGTTGATACTACTGCCCATTCCCCTACGTCCAGCCGAACGGAGCGTCCTTTTTTCGGGAAAAAGCGTGCGCTTGTTCGACGACGCGCGTAGCGCGGCTAGTTCGCACGCGCCGAAAAAAGGATGCGCAGTGAGGGAAGTCTGCGAAGCAGACCTGCACGTCGGGGGCGCCTTTCTTTGCTTACTTTCTTTGGCGAAGCAAAGAAAGTAAGTCGCCCGCGCCGCGATAAGGCGCAAAGGTAAACGCATCAGAAACATCAAACGAAGCACGGCTAATGCCATTGGAACTTCGCTGAACTTTATTTCAGGCTGCCTAACCCCAAAAGCAGCCTGAAAACATCACCCCACCCCCAACCATGCCCACCACACTCCCCACTCT